>NZ_JBIRRV010000006.1:184320-553991 GCF_044333925.1 Streptomyces sp. NPDC020898
CCCGCCGAACCCGCCGAACCCGCCGAACCCGCCGAACCCGCCGAACCCGCCGAACCCGCCGAACCCGCCGAACCCGCCGAACCCGCCGAACCCGCCGAACCCGCCAGCGCTCGTGCGCCCCGCTCCAGTGACTCCAGCACCTGCGGTGAGACCAGCCGCACCGCCGCCTCGCTGATCAGCCGGCTCTGCCCGTCCAGGGCCACCACCGCGCGTACCCGCCCGCCGCCCTGGCCGTCGGTTCCGCGCACCGCGTGTTCATAGGCGTCGAGGAGTGTCCGTTCCGCCGTGCGGGAGCGGGCCAGCAGTTGCGCCTCCACCGCCGCCGCCGCTGCCTCCGCGAGGGCGGCGCCGGGATGCGGGCCCGCGTCGGCGCACAGACCGGAGGCGACCGTGACCGTGCCGAGGGGGCGGCCGGACTCCGGGTCGCACACCGGCACGCTGACCGCGGACACGTTCTGCCACACGTCGAGGAAGTGCTCGGGGCCGTGCACCTCGGCGCGCCGACGGGTGCGCAGGGCGAGCGCCGCGCTGTTGTGCCCGACCTCCCGCTCGGCCAGATCGCGGCGCAACTCGCCTCCGGGCATGCCGCCCCCGGCCCACAGCACCCGCAGCCGCTCGTCGGTGAGCAGCAGCGCGGACCGGCCGAGCGCCGGGGCGAGCCGTTCGAGGACGGGCCGGGCCGCGCCCAGCAGCGCCGACCCGGCCGTCCGCCCGTCGACGGTGGCGTGCTCGTGCTCGTCGTGCCGTACGCCGAGGAAGCGGGCGCGCCGCCAGGCGGCGACGGCCTCGTCCGGGACGTCGTCGGGCAGCGGACGCCCGGTCAGGAACCGTTGGCGTGCCTGACTGAGCAGGAGGAGAGCGGGGGAGCCCTGGGCTGTGTCTTCGGCTGTGGTCATGGCGCCACTCACCGTATCGGGCCGGGTGCGGCGGCCGTCGTGGAGGTGTCTCGTATTGAGACACCCACAAACCGCCGTACAGCTCCACGATCATGGACGGCAGTCCGTCCGGAATCTGGAGCGTCACCCGTGCACACCGTTGTCGACACCGACGTACTGATCGTGGGCAGCGGCCCGGCGGGGGCGACCGCCGCGCTCGCGCTGAGCACCTACGGCGTGCCCAACATCGTCGTCACCCGGTATGCGAGCCTCGCCGACACGCCCCGCGCGCACATCACCAACCAGCGCACGATGGAGGTCCTGCGCGACCTCGGTGTGGAGGCGGACGTGGTCGCCAAGGCCACGCCCCAGCACCTGATGGGCAACACCACCTTCTGCACCAGCTTGGCCGGCGAGGAGCTGGGCCGGGTCCGCTCCTGGGGCAACGACCCGCTCGTCCAGGCCGCGCACGAACTGGCGAGCCCCACCCGCATGTGCGACATGCCGCAGCACCTGATGGAGCCGGTCCTCGTCGACGCGGCGATCGCGCGAGGCGCCCAACTCCGTTTCCAGACCGAGTATCTGACGCACACTCAGGATGCGGGCGGTGTCACCGCCACCGTCCGCGACCGGCTGCGCGGGGACACGTACGAGATCCGCGCCCGCTATCTGATCGGCGCCGACGGAGGTCGCTCGAAGGTCGCCGAGGACGCCGGACTGCCCATGGGTGGCCAGATGGGCGTCGCCGGCAGCATCAACATCGTCTTCGACGCCGACCTCACCAAGTACACGGCCCACCGCCCCTCCACCCTCTACTGGGTTCTCGCCCCTGGCGCGACCGTCGGCGGTATCGGCGCGGGGCTCGTCCGCAACGTCCGCCCCTGGAACGAGTGGATGATCGTCTGGGGCTACGACGTGAGCGCCGGCGCCCCCGACCTCACCACCGAGTACGCCGAGGGAGTCGTCCGCAGGCTCATCGGCGACGACGACATCCCCGTGACCGTCAAGTCGTCCTCGGCCTGGACGGTCAACGAGATGTACGCCGAGACGTACGCGAACGGGCGCGTGTTCTGTGCCGGTGACGCCGTCCACCGGCACCCGCCGTCCAACGGGCTCGGCTCGAACACCTCCATCCAGGACGCCTACAACCTGGCCTGGAAGCTGAAGCTGGTCCTCGACGGCGTCGCCGCCCCCTCGCTGCTCGACAGCTACACCGCCGAACGCGCCCCCGTCGGCAAGCAGATCGTCACCCGCGCCAACAAGTCCATCGCCGAGACAGCCCCGGTCTTCGAGGCGCTCGACGGACTCTCCCCGCAGACCCCCGACGAACTGTGGGCGAACATCGCCGCCCGCAAGGACGCCACCGAGGCCGCCGCGAAGCAGCGCGCCCGGCTGCGCGAGGCGATCGCCGCCAAGGTGTACGAGTTCAACGCCCACGGAGTCGACCTCAACCAGCGCTACGAGTCCGCCGCGATCGTCCCCGACGGCACCCCCGACCCCGGCTTCGCCCGCGACCCCGAGCTGCACCACCAGCCCTCCACCCGCCCCGGCGCCAGGCTCCCGCACGCCTGGCTCACCTCCGGCACCCGCACCCTGTCCACCCTCGACACCGTGGGCCGGGGCCGCTTCACCCTCCTCACCGGCATCGGCGGCGACGCCTGGCTGCGCGCGGCGAAGGCCCAGCCCCTCGACATCGCCACGGTCGTCGTCGGCCCCGGCCAGGAGTACGAGGACCCGTACGGCGACTGGGCCGGCCTCAGCGAGGTGTCCGACGCGGGCGTACTCCTCGTACGCCCGGACGGGTTCGTCGCCTTCCGACACGCCGAAGCGGCCGAGAACGCCGAACAGTTGCTCACGGACGCGCTGCGGCAGATCCTCGGACATGCCTGACGGGACCGTACGAGGAGCGCGCAATGACCACTGAAACGGGCACGGGTGAAGGCGCCGGATTCACGACCGCCGTCACCGAAGCCGTCGTCGACAGCCTGAGCGGGACCGCCGACCCACGCCTGCGCGAACTGCTCACCGCCCTCACCCGGCACCTTCACGCCTTCGTACGGGAGACCGAGCCGACGATCGAGGAGTGGGAGCGGGCCATCGGCTTCCTGACAGCGACCGGGCAGATGTGCACCGACACCCGGCAGGAGTTCATCCTCCTGTCGGACGTCCTCGGCGTCTCGATGCTCGTGGAGACCCTCAACGGCCACCGCGACCCGGGCGCCACCGAGTCGACCGTGCTCGGCCCCTTCCACATGACCGAGTCGCCGGTACGCGAACTCGGCGCCGACATCGACCTGGTGGGCGCCGGCGAGCCGTGCGCGGTCAGCGGGCGGGTGCTCGACCGGGACGGAACTCCGTTGCCCGGAGCGGTACTTGACGTCTGGCAGGCCAACGCCGAGGGCTACTACGACGTCCAGCAGCCGGACGTCCAGCCGCCGGGCAACGGCCGCGGGCTCTTCACGGCGGACGCGGAGGGCCGCTTCTGGTTCCGCACCTGTGTGCCGAGCCCGTACCCGATCCCGACGGACGGCCCGGTCGGCGAGCTGCTCCGGGCCACCGGCCGTCACCCCTACCGTCCCGCCCACATCCACTTCATCGCCACGGCCGACGGTCACGCGCCCGTCACCACCCACATCTTCGTGGCGGGCAGCGAATACCTGGACTCGGACGCCGTGTTCGCGGTGAAGGAGAGCCTGGTCCAGGACTTCACCGAGAACGACGACCCGTCCCTGGCAAGGGAGTTCGGCCTCCCGAACCCCTTCCGTCACGCGCGCTTCGATCTCGTGCTGGAGAAGTCGTGAGCACCGCGACGGACTTCGTGTACGCGGCCCAGCCGATGCGGGTCGTGCTACGGGCCGGCGCCGCCGTGACCGCGACGGCCGGGGAGGCCGAACGGCTCGGTCTGCGACGGCTGTTGGTGGTGTGCGGGGCGCGCGGGAAGGACACCGCACAGGCGGTCGCCGACTCGCTCGGACCGGCGCTCGCCGGACTGCACGACGGGGCGCGGATGCACGTACCCGTCGATGTCGCCGACCGTGCCGTCGAGGTGGCGCTCGCGGTGGGCGCCGACGGGTGTGTGGCGGTCGGCGGCGGTTCGGCGATCGGACTTGGCAAGGCGATCGCGCTGCGCACCGGGCTGCCGCTGATCGCCGTGCCCTCCACCTACTCCGGTTCGGAGATGACCCCCGTCTGGGGCCTGACCGAGCAGGGCGTGAAACGCACCGGCCGCGACCGGACCGTCCTCCCGCGCAGTGTCGTGTACGACCCCGAACTGACTCTCTCTCTGCCCGTCCCTCTCTCGGTGACCAGCGGTATCAACGCGATCGCGCACGCGGTGGAGGCGCTGTACGCCCCCGACGCGTCACCGCTCGTCTCCCTGATGGCGCGGGAGGGCGTACGGGCGATGGCCGAGGCGCTCCCGGACGTGGCCGCCGATCCCGCGTCCCTCGACGCGCGCGGCCGGGCCCTGTACGGGGCGTGGCTGTGCGGATCCTGCCTCGGCGCCACCACGATGGGCCTGCACCACAAGCTGTGCCATGTCCTCGGCGGCACCTTCGGCCTGCCGCACGCCGAGACCCACACGGTCGTCCTGCCGTACGCCCTGGCCTACAACGCCCCCGCCGCAGCGGACGCGGCCGACGCCGTCGCCCGGGCCCTGGGAGCCGTCTCGGATGCCCCAACTGCCCTGTGGGAGCTGGCCGGACGCCTCGGCGCCCCGCGCTCCCTCGCCGAACTCGGCCTGACCGAGGCCCAGGTGACGACGGCGGCGGCCCAGGTCACCGGGCAGCAGCCGTACGCCAACCCGCGCGAGGTCACCCCCGAGGGAGTGCTCGGCGTGCTGCGGGCGGCGTACCGGGGCGCGCCGCCCGAGCCGACGGACTGAGGCAACCGAGGTACCGACGTACCGACGTACCGACGTACCGAGGAAAAGCAGAACAACAGAAAGGCAGCAACCCCATGACCCTCGCACTGTTCAGGCGCCTGCGGCCCCAAGGCGTCCCCGGTCGCGCGGGCCTCTCGCTCTCCCTGCCGTCCGGCGCCGGCGGCCTCAGGTGCGAGGTTCTCGACCCGCTGGGCCAGCCGATGGGCGGCGCCGATGTGACGGTGAGCGCGGCCGGCGCCCACCAGGTGTTGGCACGCGGTACGACGGACCCGTACGGCTACTTCCTCGCGGTGCTGCCGGCGGGCCGCTACAGCGTGATGGTCGCGGCCGAGGGGCTGACCCCGTACCGCGAGACGGTCGATCTCCTCGACGGTGTGATGCTCCCGGCGCAGCGCGTCCAGTTGGAGCCGGCCCGGCCGCTGGACCTGCCGGTGCCCGGCACCTGGCTGTTCGACCCGCCGCACACCGCGATCCGGTTCATCGCCAAGCACGTCGGAATGGGCAAGGTGCACGGTCGCTTCGAGCGGTTCGAGGGCGGCATCCAGGTGGCGCGGTCAATGATCGAGTCCCGGGTGCAGGTCCGTATCGACGCGTCGAGCATCACGACCGGAAACCGGACGCGGGACAACCATCTGCGGTCGGCGGACTTCCTGGACGTCGAGCGCTTTCCGTACATCGACTTCGTGAGCTCGCGTTTCTCCTACCGGGCCGGTGCCAAGTGGGTGGTACAGGGCTCGCTCTCGATGCACGGAGTGAGCCGCTCGATGTCGCTGGACACGACCTACCTGGGGTCGGTCAACGGCGGCTACGGCGAGGAGTTGCGCTGCGCGGCCCTCGCCCGAGCGGAACTGCACCGCGAGGACTACACCCTCAACTGGCGTTCCATGCTGGCCAGGGGCATCGCGGTGGTCGGTCCGACGGTCCAACTGGAGCTGGACATACAGGCGATGTACAGGACGCACGACACGCCGACGCCTCCCGAGTGACTCGATCGAGCGTGATATGGGCATGCCAATCTGACCGAGCCCCGTTCCCGTTCCTGCCGGGACGTCATCGATCAGGAGGCCCCCGTGACCCCAGTCGCTCCGGCTGATCAAGCTGCTCAAGCTGCTCCGGCGAAGAGACGCACGCGCATCCGAAGAGTCTCGCTCGTCATCGGCAGTGCGGTCGCCCTCGTCGTCGCCTTTCCCGGCACCGCCCTCGCCGCCCCGCCCTCGGCCCTGCCGGCCAACGCGGACAGCACCGAGCAGACGTACCAGCCGGCCTACGACTACGACACGGACGGCTGCTACTCCACCCCCGCCATCGGTCCCACGGGCACCCTCAACGGCGGGCTCAGTCCGACCGGCGCCCTCAACGGGCAGTGCCGTGACGCCTCCGACCTCGACAACACCAATGGCTACTCCCGTTACAAGTGCAACAACGGCTGGTGCGCGATCGTCTACGGCCTCTACTTCGAGAAGGACCAGGCCCTCCCGGGCAGCAGCATCGGCGGGCACCGGCACGACTGGGAGCACGTGGTGGTGTGGGTGCAGGGCGACGTGGCGCAGTACGTGTCGACCTCCAACCACGGCAGCTTCAGCATCCACGCCCGGAACCAGGTCCGCTGGGACGGCACCCACCCCAAGATCGTCTACCACAAGGACGGCATCAGCACGCACTGCTTCCGCCTCGCGACCGCCGCCGACGAGCCGCCGGAGAACCACGAGGGAACCTGGCAGTTCCCGGCACTGGTCGGCTGGAACGGCTACCCGGCAGGCATCCGCGACGCTCTGACCGCCGCCAACTGGGGGAGCGCCCACTTCGGCCTCAAGGACGGCAGCTTCACCTCCCACCTGGCGGCGGCCAAGCCGGCGGGCATCGCGTTCGACCCGAACGCCTGACGCCCGGACCGGTCACTCGCAGCCGGTGCCGTCGCCGTCCCGGTCGAGATGCCGGCCGTAGCCGGGGTCGCCGACATGGACCGGGGCGGCACCGGCCGCGCGGGCTGCCGAGCAGTTGGCGTAGTACACGTCCTCGTCACCGGAGCCGGAGCCGGAGCCACCGTCGGAACCGGAGTCCGAGCCGGAGCCTGTGCCGGTGTCGACCGCGGGTTCGGCCGTCACGGTCCTCGTCGCCAACACCGTGACCGTGGGGGCGGGTTCGGGCGCGGCCGCGGCCGCGGCAGTCGTCGTGGCGGTGACCGTGGCGGTTGCCGTGGTCGTGGCCGTGACGGTCGTGGTGGGCCGCGGGTCGGCCGACGCCGGCTCGGTCTTGTCCTCCCCGGCACCTGCGCCGATGCCGATGAAGAACGCGAGCCCCAGAGCCGGCAGGACGAATCTCTTGCGGGCCCATCTCGGGGTCCGGCGGTCCGGCGCCGGCGCCGGTATTGGACCCGATGCCGGCGGTACGTTGCCGCCAGTGGTGTACGGGTTGCTCATGATCGTCCCCCCTGTTGTGTTTCAGGTGGGACGACGGTAGTGCGGTGGATGGGGCGGTAAGTGGTCCTTGGTGCCTCGGTGACCGTTCCGTGACCGCTCGGAAGCAGGGGCGTGTGTGCGGTAGGGTTTGTCTGTGCGATCACGCGGGGCAACCGCGGGATCGGTACACCGGGACGTGGCGCAGCTTGGTAGCGCACTTGACTGGGGGTCAAGGGGTCGCAGGTTCAAATCCTGTCGTCCCGACTCGAAGGAGTCGCAGATCAGAGGCCGTTACGGAGTGATCCGTAACGGCCTCTTGATCGTTGTCCGGTCGTCGATGCCTGGGACAGGTCCTAGCCGGTGGTCAGGCGCTGTTTCACCTGGGGCCATTCGGCGCGCAGGACGCTGTAGAAGATGGCGTCGCGGCGTCGGCCGCCGGGCATGTAGTTGAAGCTGCGCAGGGTGCCTTCCTCGACCGCGCCGATGTTGCGCAGACCGTGCCGTGCCTGTTCGTTGAGGATGTCGGTCTTGAACTCGACGCGCTGTGCGCCGAGTTGCTCGAAGGCGTGCTCAAGGAGCAGGTACTTCGCCCAGCGGTTGACGCCCTTGCCGCGGAAGTCGCGGCCCAGCCAGGACCAGCCGATCTCCAGCCGGGCGTCGGCCTCGGCCATGTTGCCGTAGCTCATGCTCCCGGCGATGCGGCCGGATGCCTTGTCGGTGACGACGAACACGAACCGGCGGCCGGCGGCCTGGTCGGCGAGGCAGGTGTCGAAGAACACCTTGAAGTCCGCCTCGTTCTCCACGGCCGCCACGAAGTACCGCCAGATGTGCGGGTCCATGGCGACTGCTCGCACCCCCTCACGGTCGGCCTCGGTGACCGGATGGAGCTCGACGTGCTCGTTCTCCAGGACTGTCGACGCGTTCTCTGCCCAGGTCATGTCTCAGGTTCCCATGGGGCTCGCGTGCCGGGCGAGGGCTTCGGTGACATCGCGCAGAGTCCGCATCCCGGCCAGGTCGTCCTCCGTGAAGTGGGCGAGGTCGACCTTGGTGCTCTCGCACAACTCGGTCAGGAAGAGCACCTTGTTGAGAGAGGTCAGCGCGTACTGGCCGGCCATGTCGGCGTCGAGGTCCAGGGCCACCGGGTCGACCTCGTGGGTCAGGACGGCGGAGAACTGTTCGCGGGCCGCGGATTCCAGCTCAGGCAGCATGCATTCCCTCCTCGGGGTCGTGGACGGCATCGTGGTGGGCGGCGAGGATCTGCTGCCGCTTCGGCTTGTACTGCGAGGTGAGCAGGCCGTTGTCGATCGTGAACGGCTCCTCGGCGACGACGGCCCGGCCGATCCGCTCGTCCGCGGTCAGCGAGGCGTTGGTGAGAGCGAGCCGGGCGGCGATCGCCTCCCGGTCGGGGGGCACCGACGCGGGGGAGACCACGGCCACCAGCTCGGTCTGTCCGGGGCAGAACAGGACGCACTCGGCGATCGCCGGATCGGCCTTCATGTGCTCCTCGATCGGCCGGACGACGACCTTCTTGCCGTTGTCCAGGACGATGACGTCGTCGGCCCGGCCACGGACGAAGAGGAAGCCGTCCTCGTCGAGATGACCGAGATCGCCGGTCCGGACGGTGCCGTCCGGGCCGAAGACCCGCTCGGAGTTGCCGGGCCCGGCGTAGGCGTAGTGGTCGTTGACGGGGTGTTCGCTGCGGATGCTGATGGCGCCGTCCTCGCCGATCAGCACCTCCTTGCCGCGCAGCACCTGACCGACGCTGCCCTCGCGGTGGGCCTTGGGATGGTTCTTGGTGACGATGCACGTCTCGTTGAGCCCGTAGCCCTCGTAGATGGGCAGTCCGGCCTCGTCGAAGAAGCGCAGCATGCTCGGAGCCGCCGGCGCCGACCCGGTCCACAGGTACCGGACGCGGTCGCCGAACACGGTCTGTGCCACCTGCTCCAGGGACCGGTCCGGCCCCGCCCGGCGCAGCCGCGACTCGATCTGGCGCCTGGCCGTCTCGTAGAAGGCCGGCACCCCCATCACCACCGTCGGCCGCACCCGGCGCAGCGCCGCGAACGCCGCCTCGTAGGTGCTGACGGTGACGTCGTGGCCGTGCAGCAACGCCGAGTACACCCAGTAGCGCTGTTGGAGGAGGGAGAGGGGAAGGAACACGAACAGGTCGTCGCCCGGCCCGTGTTCGAAGATCTCCTGTACGGCACGCAGTGAGCTGTCGATGCTGCCCGCGGTGGCGCCGAGGCCCTTGGGTTCCCCGGTGCTGCCGGAGGTGAACTTGACGGTGGTGACGTCCTTGGGGCCCCAGCTCACCGGCGGCAGCGGCGGCCCGTCGGGACCCTCCCGTTCGGCCACCTCCGTCACCTCGCTCATGGGCACGGTGCCGGGCGCGTCGGCGGGCCGGTCGGTGAACAGCAGCTTGAGGTCGTACCGGCGCATCGGTTCGGCGGTGGGCGCGAACTTGCCCGGCTCCAGCCCGGCAGTCTCGGCTTTCAGCCGGAGGGCCGCCAGGTCGAGCAGCACCCACTCCAGGCTGTTGGCCGCGAGGATGCCGATCCGGTCGCCGGGACGCACCCCGCGTTCGAGCAGCCACCAGGCCACCCGGCCGGAGCGCCGGTACAGGTCGGACAGGGTCATGGTCCGCGTACCCTGCAGGCCGGCGAAGGAGATGTGCCCGGCGGCCGGTTCGGCGCGGACGAGCCGGCCGAGGGTGTCGTCCGTCATCGCTTCCTCTCCTGCGGTGCGTCGCTCGCCGGCCGGCCGTCGGGCTCGGGGAACGGCTTGAAGAACACGGTGTCGCCGAGCCGGATCTCGCTGCCCGGGGCGACGAGTTCCACCGTGTCCGGCCACTCGGTGGGCTCCGGCAGGCCGAGCGCCGTGGCCAGCCGGCCGGCGAAGCGGGGCATCACGGGCGTGGCGATGTGCGCGAGGAGGCGGGCCGCGGCCAGCTCCAGGGCGATCGCGGTGCGGGCCTCGTCCTGCCAGCCCGCGGTCTGTGCGGTGCGGGCCTCCTGGCGGGAGAAACGGAGCGTGTCCTCGATCAGCCCGTCGAGTTCCGCAGCGGCCTGGTTCAGGGAGAAGCCGTCCGCGCGCAGACTGCCGGTGACGGCGGCGAGCCGGGCGCCCAGCCGGGCGAGGAACGCCGAGTGCTCCGGCGTCCAGTTGCCCGCGTCGGGCGCCTGGCCGTCGTACCGCTTGGTGACCCGGGCGCCCAGGTCGTGCAGCCACTCCTGCCAGGTGCCGATCAGGGTGTCGTCGAGGGCCGCCTCGAAGGCCGCGCGCCGGAAGTTGGTGCGCTCGCCCTCGGGCCGGGTGCGGGAGAGGAAGTACCGGACGGCGTCGACGGAGTCCCGGTTCAGGATCTCCTTGCCCCAGATGGCGTGACGCCGGCTGGTCGAGAACTTCTCGCCCTCCAGCAGATAGAACTCGTTGACGTGGTAGTCGATGTCCGGCTGCCAGTCGGGATGGGCCAGCCGGTACAGCACCGGGTAGAGCACGGAGTGGTAGAAGCTGTTGTCGTAGCCGAAGAAGTGGACGATCTTCCAGTCCTGCTCCGGTGCCGCGGCCTTCCAGCCCTTGCCCAGGCGCTGCCCCAGCTCCTGGATGCCGTGCAGGAAGCCGTACGACATCTCGGGCCAGACCCAGATGACCTGCCCGTCGACGTCCGTCTCCGCCGGGGCGACGCCCCACGAGGACGGGTGGCTGATGGGGATGTCCAGGTCGGGGCGGGCGAAGAGCCGTTCGCCGAGTTCCCGCAGCCGGGACGGGACCCGGCCGAGGCTGTGGTGGGCGGTGACCTCGTCGCGGAACATGTGCAGCGGCAGTGACCAGCGGGCCAGTGGCGCGCGCCGCGGCTCGGCGGCCGAGCCGGTGGACCTCGGCTCCGCCAGATCCACCACCGTGTTGGGCTCTCCGCACTCCTCGCAGATGTTGCCGCTGGTGCCGCGGCCGCAGCCGGGGCAGCCCCCCTTGACGTCCACCTCGTACAGGTACCGGCCGCTCTCCGCGTCGAAGAGCGCGTCCCGCTCGGTGACGGTGACCCACCCCGAGTCGACCACCCGGGAGAAGAAGTCCCGCAGGCCGTCCGGGTAACCGGGATCCGCGTCGGTCACCGTGAACTGGTCCGGCATGATGTCCATCAGCGCGAGCGTCCGCGCGATCTCGGCGCCGTAGTGGGCGGCGGTCTCGGCGGGCTCGCGGCCCTCCTGGCGGGCGGCGCCCACCACATAGCTCTGGTAGTCGTCGCTGCCCGTGAGATGCCAGGCCTCGGTGCCGTTCATCCGCTGGAACCGGACGAACGCGTCGGCGCCCAGATACGGGCCGGACAGATGCCCGAGGTGCAGGTCGCCGTTGGGTGTCGGCGGGGTGGAGAAGACGAAGACCGGGCGGTCGCCGAAGGCCAACCGCTCCTCGTTTCCTGCGGACTTGAGGGCCCGGACCGGGTCGCGCCAGTACTGGGTGAGGAAGACGAGGTCGGTGTCGCCGGTGTTCTCCAGCACATGCGATTCGAAGGGCTCGAAGAGCGCCAGCACGCCCGGCCCGGCGGGGTGACGGTTGCCGTCCACGACGAACTCGCCCTGGCCCGCGACGATGACGAAGAACTCGGTCTCGTCGTGCTGATGGCCGGCCGACGCCCGGCCCGGGGCGACCCGCCCCCAGCCGGCGCCCACCCCCAGGCCCTCGACATCGCTCATGCCGATACCGAAGGCCTGATGGAGGGCGCGCGGATCGTAGCTGCTGATGATCATGTCGTGTCCTTCCGGGACGAGGGCTGCGCGGACAGCAGACGGACGGTCTCCCGCGCGACGGCCGGTGCGAGGCGGTACCCCGAGCCCCCGGCAGCGCCCGCGAACACCAGGCGCCCGTCGTCGGTCAGCGGGCGGACCAGCGGTGCCCCGCCGGGGGCGTACGCGTCGCAGAAGACCCGGCCCGAGACACAGCGGTCGGCCGGCCCGGGTGCGTAGTGGTCCAGCACTTCGCGGGCCTGTTCGCAGTGGGCGGGGGTGAGGCCCGGGTCGACGGCGTCGGGGTCGACGTCCCACTCCGTGCACGTGTAGCTGAACAGCCAGTGGCCCCGGTGCCGGTACGGCAGCAGGAAGGCGTCCTCCTCCTGGAGGACGACCGCACCGTCGTCGGGGGTCGGGGGCTGCTCGATGTGGAGGGCCACGATCTTCTTGACCCGGGCCCCGAGGGGTTCCACGAGGTGATGCCACGCCTTGGCGGCGAGCCAGGGCCCGGGCGCCAGTACGGCCCGTGCGGCGGTGAGGGTGACACCGGTGCCCAGGGTCAGCCGGACCCCGTCCGCGTCCGAGGCCACATCGGTCACCGTCACCCCCTCCAGGAACTCCGCCCTCGGCCGCAACTCGGCGGCGAGGGCCTGGGTGAGAGCGGGTACGTCCGCGTACTGGCAGCCGTCCCCGGACCAGGCGGCCGTACCCTCCGGCAGTCTTGTCACGACTGTCGGCACCTCGAAGGCGCGCCGCAGATCCGCCTCGGGCAGATACACCTCGCGCAGCCTCGGCTCGGTCCGCTCGGGTGCGATCACGGTCATGCCCAGCCGATGGATCGGCAGCTCCGGGCGGGCGGCGGCGAGTTCGGCGTAGTAGCGCTGGCTCTCGGCCGCCATGGCGCGGACCACGGGCGTCGAGCCGCGCGGGAAGTGCAGGCCGGCCGACCGGCGGGTGGCTCCGCCGGCCACCAGGTCGCGGTCGAGCACCGTCACCCGGGCGCCGGGGTCGGCGGCCAGGATCTCCCGCGCGATCAGGCACCCGAGTATCCCGGCACCGACCACCACGGTCTCGCGGTCTGGGCCCGTCGTCATGTGCTCCTCCCGGCCCGGGGTTTGGCCGACCACTCGATGAACGAGGGCAACTGCTCGTTGCTCGACACCTTGCTGAGCCGGTCGGCGATCCGCTGGCTGCGCCAGGCGTTGAGGCTGAGGTTCGGGTCGGCGAGGCCGCGCTGGCCGCGGGCGGCGTTCTGCACGAAGACCCGGCGGTCGTCCGGCCCGTCCCAGTGCACGGCGTAGTCCTCGTCGATACGGAACTCGTCGCCGTCCCGCTCCAGCCGGTCGGCGATCGGGTCGAGGAAGTCCATCCGGGTCGGCCGGAAACCCGTCGCCCAGATCACGATGTCCGCCTCGAACAGCTCCGTCGACCCCGGATGGTCGTTGTGCCGCGCGGACACCTGCCAGCCGCCGTACACCCCGGTGCTGACCTCGGTCACGTCACGGTTGGGGTACAGGCCCACCAGGTCGACGTTGCCCTCCACGAAGCGGTGCAGATAGGCGCGTTGGTAGATGTCGTGCAGGGTGCTCTCCGAGATGCCGTCGCTGGAGAGGATGTTCTGCCGGTTGAACGACTGCCGGGCCTCGCGGTCCAGATCGAAGAAGTAGTCCGCGTACGAGGGCATGTAGTAGTCGTTGGTGAACGGCGTGTCGTCGATCGGGAAGTAGTTGGCCCGCCGGGAGATCCACGAGACCCTGCGGGGCAGCGCGTCGCCGGGCTGGGAGATCAGGTCGAGGAAGGCCTCGGCCCCGGACTGCCCGCCGCCGATCACCACCACCCGCTTGCCGCCCAGATCGGCGGCCGTGCCCAGGTAGTCGCTGACGTGGAACTGGGTGGGCCCCAGTTTGCCGCGGACCTGGGACGGCACCCAGGGCTGGCTGCCCACGCCGACGACCACGTTGTCCGCGGTGACCGTCCGCCGGTCCGTGCGCACCGTGAACACGTTGTCGAAGGAGACCTCGCACACCGTCTCGCCGAAGACGATGTTCTCGTTGCAACGGCTGGCCCAGGCCAGGTAGTTGCGGAACTCCACCCGGGGTACGGCGTCGAACTGGGCGTTGAGGAAGTGGTACAGCCGGCCGTGGTCGTGCAGATAGGACAGGAAGGAGAACGGGTTCCTGGGGTCGGCCAGCGTCACCAGGTCCTTGAACAGGGAGACCTGGAGGGTGTTTCCGGGCAGCTGCTGACCGTCGTGCCAGCTGAAGGAGTCCTTCCGGTCGAGGAAGAGACTGACGACGTCCGGCCGCGTGTGCAGCAGGGACGCCAGACTCAGGTTGGCCGGTCCTACGCCGACTCCCAGGCAGCGGTAGTGCTCCGCGCCGGAGCGAGTTGGCTCATGCACCATGTCGGGCTTCTCCTTTGGGCGGGTCCCCGCGCTCGATGAGGGGCTGATGCGGATCGGGTGAGGTGTCCGACGGGCCGCCGGACGCGCACCGAGCGGTTGTTCGCGCGGTGGGCCGTGCGGAGGGTGCGGTGGTGCTCCAGCAGTCATGACCGGCCTTCCGGTGAGCCGGACGGGTTCTGGTCGAAGGCGGCGCGCACACCGTGGCCGCCCAGGAAGTCCAGCCGGCGCGCCGCCTCGTCGGCGGAGCCGGCCGCGCGGCAGAGACCCGCGGACAGCGCGCCGTCGAGGACGCGGGTCACCCCGTGGGCGAGCGGCAGCGAGACACAGCGGGCCATGGCGCTCTCCGCCTCGTCCCCCGTGACGTCCAGCAGCTGGGTCCCCTGCCAACGGACGGCGCCGTCGGCCTCCCGGACGGTCAGACCGACCGAGAGCACCACACGGTCCCGGTCGGCCGCTGTGGTCGGATACCGGGCCGCCAACTCCTTGGCCAGCGCCCTGATGTGAGTCTCGTCATCGGTCAGGACGGTGTCGAAGACCTCGGCCCAGGCGGCCCGCCAGCCCGCGTTGCGCAGCGTTCCCCGGACGAACGTCTCCAGCCGCCAGCCGGCCGGGACGCCGTACTGGGCGACGAACGGCAGGCTGTCCCGGTTGGGGTAGACCTCGAACGCCTCCCCGGCGAGAACCAGCGGGCGAGCCGCCCGCCACGGATGCCGGGCCGTGCGCGGCCGGCCCCCCTCGATGTACCGCGCCGGCGAGCCGAGTGCGGCCAGTACGCCGTACGGCGCCCAGCTGAACCGGTAGCGGAACTCGTTGGGCACCGCCGGGATGCCGCCGCAGTACGAGGTGAACGCGACCGACGCCGCGCTGTCGCCGACCTCCTGCCGGGCCCGCGCGACCAGCAGATGGGCCATCAGATGGTCGATCCCCGGGTCGAGACCCGCCTCGGTGAGGACGACGACGCCGGCCCCGGCCGCTGCTTCCGCCTGCTCCTCCAGTTCCCCGGTGGTGTAGCTGGTGCAGGCGAAGTGGGCCCGCCGGGCAACGGCCAGCCGCAGCAGAGCCGGATGCTCGGTCGCGGGCAGCATGGAGACGACCACGTCGCCGACGCGCACCTCGGCCTCCAGCGCGCCCCGGTCCAGGGCGCGGATCTCCGCCCGGCCGGCCAACCCCACGGCGGCGAGCCGGAGTTCGGCCCGCTCGGCGGTGCGGTCCCACACCACCAGCCGCTCGGCGCGGTCGACCAGCACACCGAGTCCGCTGCGGCCGGTGGACAGCCCGGTGCCGATCCAGTGGACGGTGCCGCTCGCGGGGACGGTTCGGTCAGCGGACATGGGCCGCCTCCTCGGCATGGGCCCGCGCCGCGCGCGGACCGGCCGCCCCGGCGAAGGCACGCAGACAGCGCACCCAGGCTCCGGCGCCATCCCCCAGGCGCAGCAACTGCGGCCACAGCTCGGCCGAGAAGGCCCGGCTCGACTCGACCGGCAGCAGGGCGGGGAGATTGTCCACGGCGATGACATCCACCGGTCGGTCACCGCCCCGCAGCCGCCGGACGGGTCGATCCCAGTCGGTGACGGCGTCGCAGACCGGCAGCACGTTGCACTCCGAGTCCACGTCGCAGGTCACGTCCGCGACGACGGAGAGGCGGCGCCCCGGGGCGTCCAGGTCGGCGTGGGTGAGGAACGGGGGCACCGGCCGGGTCACCAGCACGGTGTTGACGAGGATGTCGTGGCCCCGGAGGGCGGCCCGGTCCAGCACCCGGGTCTGAGCCAGATCCCAGCGGACCGGGCTGATCCCGGCGGCCTCCAGCGCGTCGCACGCTCCTCGGCCGCTGCGGCCCAGCGCCCCGATCACCAGCGCGTCGCCGCCTGCGCCGGCCCGGAGCAGAGCGTCCCAGCCCGGCCGGTCCAGCGGGCGCAGCGGTGTTTCGAGCATCCCGCGCCGGTGCAGTACGGCGAGCGCCGCGCCCAGGTAGCCGGCCCAGTAGCCGAACGCGGCCAGCCGGCGGCCGCCGGTGTCCACCAGGTACTCCAGGTCCAGCAGCGCGCCGCCGCCCGCCGCGAACCGGCCCAGCAGTTCCCCGGCGCCCGACTGGCCCTTGTAGGCGTGGCCGAAGGAGATGTGCCGGTGGCGCAGTGCACGCGGTTCGGCGGGCAACTCCTTCAGCCCCAGGACGTAGTGGTCCCCGGGTGCCTCCGCCCAGCTGCCCGCCGGTGCGGTGGCACAGCCCGCGCGGACGTACCCGTCGAGCGGGAAGGCCCGCTGGGGGGACTCCTCGACGGTGATGCCGACGCCCTGGCGCACCAGGCGCGCGGCGTCCTCGGGCACGAGCGGTGCCCGGCGTTCGGTGGTCCGGCTCTCGTGCCGCAGCCACAGGCGGGGCGGGGCCGGCATCAGCGGAGCTCCTCTGCACTGGGCCGTTCCCCGGTGGGGCGACCGGCACGGGCGGCACGTCGTACGTCCAGGGAGTCGGCGATGGCGAGCCGCAGCACATCGGTGCTGCCCTCGTAGATGCGCAGGGAGCGGATCTGCCGGTAGAGGCGTTCCGTGACACCGCCGCGGACCACCCCGGCCGCGCCGGACAGCTGGACCGACGCGTCGACGACGGCCTGAGCGGCCTCCGTCGCGTACACCTTGGCGATGTTGGAGTGCCGGGCGTAGCCGCGGCTGCCCCGGTCGCACTCCCAGGCGGCCCGCGCCGTCAGCAGCGCGGCGGCGTTGAGCTGGACCTCCATGTCGGCCAGCGAGGCCTTCACCAGCTGGAGGTCGAACAGCGTGCCGCCGTAGGCATCCCGGTTCCTGGTGTGTGCCAGCGCGGTGTCGGCGGCCCGGCGGGCGAAACCCAGGGCGGCGGCGCCGACCGTCATCCGGAACCGTTCGAGCAGGTCGACGGCGACGACGAAGCCCTTGCCCGGCCGGCCGAGGACGGCCCCGGCGGGCACCCGGCAGTCCTCGAAGACCAGATGCCCGAAGGAGCGGGGCGCGACGGCGTCGATCCGCTCCACCCGTACCCCGGGCGTGTCGGCGGGGACGAGGAAGGCCGTCAGCCCGAGTGGGCCCGGCCCTTCCCCGGTGCGGGCGATCACGACGTACAGATCGGCGATGGTGGCGTGCGCGATCCACGCCTTGCCGCCGTTGAGGACGTAGCCGCCGTCCCCGGTCCTGCGGGCGTCGAGCCCGATCGCCGCGACCTCGGAGCCCGCCGCCTTCTCGGAGACCGCGAAGGCGCCGACGACCAGGCCCTTGGCCATGCCCGGCAGATAGCGCCGCTGCTGCTCCTCGTCGCCGAACCGGATGATCGGGGTGGCCGACAGGGACTGGATGGAGTAGGCGAAGTCCGCCAGGTCCTCGGTGTAGGCCAGCGCCTCCCGGGCCAGGCACAGGGCGCGGAAGTCGGTGGGCAGATCGTGCGGGCCGGCGGCCGGGTCGAGCCCGGTGAGCCAGCCGTCCTCGCCGAGCAGTTCGACCAGGCGGCGCCCGGCCTCGTCCGGGGGCATCCGGCGGACGGTGTCCCAGAGTTCGCCGTAGCTGTCGCACCAGACGCCGATCTGGTGCGCGAACCGGCGGTGTCCGTCGTCGTAGAAGGGGAGATGAAGTATTTCGGGGTCGAAGCTCGTGCTCGTGTCCACTGGGGTGACTCCGTGCGGATTCCGGGCGGATGAGGACGGGGGAGAGGAGCGGCTCTGCTGTCGTGCCGTCATGGGGCCAGCACCGCCCGGGCGATGGCGTCCGCGTCCTCCAGGATCACCGAGCCGACTCCGGGCCGGATGCCGGCGGCGGTGGCCCAGTGCACGGACTCGGTGGGCACGCCGTAGGCGAAGCGACGCGGGTGGGGCACACCCGAGGCGTTCACCACGCGGTACGGCCGCGCGGTGACGTCCAGGCCGCCGCTCTCGTACGGGCCTTCGGGATCGGGGATGCGGTACGGCCGGCACTGTCCGGTGGCGAGCAGCTGACGCAGCAGCGGGTTGGTGCTGCGGCGCAGGTCCGGCTCCGGGATGCGCGCCTCGATCAGCGTGCCGGTGCGGACCTCCGGCCCGGCGATCGCGGCGGAGCCGATGAGGAAGCCCTTGCCGCCGGGGGCCGGACGGACCCGGGTGCGCGGGCCCATGACCTGGAGCAGGCCGCACTCGATGAGCGCGGTCATCTCCTCGATGCGGGACCGCGGCGGGCCGATGGACAGATACGCGTTGAGCGGGGTGAACCAGCCCACCACCTCGTCGCGGTAGGACGTCCCGGTGATCCCGGCGTGGTCGACGGCCAGGCGGACCTCGTTGCGCAGGTCGCGCAGGACGTCCAGGGCCGCCTTGACGGGGTCGTCCACGTTGCCGCCGCCGGCCTGGCGGGCGTCCTCGCGCAGATAACCGAGCAGCCACCGGTTGAAGTCCGCGCGGTCGGTGAACTCCCTTTGCCCCCAAGGGCGTTCGATGCGCTCCCAGCTCCACTCGTCCCGCTCGGTCAGACCGAACCGGCGCAGTACCGCGGTACGGCCGGGCCCGGGGGCGGCGGCCAGATACTCGGCGCGGAAACGGCCGGCGGTGCGGTGGTCGGTGCGCTGCGCGACGAGCGCGTGGTGGTGGACCGCGCGCACCTCCGCGTCCAGCAGCGGCCACACGTCGCGCCGGAAGGTGGCGCCCGGGGTGGCCCGTATGCGGCGGACCGCGTCCAGGGTCAGGAACAGGGGCTCGTGCCGGCCGGAGGGTCCCTTCTGGTTCTCGCCGCGTGCCTGGTAGGGCACCCCGCGACGGGACCCCGTGTACAGCACGGGTTCGTGGCCGGAGGGGAGGTACAGCAGGCCTCCGGGGGCGGCGAGGAACTTGCCGCCGCGCCCCTCGGTCAGCAGGGACAGGACGTCGAAGAACGCCAGCCCGAGCCCTCGGACGGCGACGGCCTCACCCGGTTTGATGTCGTCGAGGTCGACGTCGGCCGGGTTGCCGGGGGAGACGTAGCGCAGTCCGTTGCGCGCGGCGTACGCCGTGAACTCCTGTTCCTCGGCGGTGGGTTCGTTGGGTCCGTGCCCGAGCGACAGCACCACGGCGTCCAGGCCCGCCAGCCGGGTGCCGTCGTCGAGGGTGAGGGTCTGGCCGGTCGCGTCGTCGTCCAGCGCCACCGCCATGGCGTGGTGGACGACGACGCGGATGCTGTCGGGGGCGTTCGCGACGATGTGCTGGAACACCCATTCCAGATAGCGGCCGTACTGGGCGCGGGACGGGTAGTCGTCGGGCCCGAGGTCCTCCGGTCCGGCCTGCCCGAGCCATTCGTAGAGGCTGGGACCCGGCCGGACCGGGCCCGAGCAGGTGACGCTGTCGTCGGTGAACTGGCTGACCTGGGAGGTCACCGTGTTCATGAGCAGATGGTGGGACTGCCTGGTGCGCCACGTGCGCCCGGGCCCCGGAGGGTACGGGTCGACCACGTGGACCAGTAGCCGGCGCCCGTCGGTGTGATTGGCGCATAACCGTTCGAGGACGGCGAGGCCTCGCGGACCAGCTCCCACGACGCACATCGCCCTGGTCGGCTGTGGCAAGGTCACATCTCCTTCTTCCGGTCCGCCCGCACGAGACGAACGCCAGGACATGGTCGGGACCGTTACTTCCCCGTGGCGCGGCGGTTCGCCTCCTGGGCGAATTCACCGAAGGTCATGGCCGTCAGCTTCTCCATCTCCTCGTCGGAGAATTCCACCCCGAAGCTGTCCAGCTGCATGACGAGTTCGGCAAGGGAAAGCGACTCCAATTCGAGTCCGCCGTCTCCGAGCGGCGTCTCGTCGGTTACCGCGTCCACTTCGAAGTTCATGTTGCGAAGTGTGTCGACCATGACTTCTCGCAGGTCAGATGACATCTGACTAACCTCCTGTGGGGTGTTTCGGGGCGCGCGAGGGCGCTTTGGCATTTCGCCTGGAACGAGCGGGGAGGGGGAGTGCGGAGTATTCCGCCAGTCGGCCGGAACGGCCGGAGAATGTGCATCTATAGCACATCATATTCCGGAGCGACTGCCAAGAGGTGTGCGATTGTTTTCCGTAATTCCGGACCGTTCGACTAGAAACCGGTCCCGGGCTGGAATTCGACTTCGATGTCGGTGAGCGGATAGGCGACGCAGGAATGCGCGTAGCCGAACTTCGGGTCGGACATACGCAGCCTGGCCTCCTCGGCGTGGAAGACCTCGCCGGAGCAGATCTTGACGCGGCAGTCACCGCACTCGCCGGAGCGGCACGACGCCTCGGGCGGCATCCCGTTGTCCTCCAGCGCGTAGATCAGCTCCCGGCCGCGCGGCATCCGGAAGCTCTTGCGGCCCCGGACGCTGACGGTGACCTCTTCCTCGGTGTCGAGACCGGCCGGCCACCGCGGATCGTCCGGCGGCGCCACGGCGATGTAGTTGGCCTCCTTGCGGATACGTCGTCCGGGGTGCCCCAGCGACTCCAACTCATCGATGAGATACGGGTACTTGTACGCCGGTCCGCACATGTACGTCATCCGCCCGGCCAGCGGGCCGGCCAGCTTGTCGATCAGCCTGGCGTCGAGCGGCTTGACCGCGCCCGTCCAGTCGGGTTCGGCCTCGGCGAGGACATGGTGCACGACGATGTTCGGGTGCCGCCGGGCGACGGCGTCGAGTTCGTCGCGGAAGATGATGTCGTCCGAGCGCCGGGAGCCGTAGAGCAGGGTCATCCGGCGGGGCAGCCCCAGGTCGACGATCTCGCGGATCAGGCTCATCGCCGGCGCGACCCCGGAGCCGCCGGCGAGGAAGACGATGTCGTCGCCGTGGAACAGCGGGTCGTGGCAGAACGTGCCCATCGGCCCCCCGCTGGTGAACCGGTCGCCCACGACGACATCGTCCATCAGGTAGTTGCTGACCAGTCCGCCCGGCAGGCGGCGCACGGTGAGGTCGTAGTACTCGCGCTTCGTGGGGCTGGACGAGATGGAGAAGGCCCGGTTCGTCACGACGTCGCCGACCCGCACATCGAGACTGATGTACTGCCCGGCACGGAACGGCGCCAGCCGCTCGCCGTCCGGGTGGCGCAGCCGGAACGTCTTGGTCGTGACGGTCTCCTCGATCACCTCCGCGACCGCCAGCTCGATCTTCCTCGGGTGGTACGGCTCGACCTCCGCCCGCGCGTCGGCGGGGTGCTCTCCCTGGGTCTCGGCGTGCCGCTTGAGCCGCTCGACGACGTCGTCCGCCCCTTCGAGCAGACGGGCCAACGGATTGACCGACGGCATGTATGGCGTGTCTGTCATGTCCCACTCCGCTTTGTCAGGGGTCAGGGGTCAGGGGTCAGGGAGGTCATTGGCCCGCTGCCAGCACTCGCTGGCACCGCCGGGCGGCGGTCACCAGGGTCGAGTTGTAGCCGCCGGCCGTCGTCCAGTTGCTGGTGAGGAGCAGGCCCGGCACGTTCTGCTTGAGGTCGTCGTCGTGGAACAGCCAGCTGTCGGTGATGTCCTGGTCGAAGCCGTAGATGGCTCCGCCGGGCTGGTTGGTGTAGCGCTTGAAGGTCAGCGGGGTGGCGAGCTCGGCCTCCTCGATCACGTCCCGGATGCCCGGCACGAGGGACTCCACCAGGTCGAGTTGGGACTCCGCGTAGGCCGCCTTCGCCCGGGCGTAGTCCTGGGGAGCGAGCGACTCCCACGGCTCGGAGTACTGGATCGACGACAGCACCACCTGGGCGCCGCCGCTCGGCGCGAAGCCGGTCGACTGGACGTCGTAGCAGGTCGCGATCATGAAGGGGCAGGGCTCGTCCAGCGAGTACGCCCCCCGGACCACGGCCTCGTCGTCGAGGCCGGCCGAGAGGAACGTCGTCGCCGTGCTGAAGCCGAGCTCCTCCGCCGTCGCGTCCACGCCGAGGAAGAGACAGGTGGCCGACGAGCCGAGGCGCCGGGAGCGCAGATCGGCCAGCGTGTCGGCCGGGACGACCGACGGGTCGTCGAGCAGCCGCGTGTAGGTGGTCGTCGACGGGGCGTTGGAGACCACGAGCTCGCAGGAGAAGCTCTCGCCGTCCTCCAGCCGGACCCCGACCGCCTTGCCGTCCCGGGTGAGGATCTTCCCGACGTTCGTGTTGAGCCGGATCGTGCCGCCGGCCTCCTCGAAGGACTCCACGAGCGCCGAGGAGAGGGCCTGGCTGCCGCCGACGACCTGGTACGGCTTGGTCTCGACGTACAGCGCCAGCAGCCGCGCCATGTCCACGAACGCGATCCGGTGCGGCAGTTGGCCGTTGTAGCTCCAGTAGGACGAGAGCACGACCTTCAGGCGTTCGTCGGTGAAGAACTCGTCCAGCACCTCGCGGAACGTCCGCAGGGCGTAGCGCCGTACGTCGGGCAGGCCGGTCAGCCACTCCAGCTGTTCCTTCATCCGGTGCAGATTGACCCGGGCGGTCAGCTGCCACAGCCCGGTCTCCCGGACGATCTCCAGGAACCGGACGATCCGGTCGCGGTTGCCGGGGCAGAGGCCGTCGAGGACGTCCGTCATCTGCTCCCAGTCGTGGGGCAGCTTCACATCGACCTTGCCGGGTACGACCGTCCGGCACAGGTCGCGGTCCTCCAACCACTCCACTCTTCGCGTCACGTCCAGCTCGTCCAGCACCGCCTTCAGCGGTTCGTGGCCGCCCATGCCGCCGAGCTGGTGCAGCGACACCTCGAACTCGAACCGGCCCCGGACGAACGAGGTGGCGGCACCACCCGGGATGCTGTGGCGCTCCAGCAGGAGCGTGCGCATGCCCCCGCGTTGCAGCGTGGTCGCGGCGGACAGCCCGCCGAGGCCCGCACCGATGACGATCACGTCGTAGTCGACGCTCATGGTCCATTCCTTCCTGAGGTGACCGGGCGGGCGGAACAGGCCGCCCACCCGGCCGGGTCGTGAGCGGCGTCAGCTTCCGACGGCCAGCGTCCTGGCCTGCTCGCGCAGGATCCGCTTGAGGACCTTGCCGGTGATGCCCACCGGGATCGCCTCCTCGGCGACGACCACGGCGCCCGCCACCTCGGGCAGCCCGTGCTTGGTCAGCGCCGCGTTCACCCAGGCGGTGGGGTCCTCGGGCGGGAGCGCCCCCTCGACGAGGTTCAGCAGCATGTACGTCTTCGCGACGCCCTCGTCCTCCCAGCCGAACTGCACGCCCTCGTCGGCGAGTCCGACCACCGTGCAGTCCCGGATCTCGGCGTACTCGCTCAGCAGCAGCTCCTCCGTGTACGCGCTGTACACGAAGCCCTCGTTGGTGCGGATGGCGTCCGTGGTCCGGTCCAGGTGGTAGAAGTTGTTGCCCCCGTCGCGGTACACCAGGTCACCGGTGAGGAAATAGCCGCCGAGCCACTGCTGGTGCCAGCGGACGTTGTCGTTCCAGAACCCCGGTGTGAGCGACCTGGAGCGCACCCCGAGCCGGCCGACCTTGCCGGGCGGCAGGACGTCGCCGTCCTCCGACACCACCGCCGCCTGCGCGAACCGCATCGGGCGGCCGATGCAGCGGCCCATGGCGGGAGCGCCGGCCCGGTGGACGTAGTCGAAGAGCACATAGCCCATCTCGGTCGAGCCGAAGATGTCGAGGAAGATGGCGCCGGGAGCCATCTTCGGCTTGAGGTCGCGGCCCGTCACCGGGTGCTGGCCCTTCTCCAGCAGACGCCTGATGTGCACCACGTGCGCGGCGTCCCCGGAGGCGTAGAACCCCTCGACACAGGAGAGGTCACGGTCCGTCAGGTTCTCGCCCGCCATCTCCATGAAAGTGTGCGTGAAGCCGAACACGATGGTCGGGCGGAACTTCTCGATGCCGTCCAGGACCGCCTTGCCGCTGGGATCGGTGAAGTGCACCACCGGCGCGCCGAGGAGCAGGCCCAGCAGGGTGTTCGACATCGCCGAGACATGGTGGCCCGGCAGCGCCAGCAGACGCTTGCGGGTGCTGCAGTCCAGACCGTCCGACAGCCGGCTGAGCGCCCCGTGGAACAGGGTCTCGTGGGTGTGGAACGCCGACTTGGGGATGCCCGTGGTGCCTGAGGAGTGGGAGATCAGGATGGGGTCGTTCGGGGCGTGGCGGAACGGGTAGTTGGCCGGCCGGTGCTCCCGGTCGTCCGGGGTGATCTGGGACTGGAGCGCGACGAACCTCGGCGGGATGTCGTCGTCGAGGTGCCTCAACAGCTCCTTGTGCCACGGCTGCTGGGTCATCACGCCGGCTACCTGCTGCCGGCGGATGTACTCGCGGCGCACGTCGACGGGCATGTTGGCGTTCACCAGGGAAGCGATCGCCCCGATGCTGCTGAGGGCCATCAGGTTCAGCGCGAAGTCCGTGATCGACGTGGTCACGATGGCGACCGCGTCCTTGGCCCGCACCCCGGCCCGGCGGTAGAAGCCGGCGTAGGTCGCGACGACCTCCTCCAGCTCACGCAGGGTCAGTACCTCGGGGTGGTCGCCGGAGGGCGCGCGCCAGGTGCCGTCCAGCCACAGCACCTGGTCTTCGGGGGAGCGTCCGTACAGGGGCAGCCGGTGCAGCACGTTGCCCGCACCGAGCGCCCCGTCGTCGAGAATCCTTCGGCGGAGTTCCTCGCTGATCATCATGTGGCGGTCTCCAGTTCTTCCGAGGGTGTGATGGGTTCGGCCGACACGCCCGCGCGGTGCACGGCACGGTCGACAAGAGGTTCGGCGGCGCCGAGGTAACGCTCCGGGTCGAGCAGTTCGTCGAGCCGGTCGAAGGCCGCGGACGGCCCGTCGCCGAGCCCGGCTTCCTTGAGGGCGTGCCGCAGCGCCTCGGCGGCGGGCATCCCCGCCTCGGTGTCCCGCACCGCGCGGGTCACGGCCTCCTTGGCGCGCTGGCGGCCCAGTTCCGGGCCGAGCGCCACGGCCAGCCGCTCGGCCACCAGGCTGCTTCCGGTGAGGAGCAGGTTGACCCGGACGCGGGCGGCCGAGACGACCAGGCCCTCCGCGAGTTCGGCGGCCGTGTGGGCCGCTCCCGAGGCGAGGCGCAGGCACTCCCGCAGCGGCTGCCACTCGGCGTGCCAGGCCCCGGCGGAGCGCTCGTCCTCGGCGACCATCGACTGCTCCAGCACGAGCGCGTACACCGGGAGTTGCCGTGCCGCCGTCGCGACCAGGGTGCTCAGCACGGGGTTCCGCTTCTGCGGCATCGCGGACGACTGGCCCCGGCCCACCGCGGCGGGCTCCGACACCTCGGCGATCTCGGTCCGGGACAGCACCAGGACGTCCGCGGCGAACTTGCCGAGGGCCCCGCCCACGAAACTCAGCACGGCGGCCAGGTCGGCGATCGGGGTCCGGACGGCGTGCCAGGGAAGCGTGGGCTGGGCGAGCCCCAGCCCGGCCGCGACGAGCGCCGCGAGCAGCATCTCGGGGTGGTCCCCCGAGACACCGGCGGTGCTCAACTGGTCGTGGTAGGCCGAGAGGGTGCCCGCGGCGCCGCCCATCGACAGGGGCAGCCCCCGCTCCAGCAGCGCGTCCACCCGGTCGTGGGCGTCGCAGACCAGGGTGAGCCAGGTGGCCGCCCTGACCCCGAACGTGGTGGGCACCGCGTGCTGGGTGAGGGTGCGGGCGACGGCCGGGGTGGAGCGGTGGTCGCGGGCGAGAGCGGTGAGGGCGGCGCGGATCCGGACCAGGTCGTCGCGCACCAGCGTGAGCGCCCGGGTGGCGATCAACATGGTCGCGGAGTCCAGGACGTCCTGGCTGGTGGACCCGGCGTGCACGTATCCCGCCGCTTCCGGGTCCGTCTGCGCCACCAGCTCGGTCAGCCGCTTGACGAAGGGGACGACGGGGTTGGCGGCCTCCCTGCTCTGGCGCGCCAGCTCCACGGGGTCGAGCCCGCCCCCGCCCCCCGCCGTACGGATCGCCGCCGCCGTACCGGGCGGCACCGCACCGAGCTTCGCCTGGGCGGTGGCGAGGGCCGCCTCGAACTCGACCATCGCCGCCAGCCAGGCCTCGTCCGAGGCGACCGCCTCGACCGGGGTGCCGGCCCAGACGGGCGACAGCAGTCCCGAGTCGGTTCCGGCCGCCCGTGGGCTTTCCTGAGAGAACATCCCAACTCCTTGACCACAGGCGGCACTCGGGCCACCGAAAGAGTGCGTACGACACGATCCGGACACCGGGCTCACGATGCGGTCCCCGTCCCCGGCACCGGCCGCAGGGCATTGCCGGGGGACGGCAGGGCGGCCACCACGGCCGTCATCACCTGGGCGGACGACCGGTCAGCGCGACACGTTCCGGGTGTCGGGCTCATGGTGCGGCCCTCGTTCCGCGGCATCGACCGCAGGGCAGCGCCGGGGGTCGGCGGGGCGTCCGGCGGCCGCTGGTTGTGGAGCCGTACCGGGGCCGTCATTCCCCGGGCCGACGACCGGGCTGTACGACACGTTCCGGGTGTCGGGCTCATGGTGCGGCCCTCGTTCCGCGGCATCGACCGCAGGGCAGCGCCGGGGGTCGGCGGGGCGTCCGGCGGCCGCTGGTTGTGGAGCCGTACCGGGGCCGTCATTCCCCGGGCCGACGACCGGGCTGTACGACACGTTCCGGGTGCCGGGCTCATGGTGTGGCCCTCGTCCCGCGGCATCGACCGCAGGGCAGCGCCGGGGGTCGGCGGGGCGCCCGGCGGCCGCTGGTTGTGGAGCCGTACCGGGGCCGTCATTCCCCGGGCCGACGACCGGGCTGTACGACACGTTCCGGGTGCCGGGCTCACGATGCGGCCCCCGTCCCCGGCACCGGCCGCAGGGCATCGGCGGAGGGCTGCTGGGTGTCCTGCGGCCGCTGGTTGTGGAGCCGTACCGGGGCGGTCGTGCCCCGGGTCACGACGGCTGTCATCACCCGGGCCGACGACCGGGGGAGCGTGAACCGTTCGGTGCGGCCGGACCATGGCGCCGTGCCGGCGTCGCGGATGCCGGCCAGGGCGCAGCGGCGGGCGCCGGGGGGCCGGTACAGCTGGACCTGGCGTGCGCCCCGGGCGAGGCCCCGGCCGGTTGCCTTGACCGCCGCCTCGAGCAGGGTCCAGGCCGAGAAGAACGTCTCCGGCTCGCGGAGGTCGCCCAGTGCGAAGGCGCTCGGGTAGAACGTCCGCAGCACCTTCGCCGGCGACTCGACGGGCCGGATCAGCTCCACGTCGACCCCGATCGGGGCGCCCCGGCACACCCCGACCAGCAGCACCCCGGCCGACGTGGACCAGCTGACGTACCAGTCCGGATGCTCCGGCAGGACGGGCCCGCCGCCCGGTGCCGACGAGATGCGCACGTCCGCCGGGGACTCGCCGAGCACCTGGGCGAGCACCCCGCGGACGGCGGCACGCACCCGCACATAGGTGACGGCCGAGGCGGGGCGGGCGAACCGGTCGGCCCGCCGCGACTCCTCCGTGGAGAGGACGGCGCGGCAGCCCTCGTCGTCCCAGGGACGCTCCGCCCCGTCGTCCAGCGCGATCAGCCAGCCCTCCGCCCCGGTCCTCATCAGCCCTCCGCCCCGCTCAACGACTCGGTCGCGAAGACCTGGGGCGCCTCGCACGGCCGGGAGCCCAGCAACTGCACCTCACCGAGCGCCGGGCGCATCGCCACCACGGCGACCGTGCGCTCCCGGCGGATGTCACCGTTGTCCGGCACGAAGATCGGCGGTGTCGACAACAGACCGAGATGGTCACCGGGCGAGGCGTCCTGGGGCAGGGCCTTCAGCCGGACGGCACACGCGTCCAGCCGGCGCAGCGAGGAGTTCTTGGCGAACACGTTCAGCTCGTCGAAGGGGACGAACTCCGGCCGCAGGAAGTGGTTCGTGTGGACCAGCACCGTGTCCTGGACCACATGCATCCGCCCGTCCATGAACTCGACGTAGGCGCATCCCCGGCGGTCGCACAGCATCAGCGACCGGGAACTCGCCAGCCGCAGCCCCTCCAGGACACCCAGCGCCTCGTCCACCGACCCGGCGCTGTCCAGGACGTGACGGACCGCGAGATACGGCGGCACCCCCGGCCCCCATCTGCCGCCCAGCACGAGGTTGATGCCGACGGCGAGGCCGTCGCTGTTCATCCCCAGGTAGCCGAGCAGGCCCCCGAAGCTCAGCATCAGCACCTCGCGCCGGGAGCCGGCCCGGCGGATCGAGAGGAAGCAGCTCTGGTCGTCGAGGTTGCCGCTGAGGTCCACCGTCTGCGCGAGCGTGGTGTGCGGACCGCTGCCCACCCTCGCGTACGTCGTGCAGTCGCCCTCCGGACGGCGGGTGCTGCGGTATCCGAGGATCTCCCGCCGCAACTGGAGCAGCAGGGCCTCCGCGTGGCTGATGCCCGCCCCGGCGGCGAGACCGCGGATCTCCTCGGCAAGTGCGGGCGTACCGGCCTCGATCTCCGAGCGGTACGCCGCGATCGTCGGTTCCAGCGAGGCCAGCGACACCGGGGTGTCCAGGAGGTGGTTCAGGCGGGCCAGGCCGTCGTCGAGGAAGGCGCGCAGCGCCACGGCGCGGGCGGCGCCGTGCTGACGCCCCAACTCATAGGGATCACCGGTCAGTTGGAGGGAGGGAACCGGCGCGCCGGCGGTCATCGTTTCCTCGCCGTGGCTCCGGCGCATATGTTCATCCGTTCGCTCTTCCTTGATGTCACGAGATCTTCCGGAGCAGGACGCCGTGCCGGGCGCCGGGCACACTGGAGGCCAGCAGACAGAGCTCATCGATCTCCCCCTCTCCCGACGCGACGAGGTCGACGAGGTTGATCAGGGGGTCCGCGGCGAAGCAGTGGCCGAACCGCTCGATGTTGCCGGTGCGCAACTGCGCGGCGGTGAAGCCCGCCTGACGTTCCTTCATGGTCACCAGCGGCCGCACCAGGTTGGCCGGGAGGACCGCCGCGATCTTCTCCCGGGGGATCCCCGTGACCCGTTCCAGCTCCTCGTTGACCGCGACGGCGAGCCGGGAGTCGATCTGGTCGCGCACCCCGAGTACGGCGTTGTCCTGCGCCGAGGCCGAGGCGACCAACGCGAAGGCGTCCGGCCCCGGTTCGGCGGCGCCCACCAGACAGCTCGCCGCGCCGTCGCTGAACAACGCGAACTTCTCCAGCCGGACGGCCTCGTCCACGATCCGGTCCGCCGTGACCACGAGGACCAGCCGGTGACTGCCGGACCGCACCAGGGAATGGGCCAGATGCAGGGCCGCGAGCAGGTTGTTGCACCGGTTCAGCGTCATCCCGCAGGCGAACGCCACCGAGGCCAGCCCCAGTCCGTCCAGCACGGTCCCGAGGAACCCGGCGTGGTCGTCGACCGAACGCGGGAACGACGTGGTACACACGATCAGCCCGTCGACCGACTCCCGGGCCGCGCCGGACGCGTCGAGGGTGGCGTTCCCACTGGCGACGGCCAGCTCGACCGGTGTGCGGGCGGTGCGGAAGAAGCTGCCCCAGCCCCACGTCCGGGGCGCCACGGGCATGGCGTACCGCGCCGCACGTGCTGGAAGGTCCTCGATGGCGGTGTACGGTTCCTCGATCTCGCCCAGGACGTACCGGGGCGAGCTGAGGAAGACCGGGGAAGGGTTCATCCGTCCTGTTGTCCGTTCGGATCGAGAGCGAGTCGTACGACCGCGCGGGCCTCGCTGAGCACCTTGGTTCCGCCGCTGGTCACCACGAGATCGACACGGACACGGGTGTCGTCGAGCCGCTCGGCGACCCGGCCGCGGACCTCGATCGAGGTGCCCTGTCCGTCGTCCGGCACCACGACCGGCCGGCTGAAGCGGGTGCGGTACTCGACGATCGCGCCCGGGTCGCGCACCCAGTCGGTCACCGTGCGGGCGGCCACCGCCATCGTGAGCATCCCGTGGGCGATCACATCGGGCAGCCCGGCCTCGCGCGCCACCCGCGGGTTCCAGTGGACCGGGTTGAAGTCCTCGGAGGCGCCCGCGTACCGCACCAGGTCGCCCCGGGTGACCGTCACCGTCCTGACGGGCAGCTCGGTCCCGACGCTCACGTCACCGGCCCTGAACGTCATCACGCCCACCGCCCTCCACCGCGCTCAGCGAGACGAAGGTCATGTGCGTGGTGACGACGTGTTCGCCGCCGGTGTCCGTGAGATCGGCGCGCAGGGTGAGCACGTCCTTGCCGCGCAGCGTCTTCGCCCCGGTGATCTCCAGGGTGGTCACCAGCCGGTTGCCCACCCGGACCGGCCGGGTGTACTCGAACCGCTGGTCGCCGTGGATGAGATAGGTCGGGTCGAAGCCGATGTCCTCGTAGTCGAACACCTCGTGCATCGCGCGGGCGACCACGACGAACGGGAAGGTCGGCGGCGCGAGGGCGGCGGGATGGCCCAGGGACCGCGCCGCCTCCGGGTCCGTGAACACGGCGGCGGGATCGCCCACCGCCTCGGCGAAGCGGCGGATCGTCTCCGGCTCGACGGGATAGGGCTGCGAGGGCGGGTACGTCTTTCCGACGCAGCTCGGGTTCAGGGCCATGTCGCTCCATCAAGGGGCAGTCGGGAAGGGTGCCGTTGGACGTCGGCCGGGCCTAGGGGGCTTCTGATGGATCTCCGCGGCGTCGCGGCGCCCGGCACGCACTCCCCCACTCTCGGCTCCGCTCGAGCGGGGGGACCCCCATGCCGCGTTGCCGAAACGCCCACGTGGCTCCTCCCCCACTCTCGGCTTCGCTCGAGCGGGGGGACCCCCATCGAGGGCGCTCCGGCGCCTTGCGATCGCACGCACCAGACGCCGCTCCTTCCTCCACGGAGATCCATCAGAAGCCCCCTAGTCGTCCCAGTGGTCCAGGACCTTGCGGCGGATGTCGGCCGGATAGGCCTGGGCGAAGGAGCTGTGGTGCAGCCGGCCCTCGCCCCAGGCGGGCAGCAGCCCGTCGTGGACGACGCTCGGACCACGCATCGCCTTGCGCTCGTCCTCCGAGAAACAGGCCATGAACGGCAGCACCACACCGTCCCAGGCCATCCGCCGGTCCTTCGGGTGCAGCCGGGTCGCGAGCGCCCACAGCAGGTCGGCCTCGTCGGACGGATCGATGTCGTCGTCGAGCACGAAGGTGACGGGCATCATCGCGCTGGGCCCGCCGCTGTTGTGGATGACCTCGCCGATCCGCCGTACGAACTCCCCGGAGTCCACGCCGGGCAGGACCGACCGCCAGTTGTCCGGCACGGTCACCACCGTCCAGTGCATGGCTGCGAGGAACGGCATCCACGCGGTGGTCACCGGCAGACCCGCGGCCCGCAGGGCGTGCAGGACGTTCGCGGCGCGCCCGGTGCCGGTCACGGTGTGGTATTCGTCCGCCGGCCTGCCCTCCGGGACGATGGGCCAGATCGGGTCGTTCCGGTGGGTGATCGCCTCCACGGTGTACACCGGCTGCATCGAGGACTGGGTGGAGGCGTACCCGGCGTACTCGCCGAACGGGCCTTCGAGGCTGTCGCGGTCCACCGACATATGGCCCTCGATGACCACCTCCGCGTGGGCGGGCACCTCCAGGTCGACCGTCTCGCACCGGACCACGTCGACCGGCTCCCCGTGCAGGGCGCCGATGTAGCCGACCTCGTCCACACCCCTCGGCAGCGGGATGCCGCCCACGAAGGGGATGGCGGGAGCGCCGCCCTGCACCAGTGCGTACGGCATCGGCTCGCCCCGCTCGGCCCAGGCCTGCCAGACCAGGCCGAGGTGCTGCGGAGGCACCACGAGGCCCGTCATCCGCTTGCCGTCGAGCATCATGATGCGCGAGATGGACCAGTTGGTCCACGAGCCGTCGGGCATCCTCGTGACGATGACACCCCAGGTGTTGAGGTACCTGCCGCCGTCCTTCTCGTGGATGCGCGGGACGGCGAAGCGGTCCAGCGTCGCCTCGTCCCCGAGCAGGACGTTCTCCTTGCACGGCGCGCTCTCGCGCGGGACCGTCCGCGGCGGTACGGGTGCGGCGTCGCGGGTGCGCACCAGGTGATCGACGAGCGCCGCGGCGCCCGTCGTGGGTGGCAGCCCCACCGAGAGCGCGAGCCGGGCCAGCCGCATGTCGGACCGGGAGCTCACGCCCGCCGGCGCCCCGAGGATCCGCATCCCGATGCGGTCCTCCGTGACGTGGGTGAACAGCGGTGCGGGGGAGCGGATCTCGTAGGAGCGCCGGGTGATCGCCGCCGCCTCCAGGTCCGCGCTGACGGGCCGGCCGATCGTCTTCAGGTCACCGAGCGCGTCGAGCGCCTCGGTGTACTCACGCAGGTCGGTGAAGTGGCTCATGAGGACGGCCCTCCCGGGCGTTCACGGAGACGGAGCTGTGGTCGAGGCCGACGGCCGCCGGAGCCGGGTTCGTGTCCGGCAGCCCGTGCCACCGGCGTGCGCGGCCCGACGCGATGCCGAACTGGTCGAGGACCCGGGCGACGATGTGGTCGACCATGTCGTCGACGGTGGACGGCCGGTTGTAGAAGGTCAGCATCGGTGGCAGCACCACCACGCCCATCCGGGACAGGGCCAGCAGATTGTCGAGGTGGATGTCGCTGAGCGGGGTCTCCCGGGGTACGAGCACGAGCCTGCGCCGCTCCTTGAGCGTCACGTCCGCGACCCGGGCGACAAGGCCGTCGGCGTACCCGGTCCTGATCGCGGCCAGGGTCTTCATGCTGCACGGCATGACGATCATGCCGTCCACCGGGAAGGAGCCGGACGCGATCGCCGCCCCCTGGTCGTCGGGGGAGTAGGTGACGTCCGCGAGGTCACTCACCGCGCGCCCGGTGAGCTCGGTCTCGACCTTCAGCGTCGAGCGCGCCCACCTGCTCATCACGAGATGGGTCTCCACCTCTTCGTGGAGCCGCAGTTCCTGGAGCAACCGCACCCCCAGCACCGCGCCGGTGGCACCGGTGATGGCCACGACCAGTCGCATCGACGCCTCCTTCATCGTGTGTTCCTCCGGACCGGGTCACTTCAGGCAGGCGCGGAACCGGCAGACCGACGCGCCCTCACGCATGCACTCGATGACCTCGTCCGTGGCCTGCACCCCGATGCCCTGGAACCAGCCCGCGCGCAGTTCCAGACACGGGCACTGGTAGTCGTCGAGGGAGCGGCTGGCCTTGAGCATCCGCAGCGCGAAGTGCTCGCTGACGACGGTCTCCCAGGTGCCGTTGGGGTCGAACTCGGTGGACTCCAGGTGCACCATCGACCGGGTGAACATCAGCCGGGCGAGCGCCTCCAGAGTGGTGGCCACGTCCTTCGGGGTGGCCTCCGGGCCCGTGGGGTGCTGCCGGGCGTAGACGGTGGCGACGCGCCGGGCCACGAACTGCATCACCTCGGCGTTGAGTTCGTTGGCGGCCTCCTGGCCGAACCGGGTCTTCACCGCCTGGTACCAGCGGGCGTCGTGCAGCCACCAGGCCTGCCGCAGCAGGGCGATCTCCTTGGACAACGGGAAGTCCCGGGCGGTGTCCGTCATGCCGCCTCCCCTGCGGGCACGGCACCGGCACGGACGAGGAGCGCCTCGGCCCGGTCCGGCCGGCCCTCCCGCGCGGCGAGTTCGACGAGCACCAGGAGTACGTCGCCGGTGCCGCCGTCCTCGATCAACAGCTCGGCCAGGTCGGTGCCTTCGGCCAATGGGTCACCGGCCGGGCTGATACAGATGACCGCACCGCCGAGGTCCCAGCGTGCCGAGACGAAGCCGAGGACGGCACTGGGCACGGACTGGTAGAAGAGCAGCGGCGAGGCCTTGCTCCCGGTGTCGACCGAGCCCACGACCGCGGCCTCGGTGGCCATGTCGCCGAGCTGCGTCACCAGGACGATCGCGGTCCGCTCAGCCTGCTCCGGCGGCGCGGGCGGCTCACCGTGGTGGCCGGACAGACAGCGGTCGGCGACATGGGCGATGATCGGGGCGAACGGCGAGGCGGTGAACCCGGGCAGGTTGGGGGGCTGTTCGTCCTCGTCGGCGGACCAGCTCGCACGCGCCAGTACGGTCAGGGGAGCGGTCGGCGTTGTTGTTGTCGTCGTTTTCGTCGTCGTTGTCGTCATGCGGCACTCACCACCAGCGCTGTGTTGGCTCCCCCGAAGGCGGCGTTGAGGCTGAGCACATGCCGTGCCTCACGCTTCCTGGGCGAGTCGAGGACGAGATCGAGTCGGCAGTCCGGATCGGGGCCGAGATAACCGGAGTTGACCGGCAGGCTCCCCGTCTCCAGGGCGAGCAGGCAGATGGCGAACTCCACCAGGCCCGCGGCCTGCAGCGCGTGCCCGTGCATCGACTTGGTGGAGCTGACGGGGATCCGCTCCGCGTGCTCCCCGAACGCACGGTGCATGGCCGCGGTCTCGGCGGCGTCGTTGGACGGCGTACCGGTGCCGTGCGCGTTGACGTAGTCGAGGTCCTCCGGGCCCAGCCCCGCCCGGTCGAGTGCGTGGCCGATCGCGCGGGCCATGCCCAGTCCCCGGGGGTGCGGCCGGCAGACGTGGTGGGCGTCGCCCGCCATGCCCCAGCCGGTGAGACGGGCCAGGGGCCGCATCCCCGTACGGCTGTCCACCGCCTCCAGCACCACCGCGCCGGCGCCGTCGCCCAGCAGCAGCCCCTTGCGTCCGGAGCTGAACGGCCTGAGCCGTCCGTCGGCCGCCATGGCCTTGCCCGCGTCGAAGGTCGTGAAGGACTCCGCGTCGACGAGATGCCCCGCGGCGACCACCACCCGGTCGTTGCGGCCGGAGGAGATCAGGGCCGCCGCGTCCGCGAGGGCGCTGCTGGCGGCGACACAGGCGTTGATGTAGGTGCGCCCGGCCCCGCCGAGGCCCAGCTCGCGCGACAGCCGCTGGGCGGTGTCACTGATGGGCCGGGACTCCTGGTCCTCCCTCGGCAGCCGGGACACGGCGGGATCCGCGTGCCGTGCCACGACGAGCGGTGCGTCAGCCCGTTCGCTCTGCGAGAGGCCGGCCTGCTTGCAGGCCTCCTCGGTCAGTGCCACCAGTTCCGTGTCGAGATCGAGTCCGGGGTCCGCCTGGGCGGCGACACCGACCCGGTACCTGCTGGTGTCGAACCTGGTCACCGGAACGAAGGCGGGGACACCGGAGTAGATCCCGTCGCGCAGCGCGTCGATGCCTTGCCCGTATCCGGTGGTCACCGCCACCCCGGTGACGGCGACCGCCCTGCCGGTCCGGCCCGCGCCTGATTCCCTGTTCACCTGGAGCCTCCCAGTATTTCCGTCGGGGCCGGCCGAGTCGGTCGAATGGATATCCGCGGCCGGATTCGGCCGGGAACCCTGGCGGGATTCACCGCAGAGGGAGAGGGAAACCGGTCGGCGGAATACCGTGGCACGCTTTCCACGTAGTGAAAAACGGGTGATTGCGCTGCCGGGACCATCTCAGTGCCCCATTCCCATGCCGCCGTCCACCGGGACGACCGCGCCGGTGATGTACGAGGCCTCGGTGGACGCCAGGAACCGGACCGCCGCGGCCACCTCCTCGGGGTCCGCCATCCGGCCGAGGGGGATCTGACCGACGATCCGCTCGCGCTGTCCGTCGGCGAGTGCCGTGCTCATCGCGGTGTCGGTGAGCCCCGGCGCCACCACGTTGACCGTGACACCGCGCGGGGCGAACTCCCGGGCGAGCGACCGGGCCAGGCCGATCAGCCCCGCTTTCGAGGCCCCGTAGTTGACCTGTCCGGCGACACCGCTCAGCGCGGCGGTCGACGAGATGATCACGACCCGCCCCGCCTGAGCACGCATCAGGTGCCTGGCCGCGCGTTTCACCACCCGGTACGTCCCGGTCAGGTTGGTGTCGATCACCGAGGTGAAGTCCTGCTCCGACATCCGGATCAGCAAGGTGTCCCTGGTGATGCCGGCGTTCGCCACCAGGACCTCGACCGGGCCCTGTTCCGCCTCGACCTTGTCGAACGCCTCGTCCACCGCGGTGGCGTCCAGGACGTCGCAGTTCACCGCGAGCAGGCCGCTCGGCGGTTCACCCGACCGGCAGGTCACCGCGACACGGTCACCGTCGGCGCTGAGTCGGCGTGCCACGGCCAGGCCTATTCCGCGGTTCCCGCCGGTTACCAGGACAGATCGGCTCATGAGCAAAATCTCCAGCCTGAGGGTCGTGAAAAGCGTCGAGAGCGCCGCCCGATGCGCACTGTGCGGCGGAGAAAAACCGGGTGCCGAGCACCTCCGTGGTTCCTCACCGGGCGGGCACCGAAATCTCATCGCAGGCCGCCGGGAATTTCCACGGATCACGGTGTGCCTCGGGCGTGCCTCGGCAGGAGCCGATTCCACGGGGCACACCCGAGGCACGTTGACCTGACGCCGTGGAGTTGTTTTCATGCGGCAGCGCCGGGATGTTCCACGGCGGACCCAGGGGTGCCAAAACGGCAGTCGGCCGCCCGGCACCGTGATTCCGGTGCCGGGCGGCCGAGTTCACCGCCGTCGCGCTGCCGTCATTCGGTCGACAGGAGCATCCTCACTTCGGGCAGGTGGGAGTACGCGCGCAGGGCGAGCCTCACTCGATCGGACGCGGCGGCCCGCACACCGCCGAGCAGAGTCGCCGCCTGGGCCGCGGACTCCGCACCGCCCGTCGCGTCCCCGAGCGCGACCTGTGTCTCGGCGGCGCGCAGCAGGTACAGGGAACGCACAGAGGGAGGCAGCTTCAACTCCGGTATGTGCTCGGACAGCACCGGCTCGAAGCACTTGATCGCGCGATCCGGCTGGCCCATCTCCAGCAGCGACACCCCGTCCATCAGCTGGAGCCAGTTGTCGCTGCGGATCGGCAGGATCGGCATGCTGTCCGCGTGGGGGTCGGCACTCAGCGCCAGGCGCCCTTCGAGCAGTGCCCTCTTACGGCTCAGGTCGTCCCCGCGCTGGGCGTGGACTCGGGCGGTCTGCGCGTGGAGCAGCGCCGCCAGTGCCGGGTCCCGCACAGCGACCCGGCGCCGGCTCAGCAACGTCCTTGCCGCGGTGAGCAGTTCGGTGGCCTCCGTGTGCAGATGCAGGTCCAGGTACTGCGCGGCGTGCAGCGTGATGACCGCCGCCGCCGTCTCCGCGTCACCGGCGGCGGTGGCGCATCGCAGAGCGGCGACGTAGTACCGCTGGGCGCTGACGTGTTCGCCCTGGAGCCGGGCGATGAAGCCGCACAGCGTCAGCCCCTCCGCCGCCAGGACCAGCAGTCCGGGGCCGCTGCTGAGCATGTCCGGAGCGGTGACGAAGTGGTCGGCCAGATGCCGCAGTTCCTCTTCACTGGCGGTCACCAGCCATCCCGCGGTGAACCTGTGCGCGAACACGTGCAGCGTACGGAGCCGGGTGCAGGCCTGGAGGACGGATCCGGGCTCGGCCCCCGGGCCGCTCTCCCAGCGCTGCAGCCAGGCTCTGTGCGAAGGCCTCTCCGGGGACTTCGCCAGGGCCTCCGTCATCGCGTCCAGCCAGTTGTCCGCCAGCGACTTGGCCGCCCAACCGGTCGCCAGCAGGTACCCCTGCTGCGTCTGTTGTCGCGTCGCGACGGCGTCGAGGATGGCCTCGGGCACGACCGAGGCCTTCCACGGTAATTCCAGCTGCCGCGCGTCACCGTGGGCCAGATACAGCCAGTCCGGCCAGACCAGTCTGGACACCTCTTCCTCGGGGACGGCGTGGATGTGCGCGATCGCGAGCTGGGCGGTCCGCTCGGGCACCGCCCGGCCGGCCTCCCAGCGGGAGACCTTCTCCCGGCGTGCCGCCATGTGGCCGAAACCGAGTTCGGCATGGGTCGTGGCGATCAGGCGGGCGTACTCGCTGTGGGTGTAGCCGGCCTTGGTGCGCAGGGCGGCAAGAGGGTGGCGGTGGCGGGTGGACGTGGCCGTACTTCGTTCTTCTCTGTGCATGAGAATGTTGTGCTCCTCGATGACACGTTTCGTGAGGCGGTGAGGGGAATCTGCCAGGCCCGGGCTGAGCCCGAACTGGTCAGACCGTCAAAGGGTCGGTGTCCGAGTCGCGCACCGTGCGTCGTGCTCAGTGCGATGACGAATGGGGCGCGTGGGGCGGCAGAGCGTCATGTGATGTGAGCGGGCTGTAATCGCACAGATATCAGAACGTAATCAGAGTGTCCGCGTCGAGGTGCTGAACCGAAAATAGAGATTTTGGCTGAGTTGTCCTCTGTCTCCATGCGGACGACGCCGGTCCGTCGCACGGGCCCTTCCGATCGGCCCCGAAATCGGCCCCGAAGACGACAACTCGGCGGCCTGGGTGCGTGATTGGGGCGCCAGGTGTCAACCGAACGGTGGCCTGTACCTGGTCCCTACTTACTGGTAGCCTCCGGGCCGTCAGCACCCGGCCCCTGCTGCGGCGCGCACTTCCGCGGCCACGCCGACAAGGAGCATCAGTCTTGCGCGAGTTCAGCGTTCCGGCCCTGTACGACGTACCGTCGGACGGCAATCTGGTGGACATCGTCCTCCGCAACGCCGCCGAGTATCCCGACCGGGCCGTACTCGCCCGCAAGGTCTCCGGGCAGTGGCAGGACGTCACCGCCGCGGCGTTCCTCACCGAGGTCCGCAGTGTGGCCAAGGGCCTGATCGCCTCCGGGGTGCAGCCGGGCGACCGGATCGCCCTGATGTCACGCACCCGCTACGAGTGGACGCTGCTGGACTTCGCGATGTGGTGCGCGGGCGCGGTCTCCGTGCCGATCTACGAGACCTCCTCGGCCGAGCAGGTCGAGTGGATCATCAGCGACTCGGGCGCGGTGGCCTGCCTCGTGGAGACCGGGGCGCACCAGGCCGTGGTGGAGGAGGTGCGGCCACGTCTGCCCCTGCTCAAGCACCTCTGGCAGATCGACGCCGGCGCCATCGAGGAACTCGGCGCAGTGGGCCGCGATGTGACGGACGCTCAGCTCGACGAGCACGCCTCGTCGGCCACCCCCGACTCGGTGGCCACGATCAACTACACCTCCGGCACCACTGGCCGGCCCAAGGGCTGCACGCTCACCCACCGCAACTTCCTCGCGGAGTGCGGCAACATCATCGCCCGCAACACCCCCCTGTTCCGCGAGGACGCCTCGCTCCTCCTCTTCCTGCCGCTCGCGCACGTCCTCGCCAGGGTGGTCGAGGTCGGGGCCATGATGGGCCCGATCAAGCTGGGCCACGTCAGCGACGTCAAGGACGTGACCGCGGAACTGGGGAAGTTCCGGCCCACCTTCCTGCTCGGCGTACCCCGGGTGTTCGAGAAGGTCTACAACTCGGCGCGCGCCCAGGCCCGGGCGGGCGGCAAGGAGAAGATCTTCGAGCTGGCCGCGGACACGGCCATCGCCTACAGCCGGGCGATGGAGACACCGTCGGGCCCCGGATTCGGGCTGCGGCTGAAGCACAAGGTCGTCGACCGGCTGGTCCTCAGCAAGCTGCGCGCGGCACTCGGCGGCCGGACCACGCACGCCCTCTCCGGCGGCGCCGCGCTGGGCGAACGCCTGGGCCACTTCTACCGGGGCCTCGGTCTCACCGTCCTGGAGGGCTACGGCCTCGCCGAGTCCTGCGCCGCGACCACCCTCAACCCCTACGACCGCCAGAAGATCGGCACGGTGGGCCTGCCGGTGGCGGGCAGCTCGGTGCGCATCGCGGACGACGGGGAGATCGTGCTGCGGGGCGAGAACCTGTTCAGCGGCTACTGGAACAACGAGACGGCGACCGCGGACGTGCTGGTCGACGGCTGGTTCCACACCGGCGACCTGGGGTCCCTGGACGACGAGGGCTACCTCAGCATCACCGGCCGGAAGAAGGAGATCATCGTCACGGCGGGCGGCAAGAACGTCGCCCCGGCCGTGATCGAGGACCGCATCCGGGCCCACGCGCTGGTCGCCGAGTGCATGGTGGTCGGCGAGGCCAAGCCGTTCGTCGGAGCGCTGGTGACGCTGGACCCCGAATTCCTGCCCCGCTGGGCCAAGCAGCACGGCAAGCCGGAGGACACACCGGCGGCGCAACTCCTCGACGATCCCGGGCTGCTCGCCGAGATCCAGGGCGCCATCGACGACGGCAACGCGGCGGTCTCCCGGGCGGAGGCGGTACGGAAGTTCCGTATCCTCGATGTCCAGTTCACCGAGGCGTCCGGCCATCTGACCCCGTCGCTGAAGCTGAAGCGGAACATCGTGCAGCGGGACTTCGCCGACGAGATCGAGGCCCTCTACACCTCCTGAGTCGCACCTCCCGAGCCGACGTGGCAGGCCCACTTCACTGCGCGGAGTGGGCCGGGATCCGAAGCCTGACCCGGTAGCCACCCTCAGGGGTGGAGCCGGACTCCAGGGTCCCGTCGAGGAGTTCGGCGCGCTCGCCGAGGCCGACGAGGCCCTGGCGGGAGCCGGGCAGGGGCAAGGACGGCCGGGTGGACGGAGTGTTCGTCACGGTCACACCGAAGTCGGTGCCGTCCTCGCCGCGCCACAACTGTACGGTCGCGCGGGCGCCGGGGGCGTGTTTACGGACGTTGGTGAGGGCTTCCTGCACGGTGCGGTAGACGGTCCGCTGGGCCGGCGTGCCGATGTCCGGGGGGAGCTCACCGGTCAGCTCGGCGTCGATGCCGCTGGTCGCGACGAGCTTGTGCAGGTCCGCGAGGGTGGGCTGCGGGGTCAGCTCGGTGGCCTTGCCGCCGGACGCCCGCAACAGGGTGACCATGTGGCGGAGTTCGTCCAGGGTGTCGACGCTGAGGGCGCGGATGGTGCGGGCCCCCTCCTTGAACTCCGGGTCCGTGGCAGCGACTTGGAGCGCTCCGGCCTGCACGGCGATCAGGCTGACCTGGTGGGAGACGACATCGTGCATCTCGCGGGCGAGCTGGGCGCGTTCGCGGGCCAGGACGGCCTGGGAGTGCAGCAGCCGTTCGTGTTCCCGGGCTTCCTCGATCTCGACGAGCTGCCGGGACAGGTCCCGCCGTGCCTGGAGGAGTTGGCCCAGGAGAACCGGCGCGGCGGCGGTGGCGAGGGTGTAGAAGAAGTAGACGACCGTCCAGGTGCGGTCGTGCGAGGAGAAGTCGTCCAAGGGCCAGGGCGCGGCGGAGGCCAGGGCGAACAGCAGGGCACAGACGGCGAGATGGCGGCGGTCGCGGGAGCGTTCGGCCAGCGTGAACAGCGCGGCGAACGGGGCGAACACGATGCCCACCATGAGGCTGGCCGGCAGGGTGAGCAGGAAGACCACGAGCGGGAAACGCCGCCGGAACGCCAGCACACCGCAGGCGAGCAGGGCGGTCACGATCGCGGCGGACGGCTCACCGAACAGGTTGAGCGACGCGTCCATGGCCGCCACGACGATGACGAGGGCGTCGACGACCCGGTCCGGAACCCGCACCCACCACGCCCGGCGCGCGTCGGCCGCCCGGACACCGGCTTCCTCGGACGCGGTCATCGCCCTGGCTCCCGCTGACCGGGCCGGTTCCCGTCCGCGTCCTCGACGGCGTCCAGCAACCCGGCCCGCTGGGCGAGCAGCGCCGCCCGGACCCGGCTGCTCACCTTCAGCTTGGTGAGGATCGCGCTGACGTGGTCCTTGACCGTGCCCGCGCTGAGATGGATACGGGTGCCGATGTCGGCGTTGGACAGCCCCTCCGCGATCAGTACGAGGACCTCGCGCTCGCGTTCGCTGAGCCGCCCCACGCGGGCCGCCCCGGGGTCCTCGGCGCGGGCCGTGGCACCCGGGTGGCTCTGCCAGACGGCCCGGGAGGCCTTCGGCGACATCACGACCCCGCCCGCCGCCAACGTCCGTACCAGCTGGGCGAGTTGGTCGGGCTCGGTGTCCTTGAGGAGGAAACCGGCCGCGCCGGAGCGCAGGGCGGTCAGGATGTACTCGTCGGCGTCGAACGTCGTCAGCATCGCCACCACCGGGGCCTTCGGCAGGGCCCGCACCCGGCGCAGCACGGTCAGACCGTCGACGTCCGGCATCCGGATGTCCAGCAGGACGACATCGGGACTCTCCCGCCGTACGGTCTCGACCGCCTCCGCGCCCGCGGTGGTCGCGACGACCTCGATGTCGTCGGCCGCGCTGAGGATGAGCCGGAAGCCGGACCGCACCAGTGCCTCGTCGTCCACCACCACTACCCGGATCACGTACGTTCCGCCTCGCCGTCGTCGTCACCAGTGCGACGGTTTTCGGCCGCACATCGATGTCGTCCCCCGACCTTAGAGCGGCGAAAGCCCCGCTGGAACGCGCCCGGGAGCCACTCCAGCCACCTGGGGGGAGGCTTCCAGCCGTTCGGGGGGAGCGGGCGGGCGGACCGGCCGTCCCGGTACGCAACCACAAAGGCCCTGGACCCCTCCTACACAGGAGACGCACCGGGCAGGAACCGACAGGGGTGGCGATGGAGCGGCAGTGGTCCCGTCGAAGGTTCATGGTGTACTCGCTGGCCGCGACCACCCTGACCGTGGCCGCCCCGATCGGCTGCGACACGTCCCCGGCGGAGGGCGCCGAGCCCCGGACGGCGGGCGGCAGCGCGCGCTCCGGCGTCGTGGTGACCGGCACCGACGACGAGATGCTGGTCCTGGAGGTCACCGCGGCGAACCGGGTGGTCGTACGGCTGCCGCGCGTCGAGGTCGGCCAGGGGGTCACCACCGCGGTCGCCATGATGATCGCCGAGGAACTGGACGCCCGCCTCGCCGACGTCGACATCCCGCTCGCCGACGCCCGTACCAAGGGCAGCCAGTTCACCGGCGGTTCGAACTCGGTCAGCTCGCTGTACGGACCCGCCCGGGCGCTGGCCGCCACCGCGCGCGCCCGGCTGGTGACCGCCGCCGCGCAGCGCTGGCGCCTGCCCGCTCGCACGCTGCGGACCCGGAACACCATGGTCGTCGCACCGGACGGGCGTACGGCCACCTTCGGATCGCTGACCGCGACGGCCGCGAAGGTCACCCGGCCGAGGGTCTCCAGCAGGCCCAAACCGTCCTCCCGCCACAAGGTGATCGGGAAGCCCACGACCCGTATCGACGCGCGGGACATCGTCACCGGCAAGGCGCAGTACGCCGGTGACCTGCGGGTGCCCGGTGCGAAGCCGACCGTCGTCGCCCGGCCGCCGACGCTCGGCGGGAAGGTCCGCGCGGTCGACGACCGGGCGGCCCGCGCCATGCCGGGAGTCCGTGCGGTCGTGCGGGTGGCGGACGGGGTCGCCGTGGTCGCGGACACCTTCCACCACGCCTTCGAGGCCCGCGACGCCCTGCGGATCACCTGGGCCCCGGGCCCGCTGGCCGCGCTGTCCGACGCGGCCATCAGATCCCGGCTGCGCGCCGCCGTCCCCCCGCTGGACCCGGCGCCGAGCGGATCGACGCAGGTGACGGGGGAGTTCGAGTTCGCGTTCGTCAGCCATGCCCCGATGGAGGTGCTGACCACGGTGGCGGATGTCCGCGCGGACCGCGCCGAACTGTGGTTCTCCACCCAGACCCCGATGGACGCCCGGGACAGCATCGCCGCCGCGGTCGGGCTCCCGGCATCGAAGGTCAAGGTCCATGTCCTGCGCGGCGGCGGCTCGTTCGGACGGCGGCTCAACCACGACTTCGCGATCGAGGCCGCCCTCGTCTCCAAAGCGGCCCGCCGGCCGGTCAAGCTGATGTGGAGCCGCGCCGACGACCTTCGACACGGCCGGATGCGCCCCGCCACCCACCACCGGATCAGAGCCAGTCACGCGGGCGGCCGGGTGGTGGCCTTCGTCCACTCGACGGCTTCGGTGAGCGAGTCGTGGGAGGGGGAGGGACTCGCCGCCCAGGGCGGCGCGAGGCCCCTGGCCGCGCGGGCGGGGGGCGTCCGCGCTGCGGGCCCACTGCCCAGCGACAGCGGGCTGTACAACTTCGGTCGGCTGTCCGGGGATTCGGGCAGCGTGGAACTGGCGGCGATACCGCTCGGTGCCTGGCGGTCGGTGGACTCCGGGACGACCCGGACCGTCGAGGAGATCATGGTCGACGAGATCGCCCGCAGCCTGGGCAAGGACCCGGTCGCCTTCCGGCGCACCACGCTCCGCAGCAAGCCCGTGCGCGCCGTACTCGACAAGGCGGCCTCCGCCGGGAGGTGGGGACGGACCATGCCGGCCGGACACGGACAGGGCATGGCGGTCCACGAGGAGTACGGCTCCTGTGTGGCCTGCCTGGTTGAGATCGACGCCGCCGACCCGGAGAACCCGCGGGTGACCAAGGTGGTGATGGCGGCCGACGTCGGAACGGCCGTGAATCCACGCGGACTTGAGGCCCAGCTGATGGGCACCGCCGTGGACGGCATCTCCACCGTGCTGCGGGCCGGCCTGCACATCGACCGGGGCGCCGTCCGCGAGGGCAGCTTCGCCGACTTCCACTACGCCCGCCAGCGGCACGCCCCGCTGCACTTCGAGGCACACCTCATGCCGTCCAGGGGCGAGCCCGGCGGAGCCGGGGAACTCGGGGTGCCCGCGGCGGCGGGCGCGGTCGCCAACGCGTACGCCCGGGCGACCGGCACCGAGCCGCGCCGCTTCCCGCTCACCTTCTGACCGGCCGCCGAACCCGGCTCCTGCTGCGCCTCCGAGACCTCCGAGAGGGTACTGATGCCCCACTACACCTTCGTCCTCAACGGCAAGCCGGTCACCGTCGAGGCCCCGGCCGACATGCCGCTGCTGTGGGTGCTGCGTGACCTGCTGCAGGTGACCGGCCCCAAGTACGGCTGCGGGGTGGGGGTCTGCCGTGCGTGCACCAGCCATCTCGACGGCGCCGAGATCCAGCCCTGCGTCGTGCCCGTCGCCGACTGTGCGGACCGGAAGGTCACCACCATCGAGGGGCTGGCCGACGGGAACACCCTGCACCCCGTCCAACAGGCGTGGCTGGACCGGGATGTCGCGCAGTGCGGTTTCTGCCAGCCGGGGCAGATCATGGCCGCGGTGGCGCTGCTCCGCCGGACCTCCACGCCGACGGACGCGGACATCGATGGGATCGAGAACGTCTGCCGCTGCGGTACGTACTCCCGGATCCGCGAAGCCATCAAGCAGGCCGCCGCCGAGGGCTGACGAGCGGCCAGAAGCAGGTCGGCCGGTATTGGCGAATTCGGTTCCTGTATGGCCGATATGGGTATGTTGCCCAGGAATTAATTCGTGGTCCTGTCGTGATGTGACGTTTCAGCAGGAACACGCTGTCCTCGCTGGCGTAAGAATTTTTATAGCACGGTCTGTCGCGTGCCGGAGATGGTTCGTTCGTTTTCCATTCGGACGAGTGGTAGGCAATCGGCTCGGTTTGTCCGTGAGTTGACCCGGACAGTCCTTTCCCGTCGGGTTGTGGATAGGACGTGCGAATATTCTGGTTCGCACCCATGGGATCATTTCGGGGCCGTGTACTGCATGAATTCGGAAGACCGCTCAGGTGAGTTCGCCATCGTCGATCGAGTCATTCATGAAGCCCAGGGAGAAGTTCTGGGGGAAACCCAGGGGGAAATCCGTGGGGAGTTGTCCTGGGACGAGATCGCCAGCCACCGGGAACGGCTGATGCGGCTGGTCCGCCGGCGGCTGCCGACCGCCCAGGACGCGGAGGACTGCGTCCAGGAGGCGATGTTGCGGGCGGCGGCCCACGCCAACCTGGACCAGGGGCGGATCGGGCCCTTTCTGACCTCGGTCGCCCTGCGGCTGTGTGTCGACCACTACCGCGAACTGGAGCGCAGACGGCGGCTGGTGGGCCGTACCGCGCACGTCAGCAGGCCCGAGCTGCCGGACGAGGACGTGTGCGACGAGGACTTCGGGCGCTGGCTGCTGCGCCAGGTCCAGCAGCTGCGCGGCCGTGAACGCCAGGTCATGCTGGCCCGCGCCGACGGAATCTCCACGATGGAGTTCGCGCGCATGCACCAGATCTCGCTGAAGGCCGCCGAGGGCGCGTTCACCCGGGGGCGGGCGCGGCTGCGGCTCGTGTGCGCCCAGACGCTGGACGGTGTCGCGGCACACCACAGGTAACGGACGCCCGAATTCAACTTCGACGGGTGTCCGGCCTCTTGTGAACGACTTCCGAATTACGGGAGTTCAGTCGACAGGGAAGGCAGTTACAGTGGGCAGGAATAATGCGCAGGACACGATCAAGGACTTCATCGGCGATATCGCCGACAGTACGAAGAAGGCCTTCGACGAGATTCTCGACCGAAAGGGCGACGACTCCCGTACCGCGGACTGGCTCACCGCGGCGAATCCGTACCAGACGCTGAACGGATTGCCCGTGGATGTGCTGCGTACCGTGAGCGCGCTCTCGGCGCTCGGGGGAGTGGCCAATCCCGTGGCGGCGCTGGCGAACGCCGCCAACGCCGCCCAAGGCGGCGGCGCCAACCCGCTCGCCGCTCTGACGGGCGCCGCCCCCAATCCCCTGGCCGCCCTGGTCGGCGCGGCTCCGCACCCCCTCGCCGCGCTCGGCGGCGGAGGTGCGAATCCGCTGGCCGCGCTCGGACAGGTGACGGGCGGGGCCGCGTCGGCCGTGTCGGGAGCGGCGGACATGGCGGAGGGGCTGGCGGCACTGCCACGTCAGATCGCCCAGCTCTCCGAACTCGTCGCGTCCCTGGTCGGCGTGCTGGAGGGCGTTCAGGGGGTCGCCGGTGCGGTGACGGGCGGTGGTGGCCGGGCACCGGTGGCGAGGAAGGGCAGCTGACTGACGGCGGGGCGGGGCCCGACGCCCCGCCCCGCCGGTCAGCCACCACCCCCTGTTCCGGAAACGCATCACACACAGAAGGTCGTGACACATGGGCGGTGCCCTGCTCGGCAGCCGGCTTCGGCTGGTGGTGAAGGTGCTGGGAGGTCTCGCGGCCGAAGAGGCCGGCCGACTGGCCCGGGACCGGCGCCGCACCCGGCGCGGAGCCGACGGAGCCTACGGCGACGGCGCCGAGAACGGAGACGACGGCTCCCGGCGCGCCCGGGCCGTACGCCACGCGCTCGAAAGCCTCGGCCCTTTCTACGTGAAGCTCGGGCAGATCCTCTCCACCCGGCCCGACATGGTGCCCGCCTCGATGATCGCCGAGCTGCAGAACCTGCACGACCAGGTCGACGTCCAGCCCTTCTCCGTCTTCGAACCCGTGCTCCGGGAGCAGCTCGGCCCGGACTGGAAGCGCCGTTTCGACGACATCGACACCGTACGACCGCTCGGCGCGGCCTCCCTCGCCCAGGTGTACCGGGTCACCCTGCCCGGCGGGCGCCCGGCGGTGGTGAAGGTGCAGCGGCCCGGTATCCGGGACGCGGTCCGCGCGGACATGGCCCTGATGCGCAAGGCGTCCAGGATCGTCGCCCGCACCGCGCCCCGCTTCAACGAGGTCATCGACATGGAGGCGATGCTCGGCTCGATCTTCGACGCCATGGAACCCGAACTCGACTTCACCGGCGAGGCCCGCAACATGGACGAGGCCCGCGAACACATCCGGCGCTATCCGACCCTCGCGGTGCCCCACGTCCTCCACGCCACCCCCAAGGTGCTGGTGCAGTCCCTCGCCCCCGGCGCCTCCGTACGGCACCTGGACCGCGCCACGTTCAGCGACCGGGAGCGCACGGACATCGGCAAGGACCTGCTGCGCTTCATGTACCGCGGCTACTTCGTCGACCGCATGTTCCACGCCGATCCGCACGCCGGCAACGTCTTCGCGCTGCCCGGCGGCCCGGCCACGCTCATCGACTGGGGCATGATCGGCCGGCTCGACCGGCGTACGAGCCTGCAACTGCTGCCCCTGCTCATGGCCCTCGCGCAGAACGACGGCCACGGACTCGCCTGGGCCTGGGCGGACATGGGGCGGGTCACCCCGTGGTCCAACCTGCCCGCGTTCGCCGCCGACATGGCGGCGCTGGTGCCCAAGGTCGCCACGGCCTCCCTGGAGGACATCAACTTCGGAGTGTCCCTGACGACCGTGCTGGAGAAGGCGACGAAGCGGGGCATCGGCTCGGCGCCCGCCATCTCCCTGCTGGGCAAGTCCTTCGCCAACCTGGAGGGTTCGGTGCGCTGCCTGGCACCGGACATCGCCCTCGCGGACGTCTTCAAGTCGGAGGCGCGGGGCATCGTCATGGCCCTGCTGCGCGAGTACTTCTCCCTCGACCAGGCGGCCCGCAACACGATGGACCTCCTGTCCTTCGCGGTGTCCGCCCCCGAGCAGCTGCGCGGCCTCCTCTCCGACGCCGCCAACCGGCAGTTCGCCCTCCAGCTCCACGAACCGCACACCCCGGCGGGCATGGGCGGGCAGCGGCCCTGGACCCCCTCCCGGGGCCTGATGGCTCTCGGAGCCGCCGCCCTCCTCTTGGACCGCCGCCGCCCGTCCCACTGACCTCTTCTCCTTCGCGGGCCTCAGCCGAGCCGCTGCGCCACGTCCCGGAGCGAGTCCGCCAGCGTCGCGAGGAAGAGCTCTGTCTCGTCGTCGCCGACGATCGCGGGCGGCGTGAGGCGCAGGACCCGGGAGGCGTTGAGGGAGTGGTTCACGAGGACGCCCCGGCCGATCAGTTCGAGGATCAGCTCGCCGACAGCCCGCTCCTCGGTGAACTCCAGGCCGATCAGCAGCCCCCGCCCGCGCACTTCCCGGACGAGCCCGCCCAAGTACGGTGCGCAGGCCGCCCGGACACCGGCGAGCAGCCGTTCGCCGAGCGCGCGGGCACGGGCGACGACGTCCTCCCGGGCCAGCGCCTCGACCGCGGCCCGCGCGGCGGCACAGGCGATCGGCGAGGCCGCGAACGTCGACGTGTGCAGATACGGGTCGCGGGAGAACGGGCGGTACGCCGACTCGGTCGCGACCATCGCCGCGACGGGCACCACCCCGCCACTGAGCCCTTTGCCGACGAGCAGCACGTCCGGCGCGACCTCCCCGGCGCCCTCGACACCGTCCTGCCCCTCCCCGTCCAGGCCCCACCACGAGCCCAGCCGCCCCAGCCCCGTCTGGATCTCGTCGACGATCAGGAAGGCGCCGTACGCCCGGCACAGCCGGCTCACCTCCGCCAGGTAGCCCGGCGGCGGAATCCGTACCCCGCCCTCGCCCTGCACCGGCTCGACGATCACACAGGCCCGTTCGCCGAGCAGACCGAGCACGGCGTCCAGCGCGTCCGCGTCGCCGTACGGGACGACGTTGCGGTCCGGCAGCAGCGGGCGGAACGGCTCCTGGTACTTGGCGTTGGCGGTGGCGGAGAGCGCGCCCAGGGTCTTGCCGTGATAGCCGCCGGCCGTGCTCACCAGCGCGGTGTGCCCGTGGGCGCGAGCCAGCTTCAGGCTCGCCTCGGTCGCCTCCGCACCGGAGTTGACGAAGTGCACCCGGTCGAGGCCGGCCGGGGTGTGCGCGGTGAGGGCCTCCGCGGCGCGGGCCGCGACCGGCTCCAGGAAGACCCGGGAGGCCAGCGGATGGGCGTCCACCTGGCAGTGCACGGCCGCCGTCACGGCGGGGTGCCGGTGGCCCAGGATGAAGACGCCGTACCCGCCGAAGTCGAGGTAGCGGCGGCCGTCCTCGGTGAAGATCCACGCCCCGTCGGACGCCGTCTCCAGCATCCCGCCGAGCACGGTGCCCATGACGGCCCGCCCGGAGGAGAGATGCTCGCGGTAGAGCCGGGCTATGTGCGCGCGGTTGTCGCTGTCGACCGGGGTGCCGGTGCCGGTGTCCGGTCGGAGCGGGGAGTCGATCGGGACGGTGGTCATGACGCCAACTCCCTTGCCTGGACTGCTTCCTGAGCCACTTCCTGGGGTGCGGCGGGAACGGTCGCCGGTTGGGTGCGCTGTCGGCCGCGCATGCCGCCGGGGCGGGCGGCCCAGGCGACCAGGTTGCTTACCAGGGCCTGGCGCAGCTCCTCCTTCGAGACCGGTCGGCCGCAGTGCGGCGTACCGAGGGACGATTCGAAGGGCAGCGCCCGCTGGAAGACGAGCAGCAGCTCCGCGTATGTGTGGAAGCGGCGGCGCAGCGACTCCGGGAACGTGGGTCCCTCGATCAGCGGGAGCAGCAGCCGGTGCACCGACTCCAGGGGAATCAGCCGGGGCGGATGCGGCCGGGGCCCGTACCGGTCGGCGAACTCCAGGCAGGCGTCGATGACTTCGGTCTGGAGCAGCACCTCCGAGCCGGCCGTCAGCCAGTACTCGCCCCCGGTGACCCCGCCGCGCATGAGGTCGCCCACCGCACGGGCGACGACATCCTGCGGCACCATGTCGATCCGCGACTCCGGCCCGCCCGGCATGACGGGCACCTGGCCCTTGACGATGGCACCCAGCGCCCGCGTCAGCCCCTGCATCCCGGCGATCAGGCCGGTCACCGAGTCGCCCATCACCACCGACGGCCGCATGATCACCCCGGGCGCCGGAGCCTCCCGCACCGCCTGCTCGGCCTCCGTCTTCGAGGCGAGATAGGCGGCGGCCCCGGGAAAGCGCTCCTGCTCCTCCGGGGCCAGCGGATTGGCCACGAAGGCGGTGCTCATATGGAAGAAGGGCGAGCCGGCGAGGGCCGCGAGGTCGAGCATCGTGCGGGTGCCGTCGAGATTGGCGCGCCGGATCAGGTCCGGTTCCCACTGCCAGTTGGTCGCGGCGGCGGAGTGCAGTACCAGGTCCGTCTCGGCGGCGAGACGCGTGAACTCGGCCCCGGACAGGCCGAGTCGGGGCTCCATGAGGTCGGCGCGCAGCTCTCGCACCCGGGGGTCGTTCACCGGGGTGCGATGCCGCAGACAGACGATGCGGAAGTCGGGCAGGAGCTCGTCGATCAGAGCTCTGCCGAGCACTCCGGTGCCACCGGTGAGCAGCACGGTGGGCCGGGATTCGGGCATGACGAAATTCCCCTCGGTCGGGTGAGCGGCGGATGGATCTACAAGGGAGTGGACGGATCCACAAGGGAACAGGGCAGGAAGGCCCCGGGGTTCAGGCGACCGTCAGCGGTGCCTCGTCCAGATACGCGGCCAGCGGGCCCGTCATCCGTGACCTCGACGGCGGATGCAGGGCGAGGCCGTTGGTGCAGGCGGCGAGGTAGCCGACCTCGTCCGAGGTCATGAAGCCGATGCCGCCCAGCAGTTCCACCGCGCGCGGGACAACGCGGGCGAGCGTGTCCTGCACGGTGTAGCGGACGTACAGGGAGTCGGCGAGCGCGGACTCGTCGGGCGTGCCGTCGTCCACCCGCCGGGCCAGGCTCTCCACAGCGGCCATCGCGCCCTCCGCCGCCACCAGCAGCCCCACCCGCTCGGCCTCCGGCACCCGGTCGCGCCGCAGCACCCGCTCGACCAGGGCGCTCGCGGCGCCCAGATAGCTGCCGGTCATCAGCAGCTCGAACCAGACGAGACCGGCGGTCTGCACCTCGTCGAGCCGGGCCCCGGCCGGGGACGCGGTGCGCACCAGCAGCTCCGGCGGCACGAGGACGTTGTCCAGCGTGACCTGGTCGCTCTCGGCGCCCGCGAGGAAGCTGCTGGCCCAGAAGCCGCTGACGCTCAGGCCCTCCGTCTCGGCCGGCACGAGCGCCACGGCCAGCTCCTCACCCTCGCCGTCCTCGCACGGCACCATCACACTGGCGGTGAGCAGGTCCATGGAACGGGCCAGGCTGCACGGCCGTTTCACGCCGGTGATGCGTACGCCCTCGGGTGTCACCCTGGCGGACATGGCGGGGGAGAGGATGCCGGTGCCGCTGCGGCCCTCCGCGAAGCCGGACGCCATGAGCCGGTTGTCGGCGGCGACACCCTGGACGAGCATCCACTCCAGCCCCTCGCCCCCGCCCGACTCGCTCAGCCCTACCAGGGTGGCCATCGAGAAGTGGTGCATGGTCGTCGCCACGGCCAGCGAGGGCGAACGGCTGCCCAGCGCCCGCTGCACCCGCACCGCTTCGAGCGCGGTGGCGCCCCGCCCCTGAAGGGCCGTCGGCGCCAGCAGCCCGGGACCTCTGCACTCCCGGAACAGCCCGATGCCCGGACTCTTCGGCCCTTCCAACGTCATCAGCGGCACGGCCCGCAGCCCGTCGTCGAGGCCGGGCAGCAACGTGGTGAGGGCCGCGCGTTCACGCTCCAGGAATCTCATGTCGTCCCCTGCTTTTCCTTGGTCCTCGGATGCCGTCGGCGGCGTCGTTTCGCTCTTCACGAGCTTTACGAGCCAGCCGCGAGGACCCCTCGCCCGGGAGACCGGGGCCGGCACCGTCCGCCGTACGAGACGCCCTTGACGTGGGCCGCGAGCCGATCGACACTCCCCATGGGAATCCTAGTGAAAAGGTAGGGAAAGGTGATGCGCGTGGAGTCGAATGCCAGTCGGGTGGTTTCCGCACCCCGGCCGACCCCGCTGCTGACCTCCCGCCGTCACATCGACCTCCAGCGCGTCTGCAGCGCCATCAGCCCCCTGCGCTGAGTCCGGCCCGCCCACGCGCCGGACCGACGGGCCCCGACGACGCCTTCCGCCGCGCGTACGTCTGCGCACCACACCTTGGGGAGACTCATGACCGTCACACCACTGGCCGCCACCGCCGCCCGCCCCGCTCCGGCCTTCCGCGGCCGGCTCGGCCGGGACGCGCGCAGCGGCCACTACGCCGTGCCGCGCCGCTACCGCCTCCACCTGTCCCCGGCCGACCCCGATTGTCTCCGGATCGCCGTCACCCACAGTCTGCTCGGCCTCGACGCGGCCTGTCCGGTGACCGACCTGCCCGTCGTGCCCGACGCTCCCGGCGGCGAACACTCCGCGCTGCGCCCGCTGTACGAGGCGAGCGCGCACCGCTACTCCGGCGCGGCCACGGCCCCGGTGCTCAGCGACGACTGGTCGGGGCGGATCGTCAGCACGCACACCCCGGACATCCTGCGCGACCTGGCCCGGCACTTCGGCGCGGGGCGCTCCGCGCTGTACCCGTGCGGTCTCGAGGCGGAGATCGAGGCCGTCGAGCGGTTGTGCGCGCAGAACATCGACGCGGCGGCGCAGCGCGCCGGAGAGGCCGGCGTCGACGACTCCGACCGCGCCGACGCGCTCGCCTCCCTGCTGCGCACCCTGGGCTCGCTGGACGCCCGGCTCGCCGCGGACCCGTATCTCCTCGGCGACCAACTCACCGCCGCAGACGTGGAGTTGTGGGTCAGCCTGGTCCGCCTCGACACGGTGCACCGGTGGCACCTGGACGCCGCCGCCGTGCACCGCGTCGCCGATCATCCGGCGCTGTGGGCCTACGCCCGCCGCCTCGCCGCGCACCCGGCCTTCGGGGCGCACCTCGACCTCGACGCGATCGCCCGTCGGCACCACGCCGATTGCCGGGGGCTGGAGGCGGCGGGGGCGGCTGTGCAGATCCTTGACTGGGCGGCATACGCTTCGCGCTCCGCCGATAGCTCCGCTGGATAGGCGGTTCGTTGGCTGCGGGCCGGTGGGGGCTTGTTGCGCAGTTCCCCGCGCCCCTTTGGGGCGCGCTGCCGGACCGGCGTCGAATCCGCTCGGCCCGCCCGAACCTAGCCCCCCGAACGTGGCCGGTGTTCATCCGGCCGACACAAATGACCGGAACACGCGAACCCATCGCGTTGTTGATCCCATCGTGCCGAAGCCCATTCCCTGCCGCCCGAAGCTGTACTCGCGGCGGCACATCGATCTCCTGCGTGTGGCCGGCGCGCTCTGTTGCTCCTGACCGCTGTCTCGTCCTTTCGTACGGTCGATCAGGAAGGCGCTACTTTCGTGTCCTCGTCACTCTCTTCTCTGCACCTCGCCGTCGCCCTCGACGGCGCCGGCTGGCACCCGGCCGCCTGGCGCGAACCGGTCGCCAGGCCCCGGGAGTTGTTCACCGCCCGCTACTGGGCCGACCTGGTCGCCGAGGCCGAGCGCGGGCTGCTCGACTTCGTGACCATCGAGGACGGGCTCGGTCTCCAGTCCTCGCACCCCATCGAACCGGACGGCCGCACCGACCAGGTCCGGGGCCGCCTCGACGCCGTGCTCATCGCGGCCCGCGTCGCCCCGCTCACCCGGCACATCGGTATCGTCCCGACCGTCGTCACCACCCACACCGAGCCGTTCCACCTCTCGAAGGCGATCGCCACCCTCGACTACGTGAGCACCGGCCGCGCGGGCCTGCGCGTCCAGATCACCGCCCGCCAGAACGAGGCCGCCCACTTCGGCCGCCGCCCGATCCCGCACATCGACCCGCTGAACGGGCCGCGCGGTTGGGAACCGGTGGCCGGCCTCTTCGACGAGGCCGCCGACTACGTCGAGGTCGTCCGCCGGCTCTGGGACAGCTGGGAGGACGACGCGGAGATCCGCGACGCCGCCACCGGCCGCTTCGTCGACCGCGAGAAACTGCACTACATCGACTTCGAGGGACCGCACTTCAGCGTCAAGGGCCCGTCGATCACCCCTCGCCCGCCGCAGGGCCAGCCCGTGGTCACAGCCCTCGCCCACGAGACCGTCCCGTACCGGCTGGTGGCCCGCTCGGCCGACGTCGGATACGTCACGCCGTTCGACACCGGCCAGGCCCGCGCCATCGTCGAGGAGATCCGCACCGAGCAGTCGGCGGCCGGCCGTGCGGGTGAACCCCTGCATGTCTTCGGCGACTTGGTGGTCTTCCTCGACGAGGATCCCGCCGAGGCCGTGGCCCGCCGGGAACGCCTCGACGCCCTCGCCGGATACGAATACACCAGTGATGCCCGGATCTTCGCCGGTACGGCTGCCCAACTCGCCGACCTGCTCCAGGAGTTGGCGTCGGCCGGACTGACCGGCTTCCGGCTGCGGCCCGCCGTCGCCGGCCACGACCTCCCGGCGATCACCCGGAACCTAGTCCCCGAACTCCAGCGCCGGGGTGTCTTCCGGCAGGCGTACGAGGCCGACACCCTGCGCGGACTGCTGGGCCTGACCCGCCCCGCCAACCGCTACGCCGCCCCCAACGCGGCCACCGCCACCGTCACCGCCTGAGCCGGAGGGACCGTACGACCATGAGCAAGCCGCTGAAGCAGATCCACCTGGCCGCGCACTTCCCCGGCGTCAACAACACCACCGTATGGAGCGACCCCCAGGCCGGCAGCCATATCGAGTTCAGCTCCTTCGCCCACTTCGCGCGCACCGCCGAACGCGCCAAGTTCGACTTCCTGTTTCTCGCCGAGGGGCTGCGACTGCGTGAACAGGGCGGAAAAATATACGACTTGGACGTCGTCGGACGGCCCGACACCTTCACCGTCCTCACCGCGCTCGCCGCCGTCACCGAGCACCTCGGACTCACCGGCACCATCAACTCCACGTTCAACGAGCCCTACGAGGTGGCCCGCCAGTTCGCCAGCCTCGACCACCTCTCCGACGGACGCGCCGCCTGGAACGTCGTCACCTCCTGGGACGCCTTCACCGGCGAGAACTTCCGGCGCGGTGGCTTCCTCCCGCAGGACGAACGCTACTCACGGGCCAAGGAGTTCCTCCGGACGGCGGGCGAACTCTTCGACTCCTGGCACGGCGACGAGATCCTCGCCGACCAGGAGACCGGCACCTTCCTGCGGGACGCGAAGGCCGGCGCCTTCGTCCACACCGGCCAGCACTTCGACATCGAGGGGCAGTTCAACGTGCCCCGCTCCCCGCAGGGCCGCCCGGTGATCTTCCAGGCCGGCGACTCCGACGAGGGCCGCGAGTTCGCCGCGTCGACCGCGGACGCGATCTTCAGCCGGCACGCCACCCTCAAGGAGGGCCAGGACTTCTACACCGACGTCAAGAACCGCCTCGCCAAGTACGGCCGCCGCGCGGACCAGTTGCTGATCCTGCCTGCCGCGAGTTTCGTCCTCGGCGACACGGACGCCGAGGCGGAGGAACTGGCCCACGAGGTGCGCCGCCAGCAGGTCAGCGGGGCCACGGCCATCAAGCACCTGGAGTTCGTCTGGAACCGTGACCTGTCCGCGTACGACCCGGACGGCCCGCTCCCCGACATCGACCCCGACCTCGGCGAACACACCGTCTCCCGGGGCCGGGCCCAGGTGCGGATGTACCGCGATCCGCTGGCCACGGCCCGCGAGTGGCGGGAGCGCGCGGAGGCCAACAACTGGTCCATCCGCGACCTGGTCATCGAGACCGGCAACCGCCAGAACTTCGTCGGCGCTCCGGCCACGGTCGCCGCCACGATCGACGAGTACGTCCAGGCCGACGCGAGCGACGGCTTCATCCTGGTCCCGCACATCACCCCGGGCGGCCTCGACGGCTTCGCCGACACGGTGGTCCCGCTCCTCCAGGAACGCGGCGTCTTCCGCACGGAGTACGAGGGCACCACCCTCCGCGACCATCTGGGCCTCGCCCACCCCGACGCCGAGACGGCGGGGGAGCGGGCGGCGTCCTGAGTCCGCCGTACATGGCGTGGTCGAGGACGTCACCCTCCCCCATGAAGGTGACGTCCTCGACCGCTCCCCCGGGTGCCCGATGGTGGTCTGATTCGTCCGCGTCCGCCGTCATGCGCTGGCCTCTGCCCCCAGCATCACCAGCACATGACGGCTGTTTCCCCCGAACCCCACGTGGAGTAGAGCCTGACGCGGACGAAGTAGTGGCGGCCCTTGACGAGCCGGACCCTGACGTGGGCGTTGTGCGGAGTGCCGCCGTCGTCCTCGGCTGAGAGGTAACGGGGCTCGCCGTCGATCTCCTCGAAGACCGCGACGACCGTGTCGCTCTCCCCGAAGGTGCCCACGGTGTAGTCGCGGGTCTCCGGCGGTGCGATGCCGAAGTCGGCCTGCTCGCCCGCGCCGAGGCACAGAGGAGCGGACCGGAACGGCACGAGTTCGGCCGGACTGGATGTGCCCGTCGGCGGATACCAGCGGAGCACGAACACCTTGTCGGCCGGGGAGAGCGTCCCTGGCGGGCGCACCCCGGACCGGAACTGCTCCGGTTCGAGGATCAGCCCCGCCGAGAACGGATACTCCATGATCGACAGCGGGTCCCAGACGGAGCCGTTGACCTCGTCCGGGTCGAGCTTGCGCAGGATGTTGAAGTACGTCTTGTCGCGGCCCCAGAAGTTCGGCGGCCCGGCGAGGTCGTCGTACACGGCCTCGTCGTCCCAGTGGATGCCGGCGAACGGGTTCTGGTGCTCGTGCAGCAGGCCCAGGGCGTGCCCGATCTCGTGCAGGGCCGTCGCGCGCTCCCCCGGCGCGATCAGGTCCCATCCGAAGTTCATCGTGCGCCGCCCCAGGCCCACCGAGAGTGCGTCCCGCCCGACCGTGGAGTACGAACCGTCACCGGTCTGGAATCCGATGCGGAGTTCGGCCTCCGAACGGTCGCGCACCTCGACGAAGGAGAGCCCGATCCCCAGTTCGAGCCACTCCCGAAAACAGTCACGGACGACATCGCGCTGTGCCTCGGCGCCGACCCATGACTCCCACCGTGTCTCCCCGGTCCCCGGCAGGGGGATGACCGAGCCGTCGCTGTCCCGGTCGAAGAAGTAGTAGTGGAGCACGGTGCCGTTCACCCACATCAGACGCCCCGAGAGGAGCGCACTGAGCCGCTCGGCCGGCAACCCCGGTGTGAAGCTGGGGGCCGGCTGCTGCGGGAGTGAGCAGAACCGTGCGTTCATGGGGAACAGGTTGCAGCTCACCGGCCCTCGGGCGCCTGAGTCGGGGGCTACTCAAGTCGGCCTGTATCAAAGCTGAGTAGCCCGGCTCTTGTTGAACGTGATGACTTTCGAACGGGACGCGAAGACCCTGGAACTGCCCTGGCCGTTCACCGGCCGGGACAGCGAACTGGAGCTGCTCCGCCGGACGTTGGCGGCCGAACGGCACGGCGTCGTGGTGACGGGTCCGGCCGGGCACGGCAAGACCCGTCTCGTCACGGAGGCCGTCCGGGGCACCGGCTGCGCGAAGGTGAGCGGCACGCCCGAGACCCGGGACATCCCCTTCGCCGCGTTCGCCCACCTCCTCCCGGAGGCGGTCTCCCTGCACCGGGCCGTTCAACTCCTGGCGGGCGTACGGACCTTGCTGGTCGACGACGCCCATCTGCTGGACGACTCCTCGGCCGCGCTGGTCCACCAGCTCGCGGTGCACGGGCGTACCCGGCTGCTCGTGGTCGCGACGGACGGCGCCCCGGCGCCGGGCGCGGTGTCCCGGCTGTGGACCGGCGACGTGCTGCCGCGTCTCGCGCTGGAGCCGCTGCCCCGCGAGGAGACCGCCCAGCTGATCGCCGCCGGCGCCGGCGGCCCGGTCGAGCCGCTCACCGCGCACCGCCTGCACCACCTGTGCCAGGGCGACCTGCGGCTGCTGCGCGACCTGCTGGCCGCGGTGCGCGAACGCGGCGAACTGAGCCTGACGTCGGACGAGTTGACGTGGCGGGGCCCGGTTCCGGTGACGGCGGCGGTGCGTGAACGGATCGGGCAGGCGCTGCACCGCGACTGCGCCGAGGAACGGGACGCGCTGGACCGCCTGGCGTTCAGCGAGCCGCTCCCGCTGGACCTCGCGGATCTGGACCTGCGTGCCCTCGAACGCCTGGAAGCGGACGGCCTGATCCACGTCGACGCCCTGTCCGAGGTCCGCCTCGCCCACCCCCTGCACGGCCCCGTCCTGCGCGCGGGCGCCGGACAGCTCCGCGCCAGGCGTATGTCCCGCACCCCGGCCGAGTGTGCCTCTGCCCTGGCCGCCGAGCGCGCCGACCTGACCGACCGGATCGAGCGGACCGACGTCCACGAACCGGCCGGCCGCGTCGGGGACTGGCTGGCGGCGGAGGGCGCGGCCCCGAACCGCGCCGTACCCGCCGACTACGCGACGGTACGGGCCCGCTTCGCCCGCCTGCGCGGCGAACTCCGCGAGGCACTGTCCTGGGCCCGGGAAGGCCTGCGAGGCGCCCCGGACGATCTGGCCTGCCGTACGGAACTGGCCCTGGCGGCAGCCCAGTTGTGCGAGGTCGCCACCCTGGACGAGGCCCTCGCCGGCCACCCCGCCCCGAGGCAGGCGACGACGTGGCAGCGGGCGGCGCACGGCGACATCGCCGGAGCACTGGAGTCGATCACGGAGGGGAAGGGCGAGGCGTACGCCCTGTACGACGCCGTACGCCTAGGGGCCCCGCACCTGGTCGCGGACCGCCTCGCCCAACTGCCCGGCGAGGACGCGGCACCGCTGGCCCGGCACGCGGACGCGCTCGTCCGCCAGGACGGCCCGGCCCTGGACCGCGCCGCCGAACTCCTGGAGCGCCGGGGCCTGTTGCTCTTCGCGGCCGAGGCCCACGCCCAGGCCGTCCCGCTCCACCGCGACCCGCGTGCCGCCCGGACGTCCCGCTCCCGCGCCATGACCCTGGCCCGCCGCTGCCAGGGCGCCCGCACCCCGGCCCTGTCCGGCCTGGTCCTCGGCGAACTCACCGCCCGCCAGCGCCAGATCATCACCCTCGCCGCCGCCGGCCTGAGCAACCGCCAGATCGCCGACCGACTGACCCTCTCCATCCGCACCGTCGGCAACCACCTGTACAGCGCCTACACCCGCCTCGGCGCAAACGACCGGGGTGCCCTGCCGTGGCTCCTGGACGACGCCCCGGCCGCGCAGCCGGCGTGATCGCCGTCGGGCGGGGCGACGGGTTCAGCCTCGAACGCCGAGGGCGGCCGGGGCTGCCTGGTGCGGGGAATCAGCCGTTTTCAGCGCCCGCACCGGCCTGGGCGCGAGCGACTGAGGCGCGCTGCCATGGCTCCTGGACGACTGGACGACGCTCCGGCCGCGCAGCCGGCGTGATCGTCGGCCGGGGTGGGCTCAGGCCGCTCCGAATGCTGCGAACGCCCAGCCGGTCGCCTGGTGGGTCGCGTCGCCGGGGAGGGAGGCGCGGGCGTCGCGCAGGGCCTCGGCCAGGGAGAGGCCCGCGCTGAGGCCCTTGTGCAGGGCCAGCATCAGGGGGACCACGGCCGCGTCGTTGACCGGTGCGCTGCTCGCCACCACGCCCGCCGTGCCCAGCGGGAGCAACGCGGTGACCAGGCCGAGGAGTTCGTCCGCGCCGACGGTCGCCAGGCGGCCGGTGTCGCAGCTGGACAGGATGATCCGGTACGGACTGCGGCCGAGGCGTTCGAAGTCGTGCACGATCAACGGGCCGTCGGCCATCCGCAGCGACGAGAACAGCGGGCTGTCCGCCCGGAAGGTGCCGTGGGCCGCGATATGGGCCAGCGCGGCCCCGTCGAGCGCGTCCAGCACCTCCGCCGCCCGCGCGCCCTCGTGCTCCAGCACCGTCGGTCTGCCGTACCGGTCGGCCAGGTCGGGCACCTCCGCCCCGCCGCTCGCGAGGCCCGGCCCCCGGACGAGGACGTGCCGGCCGCTCGGCGGGGGCCCGGTCTCCTGGGCGCGCAGCCAGCTGCTCGCCGACGGGGACACGCTCAGCACTCGCTCCCGGAGGGAGGGGAGCAGGGCCCAAGGGACCCGGTGCAGGCTTCCCGGCGGGACCACGACCACCGGGCCGGTCCCCAGATGCGGCACGGCCGCGCCCAGCAGCAGCTCCTCCAGCCGGCGGCCCGCCGCCTCCAGTACCGGCAGCCTGCCCTCCGCCCCCGGATGCGCGAGCCGCCGCAGCCCGGACTGGACGTGCTCGGCCTCGGTCACCGCGTCCGCGACCAGCCCCGCTTCGAAACGCCGCACCCGCCCCTCACCGCACAACAGCACCTGCACCCGGCCGTCGACCACGGCGATCTCGATCAACCGCCCACCGCCGCCCAGGCGTTCGAGCAGCCGGCCGGGATCGAAGCGGCTTCCGTTGCCGGGGGACTCGCCCCGCATATGGAGCGTGCGGGAACGCACTTCCCGTTCCAGGCGCCGCTGTTCGCGTTCCAGCGCCGGTACCGGGCGCCCGGCGACCCGGGCCTCCTCCGCGCGGGCGGCGATCACCCGGAAGGCGGTCAGGCTCTGCACGAGCGCCGGGTCGTCGGGCGGCCGGGCGGGCGGCGCCGACAGGACCGTGGCCCGCCACCGCTCGCTCCACACCAGCAGCCGCCGCGGCCCACCGGACTCCAGGGTCGCCCGCTGTGCCAGTGCGGCGAGTTCGGCACCCTGCGCCGTGGCCCGGGCCCGCAGCTCCGAGGCGCCGAGCGTCATCCGGTGATCGTCCAGGACGGCGAGCCCGCGCCGGCAGGCCTCCAGTACGCCCCGGCCCGACCCGGCCGCCTCCGCGCGCAGCGCCTGCGCCGCCCACCCCGTCATCCGGGCCAGCGGCGGCCCGACGCGCCTGCTGCGGGCGGCGACCTTCAGATGCTTCTCCGCGTCCTCGGTCCACCCCAGCGCGAGCGCGATCCGGCCCGCGAGCAGCGACGCCTCGGGCGCGGACGGCGAACCGAAGGCGGCCAGCCGCTCTGCCAGCGCCGCCGCGTCCGCGACCAGCCGCCCGGACTTCCGCCCGGTCGCGACCCGCGCCTCCAGCAGCACCAGCCGGGCGTGCGCCTCCCACCAACTGCGCCGCTGCCCGGCGAACAGACGTACGGCCACCGCCGCGCGGGCGATCGCGGTGTGCGGGTCGCCCGCGAGCCGGGCCGCCCGCGCGGCGGTCAGCAGCAGCTCCGCCTTGCGGGTGCTCTGGCCACCGATGCCGTCGAGCACGGCGATCGCCGCGTCCGCGTCCGCCAGCGCCTCCGGGGCCAGCCCGGCGGCCATCTGGACCTCACAGCGCCGGATGTAGAACATGAAGATCGGCGTACCCAGCCGGTCGTACCGCTCGGCCGCCTCGTCGAACAGGCGCAGCGCGGCCGGGATGTCGCCCGCCCGGTACGCGGCCAGCGCCCGGCTCTCCACGACGTCCGCCTTGTCGTGCTCCTGGCCGGTGGTGTCCCACATCTGCTCGGCGGCGGTGAAGTCGGCGTCGGCCCGCTCGGGCCGCCCGAGCGCCAGATGCACGGTGGCCCGCAGGGTCAGCGCCCGCGCCGTCCAGATGGTGTCGTCCGCCTGCCGCAGCACCGGTATGGCCCGGCGTACGTCGTCCAGCGCCTCGCGGTGATGACCCAGCACCCACCACGCGTACGCCCGCCGGTACAGCACGCGCGCGCGTGTATGGCCCGTACCGCGCTCGACTCCCTGTTCGAACGCCTCCAGGCCCTGCCGGGTGCGGCCCGCGTGGACCAGTGCCACGCCGAGCGTGCCGAGGACGTCCGCCTCGCGCTCCGCCGACCCGGCGTCCGCCGCGAGATCGCGGGCGCGCCGCAGATGACGCAGGGCGATGCGCATGTCGCCGAAGTCCCGCTGCCACAGACCGATCACCTGGTGGGCGACGGAGGCGTGCAACGGCGTCGGATCGTTGCCGAGGACGTTCTCCGCCCGGGCGAGCGCGTCCTTCGGGCGGGCGAACACCATCGGCAGTAGTTCGAGAACCGTGTCGCTTCCCGCTGTCACTTAACGGATGGTAGTGCTCCGCGCCCCGCGTCACACAGGTTTGGCCATCCCCTGTATCACGCGACGGCCTCGCGACTCTCACTGAGGACTTGACGATGAGGACTTGCAAACACGTTCGGTGATCCGTCAGTTCAGTTCAAGGGGGGAGAACAACCATGGCACCACAGCGTTTCCAGGAGCAGTTCGACCAGATCCAGCGCTCCATGCCCGGCGTCGCCCTGGCGATGGGGCCGGACGACTCCGCCGAGTTCATCTACGAGAAGGGCGTCGTCCTGGCCCGCGACGGCGAGGAGGCGCGGGTCGTCGAGGACACCGTCCGCGCGCACTTCACCACGTTCGCCGGACTGACCGCCGACGAGGTGCGCCGGGCGAGCCCGGAGACCAACCGGTCGGGCATCACCCGGATCCAGGTCGGCGACCCGGGCGAGGGCGGCCGGCACGGCGACCGCGCGGTGGCCGGCGCCCTGCGCGCGCTCAGGGAGACGGAGGGCAACGCGCGGCGGCGCCTGGTCAGCCGTAACCACGTGGTGCACATCGCGCCCGTCAACGCCTGCCCAGGCGACGAGCCGGTGCCCGCCCCGCACACCGCCGGGCCCAACCCCGCGGTGGCCGAGGGCGGTTACGACGAGGACAGCGCCGTCGGCGTCCTGGTCATCGACACCGGACTCATGCACGACTACGCGGCCTATCCGGCGATGGCCCACGTCCAGGGTGACCCCCAGATCGACGAGACCGACGCCGACGGCGTGCTCCAGCAGTACGTCGGGCACGGCACGTTCATCGCGGGACTCGTCGCCGCGGTCGCCCCCAACACGAAGATCCTCTCCCTCAACACGCTCGGCGACATCGGCGCGATCCTGGAGTCCGAGTTCGGCGACAAGCTCTTCGAGGCCGTCGAGCGCGACGGCTGGCCGGCCATCATCAGCCTCTCCGCCGGTACGTCGAACGGCAGCACGGACGGCCTGCTCGGCATCGAGGCGTTCATGGAGGCCCTCCGCGAGCAGCCGCGCACCCTGCTGGTCGCCGCCGCGGGCAACAACGCCAGCGCCACCCCCTTCTGGCCCGCCGCCTATGCCGACAAGCCCGAGTACGCCCAGTCCGTGCTGTCCGTCGGCGCCCTGCGCAGCGACGGCGAGTTCGGCGCCTGCTTCAGCAACCACGGCTCCTGGGTGAAGGTCTACGCCCCCGGCGAGCGGCTCACCGGCCCGCTCACGGGCTTCGAGGCACCGGTGCCGTACCGCTACCAGCACAGCTCGTACGACACCTGCCGTCACCACTTCGCCTACGCCTGCACCTGCCAGCAGCCCCAGCACCTCGGCGTGCTCACGGGGGAGCGGGCGACCACGTCGGGCACCCCGGACCAGGTGCAGTTCGAGGGGTTCGCGCAGTGGAGCGGCACCTCGTTCGCCACCCCGGTGGTCGCCGCGATGATCGCCGCCCACATGACGGCCCACAAGGAGACCGACCCCCGCGCCGCCCGCCAGCAACTCCTCGCCGCGAACACGGAGTTCGCGGAGGTCCGGGGAGCCGTCGTACCCGCACTGCTGCCGCCCACCTGGAGCCCGGTGCCGGTCGTGAACATCCCGCCCTCCATATGAGGTCAACAGGCCTCCGTACAAGGACAGACCAAGTGAGGACAATGCGCAGGACGAGCGGAGCACCCCCCTTCACGGCGTACGATGGCATGCCGTACACGAGGGGTGGGGACGTGGACCGAGCTGCGGTCGGCGCGTTGGTCCAGTCCGCCGTCGACGGCGACGGGGCGGGCTGGAAAGCGCTGGTGGAAGGGCTGAGCCCACTGGTGTGGTCGGTGGTGCGCGCGCACCGGCTCTCCGACGCGGACGCACACGAGGTGTACTCGACCGTCTGGTTCCGCTTCGCCCAGCACCTGGGCCGCATCCGTGAACCGGAGAAGGCGGGCTCGTGGCTCGCGAGCACCGCCCGGCACGAGTGCCTCAAGGTCATCAAGAGCGCACAGCGGATGACCCCCACGGACGACGCCCAGCTGCTCGACCGGATCAGCGACGACCGTACGCCCGAGCAGTGGGTGATCGAGTCCGAGGAGGCTTCCGCCGAGGCGGAGCGCATCCGGAAGTTATGGCAAGAGTTCGAGGAACTCGGCGCCAGGTGCAGGCAGTTGCTCCGCATCCTGATGGCCACGCCACCGCCGAGCTACCAGGAGATCTCCGCCGGTCTCGGCATCGCCGTGGGCAGCATCGGCCCGCTGCGCCAGCGCTGCCTGCGCCGTCTGCGCGTGCGGCTCGCCGCCCGGGGGGTGCTGTGAACAACGCACACGACAGCGACAGTTCACCCCACGACCCCGACGATATGGACGGCACGGCCGACATGAACGGCACGAACGGCTCGGACGGTCCGAACGGCATCGAGGGCTTCGACGGCGACGGCGACGACCTGACGCAGTTCGAGGGCGACGACTCCCTGGAGAACGACCTCCTCGAAGAGATGCTGCGCCAGGCCGCCGCCATACTGGACCCCGTACCGGCTCAGCTCCAGCAGACGGCTGTCGAGGCCTACACCCTGTACTCGCTCGACACCCAGCTGGCCGAACTGACCTTCGACTCGCTGGTCCACGCCATCCCCGTGCGGGGGGCTGTGGACGCACCCCGCATGCTGACCTTCCGCACGGACGAGCTGACGGTCGACATCGAGGTGACCGCGCACGGTCTGATGGGCCAGGTGCTGCCGCCGCAGGAGGCCAGGATCGAGGTGCTGAGCGGCCCGCAGCTCACCTCGCCGCCCACCCTGACCACCGACGACATGGGCCGCTTCACCGGCGAACTGCATGTCACCGGCCCGTTCGCGCTCCGCCTGCGCACGGACGCGGACGTCGTCATGACGGAGTGGCTGCGCGCCTGACACACAGCACCGCACAGCACGCACGGTTGCCGGGGGCGGATCCCACTGGGGACCCGCCCCCGACGACTGTTCTGCGACCGTCGTTCTCCGAGGGCTGCTCTCAACCCGCCGCGACCAGCGGATAGTGGCAGGCGACCTCGCGCCCCGACGCGGTCCTGGTCAGCCGGGGCCGCTCCACCGCGCACAGCTCCCGCGCGTAGGGGCAGCGCGTGTGGAACGTACAACCGGCCGGTTTCGCCACCGGGTTGGGCACGTCGCCGGTGAGGACGATCCGCTCCCGGCGCGGCGCATCCGGGTCGCCGGTCCCGTCGTCGATCTCCGGGACCGCCGACATCAGCGCCTCGGTGTAGGGGTGCGCGGGAGCCTCGTACAGCGCCTCCGTGTCGGCGAGTTCGACGATCTCGCCGAGGTACATCACCGCGATCCGGTCCGAGACATGGCGGACCACCCCCAGATCGTGGGCGATGAAGACGTACGTCAGCCCGAACTCGTCCTGGAGATCCGCGAACAGGTTCAGCACCTGGGCCTGGATCGACACATCGAGCGCCGACACCGGTTCGTCGGCGACGATCAGCTTCGGGTCGGTCGCCAACGCCCGTGCGATACCGATGCGTTGACGCTGGCCGCCGGAGAACTCGTGCGGGTACCGGTCCAGATGCGCCGCCGAAAGACCCACCACGTCGAACAGCTCGGCCACCCGGCGCCGGACGGCGGCGGCATCCCCGTACCGCTGGATGAGCAGCGGCTCGGCGACGATGTCCCCGGCGCGCCGGCGCGGGTTCAGGGAGGCCTGCGGATCCTGGAAGACAAGCTGCATCCCGGGGCGTACGGGCCGCAGCCGGCGCGCGGACAGCGTGGTGATGTCCCGCCCGTCGAACTCGACGCGCCCGCCGGTGATGTCGGTGAGCCGGACCAGGCAGCGCCCGAGCGTGGACTTGCCGCAGCCGGACTCGCCGACGATGCCCAGGGTTTCGCCCCCACGCACCTCCAGTGACACCCCGTCCACGGCCCGCAGCACCTTGCGGTGCCGGGTGAGGGAGTCGCCGCGCAGGGCGTAGTGCTTGGTGAGGTCCGTGGCGCGCAACAGCACGTCGCCGGCGTCGTCGGTTCGGGTCTGGGGGAGCGTGGTCACGGCGCCGCCTTTCTGTCCGGTGTCGAGTGCGCCGTACGGGCCGAGGCACGGTCCTCGAACGGCAGCCAGCAGGCGTCACGGTGTCCCAAGTCGCCCGTGAGTACCGGGCGTTCGTCGCACCGGTCGTGCCGGGCCGGGCAGCGCGGCGCGAACGCGCACCCCTCCGGCACGCTGTCCGGTGACACGGGCACGCCCGCGATGGTGGGCAGCCGCCGCAGCCGGGGCCCGCCGACCCGGGGCACCGAGTCGAGCAGCCCCCAGGTGTACGGGTGTCGCGGCCCGTGGAACACGGCCCGGCGCGGGCCCTCCTCGGCCGCACGCCCGCCGTACATGACGAGGACCCGGTCGGCGATCTCCGACACCACACCCATGTCGTGCGTGATGACGACGACCGCCGAACCGCGCCCGTTCAACTCCCGCATGAGATCCAGTATCTGAGCCTGGATCGTCACGTCGAGCGCGGTGGTCGGCTCGTCGGCGATCAGCAGCGCCGGACCGCAGGCGAGGGCCATCGCGATGACCGCCCGCTGCCGCATCCCGCCCGAGAACTCGTGCGGGTAGGCGTGCACCCGCGAACCGGCGTCCGGGATGCCCACGTCCGACAGCAGCTCGACCGCCCGCGCGAGCGCCTCCTTCCTGGACAGCTTCTCGTGCGCCCGGATCTGCTCGGCGATCTGCCGGCCGACCGTGTAGACCGGGGTCAGCGCGGTCATCGGGTCCTGGAAGACCATGGCGATCTCCCGGCCGCGCACCGACCGCATCTCCTTGTCGGGGAGGGCGAGCAGGTCCCGCCCACGGAAGAGCACCTGGCCGGTCACGGTGACGTTCGGGCTGGTCAGCAGCCGCAGCACGGCCAGCATCGACACGCTCTTGCCGGAGCCCGACTCGCCGACCACGCCCAGGATCTCACCGGGCGCCACCGACAGGGACAGCCCGTCGACGGCGGTGATCGTGCCGCGCCGCGTACGGAACGACACTCTCAAGTCCCGTACGTCCAACAGAGGTTGATCAGACATGGCGGGCCCTCGGATCGAGTCGCGCGTACAGGATGTCGACCAGGGCGTTGGCGAGGACCACGAAGAACGCCGCGTACAGGACCGTCCCCATGATCACGGGCAGGTCCAGGTTCTGCAGTGCGTCGTACGTGAGTTTGCCGACGCCGGGCAGGCCGAAGACGACCTCGGTGAGCAGGGCGGCCCCGCCGACCAGCGCGCCGAAGTCCAGGCCGAACAGCGACACGATCGGGATGAGCGAGCAGCGCAGCGCGTGGCGGACCAGGATCCGCCGCTCGGACAGCCCCTTGGCCCGCGCGGTGCGTACGTAGTCCTCGCCGAGCGCGCTGACGACCTCGCCGCGCAGCAGCCGGGCGTAGATGCCGGCGTACAGCAGCGCCAGGGTCAGCCAGGGGAAGAGCAGATGCAGCGCCCACTGGCCGGGGTCCTGGCCCAGCTCGACGTACCCGGGTGGTGGCACCCAGGAGAACACCGAGTCGTGCAGGCGTTTCTGGGTGAGGAGGTTGACGACCTCGCCGAGCCAGTAGGCGGGCAGCGAGACGCCCACGACACCCACCAGCATGATCACCGGGTCGGCGGCAGTACCGCGCAGTGCGGCGGCAGCCGTGCCCATGAGGATGCCGACCGTCATCCAGATGACCGCCGCCCCGATCACGAGCGACAGCGTGACGGGCATGGCCTGCACGATCTGCGGGACGACCTTCGAGCCGCGGTTGACGAACGACTCCAGGTCCCGGTCGATCAGCAGATGCCGCATCATCAGCAGATAGCGGACGGGCAGCGGCCGGTCGAGGCCGAAGGAGTGCCGTACCTGGGCCAGCGTGGCCGGGTCGGCGTTGCGGCCCGCGATACGGGCGGCCGGGTCGACTCCGGGTGTGGCGAAGAAGATCAGGAACACCAGCACACTGATCGCGAACATCACCAACAGGGCGGAGAGGAAACGCCGGAGCGCGAAGTACAGCATCGTCACACCCCTCCCCGCAGCCGGGCACTCGGGTCGAGGGCGTCGCGCACCCCGTCGCCGAGGACGTTCAGGGCGGCCGTCGTCAGCGCGATGAGCAGCCCGGGGGCGATGGTCACGATGGGCCGGGTGTACAGCAGCCCGAGCCCGTCCTCGATGATCGTGCCCCAGCTCGCGTCGGGCGGCTGGACGCCGACCGACAGGAAGGACAGCGCCGACTCGGTGAGCATCGCGAGGGCGGTCATCAGCGGCAGGAACACGATCGCCGTGGGCAGCACGTTCGGCAGCACCTCCCGGCGCATCACGCGCAGCGCGGGCGCACCCGATCCGATGGACGCCTGGATGAACTCCTTGTTCCGCAGCACCAGCACCTGCCCGCGCATGGGCCGGGCGACATACGGAACGTAGATCGCCGCGATGATCACGACCGGCAGCCACAGACTCCCGGCCTCGACGGTGACCGGTCCGAGGCTGAGCCCGTCGGTGAGGAGGACGACGGAGAGGCAGATGGCGAGCAGATAGACGGGGAAGGCCCAAATGACGTCCAGGACACGGGAGATGACCGCGTCCACGACCCCGCCCGCGTACCCGGCGACGACTCCGACGGCCGTACCGACAGCGCAGCACACGAGCGCCGCCGTGACCCCGATGAACAGGCTGGTACGACCGCCGTACAGCAGCCGCGCCATCACATCCCGCCCCTGGTTGTCGGCGCCGAGGAAGTAGTGCCCGAAGTCCCAGGTCGGGCCGATGGGTGTGACGCCGAGCCCGAGACCGGTGCTGCTCGGGGTGAGCACCGGCACGGTCCTGCCGTCCACGACCGTCGTCCCGGAGACATGGGACTGGAACGGGTCGGTGTGTGCGATGTGGTCGGCGTACAGCGGCGCGCACAGGGTCACCGTGACGACGGCGAGCAGGACGAGGGCCGCGGCCACCGCCGACCTGTTGTGCAGCAGGTCGGCGACGGCGGTCCGCCAGGGGCCCGGCGAACGGCGCCGGGCCTCGGGGACGGCCAACTGGGGGGCGATGCCGCTCACTTGACCCACAACTGCCCGACGAGCATGTAGAACTGCTTGCTGAACCGGTAGTTGCCGACCCGCTTCGACGTGAAGTCGATGATCTTCGGGTTGATCACCGGGACCACCGGGGACTGCGTCATGATGTCCTGGTCGATCGTCGCCCACTGCTGGTCGGCGGCCTTCTGGTCGGTCTGCCCGGTCTTCAGAGCGGTCTGCATCCGGGCGTCGACGCCCTTGTCGCAGAACCCGGCGATGTTGATGCTGGAGTCGCTGCCCGGGTGGTACGAGGCGCAGGACAGCAGCACGTTGAGGAAGTCGGAGGCCGCCGGATAGTCCTGGTACCAGGACGTCAGCGCCAGCTGCACCTTGTTCTTGGTGTTCTGGATGTACGTGAACTGGATGTTCGCGGACAGCGGCTTGAGCGTCGCCTTGTAGCCGAGCTGGGTCAGCAGACTCTGCAGATACTGTCCGATCGACTTGTTGACCTCGTCGTCACTGACAACGATGCCGACCTCCTGCCCGGCCGTACCGGACTGCTTGACGAGCGCCTTCGCCTTGGCGAGATCCGGCGCCGACCAGGTCGTCCCGCCGCCCTTCGTGTACTGGCACTTGTCGACGTGCCCCGGGAAGCCCGGCGGGAGAATCGTGCACGCCGGAGAGGCCAGGTTCTTGCCGCCGTACAGCCCGACCACGGCGTCGCGGTCGATCGCCCAGTTGATGGCTTGGCGCGCCAACTTGTTGTTGAACGGGGCCGAGTTGACGTTCAGCGTGAGGTACCAGAACGCGGTCAGCGGATTGACGTGCGTCTGGGAGGCGTACTGCGTGCCGATTTCGTTGAGCCGGTCGGCGGGCGGCGGGTCGAACATCCAGTCCGCCGAGCCGTTCTGGACGGCGGTCACCTCGGACTCGACGGTCTGCCCGAAGGTGTAGTCGACGTTGTCGGCATAGGCCTGGGGCTGCGCCTCGCGCGACCACTCCTTGAAGTACGGGTTGCGGACCAGCTTCAGCGCCCGGTTCGGATCGTACGAGGCCGCCATGTACGGGCCCGTTGTGGGCAGCGGCTCGGTCCCCGCGTCCTTCGCCGGTGAGTCCTTCGGCACCACACTGGCGTGCGGGACGGCCAGCTTGTACGCGAACTCCGGGTCCGGCGCGGTCAGGTTGACGGTGACCGTGCCGGCCGCCGCGTCACCGACGACGCCCTTGGCGAGCGTGCAGGACGCCGGTGTCTTGAGACAGGCGTCGGCGCCGACGATGCCGTTGTAGAAGGTGCCCGCGGTCGGGCTGGACACCTTGAAGATCCGCTGGAAGGACGCCACCACGTCGTCGGTGGTCACGGCCTTGCCGTTGGAGAACTTGACGCCCTTGCGGAGCGTGAAGGTGTACGTCTTGCCGCCGTTGCCGACCGTCGGCATCGCCGCGGCCAGATCAGGCACGACGGTGAACGACTGCTGCCCGCCGGTCTTCTTGAACGCCAGCAGCCCGTCATACATCGACTGGTACAACTGCCAGTACTGGAGCGTGTAGTTGACCTGCGGATCGAGGGTGCCGGCAGCCGCGTGAGCGACCAGCTTCAGCGTGCCGCCCTTGTGCGCGGGCTGGAAGGCGGCCGACTGGGCGCCGTCGGCCGCGCCGGCGGTCGGGTCGGACGCGCTGCCGTCGTCGGAGGACGAACAGGCGGTCGCGGTGAGAGCGAGCGCGAGGGCGGTGGTCGCGGCGGCGAAGAGGGGGCGTCTGGTTCCGGTGATCCGGGACATCGGGAACTCCCGTCGGTGGAGCGGTGGTTGACGTCTCAGTCGGACAAGTCGGTGGAGTCGAGGAAGTCGCCGACGATCTGGAGGTACAGCTCCTCCTCCTCGACGTGTGGCATATGGCTGGAGTGCTCGAACATGTGCCAGCGCACGTCGGGGATGAGATCGGCGAAGGGCCGCAGCGTGTCGGGCGTCGCCTCGTCGTGGCGGCCGGACACCAGCAGGGTCGGCACGTCGATCAGATGGAGCCGGTCGACGACCGACCAGTCCTTCATGGTCCCGACGACATGGAACTCGTTCGGCCCGTTCATCGTGTGGTAGACGGTCGGGTCGGCCGCGATGTTGTCCCAGGTGGCCTGCACCTCGGCGGGCACCGGGACCGTACGGCACACATGGCGCTCGTAGAAGACCTGCTCGGCGGCCTGGTAGTCGGGGTGGTCGGTGGTCCCGGCCGCCTCGTGGGCGAGCAGGGTCTCCTGGACCTCGGGCGGGAGCGCGGAACGCAGTTCGGCGGCACCGGCGAGCCAGAGCTCCATGGAGGCGGGGGAGTTGGCGATGACCAGGCCCCGCAGCCCGGACGGGCGGCTCACGGCGTGCTCGGCGGCGAGCATCCCGCCCCATGACTGGCCGAGCAGGTGGTAGGCGTCGGCGATGCCCAACTGCCGGAGCAGATTGTCGAGTTCGTCGAGAAAGAGCTGGACGGTCCAGAAGTCGGCGCCCTCGTCGGGCAGATGGGTGGACCGCCCGATGCCGAGTTGGTCGTAGTGCACCACGGGCCGGCCCTGCTGGACGATGCCCGCGATGCGGAGCGTGTAGTCGTGACCGGCGCCGGGGCCGCCGTGCAGGACCACCAGCGGTGTCCGGCCGGATTCGCCGGGTTCGCCGGTGATCCGGTACCAGGTGGACCAGCCGTTGAAGTCGATGGTCCCGGTGTGGTTCGGTTCGGGAATCGGCACTGAAGAGCCTCCGGGGGCAGGCAAAATCGAGCCAGTCCGTGTCTTGAATGGGGTGGGTGCAGGTGGATGGCTGACATACTGTTTGGGTAAATGCTCAGTCCACAAGACCTTTTAAGACCTTTTAGCGGTGGCCCGGCAGAAGTAACTGCGCGTTCACGCGCCCGGAACCCGCGACCGACCGGGGAGGACCGCTGACCGTCGCATCGGAGTCACCAGAACCGACCGAGTCACCACAACCGCCTGAGCCGCGAGAGCGGTCGGAGCGGTCAGGTGCCACGGACGAGTTCTCCCGGGTGCTCGACCGTGCCCTGTCCGGCGGCGCCCCCTCGCCCGAACTGCGCCCGGTGCGCGTGGCCTCGGCGGTCGACGAGGTCTCCGACCGGCTGCTCACCGCGATCGCCGTCGGCGACTTCCTGCCGGGGGAACGGCTGCCGGTCGAGCGCGAGCTGATCCAGCTGCTGCGGGTGAGCCGCCCCACGGTGCGCGAGGCGGTCGGCCGGCTCCAGGCGGTCGGCGTCATCGAGATCCGCCGGGGCCGCAACGGCGGAGCCTACGTACGGGACAGCTGGACCGAGTCCTCCGGCGCCGCCGTCCGGCGCACGCTGGTGCCCCGCTGGGAGGAGTTCGAGCAACTCTTCGACCTGCGCGGGCTGGTGGAGGGCATGGTGGCTGCGACGGCCGCCCGGCGCCGACGCCCCGAGGACCTCGTACCCATGCGCGACGCCCTGACCGCCTACCTGTCCGCGAGCGACCCGCGCGAGGCTCAGGCCGCCGACAGCGCCTTCCACCGCAGCGTCTGCGACGCCACCCACAACCCGCAGATCACCAAGCTCAGCCGCGACCTGCTGGCCCGCGCCAGCCTCGGCTTCCCGGTCGAACCCTGGGGCAAAGGCGAACGCACCCACTTCCACCAGGGCGGCGAGGACCACAAGGCTCTCTACGAGGCGGTCGCCGCCGGCGAGCCCGAGCGCGCGGAGGAAATCGCCCGCCACCACTTCACGATCAGCGCGGACATGATCCGCGACGTACTGGAGAGAGTCAGAAACGCCGGCCAGTCATGACAATCGGCCCCCGAGCCGCAGGTGCGGGTCCCGGGGGCCGATCGGTGAGCCTGTTGAACGAGGGGCGCCATTAAGGGGCGCGGGCAACTGCGCGACCAGCCCCCACCGGGCCCGCGGCCAACGAACCGCCCACCCGGCCGAGCGCTAGCTCAGCGTCGCCAGCGTCTCGTTCCAGGTCGCGGACGGACGCATGACCGTCTTCGCCTTCTCGACGTCCGGCTGGTAGTACCCACCGATGTCGGCAGGCTTACCCTGCACAGCGATCAGCTCAGCGACAATCGTCTCCGCGTTAGCGGTCAGCGCCTCGGCGAGCGGGGCGAACGACTTCGCCAGATCCGCGTCCTCGCTCTGGCCCGCCAGCTCCTGCGCCCAGTACAGGGACAGGAAGAAGTGGCTGCCCCGGTTGTCGATACCGCCGACGCGACGGGTCGGCGACTTGTCCTCGTTGAGGAAGGTCGCCGTCGCCCGGTCGAGCGTGTCGGCGAGAACCTGCGCACGCGCGTTACCGGTGGTCGTCGCGAGGTGCTCGAAGCTGGCCGCCAGCGCGAAGAACTCACCCAGGCTGTCCCAGCGCAGGTAGTTCTCCTTGACGAGCTGCTGGACGTGCTTCGGGGCGGAGCCGCCGGCGCCCGTCTCGAACAGCCCGCCGCCCGCCATCAGCGGGACGACCGACAGCATCTTGGCGCTGGTGCCCAGCTCCAGGATCGGGAACAGGTCGGTCAGGTAGTCACGCAGCACGTTGCCGGTGACGGAGATCGTGTCCTCACCGCGGCGGATGCGCTCCACCGACAGCTTCGTCGCCTCGACCGGGTTGAGGATCCGGATGTCCAGGCCCTCGGTGTCGTGCTCCGGCAGATACGCCTCGACCTTGGCGATCAGGTTGGCGTCGTGCGCGCGGGTCTCGTCCAGCCAGAACACCGCCGGGTTGCCGGTGGCGCGGGCGCGGGTGACGGCCAGCTTCACCCAGTCCTTGATCGGGGCGTCCTTGGTCTGGCAGGCGCGGAAGATGTCACCGGCCGAGACGGTCTGCTCGATCACCACGTTGCCGGCCTGGTCGACGAGGCGGACCGTGCCGGTGGTCTGGATCTCGAAGGTCTTGTCGTGGCTGCCGTACTCCTCGGCCTTCTGCGCCATGAGGCCGACGTTCGGAACAGAGCCCATGGTCGACGGGTCGTAGGCGCCGTTCGCGCGGCAGTCGTCGATGGCGACCTGGTAGACACCGGCGTACGAGGAGTCCGGGAGCACCGCGAGGGTGTCGCCCTCCTGGCCGTCCGGGCCCCACATGTGGCCGGAGGTGCGGATCATGGCCGGCATCGAGGCGTCGACGATGACGTCCGACGGGACGTGCAGGTTGGTGATGCCCTTGTCGGAGTCGACCATGGCGAGTGCCGGGCCCTCGGCCAGCTCGGCGTCGAAGGACGCCTTGATCGCGGAGCCCTCGGGCAGCGACTCCAGGCCCTTGTAGATGCCGCCGAGACCGTCGTTCGGGGACAGGCCGGCCGCGGCGAGCGTCTGGCCGTACTGCGCGAACGTCTTCGGGAAGAAGGCGCGCACGACGTGACCGAAGATGATCGGGTCCGAGACCTTCATCATCGTGGCCTTGAGGTGCACGGAGAACAGCACACCCTCGGCCTTCGCGCGGGCGATCTGCGCGGTGAGGAACTCGCGCAGCGGCGCGACGTGCAGGACGGAGGCGTCGACGACCTCGTCCTTGAGGACCGGTACGGACTCACGCAGGACGGTGGTCGTGCCGTCGTCGCCCACGAGTTCGATGCGCAGGGCGTCGTCCTGGGCGATGACCGCGGACTTCTCGGTGGAGCGGAAGTCGTCCACGCCCATGGTCGCGACGTTGGTCTTGGACTCGGGGGTCCAGGCGCCCATGCGGTGCGGGTGGGTCTTGGCGTAGTTCTTCACCGAGGCGGGGGCACGGCGGTCGGAGTTGCCCTCGCGCAGCACCGGGTTCACGGCGGAACCCTTGATCTTGTCGTAGCGGGCGCGGATGTCGCGCTCCTCGTCCGACTTCGGGTCGTCCGGGTAGTCGGGCAGCGCATAGCCCTGGCCCTGAAGCTCGACCACGGCGGCCTTGAGCTGCGGGATCGACGCCGACACGTTCGGCAGCTTGATGATGTTCGCCTCGGGCGTCTTCGCCAGCTCACCCAGTTCGGCGAGGGCGTCCGCGATGCGCTGGCCCTCCTCCAGGTACTCCGGGAAGACGGCGATGATGCGGCCGGCCAGCGAGATGTCCCGGGTCTCGACGTTCACCCCGGCCTGCGAGGCGTACGCCTGGATGACGGGCAGGAACGAGTGGGTCGCCAGGGCGGGCGCCTCGTCAGTGTGCGTGTAAATGATGGTCGAGTCAGTCACCGGTGCTCCGCTCCACGTCTGCAACATTGCTCGACATCAAGATATCTCGTGATCGGGTCTCACTCGACAGAGGGCGGCACCGAACGCGATCGCACTCTGATCGGGCCTCCGTGCAACCGATTCGGCCGATCTTGTGGTCTAGCGGGTAGACCACACACCCGATCCGGCTGGCCGGACCTGACCTCCCGGCTGCCCGAGCGAAGGCGAACGATGAGATATCGCACCAGACTGACGGCCCCCGCGGCTGCCCTGCTCGGCACGGCCGCGGTGACGGCCCTGGCCCCCTCGGCCCACGCGGCGGCCAAGGCGACCTCGAAGGCGGCCTCGGGGGACGCCGCCCCGGGCGCGGAGACGCTCGGTGACCCCGTCTACCCGAGCCTGGGGAACGACGGCTACCGCGTCTCCGCCTACCACCTCGACCTCGCGTACGACGCCACGACCAAGCTGGTCGACGGCACGGCGACCCTGCGGATCCGCACCACCCAGGCCCTCACCCGTCTCTCCCTCGACGCCCTCGGCCTGGACATCCGCTCCGTCCGCGTCGGCGGCCGTACGGCGACGTACGAGCAGGTGGACGAGAAGCTGCGGATCACGCCGGCCCGGACGCTCCGGGGGGACACCTGGACGACGATCTGCGTCGAGTACGGCGCCGACCCGCGCCGCGTCCTGACCCACACCGCCTGGGTGGCCACCCCCGACGGCTTCGCCGTGTGCCCGCAGCCCAACTCGGCGCACACCGTCTTCCCGTGCAACGACCACCCGGTCGACAAGGCCGACTTCACGTTCCGGATCACCGTCCCGAACGCGCTGCGCGGAGTCGCCAGCGGCACCCTCGTCCGTACGGAGCGCCTGGGCGGCGACCGGACCGCGTACACCTACCGCTCGCGCTCACCGATCGCCACCGAGATCGTGCAGATCACCGTCGGCGAGTATGTGATCAAGGACCGGCAGGGGCCGCACGGGCTGCCGCTGCGGGACGTCGTCCCGGTCGCGCGCGCCGAGGCTCTCGAACCGGCGCTGGCGCTCACCCCGAACCTCGTGGCGTGGGTCGAACAGCGGCTCGGCGCCTACCCGTTCGAGACGTACGGTCTGCTGCCGTGCAACTCGGACGCCCCGGACGCCTTCGACTTCACGGGCCTGGAGACCCAGACCCTCACCCTCTACAAGCCGAACTATCTCCTCCAGGAGGAGAAGAGGATCGGCTCGCACATGATGCACGAGCTGGTCCACTCCTACTTCGGCAACAGCGTCAGCCCCGCGACCTGGGCGGACCTCTGGATCAACGAGGGCCACGCCGACTTCTACGGACTGCTCTACCGCTACGAGCGCGGCTGGGCCGACTCCATCGGTCTGACCACCATGGAAGCCCGGATGAAGAACACCTACGCGCTCGGCGACCAGTGGCGCCGGGACTCCGGCCCGGTCGCGTCGCCCAACGAGGCCAACCTCTTCGACGGCCAGCGCTATCTGGGCGGCGTCCTCGTCCTCTACGCGCTGCGGCAGCTCGTCGGCGAGGACGTCTTCGGCACGATCGAGCGCACCTTCCTCGACCGCTACCGCAACGCCTCGGCGGCGACCGAGGACTACATCTCGGTCGCCTCCGAGGTCTCCGGCCAGGATCTGTCCGGTTTCCTGCGGGACTGGCTGTACGGCACGACGACACCGCGGATGCCCGGTCACCCGGACTGGACGGTCACTCCGGTGCGTACGGCACGGGTCGCGCCGCAGAACCGCACGGCCGGCCACCACGACAACTCCGCCACCCTGTGAGTCCCGCCCGCTGAGAGGCGAGTCTCACTTGTCGAGCAGGGTGGACGCCGGTCCGCCCTGCTCGGCGAACTCCATCAGCGGGTCGCCACCGGTGCGCTGCTGCGGAATGACCATCGCCCCCTGCTGCAACGCCACCGTCCGGGCGGGCGCCGGAATGCGGATGCCCTCCTCGCGGTAGCGCCGGTGCAGGCGCTTGATGAACTCGTGCTTGATCCGGTACTGGTCGCTGAACTCGCCCACACCCAGGATCACCGTGAAGCCGATCCTGGAGTCGCCGAAGGTGTGGAAGCGGACCAGCGGCTCGTGCTCAGGGACGGCGCCGGCGGTCTCCGTCATCACCTCGGCGACGACCTCGCAGGTGACCCGCTCGACGTGGTCCAGATCGCTGTCGTACGCCACCCCGGCCTGGACCAGGATCGTCAGCATCTGCTCGGGGCGGTTGAAGTTGGTCATGTTCGTCCCGGCGAGTTGCCCGTTCGGGATGATGACCAGGTTGTTGGAGAGCTGGCGGATCGTGGTCTGGCGCCAGTTGATGTCGACGACGTACCCCTCCTCGCCGCTGCTCAGCTTGATGTAGTCGCCGGGCTGGACGGTCTTCGAGGCGAGGATGTGGATGCCCGCGAAGAGGTTGGCGAGCGTGTCCTGGAGCGCGAGCGCGACGGCCAGACCGCCGACACCCAGGGCAGTGAGCATCGGCGCTATGGAGACACCCAGCGTCTGCAGCACGACCAGGAAACCCAGGGCCAGGATGACGACCCTGATGATGTTGACGAAGATCGTCGCCGATCCGGCGACCGCCGACCGGGACTGGGTGACCGTACGCACCAGCGTGGCGACCACTCTCGCGATCGTCAGCGTCGTGACGCCGATCAGCACCACGGTCAGTGTCTGGTTCACGTTGTGCCCGACGGTCTGCGTCAGCGGCAGCGCCGCCGCGGCGGCCGCCACGCCACCGGTGAACGCCGACCACGGCACCACCGTACGCACGGCGTCCACGATGACGTCGTCCCCGCTCCAGCGGGTGCGGTCCGCATGTCTGCCCAGCCAGCGCAGCAGCATGCGCAGCAGAAAGGCCGCCAGCAGGCCGACGGCGAGGGCGATGCCCGCGACGACCAGATCGTCCACGGTGAGGTCTCGCTTCACCGGTCACCTCCGAGGAGAAGCTCCGCGGCGCTCGGCGCCACCGACGGCCGGATGTGAAGTCTCGTCACTTGCCACCTGTTCGAAAAGTCTTGAATGTACGATCACGCCCGGACGTCAGTACGAAGTCCGGCGCGACCGCTCATCCTGCCGTATCCGGCCGACCGTTCGTCACCGAGCAGCGGTGAACCCGCCATTGATGGTCTCAGGCCGGGAGTGCCTCGCAGAAGTCCGCGTGGTGGATCTCCCATGCCGGAAAGGGGTCCTCGTACGCCATGTGTGCCGGGTTCGCTGCGCCTGCGGCCAGTTCGTCCTCCGTCAACAGGCAGCGTGACAGCGCCAGTCGCAGCGACTGACGGCGCAGATCGGTCCCGATGAACGCCAACTCCTGTCCCTCTACGGGAGATTCGTCACCCATGGCCATCGGCTCGAAGCGGGCCACCGAACCCGCCTGCGACCACAGGCCCGTGGTACCGGGGCGGGAGGCAAGGGTGAAGAAGCCCTTGGAACGCAGCACTTGGCCGAAGTCGCCCGCATCGAGCGGGCCGGTGAGAAGGTCCCAGAGCCGGCCGGGGTGGAAGGGGCGCGGGTCGCGCAGGACGAGCGAGGAGATGCCGTACTCCTCGGTCTCCGGGACGTGGTCGCCGTTCAACTCGGCGACCCAGCCCGGCGCTTGCTCGGCCTTCTCCAGGTCGAAGAGGCCCGTGCCCAGGAGTTCGGCCGGATCGATGGTGCCGCGGACCGTACGGTGCACGCGGGCGGCCGGGTTGAGGCGCCGCAGGGTCGCCTCCAGCCGGTCGGCCGTGTCCTCGGGGACCAGGTCGGTCTTGTTGAGGAGGATGACGTCGGCGAATTCGATCTGGTCGATGAGCAGATCGCTCACGGTGCGCTCGTCGCCCTCGACCGGGGTGATCCCGCGCTCCAGCAGGTCGTCTCCGCGCCCCAGTTCCGGCAGGAAGTTCACCGCGTCCACGACCGTGACCATCGTGTCGAGGCGGGAGATGTCCATCAGGCTCGCACCGTCGTCGCGGGCGAAGGCGAAGGTGGCCGCGACCGGCATGGGTTCGGAGATTCCGCTCGACTCGATGAGCAGGTAGTCGAAGCGGCCGGCGCGGGCCAGCTTCTCGACCTCCTCCAGGAGGTCGTCCCGGAGGGTGCAGCAGATGCAGCCGTTGGTCATCTCGACCAGCCGCTCCTCCGTGCGGGACAGCGTGCTGCCCTCCCGGACGAGGGACGCGTCGATGTTGATCTCGCTCATGTCGTTCACGATGACCGCGACCCGCAGGCCCTGACGGTTGCCGAGGAGGTGGTTCAGCAGGGTCGTCTTCCCGGCGCCGAGGAAGCCGGAGAGCACGGTCACGGGCAGGCGGGTGTCGGCGGGCAGGAGGGTGCCGGCGGAAGCGGTGGGCATGGTCCCGCACGCTAGCTTATTGGAAACGATTTTCACAAGCGGGCGTCCGGGGCCCGGGGAGCGGTGCCCGTCAGATCACCTTGAGCCGCACCAGCGCCCCCAGCGTCAACGCCCCCGGCAGCAGCGGCGCCCAGACGGTGATGATCCGGAACGCGAGCACCACCGCCGTGGCGACGGCCACCGGCCCGCCCGCCGCGACCAGGGCCAGGATCAGCGCCGCCTCGACGGAGCCGATACCGCCGGGCGTGGGGATCAGCGCGACGGCGACCGTCGCCGCCAGGTACGCCACCGCCATGTGCGCGGGCGGCACCGGCAGCCCCAACGCCTGCCCCACCGCGGCGAGTCCGGCCGCCTGGAGCGCCGGGAACGCCAGCGCGCCGCCCCACAGCGCCAGCGCCCTGGCCGGTCGCATGTGCACGGAACGGGCCTCGCCGAGCGCCGTGCGCAGGAAGGAGAGGGCGGCCGTGCGCAGCCGTCGTACACACACCAGCGCGCCCGCCGCCACCGACAGCGCCGCGCAGATGCCGATGAGCAGCGGGCCGATTGCCGTGTCGGGGGCGAGAGTTCCGAGTCGCAGGGCGTGCGGGAACGTGATCAGCAGCGCGGCCAGCAGCCCCAGCCGGCCGATGGTCTCCGCCAGCAGATACAGGGCGAGCGCCGCCGAGGAACGGGCGAGCGGCAGGCCGCACACCGTCATGAACCGCAGATTGACCGCGCTCGCGCCGAGCCCCGTCGGCAGCAGGTGGTTGGCCGCGCCCGCCGCGAACTGGGTGGCGAGCAGCCGCAGTCCGGGCAGCCTTTCGACGACGGCACCCTGACGGGTGACAGCCGCGGCCACCCAGGTCAGACAGGTCGCGCCGGCCGCGGCCAGCAGCCAGGGCCACTTGGCCGTCGCGAGATGGCCGAAGCCCTCCGCGAGCACATGCCGGTGGTGCACCGCGACCACGGCGACGAGGAGGAGCGGGAGCAGACACAGGACCTGTCGCACCGGCACGCGTCGGCGCCGGGCCGGGGGAGGGAGAACCACTGTCACACCCGGAGACGTTCTCCCCACCGAACCAACGTCGGGTTGCGGGCGCACGCCCACCGGCTGACGTGCGGGGCAACGCCAGGCGAGTGACGGCAGGCGGGTGACAGCAGGCGGAGGCGCAGCACCCACTCCCGCCCCTGTCACCTTGACCTCAAGTTTGCTTGAGGTCCTACGGTGACGGTCATGAGCATGGAGACCACAGCCTGGACGCAGTTGCAGAGCGTCATGACCGCCCATCAGGAGCGGCGCCCCTTTGCCCGCGCGACCCTGCGCCCTATCGCGGATTTCGCCCGCCCTCATCGCCGCCGCATCACGCGCTTCGTCGGCCTGAGTGTGCTGACCGCGCTGCTCGCCGTCGCGACACCCGTCCTCGCGGGACGCGTCGTCGACACGATCGTGTCGGGTGGCGACGAGGGCACGGTCGTACGACTCGCCCTGCTCATCGCGCTCATCGCGGTCGCGGAGGCGGCCCTCGGGATCGTCGGCCGCTGGCTGTCGGCGACGCTCGGGGAGGGGCTCATCCTCGATCTGCGGACGGCTGTGTTCGACCACGTGCAGCGGATGCCGGTCGCCTTCTTCACCCGCACCCGTACGGGAGCACTGGTCTCCCGTCTCAACAACGACGTCATCGGCGCGCAGCGCGCGTTCAGCAACACCCTGTCCGGCGTGGTGAGCAACCTGGTCACGCTGGTGCTCACGCTCGTCGTGATGCTCACCCTGTCCTGGCAGATCACCCTGCTCGCGCTGGTGCTGCTGCCGGTGTTCGTCGTCCCCGCCCGGCGGATGGGCAGCCGCATGGCCCGCCTCCAGCGCGAGGCCGCCGACCTCAACGCGTCGATGGGCACCCGGATGACCGAGCGCTTCTCGGCCCCCGGCGCCACCCTCGTCAAGCTCTTCGGGCGCCCCGAGGACGAGTCCGCCCAGTTCGCGGCCCGCGCCGGCCGGGTACGCGACATCGGCGTACGGACGGCCCTCGCACAGTCGGCGTTCATCACCGCCCTGACGCTCGTCTCGGCCCTGGCTCTCGCCCTGGTGTACGGGCTCGGCGGCTGGTACGCGCTGCGCGGCACCCTGGAGCCGGGGGCGGTCGTCGCCCTCGCCCTGCTCCTGACCCGCCTGTACGCGCCGCTCACGGCGCTCGCTGGGGCGCGCGTCGAGGTGATGAGCGCCCTGGTGAGCTTCGAGCGCGTCTTCGAGGTGCTCGACCTGAAGCCCCTCATCGCGGAGAAACCGGACGCCCGCGAGGTCCCCGAGGGCCCGGTCGCGGTGGAGTTCGACAACGTCCGCTTCGCCTACCCCGCCGCCGACCGCGTCTCCCTGGCCTCCCTGGAGGAGGTGGCCGCCCTGGACACCAGGGGCGGCACCGACGTCCTGCACGGCGTCAGTTTCCGCGCCGAACCTGGCCAGACCATCGCCCTCGTCGGCTCCTCCGGCGCCGGAAAGTCGACCATCGGACAACTCCTGCCCCGCCTGTACGACACCGACGAGGGCGCCGTACGCATCGGCGGCGTCGACGTCCGTGATCTGAGTGCCGAGTCCCTGCGCGGCACCCTCGGCATGGTCACCCAGGACGGCCACCTCTTCCACGAATCGGTGCGCGCCAACCTTGCGCTGGCCCGCCCCACGGCAACGGACGACGAGCTGTGGGAGGCGTTGACGCGGGCCCGCCTCGACGACCTGGTCCGCGCCCTGCCCGACGGCCTGGACACGGTGGTCGGCGAACGCGGCTACCGCCTCTCCGGCGGCGAACGCCAGCGCATGACCATCGCCCGGCTGCTGCTGGCCCGCCAGCGCGTCGTCATCCTCGACGAGGCGACGGCCCACCTGGACAACACCTCGGAGGCGGCGGTCCAGGAGGCACTCGCGGAGGCCCTGGCGGACCGCACCGCCGTGGTCATCGCCCACCGCCTGTCCACGGTCCGCACCGCCGACCTGATCCTCGTGATCGAGGCCGGCCGGATCATCGAACGCGGGACGCACGAGCAACTCCTCGCACTGGACGGCCGGTACGCGGAGCTGTACCGGACCCAGTTCGCGCAACGGCCCGGGGAGAAGGCAGAAGTGACGGAGGCCGCATAGGCACGGGGGCAGGTGCCGCCGTACCCTGGCGGGCGTCGGCGCGTACCCGCACACCGGGACGCGACCCTCTTCACCACAGGAGCACCTGTCCATGCTGCGAACCATGTTCAAATCCAAGATCCACCGCGCCACCGTCACCCAGGCCGACCTGCACTACGTCGGCTCCGTGACTATCGACGCCGATCTCCTCGACGCCGCCGACCTGCTGCCCGGCGAGCTCGTGCACATCGTCGACATCAGCAACGGGGCCCGGCTGGAGACGTACGTCATCGAGGGTGAGCGGGGGTCCGGGGTCGTCGGGATCAACGGGGCGGCGGCGCACCTCGTGCATCCCGGGGATCTGGTGATCATCATCAGTTACGCTCAGGTGACCGACGCCGAGGCGCGGGCGCTGCGGCCGACCGTGGTGCACGTGGACCACGGCAACCGCGTCGTGGCGCTGGGCGCCGACCCGGGCGAGCCGGTGCCGGGCTCGGACCAGCGGCGCAGCCCCGGGGCCGTCACGGTCTGACCGTCCGGCGAGCCGACGATTCGACGAGGAGTGTCCATGAGCGACATCGAGATCCGCGACGACCGGACGGCGGGCCGCCTGGAGGCTGTGGCGGCGGGGGAAGTCGTGGGCCGCATCGAGTACTTCGTGCTGGCTGCGCGTGGACGCGCGCTGGTCCCGGTCCACACGATCGTCGAGCCCGCGCACGAGGGAAAGGGAATCGCAGGCTCGCTGGCCCGCGAGCTGTACCTCATGGCCGCCCGCGAGGGCATCGTCGTGGCACCCCTCTGCCCGTACGTCGTGAAGTGGGCCGAGCGGCACCCCGCCGAGGCCCCGGCTGCGGACCCTGACCTTCTCCGCGCCGCCAATGAGTGGCTCGCGGCGAACTCCGACCGCTTCTGACGCCCGACAAGGGGACCCTCCTCACCATGCTCGCCCTGCTGCACACCTCACCCGTGCACGTCCCGGTGTTCGACGCCCTGCGCGACGAGGAGCACCAGGGCCTGGAACTCGCCCACTTCGTCGACGAGGACCTGCTGACCAGGGCCCGCGCCGAAGGACCCGACGCCGTCGCCGGTGACGTACGGGCCGTCCTGGCACAGGCGGTCGCCGACGGCGCGGTTGCCGTGCTCTGTACCTGCTCCTCCATCGGCGGTGTCGCGGAGGCGGCTGCCGAGGAGGCCGGGGTGCCCGTGCTGCGGGTCGACCGTCCGATGGCTGCCGCGGCGGTGGCAGCCGGCCCGAGGGTGGTCGTCGTCGCGACCTCGGAGAGCACGTTCGGGCCCACGGTGGCCCTCGTCGAGGAGGAGGCGCGGCGCGCCGGGCTCCCCGCCGACGTACGGAAGCTGTTCGTGGACGGCGCCTGGGCCCTGTTCCAGGCGGGCGACACGGAGGGCTACGTCCGGGCGGTGGCGGACGCGGTGGACTCGGTCCCCGGGGACGACGCCGACGCGATCGTCCTCGCTCAGGCCTCCATGACCCCGGCGCAGCTGCTGACGACCACCGCGGTACCGGTGCTGTCCAGTCCCCGGCCGGGACTGGCGGCGGGCGCGGCGGCGGCCCGGGACGCCGTGGCCGGGTGACCCGGTCGGTCCCGCGCTGTAGTGCGGGGGAGTGAGTGGGGGTGCGTGGGCCGGGTACGCGGGGGAGGAGTCCAGAGCCGACGCACCGAGTGGCTGGAGGACACCGTGACCCACCCGGACCCGTACCCCAACCCCGATCCGCACCCGGTACCACCGGGCCCCACCCCCGGCCCCTTCCCGGACCCGACCCCGACTCCGCCGGGCCCCGACCCGGAGCCGACGCCCGGCCCGGTACCGGGCCCACCCCCTCCGCCCCCCGACCCCGTACCGCAGCCCCCGGGCCCCGAACCGACCCCGGCCCCCGAACCGGGCCCACCCCTGTCCTGAACGCCAGATGGGCGGCCGGGAACCCGACCGCCCACCAATTCACGCCGGGTGCGCAACCGCGCCCTTCAGGGGCGCGGGGAACTGCGCGACAAGCCCCCACCGGGCCGCGGCCAAAGAACCGCCAACCCCCAGAGAGACCCTCAGCCCGTCACCTCGGACCGGTCCCCGCCCCACAGCGTGTGGAACGACCCCTCCCGGTCCGTACGCCGGTACGTGTGCGCACCGAAGAAGTCCCGCTGCCCCTGAGTAAGCGCCGCAGGCAACCGCTCCGCACGCAGCGCGTCGTAGTACGCGAGGGCGGCGGCGAAGCCCGGCGTCGGGACACCCTGGCGGGTCGCCGCGACCAGCACCTCGCGCCAGTCGTCCTGCGCCGCCGCGATCTCCTGCGCGAACGTGTCGTCGGACAGCAGGCTCGGCAGGTCGGCCCGCGTGTCGTACGCGGCGCGGATGCGGTCCAGGAAGGCCGCGCGGATGATGCAGCCGCCGCGCCAGAGGGCGGAGACGGCGCCGAGGTCGATGTCCCAGTCGTACTCCTCACGGGCAGCCGAGATCTCGTGGAAGCCCTGGGTGTACGACACGATCTTCGACGCGTACAGCGCCTGCTCGACGCGGTCGGCGAAGGCCGCCGCCTCCGTCTCGCTCAGCGGGGTCGCCGTCGGGCCGGCCAGCCCGCGCGAGGCCTCGCGCAGCGCCGCGTGGCCGGACAGCGAGCGGGCGAAGACCGCCTCGGCGATGCCCGACACCGGCACGCCCAGGTCGAGGGCGATCTGGACGGTCCAGCGGCCGGTGCCCTTCTGCTCGGCCTGGTCCACCACCACGTCCACGAACGGCTTGCCCGTCGCCGCGTCCACGTGCGACAGCACCTCGGCGGTGATCTCGATCAGGTAGGAGTCGAGGCGGCCCGTGTTCCAGGTGCGGAAGATGTGGGCGATCTGTGCGGGGGAGTACCCGGCGACATCGCGCAGCAGCTGGTACGCCTCACCGATCAGCTGCATGTCGGCGTACTCGATGCCGTTGTGGACCATCTTCACGAAGTGCCCGGCGCCGTCCGGACCCACGTGCGACACGCAGGGGGAACCGTCCGCCGCCTTCGCGGAGATCTTCTCCAGCATCGGACCGAGCGAGTCGTACGACTCGACAGGGCCGCCCGGCATGATGCTCGGGCCGAGCAGCGCGCCCTCCTCGCCGCCCGAGACGCCCATCCCGACGAAGTGGATGCCCTGCTCGCGCAGGTCGCGCTCCCGGCGCCGGGTGTCCGCGAAGTGCGCGTTGCCGCCGTCGATGATCATGTCGCCGGGCTCCAGGAGCGGGGCGAACTCCTGGATCACGGCGTCGGTGGGCTCACCGGCCTTCACCATGATGACCAGGCGGCGCGGCCGTTCCAGCGCGGCCACGAACTCCTTGGCGGTGTCGGCCGCGACGAAGTCGCCTTCGGTGCCGAACTCCTCGACCAGAGCGTGCGTGCGCGCCGCCGTCCGGTTGTGCAGCGCGACCGTGTAGCCGTTGCGCGCGAAGTTGCGGGCGAGATTGCGGCCCATCACCGCGAGTCCCGTGACGCCGATCTGGGCTGAGTTGCTCATGCGGATGGCTCCTATTGGGTGCTGGAAAACGGTGGTGCCGGCAGGTCCTGGAATCGGTGGTGCCGTTTGTGCTCGTCAGTATTGTCCCTCGGGCCGTCCTGACTTGCTGGTACACCGGTTGACGTCCGGGCGTGCCGTTCCTGCGTACGCAGATACGCACCAGAACCCCCACCTGCCTCAGCAATCGCGCAACCGTCCGGTATTCCTGGCCACTTCGGATACACAGCGGCTGATTTGCCGTCTTGTCATGGCCTGTTCGCAGCGCTTACTTTTGCGGCTCGTGGCATAGGTGAGGGGGGCTCTTCCATGGCCGTACGCGGCAAGCATCGCCGGTACCAGCCGAACCGGATCAACAGAGCTTCGCTCAGCGTCACCGCAGGTGGCGCGGGTATCGCGCTCCCGTTCGCCCTGGCCACCACCGCGGACGCCGCGGACCTGGACACCTGGAACAAGGTCGCCGCCTGCGAATCCACCAACGACTGGAACATCAACACCGGCAACGGGTATTACGGCGGGCTGCAGTTCAGCCAGTCCACCTGGGAGGCGTACGGCGGCACGGTCTACGCGCAGCGCGCCGATCTGGCCACCAAGGACCAGCAGATAGCCGTGGCCGAGAAGGTGCTCAAGGGGCAGGGTCCCGGTGCGTGGCCCGTCTGCTCGGTCCGCGCCGGTCTCACCAGGGGCGGTGACACCCCCGACATCAAGCCCGATGTCAGGGCCGACACCGCCCCCAAGTCCCAGCGGACCGTCCGTGACGTGAAGCCGCAGACCACACCCCAGTCCCAGGCCGGCACCACCCAGATGTACACCGTCGTGCACGGCGACACCCTCTCCGGCATCGCCGACGACCGTGACGTCCAGGGCGGCTGGCAGCGTCTGTACGCCGCCAACCGCACGACGGTCGGCACCGATCCGGACCTGATCGTCCCCGGCCAGCGGCTGAACCTCCGTACGAAGACCGCCCCCGACGCTCCCGCCACCGCCGAGCCGGCGCGCAAGTCCCGGACGGAGAAGGCGGAGAAGGCCCCTTCACGCACCGTCGAGAAGGCCGCCACCAAGGCCCCCAGCAGCACGACCACCACCCTCACCGCGCCCGTGAGCAGCGCGACCGGGACGCCGTACCACAAAGCGGGTTCCTCCTGGTCGAAGGGCTACCACACCGGTGTCGACTTCCCGGTGCCCACCGGTACGTCCGTGCGGGCGATCGGGGCGGGCGAGGTCGTCGACGCGGGCTGGGGCGGCTCGTTCGGCTACCAGGTGGTGATCCGGCACGCGGACGGGCGCCACTCGCAGTACGCGCACCTGTCGGCGATCTCCGTGAAGGCCGGGCAGTCCGTGTCGGGCGGGCAGCGCATCGGGCGCTCCGGGTCGACGGGCAACAGCTCGGGCCCGCATCTGCACTTCGAGGTGCGGACGGGGGCCGGCTTCGGCACCGACGTCGACCCGGTGGCCTATCTCAGGGCCGGCGGGGTCAGGATTTGACGCGCATGCGGTGCCGGTCGAGAACGGGGTACGGAACCGGCATGTACGGGATGCCGTAGAAGGCGCCGTGGAGAGCGGACGGCCGGTCGTCGCGGGGTGTGACGGGCGGCCTGTTCTCGGTCTCGTACGGGTCGTGCGGCGCCGGCACCGAGGCCGCGGCCGGCGCGAAGTCGTCCTCGCGGACAGTGGGCCCCGGCTGCGGGGGAAGGCCCGCGAGCGCCGCGAGACCTGCCGTGAGCGCGTCGACCGGGGTGGGCAGGGGGAACTCCTCGCTCACCGCCGCGGTTTCCTCGGTCCCGTCCACGGCCTGTTCCGTCGCTGCGGGCGCCGGAACAGGGGAAGCAGGGGCAGGAAAGGCGGACGGCATCACATCGGTGCGTGTGGTGTGCTCCAGCCGCTCCGTCGTGAGCAGGATCAGGCCGCCCGCCGCGACCACACCGCAGCTCAGCGCGAGGATGGTGCCCGTGGTGCCGTACCGGAAGGTCTCGCCGAACATCGTGATGCCGACCGCCGCCGCCACCACCGGGTTCACGACCGTCAGCGTCGCAAGCGGCGCGGCGAGGCCGCCGCCGCGGTAGGCGGCCTGGGAGAGCAGCAGACCGGACACACCGAGCACGCCGATCAGGGCCAGCGTGGGCACATCCGCGGCCGTGACGCCGCCGGACCAGTCCACCGCGACCACCTTCGTGAACACCGAGGACATACCGAAGGCGATACCGGACGCGATCGCCAGCAGCGTGCTGCGCACCGCCGGATGCCGGTGCACCGCGCGGGCCGTCACCATCAGCGTCACCACCGCGGAGCCGGTGACCACGGCCAGGAACACCCGCTGGGCGGTGCCCAGGGACTGGACGTCGGCCGTACCGACCAGGGAGAGCAGGCCCGCGAGTCCGAGCGTCGCCATGATCGCGCCCCGCCAGGCGGTCGCCCCGGCCTTGCGGCGCACGAACAGGGCCGCCATCGGCAGCGCGAACACGATCGTCAGCGCGCCCATCGGCTGGACGACGCTCAGCGGGCCGTAGGCCAGCGCCACGACGTGCAGTACTCCACCGAAACCGTTCAGCGCGACGGCCGCCCACCAGATCGGGCGGCGCATCGGCGCGTAGGACTGACCGGGCTCGGAAACCGCGACACGCTCCTGCACGATCGCCCCGCCGGCGTAGGCGACGGCGGAGACGAGCGAGAGGAGAATGGACAACGCGAGGGCGCTCATGAGCAACTCCTCTGCGTGCGACGGGGGCGGGGGGCCCGGCGCGGCGAACGGTCGGCTTCCATAGTCACTACGATCCCCCTTCGCGAGCGCCACGTCGTCGTACCTGAGCAGTCATTGGGTCCTACTGCCGATGGAGTACGCCGGGCCCCACGTCCTCCCCAGGGTGGGTGACGCGGGGGTGCGGCAGCTGCGCACAGCCACTGACCGACCTGGTACTACTGCCCCTCGTGGACCTCGACCCTGATCTCGCGGCGCTTCGCCCGCTCGGCGGCTTCTTCGTACTACGCACGGCCGGAGCACCTGCCGACCCGCCGCCGCCACTCGCGCAGACCTACGCGCATCGCGGCGAGGATGTTTATGAGGATTCCGTAACTTTGCGCGTCCGCATGATTACGGAGCGTCTCCAGGCTCCTGAGCTGCGGGTTTCCGCGTCGATCGCCCAGCAGGCGCTCGCGGCCCGGCTGTGGTCCATCACGCTGGGCTGCGCCGTCCGCTACGGCAGCGTCCCCGACCTCGACCCGCTCCTCCTCCACTGGGACGCCGCCGCGAGCGCCCCTGACGACCTGTGGCTGGCGGAGGTACGCCCCCGACCGGCGGACGCGGCGACGGTCGCGGACATCGTCGTACGGGGGCATCTGGAGCCCCTCACGGCCGTCCTGCACGCCCGGTACGGCGTCGCCGAGGGCCTGCTGTGGGGCAACGCGGGCTCCGCGCTCGCCGGGGCAGCCCGCGAGGTGGACCGCTGGGCGCGAGGGGCGGGCACGGACGCCGGTGTCCGCGCCCATGCCCTCGCCGCCGAACTGTTCACCCACCCCCGCCTCGCCCCGACCGGCACCCTCACCGGCACCGCCTTCCGGCGCCGCAGCTGCTGCCTCTACTACCGGGTGCCGGGCGGCGGGGTCTGCGGCGACTGCTGTTTCATGAGGGACCCGCGGTCTTCCCCGGGGGCCGCATCTGGGTGACCATGTGGGAACCAGCTGCTGAGACAGGGGGTTTTGGGTGCGAGTGGGCCTGCTGAGCCGGGAGTACCCGCCGGACGTGTACGGCGGCGCGGGTGTCCATGTCGAGTTCCTAGCCCGGGAGTTGGGCGCCCTCACCGACCTGGAGGTGCACTGCTGGGGCGAGGGCCGTGGAGTCGGCGTCATCCGCCACCGGTCCTGGCCGGCGCTGGACACCGCCAACGACGCCCTGCGCACCTTCTCCACGGACCTCTCCATCGCCGCCGCCCTCGAAGGCCGCGAACTCGTCCACTCCCACACCTGGTACGCCAATCTGGCGGGCCACTTCGCCAAGCTCCTGTACGGCATCCCGCATGTGATGACCGCGCACTCCCTGGAGCCCCTGCGCCCCTGGAAGGCCGAGCAACTCGGCGGCGGCTACGCCCTGTCGAGCTGGGCCGAGCGCACCGCCATCGAGGCGGCCGACGCCGTGATCGCCGTGTCCGGGGCCATGCGCGAGGACATCCTCGCCTGCTACCCGGCCCTCGACCCGGCCACCGTCCACGTCGTCCACAACGGCATCGACACCACCCTCTACCGCCCCGACCACGGAACCGACGCCCTGACCCGGATCGGCGTCGACCCCGACCGCCCGTACGTCCTGTTCGTCGGCCGCATCACCCGCCAGAAGGGCGTCCCCCATCTGCTGCGCGCGGTACGGGACATCGACCCGGCGGCCCAGGTCGTGCTGTGCGCGGGCGCCCCGGACACCCCGGAGATCGACCGGGAGTTCCGCGAACTCTTCCAGGAGCTGAGCGCCGTACGCGAGGGAGTGTTCTGGATCCCGCAGATGCTGCCGCGCCCGGACGTCATCCAACTCCTCACGCACGCCGCCGTGTTCGCCTGCCCCTCGGTGTACGAGCCCCTGGGCATCGTCAACCTGGAGGCGATGGCCTGCGGAACTCCCGTGGTGGCCTCGCGTGTCGGGGGCATTCCAGAGGTCGTCGAGGACGGCAAGACGGGTGTACTCGTCTCCCTGGACGAGGACCCGGGGGTCTTCGAGGCGGGCCTCGCGCGGGCCCTGGACTCCGTGCTCGGTGATCCGGAGGGCGCGCGGCGGATGGGCGACGCCGGACGGGAGCGCGCGGTGGGGGAGTTCGGCTGGGACACGGTGGCCCGACGCACCGTCCGGCTGTACGAGGAGATCGTCAAACAGGCTCAACAGGCTTAGCCCGACCGGCGTACGGGCAAGCATCGTGCACAACCACGGTGAGGGGAGCGGCGATGCGTCGTGGTGGGCCTTCTGTGCTCGGGATCGTACTGGCGGGCGGGGAGGGCAAACGCCTGATGCCCCTGACCGCGGACCGTGCGAAACCGGCGGTCACCTTTGGCGGAACGTATCGCCTGGTCGACTTCGTCCTGTCCAACCTCGTCAACGGTGACATCATGCGCATCTGCGTGCTCACGCAGTACAAGTCGCACTCGCTGGACCGGCACATCACCACCACCTGGCGGATGTCCAGTCTGCTCGGCAACTACGTCACCCCGGTCCCCGCCCAGCAGCGCCTCGGGCCGCGCTGGTACCTGGGCAGCGCGGACGCCATCCTCCAGTCCCTCAACCTCGTGCACGACGAACAGCCCGACTACGTCGCGGTGTTCGGCGCCGACCACGTCTACCGCATGGACCCCCGGCAGATGGTCAACCAGCACATCGACAGCGGCGCCGGGGTCACGGTCGCGGGTATACGGGTGCCGCGCGCCGAGTCGTCGTCCTTCGGCGTGATCAGCCCCGGCTCGGACGGCCAGAGCGTGCAGGGCTTCCTGGAGAAGCCCGCCGACCCGCCCGGTCTGCCCGACGACCCCGGGAGTGTCTTCGCCTCGATGGGCAACTACGTCTTCACCACCAAGGCCCTTATCGAGGCGCTCCAGCGGGACGCCGAGGACGGCGACTCCGTGCACGACATGGGCGGTTCGATACTGCCTGCGCTCACGGACCGGGGCGAGGCCCAGCTGTACGACTTCAGCGAGAACCACGTGCCCGGTGAGACGACACGCGACCAGGGCTACTGGCGGGACGTCGGCACGCTCGACGCGTACTACGACGCCCACATGGACCTGATCGCCGAGCGCCCCGCCTTCAACCTCTACAACCGCAGCTGGCCCGTCTACACCCACTCCGGCCAGTTGTCGCCGGCCCGTTTCAACGCCGGCGGCATCGCCAGCGAGTCGATCATCAGCGCGGGCTGTCTGATCCGGGGTCAGGTCACGCGCTCGGTGCTCTCGCCCGGGGTGCGTGTCGACCCGGGGGCCGTGGTCCAGGGGTCGATCCTGCACGACAACGTGCGCATCGGGCGGGGGGCGATCGTGCGCGGGGCCGTTCTGGACAAGAACGTCGAGGTCCCGCCGGGCGCGACGATCGGCGTCAACCCGGAGCGGGACGCCGACCTGTACACCGTTTCCAAGGGCGGCGTGATCGGCCTCGGGAAGGGCCAGCACGTCTCGTAGACACCAGGAACGCACACGTCGACGGCTCCGGTGAGCCCGTGCTCACCGGGGCCGTCGGCGTGTCCGGGGCTCCGGCTTGTGAGCCGAACGGGCTGTTGCGGTACGGCCGCGAGGTGACCGTGCCGGGCCGGACGGGGATCCGGGCGCCTCACGAGGAACAGATCCCGGACACGGCCCCCGGGTACTGCATTTTTCCGGGGGATCCCCCAAGACCCCCGGCCGTGGGCCGCCCCGACATCTGCCCGAACCGACGGAGGTCTTCCCCTTGAGATGGACGCTGCGCACCGCGGGAGCGGTGACGGCCGCCGCCCTGCTGGCCGGCGCGCTCGCCGCCCCGGCCGCCCAGGCCCGTGCCGAGCGGCTCACCGACCTGGTCAACCCGTTCATCGGCACGGAGAACGAGGGCAACACCTTCCCCGGCGCGGCCGTGCCCTTCGGCATGGTCCAGCTCTCGCCCGACACGGGGCACAAGACCGGTTACCGCTACTCCCAGACCCGCATCCGCGGCTTCTCCCTCGTCCACCTCTCCGGCGTCGGCTGCCGGATCGGGGGCGACCTGCCGGTGCTGCCCACGACCGGCGACATCACGAGCACCGACTACGCGTCCTACGCCGCCGAGTTCGGCCACGACAACGAGCGGGCCAGCCCCGGCTACTACAAGGTGGGCCTGGACACGGGCATCGACGCCGAGCTGACGGCGACCGCGCGCACCGGCGTGCAGCGCTACACCTTCCCGGCGACCACCAAGGCCAACGTGCTGCTCAACGCGGGCCAGTCGCTGCACACGAAGGTGGCGAGCCGTGTCGAGATCCTCGACGACCGCACCGTCCGCACGACGATCACCGGCTCAGGTTTCTGCCGGGGCACGAAGCCGTACACCGTCCACACGGTCACCCGTTTCGACCGGCCCTTCACCACGTACGGCACCTGGGACGGCGCCACGGTCACCGGCGGGTCCCGGACCGGGGGCGACGGCGCGTACGTCCGCTTCGACACGACGGACGGGGACCGCACCGTCGAGGCGACCACCGCCCTGTCGTACGTCGACGCGGCCGGCGCGGCAGGCAACCTGAGCGCCGAGGGCGGACGGCGATTCGACGAAGTACGGGAGGCGGCCGGGGACGCCTGGCAGGCGCGCCTCGACGACGTGGGCGTGACCGGCGGCTCGGACACGCTCCGCCGGACCTTCTACTCGTCCCTCTACCGGACCTTCCTCGCCCCCAACATCGGCAGCGACGCCGACGGCCGCTACACCGGCTGGGACCTGAAGATCCACCGCGCGCGGGACTTCACGTACTACCAGAACTGGTCCCTCTGGGACACCTACCGCACCCAGGCGCAGCTCCTGTCGCTGCTCGCGCCCCGGGAGGCCCGTGACATGGCGCTCTCGGTGCTGAAGATCGACGAGGAGGGCGGCTGGCTGCCCAAGTGGGGCTACGGCACGGTCGAGACGAACATCATGACCGGCGACCCGGTCACCCCGTTCCTCACCCACGCCTACCAGCAGGGGCTGCTGCACGGCCACGAGGAGCGGACGTACCGCGCCCTGCGGAAGAACGCCGACGGCGTGCCGCCCGCCGCCCTGCCCATGCTGGGGCGCGAGGCGAACCGGGAGTACATCGCGGACGGTTTCGCGCCCTACCTCAAGGGCCGCCCGCGGACGAAGCTCGGCGACTCGGACTACCACTGGGGCGCGTCCGTCACCCTCGAATACGCCCTGTCCGACGCGATGCTGGCCCAGATGGCACGCGAGCTGGGCCACGAGGCCGACGCCGCCCGTTACTCGGCCAGATCGCAGAACTACCGAAACGCCTTCGACCCCTCGACCGGTTTCTTCCGACCCCGGGACGCCTCGGGGGCCTTCGCGGGCGACCCGGATCCGGCCAAGGGCGAGGGGTTCCACGAGGGCACGGCCTGGCAGTACCAGTGGCTGGTTCCGCAGGACCTGCCGGGCCTGGTGGACCTGCTCGGCGGCCGGCAGGCGGCCAACGACCGGCTCGACGCCTTCTTCGCGTACGAGCAGATGATGGAGGACCCGGCCAAGGCGGCCCGCGAGGTGTGGGTGAACGGCCCGTACGCCTACTACAACGCGTACAAGTACAACCCGCAGAACGAGGTCGACCTCACCGCCCCGTACACCTACCTCTCCACCGGACAGCCCTGGAAGACGACCGAGGTGGTGCACACCGCGCTGACCCTCTACACGGACGGCCCGACCGGCATGACCGGCAACGACGACATGGGCACCATGTCCGCCTGGCACGTCCTGTCGGCGATCGGGATCTTCCCGGTCCAGCCCGGCTACGACACCTGGGGCCTGTCCACCCCGCTCTTCGACCGGGTCGACCTCACCCTCGACCGCCGCTACTACCCGCTCGGCACCCTGACGGTGACCGCACCGGGTACGTCGGACAGTCGGCGCTACGTCCAGTCGGTGAGCGTGGACGGCGTGTCCTACGGCCGTACGTATGTGACCAGCGGGACGCTGCGGGGTGCCCGCTCGCTCGACTTCACGGTCGGTGGGCAGCCGTCGGAGTGGGGGACGGGCACGGATGCGGCGCCGCCCGCCCTGAGGTGACGCGACGCACGTTCTGAAGCGCCCCCCATTCGGCACACAAGTCCCGCCGCTTGCAAGGGTGGCGGGACTTAATCCGTTGTTAACTGTGCGTAGCTTGATCGTACTTGACCGTAATCGCCCGTAGGCGATTGACTGCTGACTCACCCGTCGTCGACGCGAGAGCGATCCCTTGACCTCTGAGACCTCGGACCTGCTCGCCCCCCTCGACCTGGCGTTCTGGAACATCGAGTCCGACCTGCACCCCATGCACCTGGGCGCACTCGGTGTCTTCTCCGCCCACTCGCCCACCGCCGGAGCCCACGCGGCCGATCTGCTCGCCGCCCGCGCCGCCGCCGTACCCGGACTGCGCATGCGCATCCGGGACATGTGGCAGCCCCTGCTCCCGCTGGCCTTCGGAGGTGCCACCCGCGAGAGCGTCCCGGACTTCGACCCGCTCGACCACGTCCGGCTGCACGCCCCGACCGCCGACTTCCACACCGTCGCCGGACGGCTCATGGAACGCCCGCTGGAGCGCGACCGGCCGCTCTGGGAGGCGCACGTGCTGCCCGGCGAGGACGGCACCTCCTTCGCCGTGCTCTTCAAGTTCCACCACGCCCTGGCCGACGGCCTGCGGGCACTGACGCTCGCCGCCGGGGTCATGGACCCCCTCGACCTGCCCAAGCCCCGCCCCCGTCCCGAGCAGCCGGCCGGGAGCTTCTTCCCCGACGTGCGCAAGGTGCCCGGGCTGGTGCGCGGTGCCTTCTCCGACGTGGGCCGCGCCCTGGACATCGGCGCCTCCGTCGCCCGCTCGGGCCTGGGCAACCTGAACACGCGCTCGTCGCCCGCGCTCGTCGCCGAGCCGACCGGCACCCGCCGCACCGCCGGTGTCCTCATCGACCTCGACGACGTCCACCGGGTCCGCAAGACGGTCGGCGGCACCGTGAACGACGTACTCATCGCCGTCGTCGCGGGGGCCCTGCGGCGCTGGCTCGACGAGCGCGGCGACGGCAGCGAGGGAGTCGCCCCGCGCGCCCTGATCCCCGTCTCCAAACGGCGTCCGCGCACCGCGCACCCGCAGGGCAACCGGCTCTCCGGGTACCTGATGCGGCTGCCCGTCGACGATCCGGACCCGCTCAGGCGCCTCGACCTGGTCCGTACGGCCATGGACCGCAACAAGGACGCGGGGCCCGGGCGGGGCGCGGGGGCGGTCGCGCTGCTCGCCGACCATGTGCCGCCGCTCGGGCACCGGCTCGGCGGACCGCTCGTCAAGCAGGCCGCCCGGCTCTGGTTCGACATCCTCGTCACCAGCGTGCCGCTGCCCAGCCTCGGCCTGCGGCTCGGCGGCAACCCGCTCGCCGAGGTCTACCCCTTCGCCCCGCTCGCCCACGGGCAGTCGCTGGCGGTCGCCATGTCGACATACCGGGGGCAGGTCCACTTCGGGCTCGTCGCGGACGCGGCGGCCGTCCCGGACCTGGACCGGTTCGCCGCCGCGGTGTCCGAGGAAGTGGCGGCCCTGGTCACCGCCTGCGCCCCGTGAGCAACCTCACGATCGTCACGGGTTTGGTTACTTCGCCCGGTGCTCCGTAAAATCGCCTGTTCGAGAGCGAGCGCGGTCGGAGCGCCGCGCGGGTGACCCAGGGAACGGCAGCGCGATGACGGTGACAGAGGACGGCCCGACGGCCATGGACGACATGTCCGACGGGGTGGGCGACGCGTCCTACGGCCCCGGCATCGACCCCGAGCGGATGGCCGTCTGCCTCGGTGTGCTCGAAGAGCTCGACAAGCTGGACGTCGACCACCCCGACGCCATCGCCGTGCGCCGCGCCACCGCCGGTGTCTACCGGATGGTCAAGCAGCGCCGCCGGCAGGAGCGCCGGGCCGCCAAGACCGCCCACGACAAGGCGGTCACGGAGTCCACGGCGACCGGCTCCGCCCAGCGCATCGACGACGAGACCGAGGGCATCCTGCCGTCGTCGGTGACCGAGGAGGGGCAGATCGCGGGGATACTCCAGCGCCCGCGCTCCTGCTACACCTGCAAGACCCGGTACGTCGAGGTCGACTACTTCTACCACCAGCTCTGCCAGAACTGCGCCGCCCTGAACCGCTCCCGCCGCGACGCCCGCACCGACCTCACCGGCAAGCGCGCGCTGCTCACCGGCGGCCGGGCCAAGATCGGCATGTACATCGCGCTGCGGCTGCTGCGCGACGGCGCGCACACCACGATCACCACACGGTTCCCGAAGGACGCGATCCGCCGCTTCAAGGCCATGGACGACTCGGCGGACTGGATCCACCGCCTGGAGATCGTCGGCACCGACCTGCGCGACCCGGCCCAGGTCGTGGCCCTGACCGACCGGATCGTCGAGCAGGGCCCTCTCGACATCCTGATCAACAACGCGACCCAGACGGTACGCCGGCTGCCCTCCGCGTACGCCGCGCTGGTCGAGGGCGAGAGCGCCCCGCTGCCGGCCGGTGAACTGCCCGCCCACCACGTCATCGGCGCCTTCAACTCCGGCGCGGTCGACGGACTGGCCGCGCTGCCCGTCGGCATCAGCGGCCTCGACGCCCAGAAGGTCGCCGACCTCGCCCTGGTCGCCGGCAACGCCAGCGTGGCCCGGCACCGCGACGGCTCCGCCATCGACGCGGGCGGTCTGCTCCCCGACGTCGTCGACAGCAACACCTGGGTGCAGAGCATCGACCAGATCTCCCCGGTGGAGCTCCTGGAGACGCAGCTGTGCAACTACACGGCGCCGTTCATCCTGATCAGCAACCTGCGGTCGGTGATGGCCGAGGCCGCGCGCGCGGCGGTGAGCAAGCGTGCCTACGTCGTCAACGTCTCGGCGATGGAGGGCGTGTTCGGCCGCGGCTACAAGGGTGCGGGCCACCCGAACACGAACGCCGCGAAGGCCGCCATGAACATGGTGACGCGGACCAGCGCCCAGGAGATGTTCGAGACCGACGGCATCCTGATGACCTCCGTCGACACCGGCTGGATCACCGACGAGCGCCCGCACCACGACAAACTGCGCCTGGCCGACGAGGGGTTCCACGCACCCCTCGACCTCGTCGACGGTGCGGCGCGTGTGTACGACCCGGTCGTGCGCGGCGAGGCAGGGGAGGATCTGTACGGGGTCTTTATGAAGGACTACGCGCCTGGTAAGTGGTAGCGGGTGTGGGTGGTGCGCCTGCGGGGCGGTGGGGGCTGGTGGCGCAGTTCCCCGCGCCCCTTAGGTGGGTTCGTGTCGCCGTAAGTGTTCATGAACCGTGTACGCCGCTGTCGTGTGTGCTGGGCGTACTCGTGTTCCCCCGTCCACCAGTAGGTCTGCCCCGGTGATCCACTCTGCGGCGTCCGAGGCCAGCCACAGCACCGCTCGGGCGACGTCCTCGGGTTCGCCGATCCGGCCGAGAGGGAGCCCGGCGGCGACGGCGTCCTCGCCGTGCTCCCAGACGAAGCGGGCCATCTCCGTGCGGACGAGGCCAGGGGAGACCGAGTTGACCCGCACCCCTGGGGCCAGCTCGCCCGCGAGTTGCTGCGTGAGGTGCAGCAGCGCCGCCTTGCTGGTGCCGTACGCGCCGACGTTCGGACCGACATGGGTGGCGCCCTCCGTGCAGATGTTGACCACGGTCCCGCCGTGCTCGCGCATCCACGCCCGCCACACGCACTGCGTCAGCCGCAGCGCAGCCTCGACGTTCACCGTGAACGCGTCACGCCACGCGTCCGGGTCGGCGTCCATGAGCGGGCCGTAGGGGAGGTTCGTGGCCGCGTTGTTCACAAGGATGTCGATGCGTCCGAACGCGTCGAGTGTGAACTCGGTCAACACCCGCAGGTGCGCCGGATCGGCGACGCTGCCCGCAAGGCCGACCCCGCCGAGCGCCTCGGCGGCCTGGGCCACCCCGTCCGGATCGCGGGCCGTCACGCACACCCGGGCCCCGGCCCGCACCAGCGCCCCGGCGACGGCCAGCCCGATCCCCCGGGTGCCCCCGGTGACCAGGGCGACCCTGCCGTCGAGTCCGTACGGCGCCATCATCCGCGTACCGTCTCATGACGGGTCGTCAGCCAACAGTCCCTGGGCCGTACGGGTGATACGCAAACCGCGCTCCAGGTAACAAACAACCGCAGATTATGGCTGAATGAACACTGAGCGACGTGAGATCTTTACCGCTTGTTTTCACCCCATCGAGCGGACACCCGCTCATTTGGTTAATACTGGGGTCGACGGGCAGCACGACTGGGTTCCACCCACACCCACGGTCCGTCACCGGCGCCACCGCGTCCTACTGCTCTTGACTCACACCCGAGTGGACGTCAGGCGACCGGCGACAGACTGGTCCTGAAGGTCCCGAGGGTGACCCGACACATAAGGAGTGCGCGGTGACACCGGAGAAGACGAATCTCGAAGAAGGCCCTGCAGAACGCACGGCGGGCCCAGTCGACCGGAGCGACCAGCTCGGCAGCCTCGAGGTCTGGGCCAGGTCGGCCCCGATCCGCCTGGCGGGCTACGAGGACGACCTGGCCGAGCCGCACATCCTGCCCAGCGTCGACTGACGCCCCCACGGGACCCATCGAGATCGCCGTCGGCATGGGCGTGACAGACTCGCGCTCATGCTGATGATCAGGGAATCCGCGGCTGGTGACTGGCCGCGGATCTGGCCGTTCTGGCACCGCATCGTCGCCGCCGCCGACACCTACACCTGGGACCCGGACACCTCCGAGGAAGCGGCCCGTGCCCTGTGGATGAGCCCGGCCAAGCGTGTGTACGTCGCCGAGGACACCGACGGAGCTGTTGTCGGCTCCGCCTACCTCACCCCCAACTACGGCGGCCCCGCCGCCCGTATCGCCAACGCCGGCTTCATGGTCGACCCCGACTGCGGCGGCCGGGGCATCGGCCGCGCCCTCGCCGAACACGTCCTGAGCGAGGCAGAGGCCCACGGCTATCGGGGCATGGTCTTCAACGCCGTCGTCGAGACCAACCCGGCGGTCAAACTGTGGACCTCGCTCGGCTTCACGATCCTGGGCACGGTGCCGGACGCGTTCGACCATCCCCGGCACGGCCGGGTGGGCCTGCACATCATGCACAAGTCCTTCGGCGACTGACCCGGCCGGGCGCGCGACCGCGCCCTGAAAGGGGCGCGGGGCTGTATCGATCTGCGGCTCCGCCGCGGGGCGCGACCAGCCCCCACCGGCCCGCAGATTCAGCACCGCTCTTCCAACGGAACCCTCAGGCGAGCGGAGCCGTCCGCTGCCACGGGTGCAGTTCCTCCAACTGCTGGGCCACATCGAGGAGTACGGCCTCCGAGCCCGGCCGCCCCACCAGCTGTACGGCGCAGGGCGCGCCCGACGGCAGCGTGCCGAAGGGCACGGACATCGCCGGCCAGCCCGTCAGGTTCCACGGGGGTGTCATCGGCGAGTAGTTCGTGTTGGCGAGGACGTTGCGCAGCCAGCCCCGCTCGTGCCAGGCAGCGGCGGTCGGCGAACGCCGGGCGAGCGCCGGGGTGAGCAGGACGTCGTGCTCGGCGAAGAACGGCTCCAGGCGCCGGCGCAGTCGCTGCTTGTGCTGTCCCCGCTCGACATACCCGACGAACCGGCGCCCGACGGCCGCGTGGACCCGGGTGCGCCGGGCCAGCTCGGTCCGGTCCAGCCCTTCCGCGTCCCGGGCCGTGCCCGCCGTCCAGTGCGTGAACGAGGTCACGCCGATCGACAGCGGATACGGCGGGTCGGCGGGCCGCACCTGGTGACCGGCGCCGTCCAGCAGCGCGGCGGCCTCGCGCGCGGCCGACGTGTACGGCCTGCTGACGGTGACGCCGGCGATGGGGCTGCGGACGGAGACGGCGACCCTGCGGCCGGCGTGCGCCTCCGAGCGTACGAACTCCGTGTCCGCGAGGACCGACAGCATCAGGCGGGCGTCCGCCACCGTCGTCGCCAGGGGGCCGTTCTCGGACATGCCGAACCAGTCGCCGTTGCCGATGCCCGCCGGGACGACCCCGAAGCCTGGCTTGATGGTGACGACACCGCAGTTGGCGGCGGGGATGCGCAGCGAACCCATACCGTCGTTGCCCAGCGCGATCGGCACCATCCCGGCGCCCACGGCGGCCGCGCTGCCGCCTGAGGAGCCGCCCGCCGTTCGGGTGGTGTCCCACGGGTTGCGTGCGGTGCCGAGCGCGCCCTCCGAGGTGCCCCAGACACACAGTTCCGGCACATTGGTGACACCGATGACGATCGCGCCCGCCGCGCGCAACCGGGCCACGGTGATGTGGTCGTGGTCGGCGGGGGTGTCGGGCGTCGCGGTGGATCCGTGCCGGGTCGACTCGCCGTGCACGCCCAGGTTGTCCTTGACCGCCACGGGGACGCCCGCGAGCCGGAGGTCGGCCAGATCGGCGCGGGCCGCCACCTCGTCGGCCTCGGCCAGCGCCTCGTGAGCCCGCAGCCGGCGGAACGCTCCGACGCGGACGTCCAGCAGCTCGATGCGCGCGAGATGTTCGGCCACGACTTCACGCGGGGTGACGCGCTTCTCGCGTACGGCGGCGGCGATCTCGATGGCGGTACGGCCGACCCAGCTGGTCACGGGGGCTCCTCGGAGTGGATACGACACATGGTGCTACGCGTGAGGCGATGAGGCTACTCGTGAGTACGCAGAGCGTCGAGTGTCGTCGTGCTTGGACATTCACGCCGGGCCTCTTGGACTTTTTGTGTGCCGGGGCATCCACTTCCGCTCGCAGAGTCGCTGGTCATCCGATCACTGGCCGAACTTCCCTGGTGCGAGACCCCATTGACACTCCCTGAGGTGCGCTCAATCATCACACCTCCGATGAATGGGAGCTTCCAGATGAGTACGTATCCAAGACGTCGGCTCCTGGGCGCGCTGGTGGCCCTTCTGCTGGCCGCACCGGTCCCGGCGTCCGCGCAGCCGGAGGGGGCAGCAGCGGCGGCGACTCCGGTCACCGTGCCGGCCCTCGCGAACTGGACTCCGGAGCAGGGGAGTTACCGGTACGCCAGCTCTGTACGGCTGGTGGCCGACACGGCACCGGAGCGCAGGGTCGCGGACACTCTCGCCGACGATCTGCGCGAGGCGGGCCACGGCACCGTGCCCGTGGTGGGCGGCGGTGCGCGCACCGGTGACATCGTTATCGACGTCCGGCCGGGCAGGGCCGCTCTGGGTACGGAGGGGTACGAACTCCGGGCGGGCGCACGGCTGTCGGTGACCGGCGCGACCGAGACCGGCGCCTTCTACGGCACCCGCACCCTCCTCCAACTCCTCGCGCAGGGCGAGAGGATCCCCGCCGGGCGCACGGTCGACGTGCCCCGGTACGCGGAGCGGGGCGTCGGCGTGTGCGCCTGCTACGTCCACATCTCGACACCGTGGCTGGAGAACCTCGTACGCGACATGGCGTACCACAAGCTCAACCAGTTGCTCCTCGAACTCAAGGTGAAGAGCGACGCGCACCCCGAGGCCAACACCTGGGGCTACTACACCAAGGACGAGATCCGGCGGCTCGTCGCTCTGGGCGAGAAGTACCACGTCGAGATCGTGCCGGAGATCAACTCCCCGGGCCACATGGATCCCTGGATCGAGAACCGCCCTGACCTCCAGCTCACCGACTCCGACGGCAACAAGCAGCCCAGCAGGCTCGACATCACCCAGCCGGCCGCCTTCGACTACTACACGAGCCTGATCGACGAGTACGCGCAGGTGTTCACCGGCGGCTCCTGGCACATGGGCGCCGACGAGTACATGCTCGGCTCCGACTTCGCCAAGTACCCGCAGGTCCTGCGGTACGCACGGGAGAAGTACGGGGCGAACGCCACACCCCAGGACGCCTTCATCGACTTCGTCAACCGCGTCCAGGCCTATCTGGCCGCCAAGGGCAGGAAACTGCGCATCTGGAACGACGGGCTCACCGGCGCCAACACCGTCCCGGTGACCGCCGGCACGACGGTCGAGCACTGGCTGAACGTGGCCGTGAAACCGAGCCAACTCGTGGCACAGGGCTACCCGTTGATGAACGCCGCCTATGCGCTGTACCTCGTCCGGGGTGGCTTCCACACCGACACCAAGGGCCTGTACGACCAGAGTTGGGACCCGAGGAGCTTCGAGGGCGAGAAGCTCGCCTCCAGCAAGGGCATCACCGGTGCGAAGATCAGCCTCTGGCCGGACAACGGACGCGGCGAGACCGAGAACGAGGTCGCCGTCGACACCGACCCCGCGCTGCGGCATGTCGCGCAGGCCACCTGGGGCGATCCGCATCCCGACGCCACGTACGCCGAGTTCACCGCGCGAGGGACGGCTGTCGGGCACGCGCCCGGCCGGCGGGACCTGACACGGGTGCCGGTCGCGGACGGGACGTACACGTTGGGGGCGGGGACCGTCTCCCTCACCGCCGACGTGCGGCGCACACCCGACGGATACGTCACCTTGCGGACCGGGGCCGGCTGCCTGGAGGTGCGCGGCGGGAAACTCACGCTCAACACCCCGCTCCAGCCCGGCGTCGAGGTCTCCGCGCAGACCTGCGACGCCACGAACACCGTGCAGCGCTGGGAGTTGGCGCCCGCCGCCGGTGGCTACCGGCTCGTCAATGCGATCACACGGATGGCGGTGCACGTGAGTGACGACGGTCGTCTCGTGCAGTACCCGCCGGACCAACGCCCGCCCGCTGTCTGGCACTTGACCACCGTCCACTGACCCGAGGAGCACCGCTCTCATGGCCGTCTCCAGACGTCTCTTCGTTACGGCAGCCGCCGCGCTCGTCGCCTCCAGAGGCACCTCACTGGCCCTGGCCGCCACCGCCCCGGGTTCGGTTCCGTTCGCGGAGGAACCGAACTTCCGCATCCCCGTCAGCCCCGACGACTCCGCCGACGTCCTGGTCCGCAAGGCGTCCCAAGTCCGGCCCACCGCACGGCAGATCGCCTGGCAACGGCTGGAACGGACCGCGTTCCTGCACTTCGGCGTCAACACCTTCACCGGCCTCGAATGGGGCACCGGCGACGAGGACCCGGACGTCTTCCAGCCGACCGGCCTCGACACCGACCAGTGGGCGCGGGCCCTGCGTGACGGCGGCTTCAAGCTCGCCATCCTCACCGTCAAGCACCACGACGGCTTCGTCCTCTACCCCTCCCGCTACACCAACCACTCGGTGGTGTCGAGCAGTTGGCGCGGCGGGCAGGGCGATGTGCTGCGCTCGTTCGCCGATTCCATGCGGCGGTACGGACTCAAGGTCGGCGTGTACATCTCCCCGGCCGACGAGAACCAGTACCTCCACGGCGTCTACGCCAACGGCAGCGCGCGCACCGAGCACACCATCCCGACCCCGGTCGAGAACGACGACCGTCCGGACGGCCCGCGGTTCACTCTCCCCGCGACCGACTACGGCGCCCACATGCTCAACCAGCTCTACGAGGTCCTCACCGAGTACGGTCCCGTCGACGAGGTCTGGTTCGACGGTGCCCAGGGGCACATCCCGCCTGACAAGGTCGAGAAGTACGACTGGGACAGCTGGTACACCCTCGTCCGCACCCTCACCCCCGACGCCACGATCGCCGTCTCCGGCCCCGATGTCCGCTGGGTCGGCAACGAGGGCGGGCTGGCGCGCGAGAACGAGTGGAGCGTCGTACCGGTCACCGAGAAGGACTACGGCAAGACCGACTTCGCGCTCTCGTACGACGCGGCGGACATGGGCGGCCGGGACGCGCTCGTCGCCGCCCGTTCCGTCGCCGACTACGTGCAGTGGTGGCCCGCCGAGTGCGATGTGTCCATCCGGGACGGCTGGTTCTACCACGCCGACCAACAGCCCAAGTCCGTCGACCGGTTGACCGAGATCTACTTCGGCTCGGTCGGCCGGAACGCCGTACTCCTCCTCAACGTCCCGCCGGACACGGACGGTCTCCTGGCCGCCTCGGACGTCACCCGGCTGCGGGAGTTCCGGGAGCGCGTCGACCGTGAACTGCCGGCCGACCTGACGGCCGGGGCCTCGGTCACCCGGACGCCGGGTGTCGTCACGGTCGACCTCGGCACGGAGCGGGAGGCGGACCGGGTGCGGCTCGCGGAGGACATCCGGTACGGGCAGCAGGTCGAGAGCTTCGTCGTCGAGGCGTTCGTCAGGGGTGGCTGGACCCGGGTGGCGGGAGCGGGGACGGTGGGGGCGAGCCGGATTCTGCTGCTGGCGGCGCCTGTCCGGGCCCGGCGGTGGCGGGTACGGGTGAGGCAGGCCCGAAGTGCCGTACGGATCGCGGAGTTCGGGTTGTACCGCTCGCAGGTCTGAGGGAAGCGAGCGGGCGGTCACCAGTGCGGTGTCGGGGACCTGGTGACCGCTCCTCGCTCAGCGCAGGTGCCGTTCGAAGAACGCCATGGTGGTGTTCATGGAGCGGGGCCACTGCCCGTAGAACGTGTGACCCTCACCCTGGTACGTGCGCAGTTGGACGTCCTTGCCCGCCTTCTCGAACGCGGCCACGGTCTCCCGGGTCCAGGCGATGGGGCAGGTTTCGTCGACGATGCCGTGGTGGATCAGCAGGGGTTCGGTGACCCGGTCGACGTACGTGAGGGGGGAGACCTCGCGCCAGAACTTCGGGTTCGCCCCGGGGGTGCCGTGCTCCTTCTCGATCTCGGCGACCAGCGGATCGCCGTTCGGACGCTGGAACTGGTCGATGTTCTCCTCGGGGTGCGAGCTGACCGGTGCGAAGGCGACGGCGGCGTCGAACAGGCCGGGCGCCACGACCAGGGTGCTGTAGACGACTCCGCCGCCCATCGACCTGCCCAGGAGACCGAGACGGTCGCCGTCGATCTCCGGGCGCCCGGACGACCGTAGAGCCATCGCGGCGCCGATGACGTCCTCGGTGTAGCCGAGGCGCAGGCTGCGGTCGTTGTCCGGATCCTTGGCCGAGCGCGCGTGATTGCGGTAGTCGGTGTGCAGGACCACGTAGCCGTTGCGGGCGAGGAGATCCTGCTCGCGGTTGAGGCCGCGGCCGGTGGTGTAGACCGCCGGGTCGATGTAGCCGTGCGCGAGCACCAGCGCGGGGAAGGGGCCCTTGCCCACGGGGATGTTCATGAGACCCGAGATCGTCAGCCCGTTCGCCTCGTACGTCACCTCGTAACTGGTGTAGGCGGAGGTACGGGCCAGTACGGTGCCGAGCTTCAGACCGGAACCCTTGTGCTCGCGCTGGATCAGGGCCGGGAGCGAGACGGGGTCGACCGGAGTGGGTGTCGGAGCAGGGGAGGGCGTTGCCGTGGGGCTCGCACCAGTGGCGCGGGCCGACGCCGACGGGCTTGTGCGCGCGTCGTCGGCGCGGTCGCCCGCGGTGCAGCCCGTCGCGGCCGCGAGCGCCAGCACGGTGATGACCCGGATCGTTCCCCTCAGCCGCATACGGCCATTGTCCCCACCAGGGCCCGCCGTGTCCCCCGGCAGGGTCGCGTGACCCTCAGGTTCGTACCGGCTCAGCGGCGGACGCCGCGCGAGCGCTCACGTTTCGAGCTGGGACCTCAGCCATTCCTCCACCTCTCCCACGTGGGCCGCGGCTGCCGCTCGGGCGGCCTCCGGGTCGTGGGCGACGAGGGCGCGGTGGATGGCCGCGTGCTCGCGGCGGGTGCGGGCGAAGGCGCCCTCCTCCTGGTAGCCGCGCCAGACGCGGGCGCGGAACGTGCGTGAGGAGAGGCCCTCCAGGATCGCGGCCATGGCGTCGTTGCCCGCGGCCCCGGCGATCTCGCGGTGGAAGGCCAGATCGTGGGCGAGGATCTCCTCCGGGTCGTCCGTGGCGTTCATCGCCGTGAGGTGTTTCTCCACCTCGGCGAGCTGGTCCGGAGTGATCCGGGCGGCGGCCAGGGCGGTCGCCGTCGACTCCAGGATGCGCCGGACCTCCAGCAGCTCGACCAGCCGCGGGCCCCGCGAGAGGTCCGCGACCACACCGAAGGTCTCCAGCAGGTCGCCGGCCTCCAGCTGGGTCACGTAGATGCCCGAGCCGTGCCGGGGCTCCAGTACGCCCATGACGGTGAGCGCCCGGATCGCCTCCCGCATCGAGCTGCGGGAGATGCCCAGCTGGGCGGCGAGGTCGCGCTCGGTGGGCAGCCGTTGCCCCGGTTCCAGCCGGCCCCCGCCGATCATCGCCTTGAGCTGCTCTATGGCGCGCTGCGTCACGGTGCCCTTCGGTGGGGCGGCCTCCCCGTTCGTGACCGGGATCTCGTCCACGCCGTGTCCTCCTGTCGCCGGGTGCGCCGCAGTCTAACCAGCAGGTTGGTCGGACCACTACAGGCAGAAACAAGGAAAATTTGGCCGCTGAGGGTGTTCTAAACGGGAAGTGGTCTGATAAATATGCGGTCAACCGCTCGACCACGCTCAATGAGGAGCCACCCAGATGCTTGACAGAACAGTGCGGAACCCGAAGAAGCGGGTCAGGTCCCGGACCATCGGCGCGGTGGCCCTGGCCGCCTGTACCGGCCTGGTGCTCACCGCCTGCGGCAGCACCAAGGACTCCGTCGCCTCGGGCAGCGGTGACAGCGACGGGACGGGCAAGGTCGGCGTGATCCTGCCGCTGCTGACCTCGCCGTTCTGGCAGTCGTACAACGACTACGTGCCGAAGATGGCCAAGTCCGAGGGTGTCGACGCGCTGAAGACGGTCAACTCCAACAGCGACCCCTCGCAGCAGATCACCGACATCAACAACCAGCTCAACCAGGGTGTGAAGGGACTCGTGGTCGCGCCTCTGGACAGCGCCGCCATCGAGGCCGGCCTCGACCAGGCCGAGCGCAAGGGCGTGCCCGTGGTCGCCGTCGACGTGGCGCCCGAGAAGGGCAAGGTCGCCATGGTCGTACGCGCCAACAACGTCGCGTACGGCGAGAAGGCCTGCGAGTACCTCGGTGAGCACATCACGTCGGGCAAGGTCGTGCAGATCATGGGCGATCTCGCGTCCGTGAACGGGCGTGACCGGTCGGAGGCGTTCCGGGCCTGTGTGAAGGAGAAGTTCCCGAAGCTCAAGGTCCTGGAGATCCCGGCCAAGTGGGAGTCCGACACCGCGGCCTCCAAGCTGGACACGCTGCTCAACGCCAACCCGGACATCAAGGGCATCTACATGCAGGCCGGCGGCGTCTACCTCGCGCCCACCCTGCAGACCCTGAAGTCCAAGGGGATGCTGAAGAAGACCGGCGAGGCGGGGCACATCACGATCGTCTCCAACGACGGTATCTCCCAGGAGTTCGACGCCATCCGCAAGGGCGAGATCGACGCGACGGTCTCGCAGCCCGCCGACCTCTACGCCAAGTACGGCATGTACTACATCAAGGCGGCGATGGAGGGGAAGACGTTCCAGCCCGGCCCCACCGACCACGACTCCACGATCGTCAAGCTGCCCAGCGGAATCCTGGAGGACCAGCTGCCCGCGCCCCTGGTCACCAAGGACAACGTCGACGACGCCGCGCTCTGGGGCAACACGGTCTGATGGGCAGCCAACCACGGGAGAACAACCCGGTAACCCCCCTCGCTCCCCCCGTTCCCCTCGTCGAGGCGCGCGGCATCACCAAGCGGTACGGTCCCACCACCGCACTCCAGGACGGTCAACTCACCGTCCTGCCGGGTGAGTCGCACGCCCTCGTCGGCCGCAACGGCGCCGGCAAGTCCACCCTGGTCACCATCCTCACCGGCCTCCAGGCACCCGACGAGGGCACGGTCCGCTTCGACGGCGAGCCCGCGCCCCCGCTCGCGGACCGCGACGCCTGGCGCTCCAAGGTGGCCTGCGTCTATCAAAAGCCCACCGTCGTCCCCGAGTTGACCGTCGCCGAGAACCTCTTCATCAACCGGCAGCCCACCGGCAGGGGCGGAGTCATCAGCTGGCGTCGGCTGCGCACCGAGGCCGCCGAACTCCTCGGCACCTGGGACGTCCACGTCGACCCGGAGGCCCGCACCGCCGACCTCAAGGTCGAGGACCGCCAAATGGTGGAGATCGCCAGGGCGTTGAGCTTCGGCGCCCGGTTCATCGTCCTCGACGAACCGACCGCCCAGCTCGACAGCCGGGAGATCGACCGGCTCTTCACCCGGATGCGCGCCCTCCAGGACTCCGGCGTCACCTTCCTGTTCATCTCGCACCACCTCCAGGAGGTGTACGAGGTCTGCCAGACGGTGACCGTCCTGCGGGACGCCCGCTGGATCATCACCGCCCCCGTCGCCGACCTCCCGCGCCAGGCCCTGGTGGAGGCCATGGCCGGGGAGTCGATCGCCGAACAGGCCTTCACACCCAAGGGAGTCGAGCGCGGGGCGCCGGTGCTGCTGGCCGCCGAGGGGCTCACCTCACCGGCGTACGAGAACGTCGACCTGACCGTTCGCCGCGGCGAGGTCGTCGGGCTCGCCGGGTCCAGCGGCAGCGGCAAGATCGAGCTGGCCGAGTCCTTCGCCGGACTGCACACACCGACCGGCGGGAGTGCCCGACTCGACGGCGCACGGCTGCCGTTCGGGGATGTGCGGGCGTCACTGCAGGCGGGCGTGGCCTGCGTGCCGCGCGACCGGCACGAACAGGGGCTGGTCTCCGGCATGACCATCGGCGACAACACCACCATGAGCGTGCTGGACCGCCTCGGCCGCTACGGATTCGTCTCCGGCGACCGCAAACGCGGCTTCGCCACGGCGCTGATCGAACGCCTCGACATCCATGCCGAGGGCCCCGAGCAGCCCGTCTCCGACCTGTCCGGCGGCAACGCGCAGAAGGTCGTCATGGCCCGCGCCCTCGCCTCCGACCCCAGACTTCTGGTCCTCATCAACCCCACCGCCGGCGTCGACGTGAAGTCGAAGGAGTCCCTGCTCGCCCGCATGGACAGCGCCCGCGAGGACGGCACCGCCGTACTGGTCGTCTCCGACGAACTGGACGACCTGCGCCGCTGCGACCGCGTCCTCGTCCTCTTCCACGGCCGCGTCGTCGCCGAACACCCGGCGGGCTGGCGCGACCACGAGCTGATCGCCTCCATCGAAGGAGTGGACCATGGCTGACACCAAGGCCCCGCCGCTCGCCCCCCTACGGGCTCCGGACCCGCGTTCGGCCAAGACCGTACTGCTCCGCCGCGCCCGTGAACTCGCCCTCGTACCCGCCCTGTTGCTTCTCGTGGTGCTCGGTACGTTCGTCAACGACTCGTTCCTCACCGAACGCAACCTCATCTCGATCCTCGGTGCCTCCGCCGCCCTCGCGATGGTCGTGCTCGCCGAGGCGCTGGTCCTCATCACCGGCAAGTTCGACCTCTCCCTGGAGTCGGTCGTCGGCATCGCCCCGGCCGTCGGCGCGCTGCTCGTGCTGCCCGTCGCCCAGTCCGGGTGGGGGACCGAGTTCCCCGCCGTACTCGCCCTGTTGGCGGTTGTCGTCGCCGGCGCGGTGGTCGGCGCGTTCAACGGTGTCCTGGTCGTCAAGTTCAAGCTCAACGCGTTCATCGTGACGCTGGCGATGCTGATCGTGCTGCGCGGGCTGCTGGTCGGCGCGACCAAGGGCAAGACCCTGTTCGGCATGCCCGACTCCTTCTACTCCCTCGCCACCACCACCTTCCTCAACGTGCCCATGTCGGTCTGGGTGGCCGGGGCCTGCTTCGCCGTCGCCGGGCTCGTGCTCAAGTACCACCGCGTCGGCCGCGCGCTGTACGCGATCGGCGGCAACGCGGACGCGGCGCGCGCCGCGGGTATCCGGGTCGAGCGGGTGATGCTCGGGGTGTTCGTCGTCGCGGGCGCGCTCGCCGCTGTCGGCGGGATCATGCAGACCGGGTACGTCGGCGCGATCAGCGCCAACCAGGGCAACAACATGATCTTCACCGTGTTCGCGGCGGCTGTCATCGGGGGGATCAGCCTGGATGGCGGCAAGGGGACGATGTTCGGTGCGTTGACCGGTGTCCTGCTGCTGGGTGTCGTACAGAACCTGCTGACTCTGGCCCAGGTGCCGTCGTTCTGGATCCAGGCGATCTACGGCGGGATCATTCTGGTGGCGCTGATGATCGCGCGTGTGACGACAGGGCGGGCGCAGGACTGATGTCTGAGCGCTCGGCTGGATATGCAGTTTGTCGGCTGCGGGCGGTGGGGGCTTGTCGCGCAGTTCCCCGCGCCCCTGAAGGGCGCGGTAGCGCGCCCGAGTAGCCAGGCTCCCTCAGCCTCCGCACCCACCACCTGTACCCCTGAGGCTCCCCTCGCTGAGCCCCTGCCACTGACCGAAAGGCATTTCGTGTCCCCGATCCCCGCCCGCGTCATCGCGGTCGACACCTACGACATCCGGTTTCCCACCTCGCGGGAGCTCGACGGCTCCGACGCGATGAATCCGGACCCCGACTACTCGGCGGCCTATGTCGTGCTGCGTACCGACGCGGCCGACGGGCACGAGGGGCACGGATTCACCTTCACCATCGGGCGGGGCAACGAGGTCCAGGTCGCCGCCATCGACGCACTGCGCGGGCATGTGATCGGCCGGTCCGTCGACGAGCTGTGCGCGGACCCGGGCACCCTCAACCGCGACCTGATCGGCGACAGCCAGCTGCGCTGGCTCGGACCCGAGAAGGGCGTGATGCACATGGCGATCGGCGCTGTCATCAACGCAGTGTGGGATCTCGCCGCCAAACGGGCAGGTCAGCCCCTGTGGCAGCTGCTCGCCGAGGCCGAACCCGAGTGGCTGGTACGGCAGATCGACTTCCGCTACCTCACCGACGCGCTCACCCCCGAGGAAGCCCTCGACCTGCTGCGCCGAGGCCGGGAGGGCGCCGCCGAACGCACGGCGGAACTGCTGGCGAAGGGCTTCCCCGCCTACACCACCTCCGCCGGCTGGCTCGGCTACGACGACGAGAAGCTCACCCGGCTCGCCGCCGAGGCCGTCGCCGACGGCTTCACACAGATCAAGCTCAAGGTCGGAGCGGACCTCGAGGACGACATACGGCGCTGCCGCGTCGCCCGCCGCGTCGTCGGACCCGACATCCGCATGGCGATCGACGCCAACCAGCGCTGGGACGTCGACGAGGCGATCCGCTGGACCAAGGCGCTCGCCGAGTTCGACCCCTACTGGATCGAGGAGCCCACCAGCCCCGACGACATCCTCGGCCACGCGGCGATCCGCCGGGCCGTCGCCCCTGTCAAGGTCGCCACCGGCGAGCACGTGCAGAACCGGGTCGTCTTCAAACAGCTCCTCCAGGCCGACGCCCTCGACATCGTGCAGATCGACGCGGCCCGCGTCGGCGGCGTCAACGAGAACCTCGCCATCCTGCTCCTCGCGGCCAAGTTCGGCGTCCCCGTCTGCCCGCACGCGGGCGGCGTCGGCCTGTGCGAACTCGTCCAGCACCTGTCGATGTTCGACTACGTCGCGCTGGCCGGCACGACCGAGAACCGGGTCATCGAGTACGTCGATCATCTGCACGGCCACTTCCTCGATCCCGTGGTGATCAGGCAAGGTCATTACCAGGCACCGGTCGCGCCGGGCTTCTCCGCGACCATGCGGCCGGAGTCCATCGCGGAGTTCACGTTCCCCGGCGGCACCTTCTGGGCCGCCGACCTGGCGACGGAGAAGGAGCAGGCCGCATGACCGACTTCGAGGGTCTCAAGGCGCTGGTCACAGGCGGCGCGTCCGGCATCGGCCGGGCCGCGGCGGAGCTACTGGCGGCGCGCGGCGCGCAGGTCGCCGTACTCGACCTGGACCCGTCGTCGGTCGACAAGCCGCTGCTCGGCTACCGGGCCGACGTCACCGACGACGCGTCCGTACGGGAGGCGGTGGCCGCCGCTGTCGCCGACCTCGGCGGCCTCGACGTACTGGTCAACAACGCCGGGATCGGCGCCCAGGGCACCGTCGAGGACAACGACGACGAGCAGTGGCACCGCGTCTTCGACGTCAACGTGCTCGGCATGGTCCGCGTCGCCCGCGCCGCGCTGCCCCACCTGCGGAACTCGGCGCACGCCGCCATCGTGAACACCTGCTCCATCGCGGCCACGGCGGGCCTGCCGCAGCGCGCCCTGTACAGCGCCACCAAGGGCGCCGTGTACTCGCTCACCCTGGCCATGGCCGCCGACCACGTCCGCGAGGGCGTCCGGGTGAACTGCGTCAACCCCGGCACGGTCGACACCCCGTGGGTCGGCCGCCTCCTCGACGCTGCCCCCGACCCGGCCGCCGAACGCGCCGCACTGGCGGCCCGCCAGCCCACCGGCCGTCTGGTCTCGGCCGCCGAAGTCGCGGGCGCCATCGCCTACTTGGCGAGCCCCCTGTCCGGCGCCACCAGCGGCACGGCACTCGCCGTCGACGGCGGCATGCAGGGCCTGCGACTGCGCCCGGCGGCCCAGTGAGCACGCCGGAAAGCTCTCCCGCACCCATGCCGGTGCGTGCGCTCGGCCGCAGCGGTGTCGAGGTCACCGGCCTGGCTTTCGGCGCCGCCGCCATCGGCAACCTCTTCACCGAGGTCACCGACGATCAGGCGCACGACGCGGTGTCCGCCGCCTGGGACGCGGGCATCCGCTACTTCGACACCGCCCCGCACTACGGCATCGGCCTGTCCGAACGCCGCCTAGGCGCCGCCCTGCGCGAGCACCCTCGCTCGGCGTACACCATCTCCACGAAGGTCGGCCGCCGCCTGGAACCGGCCGCTGCCCCGACGGGCGACGACCTCGCCAACGGCTTCGCGGTCCCCGCCATCCACCACCGCGTCTGGGACTTCAGCGCCGACGGCGTACGCCGCACACTGGAGGCGAGCCTGGAGCGGCTCGGCCTCGACCACGTCGACGTCGTCTACCTCCACGACCCCGACGACCACGCCGAGGAAGCCTTCCGTGAGGCCTACCCGGCTCTGGAGAAGCTCCGCTCGGAAGGCGTCGTCCGCGCGATCGGCGCGGGCATGAACCAGGCGGAGATGCTCACCCGCTTCGTCCGGGACACGGACGTCGACGTGGTCCTGTGCGGCGGCCGCTACACCCTCCTCGACCGGAGCGCGCTCACCGAACTGCTGCCCGCGGCCGTGTCCCGCGGTACGTCGGTGGTGATCGGCGGCGCCTTCAACTCCGGTCTGCTCGCGGACCCGAGGCCCGGGGCGACGTACAACTACGCCGAGGCGCCAGGCGAGTTGCTGGACCGCGCCCTGCGCATGCAGTCCGTCGCCGGCCGCCACGGCATCACCCTGCGCGCGGCCGCCCTGGCCTTCTGCGCGGCCCATCCGGCCGTCGCGAGCGTCCTTGTCGGCACCCGTACGGCGGCCGAAGTCCGGGACTGCGCCGAGCAGTTCGCCTCGCCCGTGCCCGAGGCCTTCTGGCAGGAACTGAAGGACACCGGCCTGCTGTCCGCCGAGGAGCCGTCATGAGAGTCGCCCTGCACACCAGGGTCCGCGCCGACCGCGTCACGGAGTACGACGCCGCCCACCGCGAGGTCCCTGTCGAGCTCACCGACGCGATCCGCGCCGCCGGTGCCACCTCCTGGACGATCTGGCGCAGCGGCACCGACCTCTTCCACGTCCTGGAGTGCGAGGACTACGCCCGGCTCCTCGCCGAGTTGGTGAAACTTCCGGTCAACATGGCCTGGCAGGCCCGGATGGCCGAACTTCTGGACGTCGTGCACGACTACTCCGCCGAGGGCGCGGAGTCGGGCCTGCCGGTCGTCTGGGAGCTGCCGTGACGATCGTGGACGCGCACCACCACGTGTGGGATCTGGCGGCCCGGGACCAGGACTGGATCGCCGAAGGCAGCCTGCTGCGGCGGGACTTCACCATGGAGGACCTCGCGCCCGAGGCCCACGCGGCCGGAGTCGACCGCACGATCCTCGTCCAGACGATCACCGTGCCCGAGGAGACCCCGGAGTTCCTGGCCCTCGCGGCGCAGCAGGAGCTGATCGCGGGTGTCGTCGGCTGGACGGACCTGATCCGTACCGACATCGCCGACGAACTGGCCCGGCTGTGTGAACTCCCCGGCGGCGCGTACCTGAAGGGCATCCGCCACCAGGTCCAGGGCGAGCCGGATCCGGAGTGGCTGCTGCGCCCGGACGTACGCCGTGGCCTTGCCGCCCTCGCCGAAGCGGACCTGGTGTACGACCTGATCGTCCTCCCGCACCAACTCCCCGCGTGCGTCAAGGCGGCCGAGAACCATCCCGGCCTCACCTTCGTCCTCGACCACCTCGGCAAGCCCCCGGTCGCCGACGGCCGTCTCGAACTCTGGGCGACCGCCGTCCGCGCACTCGCCGCGCTCCCCAACACGGTCTGCAAGCTCTCCGGCCTGGTCACCGAGGCCGACCACGCCTCCTGGACGCCCGGCGACCTGCGCCCGTACGCGGACACGGTCCTGGACGCCTTCGGCCCCGGCCGGCTGATGTTCGGTTCGGACTGGCCGGTGTGCACACTGGCGGCGTCGTACGGCCAAGTGGTGTCGCTGGCCGAGGAGTTGACGGCCTCCCTCGGCACGGGCGAGCGCGAGCAGGTCTTCACGGGTACCGCGACCCGCGTCTACGACCTCTGAGCAGACCCGGCCAGACGCGTCGGCGGCATGAACTCCCGTACGTACACCCGCTCCCAGCACGCACCCGTGGCCCGCAGTTCGCGCCAGGTCGTGAAGCGGTAGCGGAAGAGGCGAGCCCTGATGTACCGGGGCGGCGCGTCGGCGGGGAAAGGAGAGCGGCGCAGCAGTTTGAGCGTGTCGCGGTCGTTCTCCAGGAGCCGTTCGACCATCGGGCCGAACCACGACCCGGCGTACGCGGGCGACAGCGCGGCGAACCACATCATCCAGTCGAGCCGCAGATGGTACGGCGCGAACTGGCGTGGCCAGCGCCCCGGTTCACCCGGCTTGCCCTTGAACTCGTACTCCCGCCAGTCGGAGTCCTCACGCGCCACCTCGTCGGACGTGCCCTCGACGACCACCTCGTACCGGATACGGCTGACGCTGCCGAACGCGCCGTAGGAGTTGACCAGATGGAGCGGGTCGAAGGAGCGGTTCATGACCTGGCGGCGGGAGAGCATGTTGCGGACCGGACGGTAGCTGAGGGCCACCAGCGCCGTGGCGACGGCCAGGACGACGACCTCGTACCAGAGCGGGGTGGCCGGGAGCGAGACCGGCGCCGTGCCCGGCAGGCGTACCGCCGACAGGGCCAGCACGATCGTGATCCAGTTCAGCCAGGAGAAGTTGCCCGACAGGACCAGCCACAACTGGGTGACGATCATCAGGCATGCCGCCGCGGTCGAGACGGGGTGCGGGGTGAACAGCAGGACGGGCACGGCGAGTTGGATGAAGTGGTTGGCCGCTGTCTCGATCCGGTGCACCGGCCTCGGCAGGTGGTGGAAGAACCAGCTCAGCGGGCCCGGCATCGGCTGCGTCTCGTGGTGGTAGTCCAGGCAGGTCAGCTTTCGCCAGCACGCGTCGCCGCGCATCTTGATCAGCCCGGCGCCGAACTCGACGCGGAACAGGATCCAACGCAGCAGGAACAGCACGACAATCGGGGGCGCGACCTCGTCGTTGCCCAGGAACACGGCGAGGAAGCCCACCTCCAGGAGCAGCGACTCCCAGCCGAAGCCGTACCAGGTCTGGCCCACGTTGACGATCGACAGATACATCGCCCACGGCAGCAGCCACAGCAACATGCCCGCCCAGAGCGGCAGTCGGGAGTCCAGCCCCGCGAGCAGCGCCACCGACACCGCACAGCCCGTCCAGGACCAGACGGCGAAGAAGCGGTCGGAGTAGTGGAGTTGGAACACACTCGGCGCCTGCCTGAACGGCACATGGGCGACCAGCCGGGGGACCGGCAGCATGCCCCGCTCGCCGATCAGCGCCCGGAACTGGAGGGCGGCGCCCAGGAACGCCACGAGGTACACGCAGGCCAGCCCGCGCTGGAAGACCACGCGGCTCAGCCAGTAGTCGGATGTGGTGAACCAGTCCACGTGAACCGCTCCTCTCTCCTCTCCAGTGTGACGCTGGGTGACCGTTCTCGGCTTGCGTACGCCGAGTGGGCGACGCAGACAATGGGGAATGCACCGAACTCTTGTCACCGTCTGCGCACTCTCGGCAGCCCTCGTCATCGGCGGCTGGGACGGCGACCCGCCGGGCGAGGAGATCCTGGCCCCGGAGGACCTCGGCGTCGACGCCGGTACCTCCCGGGACGTCTGCGACGAGATCGGCCCCGACCGCGTCCCGGAGATCCCCGACCTCCCCGACGGCGGCGGCCTGATCCCCGACGAGACCAGCACCGCGTACGGCTCCTACGATCCCTGCGAGGGCCTCGGCGAGTGAGCGCGGCCTGACAAAAGACGTCGGACAAGTCGAAGAATCAGCCGAACACTGGCAAGGTGGGCCCATGGCTGATCGGGGAGCGAGCGCCCTGTCACTCCCGGACGACTGGCCCGCCCACCCGGATCCGATTCTGGCGCTCAACCGCATGGGGACATTCGACTGGGACCTGGACGCCGGTCTGTTCCACATGGACGCGCTCGCACACCAGATCTTCGATCTGCGGCCCGACGAATACGACGGACACCCCGAGAGCCTGGGCGTGCGGGTGCCCCGGATGGAGGGCCTCCGGCTCGACTCCGTGGTCTCCGAGGCCATGAAGGACGGCAGCGAGAACTACGGCGCCTACTTCCGCCTCCGGCGCCGCGACGGCACCCTGCGCTGGACCCACACCCAGGGCTACATCCGCCGCGACGAGACGGGCCGCCCGCGCCGGGTCATCGGCATTGTCCGGGACGCCACCCAGGAGCTGCAGGACAGCCAGGCCCGCACCGAACAGGCAGCCCAGGACGAGGCCCGGCGCCGCCAGACCAACGTCGTGCAGGTCATCACGGCGGCCCTCGCGCACGCCCGCACCGTCGAGGACGTCATCGACGTCCTCACGGACTCCCACGCCGTCCCGCACCTCGGAGCGGCCAGCCTGGTCATGGGCCTGGTCGAGGCCGGCCGCATCCGGCTGGTCGCCGAGGGCCCCGCGGGCGCCTCCGTGCCCGGCACCCGCATCACCCGCATCGACGAGCCCTACCCGATGGGCGACGTCGTACGGACCCTCAGCCCGCGTTTCATCGAGTCGCCGGAGGAGTTCGCGGCCGGGTATCCGATCCTGTGGCCGCATCTCACCGATCTGAACATCACCTCGGCCGCCTATCTGCCGCTCATCGCGCAGGCCCGGCCGATCGGCGCGATGGGCCTGCTCTACAACGACCGGCACGGCTTCTCGGCAGAGGACCGGGCCGTGCTCGTCGCGCTCGGCACGAGCATCGCGCAGAGCCTCCAGCGGGCCATGCTCTACGAGCAGGAGAAGGACCTCGCCCAGGGCCTCCAGCAGGCCATGCTGCCGCGCTCCATCCCCAGCGTGCCCGGCGCCGACATCGCCGTCCGCTACCGCGCCGCCTCCTCCGGCGGGCAGCTCGGCCGGGACATCGGCGGCGACTGGTACGACGTGATCCCGCTGCCGGGCGGCCGGGTCGGCGCGGTCATCGGGGACGTCCAGGGGCACGACACGCACGCCGCCGCCGTCATGGGCCAGCTGCGGATCGTCCTGAAGGCCTACGCGGCCGAGGGGCATCCGCCCGCCACCGTGATGGCCCGTGCCTCCGTCTTCCTGCACGAACTGGACACCGACCGCTTCGCGACCTGCCTGTACGCGGAGGCCGACCTGTCCACCGGGGTGGTCCAGGTGGTCCGGGCCGGGCATCTCGACCCGCTGGTCCGGCGCGCCGACGGCACCTGCCGCCGCGTCCCGGTCGACGGTGGGCTGCCGCTCGGCCTCTCCGCCGAGTTCGGGCGCCTCGCCTACCCGGTGGGCACCCTCGAACTGGACCCCGGAGAGACCCTGGTGCTGTGCACCGACGGGCTCATCGAGGAGCCCGGCGCCGACCTCGACGACGGGCTGCGGACCCTCAGGGCGCTCATCACCGCCGGCCCGGAGAGCGCCTGGGAACTGGCCGACCGCCTCATCGAGGTGGCCGACGAGCGGGGCGGTGACGACGACGTGGCCCTGCTGCTCCTGCGCCGCCGGGGTCTGGCCGCCGTCCAGTCCGGCGGGCGCCTCCAGCAGCACGTCGCGCCCGGTGACCCGGACGCGCTCAGCGAGGCCCGGCACATGATCGGCGCGGCGGTCCGGGCCTGGGGCGCCCGGGAGCAGGCCGACGAGGTCGAACTGGTCGCGGACGAGCTGATCACCAACGCCCTGATGCACACCGAGGGCTCGGCGGTCGTCACCTTGCGCGTCCTCAGCGGCGCCGAACGCCGGCTGCGGGTCGAGGTCGAGGACCCCTCCAGCGCCCTGCCGCGGCGCCGGGAGGCAGGGGAGTCCGGGGTCTCGGGGCGCGGTCTGCTCCTGGTCGACCTCCTCACCGACGTGTGGGGCGTCGAGGCGCGGGGCGGCGGCAAGGTCGTGTGGTGCGAGTTCGTGGTGCCGTCCCCGAACTGAGCGCGGCGGCCCGCGGTGGCACTCTGGACGTATGCCGGAACTTCCCGAGGTCGAGGCGCTCAAGGACTTCCTGACCGACCGGCTCGTGGGTCATGAGGTGGTCCGCGTGCTGCCCGTCGCGATCAGCGTCCTGAAGACGTACGACCCGCCGGTCACCGCCTTCGAAGGCCGCGAGGTCACCGCCGTGCACCGGCACGGCAAGTTCCTCGACCTGGCCGCGGACGGGGGCCTGCACTTCGTGACCCACCTGGCCCGCGCGGGCTGGCTGCACTGGCGCGACCGTCTCCCGGACGGCCCGCCGAAGCCCGGAAAAGGCCCGCTCGCGCTGCGTGTCGCCCTGGAGACCGGTGAGGGCTTCGACCTCACCGAGGCGGGCACCCAGAAGCGCCTCGCGGTGTACGTCGTACGGGATCCGCAGGAGGTGCCCGGCGTGGCCCGCCTCGGTCCGGACCCTCTCGCCGACGGCTTCGACGAGGCACGCCTCGCCGCGCTGCTGGCGGGGGAGCGGCGACAGCTGAAGGGCGCGCTGCGCGACCAGAGCCTGATCGCGGGGGTGGGGAACGCCTACAGCGACGAGATCCTGCACGCCGCGCGGATGTCCCCGTTCAAACTCGCCGCCTCGCTCACGCCCGAGGAGACCCGACGGTTGTACGAGGCCCTGCGTACGACGCTCACCGAGGCCGTCGAGCGTTCCCGGGGCCTGGCGGCCGGACGTCTGAAGGCGGAGAAGAAGAGCGGCCTGAGGGTGCACGGCCGGACCGGCGAGCCCTGCCCGGTGTGCGGCGACACCGTCCGGGAGGTCTCGTTCAGCGACTCCTCGCTGCAGTACTGCCCGACCTGTCAGACGGGCGGTAGACCGCTCGCGGACCGCCGACTGTCACGCCTGCTCAAGTAGCCGGTACGAGGCTGGTCAGGGGGCGTCGAGCGTCACCAGGTGCAGGCCGTCCGCGGCGCGCAGCTCGTACCGGTCGATCTGGTCCGAGTGGAAGGCCGAAGCGCCCATCATCACGCTCTCGCGGGCGTCGTGCTCGGGTACGTTCCAGTTGGTCAGCGTCTCCTCCTTGCCGTCGTCCGTGATGGCGACCAGGTGGCAGGCTCGGGGGCCTGCGCCGTCCTTGACCTTCAGTTCGATCTGGCTGCCCCAGACCGTGTTCTCGCTGGTGACCTGTGCCCAGACGCCCGAGCGTTCGTCGGTCGCGGCGAGCTGCTGCGTCCGGTCCGCGTCGCCGTCGCCGTTGCTCGCCATGATCGCGACGCCGGGCCCGGCCACGGCGAACACGACCGCGGCGGCCACGGCGAACAGCAGGCGCCGCCGGCCGGCCCGCTGCCGGTTCGCGACTTCGCCGAGCAGCCGGTCCAGAAGCCTGGGACCGGGTTGGGCCATGGGGTGCACGGAGTGCGGCGTGGCCCGCCGATACAGCAGCAACTGCCGTGTGGCGGCCCCGAATTCGGTCACATGGACCGCGCACTGGGGGCACTCCATGAGGTGGTCCTCGAAGCGGAAGGCGTCCGCCTCGTCGAGCACGCCGAGCGCGTATGCGCCGACGTCGCGATGCCGTTCCAGGGACCTCATGCCGAATCCTCGTGCCGATGGTACGGGTGGGGTGGTGTTGCTACCACCGGTACGCACCGGACAGCGGAATCATTCAAGCGCCATACCGAATCGAGACCTAAGGCGTTCGGAGCGGAGGGGACCGCGGATTGGTCGGATTCTAAAAAAGATGGATCGCCAGATGACCGAGAGGCAGTCCCAGCCGCCAGGCCGGGGTCCACACCTTCGGTCCGTCGTCCTCACCGAGCACGGGCCCGCCCCCCGGTACGGCGTCCAGGTCCGGCGCGAGCAGCTCGGTCTCCTCCAGCCACCGCCAGGCGGCGGCAGCCAGGTCCAAGTCGGGTGCCGGCGCCCTCGATTCGAGTGCGTCGGCCGCCAACCTGGAGATACGTTCACGGACCCAGTCCTGCCAGGGCTGGTCGTACGCCGTCAGCGAAAGCCACTTCTCCAGTTGAGTGATGACCCGGATGCCCGAGAGTTCACCGCTGGTGTCGGACAGGAAGATGGTGAGTGCCAGCGCGTCCCGACCCGCGCGGAACTCGAAGGACGTCGGCGGCATCAGGTCGCCCGTCCGCAGGAGCTCGTCGGCGATGTACTCGGCGTACAACCAGGCCATGGGGACGGTGAGTTCGCCCCCGCCGGTGCCGTCCGTGCTCTCTTGACCTCTGTGGAGCATCCCTTCCTGCCTTCCTCGGTGCGTGCGCGTCGCCCGGCCCCGGGCCTCCGGGACTGTCGACCAGTCCGGCGCACGGATGAAGACAGCTGATTGCCCAACCATGGTCGTCAGCAAGGCGCTTTACCGAGGTTTGACCCGATCATTGGTTTCAGCGCAGGTCGGCTGCATAACCCGGAAGGACTCGGCGCAGGGCGCGCAGCGCGTAGTACGCGCGAGACTTCACCGTACCGGGCGGAATACCGAGCGCCGTGGCGGCCTCCGCCACACTCGCCCCTTGGAAATACACCAGCACCAGGACTTCACGGTGCTCGGGAGTGAGTGTCTTCACAGCGTCCCGCACATCGAGCGTCGCCGCGGACCGTTCCGCGTGATCGGCACACACCCGCGCGTTCTCCAGGACCGCGTCCCCGACCTCGGCGGGCCGCGCCTGCCGGGCCCGCCGCGCGTCGATGGCGAGCCGCCGTCCCACGGTCAGCAGCCACGGCCGTACGGACTCGAAGTCGTCGGCACGCAGCGCCTCGGGGTGCTGCCAGGCGCGTACGAGGGTCTCCTGCACCAGGTCCTCGGCGCGCTGCCGGTCGCCGTCGCACAGGCGCAGCAGCAGCGCGAAGAGCGGTCGGCCGTGCTCGCGCTGAAGCGCGGCCAGCTCGTGCTCGGCGGTCGTCGTCCCGTGGGTGATGGTGGTTCCGGCCGTCATGGCCGTATGGCATCGCAGGGGCCCGATTCGGGACAGAGCACGGACCGTGGTGTGCGGCGGACGGTCGAACCCGTCGGCGAACGGTGCGACGAACGGTCTGAACGGCGGGTTCCTCATCTGAACGGCCCTATCCCCGTTTAGGCCCGTATGCGGATTCGTACTGATGGATATGTACATACGACCGCAACGGGGTGAGTCGATGACCATGCTCAGCCGACCGACGACCACGGCCCTGGCGGTGGTCCTGCTCGCCACGGCCACCACCGCCTGCCAGGCCGGACAGCCACCCGGCCCGACCGGCCGGCCGGCGGCGCCCCCGGCCGCCCGCGGGTTCACCCTCGTCGCCTCCGGGGACGTCCTGCCGCACGCCTCGATCATCGAGCGCGCGCACGCCGACGCGGGCCGCTCCGGCTACGACTTCCGCCCGATGCTGGCCGGAATCGCCCCCGTCGTCTCCCGCGCCGACCTGGCGCTCTGCCACATGGAGACCGTGTACGGCGCGGACGGCGACTACACCGGCTACCCCGCCTTCAAGTCCCCGCCCGAGATCGCCCAGGCCCTCGCCGACACCGGCTACGACGGCTGCTCCACCGCCTCCAACCACACCCTGGACGACGGTGCCACCGGCATTCACCGCACCCTGGACGCCCTCGACCGTGCGGGCGTACGCCACGCGGGGTCGGCGCGCACGGCGGGCGAGGCGGGCGCGGTCACGCTGCTGCGCGCGGGCGCCGCCGACGTCGCCCACCTCGCCTACACGTACGACACCAACGGTTACCCGCTCCCGGACGGGCAGCCCTGGGCCGTCAACCTCATCGACGAGGGCCGGATCGTCGCCGATGCCCGGGCCGCCCGCCGGGCCGGCGCCGACGTCGTCGTCGTGTCCCTGCACTGGGGCACCGAATGGCAGGACGAGCCCGACGAGACGCAACTGGGCCTGGCAGACCGGCTCACCGCGTCCCGCACCGACGACGGCCGCCCCGACCTCGATCTGATCCTCGGCACCCACGCCCATGTCCCGCAGGCCTACGAGAAGGTCAACGGCACCTGGGTGGTCTACGGCATGGGCGACCAGATCGCCGGCGAGATGACCAACTACGCGGGCCTCAAGGACCCGCGCGGCAACCAGGGCACCCTCGGCCGCTTCACCTTCTCCCCGCCGGCCCGCGAGGGCGGCCGCTGGGAGGTGACCCGGGCCGAGTTCGTACCCCAGGGCTACGACCTGGCCGCGGGCCGGGTGACGAACCTGAACGAGGCGCTCGCGCGGGGCGCCGACGTGAGCGCCGTGCGCGACCGCATCCGGGACATCGTGCTGAGCCGGGGTGCGGGCCAGGACGGCCTGACGATGGGCCGGTAGTGCACGGGGGTGCGGCTACGGCACGACCGTCACCGGCCAGCGGCCCGCCTTGACCAGCCGGATCGCGACCGAGCCGATGATCCGGTGGCCCGCCTGCTCGGACGCGCCGACGACCACCGCGTCCGCCTTGAGGTCGTCGGCGGCCTTCACCAGGCCGGCGTACGGGTCACCGCGGAAGGTGTGGAACTCCCAGCGGACGTCGAATATCCCCTTGACCTGCTCGGTGCCCTCCCGGATCTGCGTGATGAGATCCTCGGCGATCTGATCCGTCGTCTCCGCCACGGGCGCCCCGAACGCGGCGCCCGCCGCCATCACCGGCTGCACGTACACCAGGGCGAGCAGCGCGTGCTGGCGCCGGGCCAGACCCGCGGCGTAGGCAGCGGCACGGAGCGAGGAGTCGGAGCCGTCCACACCGACCACGATGACCTTGGGACCGTCCGTACCCCGCTCGAACCGATGCTCGAACTGGGGGGAGCGCTGCTGTTCCGTCACCCTTCGAGGCTATCGGGAGCGGGGGCACCGCAGGGCACGCGGGGAGGGCGCGACCGGCCGCCGTCGACACCGGGGGAGGCGGGGGCGCGTACTGGTCCCAACGGGTGTTTTCCAGCCGCCGCACCGGTGGCGATGCGGGGCGTCGGGGCCGGATCGGGCGACTGATGATTCATGACGAAGGATCAGTTGCTCACGCGGCGCCGGGTGTTGATCGGCGGGGCCGCCGCCGCGGGGGCGGCCGCCGGTACGGCCGTGCTGCTCACCACGGGCGGGGACGGAACCCCGGCCGCCCGGCCCGCCACCCCCGCCGCGGGCGCCCCGGCGCACATCGCACTCAAGCCCTCCGCCTACCGTCTCCAGCCGCTCACCGGGTACGGCCCGCCGCACGCCGTCACCCACGGGCGCACCATGGTCCGCCGCGAGCCGCTGCTGCGGGTGTCCGGACGTGGCCGCACCATGGTGCTGACCTTCGACGACGGCCCCGACCCCCGCTACACCCCGGACATCCTGCGGACCCTGCGCGAGCACGACGTCCGCGCGATGTTCTTCGTGTGCGGGGAGATGGCGGCCGACCACAAGGACCTGCTGGCGGAGATGGCCGAGGACGGGCACGTCGTCGGCAACCACACCTGGTCCCACCCCCTCCTCACCCGCCTGACCCGCTCCGCGATCCACTCCCAGATGGAGCGGACCTGCGAGGTCATCGAGGACGCCTACGGTGAACCGCCCGTCTGGTTCCGCGCCCCCTACGGCGCCTGGAACCGGGCCGCCTTCCAACTCGGGGCCGACCTCGGCATGGAGCCGCTCGCCTGGACCGTCGACACCCTCGACTGGATGACCCCGGGCACCCGCACCATCGTCGACCGGGTCGAGCGCGGCGCCGCCCCGGGTGTCGTGGTGCTCTCGCACGACGCGGGCGGCGACCGCTCGCAGAGCGTCCGGGCACTGCGCGACTATCTGCCTCAGCTGCTGGATTCCGGGTACCGCATCACCGTACCGAGCAGGCAATACACGTAACGGAATTGCTGAATACGGGCTTTCGCCCGCCGGTCGGGAAACGCTCAGCGAACCTCGACCAGGCGGGCGAACACCACGACATTCCCGTTGTAGCCGTTCTGCTTCGAGAAACCGCCCCCGCAGGTGATGACGCGCAATTCGGGGGTGCCCTTGCTGCCGTAGACGCGGTCGCCGGGGAAGTTGTTCTTGTCGAAGACCTCGATGCCGTAGATCTCGAACACGGCCACTTTTCCGTCCTGGCGCTGGGCCTCGACGCGATTTCCCTTTTTGAGGGCCCCGAGTCCGTAGAAGACGGCGGGGCCCAGTTTGTTGTCGACATGACCGACGACCACCGCGGTGCCCTTCTCGCCGGGCGACACCGCGCCGGTGAACCAGCCGGCCAGGTTCGGGTCCTCCGCCGGCGGGGCGTCCACCCAGCCGGCCGCGTCCAGGCCCACCGGCAGCACCGGCGCGTCGACCTGGATCGCCGGGATCCGCACCCGGTCGGCCACCGAGTACGGCAGCGCGGCCGGGCTGCCGGAGAAGGTGCCGCCCGGCAGGCGGCTGTCCGCTGCCGCCGCCGAGGCGGGCTGCGGCGGCCCCACGTCGAACTCTCCCGAACCGTTCCGGATGAGAGCGAGTCCGGTCAGCAGAACAAGCGCTATCACGCCCCACGGAGCGCGCTTCTTCCGCTGCTCCTCCTCTTCCGCCACCTCGGACGCAGCCATTCGCCATCCCCTCTCGACCCGGCCGTCGCCGTGTCAATCGCGCATACGAGAACGCTAAGTGCCCGGCGTGAAACCGGCGACGGGGCAGCAGCGAACGGGTGGCGGGTGTGCCGTTCGTGTCCTTCGTGGGGGACCGGTGAGTGTCCTGTGCGTACGTGGCGTGGACTTGGCACGTACAGGGTGAGCCATCCGAGTTGCCGTCGAAAGTATTTTTCTGACGGTCCGTGACCTGCGGCAATATCTGATTGTGTGGTCTTCCTTCGGCGTGTCCCCTCACCAGGACGGACCATTCCCGAAATGCGGCTGCGCGCAAGGCATCTGAGGGTTCGTCTGGGAGGCGCTTTCTCGCCGATCTACCGGGGACGGTTCCCGGGGCGCCTTCCGCGGAGGTTCAGATGCGTACTACTCGTGCCCTGGTGGTGTCTGCCGCCACGGTCGCCGCGGTGGGGCTCGCCGCCCCGGCCGCTTCGGCCTGGGACCAGCCGACCGGCGTCACAGCCGCGCCGAGCGCCATCGCCCCGGGCGGGCAACTGGTGCTCACGGTCAACGGTTCCGCGTGCACCATGCACGGCAGCACCGTCAGCTCCAACGCCTTCCCGGCCACCAGGCTCAAGTCGATGGGCGGCAGCACGGCGACGGCGACGGTGACCGTCAACGCGAACGCCACCGCGGGTTCGTACAGCGTCACCACCACCTGTGAGAGGCGGCCCAAGGTCTTCGCCGGTGTCTTCACGGTCATCGGTGGCGTCCGGGGCGGTCTCGGCGGCAGCAGCTCCAGCGGGGCCACGCCGGCCGACATGGCGATCGGGGGCGGGCTGGTGGCCGCCGCGCTCGTAGGTGGTGGTGTGTTCTGGATGCGCCGCCGGTCCGAGAGCAGGATCTGACGCTCACCCCTTCGGAGCGCGGACCGCACGTCGACAGCCCTTCGCCCCGGAACCCGTCAGGGTCCGGGGCGAAGGGCTGCGCGGGTGCCGTCAGGCGTTGTCGTCGCCGGTGCGACGGCGTGAGAAGTGGTACGCCACCGCCATCGACCCCGCGATGAGCGCGGCTCCGAGGCCGATCTCCTTGAGGTCGAAGCCGGCGACACTGCCGCCCTCTCCGGCGTGCACACCCCGCTGCACGGGCAAGGGGTAGTGGGTCGGGTCGCTGGGCCGGCCGATGGCGATGGTGAGGTCCGTATGGCCGCTCTCGCCGCCGCACGTGAACGTCACCCGGTACGCGGCCCCCGGCTTGGCGTCCCAGTCGACCTTCGCCGTCGCCGACGACTGTCCCTTGGGGATGGTGACCGGGTCGAAGACACCGGAGGAGACCCGGGTGTCGTCGTTGCAGCTGTCCACGCGCAGGGTGACCTGCCCGCCCGCCGCGATGGTCGAGGGCACGACACTGAAGCCGAACGACGTGACGCTGTTGTCCGTGACGGTCGCGTGAGCGGCGGGTGCCGTGAGCGTGAGGGCGGTGATGCCCAGCAGTGCGGCCGAAGCGACGCGTATCGCGCGCATGTGAGTCCTCCGGGTCCCCGAGGAGCAGCTGCGGACCTTTTCCGCTCGCGCCGTTCCGGTCGCGCCAGAAATGCACCTCGATATCCGAAACGCTAGGAACACGTGTGCGCACGCGCGATCGGTGTCGTACGAATGGGGCATGGATGTGGGCCGCTCGGGGGGCCTCGTTGAGCAAGCCGGGGGACACCCGCGTGTGGCGGGTGTCCCCCGTGGGCGCGTCCGGTGAGGAACCGTCAGCCGGTCATCGGATCCGGCGGGCCGTCACTTGCCGATGCCCGGAAAGAGCGTCAGGAATGGATCCGCGGTGGCCGTGATGCCACGGCTGTAGGGCGCGTCGAAGTCCCAGATGAGGAAGAGCAGGAAGGCGATCAGGGTGGAGAACAGCCCGGCGAGGATCAGTTCGCGGGGTGTGCGACGGATCTGGAGGGCGAAGATCATGCCGACCGTGATCATGCCTCCCGCGATCAGGCCGAACCAGACGACGCCGGGCATGGTCGGCCCGGTCGAGTCGGCGCGGGCCGTGCGTGCCTGGTCCGCCGTGGTCACCTGGTCGAGGAGCGGCTGGTAGGCCTGCGCCTGGAAGTCCGTCTTCGGCTCGTAGTCGGTGACGTCGACGCGGATGCGCTGCAGCAGCTGGTCGCCGCGCTCGGTGACCTTGCCGTTGTCGGACATCTCCTGCCACTCGGTATTGACGACGTGTCCGACATAGGCGTTGACGTCGTCCCGAATACGGTCACGGACGTCGGGCGGGTAGACCCGGACCCGCTCCGAGATCTCGTGCAGTGCGTGGGCCTCGGTCGAGACGTGGTCCTGGGCGACACCGCGCGCCTCCCAGACGCCGGCGATGGCCAGACCCAGCACGATGGCGTACACCACGCCGATCCACATCGTCATGTACTCGATCACGTCCGGGGTGTCGGACGGATCCTCGTCCTCCGGGGCCCTGCGGTCCCGGACGAAGGTGATGAGGATGACGACCGCGCACGCGGCCGCGATCGCGACGGCGAGAACAAGCCATTCCGACAAGGGGATGCCTCCAAGGGGTCAGCGCGGACGCAGTGCGGCGACGGCGATCACGGCGGGCAGCGTGATGAGCAGGGTGAACGAGATCAGTGAGGGGCCGCTGCGGACGGTCCGTTTGCGGGCGGACACGTGGTACGGCGGGTAACTCACCGGAGCCGGTGACAGCGTCGGGCTCGGACTCGGCGTCGGGGTGCGCTTCGGGGTGGGCGCGGGGGTGGGGGTGGGAGCGGGCGATGGCGGGGGGCTCGGGATCGGCGGCGCCGGTGCCGGGGCGGGAGGCGGAGCCGGTGGCTTCGGCTCTGGAGTCGGCGTCGGTTTCTGCGGGGGAGTGGGCTTCGGGGTGGGCGTGGGAGGCGTGGGTGTGGGCCTCGGACTCGGCGGCGGCTCCACGGTGGGTGGGGGCGGCGGAGGGGGCGTCGGTGTCGGGGTCGGGGTGGGGCAGGGCGGTGGGGGTGTCGGACTCGGGCACCAGGAGCCGGTGCCGGCGATGACCGTCGCACCGTTCCCGGTGACGGCCGCTCCACCGTTGCCCGCGCTGACCGACCAGCCGCCTCCGGTGGCGACCGGTGTGCCGCCGCCGACCGTGACCGCCGTACCGTCCCCCGTGACCACCACTTCCACCGACGCGTTGCCGTCGGGATCGGCGGAGACATAGGCGCACGTGGTCGCCGCCGCCGTGCCGCTTGGCACACCGACAAGCAGCCAGGTCAGTGCCAGCAGGGCCAACATCCGTATGGCGAGGGCGAATTGCGTCCGTGTGTGTGCATGCACGACGAAGATCATGGGGCCTGGCGCCCTCGCGCGCGCCCGAGCGCGCGGGGATTGCCCCGAAGGGGTGACATACCAGGGGTGAAGGTTTGGATCAGGTGTTCCCTGTGCGGCGGTGATCCGTCCGCATGTGCGAGGTGTGACGGGTGGGATCACAGGGTTCGGAAAGAAATTTGTGCGGGGGTTGAACGAAGTGACCACCACCGCCCGTACCTAGGACCGTGCGGCGGCCCAGCAGGGCGTCGCGACACCCTAACGATTACGGGGAGTTTCACAATGAAGACCTCCTGGCGGAGCGCCTCACTCGTAGCGTCAGCTGCGGCCGTGCTGGTGCTCACGACGGCGTGCGGTCAGGACAAGGGCGCCGATTCGACGAGTCAGAACGTCGGTGCCGCCGCTCCTGCCGCTGGTTACGGCAACGCGAGCAGTGGCAACGGTTCCACGGTCGGCACGAGCACCGCCGGTACGGGCACAGGTACCGGTACGGGTACCGGCACCGATGCCAATGGCGAGCAGGCAGCCGCGGGCAACGCCGCCGCGGCTGGTCAGTTGAACGTGGTCACGAGTGCGGAGATCGGCAAGGTGCTGGCCAGCAGCTCCGGTCGTACGATCTACCGTTTCGACGCGGACACGGCCGAACCGCCGAAGTCCAGCTGTGACGGCGACTGCGCCACCGCCTGGCCGCCGGTTCCGGCGGGCGATGTCACGGCCGGAGCCGGTATCGATGCCGCACTGCTCGGCGAGGTGACCCGTTCCGACGGCACCAAGCAGCTGACCGTCGGCGGCTGGCCCGCCTACTACTTTGCCAAGGACACCGCGGCCGGTGACATCAAGGGCCAGGGTGTGGGCGGCAAGTGGTACGGCCTCGCTCCCGACGGCAAGAAGGCCACGCTGGCCTCGCTGCCCGGCCTGTCCACCCGCAACGACCCCAAGCTCGGCACGATCGTCGTCGACAAGAACGGCATGACGGCCTACCGCTTCGAGAAGGACACCCCGTGGCCGATGAAGTCGGCCTGTGTCGGAGCGTGCCTCGAGAAGTGGCCCGTCATCGCCCCGGTCGCCGCTGCCGACACCAAGGGCATCGACAACAAGAACGACGGCCGTAGGGGCTATGTCGTCCTGAACCGTCCGGACGGCCTCAAGCAGCAGAGCATCGACTGCTGGCCGATCTACACCTTTGCCGGTGACAAGGTTCCCGGTGACACCAACGGTCAGGGTGTCGGCGGCACTTGGTACGCCATCGCCCCCGATGGCAAGGCGGTCGGCAAGCCGAGCCAGTAGGAGGAACCGACTTCCCCAGGGGCCTGCTCCCTCCGTGTCGCACAGTCTGTGCCGCACGGAGGGAGCAGGCCGCTTCGGCATGTCCGGAACACGCCGGCGAGTAGGGCGATTTGCCGGTGAATCGTCCCTGACTCGCCGTATTTCTCCGGGACTTCGCCGCGACTTCGTACCCATTGAGAACTCTTTGGAATCCTCCGGACATTTTTCGTGCGGAGTTCGCGGCGCGTCAATTCGGCACGTGCCGCAGGCAGTGACCGGGAACGGACGGTCAATTTCCGTTTCCGCTCGCTCCTTTGGCAGGCGATCAGTAACCTCAGCTCGAACACTGGAGCGCCAACGCCTGCCAACTCCTTGGAGAGAGATAGATGGAGCGTCCCGCCTGGGCCCCCCGGGGCATCGACATCTCGGTGCCGAGCGTTTCCCGGATCTACGACTTCTACCTGGGCGGTTCGCACAACTTCGAGGTCGACCGGGAAGCGGCCCGCAGGGCCATGGAGTTCATGCCGGGACTTCCGAAGATCATGCAGGCGAACCGTGCGTTCATGCGCCGGGCCGTCCGCTTCGCGGCAGCCGAGGGCATCACCCAGTTCCTCGACATCGGCTCCGGCATTCCCACCTTCGGCAGCGTCCACGAAGTCGCCCAGGCAGTGAGCCCCGAGGCGCGCGTGCTGTACGTCGACCACGACCCGGTTGCCGTCGCACACAGCCAGGCGGTGCTGGCCGGCAACGAGCACGCCGACGTCCTCGCCGCCGATCTGCGCAAGCCCCGGGAGATCCTGGCCAGCGCCCAGATGCAGGGCCTCATCGACCAGAACCGGCCAGTGGCCCTGCTTCTCGTTGCCATACTGCACTTCGTGGAAGACACGGACGACCCGTACGCGGCGGTCGCCGAGCTGCGCGACGCGCTCGCGCCCGGCAGTCTGCTCGTCCTCACGCATGCCTCGTACGAGGGAATCCCGCTGTCGCCCGAACGGGCCGAGGGCACGGTCGACGTGTACAAGGACATTCGCAACCCGCTGGTCATGCGCTCGCGCGATTCGATCGCGCGGTTCTTCGAAGGGTACGACATGGTGGAACCGGGACTGGTGCCGATGCCGCGCTGGCGGCCGGACACGGCGTTGGAGGACGAGGATCCCTACGCCTTCTCCGGATTCGCCGGCGTGGGGCGTACGACGTGATCGCGGATCCGGACGGCCCCCAGGACAGACTGCGCAGGTTCGCGACCATCTGGAGCCGGGCGGTGTACCCGGTGACCTCCACCTCGCTGACCAGGCCGGAGTTCGAGGAGCACCTCCTGCCGCTCGCCGGGCGGTTGAGCGAGGCGCTGCGGGCCAGGACGTTCGAGGCCGAGGTGGGCCGGGCGGTGGGCGCCGCGCTGGTCTCCGTGCACTGCACCGACCCCGAGGCGCTCAGCCGCTCGCTCGACTGCGTGGACGCCTACCTGGTGCTGTACTGCGGTGAGGACGGCCCGCAGGACGACCTGCGCGCCCGTTCGTCGCGGCTCCAGCACGCCATGGCGGCCGGCTTCGCAACGGCACTGCGCGACCGGACACTGGCCGAGCAGGAGGCGATCGCCTGGGCCGCGCAGAGCGCGCGCAGCGCGGTCGCCGAGGCGCTGCACGACAGCGAGGCCCGCTTCCGCGCGGTCTTCGAGGGCGCGGCCATAGGCATCGGCATCGCCGACCTCGACGGCAACATCCTGCAGATAAACGGCGCGCTGCAACGCATGTTCGGCGGCTCGGAGCAGACCGTACGGGGCCGCAAGGTCACGGAGTGGACCCACCCGGACGACGCCCCGCAGACCTGGAGGCTGTACGACGAACTCGTCCGCGGCGAGCGCGAGCACTACCACGTCGAGAAGGCGTTCTACCGCCCCGACGGAACGGTCCTGTGGACCAACCTCACGGTCTCCCTGCTCCGGGACGCCGACGGTCACCCCCAGTACCAGCTGGCCCTGATGGAGGACACCACCGAGCGCCGGCTCCTCAACCTCCGGCTGCGCTACGAGGCCACGCACGACGCGCTCACCGGACTGCCCAACCGCACCCTGTTCTTCGAACGCCTGGAGAAGGCGGTGACGGCGCGCGAGGGGCAGCGCTTCGGCCTGTGCTATCTCGACCTCGACGGCTTCAAGACCATCAACGACAGCCTCGGGCACGCGGCCGGCGACCGGCTGCTCGTCGAGATCGCCGACCGGCTCCAGTCCTGCGCGACGGCGCCGGGCGAGATGGTGGCCCGGCTCGGCGGCGACGAGTTCGTGGCGCTGACCACCGGCCCCGACACCGAGGCCGAGGTCGACGAACTCGCCGCTCGCATCATGCACGCACTGGTCGCCCCGGTGAGCGTCGACGGCCGTGAGCTGACCGTGCGCGGCAGCATCGGCATCGTCGAGGGACCGGCGGGGGAGCGTGGCCCTGCGGAGGTGCTGCGCAGCGCCGACATCACCATGTACCGGGCCAAGTCGGCGGGCGGCAACCGCTTCGAACTCGCCGACCCCGAGGCCGACTTGAAGGCGATCACCCGCCACGGCCTGACGACGGCACTGCCGGCCGCGCTGGACCGGAACGAGTTCTTCATCGAGTACCAGCCGCTGGTCCACCTCGGCGACGGCAGCGTCCGTGGCGCCGAGGCCCTGGTGCGCTGGCTGCATCCGCAGCACGGCGTCCTCGGCCCCGACCGCTTCATCCCGCTCGCCGAACACACCGGCCTGATCGTCCCGTTGGGCCGCTGGGTCCTGGAACAGTCGGTCCGCCAGGCCCGCGAGTGGCAGGAACTGTACGGCGGCCACCCGGCCGGGGGCCCGCTGCGCATCAACGTCAATCTGTCCCCCTGCCAGCTCACGCACCCCGGGCTGGTGCAGGACACGGTCGACATCCTGGAACGCGCGGGTCTGGAACCCGAGGTGCTGTGTCTGGAGGTGACGGAATCGGCCCTGATCGGCGCCGACGACGACCTCCTGAAGCCGCTCCGCCGCCTGGCCGAGATGGGTGTGGACATCGCCCTGGACGACTTCGGCACCGGCTACTCGAACCTCGCCAACCTGCGCCGACTCCCGGTGAGCATCCTCAAGCTCGACCGTTCCTTCACCCAGGGCATGCAGCAGTTCCCGGCGGACCCCGTCGACCTCAAGATCGTCGAGGGGATCGTTTCCCTCGCCCACAGCCTGGACCTCGCGGTCACGGTCGAGGGCGTGGAAACAGGTGCCCAGGCCGAGCAGTTGCGCATACTCGGCTGCGACACAGCCCAGGGCTGGTACTACGCCCGCCCCGGCCCACCCGAACGCCTCCACGACCTGGCCCTGGTGGACGCGACGGGCTGAGACCCCCACTCGGTTGCGAAGGCGCCGGGGTCACGCGCGAGGATGGGCGCGTGACCCCGGAATCAGCCGACGTGAGCGAGGCCATCGAGGCCGAGCTGCGCCTCATGGACCCTGCTGTCCGCGCCTCCCGCGCCCTCGCCGCCCCGCTGTTGGACCCCGAGTTCGTCGAGGTCGGTTCCTCGGGGCGGCGCTACACGTACGACGAGATGGTGGCCGACCTGCCCGACCACCCGGGCGGTTCGACCGAGGGGCCCCGCTACGAGCCGTCGGTCATCACGGGCGCCGTCCTGGCCCCCGGCCTGGTGCACCTCACGTACGAGACGGACTTCGACGGCCACCGGGCCCGCCGAAGCTCGATCTGGCGCAAGCAGAACGAGGAGACGGGCTGGCGGATGTACTACCACCAGGGCACACCAGTGCCCCGTAAGGGGCACGGGGAACTGCGCGACCAGCCACGTACCACCTGAGCTGTCTCCACGACCTGAGCGCCCCCTACCGTTCCAAAAGCATCCGCTGCAACTCCCGAGCCGCCCGAGGCGGAGCCACATCACTCCGGTGCGCCAGCGCGATCGCCCGGAACAATCCCGGCCGAGCCAACGGAGTTACCCGTAGCCCGCGCCCCGACCGGCTGGCCACCATGCGCGGCACGACGGCCACGCCCAGCCCCGCCCGCACAAACCCCAGCACCGCGTCCATCTCCCCGCCCTCCACCGCGAACTCCGGCTCGAACCCAGCGGCGCGACACGCGGCCACGGTCAGTTCGCGCAGGTCGTAGCCGTGCCGGAACATCACCAGGCGCTCGCCCTCCAGGTCGGCGACGCGGACGGTCCGCCGCCCCCGGCCGGGGGCGGGTGCCTCCGGGGACGACACCACCACCAGGTCCTCGCGCAGCACCTCCACCGTGGTCAGCGCCGGAGCCGGGGCCGGCAGCGGGAGAACGACCAGGGCGAGATCGAGAGCGCCGCGCGCCAGCTCCCGTACGAGATCGTGCGAGCCGCTCTCCTCGACCAGCAGCCGGATGGCGGGATAGCGGTCGTGGAAGGCGCGCAGCACGTCCGGCAGCAGACCCGTGCACAGGCTCGGCGTCGCACCGAGCCGCACCCGGCCCGCCCGCAGCTGCACCAGCTCCTGCACCTCGTGCCGGGCCGTGTCCGCGTCGGCCAGGATGCGCCGGGCCAGCGGCAGGAGCGCCTCGCCGGCGTCCGTGAGCGTGATGTTGCCGCGCGCCCGATGGAACAGATCCGCCCCCAACTCCCGCTCCAGCGCCTTGATCTGCTGCGAGAGCGAGGGCTGCGCGACATGGACGACATCGGCGGCCCGGGTGAAGTGCCGGGTCTCGGCGACCGCCACGAAGTACTGGAGCTGCTGGAACTGCATGCGTCCAGGGTACGGCTTGCATAGGCTGTGTCTATGGAAACGAGCCGGACCATGTCTTGGACCGATCAGGGTTTCCCGGCCTAGCGTCTGAGCCATGGCTCTGGCAACGCGGACGGACCGACGGCCGTCCATCGCACGTACCGTGTGGGACTCGTCCGTCGGCAAGAAGACAGTCATGGCCGTGAGCGGTCTGATCATGCTGCTGTATCTCGTCGTCCACATGATCGGCAACCTGAAGATCTTCTTCGGGCCCGGCGAGTTCAACCACTACGCGCACTGGCTGCGCACGGTCGGCGAGCCCTTCATGCACGACGAGTGGACGCTCTGGCTCGTCCGCGTCGTGCTCGTGGCCGCCGTCGTCGCCCATGCCACCTCCGCCTACCAGCTCAGCCGCCGCGACCTCCGGGCCCGGCCGAGCAAGTACGTGCACAAGAAGGCGCGGTCGAGCTACGCGACGCGCACCATGCGCTGGGGCGGGATCATCCTCGCCCTGTTCATCGTCTGGCACATCCTCGACCTGACCACCGGCACCGTGCACTCGGGCGGCTTCCAGGAGGGCCACCCCTACCAGAACGTCGTCGACACCTTCTCCACCTGGTACGGCAACGTCATCTACATCGTCGCGATGCTTGCCCTCGGCCTGCACATCCGGCACGGCTTCTGGAGCGCCGCCCAGACCCTCGGCGTCGGCAGCCGCACCCGCGACCGCGCCCTCAAGACCGTCGCCAACGTTCTCGCGCTGCTGCTCACGGCCGGTTTCCTCGCCGTACCCGTGGGCGTCATGACCGGAGTGGTGAGCTGAAATGACCTACACCGAATACGTCACCGGTGAGCCCCTCGTCGACCACAAGGCGCCCGCCGGCCCGGTCAAGGAGCGCTGGGACACGCGCCGTTTCGAGGCCAGGCTCGTCAACCCGGCCAACCGGCGCAAGCACACCGTCATCGTCGTCGGCACCGGGCTGGCGGGCGGTTCGGCCGGGGCCACGCTCGCCGAACAGGGCTACCACGTCGTCCAGTTCTGTTACCAGGACTCCCCGCGCCGCGCCCACTCGATCGCCGCCCAGGGCGGTATCAACGCGGCGAAGAACTACCGCAACGACGGCGACTCCGTGCACCGGCTGTTCTACGACACCGTCAAGGGCGGCGACTTCCGCGCCCGCGAGTCCAACGTGCACCGGCTGGCGCAGATCTCCGTCGAGATCATCGACCAGTGTGTGGCACAAGGGGTGCCCTTCGCCCGCGAGTACGGCGGGCTGCTCGACACCCGCTCCTTCGGCGGTGTCCAGGTCTCGCGGACCTTCTACGCCCGCGGCCAGACCGGACAGCAACTGCTCCTCGGCGCCTATCAGGCCCTCAGCCGGCAGATCGCCGCCGGGAACATCGAGATGCACGCGCGCACCGAGATGCTCGACCTGATCGTCGTGGACGGGCGGGCCCGGGGGATCGTCGCCCGGAACCTGATCACCGGGGAGATCTCCAGCCACTTCGCGGACGCCGTCGTCCTCGCCTCCGGCGGGTACGGCAACGTCTTCTACCTCTCGACGAACGCCATGAACTCCAATGCCACCGCCGTCTGGCGGGCCCACCGGCGCGGCGCCCACTTCGCCAACCCCTGCTTCACCCAGATCCATCCGACCTGCATCCCGCGCACCGGGGATCACCAGTCCAAGCTCACGCTGATGAGCGAGTCCCTGCGCAACGACGGCCGGATCTGGGTGCCGAAGGCCAAGGGGGACCGGCGGCCCGCGGGCGAGATCCCCGAGGACGAGCGCGACTACTACCTGGAGCGCATCTACCCGTCCTTCGGCAACCTCGTGCCGCGAGACATCGCCTCCCGGGCCGCCAAGAACGTCTGCGACGAGGGGCGGGGCGTCGGCCCCGGCGGCCAGGGCGTCTACCTCGACTTCGCCGACGCCGTGCGGCGGATGGGACGCAAGGCGGTCGAGGAGAAGTACGGCAACCTCTTCGACATGTACGCGCGGATCACCGCCGAGGACCCGTACACGGTCCCCATGCGGATCTATCCCGCCGTGCACTACACGATGGGCGGCCTCTGGGTCGACTACGACCTCCAGACCACCGTCCCCGGGCTGTTCGCGATCGGCGAGGCCAACTTCTCCGACCACGGCGCCAACCGGCTCGGGGCTTCCGCCCTCATGCAGGGGCTCGCCGACGGGTACTTCGTCCTCCCGGCCACCATCAACGACTACCTGGCCCGCCACCCCGGCCAGGACCCGGTCGACGCCCAACACCCCGCCGTACAGGAGGTGTTGGCGGAGACCGAGGACCGGCTGCATCTTCTCCTCTCCGTCGACGGCGACCGCACCCCCGACTCCTTCCACCGCGAACTCGGCGAACTGATGTGGGAGTTCTGCGGCATGGCCCGCAGCGACAGCGGGCTGCGCAAGGCCCTTGAGCGCATCCCGCAGATCCGCGAGGAGTTCTGGCGGCGGATCAAAGTCCCCGGCACCGGCGAGGAGTTCAACCAGTCCCTGGAGAAGGCGAACCGTGTCGTCGACTACCTGGAACTCGCCGAGCTGATGTGCCTCGACGCCCTGCACCGCGCCGAGTCCTGCGGCGGCCACTTCCGCGAGGAGTCCCAGACCCCCGACGGCGAGGCGGAGCGCAGGGACGACGAGTTCTCGTACGCCGCCGCCTGGGAGTTCACGGGGACGGGCAAGGCCCCGACCCTGCACAAGGAAGACCTTGTCTTCGAGTACGTCCACCCCACCCAGCGGAGCTACGCATGAAGCTCACCCTGCGCGTCTGGCGCCAGCGCCACGCCGACGCCGACGGTGCCATGTCCACGTACGAGGTGGACGGCATCTCGGCCGACATGTCGTTCCTGGAGATGCTCGACACCCTCAACGAGGAACTCATCCTCAAGGGCGAGGACCCGGTCGCCTTCGACCACGACTGCCGTGAGGGCATCTGCGGCGCGTGCTCGCTCGTCATCAACGGCGACGCGCACGGGCCCGAACGCACCACCACCTGCCAGCTCCACATGCGGTCCTTCGCGGACGGCGACACCATCGACGTCGAACCGTGGCGCGCCGCCGCCTTCCCGGTGGTGAAGGACCTCGTCGTGGACCGGTCCGCCTTCGACCGCATCATCCAGGCCGGCGGTTACGTCACCGCCCCCACCGGCGCCGCCCCCGAGGCCCACGCCACCCCCGTACCGAAACCGGACGCCGACTTCGCCTTCGAGCACGCCGAGTGCATCGGCTGCGGGGCGTGTGTGGCCGCCTGCCCGAACGGCGCGGCGATGCTGTTCACCTCCGCCAAGGTCAACCATCTGAACGTGCTGCCGCAGGGGGCACCCGAGCGGGAGACGCGGGTGCTGGACATGGTCGCGCAGATGGACGAGGAGGGGTTCGGCGGCTGCACGCTGGCCGGTGAGTGCGCCACGGCCTGCCCGAAGGGCATCCCGCTCTTCTCCATCACCGGGATGAACAAGGAGTGGCTGCGAGCTGCTCGGAGAGAGGCGAAGCGATAGGGCCGTTGTCGGGTGCGCGTCCCGTCGTGGCTGGTCGCGCCCACCCGGCGGAGCCGTAAATGTGACAGCCCCGCGCCCCTTGGGGGCGCTCCAGTGACCGTTCGCCGACAAGGTGCGGACGGGCGGGACCGGGAGTGGTGCTCATCCCCGGTCCCGCCAGGCACCCCTGGCATTCAGCAAGCTCACACCCGATCTCTCTTCGAGAGTCACGCCCCGGACAGCCGCAGTCGGAAGAACTGATGCGGCCGGACGTAACGGGACCGGCCAGCTCGCCGCCTCGCCGTCCCCGGCCCGTGACCAGGAGAGAGCCATGACCGGCGTTTCCACCATCGAACGTCCCCCGCTCCCCGCCGTACCCACCCGCTACACCGTCACCCTCGCCCGCGACGAGGACGACGTACGAGCCGCGCAGCGGCTGCGTCACGACGTCTTCGCCGGTGAACTCGGGGCCCTGCTGTCCTCCCCGCAGCCCGGCCTCGACATCGACCCCTTCGACGCGTACTGCGACCACCTGCTGGTCCGCGACACGGTCACCGGCCAGGTCGTCGGCACCTACCGGCTGCTGCCCCCGGAACGGTCCGCGATCGCCGGACGCCTGTACTCCGAGGGCGAGTTCGACCTCTCCCCGCTCGACGCGATCCGCCCCGGACTCGTCGAGGTCGGCCGTTCCTGCGTCCACCCCGACCACCGCGACGGCACGGTCATCGGCCTCATCTGGGCCGGGATCGCCCGCTACATGATCGACCGCGGTCACGACTGGCTCGCCGGCTGCTGTTCCATCCCGCTCTCCGACGGCGGCGCGCTCGCCGCCGCCACCTGGGACCGCGTCCGCGACCGGCACCTCGCTCCGGAGGAGTTCCGGGTACGGCCGCTGCTGCCCTGGTCCGCCGAGGGCGTGACCCGTCCCGAGGGCCGCACCGAACTGCCCCCGCTGCTGCGCGGGTACGTCCGCCTGGGTGCCTGGGTCTGCGGGGAGCCCGCCCACGACCCGGACTTCGGGGTGGCCGACCTGTACGTGCTGCTGTCGATGCGCCGGATCAACCAGCGCTATCTGCGGCACTTCCTCTCCCTCGTCCCGGCCTGATGAGCGTCTGGCTGCCCAGCGCGCCCTGCACCCCGAGGACGTGTGTGGAGACGAAGGGTTCCGTGACGGCCGTACCCCTGGCCGTGCTGCGGCTGATGACGGTCCTTGTGGTCCTGCTCGCGGGGATCGCGCTGTGTCCGTTCGGCAGGAGGATCCCCGCCGGGTGGGTACGGATCTGGGTCCGTGTGATCGTGCGGGCGGCGGGGGTGCGGGTCCGGACGACCGGCGCCACCGCCCCCGCCGGGGGCCTTCTGCTGGTCGCCAACCACATCTCGTGGCTGGACATCCCGCTGCTGGCCGCCGTACGACCGGCCAGGATGCTGGCCAAGGCCGAGATCCGGCAGTGGCCGGTGGCGGGTGTGCTGACCGCGAGCAGCGGCGCGCTGTTCATCGAGCGCGACCGGCTGCGGGCGCTGCCGCAGACGGTCGCGAAGATCGCCGACGCCCTGCGCGCGGGCACGGCGGTCGTGGCCTTCCCCGAGGGCAGCACCTGGTGCGGCAAGGCGCAGGGCCCCTTCCACCGGGCCGTGTTCCAGGCCGCGCTGGACGCCGGGGTCCCCGTCCAGCCGGTCCACATCCACTACCGGCTCGCCGGGGGAGGGGCCAGCACCGCGCCCGCGTTCGTCGGCGAGGACTCCCTGCTCGCGTCGGTGTGGCGGGTGGTGTCGGCGCGCGGGCTGGTGGCGGAGGTCGGGGTACGGGAGGCCATAGCGCCGGGCAGCCACCCGGACCGGCGCGCTCTGGCCCGCGCCGCCCAGCCGCCGCCGCTGGGAGCGCATCAGCCGCAGCTCGTCACGCCGCCCGGAACAGTCCGGCCAGCCGCCGGCAGGAGTCCAGCAGGGCATCTCGGTCGTACGTGCTGGTCGTGACCAGGACCTCCTGCGCGCCCGTTTCCTTCACCACCGTCTCCAACTCATGGGCCACCTCGTCCGCCGTTCCGGCGAGCTGGCCCGTGAGCCCGGACTCGTAGAAGCCGCGCTCCTTGGCGGTCATCGGGCGGGACTCGACCACCTCGGCCGGCGGCAGCGGCGGGAAGGTGCCGTGCGTGCGGGAGTACGCCATCGACCAGGCCTCGGGGATCAGGAGCCGCCGGGCCTCCTCCGGGGTGCCGGCCACCGCGACCGTTCCCGAGATGACCACATACGGCTCGCTCGCCCAGGCCGAGGGCCGGAAACCGGCACGGTAGGCGTCGATGCCGCGCAGCATCCGCTCACGGCTGCGCAGATCGCCGATCACCATCGGCAGGCCCGCCCGGGCGGCGATCGCCGCGCCCTCGCCCATGGCCAGCACGAAGGGCGGCACCGTCAAGCCCTCGGCGGGGCGGGCGTGCACCCCGGTCGGGGAGGTGCCGTCGAACCAGCCGAGCAGCTCGTCGAGCTGGGCCGCGAAGTCCTCGGCCACCTCTTTGTCGCGGCCCAGGGCCCGGCGTACGCCGTCGGTGAAGCCGACCGAGCGGCCGAGCCCCATGTCGATCCGGCCCGGGAACAGGGACTCCAGGACGCCGAACTGCTCGGCCACGACCAGTGGTTGGTGGTTCGGCAGCATGACCCCGCCGGTGCCGACGCGGATCGTCCGCGTCGCGGCGGCCACGGCGGCGGCCAGCACGGTGGGCGCGGAACCGGCGACCCCGGGGACGCCGTGGTGCTCGGAGACCCAGAACCGGTGGAAGCCGAGCCGTTCCGCCTCACGGGCCAGCGCGACCGTGTCCCGCAGGGCCTCGGAGTCCGGGCGTCCCTCCCGGGTCCGGGACCGGTCGAGCACCGAGAACCGGGTCGCGGACAGTACCGGCCACGGACCCGGTCGCTGCGGCTGCGCCGGTTGATCTGCTGGGTTCGGCATAACGGCTCCGGACGTCCTCGGGTGTGTCCGTGTCAGCGATCTTCCGGCCGCACGTATTCCTCGCGGCCTCCCGGGCACCTGTGCAAGGGTGCAGTACATGTCGACTACAGCGGACGGCCGTCCGATACCTCCCGCGCACGCCGACGAGCGTGCCATGCTGGCAGCCTGGCTCGACTTCCACCGCGCCACCCTGGCCCTCAAGTGCCAGGGCCTCGACGACCGGCAGTTACGCCTCGCCTCGGCGGCTCCCTCGGAGATGACCCTGCTCGGTCTCGTCCAGCACATGGCCGACATCGAACGGAACTGGTTCCAGCGGATATTCGCGGGCCTCGACGTGCCCGTCATCCACCCGGAGGGCAAGGGCGACGGTTTCGGCCTTGTCCCCGGGCGCGGGCTCGACGAGACGCTGGCCGTCTGGCGGACGGAGATCGCGCGGAGTCGGGAACTGGTCAGCGCCGCGGCCTCGTTGGACGAAACCGGGCGGCTCTCGGAGGCGGAGGCGGCCCTGGCCGGTACCCAGGGGCTCTCGCTGCGCTGGATCATGGTCCACATGATCGAGGAGTACGCCCGCCACAACGGCCACGCCGACCTCCTCCGTGAACTCATCGACGGGGCCACCGGGGCCTGAGCCCTGACAAAGGTCCAACACAACCAACCAGCAAGGGGATCCAACGTGTCTGCGCCACGCCTGCGGGCGACTCCGCTGCCGGGTATCGGGGTTCAGTACGACCTCGTCACGCGTGAGCAACGGCATATGTCGGTGGTGGCCCACCGCGACGGCGGCCGTACCGTGAGCATGTACCGGGCCGACGATCCGGACTCGTGCGCCCAGTCGCTGCGGCTGACCGCGCCCGAGGCCGCCTCGCTGATCGACGCGCTGAGCCCCTCCCACCACAGCCCCAGCCTGCTGTCCACCACTCCGCTGGGTCTGGTCGCGGAGCGGGTGGAGGTTGCCGCCGGTTCGCGCTGGAACGGGCGGGTGCTCGGGGAGACACGGATGCGGACGGAGACCGGCGCGTCCGTGGTCGCGGTGTTGCGGCGGGCCGAGGCGATCCCCTCCCCGACGCCCGACTTCCGGATGGCCGGCGGAGACATCGTCATCGTGATCGGCACCCGCGAGGGCGTCGACGCCGCCGCGGCGATACTCGGACGGGAGTGACAGCACCATGCACTCCCAGGTTCTGCTGATCGAGTTCGGCGCCATCATCCTCGCTCTCGGACTGCTCGGCCGGATGGCCGCCCGGCTGAGTTTCTCCCCGATACCGCTCTACCTGCTCGCCGGTCTCGCCTTCGGCGAAGGCGGGCTGCTCCCGCTCGGCGCGAGCGAGGAGTTCATCGCCACCGGCGCCGAAATCGGCGTCATCCTGCTGCTGTTGATGCTCGGGCTCGAATACACGGCCAGCGACCTCGTCTCCAACCTCAAGTCCCACTACCCGGCCGGCCTGGTGGACTTCACCCTGAACGCGCTGCCCGGCGCCGCCGCCGCGCTGCTGCTCGGCTGGGGACCGGTCGCCGCCGTCGTGCTCGCCGGGGTCACCTGGATCTCGTCCTCCGGGGTCATCGCGAAGGTGCTGGGCGACCTGGGCCGGGTCGGCAACCGCGAGACCCCGGTCATCCTCAGCATCCTGGTCCTGGAAGACCTGGCGATGGCCGTCTACCTGCCCATCGTCACCGCCCTGGTGGCCGGCGTCTCCCTCGCCGCGGGCAGCGTGACCCTGGCGATCGCGCTCGGGGCCGCCGGACTGGTGCTGTTCGTCGCCGTCCGCTTCGGCCGCGTCATCTCGCGCTTCGTCTCCAGCGACGACCCCGAGAAGCTGCTGCTGGTCGTCCTCGGTCTGACCATCCTCGTCGCGGGCATCGCCCAGGAGCTTCAGGTCTCCGCCGCCGTAGGGGCGTTCCTCGTCGGAATCGCTCTGTCGGGGGAGGTCGCGGAGGGCGCGCACACCCTGCTCAGTCCGCTCAGGGACCTGTTCGCGGCCATCTTCTTCGTCTTCTTCGGGCTGCACACCGACCCGGCCAGCATCCCGCCCGTCCTGCTGCCCGCCCTCGCGCTGGCCGCCGTCACGGCGGGCACGAAGATCGCCACCGGCTACTGGGCCGCCCGCCGCGCCGGGATCTCCGTCAAGGGCCGCTGGCGCGCGGGCGGCGCGCTGGTCGCCCGCGGCGAGTTCTCCATCGTCATCGCGGGTCTCGCGGTCACCGCCGGCATCGAGTCCGACCTGGGCCCGCTGGCCACGGCGTACGTCCTGATCCTGGTCGTCGCCGGCCCGCTCACCGCCCGCTGGACCGAGCCTCTGGCCGCCCGCGTGGGTGCGTGGCGGGACCGGCGCGCCGGACCGAAGAACCCGGCCACGGCATCGCAGGACGAGGCGGTGCCCACGACGGTCGGCGACTGAAGACCTCCTCACGAAGCCACCCACCCCTCGAATTCGCCCCGGGGTGGGTGGCTTTGTCGTTGCCTCAACTGCTGTATCTCCTGGGGAGGTTGATGTGCCCTTTGCTTCCCGTTGACATTCCCCGGACCTTGAAGTTAGGTATGCCTTACCTAATTACCTATCGCGAGAGGCGCCCACCCGATCATGAGATCTCTGCTGTCCGTACGCACCGCCACCCGTACCGGTCTCGCCGTCGCAGCGTCCGCCGCGCTGACCCTGGGGCTCGCCACCTCGGCCTCCGCCGCCACCGCGACCCGCACCGTCGTCGACGGCAGCACCACCTACAACCTGTCGCTGACCGCGCCGGCCACGGCCGCCGCGGCGGGCCAGGTCATCACCGTCACGGGTTCCGGCTACAACACGGGCCAGGGCGTCTACGTCGGGCTGTGCGCGGTGGACGGCGCCCAGGGTGCCAACAAGCCGACGCCCTGCCTGGGCGGCCAGGACGAGAGTGGTTCGACCGGCGCCTCGCACTGGATCAACAACACCTTCGGCGGCCTGTTCGCCAACAGCTCCACGTTCGGCACCGGCGGCACCTTCAGCGTGCAGATCTTCGTGAAGGCCACCCTCGACGACGGCCAGGTCTGCGGCGAGGACGTCACCTGCGCCGTCGTCACCCGCGCCGACCACTTCGACACCAACGACCGCAAGTACGACGTCCACGTCCCGGTCACCTTCCAGTAGCCGTCTCGCGTTTCCCGTCTCCCACAGCCGTCCGCAGTCGTCGGGGTGGGGCCCGGCCGGTCGATACCCGGCCGGGCCCAGGGCCTGTCCGGCGGATCACGCCGGAGGCGCGGGGTGGCCGTGACATCAGCCGCTCTGCGGCGGGCGCCCATCTGAGGCGTTGTCGTCGGTTGCCGACTCCCCCACGCTCGGCTGCGCTCGCGCGGGGGGACCCCCATCACCCCGCTCGCGTGCGCCGATGAGGCGCCGCTGCTTTCCTCCAGCCTGATCCGCCGGACAGGCCCAGCCCGTGGCTGGCTCACCCCCGAGGACCCCATGACACACTCGCGCCGCAGACTCTGGGCGGTGGCCTCGCTGTCCGCCGTGTCCGCCCTCTCGCTCGCCACCCTCGGTGCCGGTCCCGGTGCCCAGGCCGCCGACTCGCCGAAGACCGCCCTCGGCAAAGAGGGCCAGCGCCTCACCGTCTCGGCCTCCGCCGATCTCGCCCCCGACGGCGAGAGCCTCCAGGTCACCGGCGAGGGATACGACCAGACCAAGGGCATCTACGTCGCCCTCTGCAAGGACAACGGCGACAACCGCGTCCCCAGCCCCTGCCTGGGCGGCGCCGACATGTCCGGGGGCGGCGCGGCCTCGCGCTGGATCGTCCCCAAGGGCGACACCTACGAGGGCGACCTGGCCGTCGCGTACGGCGACGGCGGCACCTTCGACGTGACCCTCGACATCACGGCCGCGGGCGACGGCCTCGACTGCGCCCAGGTGTCCTGCGCGATCGTCACCCGCGTCGACCACCGGGGCAGCGGCGACCGCTCCCAGGACGTACGCATCCCCGTCACCTTCACCGGCCAGGAACCCGGCGGGGGCGGCGACGGAGTGGACGTCCCGGCAGGCACCGTCAGCTACCGGCAGGCCGCCGAGTTCACCACCACCGGCAAACCGCTCGACGTGCTCCTGCACCCCGACTCCGGGAAGCTGTACGTCGGTTCGGACAACCTCGCCGACACCGCCGACGTCGACGAGCGCGGCCTGTACGTCCTCGACCCCGCCGACGGCACCGTCCGCAGCCACATCAGCCAGGCCCCCGGAACGAACGGCGTCCTGCGCACCGCGGCCGCCGCACAACTCGCCGCCGCACTCCCCGGGGACGGCGTCCTCTACCGCTACCCCCTGCGCGGCATCGGCACCGCGAAGGACGGCGACCAGAGCGCAAAGGGCGTCTGGCTGACCGGCGCGACCATCACCGACCTCGGCCCGGGCGCCACCGCCGACACCGTCCTGGTCGCCCAGGGCGCCACCCTCTCCGAGCTGGAGACGGCCACCGGCGCCGTCCGCCGCACCCTCACCCTGGACGGCGGACGCCGGATCGCCGTCGACGTCTCCCGGGCGACCGTCTGGTCCACGGGGGCCACCGGCGGGCAGCTGCTCCGCGTCGACACCGGCACCTTCGCCGTCACGGCCTCCGCCCAACTCCCGGACGCGTCCATCGGGTTCGTCGAGACCGACCCCGCCACCGGCAACGTCTGGGTGGGCGCGGGCAGTTCGGTCCTCGTGTTCGACCGGGACGCGAAACTCCTCGCCACCGTCGAGGGCACCGACGAGGCCGCCGCCGTCGCCTTCGACCCGTCCACGGGACGCGCGTTCGTCGTACGGCAGGACAACGGCGACACCGGCAGCGGCGGCGACAACAACGGGTCGCTCGCCGTGTACGACACGACGACCTACGCGGTCGCCGTCGAGGCGGTCCCGCTGCCCGGCAACCAGTCCCAGCTCGGCTCGGCCGCGGTCGCCGTCGCCCCGGGCGGTACGGCGGTCTACGCCACCAGCCCCGCCGAGGGCAAGGTGGTCAAGCTGGACCAGTTCGTGTCGCCGAAGGTCGTCCAGGCGCCGACGGACCAGACGGTCACGGCCGGTGACACGGTCACCCTCATCGCCCAGGCCGAGGGCACCCCGCAGCCGACCCTGCGCTGGCAGGTCAGCACCGACGGGGCGCAGACCTGGCAGGACGTGAGCGGGGCGACCGGGAACACGTACGCCTTCACCGCCGAGGCCGGCCACGACGGCCACCGCTACCGCGCCGAGTTCACCAACACGGCCGGCACCACCCGCACCGCGCCCGTCACGCTCACCGTGACCGTCGACTCGGGCACCTCAGGCGGGTCGGGCGGGTCCACCGGTGGGGACACGGGCGGTGACACCGGCGGCGACGGCGGCACGACCGGCGGCACCGACGGGGGCAGCACGACCTCCGGCGGCAGCACGGCATCCGGCGGTACGACGGGCGCCGGCACGACCGGGGGCAGTACCACGGGCAGTACCACGGGCGCTGCCGACACGACCGGCGGCTCGGGCTCCACCATCGGCGGCACCACGGCCACCGGCACCACCGGCGGCAGCCTCGCCTCCACCGGCGTCGACGCCCTGGGGATGACCGCGGGCGCCGCGGCGCTCACCGCGGCCGGCTGGATCGCGTACCGCCGGGGCCAGGGGAAGGGGATCGCAGGGTTCAGCCGCCGCAGCTGAACAGATTGAACCGGTAGGCCTCCATGTCACGCCGCCTGACCCTCCCCAGCAGCCCGAGCAGCAGCCGGGTGGAGCGGGGCAGGCGGCGGCGGAGTGCCGGGGGCAGCTGCACGAAGGTGCAGGACTCGTCCAGCCGGACATCCGGACGCCACGCCTCGATGGCGCGGGGGTCGTCGCAGCGCCATCGCATCCGTGCCGCCATCCGGCCGAGCACGTCGTGGGTGTCCTGGCTGTCGACCATATGGCCGGCCGCGGTCTCCAACGCCAGCCGCGCGCCCGGCAGTTGCCCGACGACCCGACCATGCTCTGCGGCAGTCCCCGTGGCCCTGTTGTCCCACTACTCAGAACGGCTGCGGGGGCGCGGCCTGCACCAGCCCCGACTGGTAGGCCATGACGACCAGTTGGGCCCGGTCGCGGGCGCCCAGCTTCGTCATCGCCCGGTGCACATGGGTGCGGACGGTGAGCGGGCTGACGTACAGCTTCTCCGCGATCTGGTCGTTCGACCTGCCCTCGGCCGCCAGCGACATCACCTCACGTTCGCGGGTGGTGAGCGCCCCGAGCGCCTCCGGGGTCGCCAGCTGGGTGCCCGGTGCCGGGGTGCTGAGGAAGCGGGTGATGAGGGTGCGGGTGGCGTTGGGGGAGAGGAGGGAGTCTCCCGCGGCCACCGTGTGGATACCGGCGAGCAGCGTCTCGGCGGTGACGTCCTTGCCGAGGAAGCCGCTGGCGCCGGCCCGCAGCGCCTGGGCCACGTACTCGTCCGTCTCGAAGGTCGTCAGGATCAGCACCCGGGTCGCGGACAGCTCCGGGTCGGCGCAGATTGCGGCGGTTGCGGCCAGACCGTCGGTGCCGGGCATCCGGATGTCCATCAGGACCAGGTCGGGGAGGTGGGTGCGGGTCAGCTCGACCGCCTCCCGGCCGTCGGTGGCCTCGCCGATCACCGTCATGTCGGCCTCGGAGTCGATCAGGATCCGGAACGTCGCCCGGAGCAGGGCCTGGTCGTCGGCGAGCAGGACGCGAATGGTCATGGGGTGCGCTCTTCTTCTTCCGAGGGCTGGGGGTAGAGGGGCAGCGCGGTCGAGACCTCGAAGCCGCCCTCCGGACGGTGGCCTGCCTCCAGGTTGCCGCCGACGGAGTGGGCGCGCTCCCGCATGCCCATCAGACCGTAGCCGCGCGCGGCCGCGCGGTCGGTGGGGCCGGCGGGGGCCGCGACGGGGCCGTTGTCGGTGACCGTGATGGTCAGCCGGTCGGCCGAGTACCCGAGCCGCACGCACGCCGTCGCCCCGACGGCATGCTTGGTGATGTTGGTGAGCGCCTCCTGCACGATCCGGTACGCCGTCAGGTCGACCCCGGGGGACAGCGGGCGCTCCCTGCCCTCGGTGGTGAGGGCGACCTGGAGCCCGGCGGACTCGACCGCGACGATCAGCTCAGGGAGCCGGGAGAGCCCCGGAGACGGTTCCAGGGGGGCGTCGCTGTCCCCCTCGTGGCGCAGCAGACCGACGGTGGCCTTGAGCTCGCGCAGCGCCGAGGAGGTGGTGCCGGAGAGGTCGGTCAGCATCCTGCGGGACTGCTCGGGGTTGGTGCGCGAGAGGTGCGCGGCCGTGGTCGCCTGGGCGTTGGCCAGCGCCAGATGGTGGGCGACGACGTCGTGCAGCTCGCGGGCGATGCGCATCCGCTCCTCGGTGACCCGGTGCCGGGCCTCCTCCTCGCGGGTCCGTTCGGCGTGCTCGGCGCGGGCGTGCACGGCGTCCAGATAGGCGTGGCGCATACGTCGTGAACTGCCGGTGGTGACCGGGACCAGGATGTAGGCGACGGGGGCGACCGTCTTGAGGACGAGCGGATGGTCGGCCGGGTCGAGGAGCGTGGCCGCGGCCACCAGCAGGGCGATCACGCCGACGCAGTAGTAACGGGTCGTCCGCCGGTCGGTGAGGACGGCCAGCCAGTAGATGGCGACCATGGCGGGCGCCAGGATCAGCACGGTGAGCAGATAGCCCAGCGCGCTCGCCGTCATGGCACAGACCGTGGTCACCGCGACGGCCGTACGGGGATGACTGCGGCTCAGGAGTACGCCCGCGCAGGCGTTGACGGCGATGAGCGCGGCGGGCCACAGAGCCGGCTGGGTGGCGCCGGGCAGGGTGATCTCGGCGCCCACCAGGAAGAGGACGAACAGCGTCACGACGATCGCCGTGTCGACGACACGCGGATGGCGCGTCATGGAGCGCTGCAGGTTGGTGCTCATCGGCTCTCTCCGGTCGAAGGGCGTGGCCCCATGGTCCACGACAGTCCGTCACGACGTCCGGTGAGGGCCGCCCGTGTGTCCAGCACGGGCGGCCCTCAGGGGCGTACGGCCATAGGTCAGACCCGGACCGCCTCCCGGTCTGCCGAACCGTCCGCCCCGTCCTGGGGTGCGGCCGACCTGTGCGCGAGCGCCTCGCCCTCCACGTCGACCCGCGGCAGCACCTTGTCGAGCCAGCCAGGCAGCCACCAGGCGGACCTGCCGAGCAGCGCCAGTACGGCGGGGACGAGCGCCATCCGGACGACGAACGCGTCGAACAGGACGGCCACCGCCAGTCCGAAGCCGATCATCTTGATGATCGACTCACCGGCGCCGATGAAGCCCGAGAAGACGGCCATCATGATCAGCGCGGCGGCCACCACGACCCGGGCGCTGTACCGGAACCCGGTGACGACCGCCTGCGCGGGCCCGTCCCCGTGGACGTACGCCTCCCGCATCCGGGCGACCAGGAACACCTCGTAGTCCATGGCCAGTCCGAAGACGATGCCCACCAGGAAGATCGGCATCATGCTCATGATCGGACCGGTCGTCTCGACGCCGAGGAGCTCCGCGCCCCAGCCCCACTGGAAGACCGCGATGACGGAACCGAGTGCCGCCAGCACCGACAGGAGGAAGCCGAGGGCCGCCTTGACCGGGACCAGGATCGACCGGAAGACCAGCAGGAGCAGCACGATGGCCAGACCCACGACCACGGTCAGGTACGGGATCAGCGCGTCCTGCATCTTCTGGGCGACGTCGATGTTCGCCGCCGTGCTGCCGGTGACGCTGAACTCCGCGTCCGTGCCGGCCACGGTGGCCGGGCGGTCGGCGCGGATGGTCTTGACGAGGTCCTGGGTCTTCGTACTGGTCGGCGCGTCGGCCGGGACCGCGGAGAAGATCGCCGTGTCACCGGCGGTGTTGAAACGCGCCTGGGAGACGGACACGACCCCCTTCGTGGCGGCGATCTTCTCGGAGATCGTCGCCACCGCGCCCTTGGCGTCGGCGGCCCCCCTGGCGTCCACGACGATCGTCAGGGGTCCGTTGAAGCCGGGGCCGAAGGCGGTGGCCAGGTCGTCGTAGGCGCGGCGCTCGGTGGTGGAGGTCGGCTTGGCCTCGTCGCCGGAGGTGCCCAGCTGGAGGTCCATCACCGGTATGGCGAGGGCACCGAGGCCGGCCACCGAGGCGATCAGCACCGGGATCGGGCGGCGCAGGACGAAGCGGGCCCAGCGGGTGCCGCCATTGTGCTCGGCGGCCTCCTTGACCTGCCCCGACTTACGGGCGGAGCGCGACAGCAGGGCGTTGGGCCAGAACCCGACGAGCGCCGGGACCAGCGTCAGCGCGATCAGCACGCCGACGAAGACCGCGGCCGCGGCGGCGAGTCCCATCTTGGTCAGCATCGGCACACCGACCACGGAGAGTCCGGCCAGCGCGATGACGACGGTGAGACCGGCGAAGACGACCGCCGAACCGGCGGTACCGGTCGCGAGCGCCGCCGCCTCCTGGGGTCCGTGGCCCTTGGTGCGCTCCTCGCGGTAGCGGGAGACGATGAACACCGCGTAGTCGATACCGCAGGCCAGGCCCAGCATGCTGGCGAGGGTGCCGGTCGTCGGCGACAGACCGAGCGCGCTGCTCAGCGCCAGGATCGAGGCCATGCTGACGCCCACACCGATGATCGCGGTCAGCAGCGGAAGCCCGGCGGCGGCCAGCGAACCGAACGTGACCAGCAGGACGAGGGCCGCGATGGCGATACCGATCGCCTCGGCCGCACCGCCCGCCGAGGGCGTGCTCGCCAGTGCCGTGCCGCCGACCTCGACGGTCAGCCCCGAACCCTGGGCCTCCTTGATGGCGTCCCTGAGCTGGTCCTTGGTGGCGTCGGTGAGATCGTCGGCCTTCGCCTGGTAACTGACGGTGGCGTACGCGGTGGTGGCGTCCTTGCTGACCGCCTGGGCCTCGAAGGGGCCCGTGGCGGACGCGACCTGCGAACTGTCGGACACCTCGGCCACGAACTTCTCGATCGCCGCCCTGTTCTCGGTGGCGGTGACCTTCTCGCCGCCCGGGGCCACGAAGACCACCCGGGCGCCGGCGCCCTGCGCGTCGGAGCCGGGGAACCGCTGGTCCATCAGGTCGAAGGCCTTCTGGGACTCGATACCCGGCATCGAGTTGTCCGCGTCGGGAGCGGCGGGTGCGGTGGCGGCGCCCGCGCCGACGGCGGCGAGTACCGCCACCCACATCAGGACGACGTACCAGCGCCGTCGGAAGGCCAGTCGGCCCAGCTTGTACAGGAAGGTAGCCACGAGGGGGAGGTCTCCACATCATCGGATCTCGGGTTCCTGCCAAGGCTCCCGGGAACACCCCCCTCCCGTCGTCGTGCGCCTGCCGACAATCGCGGGTACTGAGAACGCAGTACACGCGCCTTTGACCGTCATCCGCGCGCACGACGGGCGGTACCCCTGGAGTAGGGGTACCGCCCGGATCAGGACGTCCGCGACGTGATCAGGCCACGTACGTCGCCCCCTGTGCCGTGCTCACCACCGTGTTGGCGGCGGCCTGGGTGAGCAGACCCGCCGACACCCAGGAGGGCACCGTGCTCTGCACCCGTGAGACCAGGGCGGCCTTGTTGGCGAACGGGGCGCCGGCCCAGATCTCGTCCAGCAGGGTGGTGCCGTCGGTCTTCGCCGGGTTGGTGACGCCGGAGTCGGTGGTGCCGAAGACGACCCTGGGCTCGGACCGCCGGAAGTAGGCGTGCGTGGGATCCTCGGTCCCTTCGGAGAACGGGGCGAACTCGGTGCCGTTCAGCGTGTAGTGGAGCGGCTTGCCGGCCACCGGGGCCAGCGTCGGCAGCAGGTCGCCGGAGAGGGCGGCGTTGCGGTAGAGCCCGAACTGCAGATAGCTCGTACTGCTGTTGCGGGCGACCAGGTTGACCGGGCCGTAGAAGAGGGTCTGGAGCCCCGAGTCGTCGAGGGCCTTCTCGACCCGCATCCGGAACGGGATGGTGACGCGAACGACGTCACCGGCGCGCCAGGTCCGCGAGACGGCGAAGTAGCTCCCGGCGACCGGGGTACCGCTCACCGCAGTGCCGTTGACCGTCACCCGGAAGCCGCTCGTCGCCCAGGACGGCACCCGCAGCCGCAGCTCGAAGGCCGCGCTGCCACCGCCGATGGTGAGGGTGGAGCCCTGCTCCCTGGGGTAGTCCGTCGTCTGCGTGACGGTGACGCCCTTCTCGGACCAGGTCAGGGTGGTCGGACTGTACAGGTTGACGTACAGCGCGCTCCCGTCGGCCTTCTTGAAGTACACCGAGTCCTGGTACTTGGTGGCGCTCTCCATGCCCGTGCCCTCGCAGCAGGTGGTCCCCTGCTTGGGGGTGTAGTCACGGACATGACCGGGCGTCAGGCCGATGAAGTAGGTGGTGAGCGGCTTCTCCGCGTCGGCCTTGTCCTGCTTCGAGCCGAGGACCTGGTTGTACAGGCCCCGCTCGTAGTAGTCCATGTACTTCGGGTCCTGGTCGTGGAAGAACAGCATCCGGCTCAGCTTGAGCAGGTTGTACGCGCAGCAGGACTCGGCGCTGGTGTCGCTGATCGTGCCCGCGACGAGGCCGCGGGCCTTCCAGAACTCGGCCGTGCTCGTACCGCCGATGCCGAACATCCGGTAGGGCACGACCATGCCCCAGAAGTTCTTCGCGGCGGTCAGATAACGGGTCTCACCTGTCGCGTCGTACAGCCGGACCAGACCGGTGAAGATCGGGATGTGCTGGTTGGCGTGCAGGCCGTCCAGCGTGTCGGTGTTCGCGGCGCAGGCGTCGATGAGCGTGTCGAGGTCGAACAGCTTGGCCAGCGCGAGGTGTTCGGCCTTGCCGGTGATCGTGTACAGGTCGACGATCGTCTCGACGATGCCGCCGAACTCGCCGCTGGAGAAGATGCCCCACATCCGCTGCAGGGTGGCCTCGGGCAGCTTGGACAGCCGGGAGTACATCCAGTCGCACATACCGGACGCGAGGTCGAGCGCCCGGGCGTCGTCCGTGGCGAGATACGCGTCCAGCAGACCCTTGAGGATCTTGTGCGCGGTGTAGTAGGGCGCCCACACCTTCGTGTAGTCCGCGCTGGTCCTCGACTCCAGGTCGATGAACTGCGTCTCCGGGTACGCGGCGAGGAACCCGGCATGGCTCGGCCCGCCCCAGGTGCGGCGCAGGGTCGCGGTCAGCCCGCGGCCGGAGGCGTCGCCGAAGGTGCCGCCGGAGGTGGCGGAGAAGTAGTACGAGGCGAGGTTGCCGAGCCCCGCGGCGGAGTTCTTGGCCTCGTTGCCCTGGAACGAGGTGATCTCGGCCGCGGTCAGGGCGCGCGAGTAGACGTTGAACTCGTCGAAGGCGCCCGCGTAGACCGGGTCGCCGGAGTAGTTCGAGCGGCCCAGCCAGTTGTTCGTCAGGGTGCCCAGGACGGACGGGTTGAGCGTCATCGCGGTGTTCGTGGCGACGGCGGTGCCGTTGACGTAGAGGGTGCCCGTGGTGCCCGAGATGGTCACCGCGAGGTGGCTCCACTGGTTCAGCGGCAGCGCGGCGGTCCCGTTGAGGGCCTGTTCGCTGCCGGGACCGTTGGTGGTGATGGCGAAGCGCGGCACCCCACTGGCGTTGCGGGTGACCAGGTACATGTACCGGGTGGTGTTGTTGCCGAAGTCGAAGACGCGTTGCCAGTTGGCGTCGTGGGTGGGCTTGACCCAGGTCGACAGGGTGATCGCCGCGGCCCCGCCCAGCACGGTCGCCGGGAGGTCCACGTACTGGTAGGAGCCCCGGACGTTCTCGTGCGCGCCGCCCCACCTCCCGGTGACGGTGAGCATGCGCGGGTCGGTGCGCAGCGCCGCGCGCACGTCGGTCAGGGCGCCGATCATGGTGCGGATCTTGTCGGCGTACGCCTGGTCGCCGGTGCTCGCGTACGCCTGCGACAGCATGCTCATGAAGTGGCCGGTGTAGTGGCCGCGCAGGTTGCCGTTGGCCTCGCCGTCCAGGCCCTCCCAGCCGCCCGGGGCGACCGCGCCGCCGGTGGAGAGGCCCGCGTTGGCGCGGAACACCTGGAGCAGCCGGTTCACGTCGTAACCGCGCCCGTGGTCCAGCATCAGCTGGCGCTTGCTCGCGAAGACGCCCTGGCCGAGCGAGACGTCCTTCAGCTCGAAGGGACGCAGCGTCCAGGCGGACGGCGCGGGCACGACCGCGGCGGCGGCCCGGCCGGAGCCCGCGTAGGCGAACGCGGGCGCGGCGGCGGCGAGTATCGCGCTCTGGAGAAGGAACCGCCGGGAGAGATGGGGGGTCACATGTGCCTCGTCTCTGAGGTGACTGACGTGTCTGAAGCCCTGCTCGGCGCACTACTCGGCGTAGTAGGTCGCGTCCTGCTGGTCCAAGGAGGTGCTCAGCGCCTGGAGTTGGATCAGACCGTTGTAGTGCCGGATGTAACGGCCCGGGAAGTTGTACGACTCGAAGGACACCCCGGCCGAGTCGGCGAGGCCCGCCCGCCGGGTGAAGGAGGCGTCGGCCAGGAAGGTGGCCGTGCCGCTGTTCTTCTCCACCCACAGCTCGTAGTTCTTGTGCCGGAGGTAGTAGCCGGGGAAGTTCGCCGACTCCAGCGAGACGGTCCCGGAGCCGGTTAGCCCGGTGACGATCCGGAACTGCGAGTCGGCGAGGTTGGTGACGTTCGCCTCCAGCTTCGCCCGGTACTCCCAGTGCCGGATGTACCGGTCCGGGTAGTTGAAGGAGGAGAAGCGGACCGGGGTGACACCGTCGGAGACGGGGATGCCGAAGTTCGGGGTGCCGTCGGCGTTCCAGTACAGCTTCTGGTACCGGGTGCGCCGGTTGGGGTCGTTGAGCGGATCGCCGCTGATGTCCTTGTAGTTGCGGTCGTGGTAGACCATGATGTCCGACTTGCCGTCCTCGGACGTGGTGAAGGTGTTGTGGCCCGGGCCGTACTGGCCGGTCGCGTCGTTGCTCTTGAAGACCGGGTTCGGGCTCTTCGTCCAGGAGGCCGGGTTCATCAGGTCGGCGGTGTCATTGGCGGTCAGCAGACCGAGGCAGTAGTTGGCATCGGTGGCCGCGGCGGAGAAGGTCATGAAGACCTTGCCGTTCCGCTGGATGACGGCCGGGCCCTCGTTGACCGTCTGGTTGACCTTCTCCCAGGCGAGGGTGGGACGGGAGATCATGACCGGGCTGCCGGTGATGGTCCAGGGGTTGGACATCCTGGCCAGGTAGATGTTGGTGCCGGCACCGACGGCCGGGTCGTTCTGCGCCCAGCTCAGGTAGCGGGTGCCGTTGTGCACGAAGGTCGTCGCGTCGAGCGAGAAGGTGTCCAGCGGCAGGGCGATGCGGCCCTTCTCGGTCCAGGTGCCGGTGAGCGGGTTGGCGGAGCTGGACTCAAGGACGTACGGCCGGATCTTCCAGATGTCGTTGGACGAGCCGGCGGTGAAGTACACGTACCACTTGCCGTCGATGAAGTGGATCTCCGGCGCCCAGATGTGGGCACCCATCTCACCGCTGGCGTGCTTGGTCCAGATCGTCGTCTCGGCGGCGGTCGCGAGGCCCTGGAGCGTGGTGGCGCGGCGCAGCACGATCCGGTCGTACGCGGGGACCGTGGCGGTGAAGTAGTAGTAGCCGTCGGTGTGCTTGTGGATGTGCGGGTCGGCACGCTGCTCGGCGACCGGGTTGGTGAAGGTGACAGCCGGGGAGGCCGGGACGGCGGCGAATGCCGGCGTCCCGGCGGCGACGGGCACGGTCACGGCGACGACCAGCGCCGTGCAGGCCTTGAGGAGGGTGCGACGGCTGGTCGAGCTGCTGCGGGTGCGGTCCACGGCGGTTCTCCTTCGAGGGCCTGTTCACGGCCTGTTCAGCTGTCTGTGCGGCAGCAGACGTTGTTCGATATTTAGAACTGTGTACGGAGTCTCGACCAGAAGATAAGTAGGGGGCGGGAGTGAGTCAATGTTTCCGACGTGTTGAGTTTCGGTTGACTTCTCACGCCGCCTGGAGATTGTCTGGCGTGGAGGTTGCCGGGTCCGGCTGACTAGGGTCGGGGACCGTGACACAGAACAGCAGACCGAACAGCCGCAGACCGCTCGCCGTGTTCGACCTGGACAACACGCTCGCCGACACCGCGCACCGGCAGCGGTTCCTGGAGCGCAAGCCGCGCGACTGGGCGGCGTTCTTCGCCGCCGCCCCGCACGACCCGCCGCTCGCCGAGGGCGTGGCGCTGGCCCTGGAGAGCGCACGGGAGTGCGAGGTCGTCTATCTCACCGGGCGGCCCGAGCGCTGCCGCCGCGACACCCTCGCCTGGCTCGCCGTGCACGGGCTGCCCGAGGGCCGGGTGTGGATGCGGCGCAACGACGACCGCAGGCCCGTCCGCGCCACCAAGCTGGAGACCCTCCGCGGCCTGGCCCGCGACCGCGAGATCCGCGTCCTGGTGGACGACGACGAACTCGTCTGCCAGGACGCCCAGCGGGCGGGCTTCACCGTCGTACGAGCCCGCTGGACGGCCGAGTCCGCCGCGCTGAAGGAGGCCCAGGAGGGCGAGGGCCGGACCTGAACAGGTGACCTACGGCGGTCAGTCGCCGTCCTCCAGCCGGAAACCGACCTTCAGGCCGACCTGGTAGTGCTCGACCTGCCCGTCCACGATCTGACCCCTGACCTGGGTGATCTCGAACCAGTCCAGGTTGCGCAGGGTCTGCGAGGCCCGGCTGATGCCGTTGCGGACGGCCTGGTCGACACCTTCGTGCGAGGTGCCGACGATCTCGGTGACCCGGTAGGTGTGGTTGGACATTGCGGGTGCTCCTCTTCGCCGTGGCGGGTGTACCTGGCGGCATTCCCCGTTCCACCGTGCCCGATGTGGCGGAGGTTCGCGAGACGTCGCTAACGGGCCACACTGAGCGACAGTGCGAAGCGGCCACCGGTGTCCGTCCACCAGTGGGTCGCCTCCAGCCCCGCCGCGGCCAGTTCCCCGTACACACCCTCCTTCCGGAACTTCGCCGACACCTCCGTACGCATCTCCTCACCCGGCGCGAAATCGACGGCGAGGTCGAGTGCGGGAATCTTCACGGTCTGCCCGGCGAGGGAGCGCAGCCGCATCTCGATCCACTCGTTCTCCGCGTCCCACAGCGCCACATGCTCGAAGGCGTCCGGGTCGAAGTCGGCGCCCAACTCACGGTTGACGACGGTCAGTACGTTCTTGTTGAACGCGGCCGTCACGCCCGCCGCGTCGTCGTACGCCGGGACCAGCACCGACTCGGCCTTGACCAGGTCCGTGCCGAGCAGCAGCGCGTCGCCGGGGGACAGCAGGGAGCGGACCGAGGCCAGGAACGTGGCGCGCTCGGCGGGCAGCAGATTGCCGATCGTGCCGCCGAGGAACGCCACCAGCCGGGGCCCGGGCGTGCCCGGCAGCGCCAGACCGCCGGTGAAGTCGGCGATCAGGGCGTGTACGCCGAGCCCGGGCCGCTCGGCGACCAGCGCCTCGCCCGCCTGCCGCAACGCGCTCTCACTGACGTCGACGGGCACATACGTGTCCAGCTCGGTCAGCGCGTCCAGCAGATGCCGTGTCTTGTCCGACGAGCCGGAGCCCAGCTCGACCAGCGTGCGCGCACCGGACGCGGCGGCGATCTCCCCGGCCCGGGCGAGAAGGATCTCGCGCTCGGCCCGGGTCGGGTAGTACTCGGGCAACTCGGTGATCCGGTCGAAGAGTTCACTGCCGTGGGCGTCGTAGAACCACTTCGGCGGGAGAGTCTTCGGGGTGCGGGTGAGCCCGTGGAGCACATCGGCGCGCAGGGCGGCCTCCGTGGCGTCCTCGGGCAGGGTGCGGGTGACCAGGAACGGACTCACGTACGAAGCTCCTCGGGTGGTACGGATGCCAGGTCGCCGCTCGTGTCGCTCACGTCCTGGAGCGGGGTGAGCCGTACCTCGGTGCGGCTCGCGATGACGAGGGTGCGGTCGGGTACCTCCTGCCAGCGCGGATCGTCGTCGTACGGTTCGGAGGCCACGACCGTGCGCGGGCCGGGCCCGGAGAGGTGGAAGAGTGTGTCGCCCCAGGTGGTCGCGGCGATCGTGTCGCCGTCGGTGAGCAGCAGGTTGAGCCGGGACCCGGGGGCCGCCGCGGCGACCTCCAGTACCGTCCGCGCCAGCGCCCGCCCCACGTCGTCACCGGCGCGCAGCCGGTTCAGCACCAGGGCCCACACGAACGCCGAGTCGCAGCGCGCCTCCATCGACAGCAACTCCTCGGCGGGCAGCGCCTGTACGAGGGGAGCGAGCGACCCGGGCCACCCCTTGACCGCCCCGTTGTGCCCGAACAGCCAGGCACCGGCGGCGAACGGCGCCGCCGCGGCCTCCCCGTCGGCGCCCGCCACCGTCGCGTCACGTACGGCGGCGAGCAGGGCGGTGGTCCGCACGACCCGGCCGAGGTCGGCGAAGGAGGGGTCTGCCCAGACGGGTCCGGTACGCCGGTAGCGGGCCGGCACCGGATCGCCCTCCGCGTACCAACCGACCCCGAAACCATCGGCGTTGACGGTGCCGTACCGCTGGCGCCGGGGCGCCCAGGACTGCCGGTACAGCCCGTGCGGCGGCTCGGTCACCAGCGCGCCGATGGCCTCCGGGGGCCCCAGATAAGCCAGTTGACGGCACATCAGACAGCCTCCGGGGTACGGGCGGTGCGGAACCCGGAGAAGATCTGCCGCCGGATCGGATAGTCCCAGTTGCGGAACGTCCCCCGGCAGGCCACCGCGTCCACGGCGAACGAACCACCGCGCAGCACCCTGTACTCGGGTCCGAAGAACACCTCCGAGTACTCCTTGTACGGAAACGCGTCGAACCCCGGGTACGGCGCGAGATCGCTCGCCGTCCACTCCCACACGTCACCGATCAACTGCCGTACCCCGAGCGGCGATTCACCGGCTGGATAGGAGCCGGCGGGCGCCGGACGCAGGTGCCGCTGACCGAGGTTGGCGTGTTCGGGGGCGGGGTCGGCGTCGCCCCACGGGTAGCGCGTCGAGCGGCCGGTCACCGGGTCGTGCCGGGCCGCCTTCTCCCACTCCGCCTCGGTGGGCAGCCGGCGCCCGGCCCAGCGGGCGTACGCGTCGGCCTCGTACCAGCACACGTGGAGGACGGGCTCGTCGGGCGGCACCACCTCGGTGACCCCGAACCGCCGCCGCAGCCACTGCCTGCCGTCCCGGTACCAGAACAGCGGTGCGTGCAGCGAGTGTTGGCGCACATGCGCCCAGCCGTCCGGCGTCCACCAGCGCGGGTCGTCGTAGCCACCGGCCGCGATGAACGCCTGGTAGGCGGCGTTCGTCACCGGGGTCGTGTCGATGAAGAAGGACGCCACCTCCCGCCGGTGCGCGGGTCGTTCGTTGTCCAGGGACCACGGCTCGGTGGAGGTGCCCATCGTGAACGGGCCCCCGGGGACCAGGACTTCGGCCGGACCGGTGAAGAGGGGAACGGGCTCGGGATCGGGCGCGGTGAGCGCCACGGGCCCCTTCCGCAGCTGATGGGTGATCAGCATCGTCTCGTCGTGCTGCTGTTCGTGCTGGGCGATCATCCCGAAGGCGAACCCGGCCTCGGTCAGCCGCGCGCCCGTCCCCTCGAACGCGGCGCTCTCCAGCACGTCCAGGGCCCGCCCGCGCACCTCCGCCGCGTACGTGCGCGCCTCGGCGGGCGGCAGCAGCGGCAGCGAGGGCCGTTCGGAGCGCGGGTGCTCGAAGGCGTCGTACAGCCCGTCGATGTCGGGCCGCATCGCCTCCCGCCCGGCGACCGCGCGCAGCAGCCACATCTCCTCCTGGTTGCCGATGTGCGCGAGGTCCCACACCAGCGGGGACATCAACGGCGAGTGCTGGGCGGTGAGTTCGGGCTCGTCCACGCAGGAGGTGAGGAACGCGGTCCGCTCCCGCGCGGTGGTGAGCGCGGCCAGCGCGCGCTCCCGGAGCGCCTCCGTGTCCAGGGCGGCGTCGGTCATGTGCGGAGGTCCTTCCCGTACGAGGTCCCGTGCGCACGCCGGTCCGTGCCACGCAGGCGGTCGAGCAGGTCGTCGGCGGGGCAACGGCCTTGGATGACATAGCGGTTCAGGAAAGCGGCGACGGCGTCGACGACCTCGCGGCTCGCACCGAGCCGGGGCAGGGCCTCCAGGGCGGCCGAGAAACAGACGACGGCCACCTCGTGCAGTTCGGGGTCGGTCAGGCCGTAGCGGGCCGCGTCGGCCCACAGCGGATTGTGCGGGGCGGGCAACGACCCGGCGCGCTCGGCCAGCGGCTTGACCGCCCGGTAGGCCCGCTCGGCGGCTTCCGGGTCGTCGAAGAGCGCGGTCGTCACTGCGAGCGGGACGATCCAGCCGTCGTCGCCGGGCTGGGCGTCGATCATGCGCAGTTCGAGATGGCCGCGCGGCCGGACCGGCGGGAACAGCGTCGTCAGGTGGTAGTCGAGATCCTCCTGGGTCGGCGGCCGGGGCACCCCGGACCGGATCCACTCCCGGAACGTCAGACCGTCCGTCGGTACGTCCCACGGCCCGCTGTCCTGCCGTACACACATCACCGGGGCGTCGAGCACATGCCGGGCCCAGGCGTGCCGCGGGTCGGCGTCCATCGCGGGTGCGCCGGCCCGCCCCGCGCCGATCTCCATCCACAGCACCTGCCGGTTGGAACGCCAGCCGGTGGGGTTGCCGTGCGCCAGCGGGGAGTTGGCGAACGCGGCGACCAGGACCGCGCCGAGCTGGTGCGCGAGCCACCAGCGCCGTCCGTGGCCGAGGGGGCCCGGTTCCTCGTACCCGGCGTCGAGGCACACCTGGACGGAGGCCGAGGTGCACATCATGGCGCGGCCGGCCGGGCCGGTGAGGTCGAGGCAGCGCTCCAGGGCGTCATAGCGCGGCTCGTGGAGGAAACGGCGGGGCGGGTGCCAGGGATCCTGGCCGATTCCGACCAGACCGAGACCGTCCTCGCGCAGTACGGCGCGGACGGCGTCCAGATCGGCGGAGACGGATCCGATGCACTCCATCAGGGTGTCGGCGGGAGCGGAGCTGAGCTCCAGCTGGCCGCCGGGTTCGACGGTGAGCGCCGACCTGAGAGGCAGGGTCCGCAGGGAAGCGTAGGCCGCTTCGAGCCGTGCGGGTGTGACGGGGAGCTGCGGTTGCCGCAGCTCGTGGACGAGCCATTCCACCTCGACACCGAGGGTGCGGGGCGGTCCGGTCTTGAAACAGATTCCCCGGACGAGGGCTTCGACCTCGGCCTCGGAGAGGGCGGTGCGGCGTTTGGTACAGCCGCTCACCGAATCGGACATGTTGGGATTCCTCCTGAGACTCCACCATGCCGCCGGCCCGGCTACGGGTGGGCCGGACAGGCAACGCTCGTCCCACCCAAACCCCTCGCGTCGAATCGCACAAGGGTGCACATGGGCGCTTTCCGGACGATGGATCTCCGTTTCCTTGGCGTTTCCGTGCCGTTCGCGGGCCGGGAAACTCTGTTGCACCGCACGACCAGCATCGCCCACGATGCCTGCATGAGCACGGCGGGGGAGCGAGCACGGGGCACTGACATGGCGCACACGGGGGTGGCGCCATGAGCGCCCGTCTGCGCGACCTCGCCCGTGGCACGGAGGAGATCGTCGCGGCCGGTTCCTACCGCGCGTCCGACGGACGCGAGGTGCGACTCGCCGCGGCGATCAAGGCCGCCCGGGCGGGCACCCGCCTCTACGGCCCGGGCCCGGTGGAGGTGCCTCCGGCGGCCTCACTGCTGGACACGACGTTCGAGGTCACCGGTGAGAGCAGCCTGGAGGCCGCCCGCCGTCTCCCCGGCCCGGTGGCCGTCCTGAACTTCTCCTCGGCCCGCAATCCGGGCGGCGGCTACCTGAACGGCGCGCAGGCCCAGGAAGAGGCCCTGTGCCGCGCCTCGGCGCTGTACGTCTGCCTGAGAGAGGCGCGCGAGTTCTACGACCACCACCGCGCCCACCGCGACCCCTTCTACACGGACCGCGTCATCCACTCACCCGGGGTACCGGTCTTCCGCGACGACCGGGGCAACCTGCTGGACACCCCGTTCACGGCCGGCTTCCTGACCTCGGCGGCCCCGAACGCGGGCGTCGTACGACGAACGGCCCCTGACCGGGCCCCCGAACTTCCGGGAGCCTTGGCGAGCCGAGCGGCACGGGTCCTGGAAACGGCCACGACAGAGGGCTACCACTGCCTGGTACTGGGCGCGTGGGGCTGCGGAGTCTTCCAGAACGACCCGGCCATGGTGGCGGCCACGTTCAGGAACCTGCTGGTGGGCGGCCGTTTCGAGGGCAGATTCGAGAGGGTGGTGTTCGCGGTGCTGGACCGCACGAAGAACGCGACGACGCGGGCGTCCTTCGAACGCACGTTCACTGGAGCAAGCGCCCCCTAGGGCGCGGCTTGCTTATAGGGGCGCGGGGAACTGCGCGACCAGCCCCCACAGCCCCGCACTGTGATCACAACCGAAACTCACCGCCACCCATACCGCTCCCGCAGCCGCAAAACAACAGAGTTGAACCGCATCCGATCCAATGCACAGGCCTCCCGCCGCATCCCGTCCTCAAACAGCCGCAGCACCCGATCCACATCAACCCACGAGTCCCGCCCGGTCCGATCCCAGGGGCCGCTCCCAATGGGCACCCACTCCCGGTCCCCGTCATGCCGCTTACTCGACAGCTGCACGGCAAGAAACGTCCCGCCGGCCTCGCGAGCGACAACAAGGACGGGCCGGTCCTTGCCCCGCCCGTCGTTCTCCTCGAACGGCACCCAGGTCCACACGATCTCGCCGGGATCGGGATCGCCGTCGTGGGCCGGTGAGTACTCGGTACGCACCCGGCCCACGTCGCGAGGATCGGCCTCGGTGGTGGCGGAGGGGCCGTATCGCCCCGGAACATCGGCATCGGTGAAGGCAGTCACGAGGCTCACGTTAGAGCCTGCGCACCGCCCCTCACCGCACCGCCCTCACCGCATCACCCCTCGTCCTTCTCCACCGGCACTTTCTGGGAGCCCGGCGCCACCAGCCCGTTCAACGCCGAAGTCCCGTTCGGAGCCTGCCCGTTCTGGTTCATGGACGCGAGCAGCTGCCGCGCCAGCCCCAGCCCCGTACCGCCCATCGTGAGCGCCTTGGCGAGCATCTCCGCCACACCGTCCGCGCCGTTGAGCACCACCATGTTGTCCACGCTGCCGAAGGCGGACGCGCCGGCCTTCACGATCTCCGGCCAGTTCTCGGCGAGTTGCTGGGCGACCACCGCCTCCTGGTTCTCCGCGAGTGCGGCTGCCCGCGCCTTGATGGTCTCCGCCTCGGCGAGCCCCTTCGCCCGCGTCGCCTCGGCGGCGGCGAGCCCCTTGGCCTGGGACGCGGCGGCCTCGGCCTCACCGGTGGCCCTGGTCGCCATGGCGGCGGCCGCACCTCGCGCCTTGGTCGCCTCGGCCTCGGCGCCCGCGGCGGCCTTCACCCGGTTCGCCTCGGCCGTGGCCGCGAGCTCGGTCTCCTTGGCCTTGGCCTGCGCCGCCGAGATACGCGCGTCACGCTCGGCCTCGGCCCGCGCCCGCGTCTCGTAGGCCTGTGCGTCGGCCGGCTTGCGGACGTCCGCCTGGAGTTGCTGCTCGCGGCGCAGGGCGTCGAGTTCGGCGATGCGGGTCTCCTGGACGACGACGTCCTGCCGGGCGGCGGCGTCGGCGAGCGGTCCGGCCTGCCGGGCCTTGGCCGCCGCCTTGTCGCGCTCGGCCTGGTACCCGGCCTGGAGGATCTCGCTGTCCCGGGTGGCCTCCGACATCCGCGCCGCGGCCTTCTGTTCGGCTTCGGTGGCGAGACGGTTCGCCTCCGCCTGTGCGATGCGCGCGTCCCGCTGTACGGCGGCGGCGTGCGGCATGGCGAGGTTCTTGATGTACCCGGTCGGGTCCTCGATCTCGTGGATCTGGAGGGAGTCGACGATCAGCCCGAGCTTCTCCATCTCGGTGCCGCACGCGGCCCGGGTCTGCCCGGTGAGCTTCTCCCGGTCGCGGATCATCTCCTCGACGGTCAACCCGCCGACGATGGACCGCAGATGCCCGGCGAACACGTTGTGCACGCGCTCCGCCATCATCTTCTGCTGGTCGAGGAAACGGCGGCCCGCATTGGCTATCGACACGAAGTCGTCGCCCACCTTGAAGATGACCACGCCCCGCACCTTCAGCGGAATGCCCTGGGTGGTCACGCAGTCCACCAGCAGCTCGGTCTCGTTGAGGTCGAGCGACAGCTTGCGCACCGCCTGCATCCCGGGCAGCACAAGCGTGCCGCGCCCGGTGACGATACGGAACCCCATGCCTTCCTCAAGGCCTTCGGTCCTGTGCTTGGAACCGGAGATGATGAGTGCCTCGTTGGGTTCAGCGACCCGCCACATCATCTTGAACACACCGATGAGTGCGAGAACCGCTGCTACCGCGATCCCCGCAACGACGCCGACGAACATCGGCATACGCCCCCTTTGCCTGGTGCCCTTTCGGCACCGAACGAACGCAAGGGTGCTCCTGTGCGGGGCCGGGGTACAGAACCTGACGAATCCTTGTTGCAAGTTTGACGCATACGTGATCATCCGCAGACGTACCCGGACAGCCCGACGGCACGCCGGCCGGGCTCAACTGTCGTACGCAGGGGTGACGTACACCGTGCGCGGCGGCAGATACTCCACGACCATCACCACCGTCCCCCGCTCGATGCGGTCCTTCGCGGCGGCGGGGTACGCCAGGAAGTGCTCGGCACCGCCGCGCACCCGGACGATCACCTCGCCGACCAGCCCCGGTCCGATCGTGCCGGTCACCCGCCCCATCAAGCCGACCATCGGCGCGTCGTCCATGGTCACAGGGTACGGGCCGAACCCCCCTGCGTGGCCGTCGAGTCGGCGACCGGCTCGTCCACCCGCGGCCCACTCCCTGTCCGCCGCGTCGGCGTGTTCTCCATTGCTATTCCACAGCTCCTCTACCGCACGGTAACGGCCGGCGGAGTGATGTCGTTCGGGATGTCGAATATGCCTGGCCGGGCGGAGATTCACAGGTCCGGGGCGTGCCCGAAGTATTGACGTGCGCACGGCCCGGATCTACGGTCTGACCGATTTACCGAACTGCGTTCGCAATGTCGAACGTGGAGAGCCGTCGGTTGGATCACCAAGGAGCCGCACGTGACCAGACCCCGCCCCACGCCCTCCCGCCGCAGCCTGTTGCGTGCGCTGGCCGCCCTGCCCGTCTCGGCGCTCGTCCTGGGTGAACTGCCCGGACTGCTCGGCACCGCCGCCGCGGCGGCCCCGCCCAGCGGATCCGCCACGCGGTACACCATCGTGCCGTTCCTCAACAGCAACGACGGCACGGTGAACGTCTACCAGTCCGACGACGCCACCGACTTCCGGCTCGTGCAGTCCTCGGCCTACACCCCGCCCAGCAACCGCATCCGCGACGCGAGCATCATCAAGCACACCAACGGCTACTACTACGTCACCTACACCACGCACACCTGGCAGGACACCAGCACCACCATCGGCTTCGCCCGCAGCTCGGACCGCGTCAACTGGACCTTCCTGTACGACTACACGGTCCCGATCGCCAACCTCTCCCGCGCCTGGGCGCCCGAGTGGTTCGTCGACAGCGACGGCAGCGTGAACATCATCGTGTCCTGCTCGGTCACCAGCGACGAGTGGATCTTCACCCCGTATCTGCTGAGGGCGACCAACTCCGGGCTCACCGCGTGGAGTTCACCGGTCGCCCTGTCCGGCATCGGGGCGAACCACATCGACACGGTCATCGTGAAGATCGGCTCGACCTACCACGCGTTCCCGAAGAACGAGACGACGAAGTACATCGAGTACGCCACCGCGACCAACCTCGCCGGCCCCTACACCATCTCGAAGACCGGCAACTGGGCGGGCTGGGGCAGCTACCGCGAAGGCCCGTCCGTGATCCAGCTCGACAACGGCGGCTGGCGGATCTTCTTCGACGGCTACGGCGACGGGAACTACTACTACAGCGACAGTTACAACACGTTCGCCACCTGGACCGCTCCCAAGGCGCTGCCCGTGGTCTCCGGCACGGCACGCCACTTCACCGTCATCAAGGAGACGGTCAGCGGCGGCCCGACCCTGGCGAAGGGCGTCACACGTTCCTTCCGGTCGGCCAACTACTCGACGCGGTACTGGCAGGTGGAGTCCTCCCTGCTCAACCTCCCCGTGGTGAGCAGCTCCAGCACCGCCGCGGTCAAGCAGGCGGCCACCTTCACCGTCGTCGCCGGTCTCGCCGACGCCAACGGCTACTCCTTCCGCGACAGCGCCGGCAACTACCTGCGCCACTACAGCTACCGCGCCCGGTTCGACGCCAACGACGGTACGTCCACCTTCGCGAGGGACGCCACGTTCATCGCGCGGACGGGCACGGCGTCGGGCTCGATGCGCTTCGAGTCGTACAACTACCCGGGCTACTTCCTGCGCCACTACAACTACCAGCTGCGCGTGGACGTGACGGACGGCACGGACACCTTCCGCCAGGACAGCTCGTTCGTGCCGGTGACCGCCTGGGCCTGAAAGCCGGCGGCGCGTGCTTGATCCGGATGGTCCGGGTGCGACCCCTGTGCGGTCCGACCGTCACAGGGGTCGCTGCGTATGCCTACTGGTCCGGGTCCTCCGGGACACGCATCTCCCGCACGAGGCGTCGGCGGGCGCTGAGAAGGGAGTCACGCGTGATCGTGGCGGCCAGTTCCGTGTCGCCGGCCGAGAGCGCGTCGATCAGCGCAGGCTGGGGGGTCCACAAGGACGAGTCGTGAGCTTCCAGGGCCACACGTGCACCGATCACCTTGTAGGGCCGGCATTGGATCCACAAGGAGTCGATGGTCGACACCAGGACCTCGTTGCCGCCTGCGCGGTACAGGTGCCGCAGCAGGTCCTCGTCCTCGTCGAGAGCATCCGTGACGCGTCCCAGGACGACGGCCCGGTACATCCGTTCACAAGCGCCCCGCATCTTGTCCAGGTCGTCGCCGGTGACGGACGCCGCGCTCTTCCGGGTGGCCTCGACCTCGAGGATCGTCCGGACCTCATAGAGATCCAGTAGCTCGTGAACGGTGAACTCGCGGACCCGGGCCCCTCGATGCGGGTGGGCCACGGCGAGGCCGTTCTTCACCAGGAGCCGAATCGCCTCCCGAACCGGCATGACGCTCGTTCCCACTTGCTCGGCCAGGTCCCGGACGGGCAGACGGTCTCCCGCCGCGAGTTCGCCGTCGAAGATGCGTTGGGCGAGGACCTCGTAGACCTGGTCCGCGACGAGCGTCGGGTTGACGGTCTGGCTCTCGCGGCCAGTTCCTGTGACCACTGAGAACTCCATCGCGTCGGCAGCAGAGAAGACAGGAACACGATAGCCGCGTACGGGAGCGGTCTGACCCGGCCGGTCGTACGGCCCAGGCGGGCCGGCCCGGAATCGGCCGGCCCCGGTCCCGCCGGCCCGGATCGCGCACCTCCTGACAGCCACGCCGAGACGGTACGAGGGCTACTCGGACGACAGATCCATCAGGACCAGGGCGAGCGCCTGTGCGCCGGCGTCCACATCGGCGTCCTCGGCGTGCTCCTCCGGGGAGTGTGAGATTCCGCTGGGATTACGCACGAACAGCATTGCCGAGGGGGTGAACGGCGCCAGCACTCCCGCGTCGTGACCGGCACCCGTGTCGAGCAGTGGCGCGGACGGAAGGACCTTCGTGAAGCGCTGGATCAGGTCGGCATCGAAGGTCGCGGTCGGGCTGTACGACTCACGGGTGACCGACGAGTGGCAGTCTGCCGCGAGTGCGAGTCCGCGTGCCTGGGTCGTGATCTCATCGACGAGGGGCTCCAGGACCGACTCGTCCGCGTGCCGCACGTCGAGCCAGACGTCCACGGCCGAGGCGATGACGTTGGAGCCGCCGGGCACCGGAATCACTTTCCCGACGGTCGCACGGGCACCCGCGACGGCCCGCGCAGCCTCCTGTACCGCGAGGATCGTCCGGGCCGCGGGGACCATCGGGTCGCGGCGGTCCGACATCAACGTCGTTCCGGCATGGTTGCCCTGCCCTTCGAAGCGCAGCTTCCAGCGGCCGTGCCCGATGATGCTGCGGCCGATGGCCACGGGCTCGGACAGGTCGACGAGGCCTCGGCCCTGCTCGACGTGGAGCTCCACGAAGGCGCCTATGCGTTCCAGGGCTCTCGCGTCGGGTCCGACCCGGTCGGGGTCGATTCCGTTGCGGCCGAAGAGATCGGCGAGCGTGTCGCCGTTGTCGTCCTTGAGCGCAAGGGCTCGGTCCACGGAGACCGTGCCGGCCATGAGACCGGAGCCGAGGCAGGGCAGGCCGTACCTCGATCCCTCCTCCTCCGGGAAGACGACGATGACCACAGGGCGGCTCGGGCGGAAACCGGAAGCCTGCATCAGCTCGACCGCCGCGAGTGCCGAGACGACCCCCAGTGGACCGTCGAACGCGCCGCCGCCGGGCACCGAGTCGAGATGGCTCCCGGTCGCGACAGCATGGTCACGAGCTCGGCCCGGTGCGTCCCACCAGGCCCAGATGATGCCGTTCCGGTCCGTTTCCACGTCGAGCCCCAGACGCTGGGCTTCCCCGGCGAACCACTCCCGCAACTCGAGTTCCGCCGGCGAGAACACGGGGCGGCTGTAGCCCCCGCGCTTCGGATCGCGGCCGATCCCGGACAGGCCGGCCATCATCGACGAGGCGGTCATCGCCGTCCCCCGTCCCGGAGGGAAGCGGCACCCAGGCTGCCGCCGACCAGGAACTCCCGGGGGAGGGCGGCGCGACCGGCGGCAGGAGTGCCGGCGCCGGCGAGATGGGCGGCGAGAACGCCGATGAGTGGAGCGAACTTCGCGCCATGTCCGGAGCACGGGGAGATCACTGTGAGGTTCTCGGTACGGTCGAGCACGAAGTCCTCGCTCGGGGTCGTCGTGAAGAGGCAGGTCGTCTCCGCGTACGGCTCGGGCACGAGGCCGGGGAGGTTGTCCTTGACGTAGGAGAGCAGCCGTTCGCGGTTCGCCGGATCGATCTGCCCGTCCTGCTCGTATGCCGAGGGCAGCACCTTCCCCACGGCGTACTCCGCGAGCTTCTGGCCACGGAAATCGGCGTCGCGACCACCGGGAAGGCTGTAGGTTCGGATCGCCTCGGTCTTGTGGATGAAGGTCGGCCAGCCTTCGGCGCCGTCACGGTAGGGGAAGTGGTAGGCCTGTTCCTGGGTGACCGTGAACCGCGGCATCGCGGCTGTGAACCGCTCGTCGGCACCAGTGTTCTGCAGGAGTCGAGGCAGGAAGCCGCCGGCGCAGAGGACCACTCGCTCGGCATCGAAAGTGCCACCCGCGCCGTCATGCAGACGATAGCCGGACGCCATCCTGTCGATTCTCTGTACGTCCCGCCCCGTTCGCAGGCGGGCACCGTGGGAGACCGCGAGAGAGACCATCGCCTCGACCGACCTCTCCGCGTCGATCACCCCGGCGTCCGGATGCCACAGCACCGGCGAGTCGAACTCGACCTGCCAGCGCTCCGAGGCCATCGCAGGACTGAGCAGTTCGTGCTCGATGCCGGCCGCCTCCAGGGAGCGCGCGAGTGCGCCCGGGTCGCGCCGCTCGCCCCAGTCCAGACAGCCGGTCCGGCTGATCAGCTGCTTTCCGGCAGCCGCCTCCAGCTCCGACCAGAGGGGTCGCGACCGGAGGGCCAGATCGGTGTAGAGCGTGGACGGGTAGGCGTATCGGAAGATCCGTGCGGAGCCGTGCGAGCTGCCTTCGTGGTCGGCCGGCAGACCGCGTTCGACGAGTGTGACGTCGTTGCCGGCTTCCGCGAGGCGCCATGCGGTCGCGGCGCCGGCCAGCCCCGCGCCGACAACGACAAAGGTGGACTGCTCAGTTGCCATGGTCTGTTCCTGATATGTCGTGTTCGCGGCAGAGAAAGGTCACCTGGTTCAGTGAGCGTGACATGTGATCACATCTGGCGTCCATAGTGACCCGCCGGTAACTTGGAGGTCGATGTCTGCTGCTCCATGGCCCAGGGTTCGCAGAATCGCCTGCTCGGCGGCTGTGCTCTTCGGCGGGCTGGAATATGTGCTTGACCAGCCAAAATGTGCACTAGAAGTCGATTGCGGCGCGGCGTTCCTGGTGTAGTCGCAGATCGGTCGGGTGGTGGTTGATGTTTTCGCATGAACGAACCTTGCGTGATGTGTGATCACAAATTACGGTAACCGGTGCGCACTCTCACTCGTCTCGAAGACCTCCTCGCGGAGAGCCCGGAGCCGTCGCGCATCCACGGTGCTCCCGACGCTCTACTCCGATCAGAAGGGCATCCCCGTGCCGAACAAACTCCTTCTTGTGGCGTCCGAGAACAAGAAGCTCGGGCGGATCGTCACCAAGAGCAAGCTGACCCGGCCCATCGTGCAGCGTTACGTCGCGGGCACCACCCTCGCCGAGGCGCTCGACGTCACCGAGCAGCTCAACTCCGTCGGGATCGAGGTGAGCCTGGACCTGCTAGGTGAGTCCGTCCACGACCTGAAGCAGTCGGAGGCCGCGACCGCGGAGTACATCCGAGTCATCGAGGGCATGGCGCCGCGGAGCGCGAGTGCGACCGTGTCGGTCAAGCTGTCCCAGCTCGGCATCGTCATCTCCCCGGAGAGCTGTGAGAAGAACCTGCGCCGACTCCTGGAGGCGGCCCGTGCCCACGGGTGCGAGGTCGAGGTCGACATGGAGCACAGCTCCGTCGGCCGGGAGACGCTGGAGATCTTCCGGCGCTGCCACGTGGAGTACCCGGAGACTCGCGTGGCCATCCAGGCCTGCATGCGCAGCACTTTTCAGGACCTGTACGAGTTCGGTGACACCCCGCCCAGGATCCGGCTCGTCAAGGGTGCCTTCGACGAGAAGGTGGACGTGGCCATCCTCGACCGCGACGACGTGACGGCGCAGTACCAGCACTTCGCCAAGTGGGCACTCGCCAACCTTCCCGACCCCGCCTTCGGTACCCATGACGACGCCTGCATCGAGACCGTGAAGCGCACGGCCCGCGAACTCGGTCTGGACAAGCGCTCGTTCGAGTTCCAGATGCTTCAAGGCGTGCGCCGCGAACTGCAGGAGGAACTGGTCCGCGAGGGCTACCGCGTCCGTGTGTACCTGCCTTACGGCACCGAGTGGTATCCGTATCTGACGCGCCGCATGGCCGAGAAGCCCGCCAATCTTCTTCTCTTCCTCCGGTCGGTCGTCGGATCATGATGCAGCTCACTCGGCGTTCTCCGGGGCGGTCGGACGATCGGCATCAACTCGCTTTCCCCGGCGCACGTTCACCGCTGGTGCGTATGACCACGACCACCCATGCTGTCGCGATCCCGGCCGGAGTCGGTCCCACGCTCGTGGCCGACCAGGTCTACGAGGTGCTCGCGAGCCGCATCTTCACCGGTGAGCTGCCCGCCGGCGCGCGGCTTCGGGTCCGTGACATCGCGGAACAGGTGGGAACCAGCGTCACGCCGGTGCGGGAAGCGGTCCGGCTGCTCGTCGAGAACGGGCTGGCCGTCAGCCACCCCCATCGCGGGGCCAGGGTCCGTGAGTTCACCGTCCGCGAACTCATCGCCGTCTACGACGTCCGAGCCGTCTTGGAGGTCGAGGCCACGCGGCTCGGCGTGCCCCGGGTGACCGAGTCGGATCTCGCGGTCATGCGTGAAGCGTGCGACCGGATGTTCCGCGCGGTGGTTCACGAGGACGTCAACGAGGCGCTTGAGGCCGACGAGGTGCTGCTCCGGCAGCTCTACCTCGCCGGAGGCAACGACGTCCTCGTCCGGACGGTCGACTCGCTGTGGACCCAGTGCCGCCCCTACAAGGTCATCGGGGCCCGCGCCGCGATCCGGTCGCGTGATGCATCGCTGTGGGAGCCCCAGCCGGCCCTGATCGGTGCGCTCGCGGAGCGAGACCTCGACGCGGCGCTCGCGATCACCCGACGGTCGGTCGCGAGCGCTCGCCGGCGTCTCGAGAACCAGCTCGTCACTCACTGACATCAGCACCGTCCGGCGTAGGCCGTACGCCGAGCAACCCACCTGAAAGGGAAACCCTCATGTCCGCCACACCCGTCAGCATCGCCGCGAACCCGCGGATGCCCGCACCGAAGAACGAACCGTCGCGGGACTTCGTACCCGGATCGCCGGAGTCGCGATCGGTATCGGCCGCGATCGAGAACATCCGCGTCAACCCGAGGGAGATTCCCCACGTCGTCAACGGCGAGCGGATCATGACCGCCGAGACCACGTGCGTCGTCGAGCCGCACGCCCATCAGAGCGTCATCGGCACCCTGGCCGTGGCGGACGAGACCGTGACGAAGAAGGCGATCGCGGCCTCCCTCGCGACGGCACACGAGTGGTCCCGCACCCCCTGGTGGGAGCGCGCGGCGATCATGCTGCGCGCGGGCGACCTGGCCGCGGGGAAGTACCGCGACGAACTGGTCGCCGCGACGATGACGGGACAGTCCAAGACGTTCCACCAGGCCGAGATCGACGCCGCAAGCGAGTTCGCGGACTTCATGCGGTACAACGTGCACCTCGCGCAGCAGATCTACGCCGACCAGCCGGCGGCGCTCCCCGGTGACATCAACATCCTCGACCAGCGTCCGCTGGAGGGATTCGTCCTCGCGATCACCCCGTTCAACTTCACCGCGATCGGCGTCAACCTGCCGACGACCCCCGCCCTCATGGGCAACACCGTCGTGTGGAAGCCCGCGGAGAAGGCGGCTCTCGCAGCCGAGGTCACCATGCGGGTCCTCGAGGAGGCCGGGCTGCCGCCGGGTGTCATCAATCTGGTCCACGGTTCGGGCGCCGCGGTGTCTGCCACCGCCATCGCGGACCCGGACTTCGCCGGCCTCACCTTCACGGGCTCCACGGCGGTCTTCCGGAGCCTGTGGCGCGCCATCGGCGACAACATCGACACCTACCGTTCCTTCCCCCGGCTGGTCGGCGAGACCGGCGGCAAGAACGCCGTCCTCGTACACCCGACGGCGGACATCGACGCCGTCCGCACCGCGCTGGTCCGTTCGGCCTTCGAGTACCAGGGCCAGAAGTGCTCCGCGGCCTCACGCGCGTACATCGCGCGCTCGGTGTGGAACAAGCTCCGTGACGAGCTGGTCGACATCGTCCGCGAGCTGCCCGTCGGTGACCCGACCAAGCACGAGACGTACATCGGTGCGGTGATCGACCGGACCGCCGCGGACCGTCTCCAGTCGGCATTCGTCCGGGCGAACGCGCTCGACACCCACGAGCTCCTGGTGGGCGGCAGGACCGACACCTCGACAGGCTGGTTCGTCGACCCGACGATCTACACCACGACCGACCCGACGGCGTTCACCCTGTCGGAGGAGTTCTTCGGTCCGCTGCTCAGCGTGTACGTGTACGAGGACAGCGAGTGGGACACGGTCCTCCGCGAGGTCGACCGGGCCAGCGGCTACGCGTTGACGCTGTCCGTCTTCGCCTCCGACCGCCGGGCGATCTCGAGCGCCCTCGACGTGCTCCGCAACACGGCCGGCATGACCTACGTCAACGACAAGCCGACCGGGGCGCTCATGGGTCAGGTCTCCTTCGGCGGCGGCCGGGCCTCGGGCACCAACGACCGAACGGGTTCGCGTCTGGCGCTGCAGCGCTGGATCTCGCCGCGGTTCATCAAGGAGAGCCTCACCCCCGCCACGGACTGGACCTACCCCTACCTCCAGCGGTGACGTCGCGGTGCGGTGTGTGCGTCACGTTGCGGGAGCGACAGTGCATGGCCGACATCGAGCGCGAGGCGACCGGGCGACGGCGTGGGTTCCCGCCGTCAGCACGCCGTGGTGATCGTGATCGCGGCCACCGTGCCGTCGCCCCGTAGAGTCACCGCCGCCGGGCCTTCGTGACGCACGCAGTCGAGGCGGCCGAGTGCGGTCTCCCGTCCGTCCGGTCCGCCGACGGCGATCCCTTCGGTGACGGCCATGACGAGCAGGGTCTCGCCGGCGGCGCAGGCCCACTCGGGCCCCTGCGCGGCGGTGACGGTGATGATCCGCACCTGTGCCGTGGCCCGGCTCCTGCGGGTCATCACGTTCATGTTGCGGACCGTGCCCGCTGCCGGTCGGCAGTGCGTCGCCGCGTCGCCGGAGAAGGCGAAGGGACTCAACGGCCCGACCGGATGCGGTGTTCCGTCCACGGTCAGCACCATGCCCTCGCCCTCGACGAGGGTGATCACGCGGTCGATGCCGGGGAAGGCGGAGAAGGAGCCTTCCGTGTCCACGTCCGCGACGCTCACCCGCCAGTCGAAGCCGTCCGTGATCTCCGTCGAGGCCCGAGGCGCCTGCATGGTGCCCGACGCGACCTCGCGGGTCGTACCGCCGCCGTTCTTCCACGGCACGCTGCGGTAGTGGCTCCAGCGCAGAGCGTCTTCGCCCATCCGGCACCATCTCCTTGCTCTGTCATCCGCCCGGCTGCCTGCACCGGCGCACCCGGGCCGCCGGCCTCTCGGCTGTCGGACGGCAGGAGCGTCCGGGCACGTGATCATCGAGTGCGAGGCCGGCCTACGTGCCGACGGGGGAGCTCGTCAGGTTTTGGTGCGCTGGAGGTCGGCGGTGTGGTGGGCGACGAGGAGTGGCCAGGTGAGTTCGGCCATCTCGGTCGGTGTGGTGGGGCTGTCGCGTTGGAGCCAGTCGGTGGCCACGCCGAGGAGTGCGCCGGCGGTGAAGGCGGCGGGTACGTCGTGGGGAAGGTCGGTCGGCGCGACGTTTTCCAGCGGTGTGCCGGCGTTCAGGCGCAGGGCGGTGTGGACGGAGGCGGAGATGCGGCTGCGGATGTGGTCGATGACGCGGGCGCTGCCCTGTGGCCCCAGGAGGCTGCGGTAGAGACCGGCGTGTTCGGCGAGGTTCTCGAAGAACGCGACGAGTGACCGGGCGGGGTCCGCGTCCGGGTCCGCGGGCGCGGGATCGAGGGCGGGAAGGGACTCGATCAGGGCGTCGATCGTCGAGGTGCAGGCGGCCTCGGCCAGTTCATGGACGTCCCGGTAGTGGTCGTAGAAGGTCGTGCGGTTCACGCCGGCCTGTTCGGCGACGTCCGCGACGCTGATCTGCCCCAGGTCCTGTTCCTCGACGAGCTTGATCAGCGCGCCCTGCAGGGCCGCGTGAGTGCGACGTACGCGCCGGTCGCCTGCCGGCGGGTTCTGTCGGGTCGTGGACATGGTCGACATCCTATCTAACCGACGACTGTTGGTTTACCTACGAGTGTCGGTTAATGTGTTTCGTGGAAGTGGCCCCATGCGGCCCTGTCCGGCCGAGAGAGGACCCCCATGAAGCTCACCGTGGACGAACCCAAGTGCGTGGCCGCCGGGCAGTGCGTCCTGATCGCACCAGACGTCTTCGACCAGCGGGAGGAGGACGGCGTGGTTGTGCTGCTGACCGAGGCCCCCGGGGCGGACCGGCACCGAGCCGTGCGGGAGTCGGCCCTGGCCTGTCCCGCCGCCGCGATCCACGTGGCGGAGTCGCGAACCGAATAGCGCTGGTAGGCGCGAGACCGGCTCACCGGTGTGCTCGCCGTCGGCAAGTCACCCAAGGCGCTGCGCTCCTGTCGGACGCTCATCGCCTCAGGCGCCACCTGGGACACGGCCGCCACCGTCATGGCCACCGCTTCACCCACCTCGTAGGCCGCCGTCGCGTACGGCGTGACCCCCCTTTTTTTTCAAGCTTGCCAAGGAGCAATCCATGAGTACGACGACCCGCACGACCGCCCCGGTCGACCAGCCCGAACTACCCCCGTTCCCCGGAGTCCGGTCCGCGCGCTGCCCCTTCGATCCGCCGGCCGACTACACGGACTGGCGTGAGGGCGAAGGTCTGCGACGCGCGCTGTGGCGTGGCGAACCGATGTGGGTGGTGAGCCGGTTCGCCGACATCCGGCAGGCCCTCAGCGATCCCCGGCTCAGCGCGGACGACCGTACGCCGGGCTTTCCCGTCCCGGCCCCCGGCGGGTCAGAGGTGGCCCAGTCCTTCGTACGGATGGACGACCCGGAACACATCCGGTTACGTCGGATGCTCACCGGCGAGTTCACCGTCAAGCAGATGGAACGGCTGCGCCCGCTGATCCAGGAGCAGGTCGATCACTTCCTGGAGCAGATGATCAGCCAGGGGTCACCGGCGGATCTGGTGAGCGCCTACGCCTTCCCGATCCCGTCCATGGTCATCTCCCTGATGCTCGGTGTGCCCTACGAGGACCACACGTACTTCCAGGAGCACAGCGCCACCATCGTCAGGGCCGACGCGACGGACGAGGAGAAGCAGGCGGCCGGCATGGCGCTGGCCGGCTATATGTACGAGCTGACGGCCCGCAAGGAGCGCGAGCCGGCGGACGACCTGATCAGCCGGCAGCTCCGGCGGGTCGCCGCCGGGGAGATCAGCCGCGACACCGTGGTCGTCAACGGTATGGCGCTGCTGGTCGCCGGGCATGAGACGACGGCCAACATGATCGCCCTGAGCACCCTGACCCTGCTGGAGAAGCCCGACCGGCTCGCCCGGATCCGCGACACCGACGATCCCGCCGTCGTGGCGAACGCGGTCGAGGAACTGCTGCGGTACCTGACCATCGTCCAGGACGGGATCTTCCGCGTCGCCACCGAGGACGTCACCGTCGGCGGGCAGCTCGTCCGGGCCGGCGAGGCCGTGATCATGAACCTGCCCGCCGGCAACCGCGACGCGTCCTTCTCCGCCGACCCCGACACCTTGGACCCGGACCGCAACGCCCGCGGTCACCTCGCCTTCGGCTACGGCACCCACCAGTGCCTCGGCCAGCCCCTGGCCCGGGTGGAACTGCAGATCGCCCTGCCCACACTGCTGCGCCGACTGCCGGGCCTCCGGCCGGCGGTACCCCTGGACCAGATCGCCCTTCCGCAACAACGCCATCACCTACGGCCCCCACGAGCTGCCGGTCGCGTGGTGACCACCACGGCAGTCGGCAGGTCGACTGCCTGACCGGCGAGGACGGGTACGCCCACGCGGGTCTCTACGACGAACTGCCGACGGCGTGCCCGCCCGCCGCGCCACAGCGCCACGTACGAAGAACACGTCCCAGGAAAGAGGCTTCCCATGGCCACGATGAAGTCCGTCCGGACCGGAGGGCAAGGCCGGATCGAGGTGGTGGAGGTCGAGCGCCCGGTGCCCGGCGCCAACGACGTCCTGTTGCGGATCCGCGCCTGCGGCATCTGCGGCACCGACGCCACGTTCGTCCGCGAGGGCGGGGTCCGCCTGGGCCCCGGCGGGTCGGTCGTCCCGCTGGCGCCCGGCCACGAACCGGCCGGCGAAGTGGCCGAGGTGGGGGCTCTACAACGTCGGCGCCGACGCCTCGGCGAGCGCGCTGCGGCGCCGGCAAGGCCGGACCCGCACGGCTACCCGAACCCCTGAGCTCAGCCTCGACTGACCCCACCCCAAAAAAGGGCATTGAGATGAACGTAAGAGCAGAGAACCGTTTCGACGGCAAGGTGGCGATGGTCACCGGCGGAGTCTCCGGTATCGGTGCCGCGATCACCGAACGCCTGCTGGTCGAGGGCGCGGTCGTTGTCGCGGTGGACATCGACGCAGACGCTGCAGCGTCGTTCATGAAGCAGCACGACTCGACCCGTCTGCAGTCCCGTGTGCTTGATGTTTCGGACGCCGACGCCACACGGACAGTGATCGAGGAGGTCGTCGCCGAGCACGGCCAGCTCGACCTCGTCGTTCCCAACGCCGGTATCGCCGCTCCCGGCAACGCCGCCGACGTCACCCTCGACGGGTGGAAAGCCGTGCTGGACGTCGACCTCAACGGGGTGTTCCACACCATTCGCTACGCCCTGCCGCACCTGGCGGCAACACGCGGCTCCGTCGTCAGCACCGCATCCATCTCCGGACTCGGTGGCGACTACAATCTCGCCGCCTACAACGCGGCCAAGGGCGCCGTCATCAACCTCACCCGCAGCGTCGCCGTCGACTTCGGCAAACAGGGCGTGCGCGTCAACGCCATTGCCCCGGGGCCCGTTCTCACCCAGGGTCTGCGGCAGTGGCTGGACGCCCGCACCGATGTCCGCGACCTCTACGAAGACCACATCCCGCTGGGACGCGCTGCCGAACCATCGGAGATCGCGTCAGTGGTCGCGTTCCTCGCCTCGGACGACGCCTCGTACATCACCGGCGTCACCCTCGCCGTCGACGGCGGACTCACCGCCTGGACCGGCCAGCCCCACGTCATGGGCTGAGCGGGCATCCGAGCCACCCCCGAACTCGCCGAGCACCAGGAGCGGCAGTAAGGGGCGTCGTCACCTTCGGCGAGTAAGAGCCGTCGACAACCCACCAGTTGGTCCGGCCGACCGGGCATCACGCGAGGAATTGCCGGCCGGGCGTGCGGTCACACCCCGCACCACTCCACGCAAGAACACAAGAAACAGGAGTCATGCCATGAGAGGTCTTACCGGACAGCGCATCGTCATCGCCGGAGGCGGCAACGGGATAGGCGCCGGCACCGCCGAGCGCCTCGCTGCCGAGGGCGCCACGGTCGTGATCGGCGACATCAATGCGGACGCGGCGCACGCCACCGCCAAGCGCATCACCGAAGCCGGCGGAAACGCATTCGCCGTCGAGTTCGACCTCGCCGACGAGCGGTCGGTACGCGCCCTGTTCGACACCGCCGTCGACCACCTGGGCGGAGTCGACGGGCTCTACAACGTCGGTGCCGACGCCTCGGCGGACGTGCTGGGTCGTGACGGCGACCTGCTGGACATGGACCCGGCCGTCTGGCGGCGCACCCTTGAGGTGAACCTGATCGGCTTCGCGCTCACCTGCCGCGCGGCCCTTCCGCTGCTGCTCGAACAGGGCCGCGGAGCGATCGTCAACACCTCCTCCCTGTCCGCGCACGTGGGCGACCACCAGCGCGCGGCGTACCAGACCAGCAAGGCCGGGATCAACGCGCTCACCCGCCACGTCGCCTCCCGCTGGGGCAAGCAGGGCATCCGCTGCAACTGCGTGTCGCCCGGGGTGGTGATGACCGAGTCCGCGGAGAAGATGGCCCTGACCCCCCAGGCGCTGGAATTCGCGCGGATGACCATCCCCAGCCCCCGGTTCGGCCAGCCCGGTGACCTGGCCGGAGTGGTGGCGTTCCTGCTCTCCGACGACGGGGAGTGGATCAACGGCCAGGTCTGGTCGATCAACGGCGGCGCACTTCTGCGCGAATGATGACCCGCCCCCGCGCGACCACCTCCCTGGCACGTGGTGCCGACGCCAGGGGACACCGGTCGGCGCCCGGGTCGGATGCGCAGGGCGTGGTCAGGACCGCAGCAGGTCTGCGGCGGCGAGGTGGAGTACGCCGTTGTGCCAGGTCAGGCCGCGCAGGTCGCGGACGACGATGGTGGCGTCGGTGGCCAGTCCGCGCTCACCGACTCCGATGACGGTTGCGCCCGCTGCGGCTCCGGCCTTCGCCCCCGCGGTGCTGTCCTCGAAGACAACAGTCCGCGCCGGGGCGAAGCCCAGCTTCTTGGCCGCCGCGCGGTAGCCGTCGGGGGCCGGTTTGCCGTGGCTGACGTCGTCCGCGGTGATGAGTACGGGTGGGGTGGGCAGCCCCGCCGCCTTCAGGCGGGCCCGGGCCAGGGCGGTCACTCCGGAGGTCACCACCGCCCACCGCTCGCGCGGCAGGCTTGCCAGGAAGTCGAGGGCGCCGGGGAGCGCCGTGGTGGTGACCGCGGCCTCGACCTCCAGGCGGTCGATCGCGGCGAGTGCGGCCGGTCGCTCCGTCGGGTCGGTCACCAGGAGTGCAACGGTGTCGGCCGAACGGCGGCCGTGCACCATGGCCGTCACCTGCTCCGGCGGCAGGTCACGGTCGCGTGCCCATTGGCTCCAGGCCTGGTCGACACCGTGGTCGGAGTCGACCAGGACACCGTCGTTGTCGAAGAGCAGGCCCTCGCAGGGGATGTCGAGCACGGTGGGCGGGTGGGACTGCGCAGTCATGGCGGTCTCTCGTCGTCTCTTCAGGTCACGGGGCGGTTGCGGTAGCGGCCGACCAGTTCGCGGGCGGCGGTCTGCATACGGACGGGTGGAAGCCCCTGGGCGAGGAGTGTCAGGTCGTCGAGGACCATGTCGCCGATGGCCTGGAAGGCCTCCGGGATGCCGCCCGCGCGGTGGGCGGACAGCACGAGACCCTCGAGATGGCGGGCGGGATCGTCGGCGGCGACCGGTTCGTCCGGCCATACGTCGATACCCGCGAGCAGGCGTCCGCGCGCGACGTGGGAGAGGAGTGCCGGGTAGTCGACGACCGGGGCACGGCTGACCAGGACGAGGCGGGCGCCGTCCGGCAGCAGATCGAGTTCGCGTTTCCCGATCAGGTGGCGGCTGTCGTCCGTGACGGTGGCCAGCACGAACACGAAGCGGCTGCGGGACAGTGTCTCGTCCAGCGAGGCGGGAAGCACACCGTGTTCGTGCAGGACGCCGGGCGGCAGCCAGGGGTCGTACACGCGGATGGTCGGCCGGAAGGGGGCGAGGAGCCGGTTGAGGCTGCGGCCGAGGTTGCCGAAGCCGACCAGGCCCACGTCGGAGCCTTGCAGCAGGACGGCGTCGGCGTTGCCGTCGGAGACGTAGCGCTCCTGTCCGGCACGGAAGGCGCGGTCCTCGCGGCTGATGCCACGGGCGAGGTCGAGGGCGAGTCCGAGGGAGTACTCGGCGACGGCCTGGGCGTAGGCGGGTCCGCAGCCCAGGACGTGGATGCCGCGCTCGAAGCAGGTCGGGTAGTCGACGTTGGGGAAGAAGTTGCCTTCGACGTTCAGCAGGGCCCGCAACGTGACCGCGCGGGCGAGCCGTTGGGTCGGCATGTCGGGTTGTCCGACGATCGCGAAGGCGTCGGGCAGAACCTCCTCCAGGGCTTCTTCGGCAGGGTCCTTCTCCAGGTCCACCACGGTGAAGCGGTCGCGGAGCAATTCCAGGGCGGCGGGGGTGAAGATGCGGTCCGTGCGTTGTGGGGCAGGGCGCAGGACCACCACAGGCTTGGCGGGGGTGGGGGATGGGGTGCTCACAGAACTCCTTGCGTGCGGACGGGTATCGGCTCGCCCGCCGGTCACAGCTCGGCGCTTTTGGCGCCGGTGACCAGGGCGACGAGTTCCTTGCCGGTGGCATCGCGGGTGCGGCGATGGGTGACGGCGCGGCCCTTCGATGATCCCGGTGACGACGACGGCTCCGACGCCCGGGCCGGCGATGCTGCTCCTGCCGCCGAAGAGGCTAACGCCTCCCAGGACGGCGGCCGCGCCCTTGTTGAGCGGGAGGGGGAGGTAGCTGATCGGGCCAGGGCTGCCGGGGGCGATCTCGGTAGGAAACTGGAGCGGACGATATGGGGTTTGCCGTCGGACAGCCTGCACTCGCGCAGACGGATACGGCTGCGCACCGAGGCCGGCCGCAACCCGCACGACAAGGACCTCCACGACCTGGTGGGCGAGCTGTCCACCCGCAGCGACGCCTTCCGCACCCGTTGGGGCTCCCACAACGTCCGTCGCCACGGCACCGGCGTCAAACGCTTCCACCCCCCGGTCGTCGGCGGCCTCACCCTCACCTGGCACGGCTCGGCCGTGGACGACGAACCCGGCCTCACCCTCCTCATCTACACCGCCGAACCCGGCTCACCCTCCGAAGAAGCCCTGCGCCTCCTCGCCTCCTGGACGGTCTCCCAGGACGCAGGCCGGTAGCACGGGCTGCCGGTCAGGACGGGGGCGCCGCGGTGCGTCGTCCCGAGCACGATGCGACCCCGTCCACCGGCGCTACTGGTACCACCAGCAGACGCAGCCTCCGCACCCTGCCTGCCGGGACAGGGGGCCATTGACGCTCATTCCACACTTCCGGTGGTGTGCGGCCAATCGACGCTCTGGCCGACATCGTGCGCTTCGGCCCGCTGGTAGATGCTCCAGGCTGCTGCCGCGTCCTGAACTCCGAGGCCGGCACTGATGTACGTGACGATGTCGTCGTCGCTGTCGCGACCGGTCGCGGCACCGGTCAGAACATGGCCGAGTTCGAGGACTTCCAGCTCCGCCGCGCCGGCCTGGGCCAGAGCCGCGACGATCGGACCGCAGTTCTGCCGTGCCGTCGGTTCGTGATCGACGACGACGTGACGGCCGGCGCGGAGGATGTCGGGTCCGATCTCGCAGCGGTGCCGGTCGAAGGATCCGACTGTGACGACGGTGGCACCGGGTGAGAGCTCGCGCACGGAGAACAGTGGCTCGGTGGCCAAGGTGGCGCAGACGACGACGTCCGCCTCGGCGATCGCGTCGTTCAGGGACCCCACCTGTTCGACGTCGAACCCCTGCTCGCGCAGGCGGCCGACGGACGCGTCGAGCGAGGACCGGCGCGGTGACCACATCCCGGTCCAGGCGTAGGACCTGTTCCTCTGCAGTGCGGCGATGTGCGCCTGCCCCTGCACGCCGGACCCCAGTACGAGGAGACGGGCCGCGTTCTTCCTGGCCAGTGCCTCGACTGCGACCGCGCTGGCAGCGGCTGTGCGCAGCGTGGTGAGCGCCGTGCCGTCCATGAAGGCCACAGGAACGCCGGTGCCGGGGTCGAGCACGGCGACCACGGCATTCACTGTTGGCCGGCCCGCCACCGCGTTCCCGGGGTTGATACTTCCGAACTTGCAGACGGGGCCGCTTTCGCGGTCGAGGCGGGAGGCATAGCAGAAGACGGTGTCGGGCTCGTCTGCCATGTGGCCGCCCAGGATCTTCTCGGGTTGCCATGCCTCTCCCCGCGCGAGAGCGACGAAGGCCGTCCGCTGCGAGGAGATCGCGGTATCGATGTCGAAGAGGGAGCGGACGTCCTGCTCGTCGAGGAATCTCATGGCTGCAGCACACGGCGGGGCGAGAGGGGGGCGGCCGGCATCATGCGGTCATCGCCAAGGTATGACGACATTTTCGAGTCTCCTCAAGGCAAGTGGGCCTGTGGACAGGTGGCAGGTGTCGACCCGGGACGCGGAGCCGGCCGTCGAAGGACGACGGGCTCGGGTTTCGTGGCGAGCCGGCAGCGTGGCCGCCGGTGGTAGTGAAGTATGTGAAGGACGGCGGTCACCAACAATGCCTTCGCTGGCGGACCGGCCGTCCGGGTACGTCTGAGTCAAAAATCCGGCTACGGCTCCCGACAGCCGGTCGCCTGCGCAACGCCCTCTCAGATGGCCGCGCGAATGGCCTGTTCGAAGCCCACGACGTGACTGCGGGCCAGCTGTGCCGCCCTGTCCGGGTCACCGGCGACGATCGCCTCGATCAACGGTCCGTGCTCTTCGACGTGACCGGCCATGTCGGACAACCGGTCGACGAACAGACACCAGATGCGGGTGGCCAGGTTGTCGTACCGGACGAGGGTGTCCTCCAGGTACGGGTTGTGCGTGGCGGCGTAGATGGCGCGGTGGACCTGAAGGTCCAGGTGCATGAGCTCGGCGGCGTCGCGCCGCCCGGGATCCACGCTCTCCAGCTCCCGCAGGACGTCCGTCAGCGTCGCCCGGTCCGTGGCCGTGGCGCGCCGCGCGGCCTGGGAGGCGGCCAGGGGCTCCAGTTCCTGGCGTACTTCGGAGATGTGGGCCAGGTCGGTGATGTTGACGTCGGTGGCGAAGGTGCCGCGCCGGGGGTAGGTCGCGATGAGGCGCTCGTACTGGAGCCGCTTGAGGGCCTCGCGCACCGGTGTCCGGCCGACGCCGAGGGACTGTGCCAGCTGGTCCTCGTTGATCGGCGCGCCCGGGCGGATCTCCAGCATGACGAGCCGGTCGCGGATGACGCGGTACGCGCGTTCGGCGAGGGACAGTTCCTCGCCTCCGGGCTCTGTCGCCGTCTGCTGCATGAGATGCCCCCTTGACCTGGCCGACAAGCTCCCATACCTTACCGCAGAGGTTGATATATCAGTCGTTCATTAGTTGGCTCTCAGAACGGTGTGCAGATGGCAACGAACCCGTCCACCACCACGGTCGCCTCCTCTCTCTCCGTCCCGCTCAGCGAGCTCGACCCGGAGGTCGCCGCCGCGGTCGACGCCGAGCTGCGCCGTCAGCAGTCCACCCTGGAGATGATCGCCTCGGAGAACTTCGCCCCGGCGGCCGTCATGGAGGCCCAGGGCTCCGTTCTCACCAACAAGTACGCCGAGGGCTACCCGGGCCGCCGCTACTACGGCGGCTGCGAACACGTCGACGTCATCGAGCAGTTGGCCATCGCCCGGGTGAAGGAACTCTTCGGCGCCGAGGCCGCCAACGTGCAGCCCCACTCGGGCGCCCAGGCCAACGCCGCCGCGATGTTCGCGCTGCTCCAGCCCGGCGACACGATCCTCGGCCTCGACCTCGCGCACGGCGGTCATCTGACCCACGGCATGCGCCTCAACTACTCCGGCAAGCTGTACAACGTCGTGCCGTACCACGTGCGCGAGTCCGACCTGCGCGTCGACATGGACGAGGTCGAGCAGCTCGCTCTCGCCCATCGGCCCAAAATGATCGTCGCCGGCTGGTCCGCCTACCCCCGGCGGCTGGACTTCGCCGAGTTCCGGCGGATCGCGGACGCGGTGGGCGCGTATCTGCTGGTGGACATGGCGCACTTCGCCGGGCTGGTGGCCGTGGGCCTGCACCCGAATCCGGTGCCGTACGCCGACGTCGTGACGACCACCACGCACAAGACCCTCGGCGGCCCGCGCGGCGGGGTGATCCTCAGCCGTGCCGCCCTGGCCAAGAAGATCAACTCCGCGGTCTTCCCGGGCCAGCAGGGCGGCCCGCTGGAGCATGTCATCGCGGCGAAGGCCGTGGCCTTCAAGGTGGCGGCGGGGGAGGAGTTCAAGGAGCGCCAGCAGCGCACGCTGGCCGGCGCCCGCATTCTCGCCGGACGGCTACTGGCCGACGACGTGGCCGAGGCCGGGATCACCGTGCTGACCGGCGGCACCGAAGTCCACCTGGTCCTCGTCGACCTGCGGAACTCCGCGCTCGACGGGAAGCAGGCCGAGGACCGGCTGGACCGTATCGGCATCACCGTCAACCGCAACGCGGTGCCGTTCGACCCCCGCCCGCCGATGGTCTCCTCGGGGCTGCGGATCGGCACCCCGGCCCTGGCGACCCGGGGCTTCGGCGAGGCGGAGTTCCGGGAGGTGGCCGACATCATCGCGCAGGCCCTGAAGGACGAGCGGCTCGGCGACGAGCGCGTGGGCCTGCTGCGCGACCGGGTCGCGAAGCTCGCCTCCGCCTTCCCCCTCTATCCCCACCTGTCCCACCTGTCCCACCTGTCCCACCTGTCCCACCTGAACGGAGACGCGGTATGACCAGCACGGCGCTGCCGGAGCATCCGGACTGGCTCTGGCGCAACCCCGACCCGCGCTCCTCGTACGACGTCGTCATCGTCGGCGCGGGCGGCCATGGCCTGGCCACCGCCTACTACCTTGCCAAGAACCACGGCATCACCAACGTCGCCGTCCTGGAGAAGGGCTGGCTGGCCGGCGGCAACATGGCGCGCAACACCACGATCATCCGCTCGAACTACCTGTGGGACGAGAGCGCGGCGATCTACGAGTACGCGCTCAAGCTGTGGGAGCGGCTCCCGGAGGAACTGGACTACGACTTCCTGTTCAGCCAGCGCGGCGTCCTCAACCTCGCCCACACCCTGCAGGACGTCCGTGAGGGCATGCGCCGAGCCAACGCCAACCGTCTCAACGGCGTCGACGCCGAGTGGCTCGAACCGGAAGAGGTCGCCAAGGTCTGTCCCATCCTCAACGTCTCCTCCCGTACCCGGTACCCGGTCCTGGGCGCCACCTTCCAGCCGCGCGCCGGCATCGCCAAGCACGACCACGTCGCCTGGGCGCTGGCCCGCCGGGCCGACGAGATGGGCGTGGATCTGATCCAGGGCTGCGAGGTCACCGGCTTCCTCAAGGACGGCGACCGGGTCGTGGGCGTCGAGACCAACCGCGGCCGCATCCTCGCCGGCAGTGTCGGTCTTGCGGCCGCCGGGCACAGCAGCGTGCTGTCCGAGCGGGCCGGCGTCCGGCTGCCGGTGCAGTCGCATCCGCTGCAGGCGCTGGTCTCCGAGCTGCACGAGCCGGTGCACCCCACCGTCGTCATGTCGAACCACGTGCACGTGTACGTCTCCCAGGCCCACAAGGGCGAGCTGGTGATGGGCGCGGGCGTGGACTCGTACAACGGCTATGGCCAGCGCGGCTCCTTCCACGTGATCGAGCAGCAGATGGCCGCCGCCGTCGAGCTGTTCCCCGTCTTCGCCCGCGCGCACGTGCTGCGGACCTGGGGCGGCATCGTCGACGTCAGCCCGGACGCCTCCCCGATCATCGGCACCACCCCGGTCGAGAACCTGTACGTCAACTGCGGGTGGGGGACCGGCGGCTTCAAGGCCACCCCGGCCGCCGGCTGGACCTTCGCCCACACCATCGCCACGGGCGAGCCGCATCCCCTGAACGCCCCCTTCGCCCTCGAACGTTTCGCGACGGGCGCCCTGATCGACGAGCACGGCGCCGCAGCCGTGGCCCACTGACAGCCTGTTGAGAGAAGGACACCGTGCTGCTGATCAGCTGCCCATGGTGCGGTCCCCGCAACGAGACCGAGTACCACTACGGGGGACAGGCCCACGTCCCCTACCCCGGCACCCCCGCGGACCTCACCGACGAGCAGTGGGCCGAGTACGTCTTCTACCGGGACAACCCCAAGGGCCCCTTCGCCGAGCGGTGGATGCACAGCATCGGCTGCCGCCGCTGGTTCAACGTCCTGCGCGACACCGCCACCCACGAGGTACTGACCTCCTACCGGCTCGACGAGCCACGTCCCGAACTGCCCCAGGCCGGAGGACAGCGATGACCGACCAGCACTTCCGGCTCAGGCAAGGCGGCCGTATCGACCGCGACGCCGTACTGCGGTTCACCGTCGACGGACGGGAGCTGACCGGGCATCCCGGCGACACCGTCGCCTCGGCGATGCTGGCCAACGGCGTCGTCGAGGTCGCCCCGTCGCTCTACCGCGGTCGCCCGCGCGGCATCGTCGCCGCAGGCGTCGAGGACCCCAACGCCCTGCTGCAGATCGACGGTCCGCACTCGGAGGGCATGCTGCCCGCGACGACGGCGGAGCTGTACGACGGCCTGTCCGCCACGACCCTGTCAGGGATGGGCCGGCTCGACCCGTCCACCGACCCCGCCGTCTACGACAAGAAGTACGTCCACACCGACGTCCTGGTCGTCGGCGCCGGACCGGCCGGGCTGGCGGCAGCCGCCGCTGCCGCGGGCTCCGGCGCCCGCGTGATCCTCGTCGACGACCAGCCCGAGTCCGGCGGTTCGCTGCTGTCCGCGCGCACCGAGCTGGCCGGCGCGCAGAGCGCCCTGGAGTGGGTCGCTGAGATCCGCGCGGCACTCGACGCCGCACCCGAGGTCGTCGTACTGCAACGCACAACGGCCTTCGGCTCGTACGACGACAACTACCTGCTGGCCCTCCAGCGGCGTACCGACCACCTCGGCGCCGACGCACCCGCAGCCTCCGAAGGCATTTCACGGCAGCGGCTGTGGCACATACGGGCCCGGCAGGTGGTCCTGGCGACCGGCGCGCACGAGCGTCCGCTGGTCTTCGCCGGCAACGACCGGCCCGGCGTGATGCTCGCCGCGTCCGTGCGCTCGTACCTCAACCGGTACGCCGTGGCACCGGGCTCGCGGGCCGTGGTGAGCACCACCAACGACAGCGCCTATGACACGGTCGCCGATCTCTACGCCGCCGGGATCGGCATCGCCGCCGTTGTGGACGCGCGCCCCGAGCTGTCCCACCGGGCCGCCGAGGTCGCCGTGGCGACCGGGGTGCGGGTGCTGACGGGAAGCGCGGTGGTCGGCACCGAGGGGGACGCCCGGCTCACTGGCGTCACCGTCCAGGCTCTCGACGAGAGCGGCCAACTCACCGGTGAACCACGGTCGTTCGACTGTGATCTGCTCGCCGTCTCGGGCGGCTGGAGCCCGGTGGTGCACCTGCACAGCCAGCGCCAGGGCCGGCTGCGCTGGGACGAGGACCTGGTCGCCTTCGTTCCCGACGGCACCGTACGGGACCAGCAGGTCGTCGGTGCGGCTCGCGGGACGTACGGCCTCGACGGCTGCCTGGCCGAGGGGGCGCGGGCCGGTGCGCGGGCGGCGACGGACGCAGGGTTCGCGGTGCCGGTGCCCACGGCTTCGTACAAGGAGGTACGTCCTGAGGTGCGCGCCCTCTGGCTGGTGCCCGCCCCCGACGGCGAACCCGGCAGCTGGGACACCCACCTCGTCGACCTGCAGCGCGATGTCACGGTCGCCGACGTCTGGCGGTCCACCGGCGCGGGCATGCGCGGCGTCGAACACGTCAAGCGCTACACGTCGCTCGGTACGGCCAACGACCAGGGCAAGACGTCCGGCGTCAACGCGATCGGTGTGATCGCCGAGGCCCTCGGCGCGGGCGCGTCTCCCGGGGAGATCGGCACCACGGCCTACCGGGCCCCCTACATGCCGGTGGGCTTCGCCGCCCTGGCCGGTCGTGAGCGCGGAGAACTGTTCGACCCCGAACGCACCACGTCCATCCACAGCTGGCATGTGGCACACGGCGCCGAGTTCGAGGACGTCGGGCAGTGGAAGCGCCCCTGGTACTTCCCCCGGCCCGGCGAGGACATGGACAAGGCCGTGGCTCGCGAGTGCCGTTCGGCCCGTGAGGGGGTGGCGATCATGGACGCCTCCACCCTCGGCAAGATCGAGATCTGGGGCGCGGACGCCGGCGAGTTCCTCAACCGCGTCTACACCAACGCCTTCAAGAAGCTCAAGCCCGGCATGGCGCGCTACGGCGTGATGTGCAAGCCCGACGGCATGATCTTCGACGACGGTGTGACGCTCCGCCTCGACGACAACCGCTTCTTCATGACCACCACGACCGGCGGCGCGGCCGGGGTCCTGGACTGGCTGGAGGAGTGGCTGCAGACCGAGTGGCCCGAACTCGACGTCCACTGCACCTCGGTGACCGAACAGTGGTCGACCATCGCGGTCGTCGGCCCGCAGTCGCGCCAGGTCGTGGCCCAACTCGCGCCCGACGTCGACCTGTCCGCCGAGGCGTTCCCCTTCATGGCCTTCCGCGAGACCACCCTGGCCTCCGGCATCCCCGCCCGCATCTGCCGGATCTCCTTCTCCGGCGAACTCGCCTACGAGATCAACGTCTCCGCCTGGTACGGCCTGGCCGTCTGGGAGCAGGTGTTCGCGGCCGGGCAGCCGTACGGCATCACCCCGTACGGCACCGAGACCATGCACGTGCTGCGCGCCGAGAAGGGGTACATCATCGTCGGCCAGGACACCGACGGCACCGTCACCCCACAGGACGCGGGCATGTCCTGGGTGGTCTCGAAGCAGAAGGACTTCGTCGGGAAGCGGTCCTACTCCCGCGCCGACACCTCCCGCACCGACCGCAAGCAACTGGTCGGCCTGCTGCCGGCCGACCGCACGACCCGGCTGCCCGAAGGCACCCAACTCGTCGCGCCGGACGTGCCGATCACTCCCGAGGCCGGGCCGGTGCCGATGCTCGGCCACGTCACCTCCAGCTACCACAGCCCAGCCCTCGGCCGCCCCTTCGCCCTCGCCCTTGTCGCCGACGGGCGGGCAAGGATCGGCGAGACCCTGCTCGCCCCGGTGGGCGACGACTTGGTGCCCGTCGAGGTGGCCGACTTCGTTCTCTACGACCCTGAAGGGACCAGGCGAGATGGCTGAGCTGACCGCCGCATCGCGTACCAGCCCCGTGGCGCATCTGGAGGATCGGATGCGCGCCGCCACCGTCACCGGCGCCCGCGCCGTCACGCTGACGGAGTGGCCGTTCATCGCCATGGTGAACGTGCGCGTCGACCCCACGTCCGAGGCAGCCGACCGTATCGGGAAGGCCCTGGGGGCACCCCTCCCGCCGCAGTGCGGCCACACCTCCACCTCCGGACCCCACACGGTCCTCTGGCTCGGCCCCGACGAGTGGCTCGTGCTATCCCAGGCCGACGCGACCGCTGTGACCGCCGAGTTGAAGGAGGCGCTCGGAGCGGACCCCGGCTCGGTCGTGGACGTCTCGGCGAACCGCACCACGCTGGAGCTGAGCGGCCCGGCCGCCCGGCACGTGCTGGAGAAGGGCTGCCCGCTGGACCTCCACCCCCGGGCCCTCGGCCCCGGCCAGGCCATGTCGACCACGGTGGGCCCTGTCGCCGTACTGCTCTGGCAGGTCGACGACACACCGACGTACCGGCTCCTTCCGCGCTCCTCGTTCGCCGACTATCTGGCCCGCTGGCTCATCGACGCGATGAGCGAGTACCACGGCCCGGTGATTCCCTGATGACGTCGACCAGTGACGGTACGCACAAGGTCACCCCGGACAAGGCCTTCAAGCCCATGCGCGACACCGGCCGGGACATGAAGACCAAGGACAAGGAATCCGCCCACTCCGACTCGCGGACCGACCCCGCCACGGTGCCGGTCGAGCACGTACTCACCCTCGACTGCCCGGAGTCTCCCGGCATCGTCCACGCCGTCTCCCGGTTCCTCGTCGAGCACGGCAGCGACATCATCGACAACCAGCAGTTCGGAGACCGCCGCGACGGGCACTTCTTCATGCGGGTGCGCTTCGCCACCGTCGGCAGCGAGAACACCCCGCAGACCCTGCGCCGTGACTTCGCCGCCGTGGCCGATTCCTTCGCCATGCGGTGGCACCTCGAACCGGTCAGCACCCGGCGTCGCGTGCTGATCATGGCGTCCCGCTACGGCCACTGCCTCAACGACCTGCTCTTCCGCGCGCGCAGCGGCGACCTGCCCATCGACGTGGTCGCGGTGGTCTCCAACCACCGCGACCACGAGACACTCGTCGCCTGGCACGACATCCCGTTCTTCCACGTGCCGGTCACCGCCGCGACCAAATCCGAGGCCGAAGCCCGGCTGCTGGAAATCGTCGACTCGTGCGACCCCGACCTGGTCGTGCTGGCGCGCTACATGCAGGTGCTCTCCGACGACCTGTGCACCCGACTGGCCGGCCGGATGATCAACATCCACCACTCGTTCCTGCCCAGCTTCAAGGGCGCCAAGCCCTACCACCAGGCACACGAGCGGGGCGTCAAGCTCGTCGGCGCGACAGCCCACTACGTCACCACCGACCTCGACGAGGGCCCGATCATCACCCAGGAGGTCATCGACGTCGACCACAGCCACACCCCCGACGACCTGGCCGCCATCGGCCGCGACGCGGAGTCGGCGGCCCTGGCCCGAGCGGTCCGGTGGCACTGCGAAGGCCGGGTGTTCGTCCAGGGCAGGCGCACGGTGGTCCTGCGCTGACGGCCCGGACGCAGGGTGGTGTCCGGCACGCCGGAATCCGCCGGCGGTCGAAGTGGGCTTGGGGCAGCAGGCTGACCATGTAGCGGGTGCTGCGTTCGGCTTTGACACGCCACAGGCGTGCTGCCGCCGATTCCCGATGCCGAGGCCCGGCGAGAGACAGCAAAGGAGAGCAGTCACCATGTCTTTCAAGCGGATGATCCACGCGGTGGACACGCATTCGGGCGAGCCGATGCGTGTCATCACCGGAGGCGTCCCGCACATCCCTGGTGCGTCCGTCTACGAGCAGATGAAGTGGCTCGAGCAGAACGACGACCAGCTCCGGTCGCTCATGCTGCGTGAGCCCCGTGGGTACCCGCCCCTGTGCTGCAACCTGATCGTTCCACCCAAGCACCCGGAGGCCGCGGCCGGTTACATCATCATGGAACAGGTCGAGTACCCCGTGATGAGTGGTGGCAACACCATCGCCGTCGCGACCGTCCTGCTGGAAACCGGCATGATCCCCATGCGGGAGCCCTTCACCGAGTTCACGCTGGAGGCCCCGGCCGGCCTCATCGGCATCAGGGCCGAGTGCCGCGACGGCAAGGTCAGGCAAGTGACCTTCGAGAACGTCCCCGCCTTCGCCGCTCACCTCGACGCCGTGATCGAGGTCCCCGAGCTCGGCCAGGTGACCGTCGACGTCGGGTGGGGAGGCATGTTCTACGTGATCGCGGACGTCCGGCAGTTCGACGGACTGCAGCTGGTCCCGTCCCACGGACGGGAGATCGCCCGCGTTTCCTCCCTCATCCTCCGGGCCGCCCAGGATCAGCTGCCGGTCGAGCACCCCGACTACCCGGGCATCGGAATCACGATCTCCCAGCTGTCCGGCCCTACTGACAATCCGGCTGCCGACATGAAGAACGCGGTGACCATGGCGAGCGGCCCCGTGGATTTCTCCAACCCCGCGACGTGGACCGGTGCCATCGACCGGTGCCCGTGCGGCACCGGTACGTGCGCGCGGATGGCCACCCTGCATGCCAAGGGCGCACTCAAGCTCAACGAACCCTTCCGCCACGAGGGGATCCTCGGCACCGTCTACACCGGCGAACTCATCCGGGAGGCGCAGGTGGGGCCCTACACCGGGGTTGTCCCGACCATCGGCGGCCAGGCGTGGATCACCGGTTACAACACCCTCGTACTCGACCCCGACGACCCGTTCGTCGACGGTTTCACCGTCGGGGACATCTGGGCCTGAGCCCTGCCCCCTGGTCCGGACGAGCGGGGCCCCACCACTGGGTCCTTCGCTATGCGAAGGACGCGACGGGCTTGCCGAAGACGCCCTCGTCGGGAACGACGCCGAGACCGGGGCCGGTCGGTACCTGGATGTGGCCCCCTTCGACCCGGATCGGGTTGTCCGAGTCGTAGTGGACGTCCATGAAAGGTTCGGCGATCCATACGCCTTCGAGCAGCCGCGGCTTCACCGTCGCGCCGAGGTGAACACATGCGGCAGCGATGATGTCCCCTCCCCACGAGTCATCAGATGTATGAGGCATGGAACGTGATTCGCAGAGGTCTCTGACAGTCGCGATACCTCCCAGACCGCCGAGACGTGTGACCTTGAGTCCGAATCCGTCGCACACTCCGAGCGAGATCGCCCGGAGCACGTCATTGAGACTCTCGGTGTTCTCGTCGAGGTAGATCCCGTGGTGCAGTTGCCCGCGAATCGCGGCGATCTCCTCCATCGTGTTGCAGGGCTGCTCGAAGATGAAGGGGATGTCGGCGCATTCCCGGCCGATGCGAAGCACGTCGCGTGTGTTCAGCGCCCGGTTGGCGTCGACGGAAAGGCGGGTGCACCCCGTCGCTTCCCATACCTTGCGAATCGTCTCGATATCGAGTTCGACCGGTCGCCCGCCCACCTTGATCTGCAGCCGCGGATAGCCCTCGGTGATTCGCTCCACGGCGGTTCGGGCAACTTCATCCGGCTCGCCGACGGGCAGCGCGTAATAGGAGTTCACGCGCTCGCTCGCCGCGCCGCCCAGCATGTCGCACACGCGTATGCCGTGGGCCTTGCCGATCAGGTCGTGCATCGCGATGTCGATCGCGGCTTTCGCGTAGTCGTGCCCGTAGAGGAGCGCTGCCATCGCACGGCGTATTTCCAGCGGACCTGTCACCGTTCTGCCGATCAGGCCCGGCGCCATCTGATTGAGTGCGGCCCGGGCACCCAGGGCATGCTCCTGCGCATAGGTCGGGCCGACCGGGCATACTTCCCCCCAGCCGGATATTCCCGTGTCGGACACAACTTCAACAATCGTCGAGTCCAAGGTCGTATAGGCGCCTTCGGACATCCGATATACCTTGCCGCTCAACGGCAGGTCCATTTGGTACACGTGAATCTCGGCGATGCGCATTCTTACCTTCTTTCGTTTTCACACCGTCGAGGCCGGCGGGATGAGCACCAGCTTTCCGAGGTGGCGTTTCGTGAGGAAGTCTTCCTGCGCTTGAGCGATGGCTTCCAGGGGGTAAGTGCGGGAGACAACCGGTCGAACTTCCTCACTTTCGACGTACTTGATCACGTTCTCGAACACGTCGTCCTCTTGGAACGTGCAGCCGAACACCGAAAGGTCCTTGAGGTACAGCGTGCGCAGATCGATCTCCGCGAGCGGCCCTCCGATGGCGCCCGCGATGGCATAGCGGCCGCCGGGGCGCAGCAGGTCCAGCAGGCTCGGAACCTGAGGGCCGCCGACGAGATCGATCACCACGTCGACGGAGCCGCCGCCAAGGGCGTTGATCAGATCGGCGCCCCGGTCAACGGTCCGGTCGGCGCCCTGCGCCATGACATCGGCGGCCTTCGTGGCCGAGCACACCGCGATGACGGTCGCGCCCCGGCGTTTGGCGAGTTGTACGGCGGCGAGCCCCACTCCGCCCGAGGCGCCGGTCACGAGCACGCGCTCCGCCCCGACCGCGGCCCGGTGCAGCATGTTCTCCGCGGTGGAGTAGGCACACGGCACGGCCGCGAGTTCCTCGTCGCTCCAGTCGCTGTGAACGACGTACGTCTCCGTGGCGGGAGCAACCGTGAACTGTGCGAATCCGCCGTCGCATTCGCTGCCGAGGGTCCAGCACGCGTAAGGCTGGTAGTCGACGGGTGTGCGCAGCATGTTCCGTACGAGGACTCGTTCGCCGATCCGATCGCGTGACACTCCCTCACCCACGTCGGCGATGCGACCGCAGACGTCCGCACCCTGGATGCGGGGGAATTCAAGGGCTCTGCCCGTCCACGTCGCGTCCGCGTCGTCGACGGCGTCGAAACCCGCTGATCCTCCTTCGCCCGTCCCAGAGGTGATCACTTTCGAGTACCAGCCGATACGGGTGTTCACGTCCGTGTTGTTGATCCCGGCTGCGGCGACCTGGATGAGCACCTCGCCCTTCTTGGGGCGGGGGACGGGTACGTCCGTCCGGTACTCGAGTTTCTCCAGCCCGCCGTGCCCGGTGAGGAGGACGGCTGCCATCGTCTTCGGCAACAAGTTCGCAACCTTTCAACTTGGCCTCACAGCCCCTTGTCACGCGTCGATACGGACGTCGCTCAAGGGCTTGGAGCAGCAGATGAGGATCTTGTTCTGGGCGACCTCGCGGGGACGGATCCCCCCGTTGTGCTGCATGTCGACCTCTCCGGACAACATGGTCGTCTTGCAGGTCCCGCACATCCCCTGGGCGCACGAGGCCGGAGGCGCGAGGCCGGCCGCGTAGGCGGCGTCGAGGAGGGTTCCGTCAGCGGCGCAGGTGATGGTGCGGCCGCTGCGGACGAACTCGACGCTGTAGGTGGTACGCGCGCCGGTTTCCTCGTCCGATGCAGGGGCGTCGTCACCCACGGGGCCGACGGGCAGCGTCGCGGCTCCGTCGCCGTCGGCAGGAGCGGGAGCACCGGAAGCGGGGAGGCTTTCGAAGGAGAAGCTCTCCTCGTGATACCCGCGCATGTCGTAGCCGACTTCCCCGAGGATGCCCCGGATCGACGCCATATAGCCGGCGGGCCCGCAGGTGTAGGTCTCGCGTTCGTCGAGGTCGGGTGCGAGTGCCTGGAGTATGGGCGCCGTCAGGCGGCCGCGCAGCCCCACCCACCGTTCCGAGGGGTAGTCGTCCTCACACACATGGACGACCCGGATGTTCGGCATGACAGCGGCCATGGCGTCCAGCTCGCGGCGGAAGATGATGTCCGCCGGCGTCCGGGCGCTGTGTACGAAGAGGACATCCGCATCGGAGCCGAGGTCGTACATGGTCCGCGTCATTGACATGAGCGGAGTGATGCCGCTGCCGGCGGACAGGAACAGGTACTTCGGTGCCGGCGGGTTCGCCAGCGTGAAGCCGCCCAGCGGTGCCTGGGCGGTGATGCGAGTGCCGGGGACCACGTGGTCGTGCAGCCAGTTCGAGACCGGGCCACCGGGGACGCGCTTGACCGTGATCGAGATCAGATGCGGGCGTGTCGGCGGTGACGAGATGGTGTAGCAGCGGGCGAATGCCGCCCCGTCGATCTCGAGTTGGAGCGTGACGAACTGACCCGGGTCGAAGCTGAACGTGCGATGGCCGTCTGCCTCGAAGTGGAAGCTCTTGACGTCATGGGTGATCTCAAGAACCTTGCGGCACACCAGGACCGCCTGCTCCTCCTCGCCCCAGCAGTCCGCAGCCCAGGGCGGGGGCATCAGACCGAAATCAGCCTGGGTCCCGAACAGATCACCTGCGGTGACGACGGTGTCCGGGCCAGTTGCTGCGACCACCACTTGAACCTCCAGTAGCACGGTGGGCACCGATTGATGACTCGAAGCCGAACCCGCTGCGTCAGATGAGCAGCGACTCGGTCGGGTAAAGCGTTCAGTTCTGCGCGGCCGGACTCAGATGCCGGCACCGGCCCGTTGTACCGCATGACGCAACGTTCGTGTTATGCGAGACAAGAGTGGGTCCGCCGATCCTCGGTTGTCAACAGGCCTCGTCAGGCCGCCGAGGGGGCCCACGCGTGCGACCGGTTCACCGATGTGCCGGTGTCCGGCGAGCCGGGTTGTCGGGCGAAACCGCCAGGTAATCAAGCCTTTACGGGGCGGGCGGCAAAGCATCGAAACAGCCGTGACGGAGCCCTTGACAGGTCATGGGGTCACTCTTAGCCTCGGTTCGCACAGTGCGATTGTCCCACTCTGCGAAACAGAGATGGGTCGCGAGCTCTTGATCATGAGTGGGAGATGTCCTGTGAACTTCTCGTCCGGCAAGCCGGCATCGGGCCCTGACATCGCCGAGATGGTCGCGCGCCGAGCGGTCGGCTACAGCCTTGAGGCGCCCTTCTACACCAGCCGCGAGGTGTACGACCTCGACCTGGACGCCATATTCGGCAGGCACTGGCTGTTTGCCTGCACGGAGGCGGAGCTCGCCGAGCCGGGCGATTACGTCACCCTTGATATCGGGCGGCAGTCGATCATCATCGTGCGGGATGACGACGAGAGCATCCGAGCCCTGCGCAACGTCTGCCGGCACCGCGGCTCCCGGATCCTGCAGGACGCGTGTGGTTCTGTGGGCAACCTGGTCTGCCCGTACCACCAGTGGACCTACCGCACCGACGGCAGCCTGATCCATGCCGAGGGTCAGGACCCCGCGCTCGACCGTAAGCAGTTCGGCCTCAAGCCCGTCAGTGTGCGCACCGTGGCCGGCCTGGTCATGGTGTGCCTCTCCGATGAGCCTCCCACCGACATCGACGAGGTGGCCGCGGTCATCGAGCCCTACCTGGCGCCCTATCGGCTCCAGGACGCGAAGGTCGCGCACCAGATCGACCTGATCGAAGAGGGCAACTGGAAGCTGGTCGTGGAGAACAACCGCGAGTGCCAGCACTGCGACGCCGGTCATCCCGAGTTGCTCACCGCCTACTTCCCCGTCGGCCTCTACGCCGGGGGCGACTACCCCCCGCGGATGCGTGCCGTGCTCGAGCGTTACCAGGCTGCCGAGGCTCGTCTGCACTCCGCCTGCGCGGCGACCGGCATGCCGATCGGCACGCATCGCGAGCTCGACGGCCGGCCCACCGGGTACCAGATCACCCACCTGCCGCTCGACGGCGACGGCATCTCCTTCGGCGAGGCGGGGGCGCAGGTCAGCCGCAAGCTGATCGGTGAGATCCCGGCCCCCGAGTTCGGCGACATGTCCCTGCACATGCAGCCCAACTCCTGGTTCCACCTGCTCAGCGACCACGCCGTTGTCTTCCGGGCTGTGCCTGTCGCGCCGGACAAGACCCTGGTACGCACCACCTGGCTCGTGCACGCCGACGCCGTCGAAGGCGTCGACTACGACGTCGACGCGTTGACCGCCGTGTGGCGTGCCACGAACGAGCAGGACCGGGCGTTCGTCGATCTGGTTCAGCGCGGCGCGAGCGACCCGGGATACGAGCCCGGCCCCTATGCGGGAGTCGAGGGTGACGTCGAGGCGTTCGACAATTGGTATATAGAGCGTCTACGTGAGCATTTCGGTATCAAAGATGCTTACCAGGATCAGCTCGCCGAGGTCTCGGACCAGTGATCATCCATCGAGCACTCGAAGCTTCGAGCCCCGTGATCTTCACGAGTCTGTGAACCGAGTACGCACCACCGTGACGGGAGTCCGGCATGAACGCGATTGTGGCCCGTGAGACATACAAGGTCTTCGGTAAACGCCCAGACCGTGGCGTGGCACGTCTACGCGAAGGGGCGACGCGTGAGGAGCTTCGTAAGGACGGCATCACCGCAGCGGTGATCGACGCGTCCTTCGAGGTACGCGAAGGCGAGATCTTCGTCGTCATGGGACTGTCCGGCTCGGGCAAGTCGACGCTGATCCGCATGGTGAACGGGCTGTTGGAGCCGACGGCGGGCGAGCTGCTCGTCTACGGCGAAGACGTCGTCACGATGAACGACCAGCAGCTGCGACGCATGCGCCGCGAGAAGGTCAGCATGGTCTTCCAGCACTTCGCGCTGTTTCCGCATCGCACCGTGGGTGAGAACGCCGCGTACGGCTTGGAGATCCAGGGAATCGGCAGGGACGAGCGCGAGCGCAGCGCCAAGGAGGCGCTGCGCCTGGTGGGACTGAAAGGCTGGGAAGAATCACTTCCGGGGCAACTGTCCGGAGGTATGCGGCAACGCGTCGGCCTGGCGCGCGCACTGGCGACAGGCACCAACATCCTGCTGATGGACGAGGCGTTCAGCGCCCTGGACCCCCTGATCAAACGCGAGATGCAGGACCAGTTGATCGAGCTCCAGCACAAGCTGGGCAAGACCATCCTCTTCATCACGCACGATCTGAACGAGGCCATGCGCCTCGGGGACCGAATCGCGATGATGCGCGACGGGAAGATCGTTCAGATCGGCACGGCGGAGCAGATTCTCAACGACCCGGCCGATGACTTCGTCGCCCAGTTCGTGCTGGATGTCGACCGAACGCGGGTACTGACCGCCGGCGCCGTCATGACCCCACCGGTGGCCCTCGTCGGCTCCGAGCTCGGCCCCCGAGCCGTCCAGAAGCTGATGCGTGACCATCAGGCCGCGCGCCTCTTCGTGGTCGACCGGAACAAGAAGCTGTGCGGTGCCGTCGACGAAGAGGCGATCGTCAAAGCCGTACAGGCCGGGGCAAAGACCCTCGACGGCGTTCTCGACGACCAGGTGGTGAGTGTGTCCGTGCATGCCCACCTCTCCGAACTGCTGGCGGTGAGTGCCGACACCCCCAGGGCGCTGGCTGTCGTCGACGACGACGGCCGAGTGGAGGGGGTGCTCGCCAGAGTCACGCTGCTCCACGCTCTGGGGCAGCGCGGCGCCGTACAACAGGCCAGTAACGGCCAGGCCTCCGCACCGCAGGAACTTCACTCCGACCACGTCCGAACAGAGGTGAGCGCGCGATGACTGTGCTGTCGCTGATCGACGTTCCCAAGATCCCCGTAGGGGACTCGCTCCAGGACTTCTTCGACTGGCTCACCAAGAATTTCAGTGGGTTCTTCGACGCGGTGAGCAATGTCATCGGCTCCGCTGTCGACGGGCTCATCAGTGTGCTCGAAGCTCCGGACCCCGTGATCCTGGCGCTGGTCTTCGCCTTCGTCGGGTTGCTGACGAAGGGGTGGAAGTTCGCCGTCGCGTCCCTGCTCGGGTTGGTGCTCATCATCAGCATGGAGCAGTGGGCCGCCGCGATGCAGACGCTGGCGCTCGTTCTGGTCTCCACGTTGGTCGCGGTGCTGATCGCGATCCCCACCGGGGTGCTCGCGGCGCGCAGGCGGTGGGCGAGTGCGGCGCTCAGGCCGGTCATGGACCTGATGCAGACGATGCCCGCCTTCGTATGGCTGGTGCCGGTCGTCACGCTGTTCAGCATCGGCGTCGTCCCGGGTGTCGTCGCGACGATCATCTTCGCCCTGCCGCCGGGCGTCCGACTCACGGAGCTGGGGATCCGGAACGTGGACCCGGAGGTCGTCGAGGCGGCCAACGCCTTCGGCTCCACGCCCCGCCAGACCCTGTTCGGCGTACAACTGCCGCTGGCACTCCCGACGATCATGGCGGGCGTCAACCAGGTCATCATGCTGTCCCTCTCGATGGCGGTCATCTCCGGTCTCGTCGGAGCCGAAGGGCTGGGCGGGCAGGTGACCACCGCCATTTCGACACTGGACCTCGGTCTCGGCTTCGAGGCAGGGCTCTCGGTGGTGATCCTGGCCATCTATCTGGACCGGGTCACGGCCTCCGTCGGACAGGGGATGGGCGGTGGCGGGAGGCGCGGTTTCTGGCTTCGCAGGCCACGGCCGTCCGCTCCCGAAGAAGAGGACTCCCCTCTCGACGGAGGTGAGAAGGAATCACCCGCGGTGGCGGAAATCGGGCCAGTAAAGATCGGCGGATAGGCCACTGCGGCCGTCCGGCACGTGAGAGGAACAAGAACGATGGCGAAGCGATGTAGAGCGGTTTCGATGCGGCTCGGTATTGCCGTGTCCGTACTCGCCCTGGCGGCGGCCGGCTGTGCGGAAAGCGGCGGCGCCGGTGGCGACGACAAGACCATCACGATGGGCGTGATCCCGGGATGGACGGACGAAACGAGCACGGCGTACGTGCTCAAGAACGTTCTGGAAAAGAACGGCTACACCGTAAAGATCACGAGTCTCAGTGACAACGCCCCGATGTACACCGCGCTCGCGAACGGGGACATCGACCTGCTGTCCTCCGCCTGGCCGGAGCGTACGCACAAGTCCTACATGGACAAGTACGGCGACAAGATCGAGGACATCGGCACCTATTACGACAGCGCGGGGCTCTTTCTCGCGGTGCCCACGTACTCGGACATCAAGTCCATTGCCGATCTGCCCAGCCACGCCAAGGAGTTCGACGGCAAGGTCACCGGAATCGAGCCGGGCGCCGGTCTGACGAAGGCGACGCAGGACGATGTCTTCCCCGCCTACGGACTCGACAGCGAATTCAAGCTGGTGACCTCCTCGACGACCGCGATGCTCACCGAACTGAAGAAGGCCACGGCGGCGAAGGAACCCATCGTGGTGACGCTGTGGAAGCCGTTCTGGGCCAACCAGGGCTTCCCCGTCCGGCCCCTTGAGGACCCGAAGGGAGCGTTCGGCAAGCCGGAGGGCCTGCACAGCCTCGCCCGCGACGGATTCGCCAAGGACTTCCCGGACGTCGCCGAAATGATCAAGAACTTCAAGCTGTCCGACGCGCAGTACGGCAGCTTGGAGGACTCCGTGGTCAACAAGTTCGGTCAGGGCAAGGAGCCGCAGGCCGTTCAGGCATGGCTCAAGGAGAACCCCGACTACGCGCCGTCCCTGGAGAAGTACCTGAAGAAGTGACGCGGCTGCCCCGGTACGGCACTTCCTCACCTGAGAACCATGAGGCAGAGCGCCGTACCGAGGCCCGCCGGTTCCACCGACGGGCGGGAGCCACCTGACGAAGCCCCGCCACGCACCCGTGAATCGCGCTCCCCATCCAGGAGCAGGACGGAGTCACCTCACATGGCAGGCAACAAGGTCGTCGTCTACCAGGGGCCCGGCAAGGTCGGGGTCGAGGAGATCGACTATCCCAAGCTCGAACTTCCCAACGACGTGGTGAACGGTCTGGGCATCAAGAAGGCCGCGCCGCATGCCGTCGTACTGAAACTCGTCACCACCAACATCTGCGGCAGCGACCAGCACATGGTCCGTGGTCGTACTACGGCTCCCATAGGCCAGACGCTGGGCCACGAGATCACCGGCGAAGTGGTCGAGGTGGGTGACGACGTCCTCTTCGTCAAGGAGGGCGACATCTGTTCGGTGCCGTTCAACATCGCCTGCGGACGCTGTCGGATGTGCGACGAGGGCAAGACCGGCATCTGCCTGAACGTCAACCCGGCCCGCGCCGGCGCGGCGTACGGATACGTCGACATGGGCGGCTGGCTGGGCGGCCAGGCGGAGTACGTCATGGTGCCGTTCGCCGACTTCAACCTGCTGAAGTTCCCCGACCGCGACGCCGCGTTGGCCAAGATCCTCGACCTGACGATGCTCTCCGACATCTTCCCGACCGGCTACCACGGAGCCCACACCGCCGGCGTCACCACCGGCTCCACCGTGTACGTCGCGGGGGCCGGACCCGTCGGTCTCGCCGCGGCGTACTCCGCGCAGCTGCTGGGTGCCTCGGTCGTCATCGTCGGTGACATGAACGCCGAACGGCTCACGCAGGCCCGGAGCTTCGGCTGCGAGACCGTCGACCTCAGCAGCGGCAACAACCTGGCCGACATGATCGCGGAGATCCTGGGTGAGCCGGAGGTCGACGCCGCCGTCGACGCGGTCGGCTTCGAAGCCCGCGGGCACGGGGCGGGCGCCGGCGAGGCTCCGGCGACGGTGCTCAACGACATGATGACCGTCGCTCGCGCCGGCGCGTCGCTCGGCATCCCGGGGCTCTACGTCACGGGCGACCCCGGCGCGGTCGACGACGCGGCCAAGGTGGGGCAGATCGGCGTACGCCTGGGCCTCGGCTGGGCCAAGTCGCATGTGCTCACCACCGGCCAGTGCCCGGTCAAACGCTACAACCGGCAGCTGATGAACCTCATCCTCGCCGACAAGGCGCACATCGCCAGGGCGGTCAACGCCGTCACGATCGGACTCGGCGAGGCGCCGCAGGGCTACCAGGAGTTCGACCAGGGCGCGGCGAAGAAGTACGTCATCGATCCGCACGGGATGGTGGCCGCCTGACTCCCGTTCGTCCGGCGGCCGTACAGCCGTCGTAGGGAAGGCCGTCCCCCTGCACGCACCACCGAGCAACACCTACGCAAAGGCACATGGAGGACACAGTGAAGGACGTGGTGATCGTCGGGGGCGGCCTCGCCGGCCTGGCGGCGGCGTGGAGACTGCGCCACCGCGACATCCTGCTGATCGAGGCCGACGACCGGGTCGGCGGCAGGATCCGCTCCGAGGCCCGCGGCCCCTACTGGCTGAACTGGGGTGGCCACGTCTACGACGGCGGTCCCGTGTCGGCCACCCAACGGCTGCTGAAGGACACGGGGTTCACGTCAAGGCCGGTGCCGGGGAACCTGACAGGCCTCAGCATGAACGGCCGACTGCTGCTCAGCGGTCGCGTGGAGACCTTCCCCTTCCGGGTCCCCATGTCGTGGGGCGACCGGGCGAGTCTGATCCGGGTGGGAGCGAAGGTCCGGCTGGCCGTGGCGCGCTACGCCCGGCTCGTCAAGCGCCGCCCGGGCGAGGACGAGGCCACCCGCCAACAGCGGGTCTACGACTTCATGAACGACCGTTCCTTCGCCGACTTCATCGGCACGCTCCCCGAGGACGCCGAAGCGCTCTTCAAGCCCACGGTGACCAGATCCTCCGCGGAGATGCACCAGATCTCCGCCGGCGCCGGCATCGGGTACTTCAACCTGGTCTGGAACATCGGCGCCGGACTGTCGCACAGCATCGACGGGGGACCCTCGACCCTGCTGGAGGGCATCGCCGACGCGCTGGGCGACCGGGTGCAACTCGGCGCCGCCGCCGAGGAAGTCGTGAACAAGGGCAACTCCGTCGTGGTGCGATACCGCCAGGATGGCGTCGAACACGAGGTCGAGGCCCACAGCGTCATCCTCGCCACGACCGCGAGCGTGAGCCACCGCATCGGTGTCGACCTCGACGAAGACCTCCGCGAGGCACTCTCCCAGGTCAAGTACGGCCCGTTCGTGAGCGCGGCCTTCCTCACCGACGAGACCGAACGCCAGAAGTGGGACGGCACCTATGCGATAGCCACCCCCAAGCGGTCGTTCAACGTGGTGCTCAACATGTCCAACAACGTGCACGGCCACACGCGGGAACGACAGCCGGGCAGCAGCTTCATGACCTTCTCTCCGGCCGGTCTCGCCCGCCACCTGCTGGAGCAGGACGACGAGACCATCCTCCGGACCTACATCGACGATCTCGACCAGGTGCTGCCCGGCTTCGCCTCACACGTCGCCGAGGCGGAGGTGGCACGGTGGCCCGAGGCCTCGCCCTACTGCTTCCCCGGCCGCGGCCGGCTCCAGTCGACGCTCACCAGGCCCAACGGCCGAGTGATGCTGGCGGGGGACTACCTCGGCACCCAGTACACGGAGACCTCGGTGCACACCGCCTTCGCGGCCGCCCAGGCCGCGGAGAACCTCCTGGACGCCGCCGACCAGCCCCGGCGCCGAGCCGCGTAGAAGCCGCCGGACCCGACGCTGACGTAGGTCTCCGCTTTCCTCCCCTTCCCCTTCCTCCCACATCTCCGACTTCACTCACCGAAGGTGCTTCCACCATGTCCTCACCCCTGCGCGGAGTCCTGTCCGCCCTCCTCACCCCCTTCGACGACAACGACTCGGTCGACGAGGCGACTCTGCGACGGGTCGTCGACCGCAACATCGACGGCGGCGTCCACGGCGTCGTGGCCTGCGGCTCGACCGGGGAGTTCACCACGCTCAGCAACGCCGAGCGCCGCCTCGTCGTGGAGACCGTGATCGATCAGACAGCGGGCCGGGTGCCCGTGGTGGCGCAGACAGGCGCCCAGTCGACCAGGGAGGCCATCGAGCTCTCGCGCCACGCGGAACAGGCGGGGGCGTCCGTACTGATGGTGGTGGCGCCGTACTACGAGCCGCTCACGATCGAGGAGACCAAGCGCTACCTCACGACCGTGGCCGAGTCGGTGAGCATTCCGGTCATGCTCTACAACCTCCCGGTCGCCACCGGCGTCAACATGACGCCCGACCTGGTCGCTGAACTCGCCCGCGAGGTCGAGAACATCCAGTACATCAAGGACACCTCCGCCGACGTCGCCCAGGCTGGGCAGCTGATTCACCACCACCGGGACGTCGTCTCGACCTTCGTCGGCTGGGACTCTCTGCTGCTCGCCGCGCTCTCCGAGGGCGCCGCCGGAGTGATGGCCGGAACCGCCAATGTCATAGCGGCCCAACTGGTCTCGATCCACGCCGCCATGAGCGACGGCGATCTGCACCGGGCGCGTGCCGAGTGGGAGCAGGTCTACCCGCTGGTCGACGCGATCATGGCGGCGCCCTTCGCCCCCGCGGTCAAGACGGCACTCGCCGCGACGGGCTTCGCGATCGGTGGCTCACGGCTGCCCGTGGCTCCCCTCGATCCCGAGGTGGCCGCGGCCATCTCCAAGCTGGCGGCGCCCCTTTCGCCGTCGACGGTGAGCCTGGCCGCCGCAGCCGTCTGACCTGTTCGCCCGTGCTCACCCGCGCGACTGTCATGGCCGCCCGCGTGCACAGCCCCACAACCACCGAAGGAGTGGACATGTCCACCGAGGACCCGACCATCGGCGTACGGCGTGCGCCGGAGGCCACCAAGTTCGATCCGGCGGACCTGCCGCCGGCCGGGCATGTCATAGACGGCGCCTTTCGCGAGGCCCCGACCGCCGAGCTGCTCGACATCGTCGATCCCGCCTCCGAGGAGGTGATCGCCCGGGTCGCGCTGGGTACCGGGTCGGACGTCGATCTCGCGGTCGCCGCAGCGGTCAAGGCCAAGGCATCCTGGGCGCGTCTCGTGCCCAAGGCGCGCTCGGAGATCCTGCACGCCATCGCCGACCGCCTCGCGGACAACCACGACGTGCTGGTCCGGCTGGAGTCCGCCAACACGGGCAAGCCGATCTCGGTGGCCCGAGACGACGTCGACGGAACCATCGACACGTTCCGGTTCATGGCAGGCGCACTGCGCGCGACCACGAGCATGGCGGCCGGCGACTACGCCGAATCCCATCTCTCGGTGATCCTGCGTGAACCACTCGGTGTCGTAGGCGTCGTCACTCCGTGGAACTACCCGCTCCTGATGGCGGCGTGGAAGATCGCCCCGATCCTGGCCGCGGGCAACACCCTCGTGATCAAGCCCTCGGAGCAGACGCCCCTGACCACACTCAAGTTCGCCGAACTGGTCGCCGACCTGCTCCCCGCGGGTGTGCTCAACGTCGTGACGGGACTCGGTCCCGTCGTCGGTTCCGCCCTTGCCTCGCACGCCGACATCGACATGATCGCGCTCACCGGGTCGGTCGGCAGCGGGCGTGCCGTCGCACGCGCCGCCGCGGAGACTCTCAAGCGGGTTCACCTCGAACTCGGCGGCAAGGCCCCGGTCGTGGTCTTCGAGGACGCGGACCTGGACCTGGTGGCGACCTCGCTGCGCGCCGCCAGTTTCTACAACGGGGGCCAGGAATGCGGTGCCGCCTGCCGCGTACTGGTGCACGAGTCGGTCGCTCGCGAACTCGTCGACCGCCTGGTGGCACAGGTACACGAACTGAAGGTCGGTGAGCCGGGCGCGGGCGACGACATCGAGGTCGGTCCGCTCGTGTCCAAGGCGCACTATGACCGGGTGCTCGCCCACCTCGACCGTGCGTTGACGGAGGGAGCGCGCGCCGCCGTCGGTGGAGGCGCCTTCGACGGTACGGGCTACTTCGTCCAGCCGACCGTGCTCGTCGACGTCCCCGCCGACGCCGCGTGCACCCGGGAGGAGATCTTCGGGCCGGTGGTGACGGTCGAGACGTTCTCCACGGAGGACGAGGCCGTCCTGCGCGCCAACAACGTGCCGCTCGGCCTGTCCGCGTCGGTCTGGACGGGCGACGCCCGTCGCAGCCACGACGTGGCCGCCCGGCTCGACTCCGGCACGGTCTGGGTCAACTCCCACCTCGTACTTGCCAACGAGGTGCCCTGGGGAGGCTTCAAGGGCTCCGGGTACGGGCGCGACCTGTCGATCTACGCGCTCGACGACTACTCGCGTACGAAGCACGTCATGCACTATCACGGCCGCTGATCTTCCGTCGTCACCAGTGCCAGGGTGACCACAGGCCTACCTGAACGCAGAGGCGCCCGGCAGTAATCCGCCGGGCGCCTCTGGGTTCACCGCTACGGGCGCGCATCCGGGACCGCTGAGCCGACGGCAGGGATCTTCCGCTCCTGGCCGCCGACGAGCCTGTGTGTCGCGTTCCCCGGGATCGGCGCCGATGCGCCCTGCCCGCCAGGTGTTGTCCTCGGCCGCCGACAGTGCGACTCAGCCGGCTTTCCGATACCCGTTTCGCTCCGAGATTTCCGCGGCGGCCGACAGCAGTGGTTCGACTATGCCGGGAATCGTGTCGTCGTTGATGCGGAACGCGGGACCGGAGGCCACCAGGGCGGCGGCGACCTGGCCGTCGTGCGCTCGAATCGGCGCCGCGACGGCCGCCAGCCCGATTTCCTGTTCCTCGTCGACTCGGGCGTAACCGTGTTTGCGCACGGTCTCCAACTCGCTCTCCAGGGCGCCCCGGTCGACAATCGTGTGCGGGGTGAGGCGTTCCAGTTCCGCGTCGAGGTAGGTCTGCAGTTCGGCGGGGGGCATGTACGCGAGAAAGACCTTGCCGGCGGAAGTCGGGTGAAGGGGATGGCTCTGCCCGACCCGGTTCACGATGCTGAGTGAGTCCGAGCCGTTCACCTGGTCGATGGAGACAACTGTGCGGCCTTCGTGCACCGCGACGATGACGGTCTCTTTCAGCTCCTCCGCGAGGCGGTTGCACACGGTGCGACTGATCACGGTCAGATCGTGCTGCTTGCCTACTCCATCGGCCAGACGCTGGACGCCGTAGGCCAGCCGGTATCCACCTCGCGTGGAGGCTTGCTCCACCATTCCTCTGGCTTCCAGGGTCGCAATCAGCCGAGACACCGTCGACTTGTGCACGGAGATCTCATTGGCGATCTCCGTGACGCCGACGACACCGCGCTGAGCAAGTACCTGCAGGATCGAGATCGCCCTGTCGACCGAATGGACCGAATTGTCTCGTCCTTGCCTGCGCCCGTCGCTCACATGGGACAAGATACAGAGTCGTCCACTCCCTGAGGAAATCTGTCATATCAAATGAGTCGTTTTGGGGCTTTCTATTCCTTCTGGGGCGAGTGACACCCCGGCGGAACCGGGCACGAACAGGCTGGACTCGGACACTTCGAGTTTGAGCTCGTCATTCAGGAATGTCCGCAACCGTGCCTTGATCTCTTCGGCTTCGTGCCGGGGACCGGTCTCCCGACGGCAGGGCCGGAGCCCATTGCTGGACCCGGCCCCTCAGAACCGCACACTGCCCAAGTAAGGCCGTGGACTTCGCAGTTCAACAGACGTAGACGAAGGGGTGCCTGTGAAGCATCTTCTTCGACGCCGCGAACCAGTTGATCCACTCGCGTGGGCTGTCCGGTTCGTCTACGGCTCCGACGATCAGCGCCTGCCTGCAGAGAGGACAGAGCCCCTGCCGGGCCGCTCAGGCCAAGCTGACCTGGTCCACCGGCGGTGGCGCCTTGCCCGTGCTGCGGCGGGGCGGCGTTGGCGCAGGGTTTCGGGCCGACGCATTCCGCCCGCGCACTTGGGGAGTGCGCGGGCGGATCGTTCACCGACGGTTCGTACCAACGGCTGCCGGGGCGTGGCTACGGCGTGACTGTCAACGCCGTGTGTCCAAGGTCGGACCGGGCGCCGCCGAGGTCTGCTGCAAACCGGAAGAACAACCTGGCGGCATCGGCAGCCCCTGCACTGGTGATCACGGCATTCGCCATGGGAATGGTGGGTCGCGGTTGATCCCAGCGCCCACTGATCGCGGGACGACCAGCGATGCCCAGACGCGGAGGACCACGTGTACGAGGCGGAAGGAGGCGCCGAGCGCCGCTGGAAGAGCGGGATGGCTTACCCGGCCGACTTGCACCTGACGTTGGCGTCAGGTTTTAGCGTGGCTGCTGTTGGCGCTCCGCAGCTCTCTGCGGACATCGCCTCCCTAGGTCAAAGATCTTCGGCGCCTGCTGTGGGCAGGTGCGACTGACAGAGGAGTACTCATGCGCGCAGCCGTTTACCGTTCGCTCGGCGGCCCGGACGTTGTCGAGGTCGCCGAGGTGGACAAGCCTGTTCCGGGCTTGAGCGAGATTCGCATCAAGGTTCAGGCGGCCGCACTCAATCCGGCCGATGCGGCGGCTTGGGGCGGAGTCTTCCCGGCTCCGCCGGAGGGGACCGCCTATGGCCTGGGCTGGGATGTCGCCGGCGTTGTCGACGCTGTCGGCCCGGGTATCCACTGGAGGCCCGGGCAGTCTGTCATCGCGTTCAGTCACGGCTTGCCGCTGGGGCTGAACCGGGGGCAGGCCGAGTACATCGTGGTTCCTTCCCAAGCGATCGCCGCGGCACCCACGGGTGTCGACCCGGTCCACGCCGCCACCATCCCGCTCAACGGGCTGACCGCGGCCCAGTCCGTCGAACTGCTCGGCATCCAGGCGGGCCAGAGCGTGCTCATCACCGGCGCGGAGGGGGCGGTCGGCGGCTACGCGGTGCAGCTGGCCAAGCGCCGGGGCGCTGTGGTCATCGCGAGTGACCTGTCGCCCGACGGAGGGTTCGCGACGAAGGTGGCGGGGGCCGATGTGTACGTGCCCGCGTCGCAGCCGCTGGTCGAGGCAGTCCGCGCGGTGTGCCCCGAAGGGGTCGACGCCGTGCTGGACACGGCCAGGCTGGGGCAGGCCGTCATCGGTGCGGTGGCGGACGGCGGCAGGTTCGTGACCACACGGCTCGACGCCCTGCCTGAGACCGAGCGGGGTATCCGGGTGCTGCTGACGCAGGTCGGCCCGGACGCAGCGATGCTTTCGACGCTGTCAGACCTGGCGGCGGCGGGAGACCTGGCGTTGCGCGTGGCCGAGACCTACCCGCTGCAGGAGGCCTCAAAGGCCTACGCGCGCATGACCAAGGGCGGGTTCCAGGGGCGTGTCGTCCTCACCCTGGACTGAGCGCGACGCCCTCTCGTGCGCTACCGGTTGCATGGGCCGCGGCGAGGCCGTGACTGCAGGCGGGCGAGGTTCCGCGCGCAGCGATCCCATCGAGGCGACGGTGGGTACCGCCTCAGGCGGTGCCGGCGGTAACTCCGCCGCGTACGGGGTGGCTGTGGTGCGGGTGGCTGGGGTCTGTCGCCACCGCGATGATCTCGTCGAGGCGGGCGCGCACTGCTGTGAGGTCGCCGATCTGGCGGTCGATGCGGGCCCGTTCGGTGATGAGGCTGTCGCTGAACCCGACGGGCGGTTCTAGGCCCAATGCCGTGACTCTGTTGGTGATCTTCAGTGGGTGCTGACAGCTGCTCCGGTCGGTGTTTCAGCGGATTTCGGCGAGGACCGTGCGCACGGCGTGGGCGGCGTGCCCGAAGGGGACGCCCGTGATGCTGGTGCGGGATCGTCTCGATGTGCTGTTCGAGGACGAGGAGTTCGCCGACCTCGATGTTCTGTCTTGAAGTGGTCAGAGCCATTCGTTGATCGCGGCGATGTGCAGAACGGCCAGGTAGCGGACGGCGAGATCCTCGTAGCGGGTAGGCACGGGCGCGGTAGCGCTTGAGCCGGTTGATCCCGCGTTCGACGGTGTTGCGGGTCCGATACACGGCCTGGTCGAAGGCCGGTGGCGGCCGCGGTTGTGGCTGGCTCCGGCGGCGTGCCGCACGCGACCGCGCAGGATTGTTCCGGATTGCGTGAAGAGCAGATGGTCGAAGGGCAGCTCGAAACCCCCCAACGGTCCCAGCGAAGCGGCGCAGTAGTAACGCAGGCGACATGAGTCATACGCCCGCCCGTCTTCGAGCTACCGGCCGGACGATCCTCGGTCACGTCAGGAAGCCAGATCAGCCGACACGGACCGGCGCGACACGGCCGCTGCAGGCCACCCCGGGCAGTCGCGGCGCGGTCCAACCCAGCTCACGAACCACTACCTATGCATCTAGTTGCACAGCATCGATTTGCATATTACGGTGCGCTCATGGCTCTGGAGCACGCGATTCTTGTGTCCTTGGCGGAAAAGTCCGCCACGGGATACGACCTGGCACGTCGGTTCGACGCATCGATCGGTTACTTCTGGAAGGCCAGCCACCAGCAGATCTACAAGGTGCTGGGCAGGATGGAGCGCGCCGGCTGGGTCGAGTTCGAGACCGTGGCCCAGGACGGGCGACCCGACAAGAAGGTCTACGTTCTGACATCGGCTGGTCGCGATGAGCTGAGTGTGTGGACATCCAAGGCAACGCCGGTCGAGAACCTGCGCAGCGAGTTCGCGATCAAACTTCGTGCCCTGCCCTTCGGAAACCCGACTGCGATCGTCGAAGATGTCCGCACCCGCCGCCTGGTGCACGAACAACGCCTCGCCTACTACGCCGAGAGCGCCGCGCGCTTCTATCCCGACCCCGACGCCCTGCGCCCGGACCAGATGGGCGCCTGGCTCGTGCTGCGCGGGGGAATGCTGGCCGAGGAGACTGGGCTGGCCTGGTGCGACGAGATTCTGCAGCGGCTGGCGCCCGAGGAGACGGACCGATGAGCTCCGACGCCCCGGACCAGGGCGCTCAGGCGGGCCAGGACCGTAAGAGCGCGATCAGCACGACACGGACCGGCAAGCCCGAGGCCGTTCCACCACCGGTTGTCCGATGCGCGCCTTTCGTACCGCCGTTGAGGCCGGCGACTTCGCCGCGCTGGGCGAGCTGCTCGCCGAGGACGTCGTCTTCCGCAGCCCTGTTGCGTTCAAGCCCTACGAGGGCAGGACGATCGTCGCGGCGATCCTGCGTGGGGTCGGCCGGGTCTTCACCGACTTCCGCTATGTCCGCGAGCTCGAGGACTTGGACGGCCACGGCGGGCGCTGCTCTTCGAGGCGTCTGTGGACGGGACGAGCGTGAACGGCATCGACCTGATCCGCACGAACGACGCCGGACTGATCAGCGAGTTCACCGTCAAGGTGCGGCCTCTGTCGGCGGCGACCGCCCTCGCCGCAGCCATGGGCGCCCAGTTTTCTCAGATCCAGGCCGAAGTGATCGCCGGCCTCCACTGCACGACACCCGCCCGAGAGTGAGCACCGTGAACCCGTACCCGTACCCGCACTTGCTGGAACCCCTCGACCTGGGCCACACGACGCTGCGCAACCGTGTCGTCATGGGGTCGATGCACACCGGCATGGAGGACCGCGCCAGGCATCTGCCCGAGCTCGCGGCCTACTTCGCCGAGCGCGCGAAGGGTGGCGTCGCCCTGGCGGTGACCGGTGGCTATGCACCGAACTGGCACGGCTGGCTGCTCCCGTTCGGAGCGCAGATGACGTCGAGGCGGTCCGCCGACAAGCACCGCATCGTGACCGACGCGGTGCACGAGCACGACGGCAAGATCGTGATGCAGATCCTCCACGCTGGGCGTTACGCCTACCATCCGTTCAAGCGGGCGGCGTCGGACATCAAATCGCCCATCACTCCGTTCCGAGCCCCCAAGGCGATGTCGACCAGGGAAGTCGACCGGACCATCGACGACTTCGCCGCCTCGGCGGTCCTCGCCCGCCGCGCGGGCTACGACGGCGTCGAGATCATGGGGTCCGAGGGCTACCTGATCAATCAGATGCTGACCGCGCGCACCAACAACCGCACGGACCGCTGGGGCGGCGGCGCCACCAACCGGATGCGCTTCCCGGTCGAGATCGTCGAGCGAGTCCGCGAGGCTGTCGGCGACGACTTCATCGTGATGTACCGGATGAGCCTGCTCGACCTGGTCGACGACGCGCAGAACTGGGAAGAGACCGTCGAGCTGGCCCACAGAATCGAGGCCGCCGGCGTCTCGCTCATCAACACCGGCATCGGCTGGCACGAGGCCCGGATACCCACGATCGTGACGTCCGTGCCCCGCGCGGCGTTCGCGTGGGTCACGGCCAGACTCAAGGCCGAGGTCACGGTTCCTGTCGTCGCATCCAACCGGATCAACACTCCCGAGGTCGCCGAGAAGATCATCGCCTTGGGCCAGGCCGACATGGTCTCGATGGCCCGGCCGCTGCTGGCCGACCCGTTCTTCGTCCAGAAGGCAGGCCATGGGCATGCCGACCAGATCAACACCTGCATTGCCTGCAACCAAGCGTGTCTCGACCACGGCTTCGTCAACAAGCGCGTGAGCTGTCTGGTCAACCCCCGCGCGGGTCACGAGACCACGCTGGTCCTGTCGCCGACGCGGGCCATCAAGCGGGTCGCGGTCGTCGGCGCAGGCCCAGCCGGTCTCGCCGCCGCGACCGAGTTGTCCGGGCGCGGCCACACCGTCGAGCTCTTCGAAGCGCGCGATGAGATCGGCGGACAGTTCAGACTCGCCATGGAAATACCCGGCAAGGAGGAGTTCCGCGAGACGATTCGCTACTTCTCGCGCCAGCTGGAGATCAGCGGGGTGAAAGTCCACCTCGGCGTCCGCGCGAGCGTCGACGACCTGACCGGCTTCGACGAGATTGTCGTCGCGACGGGCGTCGAGCCGCGCGTGCCGACCATCCCAGGCGTCGACCACCCATCGGTCGTCGGCTACCAGGACGTCCTTCGTGGCACCGCCACCGTCGGGGAACGGGTCGCGGTGCTGGGTGCGGGCGGCATCGGCTTCGACGTGTCCGAGTTCCTGCTGCACGACGTCGGCGAGTCGGTGCAGCACTGGAACCAGCGCTGGGGAGTGACAGACCCGTCCCTGGAGCGCGGTGGCCTGACAGCGAAGGTCAAGGCGCCGCCCCGCCGGCAGGTCACACTGCTCCAGCGCAAGACGACCGAGCTCGGCAAGGGTTTGGGCAAGACGACCGGCTGGGTCCACCGCCAGACACTCAAGGACTCCGGCGTCGAGATGGTCAAGGGTGTGACCTACGACCGGATCGGCGACGACGGCCTGCACATCACGGTCGCCGTCGGCGACGACACCACCGAGTCACGGGTACTCGACGTCGACACGATCATCCTGTGCACGGGCCAGGAGTCGGTCCGCGACCTGATCGAACCGCTTCAAGCGCTGGGCCGCCCGGCCCACGTCATCGGCGGCGCCGACATCGCCACCGAGCTCGACGCCAAGCGAGCCATCCGCCAGGCCACCGAGCTCGCCGCCCGGCTCTGACCCGGCCCGCGCTTCACCACGGCCCCTGAACAAACCTCCCCAACGGTGCGGCGCTGCGCCGAACCGCCCCTGTCCACGCGTCGAGAACGGTGAGAACCGCCATGAGCTACAACCCACCGATCAATGAGTACGAGTTCTTCCTGCGCCACGTCATGAACGGCGCCGAGCACCTGGCGGACGTGACCGACGGCGAATACGACATCGACGACGTCGTGGCCATTCTGCGGCCGGCCGCCGAACTGGCCGCCGAGGTCCTGCAGGACACCAACGTCTCCGGCGACCGGGTCGCAGCGCGCATCGAGAACGGGCAGGTCATCACCGCACCCGGCATGCGCGAGGCCTACGCGAAGTTCACCGGGGCGGGCTGGAGCAGCGTAGGTGCACCGGTCCAGGCCGGTGGCGCTCCCCGAATCGTCTCGGCAGCTCTCACCGAACTGTGGAGCGCTGCGAACCCTGCATTCGCCATGTGCAGCGGACTGACCCAAGGCGCCGTCGCCGCGATCTCCTGGTCCGGCACACCCGACCAGAAATCCGTCTACCTCGAGCCGATGGTCGAAGGCCGCTGGACCGGCACGATGAACCTGACGGAGCCGCAGGCCGGTACGGACCTCGCCGCGATCCGCACCCTCGCTCGACCGCAGGACGATCAGACATGGCGTGTGAGCGGTCAGAAGATCTACATCTCCTGGGGCGACCACGACCTGACCGAGAACATCGTGCACCTCGTGCTCGCTCGAACGCCGGACGCACCGGCAGGGCTACGGGGACTGTCACTGTTCATCGTCCCCAAATTTCTTCCCGACGCCGATGGCAGCCCGGGCCACGCGAACGGGGTCACCCCCATCGCACTCGAGCACAAGATGGGCATCAAAGGCAGCCCGACCTGCGTCCTGCAGTACGAGGACGCAACCGGCTTTCTCCTGGGGGAGCTGAACCAGGGGCTCCCGGCAATGTTCGTGATGATGAACCTCAGCCGCCTCGGCGCCGGCATCTGGGCCCTCGGCATCGCCGACCGCGCCCACCAGGCGGCTCAGCACTACGCCCACCATCGTGTCCAGGGCAGGGTCCTGGACGAGCCCGAAGGCACCCCCATCGCCCGCCACCCCGACGTAGCGCGCCTGTTGTCCTCGTCGGCCGGCATCATCACCGCCATGCGTGGACTGATGTTGCAGACCAGCATCTACCTCGACCGAGCATTCGCCGGCGACGCCGAGAGCTTCGAGCTCACCGACTTCCTCACCCCCGTCGTGAAGGGCTGGATAACTGAGGAAGCCATCGGGGTCACCTCCGACGCCGTCCAGGTTCATGGCGGCGCCGGCTTCATCGAGGACACCGGCGTCGCCCAGTACTACCGCGACGTCCGCATCGCTGCAATCTACGAAGGCACCACCGCGATCCAGGCCAACGACTTCCTCGGCCGCAAGATTCTCCGAGACCGAGCCGGCACCGCCTCCCGCGTGCTCGACATGATCGAGACCGATGTCCGACATCTGGCCGAAGCCGAGCACCCGGTAGCCGTCGCGACGGCCGAGCGAATGACGCGGTCCCTCGCCTCGATTCGAGACGTCACCGTCCTTCTGCTGGACCACGCAGCCGAGGGCCGCCGACGTGACGCCTACGCCGGCGGCGTCCCCTATCTCAAGATGTGGGGCCTGGTCCTCGGAGGCTGGATCCACGTCCGAACGCTCCAGGCCGTCCTCGACACCCGCGACGGCACCTCCGACCAGAGCCACCGCCGGATATCCGAAGCCAACGCCTACGGCGCGCACCACCTCAGCCGCGTCGCGGCGCACGCGCAGTCCGCGAGCGCAGGAGAAACCTGCTAGTCAGTACTACAGTCGCATAGTGTGATCTTGGTCGATGGTGTGGTGACGTGAGACGGCCACCGTGATCAACTTCGAGGTGTGTGGGGACTCGAAGCGAAACGGTGGCCGCGTTGCCGATCTTGATGGTGCCCCTTGCCGTGGTGTAGCCGATCAGCTGGTGGGCTTGTTCGTGGTGTTGGGGAGTGCGGGGGCGCTTTCGGGTAGCTCGGGGTAGAGCTTGTCCATGCTGCCTTCGGGGAGATAGCGGCGGGGGAAGGCGATCCCTGGGCATGGGTGAGGAGCCGCGCACCGGCTGCGCGCAGGGTGACGCACGAAGCGTGGGGTGCGGCTCGACTGCCTTGGCCGTCAGTTGGTCGAAGCTCGCGCGGAGCAGGGCATCGAGCAGCGCCTCGCGGGTCGGGAAGTGCCGCAGCAGCGTCGCGAGCCCGACGTCGGTCCTCGGTCCTGCGCGCGTGTCGCGCAGGGGTGAGGCGCAGGACGGTCTCGCCGACGATGAGGCCGACGGGCGGGTGGGCGAGGGTGGTCTTCGTGACCCGGGGTGAGGTGTGCTCGTAGTGGATGGTGCCTTGCTCGCTCCTCGGGCGGATGGGTTGCCGAGCAGGTCCGGCAGTCCCGCTGCCGGCCGCTGCCCCCTTGCCCGTCACTCCTGGTAGTGCGGGAGGATCTCGCCGTTCTTGACGTAGGTGAGGGCGGCGGTGACGTCGTAGGCGTGGATCGCGGAGACCAGCGGTGCCAGCTGCTTGGACAGGTCCTGGATCACGTTGCCGGTGAAGAAGGCGTCGCGTGCTGCGGTGTCGGCGAACCCGAGGATGACGGAGGCGTGGAAGCGCTGGTCTTGGGGGTTGTCGTGGGAGACGTTCGGGGTGTCCCAGAGCTTTTTGTTCCAGGGCAGGAACGTCTGTGTGCGCAGTTCCTTCAGCACTCCGGTGCCGGCGAGTGCGGGAACGAGCTGCTTCTTGACGAACTTCCGCAACTCACCGGCGCCGGCCCCGTCTCTGCGGCGCAGGTAGACCAGGACGCGGGCACCGACCTTTTCTTCCGGGCCTGCGACGTCGTACCAGCGGGACGAGTTCGGCGGGCCGGCGTAGAGCAGGGTGCGGCGGAACACGTTGATCTCGTCCTTGTAGGCCAGCTTCGTCTGCTTGCGCCCTTGCAGGGGCGCGAGAGCCGATTGGAAGGTGACTTCCGCGACGCCGTCGATCTTCCGGTCGGCGGGGATCGAGGTCTCCACTCCGTCGGTCGCCGGCCACCGGCCCGGGTTGTGCTCGGCGAGGTGGATCTGGCGGTACTCCTCCAGGCCCGGGGTGGCGGAGATGATCCCCGAGTGCGGCCCCTTCCAGTGGTCCATGCCGGTCTGCCGGGGCTGGTCGGTGCGCACCCACAACAGGATCGAGGAGGTCAAGTGCTTCGTCACGCCCAGTTCCGCGGCGGTTGATGGCATGTTCATGGTTTCCCGTTCTCTTCCTGGTCGGCGGTGGTCATCGTGCGAGGAACTCGACCGCGACCGGGGCGAACTCCTCGTAGTACTGGAAGATGCCGCCGTGACCCGAGTCGGGGTAGATGATCAGTTCGCTGTCCTTGATGCGCCGGTGCATGTCCTCGGAGAGGTTCGAGGGGACCATGCGGTCGTTGTCGCCGTTGGCGATCAGGGTGGGATGAGTGATCTTCGACAGGTCGTCGGGGGTGGAACGCCCCCACTTCTGGATCGCCTTCAGCTGCGTCTGGAACGCCTTGGTCTTGATCTTCGCGTCGCGGTCGACGGTGCGCTCCTTGAGCCGGTTGACGAACGCGCGTGCGGCGGCCTTGCCGGCGGGGTCGCGGTTGAAGAACAGGAACTCCTTGGGGTCCGACCGGGTCAAGGTGGCGCGCAGGATGTCCCAGTAGGTGGTGGCGACGACCTTGTCGATGTCCTTGCCGCCCTTGGGCCCGGTGCCGGTGAGGACGAGTTTGCGGACGAGTTCGGGGTGCTTGACCACCAGGGCCTGGGCGACGAAGCCGCCGAGGGAGAAGGAGAAGATGTCGATCTTGTCGTACCCGAGCGCCGAGATGAACGCGTAGGCGTCGTCGGCCATGGCCTCGATGCTGTCCGGCACCTGGCCGGTGGAGGCTCCGACACCGCGGTTGTCGAAGGTGATGACGTGGCGGCCCTTGGCGACGGGGTCGACGATGCGCGGGTCCCAGTTGTCCAGCGTCGCGGCGAGGTGGACGAAGAAGACGACGGGGATGCCGCCCTTGGGTCCCAGCTCGCGGTACACGTAGGTGACGCCGCCGGCGCTGACGGTGCGGGCCGGGGCCTTCGCGTAGGAGGTGACGACGGGTTCGTTCGGGGTGACGTTGGTGCTCATGACGGCTTCTCCTTGCTTGTTCTGTGCCGGTGCGGTTCGGGCCGCCATGGGACAGGGACTGCATCGCCTTCGGGGTCTGGCCGAACCGGACGCCCTTCCCGCGACCGGGCGCACCGTGCCTTGGTCGACGCTGAGGCTGCGACGGCCAAGGGCGTCAGCGGGTTGAAGCCGGCCTCGCGGCGGACGCGGAGTTGCAGGACCGGCGATCCCGATGGCGTTACCGCCGGGCTTGAGCACCCGCAGGCAGGTACGTCTCCAGGCTCTCCCCGCCGAGGCGGTCCGGCATCAGGGCGTAGCCATTTAGGTGACGCTCGAAGTTCTGGGCTCGATGGTCGATCGGTGGCGCGCAGCACTCGGCCGGTTCGGCGCGGTAAATTGCCTGCCGCGCGATGACTATACATTTCGTATAGCGATTGCTAACGTCCGTTTCATGACGAAGCCGTCTCCGCGCGGTGAACGTGTGCCCGTGATACGAGCGGCGTTCCGGCGGTGAGTGCGAAGTCCCGCCACCCGGCTCCCGATCCGGATCTGCCGCACTGCCAGCGGACGGACACCTCATGACTGAAGACCCCCATGACTGAAGACCCCCATGACTGAAGACGAGGCATTCGCATGACTGCATACGAACTCGGTGGCAAGGTCGTCCTCATCACCGGCGGCACCGGTGGGCTCGGCAGTGCGACCGCTCGGGCTCTCCTCTCCCGCGGCGCGCGGGTCGGCATCGTGGACCTGCACCCGGACACGCCGGACATCGCAGCACGCCTCTCGCCCTCCGACGCCGTCGGCTTCACCGCGGACGTCTGCGACCGCGACGCGCTCGACGCCGCCGTGGCCCACATATGCGAGCGGTTCGGGCGAGTCGACGTCGTGATCGCGAACGCCGGCATCATGGGGCGCGGCTCCACACTTCGCACCATGCCCGCACCGGCGATCGACAAAGTGCTGGCCGTGAACGTCAACGGGGCCATCAACACCGTGAACGCGGCGATGAAGCAGATCGTCGCCAACCAGGGTCAGGTCGTCCTCATCAGCTCGATGTTCGCCTTCCTCAACGGGGCGGCGGCGATTCCCTACGCCATGAGCAAGGCCGCGGTCGAGCAGCTCGGACGCGGACTCCGAGTGGAACTCGCGCAGCACGGCGCTTCCGCCACCACCGCCTATTTCGCGCTGATCCAGACGGACATGATCAGAAACGGCGTCGACGAGGACCCGGCGATCAGCGAACTCCTGGCCCGGACAACGCCGCGACCGCTGCTCAAGCGACTTGAGCCGGACGAGGCCGCTCATGCCATCGTGTCTGCCATCGAGCACCGTTCTCCCCGTGTGCTCCGGCCGGTTCGCTGGACGCCGCTGTCCGTCCTGCGGGGGGTCATCAATCCGGTGATCGACAGGCGTCTGACACGTGATCCCCAAGTGCGCGCGCTGCTCGGCAAGCTCGAAGGACGTCTGGTCCGGTAGCGGCGGACGTGCGAGAGCAGGGCCGAACAGAGCGCCCCGTCCGACGCGTTGGGCCGCCGGGACCTGTCAGGACCGGTCAGTAGAGTGGAACGTATGACAACGGCGCGCAGATACGGGCAGGCGTGTCCACTCGCCACGGCGATGGACGTACTGGGCGAGCGGTGGACCGTACTCATCCTCCGCGAACTGTTGCTGGGCCCGAAGCGGTTCACCGAGATCCTCGGCCGTATGCCGTCGATCGGACCGAATCGCCTCACCGACCGGCTTCGCACCCTGCACTCGGTCGGCGTCGTCTCCAAGACCGAGCCGGCGCAGGAGTACGTCCTGACCGACTTCGGCGAAGAGCTGAGGGTCCCGGTCCTCTCACTCGGGCTGTGGGGCCTGGGCCTGATGAGCGACGGTGTCGAGCCGTCGGCCGCCCGCACGGACATGGTGGCGCTGTGCATGACCGTGGCGGTCGCCCCCGGTCGGCTGGACGGTCTTGCTCTCGAGTGCGACGTCGATGCCGGCGAACGGTTCTCCCTGACCGTCGGAGCCGGGCGGCTCCGGGTCCGATCCGGACCGTCACCGGCGTCGTCGCCCACCACTGTGGCCTGTGACGCGGGGACGTTCATCGCGCTGTCGCTCGGGCATGAGGAGCCGGCCGCCGCGACCGAGGCCGGCCGCCTCACGGTGGACGGCGACGCCGAGGCGGTCAGTCGTCTCGTCGAGGCCTTCGCCGAGGCGGCCCGCCGGCATACCTCGGTTCAGCCGGCCCCTTCGACCGCCTGATAGCTCAGTTCGGCGGCGGACTGGGCGGAATCTCAGGCACCGCGCTTGCGGCGGAAGGACGTCTTGCCGTTGCGCCGCACCATCGAGACGGCGGTGGCCAGGCGCCCGCGGCGCAGGTCGGGTTCGAGGCCCGCGCCCAGCCGGTGCAGTTGGTCGGTGTGCCAGCTGAGGTCGAGGACACCGTCGAGCGCCTTGACGTCGGTGACCTTGCCGAGCACCTGGCGCATCCCGGCGCGCACCTGGTGGGCGACGACGGTGTCGGCGCGACCCGCGAGGATCACGTCCGCGGCGTCGGGTGTCGTGGCGGTCGGCCGGCCCATACCGACCACGTCGCACTCGCCCGTGGCGACGGCGTCCTCCATCGCGGTGCGGGAGCGGAAGCCGCCTGTGACCGCCAAGGGGACATCGCCCACCAGAGTGCGCACCGTGCGGGCGTACTCCAGGAAGTAGGCCTCGCGGGCGCGTGTCGACGCCGCGGCGGTGCCCATCATGGCCGGTGACTCGTAGCTGCCGCCGCTGACCTCGATCAGGTCGAGTCCTTCCTGCGCCAGGGCCGCGACAACCGAGCGGGACTCCTCCTCGGTGAATCCACCGCGCTGGAAGTCGGCCGAGTTGAGCTTGACGGCGACGGCGAAACCGGGGGACACCCGTGACCGTATGCGGCGCACGACCTCGAGGACGAAACGCATCCGGCGCTCGGGGTCACCGCCCCACTCGTCCTCGCGCCGGTTCGACAGCGGGGAGAGGAACTGGTTGACCAGGTATCCGTGGGCTCCGTGTACCTGCACACCGGCGAAGCCGGCCCTCTCGCACACCGCCGCCGCGGTCGCGAACCGCTCGATGATGTCCTCGATCTCCGCGGACGTCAGCTCGCGGGGCTTGGTGGCACCGGGCAGGTTGAGCGTGATCGGGCTGGGTGCGACCGGGGTGTGCCCGAGCGCGAGCATGTTGGCCTGACGGCCGGGATGGTTGAGCTGTACCCAGGTCGGGATGCCGGCGTCCTTGGTCGCCGAGGCCCAGCGGGTGAGCGCGTCGAGGTCGCGGTCGTCCTCGATGACGACGTTGCCCAGTTCGCCGAGCTGGGTGCGGTCGACCATGACGTTGCCGGTGATGATCAGCCCGTACCCGCCCCGGCTCCAGGTCCGGTAGAGCTGTTCGAGGCGATGGTCCGGGGCGTTGTGCTTGTCGGCGAGCGCTTCACTCAGCGCGGACTTCATGATCCGGTTGGGTAGCACCTGGCCGTTGGGCAGGTCCAGGTGGTCGTGCAGGGAGGTCATGCGTGGATTTCCTTCGGTCGGGAGGGGCACGTTCGTACGGGGGAGGGGCAACGCGGGCTGTAGGTCCCGCTCCCGGCGTTCCTGGGCAGCCTCGGGGTCAGGCGAGTTCACGCTTGAGGATCTTGCCGGTGGACGTCATGGGCAGAGCGTCGACGAACTGGATGACGCGCGGGTACTTGTACGCGGCGAGCCGCTCCTTCGCCCAGGCGGCGAGCTCCTCCTCGGTTATGTCACTCCCGGCCTTCCTCACCACGACGGCCTTGATCTCCTCGCCGTGGGATTCGTGCGGTACGCCGATGACGGCGACGAGCGAGACGGCGGGGTGCTCCATGAGCACTTCCTCGATCTCGCGCGGGTAGACGTTGAAGCCGCCGCGGATGATCATGTCCTTGGACCGGTCGACGATGTAGTAGAAGCCGTCCTCGTCCTTGCGGGCGAGGTCGCCGGAGCGGAACCAGCCGTCCCTGATCGCCTCGGCCGTCGCGTCGGGCCGTTTGTAGTAGCCCTTCATGACGTTGTGCCCCTTGATCGCGATCTCCCCGATCTCGTCGGGGCCGCCCTCGATCCCGGACCAGTCGTCGCGGATCAGCTTCATCTCCACGCCCGGGATCGGCACGCCGATCGACCCGACGCGGAGCTCCGCTCCGAACCGGGAGAAGGAGGCGATCGGAGAGGTCTCGGACAGTCCGTATCCCTCGAGGATCGTGACGCCGAAGCGGTCCTTGAACTGTTTGTGGATCTCGGCGGGCAGTGCTGAGCCGCCGGCCACCGCGATGCGCAGATTCGCGGCCAGGCGGGCGACGTCGACGGTGTCGTCGAGGGCGGCGAGAAGGCCCCAGTACATCGTCGGGACGCCGGCGAAGAACGTCACGTCGTGGTCGAGCATGAGACGCAGGGCTGCCCGCGCCTCGAATCTCGGCTGCAGCACGATCGTGCCGCCGAAGGCGAAGGCGCCGTTCTGGATGACGGTCTGGCCGAAGGCGTGGAACAGCGGCAACGTGCACAGGTAGGTGTCAGGGTGCTCGGGATCGGAGGAGAACAGGTCGGTGCCGGTGAGCGCGTTGTCGTACACGTTGCGGTGCCGCAGCTCCGCGCCCTTGGGCCGGCCGGTCGTGCCGGAGGTGTAGAGGACCACCGCGGTGTCGTCCTCGTCGCGCTCGACCGTCCGGAACGTCACCGGCTGCTCGGCCACGGCCGCGGCGTACGACTCCGGCGTCCCGTCCCCGGCCCACGGCGCGCCACCGGCCCCGATCAGGAAGAACTCGCCGCAGCCCTCGGTGGCCTGGAACCCCTCCCACGCGGTCTGCCCGATCGGCAGCTCCGCCGTGCCCTCGAACGCGAAGTACGCCTTCGCGTCGGAGTCGGTGAGGTGGTAGGCGACCTCGCGGGCCTTCAGCAGCACGTTCAGCGGCACGACCGCCGCCCCGGCCTTGAGGATGCCGAAGTAGACGCTGGAGAAGTGGGGCAGGTTGGGGCAGGACAACGCGACCTTGTCCCCGGGCCGGATGCCCCGTGAGACGAGCAGGTTCGCGACCCGGTTGGCCGCGGCATCGAGAGATCTGTAGCTGATGCGGTCGTCACCGAAGACGATCGCGGTCCGCTCCGGGTACCGGGACACGGAATCTGTCAGCAGTCGTGACGCGTTGCGGCTCGTGTGGTGCATCGTGGGCTCCTTGCTTCTCAGGGGCGTCGGGGGCTGGGCGAGGTCGGGGGCTACACGAAGGCCGGGGGCGGCACGAAGCCGTCCACTTCCCGGCCCAGCAGCGCGGCGAACTCGATGGTGGTGAGGTCGCCCCCGCTCGGGCCCATGGCCTGCAGACCGATGGGCAGTCCGCGCCTGCCCCTGCGCACCGGGACGGTGGTCGCCGGCCCCCCGGAGACGTTGGCGACGGCGTTCCACTTGACCTGGTCCCAGTAAGGGCGTCGCACACCGTCGACTTCGAAGTGCCGCCCGAACCGGTCGATCAGCTTGTTGTGGTGGGCGGGGGCAGCGGTCGGGGTCACCGGCATGAGCACGATGTCGAAGTCCTGGAAGAACTCGAACCACCGCTGCCGGAACTCGTTGCGCACCGCGTGGGCCTGCAGCCACTGGTAGTGGGACTGGAAGGTTCCGCGCAGGGCGGGACCCGCGTCACCGCGCGGCTGCTGGACGAGCCGGGCCAGCAGCGCGGCGTTGGGGGCGGGAGTGAGACCGCTGCGGTCGTAGGACAGCGCGCCGAAGAGCAGCGGCAGGAAGGCCTTCCGGTGATTCGTCGCGATGTCGACAGGGAGGGCCGGGGGCTGGATCGTGACCTTCGCGCCGGCCGCCCGCAGCACGGCGACCGCGTCGTCCATGGCTGCCGTGACGTCGCTGTCGACGGGACAGTCGGGGTCCTCGCCCCAGACGGCGACCCGGAAGTCGGCAAGCCTGGTCGCGCGCGGCGGTGCGAGGGTGTAGCTGAAACCGCCCTCGTAGTCGGTCGGTCCGATCGTCGCCCGCAGGATCGGGACGAGGTCACGGGCGTCGCGGACCTGCGCGCCGCCGCACGCCATGTCGGGGTTCGTCCATCGTCCCGTGCCCGGGCCGCCGGGAACGTGCCCGATGAGGGGAATCGACCCCCAGGTCGACTTGTGCCCGTACAGGCCGTTGAAGTGGGACGGGATCCTGGTCGATCCGCCGATCTCCGAGCCGAAGTCGAACGCCGTGAGGCCTGCGGCGGTGGCGACGGCGCCGCCCCCGGCGGACCCGCCCGAGGTACGGGTCGTGTCCCACGGGTTCGACGAGGGACCGAACACCGGGTTGTCGGCCTGGACGTCCTGGTTGCCCGGCGGCATGTTGCTCTTGCCCATGATCACGGCACCGGCCGAACGCAGCCGCTTGACCGCGTCGGCGTCCTGGACGGGGACGTAGTCCTTCAGGTCCGTGCGCCCGCAGACGGTCCGTATCCCGGCTGTCTCGAAGCTGTCCTTGACCGTGATCGGCAGGCCGTGCAGCGGACCGAGGTCCTGCCCCGCCGCTCGCGCGGCGTCCGCTTCCCCGGCCTCACGACGAGCGCGCTCGGGATCGAGGGTCACCACCGCGTTCAGCGCGGGATTGTGGACGGCGATCCGCTCCAGATAGAGATCGACGAGCTCCCGGCTGGAGATCTCACCCGCGGCCAACGCCCGTGACTGATCCACGACAGACCGGAAGGGAACGTCACTCATGGCATGCCTCATCTCTGACGACGACAGATCGGTCGCAAATTATCTGTCGACCGTAATATTACGTACGGCAGACAATAGATTAGGATGGCGTGTGGGGCAATGGCCCCGCGGAGCGAATGGAGGAAGCCCGTGGCGCGCTACGCCAAGGAGCACAAGCAGGTGACACGGCAACGGATCATCGATAAGGCGGGCCTGCGGTTCAAGCAGGACGGCGTCGACGGCTCGGGCATATCCACGCTGATGTCGGACGCCGGGCTCACCAACGGAGCCTTCTATGCCCACTTCGCATCCAAGGACGACCTCGTGGCCAACGTCCTCGCAGACGAACTGCGCACGCAGTTGGAGAGGTGCGGGACACTGCGGCCCGGCCGCCCGGGACTTGAGGACTTCGTTCGCGAATACCTGTCGGCCGAGCACCGGGACAACGCCGGCCTCGGATGTCCCTCCGCCGCCCTGCTCGACGAGATCGGCCGCTGCGGGGACGAGACCAAGCGGGCGTACACCGGCGGCTCGCGGGCCATCGTGGAGGAGATCGCCGCTCGCCTCGCGCCGGAGGATCCAGGCTCCGCCCGTGGTAGCGCCCTCGGACTCTTCACCATGATGGTGGGGACGTTGCAACTGTCCCGCGCCCTCTCCGACCAGAAGTTCGCCGATGAGGTTCTTGAGCGGGGAGTCGAGAACGCCCTCACTCTCATGTCCTGAGGGGCACGGTCAATTCACGGGTGATACGGGCCGGCTGGGTGTCAGCGCCGACGGCGGCAGCCCGTACGAGCAGCCCGAACCGTGCTACGCGCGCCTCAAATTCCGCATGGCCAGGGCCAGTTGCAGTCTGAGCCGGCCCTGTGGGGTACGGACGGGCCACCCGAGCAGCGACTCGGAGTGGCCCAACCGGTCCTGGAGCGTGGAGTGGTGGACGTTGACCTCGACGGCGGCGGCCCGCAGGCTCGCCGTCGAGGCGACGGCGTGCAACGTCGTCAGCATCCAGGGCGCGTCGGCGACCGCCGCCTCCAGTGCCTGCACATCGGGCGGCGGATCGGCCCCCGGCACGACGAGCTCGGCGAGCAGCCCGATGCCGCCGAGCTCATCGGCGTACACGACCTGTGGTCCGGGGGCGTGCGGGGTGCCGTCGGCGGTGAAACGGAGTGCGGTGCGGGCGGCGGCCCAGGAGCCCGGCAGTTCGAGAACGGGCACGGCGGGACCGACGCCGACCCGGCCGGGCGGGAGGGCGGCGTCGGTGGATCCGGTGTCCGGGTGAGCCGATGAGTCCGGTACCGCCCGGGTCTCCGGGTGGACCGGCCTGCGCCGGGTGGACGCGTTCACGATGCGGGGCGGGCCGTCGAGCGGGGCGACCGCGCGGGCCCGGGTGGCAGGATCGGCGGGGTCCAGGCCCAGACGGCGGGCCGCGTGCAGCCGTACCTGCTCGGGGGCGGTGGCGTCGAGGAGGGTCTCGACGAGCGCCGGATCATCGGTGGGGGCCGCCGGCGCTCGTCCACGGGTGCGGTCGAGGACACCCCGGATGGCAGCCGCCGCCCGCTCCAGGATCACCGCGTCGACGACACTGGGCGTCCCCGCCCGCTCCAGCCACAGCGCTGGGGCGCCGTCCGGCGACAGCGCGGCGGACGGCCAGGCCGGGTCCGGCGGCAGATCCGTTTCCCGGCGGCGCCCGTCGGTCTCGACCCGCAGATGCACCCGCCGACCGGCGTCGGCGAGCCGCGCCGGACACCCGGCCAGCACGGCGACCCCACGCACCAGCGCCTCAAGACCGGCCCGGTGCTCGGCCAGCCGGTCGAAGTAGGCGATGACCCGGACGGCGGCACCGGCATCCGGGTCCAGCGCGGTAAGCCGCCCCGCCAGCTCTTTCATGACCCCATGGTGCGCCATCGACCCACGTTTCGTGGAGTCTGCGGACTGTCCCGGGCTGCGGGAGAGTGCGGCGAGCGCTCCGCGGGCAGGCGGTTCTCTGGCCACAGGCCGATGGGGCCCGGCAGGGCTGTTCGCGTCCGCGCGGTGGAGCCACGTGTCGACACCGCCCCGCGCCCCCAACGGGCACCGGCCGCTTCAGCCGCTTGCCGTCTGCTGTGCTCGGCAGGGCAGGTTATTCCGTGGGCAGATGGGGTGCTGTTCGCGCCCAAGGGGTCGGAGCCGCGTGTCGTCACAGTGCCGCGCTCCTGATGGGCACCGGCCGCCTCAGCTGCTTGGCGTCTGCTGGGTGCTCGGCAGGACGGGTGGTTCTGTGACGTGGGCGGGTGGGGGCTGGTCGTGTCCGCGCGGTGGAGCCACGTGTCGGCACCGCTCCGCGCCCCAACGGGTACTGGCCCGCTTCAGCGCGCTTGGCGTCTGCTGGGTGCTCGGCAGGGCGGGTGGTTCTGTGACGCGGGCCGGTGGGGGGTGGTCGCGCCCATGCGGTGGAGCCACGTGTCGGCACCGCTCCGCGCCCCAACGGGTACTGGCCCGCTTCAGCGCGCTTGGCGTCTGCTGGGTGCTCGGCAGGACGGGTGGTTCTGTGACGCGGGCCGGTGGTGGGTGGTCGCGCCCATGCGGTGGAGTCACCTGTCGACGCCGCCCCGCACCTGACGGGCCCCGGCCGCTTCAGCCGCTGGGCGCTCCGCAGGACGAGCGGTTCTGTTCTGCGGGTCGGTGGGGGCTGGTCGCGCCCGCGTCGCGGAGTCGTGGGTCGGCACGGCCCGCGCCCGTACGGGGAGGGGCATCGCACCCTGCTCACGTCCTGCCGTGTCGCTTCGCGAGGGGCCGGTGCCGTCGGCCGAGCCGGGCACCGGCCGTTTCGTCAGCCGCGAACCCCGCCCATGCCGCCGCCCGCACCGCCCCCGTAACCGCACGGGTTACTCCGCTTACTCCGCGAGCAGCCTGCGCAGCCAGTTCACCTGGGCGGCCTGGCAGGACTGGGAGAGTGCGGCCTGCGGGGCGAAGCCGTCGAAGCCGTGGAAGCCGCCCGGCCATACGTGCAGCTCGGCCACCCCGCCGGCTTGCCACAGCCGGGAGGCGTAGGCGACGACCTCGTCGCGGAACGTCTCGGCGGAGCCGACGTCGAGGAAGGCCGGGGGCAGCCCGGACAGGTCCTCGGCGCGGGCCGGGGCGGCGTACGGGGAGACGTCCGGGCCGCCGCGCTCCGAGCCGAGGAGGGCGGTCCACCCTGTGTCGTTGGCCGTGCGGTCCCATACGCCCAGGCCCGCCATCTGGTGCGAGGACGGGGTGTCGTTGCGGTCGTCGAGCATCGGGCACAGCAGCACCTGCCCGACGGGCTGCGGACCCTTGCGATCCCTCAGGAGCAGTGCCAGCGCGGCCGTCAGGCCACCGCCCGCGCTGGTGCCCGCGATGACGATCCGCTCAGGGTCTCCGCCGATCTCCTCGGCGTGATCGGCGGTCCACAGCAGTCCGGCGTAGACGTCGTCGATGGGTGCCGGGTGCGGGTGTTCCGGGGCCAGCCGGTACTCCACGGACACCACGACCGCGCCCAGCTCCTTGGCCCACCGCAGCGGCATGTCCACACCGACGCGGTTGGTGCCGAGCACCATGCCGCCGCCGTGGACGTGGTAGATCACGGGCAGTGGACCGTCCGTCGCCGGGGCGACCGGCCGGCAGATCAGCAGGGAGATGTCGGGCGCGTTCTCGGGTCCGGGCACGACCCGGTCCTCGACCTCGAAGGCCCCGTCCAGCGTCAGGTCCATGTCCGCCAGCATCGCGAGACCGGGCCCGTTCCGGGTGGCCTCGATCTCGGCCATGGTCAGTTTGGGCGGCACGGATTCGTTGATGATTCCCAGGACGGCGGCGAGTTCCGGGTCGAACGGCGGCGGCGTAAGCGTCATTGCTTCTGCTCCTCATGCTGCGTGCGGCGGATCGTACGGCGATGGTCCGCGCGTCCGCCGGGTTCCGGCACGCCGCCGTACGGCGGGACTTGCCCGCCATCCGGCGGGTAGCCCGGTCGGCCCGGCCCGGCCCCGCCGACGCGGCAGACCGAGACCGGCGACCTCGGATCTTTACCAGGAGATGACCCGTTGTTCACCGCTTCTGGGTGGAAGTGATCATCGGCGATGACAACGCTGCCAGTGCACCACTTCCCTCTGGAGTATCTGTGAACGTCTCATTCACCGTCTGGGCGCTGACTGTCGTCGCCCTGTGTGTCCTCGTCGCCGTCGACTTCCTCATCGGCCGCAAACCCCACGATGTGTCCCTGAAGGAGGCCGGCACCTGGACCGTGGTGTGGGTCGTCCTCGCCTGTCTGTTCGGCCTCGGGCTGCTGATCTACGGCGGCACCAAGCCCACCGGTGAGTTCTTCGCCGGGTACATCACCGAGAAGTCGCTGAGTGTCGACAACCTCTTCGTCTTCGTGCTGATCATGGGCAAGTTCGCGGTGCCCTCGCAGTACCAGCAACGGGTGCTGATGGTCGGTGTCCTGGTCGCCCTCGTGCTGCGGGCCGGTTTCATCGCGGCCGGCGCGGCGATCATCTCCACGTTCTCGTGGGTCTTCTACATCTTCGGCGCTTTCCTCGTCTGGACCGCCTGGAAACTGGTCCAGGACGCCAAGGCGGGTTCGCACGAGGAGGAGTACAAGGAGAACAAGCTGCTCAAGATGGCCGAAGAGCGGTTCGGTGTCGCGGACCGGTACCACGGCACCAAGCTGTTCGTCGTCGAGAACGGCAAGCGGATCATGACGCCGATGATGGTCGTCATGCTCGCGATCGGCTCCACGGACGTGCTGTTCGCGCTCGACTCGATCCCGGCCATCTACGGGCTGACCCAGGACCCGTACATCGTCTTCACCGCCAACGCGTTCGCGCTGATGGGTCTGCGCCAGCTGTACTTCCTCATCGGCGGTCTGCTGAAGAAGCTGGTGCACCTCAGCTACGGCCTGTCGATCATCCTCGGTTTCATCGGCGTGAAACTGGTGCTGCACGCACTGCACGAGTCCGGCGTCCACGTCCCGGAGATCTCCATCCCGTTCTCGCTCGGCTTCATCGTCCTCGTCCTGGCCGTCACGACCGTGACGAGCCTGCGGGCGTCGAAGAAGCAGGAAGAAGCCCAGGCCCGGACGCAGGGGCAGGACACGGACACGTCGAGCCACGCGGGCTGAGCCCGCGTACGGGCGAGGCAGCGGCTTGACTTCGTGTGCGCTCCAGGAACTAGCGTCGGCCGCGTATCACCGCTGCGAAGGCGAACGGCGAACGGAGACAGACATGCGGCTCGGCGTGCACATCAACCGCTTCAACCATGTAGGAGGTGCCGCCGCGCTCGGCTCCGAGCTGGCGGCGGCCGGCGCCGCGGCCGAGGAAGCGGGCGTCCACCGGCTCACGGTCATGGACCACTACTTCCAGATGGAGTTCAACGGCGGGGCCGAGGACCCCATGCTGGAGGCCTACACGACCCTCGGCTTCCTCGCGGCCCACACCTCCACGGTCCGCCTCGGCGCGCTCGTGACCGGCGTCACCTACCGCCACCCCGGGCTGCTCGCCAAGATCGCCACCACGCTCGACGTCCTCTCCGGCGGCCGGGCCACCCTCGGCATCGGGGCGGCCTGGTACGACCGGGAGCACGAGGGGCTCGGGGTGCCGTACCCGGCGACGGCCGAGCGTTTCGAGCGGCTGGAGGAGACCCTGCGGATCTGCCTCCAGATGTGGGACCCGGAGAACGACGGGCCCTTCGAGGGCAAGCACTACCGGCTCGCCGAGACCCTCTGCGTACCGGCGCCCGTCAGCTCGCCGCACCCGGAGATCATGATCGGCGGCGGGGGAGAGCGGAAGACCCTGCGCCTCGTCGCCCGGTACGCGGACGCCTGCAACCTGTTCACGACCACCCCGGAGGAGGTCGGGCACAAACTCGACGTCCTGCGCGGGCACTGCGACGACGCGGGTCGCTCGTACGACGACATCACCAGGACGCTTCTCTACATGGGCGACGCGCTGGCGGGGAACGACGTCGACGCCTTCATCCGCGACATCGAGGGCTACGCGAAGTTCGGCATCGAGACGGTGATGCTGGGCCCGCACACGGGCGAACCGGCCGAGTGGATCGAACGGTTCGTGGCCCCGGCGGCGCGGCGCGCGGCCGAACTGGGCTGAACCGGAGACCGGGGGGAGGCGGAGACGGGGGCGGGGGAGAAGAGGGAGGGCCGGAGCCGCACAGGCTCCGGCCCTCCCTCGCGTACGGATGATCAGGCGGCGGCAGCCGTGGCCTCGCCGCGGACGAGGGCGATGACCTCGGTCAGCTGTGCGGCGACCTCGGTGTCGTCGGAGGGGTGTGTCTCGGCGAAGCGGGTCAGCGAGCCGGGGATGGAGAGCTTGGCGTCCTCCAGCACCTTGGCGCCGGCGATACCCGCGGCCTTGCGGGCCTCGTCCTGTGCCCAGACGCCGCCGAACTGGCCGAAGGCGGTGCCGACCACGGCGAGCGGCTTGCCGGTGAGAGCGCCGGCGCCGTACGGGCGGGACAGCCAGTCGATGGCGTTCTTCAGAACGGCCGGAATCGTGCCGTTGTACTCGGGGGAGAAGAGCAGCAGGGCGTCGGCGCCACCGGCGGCCTCACGCAGTGCGACGACGCCGGCCGGGAGGTTGCCCTCCACGTCGATGTCCTCGTTGTAGAACGGGATGTCGCCGAGGCCTTCGAACAGCACGACCTCGGCGCCCTCGGGGGCGTGCTTGACGGCCGCCTCGGCGAGCTGACGGTTGGTGGAACCGGCGCGAAGGCTGCCGACGAGCGCAAGGATACGAACAGACATGGGGGACTCCACAGGGTGCTGAAACGTTGGCGACACAATCCGGACCGAGGTCCGTTTAGAGTTGTACCAGCGAAACGGACCGTGGTCCAGTTTTCTTCCGACGCGTTACGCTGCCTTCATGTCCGATTCCCTGCCGCCCCTCCCGATGCCCCGGGAGCGGGCCGACGAGCCGCTGCTGCAACTCGGCACCCGCGCCGACGCCGACGAGCCGTGCCTGCGCGCCGACGCCGCGCGCAACCGTGCCCGTCTGCTGGAGGCCGCCGCGCGGCTGGTGGAGCAGCACGGCGCGGCCGGCGTGACGATGGAGGCGGTGGCCGTCGCGGCGCAGGTGGGCAAGGGGACCGTGTTCCGGCGCTTCGGGGACCGCACCGGCCTGCTGACGGCCCTGCTCGACCACTCGGAGAAGAAACTCCAGGCCGCCTTCCTGACCGGCCCGCCGCCGCTCGGGCCCGGGGCGCCGCCCGTCGACCGGCTGCGGGCGTTCGGTGTCGCGGTGCTGCGCAGGGCTGTCGACGAACTGGAACTACAGCTGGCTGCCGAAGGTGAACCGGGCCGCCGCTTCGCGTCCGCACCGCGCATGGTGCTGTCCGGTCATGTCGCCATGCTGCTGCGGCAGGCGGTTCCGGACGCCGACTGCGAACTCCTCGCGAAAACGCTGATGGGATATCTGGACCCGGCGCTCATTCATCATCTGACCAGGCAGTGCGGGATGACGCCGGCGCGGCTGGAGGCGGGATGGATCGACCTCGTCGGCCGGATCACGGGCAGCGTGTCTGCGTATTGAGCGCGAGTTTCGGCCATTCGCGCCGGTTGCGCTCCGCCGTGCGGGGGTGATCAACCGGGGGAACCTCCCCGGGACTTGGCCGGGGGCGGCCGGAAAGCGCGTTCGGTGTGCGGTTTCCCGGGGCGGGGCGCTGAACCGTTTGCTCAACCGGTCCCGGGAAACCCGAAGATGATCTTTATGAAGCGTTTCAGTAAAGCGCTTTCCTGAAGCGCTTTCGTCAACTGCCTTTGCTACCGGCTTGATTGCGAAGTCGCCCCGCGCCGAACTCTGCCCACAGCTTCTGCAAAGATGCCGTACGTCATGGTGCAGATACCGAATTCGGCCGCCCCGGCGTTGCCCCAGCAGCAATCCGTGCCCACGAGCGCGGATGTGGCCCGCCTGGCCGGCGTCTCCCGCGCAACCGTCTCCTACGTCCTCAACAACACCAGTGCCGTCCGGATCAGCGAACCCACCCGCCGCCGCGTCCACGAGGCCGCGAAGGAACTCGGGTACGTTCCGCACGCGGCGGCCCGCAGCCTGCGGGCCGGACACAGCCGCCTGGTCCTGATGCCCGCGCCGAGCGTGCCGATAGGCCCGCTCTACAGCCAGTTCATCAACGAACTCCAGTGGGCGCTGAGCCGCCTCGACTACACCGTCGTCCAGTACGCCTCCGTCGGTCTGCGCGGTGACGAGGCCGCCCGGGCCTGGGCCGAACTGCGGCCCGCAGCCGTCCTCGTGCCCGTCGGCGGGCTCGGACCGCAGGGCGTGGCCGTCCTCAAGCGCTCCGGCGCCCGGGCCGTCGTCACGCTCGGCTCCGAGCGCATCGAGGGCGCCCACAGCCTGCTCATCGACCACGCGGCCGTCGGCCACCTCGTGGGCGCGCACCTGTACGCCCGGGGCCGCCGCCGGATCGGTGTCGTCGTGCCCGAGGAGCCCGGTCTGAAGGTTTTCTCCAAGCCCCGCCTCGACGGGGTGCGGCGCGCGGTGCAGGGCACCGACGCCTCGGTGACCGTGCTGCCGCTCGCGTACGAGGAGGAGTCCGCGGCCGCCCTCGCCGCCCGCTGGCCCGAACTCGGCCTGGACGCCGTCTTCGCGTTCAACGACGAGTACGCGATGCTCCTGATGCGAGCCCTCCAGGACGAGGGCGTGGCCGTCCCCGAGGACACGGCACTGGTCGGCGCCGACGACCTGCTGCTCGGCCGGCTGCTGCGGCCCCGCCTGAGTACGGTGCACATCGAACTCCCGTCCGGCCCGGACCTCGCGGAGCTCGTGGACAGCGCGGTGCGCAATCCGGGCGCCGCCCCGGAGACCCACCATCTGCTGGGCGCGACGCTCGTCCACCGCGACTCCAGCTGAACGCTGAACTACGGCTCCTGTACGGCGACTTGGGCGGTACGGCCGTTCGGGTGCCGTGGGCCGGGCGGAACCGGGGGAGGGGCCTGCGCGGTGTGCGCCGCGCTGTCGCGCGCGAACGGCGCGGTTCGCGTCCCGCGTGACTAGGATGTTGCACGCTCAACCAGATGAGGATGCCGTCGACCACCGGACGCCGCTCGCACCGCTGCGCCGGATCACCGCATCCCGCCCCCGCGGCCGCCCATGGCCGCGAACCACACGGGACTCGCGTTCGTGCCGTGAGTCCCGCCGGTGACTGATCGGAGAGCCGCACATGCCGTTGCTCGACCCCAAGACCTGGCAGTCCCACGCCTCCCGCGCCCTGTCCGGCCCCGAGTACGCCGTCACCGAGCCCGCCACCGGCGAGACGCTCGGCACGGTCGTGCTCGCCACCGGCGAGGACGTCAAAACGGCCGCGCAGGCGGCCCGTACCGCCCAGGCGGCATGGGCACGTACCCCGCACTTCGTCCGTGCCGGAGTGCTCCGCAGGGCTGGGGACCTGTTCGCCGCGCACGCGGACGAACTGCGTGACTGGCTCGTCCGCGAGTCCGGCTCCATCCCCGGCAAGGCCGACTTCGAACTGCACGTCGCCGCCCAGGAGTGCTACGAGGCCGCCGCCCTCGCCTCCCGCCCCGCCGGGCAGGTGCTGCACTCCGAGGCACCCCGGCTGTCGTACACGCGCCGGGTGCCCGTCGGGGTCGTCGGGGTGATCTCACCGTTCAACGCCCCGCTGATCCTCTCCATCCGCTCCGTCGCCCCGGCCCTCGCGCTCGGCAACGGGGTCGTCCTGAAGCCGGACCCGCGTACGGCGGTCTGCGGCGGGCTCTCCCTGGCCGCGGTCTTCGCCGAGGCGGGACTGCCCGAGGACCTGCTGCACATCCTGCCGGGCGGCCCGGACGCGGGTCAGGCGCTGGTCGCCGACCCGCTGGTGCCCGTCATCTCCTTCACCGGCTCCACCGCCGCCGGCCGTGCCGTCGGCGAGGCGGCCGGCCGCCATCTCAAGCGCGCCCACCTCGAACTCGGCGGCAACTCCGCCATGATCGTCCTGGAGGACGCCGACCTCGACGCGGTGATCTCCACCGCGGCCTGGGGCTCCTTCTTCCACCAGGGCCAGATCTGCATGACGACCGGCCGCCACCTCGTCCACCGGTCGCTCTACGCGGAGTACGTCGAGCGGCTCGCCGCCAAGGCCGACTCCCTCGCCGTCGGAGACCCGCACCGCGCCCAGGTCCACCTCGGCCCCATCATCGACGGCGCCCAACTCGCCAAGATCCACGGCCTGGTGGAGTCCAGCACGGCGAGTGGTGCGAGGCTTGCGGCCGGCGGCACGCATGAGGACCTCTTCTACCGGCCGACGGTCCTCGCGGACGTCGTCGACGGGACCCCGGCCTACGCGGAAGAGGTGTTCGGCCCGGTCGCGCCCGTACGCTCCTTCTCCACCGCCGACGAGGCCGCCGCGCTTGCGGCCGTCGGCCCCTACGGACTGTCCCTCGGCATCGTCACCCGGGACACCGCGCGCGGTCTCGACCTCGCCGAGCGCATTCCGACCGGGATCGTCCACATCAACGACCAGACGGTCAATGACGAGGCCGTGGCGCCGTTCGGTGGGGTTGCGGCCTCCGGGACTGGTGCGCGGTTCGGTGGGGAGTCGAACTTGGAGGCGTTCACTGACGTGCGGTGGACGACTGTGCGGGGGGATGTGGCGCCGTACCCCTTCTAGAACTCTTCGGTGCGTTGTCGGCCGCAGGCTGGTGGGGGCTGGTCGCGCAGTTCCCCGCGCCCCTTCCGGGGCCCGCGCCCCTTCCGGGGCCCGCGCCCCTTCCGGGGCCCGCGGCCCCCGTCGGGTTACTCCGCCTGCTGGGCCGCCACCGACTTGCGGACCTCGTCCATGTCCAGCTTCCGGGCCTGCCCGATGACGTCCGTCAGGGCGGCCTCGGGCAGGGCGCCGGGCTGCGCGAACACGGCGACCTGGTCCCGGACGATCATCAGTGTCGGGATCGACTGGATACCGAAGGCCTGCGCCAGTTCCGGCTGCGCCTCCGTGTCGATCTTGCCGAACACCAGATCCGGGTTGTCCTCGGCGGCCTTCTCGTACACCGGTGCGAACTGACGGCACGGCCCGCACCAGGACGCCCAGAAGTCGATCAGCACGAACTCGTTCTCCGTGACCGTCTGGTCGAAGTTCTCCTTGGTGAGCTCCACGGTGCTGCTCATGACCTGATTCCTCTTCCTGCTGTCGGGTCGTTACCGTTGGCGCTCGGCACAACACGGCCCCGCCACGGCGTATTCCGCGCGCGTACCCATGTGGCCACCGCGCACACCACCTACCAGACTGACCCCATGACGGAAACGGAAACCATCGCGTACGACGTCGTGGTGCTCGGTGCCGGACCCGTGGGGGAGAACGTCGCCGACCGCACCCGTGCGGCCGGCCTCTCCACCGCGGTCGTGGAGAGCGAACTGGTCGGCGGCGAGTGCTCGTACTGGGCCTGCATGCCCAGCAAGGCCCTGCTGCGCCCGGTCATCGCCCGCGCCGACGCCCGCCGCGTACCCGGCCTGCGCCACCTCGTCCAGGGCCCCCTCGACGCCGAAGCGGTCCTCGCCCACCGCGACTACGAGACCTCGAACTGGCGGGACGACGGCCAGGTCGGCTGGCTCGACTCCATCGGCGCCGACCTCTACCGGGGCCAGGGGCGGCTCGCCGGGCCCCGCACGGTGACGGTGACCGGCGAGGACGGCTCGACGCGGGTGCTGACGGCCCGGCACGCGGTCGCCGTGTGCACGGGCACCCGCGCCCAACTGCCCGACCTGCCGGGCCTCGCCGAGGTCGGGCCCTGGACGAGCCGGGAGGCGACCAGCGCCAAGTCGGTGCCCGGCCGGCTGATCGTCGTGGGCGGCGGTGTCGTCGCCGTCGAGATGGCCACCGCCTGGCAGGCACTCGGCGCGCAGGTCACCCTGCTGGTCCGCGGCAAGGGCCTGCTGACCGGCATGGAGCCGTTCGCGGGCGAACTGGTTGCCGAGGCACTGTCGGAGGCGGGCGCGGACGTCCGCACGGGTACCTCGGTCCGGTCGGTGACCAGGGAGGACGGCACCGTCGTGGCGGTGACGGACACCGGTGACCGCATCGAGGCCGACGAGATCCTCTTCGCCACCGGACGCGCCCCGCGCACCGACGACATCGGCCTCGACACGGTCGGCCTGGAACCGGGCTCCTGGCTGCCCGTCGACGACAGCCTCCGGGTCACCGGCAGCGCGTGGCTGTACGCGGTCGGCGACGTCAACCACCGCGCCCTCCTCACCCACCAGGGCAAGTACCAGGCCCGGATCGCGGGCGCCGCCATCACCGCCCGCGCGGCCGGCGTACCGCTCCTGGAGAGCGACCCCTGGGGCGCCCACGCGGCCACCGCCGACCACGGCGCCGTCCCGCAGGTCGTCTTCACCGACCCGGAGGCGGCGGCCGTCGGCCTCTCCCTCGCCGAGGCGGAGCAGGCGGGCCGCCGGGTGCGCGCGGTCGACGTGGAGCTCTCCTCGGTGGCCGGCGCCGGCCTGTACGCCGACGGCTACCGGGGCCGCGCCCGCATGGTCGTCGACCTGGACAGCGAGACCCTGCTCGGCGTGACCTTCGTCGGCCCCGGCGTGGGCGAACTGATCCACTCGGCGACCGTCGCCGTCGCCGGCGAGGTGCCGCTGGGACGGCTGTGGCACGCGGTGCCGTCGTATCCGACGATCAGCGAGGTCTGGCTGCGGTTGCTGGAGGCGTTCAGGGACGGCAAGTAGCAGGGAAGGGGCGCCTGGTCGGCGCGGGCGGTCAGAGGGCGAAGCCCAGCTCCTCGGCCGCCTCCGCCGGAGTCGGCTGGGCCCACCGCTCCATCATCGCCGCGCTGGAGGACAGCGAGCGCAGTTCCGCCCGGTCGAGATAGAGCGTGCCGTCCAGATGGTCCGTCTCGTGCTGGACGATCCGGGCCGGCCAGCCCGTGAACACCTCGTCCACCGCCCGCCCGTACTCGTCCTGGGCCGTGAGCCGCACCGCCGCGTGCCGGGCCACCACCGCCTGCCAGCCCGGCACACTCAGACAGCCCTCGAAGAACGCGGCCCGGTCGGTGCCCACCGCCTCGTACGACGGATTCACCAGCACCCGGAACGGCAGCGGCACCCGCCCGCGCACCACCCGCACCTCCTCCGGCACCGGCGCCGGATCCTCGATGACCGCCATCCGCAGCCCCACCCCGACCTGCGGGGCCGCGAGGCCGACGCCCGGGGCGGCGCGCATGGTCTCGCGCAGCGCCTCGACGAAGCGGGTCAGCAGCTCCGGGCCGAGCTGCCCGTCGAAGGGCACGGTGGCGCGCCGCAGCACCGGATCGCCGGCGGCGACGATCGGCAACGGGCCGCCGACGGCGAGGAGTCGCTCGACCTGGTCGGCAAGGGCATCGCGGTCATGGGGAGTTGCTGCCATGGCGCCAGGATGCCACGCACCGCTGACAACCCGCGCCCCTTGATGTGACGTACGCCACTCGCGGGGCCGGGAACTCGACGCCCCTGCGGTCCGACTACTGAACCGTCCCCACAGCCGCGATCCCCCCAGCAGTCTTCCCCGCTCACCGTCCCCAGCCACCGGAGAAGCCCGCCGATGTCCACCGCTCCCACGACCACGACGGACGAATCCCCGGATTCACCGGACTCACCGAAACCCGCCGCCCCGGCCAGGCCGTCCGCTGCCGCCACGCTCCGCCCGCTGGTCCTGCGGCTGCACTTCTACGCGGGCCTGCTCGTCGCCCCGTTCCTGCTGGTCGCCGCGCTGACCGGCTTTCTGTACGCGGGCTCGTTCCAGGCCGAGAAGATCCTGTACGCCGACGAGATGACCGTCTCCGCGGGAGACACCAAGCTGCCGATCTCCGAGCAGGTGGCCGCCGCCCGCGAGGCCCATCCCCAGGGCACCGTCGCGGCCGTCCGCCCCTCGCCCGAGGACGACGCCACGACGAGGGTCATGCTGTCCGGGGTTCCCGGTGTCGGCGAGGGCCACACGCTCGCCGTGTTCGTCGACCCGTACACCGCGAAGGTGGAGGGCGCGCTCGAACAGTACGGATCGACGGGCGCGCTGCCGCTGCGCACCTGGATCAGCGAGTTCCACCGCAATCTGCACCTCGGCGAGAACGGCCGCCTCTACAGCGAACTCGCCGCGAGCTGGCTGTGGGTGATCGCGGGCGGCGGCCTGGTGCTGTGGTTCGCCCGCCGCCGTACGCAGCGCAAGATACGCGGCACCAGCGGACGGCGCCGCACCCTCGGTCTGCACGGCACCGTCGGCGTCTGGGCCGCGGGCGGCTTCCTCTTTCTCTCGGCCACCGGACTGACCTGGTCGACGTACGCGGGCGCCAACATCGACGTACTGCGCACCTCTCTCGGCCAGTCCACCCCGTCGGTCTCGGCGGCGGGCGGCGAGCACACGGGCCATGACGCGGCGGCCGGTGCCGGGAGCGCCACCGAGCACGGCGTCGGCCTCGACAAGGTACTGGCCGCGGGCCGCGCCGAGGGCCTCGGCGACCCCGTCGAGATCGTCCCGCCGGCCGACGAGTCCTCCGCGTACGTCGTGCGGCAGGTCCAGCGCAGCTGGCCCACCAAGCAGGACGCGGTCGCCGTGGACCCGTCGAGCGGCGAGGTCCTCGACACCCTGCGCTTCGCGGACCACCCGGTGCTCGCCAAACTGACCCGCTGGGGCATCGACGCGCACACCGGCGTGCTGTTCGGGATCGTCAACCAGCTTCTGCTGATGGCCCTGGCGCTCTCCCTGGTGCTGCTCATCCTGTGGGGCTACCGCATGTGGTGGCAGCGCGGCCGGGCCTCCGCCTTCGGCCGGCCGATCCCACGCGGCGCCTGGCAGCAGGTGCCCCCGCTGCTCCTCGTGGCGCTGATGGCGGTCGTCGCGGTCGTCGGCTACTTCGTCCCGCTGCTCGGCATCCCGCTGGCCGCGTTCATCGCCGTCGACGTGATCCTGGGCGAGATCGACCACCGCAGGGGCAACCGGACGTACGGGGAACGGGCGGGCGCGAAGTAGGAAGCAGGCAAGTAGTACGAGCACAGGACGGCCCGGCTCCGAGGGGAGCCGGGCCGTCGTACGAGAGTTACTCGAAGTCGCCCGCGAGGGCCGAGGCGATCCGCAGGTGCGACGCGGCCTCCTCGTGGCGGCCCTGGCGTTCGAGCGTGCGGCCGAGCATCAGCCGGGCGTAGTGCTCCACCGGGTCGCGCTCGACGATGACGCGCAACTCGGCTTCCGCGCGCCGCAGTTGGGCCGAGTGGTAGTAGGCGCGGGCCAGCAGCAGCCGGGGTGCGGTCTGCTCCGGGACCTCCTCGACCAGCCCGTCCAGAACACGCGCCGCGCCGGCGTAGTCCTTGGCGTCGAAGAACAGTTCGGCCCTCTCCCAGCGCTCCGAAGCCGTTCCGTGGTCGTAGTACGTGTACGTCGTGGTGTCCACTCGTGCCTCCTTCGGAGGCGGTAACCGGCCGCAGCGGTCAATCATTCCGCGCCGGCCCGGACAGGGCAGCCAGCTCCGCGTTCGCCCGCGCGTGGATCAGGGACAGCACCCGGCCGGCGACGGCCAGATCATCGGTCGGGATGCCGGCGTAGATCCGCGCGGAGATCGGGGCGGTCTCGGCGCTCGTGGTGCGGTACAGCTCGCGTCCCGCGTCCGTGAGGGAGAGCAGGGCGGATTCGGCCGCCAGCAGCCGGGCCTCGACGAGTTCTTCGACGACCGCGTGCACATCGGCCCTGTCCGTCTTCAGCGCGTCGACGACCTCACCGACGAGCCACTCGCGCTCGACGGGCCCGTCCGCGACCGCGATGAGCCGGAGCGTCACCGACTGCTGGAAAGTGGCTCCGTGCCGGGCCAGCACGCTTTCGAGGACCGCCCGTGCGGCGTAGTGGGTGAGGGCTATGACGCGGGGGTTGAGCGTGGGTGCGGTGGGTGTGGTCATGGCTGCTCCTTCTCGGGATCGGCGTGGAGAGGCGTGTCGATCAGCAGTGCCAGATCGCGGGTGAACTCCCGGGTGCGCTCGCTGGTCAGACCTCCCAGGGGCTCCAGTAGCTGCTCCAGCAGCCGCTGTACGACCTTGATCGCGCGCTGGGCGACCTCGGTGCCCTGTTCGGTGAGGGCCAGCTGTACCGCGCGCGGGTCGTGTGGGTCCCGGGTCCGTTCGAGCAGGCCGGCGGTCTCCAGGGCGCGGGCGAGCTTCGACACGTAGAGCGGTTCGAGGCCGGTGTGGTCGGCGAGCCGGCGCTGGCTGGGGCGCTCACCGGCGCGCCGCATGCCGTACAGCGAGGCGACCAGGGCGTACTGCGCGTGGGTCAGCCCCAGGGGAGCGACCGCCCGGTCGACGGCCACGCGCCACTTCGTCGACAGGCGCCACACCAGGTAGCCGGGGGTCGCGCCCTCGGGTGTCGGACTCATAACGGATACCGTACATGGCTACTATGTCCATGGCTACTAAATTTCTCCGGACCCCGTACCCGACTTGTCTGATCCTTTCGTAACGCGCACGCTGGGACGGTGAGTAACCTCACCGGCGTGAATTGAGGAAGAATGGCCGCTTCCGATCAGGGCGACGGTTACCACCCGTGGTCAACCGATGCCGCGACGGCCACCGTCAGCCCGGCGGGCGTCGTCACGGGATGGAGCGCGGGCGCTCGGCGGCTGCTGGGTTACCGGGCCGCGGAGGTCGTGGGACGGGCCGTGACCGATCTCCTCGCCGCCCGGGAGCTCCCTGAGGCGGCGTCCGGACTCGCCCTGGCCGGCGGTGCTCAGGAATGGGGCGGCGCTGCCGCACTGCGGCACCGGGACGGTCACCCTGTCGAGGCGGCGCTCCGCGTCCGTCCCACGCCGGGTGGCGACGGCAGGCCCCAGGGGTTCGTCGTGGCCGCCACCACGGTGCCCGTCGAGTCGGAGCACGACCGGAGGATGGTGGAGTGGGCGTTCGCCCAGTCCTCGATCGCGCTCTCCGTCCACAGCGCCGACCCGGACCAGGACCTCTTGGGCGAAGGCACGGCGCACGCCGACGAAGGCTTTCTCCGCTGCCTGCGCCAGGTCGCCGAGGAAGCCAGGCCGATGCGTTACGAGAGCGTCGCCCCGGCTCCGTCCGCCGCTCGGCAGCGTGCCGAGGTCATCGAGCTGTGGCCCGTCCGGGAGCCCGCCACCGGCGAGGTGGTCGGCGTCGGCAGCGCGACGTTCGGCAACAGTGAGGAGCGTGAGGCCCGTCAACGGCTGGCCCTGCTGCAGGAAGCCGGCCTCCGTATCGGCACCACGTTGAATGTGACCCGCACCGGCCAGGAACTCGCCGATCTGGCCGTCCCGGGGTTCGCCGACTTCGTCAGCGTGGACCTGCTCGACTCGGTGATGCGCGGAGAGGAGCCCTTCGCTGGGCCCATCGACGCCGAGGTGGTGCTCCGCCGGGTCGCGCACCAGTCCTCCAGCGACGGTGTGCCCGAAGCAGCGGTCGACCTCGGCGGAGTCGAGACCTACCCCTCGTTCTCACCCCCTGCCCGCGCCCTGGTCGGCGGGCGACCGGTGCTCAGCGGCGCCGGCGACCCCGACTTCGCCCGGTGGATCGCCGGGAGCGAGACGAGAACCGCCCGGGTCAAGGCGTACGGATTCCACTCGGTCGTGGCCGCTCCGCTACGGGCCCGGGGCATCACCCTCGGGGTCGTGGTGTTCTGTCGTACGGAGGGGTCCGCGCCCTTCGAGGCGGACGATCTGATCCTCGCCGAGGAACTCGCGGGCCGGACGGCCGTCGGTGTGGACAACGCGCGCCGTTACACCCGCGAGCGCACCAACGCGCTCACCCTCCAGCGCAGTCTGCTGCCCCGGGGTCTCCCCAAGCAGGCGGCGGTCGAGGCGGCGTATCGCTATCTGCCCGCCGGTTCGGGCGCCGGAGTGGGCGGCGACTGGTTCGACGTCGTCCCCCTGTCGGGCACCCGCGTGGCCCTGGTCGTCGGCGACGTCGTCGGGCACGGCATTCACGCCTCCGCCACCATGGGGCGGTTGCGCACCGCGGTCCGCACCCTCGCCGATGTGGACCTGCCGCCGGACGAGCTCCTCACTCACCTCGACGACCTGGTGGTCCACCTCACCTCGGACGACGACAGTGTCGACAGCCGCGTCCGGGACGACAGCGGTGAGATCGGCGCCACGTGCCTCTACGCCGTCTACGACCCGGTCTCCCGCGTCTGCACCCTCGCCAGCGCCGGCCATGTCCCGCCCGTCGTCCTGCTCCCCGACGGCACGGTGAGTGTGGTCCGCCTCAGCCCCGGTCCGCTGCTGGGCGTCGGCGGGCTGCCCTTCGAGACGACCGAGCTGGAACTGCCCGAGGGCAGCCTGCTGGCCTTCTGTACCGACGGCCTGATCGAGACCCGGGACCGCGACATCACTCACGGCCTCGAACGGCTCTGCGAAGCCCTGGCCTCTCCCGTGCCGTCCCTGGAGGTGACCTGCGACGCGATCCTCAAGGCGCTGCTGCCCGACAGTCCCGCCGACGACGTGGCCCTGCTCCTCGCGCGCACCCGTGCCCTGCATGCCGACCAGGTCGCCGCCTGGGCGCTGCCGTCCGACCCCGCGATCGTGGCCGACGCCCGGGCCCAGGCCACCCGCCAACTCACCGCCTGGGGGCTTCAGGACGCGGCGTTCGTCACCGAGCTGGTGGTGAGCGAACTGGTCACCAACGCCATCCGCTACGGCGCCGCACCGATCGGACTGCGGCTGATCCGGGACCGCACCCTGATCTGCGAGGTGTCCGACGCCAGCAGCACCGCGCCGCATCTGCGCCGCGCCCGCACCTACGACGAGGGCGGACGGGGCCTGCACATGGTCGCCCAGCTCACCCAGGGCTGGGGCACCCGCCAGAGCCCCGTCGGCAAGACCATCTGGGCCGAACAATCCCTCCCTGCCGGCTGACCATGGGTGAGCGCATGGGTGAGACGACGAAGCGGTCCGCCGCACACGCCGAGGCGGATGCGGCCGGCGGGGGCGGGGCCGCTGCCCCCGCCACGGAGAACCTCGGCCTGCTCTACCCTCCGGCCGGCCGCGACCGGGACTACACCACCATGCAGCTCGCCTTCATCGGCGGGGTGGCCGAGGCCGCCGCCACGCACGGCTACGACCTGCTGCTCTCCCCCTGCGATTCGGACCGGGACCCCTCGTTCCTGCGGATGGTCGGGCTGGCCGGCGCGCGGCGGGTGGACGGCGTGATCGTCATGGAGATCCGTCAGGAGGACGACCGGGTCGAGCGGCTGACCCAGGAGGTCTTCCCGTTCGTCGCCATCGGCCGTAATCACCGGGCCGACGCGGTCGGCTGGGTCGACCTGGACTTCGCCGCTCTGGCGGGCGGCTGCGTCCGGCACCTCGCCGACCTGGGGCACCGCAGAATCGCCTTCGTCAACAGGTCGGAACAGCTCTTCGACCGCGGGTACGGGTTCGCCCGGCTCGGACACGAGGGCTACACGGAGGCGATGGCGGAGCTGGGTCTCGAACCGCACGCCTACCTCTGCGGCGACGACCTCGCCTCGGGGGAGAAGGTCGTGGAGCGGATTCTGGCGGGCGACCCGGCGACCACCTCCCTGGTCACCATGAACGAGGCGGCTCTGGAGGGCCTCTACCGAGGGCTGACGCGCCACGGCCGCAGTGTGCCGCGAGACTTCTCGGTCGTCGGCGTGGCGGCCAGCCCCTGGGCCGAACAGGTGAGCCCGCAGCTCACCGCCGCCGAGATACCGGCCAAGGAGATGAGCCGGATCGCCGTGGAGTTGATGGTGGAGCGACTGCGGCCTCCCGGCGCACCTCCCCGGCACGTCCTGCTCAAACCCCTGATCACGCTGCGGGCCAGTACCGGCCCCTGTCGGCCGGTACCCGGATCGGAACCGGAGTCGGAATTCCCCGATTTCGACCTGAATTTCTGATATGCCGTTCTGTGATGCCTTCGCCGGTGTGTCCCGCTTTGTGTGCCTCCGGTCACCGACCCCTCTGGGAGCAGCCCATGTCGTATCCGGTCGACCGCCGCGGCTTTCTGCGTACCGCGGGCGTGGGAGCGGCTGCCCTCGGCCTCGGCGGGACCCTGGCGTCCTGCAGCTCGGACAAGCCGAGCACCGCCACCCTCACGTGGTGGGACTACTTCACCCTGGACAACTTTCAGCCGGGAATGAACCGCCTGATCAAGGAAATCGAGGCCGGCGTCCCGGATGTGAGGATCGAGCGGCGGACCTTCCCGTTCGCCGAGCTCGACCGGCAGATCACCCTGGGCGCGATCTCCGGAGACCTGCCGGACATCGCCATCGTCGACAACGTCGCCATGAACACCCTGGGTGGCAGCAGACTGCTGGCCGACCTCACCGGCAGGGTCAAGGACTGGGGCCAGGCCGACCAGTACTACAAGGGCCCCTGGGAGGGCTGCCAGGTCGGCGGGAAGACCCTGGGCATCCCCAACAACAGCAACTGCCTCGCCCTCTACTGCAACACCCGGATGCTTCAGGCGGCCGGCGTGGAACCCCCCACCACCTGGGACGAACTGGCCGCCGCGGCCGAGCGGCTTACCGGCGGGGACCGGTTCGGCCTGGCACTGAGCGCGATCAGGACCGAGGAGGGCGTCTTCCAGTTCCTGCCGTTCCTGTGGCAGGCGGGCGGTGACCTGGACACCTTCGCCGAGCACGGCCCGACGGCCCTGGCCTTCCTCGACGGCCTGATCGCCAAGGGTTCCCTGTCCGAACAGTGCGTGGGCTGGACCCAGCAGGACGTCAACACACGGTTCCTCAACCAGCGTGCCGCGATGCAGATCAACGGCCCCTGGCAGATCCCCACGCTCAAGGAGGCGGACTTCGACTGGACCGTCGTCGCCCTGCCCCGCGGCAAGGAGGCCGCCACCTGTCTGGGCGGCGAGAACTGGGTGGTGATGGCGAACAGCGAGCACCAGGACAAGGCGTGGGAGATCCTGGAGTACACCCAGCGCCCGTCGGTCCTGGTGCCGTACCTGGTGGCGTTCGGAGAGCTCCCGGCCCGCAAGGACCTTGCCGACCAGGGCAGTTGGGCCTCCGACCCGGCCCTGCGGCTCTTCCTCGGTCAGCTGCCCCTCGCCCGTCCGCGCCAGTACGGCCCGCACTACGCCGACGCCTCGCTGGCCGTCGCGGAGGCGGAGCAAGCCGTGCTCACCGGGTCCGCGTCGCCCTCCGCGGCGGCGAAGACGGCGGCCGCGAAGATCGACAAGGCGCTGGGCGGGCAGTGAGCCCCCGCGTTCGCCACTCCCCGTCCGCGCGCCGCCAACGCGCGGGCTACCTCTTCTGCCTCCCGGGAATGGCCTTCCTCGCCCTCTTCCTGGCCTACCCGCTGTTCTACAACGTGTGGACCTCCGTCCACGACGTGGAGCTGAGCAGCCTCCTCGGCGGCGCCGATCCGTTCACCGGTCTCGACAACTACCGGGCCGTGACCGACGACCCGGACTTCTGGCACTCGGTGCGTCTCTCGCTGGTCTTCACCCTGGCCTCACTGCTGTTCCAGTTCACCATCGGCTTCGCGCTGGCCCTGCTCTTCGCCCGCCCGTTCCCGCTGAACGGTCTGCTGAGGTCCCTTCTCCTGGTTGCCTGGCTGTTGCCCCCGGTGGTCAGCGGCACCCTCTTCCGCTGGCTGCTGGACGCGGAGTCCGGCGCCTACAACGCCCTGCTGGAGGCGGCGGGTCTGGGCACGCTGTCCCGCGACTGGCTCACCAACCCCTCCACCTCCCTGGCGGGGGTGGTCGTCGCCAACATCTGGGTCGGCGTCCCCTTCAACATGCTGCTGCTCCTGGTGGGCCTGCACACCATCGACCCGGAACTCCACGAGGCCGCGGCCATCGACGGTGCGGGCGCCTGGCAGCGCTTCCGACGCATCACCCTCCCCCTCATACGCCCGGTGTCGGTGACCGTTCTGCTGCTCGGCCTCATCTACACCTTCAAGGTCTTCGACCTCGTCTACGTGATGACAGGAGGCGGCCCCGTCGACGCCACCCGCGTGCTCTCCCTCTACGTCTACGAGGTCTTCTTCAAGTTCTTCCGCTTCGGCCAGGGTGCCGCCGCCGGCCTGCTGCTGCTCGTCGTACCCCTGCTCGTAGGCGCCCTCTACGTGCGCCGGCTGCGCCGCGAGGAAGCGGAAGGAGGCGCCCTATGAAACCGCCCCGCCGCCCCTGGCTGCTCACCGCGACGGCCACCGTGATCACCGCGGTCTTCCTGCTGCCGGTGTACTGGATGGCCAAGACCAGCCTCACCCCGCCCGACCGGATCCTGACCCCGTCCCCGCAGTGGGTGCCCGTCCCGGTCACCGGGGAGAACTACTCGACGGCGCTGGGCTATGAAGGGCTGACCAGGGCCCTGTTCAACAGCGTGGTGATCTCCAGCGGGGTCGTCGCGCTCACCCTGCTCCTGGGCGTCCCCCTCGCCTACGCGCTCGCCCGGGTCCGGATGCGCGGCTCGGGCGTGATGGTGCTGGCCCTGCTGGTCGCCCAACTCCCGCCCGCCATCGTGCTGGCGGCACCGCTGTTCATCCTCGAACGCCGGGCCGGCATCGACGACACGTACGTGGGTCTGATCGCCGCCGACACCACACTGACGCTGCCTTTCACGGTGATCGTGCTGCGTCCCGTGCTGCGCGGTGTGCCGCGCGAACTGGAGGAGGCCGCACTGGTCGACGGCTGCGGGCTGCCCGGCGTACTGCTGCGGGTCGTCCTGCCGCTGATGGTCCCCGGCCTGGTCGCCGCGGCCGGGCTCTCCTTCCTGCTCGGCTGGGGCGAGTTCCTCTTCGGCCTCACGCTCGCCGACGGCCCCGAGGTCCAGCCCGTCACCGTCCTGCTGAACGCCTTCGTCGGGCAGCACGGCACCTCGTGGGGCGCCCTGATGGCCACCGCCACCCTGATCAGCGTCCCGGTGGTCTGCGTCTTCGCCCTCTTCCAGCGCTTCATCGTCGGCGGCCTCGCGGCCGGCAGCGTCAGGGGCTGACGTCCATGTCCTCACTCCATCCCCGTGACCGTGCCGCCTTCGTCACGCCGCTCCCGATCCTCACCCCGGCCGGGCCCGACGCCCTGGACCCGCTCGCCGCCGCCACCGTCGTCCACGCCGACACGGACGGCGCCACCCTCGACGTCCGCACGACCACCGGACGCACCGGCACGCTACGGCTGCGCCCCGCGACCGGTAACTCGATCCGCCTCACCCTGCGCATGACCGGCGCGACGACCGCACCCCGCGTGTCCGTCGTCACCGCACCGACCGGCACCGAATGCGCCGTTGAGCAGTCCCCGGACACGCTCACCCTGCACCTGGACGCCCTGACGCTGGAAGTCCGCCTCGCCCCCTTGGCGATGAAACTGACCGACCGTCATGGCCGGTCGCTGCGCCAGGCCACCGACGTACGGGACCCGAACGGCCTGCTGACCGTGCTGCCGCTCGGCGTCACCGAACTCGCGGACGGGCGCCTCGCCCACCACGACAGCTGGATCACCGGACCCGACGAGCACTTCTACGGCCTCGGTGAACGCTTCACCGGCCTGGACCTGCGTGGACAGCGGGTGGACTGCTGGGTCGAGGACGCCCAGGGCTGCACCGGCACCCGCTCCTACAAGGCCGTGCCGCTCCTGGTCTCCAGCCGTGGCTACGCGGTACTCGTGGACACGACCACCGCGGTCTCCTTCGACCTCGCGCACAGCAACACCGGGGCCTGGTCGATGACCGTCCCCGACGAGGTGCTCGACCACTACCTGATCACCGGGACCCCGGCCGAGTGCCTGACCACCTACCGCGACCTGACCGGTCCCGCCCTGCTGCCGCCCACCTGGGCCTTCGGCCCGTGGATCTCCGGTGGCTTCCGCCGGGACAACGCGGACGACGTACGCGAACGCGCCCGCCGCATCCGCGAACACCGCTTCCCCTGCGACGTGCTGCACCTCGACACGTACTGGCAGCCGCACGGCTCGTGGTCCGACATGCGCTGGGACACCGAGGCGTTCCCCGACCCACGGGGCCTGGTGGAGGAACTGGCGAAGGAGGGCTTCCACGTCTGTCTCTGGATGAACCCGCACATCGGAGTCGACAGCCCCTACTACGCCGAGGCGGACCGCAACGGCTGGTTCCTGCGCACCGCGTCCGGCGCCACCTGGGTCGGCCAGGTCTGGGGCGGCACACACCCGGACACAGCACTGCTGGACCTCACCCACCCCGGTGCCGTGGACTGGTTCCGTGCCCGGGTCCGCCAGGCGCTGGCGAGCGGGGCGTCGGTCCTGAAGACCGACTTCGGCGAGGCGGTCCCGGCGGACACCGTCGCCCACAACGGCATGACCGGCGACCGCCTGCACAACCTCTACCCGCTCCTCTACAACGACCTGGTCGCCGAGGTCACCCGAGAGACCACCACGGAGGGCCACGGCCTGACCTGGGGCCGCTCCACCTGGACCGGCGGTCAACGGCACGGCGCGAAATGGACCGGCGACGCCAACGCGAGCTGGCAGGACCTGGCCGCCACCCTCCGCGCCGGCCTCTCGCTGTCCTTCTCGGGCCACCCCTTCTGGAGCCACGACATCGGCGGCTTCCACGGCACCCCGGACGCCGAACTCTTCGTACGCTGGGCCCAGTTCGGCCTGCTGTCGCCGCTCAGCCGCTTCCACGGAACGACGTCCCGGCTGCCGTGGGACTTCGGCGAGGAAGCGTACGCGGCGGTCCTGCACGCGGCCCGCCTGCGCATGAGTCTCCTGCCGTACGTCTGCACGGCCGCAGCCGAGTCCGTACGCACCGGCGAGCCCCTCGCCCGCCCCATGCCCCTGGACCACCCGAACCGCCCGGACGCCCACGCCGCCGACCTCCAGTACCTGCTGGGCCCCGACCTGCTGGTCGCCCCGCTGTACGCCCCGGGAGGACGACGGCAGGTCTGGTTCCCGCCGGGGGAGTGGCTGCCGTACAGGGGCGACGTCCCGGTCACCGGGCCGGCCTGGCAGCCCGTCGAGGTACCGCTCGACTCGGCCCCCCTGTGGCTGCGCACGGGAACCCTTCTGCTCACCACACCGCCCACCGACCGCGCGGGCAGCGCCCCCTTCGAACAGGTGACCGCCGTGTGGGTCTGCCCGCAGACGGAGGGTTCCCGTACGGCCCGGGCGGTCCTGACCGACGAGGCCGGACGCCGGACCACCATCACCGCGCGCCTCGTCGACGACCATCTGATCGTCGCCACCGAGGGTCCCGGCCCGCGGCCGCGCATCGCCGTGCGGGGCCTCCCGGACGCTGTCCTCACGGCCGAGGTGGACGGGCTGCCGGCCGAGGTGGAGGCGTGGCCCGAACTCCCGTGAAGCACGGAAACGCAGGTGCTGCCGTCGGCCATGCGGCGTCCGAGCACCTCACGCCGGCCCAGTTTTCCCTGGTCAGCGCACCCTTCCCCGTGGCTTCAGCGGCGTTTCGGGCAGAGCCGGTGCGGGCAGCGGGTCTCCGTCGTAGCCCTTCACCTCGCCGAACCGGGTCCCCTTCGCCCAGTCGTCGCGGGCCTGTACGATCTCTTCTTGAGACCGGCCGACGAAGTTCCACCACATGACCAGCTCCTCCTCGAACGGCTCACCGCCCAGGAGCATCAGGCTCGCGTCGGACGCGGCGCGCAGCGGGAGTTCGGTACGGCCGCAGCCGAGGTAGAGCATCGAGCCCGGCAGCACCGGCACGCCGTCCACGTACACCTCCCCGGACATCGCCAGCACCCCGTACTCGAAGTCGGGCACCAGCGGGAGACATACGTCCGCGTCGGCGGTGAGCGTCAGGTCGGCGCCGACGATCGGGGTGTACGTCGTGCCGGGCGAGGTCGCGCCGTCGAGGTCGCCGAGGATCACGGTCGCGGTGACACCGGGCGCCGTGACCTCGGGCAGGCCGGCGTGGTGTTCGAAGTGCGGGTCGGTGTGGCGGTGACCGTCGGGAAGAGCGACCCACAACTGGGCCCCGTGCAGGAACCGCGCGTGGGTCCTGGGGCTCTCCTCGGAGTGGCTGATCGCCCGGCCGGAGGTCATGAGGCCCAGTTCGCGTGGGCCGATCGTCTGGAGGCTGCCGGTCGAGTCGCGGTGCAGCACCTCGCCCTCGTGCAGCCAGCTCACCGTCTGCAAGCCCATGTGCGGGTGCGGCGGCACCTGCATGCCTGGCTCGTCGGCGATGTCGTCGGGTCCGTAGTGATCGACGAACGCCCAAGCGGCGATCATGCGCCGGCCGAGGTTCGGCAGCAGCCGACGCACCTCGGTTCCCTTCCCGAGCTGTACGCGCCGGGGACTCAGGAGTTCGCGCACGGGTTCGGCGACGACGAATCCACGGCCGCCACACACACTGGGGACGGGCGCACGGTCAAGGTTGCTCATGGCGCACAACCTAGTCCGGGACCAAGCCTGTGCGCAGGAGGAAGGGCGTCCCGGCGGTGTCTCGCGGAGCCTCTGCCTCCGAGAGGAAGTTCGTTCGCATAGTGAATAGAAATTCACTATGAGCTACGCTGTCTCGCGTCGCCATGGGCAGGTGTCCCTGAGGAGTCATCGATGAGTGCAGGCGAGTTCCCCGAGGCCAGGACGGCGACAGGCGCGGTCCGCGGGCGTCGTGAGGGCGACCTCGTGGTGTTCCGCGGGATTCCGTTCGCGCGGCCGCCGGTGGGGGAGCTGCGGTTCGCGGCGCCGCGGCCGGCGGATCGCTGGGACGGTGTGCGCGAGGCGTTCGTGTTCGGGCCGCCTCCTCCGCAGGAGGTGATGGCGGGCGCCGAGGCCGCGCTCGCCGGGGACGACTGGCTGACCGTCAACGTCTGGACGCCGGACGCGGATCCGGCGGCACGCCGACCGGTGATGGTGTGGATCTACGGCGGCGCCTACAAGTTCGGCTCCGCCGCTGACCCCTCCTACGACGCCGGCCGCCTCGCCCGGGACGGTGACCTGGTCGTGGTCACCCTCAACTACCGGGTCGGCGTCGAGGGGTTCCTCCGGATCGAGGGCGCTCCCGCGAACAGGGGGCTGCTGGACCAGGTCGCCGCCCTGGAGTGGGTGCGGGAGAACATCGCCGCTTTCGGTGGCGACCCCGACCAGGTCACCGTCTTCGGGGAGTCGGCCGGCGCCGGGTCCATCGCCGCGCTGATGGCGATGGACCGGGCCCGCGGCCTGTTCCGGCGGGCGATCGCGCAGAGCCTGCCGGGCACCTTCTTCTCGGACGCGCTGGCCGGGGACATCGCCGAGGCCGTGGCCGGTGAACTCGGGCTGCGCCCGACCGTCGCCGACCTGTCCGGCGTCGACCCGCGCAAGCTGCCCGCGGCCGGCGCCGCGCTGGGCGCCCGGATGCGCGAGTACGTGCCGCGGTGGGGCGCCGTTGCCCTCACCCCCACCCCCTTCTCGCCCGTCGTCGACGGTGACGTCCTGCCCACCGCGCCCTGGGAGGCACTGGCAGGCGGCGCCGGCCGGGAGGTGGAGCTGATCGTCGGGCACACCCGGGACGAGTACCGCCTCTTCCTCATGGTCGGCGGGCTGCTCGGCCGCGTGGACGAGGAACTGGCGGCGACCGTCCTGCGCCTCTTCGGACCCGGACCCGACGCCGAGCAGGCCTACCGCGCCGCGTTCCCGGACGCCTCGGCGGAGTACCTGTTCGAACTCGTCCAGTCCGACTGGCTGTTCCGCATGCCCTCGCTGCACCTGGCCCAGGCGCAGACGGCCGGCGGCGGCCGGGCCCACGTCTACGAGCTGACGTGGGCCGCCCCCGCGAACGGCGGCGCCCTGGGCGCCTGCCACGGCCTGGACGTGCCCCTGACCTTCGGTGTGTACGGCGGCCTCGGCGGCGTACTGATCGGGGCGGCACCCTCACCCGGGGCCGAGGCGCTCTCCGCCCGCTTCCGCTCCGCGTGGACCTCCTTCGCGGCCACGGGCGACCCGGGCTGGCCCGCCTATGACACCGAGCGCCGCCTCGTCCAGCTCTTCGACACCGAACCGCAGGTCGCCGCCTACCCGGAGGAGGCGTCCCGTCGCCTGTGGGAGCGGTACATGTTCACTGAGCTGCCCCTGACGACGGCATAGGTGATCACCCCGACCGCGCGGCCAGGAGCCGCAGCACCCGGTCGGAGACCGGCGCGGGCAGTGCGCGCAGCGTGCGGACCAACGCCGTTGTGGGCCAGGGGAAGCAGGCCTGCGCCGGTTCCCGCTCCAGGGCGCGTACGACGTACCGGGCCGCGCGCTCCTGGCTGACCTGGAACGGCTTGGGCAGGCCGTCCGCGTCGACCCGGTCCGTCCCGACGAAGCCCGGGTGGATCGACGTGAACCGGATTCCCCTGGGCGCGAGTTCGACGCGCGCGGCGTCGATGAGGGTGCGCGTGGCCGCCTTCGCGGCCGAGTACGGGCCCTGGCGGGGGATGCCCATCAGCCCGGCCAGGGAGTTGGTGTGGGCGATCAGGCCTCCGTCGCGCTGGTCGCCCAGCTGCTTGATCAGCGGGACCAGGTAGTTGACGACGACGTCGTAGTTCAGCGCCATGATCCGTGAGACGTCCGCCGTGCTCACCTGGTCCATGGACATGTCCGGCCCCTGACCGGCGTTGAGCAGCGCGATGTCGACGGAGCCGTACTCCGCGACAGCGGTCGCCACCACCTTGGCCGCCGCCTCCGGGTCGAGGGCGTCGGCGGCGATGTCCAGGCAGGCGCTCCCGGCGGCCCGTACCTCCTGGGCCACGGCGGCCAGTTCGGGGGCGCGGCGGGCCGTGAGGACGAGCCGGTTGCCGGCCGGGGCGAGCCGCCGGGCCACCGCCGCCCCGATGCCGGAGGACGCGCCGACGATCAGCACCGTCCGGCCGGTGATGGTGGTCGCGGTCACAGGAAGTGGCGGCCCTCACCGCGGTAGGTGGGTACGGTGTCGACCACTTCGCCGCCGCTGACCAGATGCAGGTCGCCGATCCGCTCGCACAGCTCGCCGGCCTTGGAGTGCCGCAGCCACACCCGGTCCCCGATGCTCAGCACGCTCGCGGCCCTGCCCACCAGCGGCGTCTGCACCTCACCGAAGGACTCGGTGGCGGTGACGCGCAGTCCCGGCGGCCAGGCCAGCGTGGGCAGCCGGTCCTTGCCGAGCGGCCCGGACGCCACCCAGCCGCCGCCCAGGAGTGTCGCCACCGACGACGAGGGACGGCGTACGACGGGCAGCACGAAGTAGGCCGCCGGGACGGGCCGGAAGGCGCGGTAGAAGTCGAACAGCCCCGGACCGTACAGGCCGGAGCCCGCCGCGAGTTCCGTGACGGAGTCCTCGCGGGTCGTGGTCTCCAGGCTGCCCGTGCCGCCGCCGTTGACGAACCGCAGCGGTGTCACGGCCCGTACGGCCGCGACCGCCGCTGCCCTGCGATGGCTCAGCTCCTCGACGGAGGAACGCTGCATCGCCCGCACGACGGCCCGCTTGAGCACATTGCCGGGCACGTTGTCGCCCAGACCGGCGACCTGGCCCTCGTAGCCCATGATGCCCGTCAGCTCGAAGCCCGGACGGGACGCGACCTCGCGTGCGAACGCCTCCGCCTCCTGCGGGGTGTACACCGGGGACCTGCGCGGCCCCAGATGGATACGGCCGCCCGCCAGACGCAGGGCCGCGTCCAGTTCCAGGCAGAGGCGGATCCGGGTCTCGCGGGGGCCGGTCGCGGCGTCGATCAGGTCGAGGTGCTCGACGCAGTCCACCATCAGGGTGACCCGGGACGCGAAGCGCTCGTCGGCGGCGAGGCGGCGCAGGGCCGTGCGGTCGGTGGTGGGGTAGCCGACGACGATGTCGTCGAACTCCTCGGCCAGCCACAGGGCTTCGGGCAGCGTGAAGCCGAGGATGCCGTCGAATCCCGGGCGGTCCAGGGCGCGCCGGATGAGGGCGCGGGAGCGCAGCGACTTGCTGGCCAGCCGGATCGGTTTGCCGCCCGCACGGCGTTCCAGGTCGCGGGCGTTGGCGTCGAAGGCGTCCAGGTCGATGACGCCGAAGGGCGGTTCGAGGCCGGCCGTCGCCGCCCGCAGCCCGTCGAAGTGACTCTGGGCCATGGGATCCGCACCGGCTCTGGGAGTGGTGGTGTCGAGGGTCATCGGTTGGTGTCTCCTTGCTCGGGTACTGCCGCGGGAGCCGGGACGAGGCCCGTGCTGCGGCGCTGGGCCATGGCCGCCACCTTGGGGATCACGAAACGCATCAGCCGGGGAAACACACCGGCGACCCGCTGTACGCGTCCGCCGATGGCGGGGTGGACGACTTCGACGGGCTTCTTCACGAGGGCGTCGACGATCACCGAGGCGACCCTCTCGGGGCTGAGGGGCTTCTCGGCGAAGGTGATCACCGCGCTGGGATCGGCCATCTCCTGCTCCAGCATGGGCGTCCGGGTGCCGGGCGGATGGATGATGCTGAAGGTCACGGGCCCGTCCCGTTCCTCGATGGCCACACTGTGGTGGAAGGCGCGCAGCCCGTGCTTGGTCGCACCATAGGTGGTGTAGCCGGACAGCGGCAGGAACGAACTCATGCTGCATACGGTGACGATGTGCCCGCTCCCCTGGGCGCGCATCCGGGGCAGGGCGGCCAGCATGCCGGTCATCGGACCGAGCAGGTTCACCTCGACCATGTGGCGGTGCGCGGCGAGGGACAGGTCGCGGGCGTAACCGGTGTGGATGATCCCGGCGTTGTTGACGAGCACGTCGACCGCGCCGAGTCGCTCCGCCACGGCGTCGAAAGCCGCCTCCCACGCCGCCTCGTCGCGGATGTCCAGCTCGATCGCACAGGCGGCGGAGCCCAGTTGGCCGGCCAGCCGGGTCGCCCCGGGCAGGTCGATGTCGGCGAGGGCCACCCGGTGGCCCCGGCGCACCGCCTCGCGTGCGGTCGCCGCACCGATTCCGCTCGCGGCGCCGGTGATCAGGACGACGCTCACCGCGGACTCCCGCCGTGCGCACCGGTGTCCGTGCCGGTGCGCGAGTGCGGGACGCCGTCCGTTCGATGTCCGTGCAAGGGAACTCCCGTGAAAATAGGCCGAGTTGACGAGGGTGCGGGGCGGGGCGGGCTCAGGACGGCAGGACGTACGCCTCCAGCCGTGCCCCGTTGAGCTCGGCCCCGCGCTCCGGGTCGTCGGTCGGTGTGGTGGCCGCGTACAGGGTGTTGCCGTCGGGTCCGGCGACCAGGCAGCACAGGGTGCGCCGGCTGGTCGCGACGCGGTCCAGGATCCTGCCGCCGGGACCGACCCGGACGCACTCGCCGCGCAGCGCGTTGGCGACCCAGGCCGTGCCGTCGCGACCCGGTGCGATGCCGTCGGGGGCGATGGGACTGGCGGAGCGTTCGGCGATCGCCGGGTGGTCCAGCAGGGCGGAGACGCGCCGGGTGATCCGGCCGAGGAGCCCTGGATGGTTGAGGGACTTCCAGAGCGCGGACGGGATCAGCGGGGCCCAGGGCCGGGGCGGACCCAGCCGTCCGTCGGGCAGCACGGGGAGTGCGGTGAGCCGCATCGCCAGGGTCTCGGCGACGAGCAGGACCGGCCCGTCGTCCGTGGCCTGCCCCTCGTCCAGGAGGAAGAGGCCGTTCGGGAACATCAACGGCTCGCTCAGGCCGAGGAGTTCGCCCTCGGGGGAGAAGCAGGCGAGCGGTGTACTGGGCGGTCCAGGGGGCGCGTACAGCATGGAGTTGGGCTGCCTGCGGATGAAGCCGTGGTAGTCGAAACCGAAGTTGCCCACATAGGCGCGCCCCTGCCGGTCGACGAGCATGTCGTTGACGGGGCCCCCGGCGATGCCCTGGAGATCGGCATGCACGACCAGGGAGCCGTCCCGCTCCTGCCGGTACACGCAGTGCCCGTCCATCGAGACGACCAGCATCCGCCCGTCGGGCAGCCAGCCGAGGCCACCGGCCCGGCCGGGCACCTCCAGTACGGTCTCGGGCTCTCCCACGGTGTCCCAGCGGTGCACCGTCCCGTGGGCGAGATCGCAGAACCACAGGGCGTGGTCGTGCCAGCGCAACGACTCCAGGACGCCGTATCCGTCCAGGACGACTGTGGCCTTCGGTCGCACCCCTGCCTCCTGAGGCTGCTGAGCGGTCCTGGCGATGTCGGGTGCGCGACCGCGCCCCGGCAAGGGGTGCGGGGAACTGCGCGACCAGCCCCCACCGGTTCGGTTCCCGCTACGGTGGCCCACCGGAGAGAAGTAAGTCAAGCGTCCAGGTCGATCGACTTACTTCTCTGTGGCCGGTTGGCTATCCTGACGGGCGAACTCACAGGTGGGACCGGTGCGGAGAGGGGAACGCGTGCCCCGTATGGCGGCGAGCGACCGGCGGGCCGAGCTTCTCGAGGCGGCGATCCGGGTCATGGCGCGTGACGGCGTGGCCAAGGCCACCACCCGCGCGGTCGTCAACGAGGCGGGCATGACCCTCGGGGCCTTCCACTACTGCTTCGCATCCAGGGCCCAGCTGCTCGAACTCGTCACGGAGACCCTCACCGAACGGTACGTCGCCGAGGTCCGCGGGCTGTTCGCCCCGCACAAGGACATCCGCGACAGCGTCCTCGACAGCCTGCACGCCTTCTGGAAGGGCTTCGAGGCCAACCCGGGCGAGCACCAGATCACGTACGAGCTCACCCAGTACGCGCTGCGCAACCCCGGCTTCGAGGACGTCGCCGGCAAGCAGTACGAGATCTACCGGCGCGCCTTCGCCGCCCTGCTCGAACTGGCCGCCGACAACGCCGGAATCGAGTGGACGGAGCCCGTGCCGGTGCTCGCCCGGTACGTCCAGTCGATGATCGACGGCCTCAACATGATCTGGCTCGTCGACCGCAACAGTGCCGACAGTCAGGCCGCCCTGGAGATGCTCGCCGACCACCTCTTCCTGCACGCCCGGCCACGAGCCGACCGACCCGCTTGCCGCCCGACCTGAGCGAAAGGGTGTCCCCATGGCGTTCGCCGACTACCAGAGCGAGATCTACCTGAACGGACTGGGCGGTGTCCTGCCCCAGTTCCCCATGGAGTTCGCCGAGTTGGAGGACCGGGCCAGGGCCGCGCTGGCGCCCTCCGTCTGGTCGTACGTCGCCGGTGGCGCCGGGGACGAGCACACCCAGCGGGCCAACGTCGCCGCCTTCGCCCGCTGGGGACTCGTACCGCGCATGTTCGTCGGGGCCGCCCGACGCGACCTGACCGTCGACCTGTTCGGGATGACTCTTCCCTCGCCGGTGTTCCTCGCCCCGATCGGTGTCATCGGCCTCTGCGCACAGGACGGACACGGCGACCTCGCCACGGCGCGCGCCGCCGCCCGTACCGGCGTTCCGATGGTCGCCTCCACACTCTCCGTCGACCCGCTGGAGGACGTGGCGGGCGAACTCGGGGACACCCCCGGCTTCTTCCAGCTCTACACCCCGACCGACCGGAGCATCGCCGAGAGCCTCGTCGACCGTGCCGAGCGGGCCGGGTACCGGGGCGTCGTCGTCACCCTCGACACCTGGATCACCGGCTGGCGCCCGCGGGACCTCGCGACGGCGAACTTCCCGCAGTTGCGCGGCCACTGCCTGGCCAACTACACCAGCGACCCGGCCTTCCGGGCCGGTCTCGGCCGGCCGCCCGAGGAGGACCCGCAGGCCGCGATCCTCCAGTGGACCCAGATCTTCGGCAACCCGCTCACCTGGGACGACCTGAGCTGGCTGCGCTCCCTGACCGACCTCCCGCTGATCGTGAAGGGCATCTGCCACCCCGAGGACGTGCGCCGCGTCCGCGACGCCGGGGTGGACGCCGTCTACTGCTCCAACCACGGCGGCCGGCAGGCCAACGGCGGCCTTCCCGCCCTCAACGCCCTGCCCGCCGTCGTCGAGGCCGCCGACGGTCTGCCGGTCCTCTTCGACTCCGGTGTCCGCAGCGGCGCCGACATCGTCAAGGCCCTCGCCCTGGGCGCGACGGCGGTGGGCATCGGCCGCCCGTACGCCTACGGCTGCGCCCTCGGCGGCACCGACGGCATCGTCCACGTCCTGCGCGCCCTGCTCGCCGAGGCGGACCTGCTCATGGCCGTGGACGGCTATCCCTCCCTCAAGGATCTCGTCCCCGGGGCGCTCCAGGCCGTCTGACCGGCCAGCGGTCGGGCCGGCTGTCCGGCCGCCCTGTTCAACCGTTCGGTTGAACAGGGGTTCATCCCCTTGCCGCACCCTCACTCCGTACAGCCGACGCGAAGAACCTCTCGCTCGCGTCAGCATCGAACCCTCGGCAGAACCCCCCACCAGAGAGGCCCGCACCGTGTCCAGCTTCCTCAGCAGACGACGTGTACTCGCCACCGGAGCCGGAGCGGCGCTCGGCGTCGGCGCGCTCGCCGCCACCGGTACCCCCGCCGCCGCGGCCTCGCCCGCCGAGGAGACCCGGACGCTCGACGAGCTGTACCGGGCCGCTCTGGCCGAGGGCGGCAAGCTCGTCATCTATGCGGGCGGCGACGTCGACAGCCAGGGCAACGGAATCCGGGCCGGCTTCGCCGCCCGCTTCCCGGAGATCGACCTCAAGGTCGTCATGGACTACAGCAAGTACCACGACGTCCGTGTCGACAACCAGTTCGCGACCGACACCCTCGTCCCGGACGTCGTACAGCTCCAGACCCTCCAGGACTTCACCCGCTGGAAGCAGCAGGGCCGCCTGCTGCACTACAAGCCGGCCGGCTTCTCCAAGGTGTACGACGGCCTCAAGGACCGGCACGGCGCCTGGACCGCCATCGCGGTGATCGGCTTCAGCTACTCGTACAACGTCGCGGCGGTCGGCGCGGACGTCCCCAAGTCCCCCCTCGACCTGATCGACCCGAAGTGGAAGGGCCAGATCGCGTCGTCCTACCCGCACGACGACGACGCCGTCCTCTACCTCTTCAAGCTGTACGTGGACCGCTACGGCTGGGACTGGGCCGCCAGGTTCGCCGCCCAGGACGTCCGGTTCGCCCGTGGCAGCCACACGCCCGGGCAGGCCGTCTCCGGTGGGCAGAAGGCGCTCGGCGTCGGCGGCTCGGGCTCGCTCCTGGCGCCGTCCACGGCAGCCTCCCGGTGGGCCGTCGCCGAGGGCCACCCGTTCATGGCCTGGGGCCAGCGGGCCGCGATCCTCAAGCAGGGCAGGAACACGACGGCCGCCAAGCTCTACCTCAACTGGCAGCTCTCCACCGCTCAGCAGCAGGGTGCCTTCAACGGCTGGTCGGTACGGACCGACGTCACCCCGGCGGGTGGTCTGAAGCCCATCTGGAAGTACCCGAACGCGAACCTCGACGGGTTCCCCCGCTTCATGGCCGACCGGGCGCAGATCGAACGGTTGAAGCAGACGTTCGCGCTGTACTTCGGTGAGGTGAAGGGGGATCCGACACCGGGGTGGCTGGGGTTGCACCCCGGGGCGTAGTCGTTTCGCGGGTTGGGTGGTTCTTTTGCCGCGGGCCCGTGGGGGCTTGTCGCGCAGTCCCCGCGCCCCTGAAGGGGCGCGGTTGCGCACCGGGATCATCAGGCTTATCCGTCTCTTCACATAGGTCATACAGGCGGTCGATAGGATCGGGGCTCTGTTCGATTGGATCAGTCCGCCCAAGGGGATCTGCCGTGCTCGACCGTGTCCGCGTCCGTACACCGCTGACGGGGCGCGGTCATCGGCCCACGCTGGAACACGTGTCGCATCTGACGTTCTTCGTCATCGTCGCGTCCGCGCTCCTGCAACTCGCCTGGCTCAACAGCCCGCTGTGCTGGTACATCGCGAGCGCCAGCGGGCTGCTGGCGCTCGCCTATGTGGGCGGACTGGTGCTGTGGGACCGGCTCGGGGCGGGCGGGCGGGCGGCCTGGGTTCCGCTGCTGCTCCTGTTGTGGGGAGTCCTCCTCTTCCTCGCTCCGGTGCAGTTGAGGCCCTCCTACGTGTGGTGCGCCGTGCCCTTGGCGTGTGCCGCGCAGCGGGTGCTCGGCCGCCGGTCCGCGACGGTCGTCCTGGCCGTGATCACCGTCGTCCTCGTCACGACGCTGCTCGGGGCCAACGGCCGGTTCGGGCCGGACGCCACCCTGGTGCCCATGGCGGCCGTCTGGGGAACCGTCGCCCTCTACCGTTCCCAGCAGCGGGACGCCGAGGTGCGCCGGCGCCTGGTCGAGGAACTGCGTGACACCCGTGACCTCGTCGCGCGGCAGCAGCGCCGGGCGGGCGTGCTGGCGGAGCGGACGCGTATCGCCCGCGATCTGCACGACACGCTCGCCCAGGAACTCGCCGGCGGGCTGATGCTGCTCCAGGCCGCCGAACGCGACTGGGAGCACCGCCCCGACGTGGCACGCACCCGCGTGCGCGCCGTGGCCGACGGGCTGAGCACCAACCTCACCGAGACCCGCCGCATGATCAAGGACCTCACCCCGTCCACCGTCGCCGAGACCGGCCTCGAAGGCGCGCTGCGGGTCCTGTGCGCGCGCTCCGAGGCCGACGGTACGGCGGCCCGGATACGGTTCCAGGCGGTCGGCGACCCTCAGCCCGTCCTCGACGAACACGCCGCCACCACCCTGTTCCGCGTCGCGCAGAGCACGCTGGCGAACGTACGCGAACACGCCCACGCGGTGAACGTGCGGGTCACCCTCAGCCGGCAGCCGGACCACGTGGACCTCGAAGTCAGTGACGACGGCGTCGGGTTCGACCCGGCCGAGGCCTTCGCACGCACGGCACGTCGCCCGGGCCGTGGCTTCGGACTGCCCGCGGCCCGTGCCCGGCTGCGCGAGTTCGGCGGCGACCTCGACATCAGCGGCGTGCCGGGCCGGGGCACCCGCGTCCGGGCCACGGTCTCCGCGCGGCCCCGGCCGCAGCCCGCCGCCTCCGTTCCCGCGGCGACCGCCGGATGACCACAGAACCGCCCGGCGCGACCGGGCCGCCGCTCCGTGTCCTGGTCGCGGACGACCACGCCGTCGTACGGGCCGGCCTGCGCGCGCTCCTGGAAGGCGAACCCGACCTCGAGGTGATCGCCGAGGCCGGCAGCGGTGAGGAAGCCGTCCGGCTGGTCGCCCGGACGATGCCCGACATCGCCCTGATGGACCTTCGGTTCGGGAGTCCGGGGGGCGGGATCGACGGGATCGAGGCGACGCGTCGGCTCTCCGCCGCGGCACCCGGCGTGGCGGTGGTGATGCTGACCAGTTATTCCGGACGTGCCGATGTGGTGCGGGCGTTGGAGGCGGGCGCCCGGGGCTACGTGCTCAAGGCGGGCCCGCCCGAGGAACTGTTCCGCGCGGTACGCGGGGCCGCCGCCGGGGCGCTGGGGCTGGCACCGGAGATCGTCGGGGAGCTCGTCGGCCAGGTGTTCAGCCCGGAGCACGAGTTGAGCGGGCGCGAGGTCGAGGTCGTACGGCTGCTGGCCGAGGGGCGCAGCAACCGGGCCATCGCCGAGGCGCTGTTCCTCAGCGAGGCCACCGTCAAGACGCATCTCGTGCGCGTCTACCGCAAGTTCAAGGTCGACAACAGGGCGGCGGCGGTGTCGGAGGCCGTGCGCAGGGGCGTACTGGACCTGACCTGACCTCACTTGTCGCGGTCAGCCCCGGGCGGTGAGCCAGTCCTCGTCCGCCCAGGTCGCCGTCTTCGGGACGCGTGATCCGTAGTCCTGGTCCTCGTCCACGCGGGCGCGGACGCTCGTGTGGACCCGGGAGCGCGGGGGCAACCGGCGGCGCCGGTAGCTCAGCAGGGCCCAGACCCAGCCCATCCGGTGCACCTTTCCCAGTGCGTGCTCGGGACCGACGGTCACCTCGCGCCGGTACGCACCGGGCTTCAGCAGGAGGCCCTTGCCCTCGGGGGCCAGGGCACCGTCCACGACCCACTTGGGGGCGACGGTGGCGAGATGGTGGTCGTCCTCGAAGGTGCCGCCGATGTCCGAATGCACTTCCGCGAACCACACCTGCTCGACCCCGTCCGGCAGCGGGCTTCTCGCCCGGCGTGACGAGGTACTCGCGGTAGGGCGTGCGTCTCTCGTCGATGGCGACGCGGACGACCGCCGGCTCGTCAAGTCGATACGCCCCCGCTCCGAGGCGGCCGGCGGGCGGCTCCACGTCGACGTCCTGAAGGTCGCCCACCACGGCAGCGGCCGCAACATCTCCAACGATCTGCTCGACCTCCTCGACTGCGACCGCTATGTGATCTCCACCAGCGGCGCCCGGCACAACCACCCCGACGACGTCGCCTTGTCCCGGATCCTCTACCGCGACCGCGCCGCGCCGTGGGACGTCAGCTCCCTCAAGGACACCTTCGGCTACACGGTGACGGCACCGGAGCCCGACGCGGAGGACGGCTTCGTGACCTTCGAACTCTGAACTCGGATGGCGGCCCCGGCTTGCCGGGCGGACGATGGAGTGGTGGGGGACCGAACAGTCATGGCGGGGGGATGGGAGGCAGTCGACATGCTGGAGATCAAGACGGTCGAGAAGCCGGACGAGCGGCGCGATTTCCCCAAGGGACACCTCGAAGCCGTACACCTCACGGGGCTCGACTTCGCCGTGGGAACCTTCGAACCGGGCTGGCGCTGGTCGGAGTCCGTCGCACCCATCGCGGGCACGGAGAGCTGCGAGATCCACCACAACGGTTACATCGTGCAGGGCAGGATGCACATCCGCATGGACGACGGCGGCGAGGGCGAAGTGGGTCCCGGCGACGTCTTCGTGTGTCCGTCCGGACACGACGCGTGGGTCGTCGGCGACGAACAGTGCATCGTGTACGACTTCGCCGGAGGCATGGCACAGGAGTACGCGAAGGCACCGGGAAGCTGACAGAGCGCATCCCCTGTCAGGGATGACGTCAGAGCGCCTCAGACCGTGATGACGACCTTCGCCCGCGCATGCTCCTTCACGACGTACCGCATGGCCTCGGGGACCTCGCTCAGCGTGTACGTACGGTCGATGACCGGGGTTATCTTCCCCGCTTCCGCCAGTTCGGACAGTGCTGTGAGGTTCTGCCGGCTTGCCACCGCCGGGAGTTCGAGGAGCCGCTGCCGGACGAAGGGCGCCACCAGCTTCCGCCTGACGAACAGTGCCATGGGGCCGACGAGGCTGCCGCCGTCGTACACCCCGCCGCCGGACAGCAGGAGGGTGCCGGTGGGCGTCAGCACGCGCCGGAACGCGCCCAGTGAGTGGTTTCCGACCAGGTCGAGCACGACGTCGTACCGCTTCCGGCCGAGGGTGAAGTCCTCCTGGGTGTAGTCGACGACGTGGTCGGCGCCGAGTGACCTGACCATCTCCACGTTCCGGGCGCGGCACACGGCGGTCACCTCCGCGCCGTACGCCTTGGCCAGCTGCACGGCGAAGGTGCCCACGCCGCCCGACGCACCGTTGATCAGCACTGCCTGGCCCGGCTCCACCTTCGCCAGGTCGCGCAGGCCGATGAGGGCGGTGTTGGCGGCCACCGGTATCGCCGCGGCCTGCTCGAAGGTGAGCCCGGCGGGTTTGCGGGCCACCGTGTCCCCGGGAGCGCACACGTACTCCGCGAAGGAGCCGTCCGCCTCGCCGAACACCTCGTCACCGGGGTGGAGGTCCTTGACCTCGCTGCCGACCGCCTCGACCACACCGGCGAAGTCCCGGCCCCGGATCCTCACCCTCGGCCGCGTCAGCCCGAACATCGGCCGCATGATTTTCGGGTCGCCGTGCATGAAGTGCCAGTCGAGTGCGTTGACGGCGGCGGCGTGTACCCGCACCAGCACCTGTGTCGCCGTGGGCACCGGTTTGCCGACGTCTTTGACCGCCAGCACGTCCGCCGAACCGTACCGGTCCTGAGCCACTGCCTTCATCTCGTCCCCCTCGCGCACCTGGTGCACGGCCACACGGCCGTCCGGCACTACTCGCGAGCGTAGGGGAGCGCCGCGGGCGGGGGTATCAGGGAAAAGCCGTATTCGTCCCGTAGGGGTTCGACCGGCCTCACCCCGAGGCGCGTCGGCGCCGTCACACCGGCAGCAACCGGGTGATCAGCGCGCCGAGTTGGCGGGCGTTGCGGCACTCGCGCATCTCCACCAGCTCGGCGTACGCGGGCGCCGCCGAGTCACCCGTACCCCACTGGGACCGTCCCTCGGGGTTCAACCAGTAGACGTGACGGGCCCGTTCGGCGAGATGCCGTACCGCCGGAAGGTTCGGGTCGCTCATGTTGGTACGGGCGTCGCCGAGCACGAACACGGTCGTCCGGGGGCCGACGGCGTCGGCGTACCGCTCCCTGAACTCGCCCAGGGCGACGCCGTAGTCGCTGCTGCCGTGCCAGCCCGTCAGGGTCGCCTCCGCGCGGATACGGGCGCCCAGTCCCTCGGGGTCGGCGGCGCCATGCACGAGGAGGCTGGTCACCTCGTCCACGCGATTGACGAAGGCGAACACACGGACCTTGCTGAACTGGTCGTGCAGCGCCTGCACCAGCAGCATCGTGAAGTCCGAGAAGCCGGCCACGGAGCCCGACACATCGCACAACAGCACCAGTTCGGGCCGGGCGGGCCGGCGCCGGCGCAGCACGGGGCGCATCGGCACCCCGCCCGTCGACAGCGACCCGCGCACCGTGCGCCGCAGGTCGATGGTGCCGCGTGCGGCCTTGCGGCGGCGCGCGGCCAGCCGGGTGGCCAGTTTGCGTGCGAGCGGCTGAACCGTCCTGCGCAGCTCGGCCAGTTGGGCCCGTCCGGCGAGCAGGAAGTCGACCCGGTCGGCGGTCGGCGCCACCGCCCGCCGGGCGATCTCGTCCCGGCCGCGCCGCTCGGCCACCCGGCGCCGCGCCTCCGCGCCGACCAGCCGCCGGAACTCCTCGATCCGCCGCCGGATCTCGTCGTCGAGCAGCCGGTCGGCGAACCCCGTCTCCCCGCCCTCCTCGCGCATGCTCGCGCGCACCCGGGCCAGCAGCGTCTGCGGCCGGAGCCGGTCGAGCGTCTGGTACGAGGACCAGCCGTCCGCGCCCGGCGAGGAGCCGTAGCCGCCGAGACCGTCGACCGCCTCGGCGGCCAGCTGGGCAAGCAGCGCCTGGTCGTCCGCGGCCAGCGCGGCGGCGAGCCGGTCGCGCAGCTCGTCCCGCTCCGCGGGCTCCGTCCCGGGCGCCCCGACACCCCGGGGGAAGTACAGGTCGAAGACCGGGTCGAACACCGGGCGCTGGCCCGTGCCGTGCAGCAGCGTGGCGGCCAGCCCCTCGCGCAGCAACTCCCGGTCCGCGAAGCCGAGTACGGCCACCGCCCGGGCCGCGTCCACCGTCTCCCCGGTGCCGATCCGGACGCCGTGCGAGCGCAGCGCCCCGACGAGCCCGGTCAGCCGTTCCGCGACCACGGCACTGTCGTTCACATCGCGTCCAGGTCCAGCTTGGCGCTCGCCTTGAGGACGTCGTCCTGGTGCTTGAGGAGGACGCCCAGACTGTCCCGTACGACCGTCTCGTCGAGGGCGTCGGCCCCCAGGGCCAGCAGGGTGCGGGCCCAGTCGATGGTCTCGGCGACCGACGGCAGCTTCCGCAGGTCCATCGCGCGCAGCGCGCCCACCACCCGTACGACCGACTCGGCCAGCGCCGCGTCGAGCTCCGGCACCTTCAGCCGTACGATGCGACGCTCCAACTCGGCGTCGGGGAAGCCGATATGGAGGAAGAGACAGCGGCGGCGCAGGGCCTCGGACAGCTCGCGGCTGGCGTTGGAGGTGAGGACGACGAAGGGGCGCCGGGTCGCGGTGATCGTGCCCAGTTCCGGGACCGTGATCTGGAAGTCGGAGAGCACCTCGAGCAGCAGGCCCTCCACCTCGACGTCCGCCTTGTCGGTCTCGTCGATGAGCAGCACCTTGGGCTGATCGCCGCGTATGGCGGTCAACAGGGGGCGGGGGAGCAGGAACTCCTCGCTGAAGATGTCCGTGCGGGTCGCGTCCCACGTCTCGTCGCGTCCGGCGCTGATGCGCAGGAGCTGCTTGGCGTGGTTCCACTCGTACAGCGCCCGTGCCTCGTCGACGCCCTCGTAGCACTGGAGGCGGATCAGGTCGGCTCCGGCGACCTGGGCGACGGCCTTGGCCAGCTCGGTCTTGCCGACGCCCGCCGGGCCCTCCACGAGGAGCGGCTTGCCGAGGCGGTCGGCCAGGAAGACCGTGGTGGCGACGGCGGGGGAGGCCAGGTATCCGGTCTCGGCGAGGCGTGCGGAGACGTCGTCGACGGATGTGAACAACGGGGCCTCCAGAGCCGGCGCAATGAGTTCGGACCTACTATCTAAGCGCTTGTTCACCGCTCGTGTCACGTGTGAACCGATCGGTTTCCGGGTTCACGCGGCCAGTGACACCGCCCCCACCGCAGGCGTCCGCAGCACCCGCCGCGCCGTGAGCAGGCTCGTCCCCAGCGTCGCCGCCACCGCCACCGCGACGATCGCCACCCAGATGCCGAGCCCCTGCCCCGGCAGCACCGAGTCCGTACGGACCGTTGTGAACGGGATGATCCCCGCCAGCCCTGCCGCCGTACCGAAGAAGACCCCCGTCGCCGTCAGGATCGCGCCCTCGACGCCGACCGTGCCCAGGACCTGTCCGGGGGTCGCGCCCGCGAGGCGCTGCTGCCCGAACTCCCGCGCCCGGTACGTCGTTTCGGCGTAGAGGGAGTTGACCAGCATCACGCACACGAAGACCACGATGATGCCGACGACCGTGAGGTTGAGCGTTTCGAGGTTCTTCGCCTCGACCGACTTCCGCACCCCTGATGCCTCGATCGCGGCGCTCTCCACGGCCTGCATGTAGAGCGTCGCCGTCGAGACCGCCGTGAAGAGCATCAGCGACATCAGGATCCCCGAGAGGTGATCGGCCCGCTCGCGCAGGTTCCGCACGGCCAGCCAGCCGCTCGCGCCCGTCATCGGCAACCGGTCGAGCACCCCCTTCAGCAGCCGCGGCGACAGCAGCGCGCAGCCCACGGAGAGCAGGATCGCCCCGTACGCCGGAGCCGCCATCAGCGCCGCGTCCGTCGCCGAGAAGGCGTACGTGGAGCAGACCGCGAGGCCGCCCGCGACCAGAGCCGCGTACGCGGCGAACTTCCGTGCCCGGCCCCGCGGTTGGCTTCGGCGCGTGGCCCGCCGTACGGCCAGGAACGCGGCGCCCGCCGAGGCGAGCAGGGTGATGGTGACGCCCGACATCAGCGCGACGGAACCGAAGGCGTGGTCGACGGACCGGGAGACCTGGCCGGTGTCCTGGAACATGTCCAGCAGCGCCCGGCCGCCGAGCTTCGCCGCACCGATCGCCGCCACCGCGCCCACCAGAGCGACCGCCGCCGCCTCACCCACCACCATCCGCTTGAGCTGCGCCGGAGTCGCCCCCGAGCAGCGCAGCAGCTCCAGCTCGGCCGAACGCCGGCGGACGTTCACGGTCAGGGTCGAGGCGACGGCGAAGAACACCAGGAGGGTGCCGTAACCGCCGACCACGCCCGCCGCCGTGGACAGGGTTTCCGCGCTCACGGAGTCCACGCCCGGCTGGCCGGCCGTGTCGTGCAGCGAGTTGAAGGTCATGAGCACCGTCGCGCCCAGGAAGGCGGCGAGCAGTGTCGACGCGAACTGTCCGGGGCGCTGCCGCACGGACCTCATGGCGAGCATGAACATGGTCATGGCTCACACCCCCGCCGGCGCGTCGTCGCCCAGGTGTGCCAGGCGCTCGGCCACCGCGTCGGCGGTCGGCGCGTTCATCCGGCCCGCGAGCCGCCCGTCCGCGAGGAAGACCACGGAGTCCGCGTACGAGGCGGCCACCGGGTCGTGCGTCACCATGACGACCGTCCTGCCGTGCACCCGTACCGTCTCCTGGAGCAGCCGCAGCACGTCCCGCGCGCTGCGTGAGTCCAGGGCGCCCGTCGGCTCGTCCGCGAAGATCACCCGGGGCTCGGCGACCAGTGCACGGGCGATCGCCACGCGCTGCCGCTGCCCGCCGGACAGCTGGTCGGGGCGGTGGCCGAGCCGGTCGCCGAGACCTACGGCCGTCAGGATCTCCTGGACGCGTCCGCGATCGACGCGCCGGCCGGCCAGCTTGAGCGGCAGGATCGTGTTCTGGGCGACGGTCAGCGTCTCCAGCAGGTTGTACTGCTGGAACACGAAGCCGATCCGGCGCCGCCTGAACCTCGTCAGCGCGGCCTCGCCGTCGCCCGTCAGCTCCGTACCGTCGACCATCACGATCCCGCCGTCCGGCCGGTCGAGCCCGGCCGCGCACTGCAACAGCGTGGACTTCCCGGAGCCCGACGGCCCCATGACTGCGGTGAACGTGCCCCGCGCAAGGCTGAGCGTCACCCCGTCCAGCGCCCGCACCGCGCTGTCCTCGCTCCCGTACGTCCTGCTCACCTTGACCAGCCGCAGCGCCTCCGCGGCGGGCCCCTTGTCGTGCGTCCGTCGTGCGCCTGAGCGAACCATCTCGTCATCACCCTCTGCCGGAGTGCCGGAGAACCTGTGCTCACGACGCTACGGAGACGGCGGCCGGGCCACATGGGGCGCAGAACCCGTATCGCGGGGTGTACTCAGCGACACCCCTGCGACCCGGTGCGGTGACCGGTTCGTGACGTTTGTGACCTGTTCGGTGCGGTAGGGCGGGTTCACCGGCGGGGGCGACGCCAGTACGTGTCTTTCATGGACAGCGGAACGGCCGTCAGTCGGGGCCTCGACTTCGGGCTCGGCCTGGGCGCCGCCGTCAGCGTGGTGCTGCTCGCGGTACCGCTGCTCTGGAGCCTGTTGGGGGCCTTCGTGTGCGGCGGAGTCGGCGCGTTCGGGGCGGTGTTCAGCGTGCTGGTGCGACTGCGGGGCACGGCGGAGCAGTTGGCGCCGGCAGACCAACGGGCGCGAGGGCGTGGTCGTTCCGGGCCAGATGGCCCGCGGAATGCGGCAGGAGCGCCTGTACCGGGTCGTCGTCGGCTGAGTGCTGGCCCTCGCCGTCTACTTCCTGCTCAGCGGCGGCATCGTGCCCGTCTTCGAGCTGCCGGCCACCACGGTCGACGTCTGCCCGTCGCCGGGAGCCACCGGCTCGGCGGCCAAGGGCACCGAGTTCTGGGGCTTCTGGTGCGCCATCGGGTTCGTGGCCGGCTTCAACGAGCGGTGGGCCTTCGGCATCCTGGGCCGCGATTCGGCCGGCAGGACGGGCAAGGCATCCTGATCAGCCGGACAGGTCCGGGGAGAGTCCTCGGAAGGTCCTAGGACGCACCGCCCACTCCCCGATCACTCCCCGCTCACCAGGACCACCTCCAGGGTGCGCGGACCGTGCACCCCCTCGACCCGGTCCAGCTCGATGTCGCTGGTCGCGGAAGGGCCGGAGATCCAGGTCAACGGGCGGGCCGGATCGACGCGGTCCATGGCCTGCGGCACCGAGGAGACGACCTGGCCGGGCACGCGCACGACACAGATGTGGTGGTCGGGGACCAGGGTGATCCGGCGTCTGCCCTGGTCCGGGCCGCCGTCCAGGACGATGGTGCCGGTCTCGGCGATCGCGAGCGCGCAGGCCGTCACGACACTGTCCACGCGGTCCAGGTCGTCCGGTGTGCTCTCACCCCGGTCCGGGACCCGTACGACGTCGGTGGCCGCCAGCCATCGCTCGTCCAGGCCCGACGGCACGACCACGGAGGTCGAGCCGTGTCCGGCGAGCACACGGGCGAGCAGCGCCGGAAGCTCGTCGGCGGTGCAGCGGTGCACGAGCGCCCGGTAGTCCGCGAGGTTCTCGGCGAGGAGTTCGACCGTCTCCTCGACGCTGCGGTTTCCGTGCTCGCGCAGATAGTCGCGGTCCACGGCCTGCTCGTACGGCGTGTCGTCCCGGGGGACATCGGTGAGGGCGCGGCGCACCCGGCCCAGGATCAGGTCGCGGCTGTTCACTTGGTGGTGTCCTTTCCGCCGTGGGTGCGCTGCCACCAGTCGCGGAACGGCTCCGCCGGTACGGTCGGCAGATCGCGCGTCTCGCTCCAGGCCCTGCCGGGGCCGGGCAGGGTGCGGGGATGGAAACGGCGCGTGCGGGAGGCGACGCGCTGTCCGGTGCGCAGGGCACCGGGGTGGCTGAACGCCCAGCGGGCGGCACGCATCGCGGCCCGCTCGGCGGCGTGGCCCTTCGCCGGCTTCAGGACGACCTTGATGCCCTCCCGGGTGGCCGGCCCGCCCTGGACGACGCGTTCCCGCAGGTGCACCAGCACCTCGGGGATGTCGATGGCGACCGGGCAGACCTCGTAGCAGGCCCCGCACAGCGAGGAGGCGTACGGGAGCGAGGCGTCGATCTCGCTTGCGGTGCCCCGGAGTTGGGGGCTGAGGATGGCGCCGATCGGGCCGGGGTAGACGGAGCCGTAGGCGTGGCCGCCGGCCCGCTCGTACACCGGGCAGACGTTGAGGCAGGCCGAGCAGCGGATGCAGCGCAGGGCCTGGCGGCCGACCTCGTCGGCGAGGGTGTCGGTGCGGCCGTTGTCGATCAGGACCAGGTGGAAGGTCTGCGGGCCGTCGCCGTCCGTGGTGCCGGTCCAGGTCGACGTGTACGGGTTCATGCGCTCGGCGGTCGAGGAGCGGGGGAGGGTCTGGAGGAAGACCTCCAGGTCCCGCCAGGTCGGCACGATCTTCTCGATGCCGACGACCGAGATCAGCGTCTCGGGCAGCGTCAGGCACATCCGCCCGTTGCCCTCCGACTCGACCACGACCAGGGTGCCCGTCTCGGCGACCATGAAGTTGGCGCCGGAGACGCCCACCTTGGCGCGCAGGAACTTCTCCCGGAGGTGGAGTCGTGCCGCTTCGGCCAGTTCGGCGGGCGTGTCGGTGAGACCTTCCGGGGCCGGGCGGCCCCACTCGCTCATCTCGCGGGCGAAGATGTCCCGGATCTCGCCCCGGTTGCGGTGGATCGCCGGGACGAGGATGTGCGAGGGCCGGTCCTTGCCCAACTGCACGATCAGCTCGGCGAGATCGGTCTCGTAGGCCGCGATGCCCTCGGCCTCCAGGGCCTCGTTCAGCCCGATCTCCTGCGTGGCCATCGACTTGACCTTGACGACCTCCGACTCACCGGTCATCCGCACCAGGTCGACGACGATCCGGTTGGCCTCGTCGGCGTCGGCGGCCCAGTGCACGACACCGCCCGCCGCCACGACCGACTCCTCCAGCTGGACCAGATACGTGTCGAGATGACGGAGCGTGTGGTCCTTGATCCGCTTGCCCGCCTCCCGCAACTGAGCCCAGTCGGACATCTCGGCGACGGCTTTCTCCCGTTTGCCGCGGATGGTGTGGGTGGCGTGACGCAGATTGCCGCGCAGGGTCTGGTTGTTGACCGCCTCGTGCGCGGCCTTGGGGAAGGCCGGCATCCCGACGAACGTTCCGCCGCTCATGTCAGGGGCTCCTCTTCCGTGCTCGCCAGGATCTCCGCGATGTGCACCGGCCGCATTCCGGTGCTCAGGCGGGTCATGGTTCCGCCGATGTGCATGAGACACGAGTTGTCGGCGGCGCACAGCACCTCCGCCCCCGTGGACTCGGCGTTGCGCACCTTGTCGGCGCCCATCGCCGCCGAGACATCGGAGTTCTTCAGCGCGAACGTGCCGCCGAACCCACAGCACTCGTCTGCCCCCGGCAGCTCGCGCAGCTCCAGCCCCTTGACGGCCTGGAGCAGCCTGCGCGGTCGGTCGGCGAGCCCGAGACTGCGCAGCCCGTGGCACGTCGGGTGGTAGGTGACGGTGTGCGGGTAGTAGGCGCCCACGTCCGTCACGCCCAGCACGTCCACCAGGAACTCCGTCAGCTCGTACGTCTTCGGGACCACCGGCGCCAGTGTGGCCGCCAGCCCGTCCCCGCGCCCTTCGGCACGGGCGCGCTCGCCCATCCGGGGATACAGCTCACGCACCATCGCGCCGCACGACCCGGAGGGCGTGACGATCGCCTCGTACTCCCCGAATACATCGGAGAAATGCCGGGCGAGCGGCTCGGCCTCGTGCCGGTATCCGGTGTTGTAGTGCGCCTGCCCGCAGCAGGTCTGGGCCATCGGGAAGTCGACGTCCACGCCCAGCCTGGTCAGCAGTTTCACCACGGCGCGGCCCGTGTCCGGATAGAGCGTGTCGTTGACACAGGTCAGGAACAGGGCGACACGCATCGCGGCTCCTCGGGGTCGGTCATCGGATGAGTGCACCTTACGTGGCGCTGGCTTGGCTGGAAATGCTGTTCGACAGCTGCGGGCCGTCCGTGGCGGGGCGCGCAGTTCCCCGCGCCCCTTCGGGGCGCCTGTGCTGGGGCGTGGATCACGTGTCATCGACCTGCTATGCGGGCCTCGGCCGCCTGCCAGGCCGAGGTGGAGCTCTGCGGCTCGTAGCGCACCAGAGGCTGGGTACGGGTCAGCAGCCGGCGCATGTCCGCACGGTCGCCGACGAGTCCGTGGGCCCTGGCCTGGACGAGGACGTTGCCGAGCGCGGCGGCCTCGGCCGGACCCGCCACCACCGGCAGCCCGCAGGCGTCGGCGGTGAGCTGGCACAGCAGGGCGTTGCGCGTCCCGCCCCCGACGATGTGCACGACGTCGACACAGTGCCCGGCGAGCCGCTGGGCGTCCGCCACCGCCCGCCGGTGCGCGAGGGCGAGCGAGTCGAGGATGCAGCGCGTGATCTCGCCCTGCGTCTGCGGTACCGGCTGCCCGGAGACCCGGCAGGCCTCGGCGATCCGCTCCGGCATCCGCCCGGGCGCCAGGAACCCGGCGTCCCCGGCGTCCACCACGGACCGCAGCCCCGGCACCTCGGCAGCCGCCCGCAGCAACGAGCCAAGCTCCGGGTTTCCCCAGGCGCGTACGCACTCCTGGAGCAGCCACAGACCCATGATGTTGCGCAGATAGCGGACGGTGCCGTCGAGCCCCAGCTCGTTGGTGAAGTTGGCGGCCCGGCTCTCCTCGGAGAGGACGGGCGCCTCCAGCTCCAGGCCCGCCAGGGACCAGGTGCCGGTGCAGATGTACGCGAACCGCTCGTCGGCAGCCGGCACGGCCGCCACCGCCGAGGCGGTGTCGTGCGACCCGACCGTGGTCACCGGCACGGGCCCGGTCAGCCCGGTCTCCTCCAGCACCTCGGCGCGCAGCACGCCCGCCGGATCACCGGGCTGCCGCAGCGGCGCGAACAGCGAGAGGTCGATACCGAGACGCTCCACGAGGTCGTACGACCAGTCGCGCGTCCGGGGATCGATCAGCTGGGTGGTGGACGCGTTGGTCAGCTCGGTGCCCGCCTCGCCCGTCAGCCAGTACGTCAGCAGATCGGGGATGAGCAACAGCCGCTCGGCGGCGGCCAGTTGGCGTGAGCCGCGAGCCGCCGTCAGCTGGTACAGGGTGTTGAAGGGCGCGTACTGGAGCCCGGTCGCCGCATACAGCTCGGTGGCCGGGACGGACGCCCACACCTTCTCCGCGACGCCCTCGGTGCGGGCGTCGCGGTAGTGCACCGGGTTGCCGAGCAGGGCGCCGTCGGCGTCGAGCAGGCCGTAGTCCACGGCCCAGCTGTCGATGCCGACGGAGTCGACCTGCCCGGCCGCCCGCAGCCCGTCCAGGACACCGGCGTAGAGGGAGAGGACATCCCAGCGGAGCCCTTCGGGCACCCGCACGGGCCGGTTGACGAACCGGTGCGCCTCGGCCAGCTCCAGCGTGTCGGGCCCGACCCGGCCGACCATGACGCGCCCACTGGACGCGCCGAGGTCGACCGCGGCGTACGACTTGGTCCCGTCGGTCACGCTCATCGCAGGAAGGCGGCGGCGACGCCGGCGTCGACCGGGATGTGCAGTCCGGTGGTGTGCGTGAGCTCGCCGCCGGTCAGCGCGAACACGGCGTTGGCGACGTGGTCGGGCAGCACCTCGCGCTTGAGGATGGTCCGCTGGGCGTAGAACTCGCCGAGCTTCTCCTCCTCGATCCCGTAGGTCGCCGCACGCTGGGCGCCCCAGCCGGCCGCGAAGATCCCGGAGCCGCGCACGACGCCGTCGGGGTTGATGCCGTTGACCCGGATGCCGTGCTCGCCCAGCTCGGCGGCGAGCAGCCGCACCTGATGCGCCTGGTCGGCCTTGGTGGCGGAGTAGGCGATGTTGTTCGGGCCGGCGAAGACGGCGTTCTTGGAGGCGATGTAGACGACGTCGCCGCCCAGCTCCTGGGCGATCATGACCCGCGCGGCCTCGCGTGAGACGAGGAACGAACCGCGCGCCATGATGTCGTGCTGCAGGTCCCAGTCGCGCGCCGAGGTCTCCAGCAGCGGCTTGGAGATGGAGATCCCCGCGTTGTTGACGACGAGGTCCACCCCGCCGAAGGCCAGCAGGGCCGCCCGGAACGCCTCGGCGATCTGCTCCTCGGACGTGACGTCCACGGTGACGGCGACGGCCTTGTCCGGGCCACCGAGCTCCTCGGCCACAGCCTGGGCGTTCTCCGCGTTGAGATCGGCGACGACGACACAGGCGCCCTCGGCGACCAGCCGCTCGGCGATGGCCTTGCCGATCCCGCTGCCCGCGCCGGTGACGAGAGCGACCCGGGTGGCCAGCGCCTTCGGCTTGGGCATCCGCTGGAGCTTGGCCTCCTCAAGGGCCCAGTACTCGATGCGGAACTTCTCCGACTCCTCGATCGGCGCGTACGTCGAGACCGCCTCGGCGCCGTGCATCACGTTGATCGCGTTCACATAGAACTCGCCGGCGACCCGCGCGGTCTGCTTGTCCTTGCCGAACGAGAACATGCCGACACCCGGGACGAGCACGATCGCCGGGTCGGCGCCGCGCATCGCGGGGGAGTCGGGCAGCGCGTTGCGCCCGTAATAGGCGGCGTACTCCTCGCGGTACTCGGCGTGCAGCTCCTTCAGCCGCGCGATCGCCTCGTCGAGGGGGGCGGACGCCGGCAGATCGAGGACGAGCGGCCTGACCTTGGTCCGCAGGAAGTGGTCCGGGCAGGAGGTACCGAGGGCCGCCAGCCGAGGGTGCTCGGCACGCGAAACGAAGTCCAGCACGACGTCCGCGTCGGTGAAGTGCCCGACCTGCGGCTTGTCCTGCGAGGCGATGGCCCGGACGTAGGGGGCGAGCGCGGCGGCCCGCTCCCGGCGCTCCGCCGACTCCAGAGGGGCGTACCCCTCGATCACGGGGCCGAACGGCTCCGCCTTGCCACGCTCGGCGAGGAACGCCTCGGCGGTACGGATGATGTGCAGCGAGTTGCGCTCGCACTCCTCGGCGGTGTCACCCCAGGCGGTGATCCCGTGCCCACCGAGGATGCACCCGATGGCCTGCGGGTTGGCGGCCTTGACGGCGGCGATGTCCAGCCCGAGCTGGAACCCGGGCCGCCGCCACGGCACCCACACCACGGCGTCCCCGAAACACTCTGCGGTCAGCTTCTCCCCGTCGGCCGCGCAGGCCAGCGCGATACCGGAGTCGGGGTGCAGATGATCCACGTGCGCGGCGTCGACGAGCCCGTGCATGGCGGTGTCGATCGAGGGAGCCGCCCCGCCCTTGCCGTGCAGGCAGTAGTCGAACGCGGCGACCATCTCGTCCTCACGCTCCACGCCCGGATACACACCCTTGAGCGCGTGCAGCCGGTCCAGCCGCAGCACGGCGAGCCCACCCTCGGTCAGGGTGCCCAGGTCACCCCCGGACCCCTTCACCCACATCAGCTCGACATCACCACCGGTGACGGGATCGGTGTCGGTCCCCTTGGCGGACGTATTGCCACCCGCGTAGTTCGTATTACGGGCGTCAGCACCAAGCCGACGAGACCGAGCAATGAGAGCAGCGGCTTCAGGATGGGTTGCCATGACGTGATCAATCCTTACGTGACGATTTTGAGAGAGGGTGAGAGGAGCGCCCCTTCTTCAGGGGCGCGGGGAACTGCGCGACAAGCCACAACGGACCGGCAGCCTGCACCGAACCGAACCAGGCAGACGGAACCCAGGGGACCTACGCCCCCCACCCCGCCTGCTCCCCACCAACCCGCTCAGCCGCGATCTTCGAAGCCCACCCGGACCGGTGATACGCCGCGATCGGGTCGGCATCCAACCCCATCTCCTCGCGAACCTCCGCCAGCAACGGCCGGACATCCGTGTTGTACGCGTCCATCAACACCGCGTTGGCGGCAAGGACGTCCCCGGACCGCTGAGCAACAGCCAACGCGTCCTTGTCAACAAGGAGTGCCTTACCCGTCGCCTCCTGGACATTCATCACCGACCGGATGATCGCCGGAATCTTCGCCTCGATGTTGTGGCACTGGTCCAGCATGAACGCCACCTCGGGCACGAACCCCCCGCCCCGGATCACCTCGTACATGATCCGGAACAGCTGGAAGGGGTCCGCCGAGCCGACCATCAGGTCGTCGTCCGCGTAGAACCGCGAGTTGAAGTCGAACGCGCCGAGCTTCCCCTCCCGCAGCAGCGTGGCGACGATGAACTCGATGTTGGTACCGGGGGCGTGGTGCCCGGTGTCGACCACGACCTGTGCCTTCGGGCCGAGCTTGAGGCAGTGGGCGTACGCCGTGCCCCAGTCCGGGACGTCGGTCGTGTAGAAGGCCGGCTCGAAGAACTTGTACTCCAGGAGCATCCGCTGGTCGTCGCCCAGCCGCTCGTACACCGCGGCCAGAGCCTCGGAGAGCCGGTCCTGCCGCTCACGGATGTCGTCCTGGCCGGGATAGTTGGTCCCGTCGGCGAACCACAGCTTCAGGTCCTTGGACCCCGTGGCATCCATGATGTCGACGCATTCGAGCAGATGGCCGAGCGCCTTGCGCCGCACCACCGCGTCCGGGTGACAGATGCTGCCGAGCTTGTAGTCGTCGTCCTGGAAGGTGTTGGAGTTGATCGCGCCCAGCTTCAGGCCGCGCTCCTGGGCGTACTTGGCCAGGGCCGCATAGTCGTCGACCTTGTCCCACGGAATGTGCATGGCCACGGTCGGCGCGACACCGGTGAGGGCGTGCACCTGAGCGGCATCGTCCAGTTTTTCGAAGGGGTCACGGGGGACGCCGGGCTGCGCGAACACCTTGAAGCGGGTTCCGGAGTTCCCATACGCCCACGACGGCGTTTCGATGGCCTGGGTCTTGAGAGCGGCCTTCACCGCGCTGAGCTCGGTCACTTCAGGACTCCTGTGACATCGGGTCGGAACGACTGCTGGGAAACAGCACGCGGAACGACGGTGTGATGAAACGATTCAGAACGGGAAGCTATGAGCCTCCCGGGGAGGTGTCAAGTCCCCCGACCGCTTCGGGCTACCGTGACTTGCCTGTGACCTTCAATTATCGAAAGAATTTCGACACGGACCCATTGACGTGACATGCCTCCCATGCCTAACGTCCCGGCAACCCAGTTGAAACCTTTCACGACGTCGTGAGGCCAGTCCCACCGGCGTCGTCGAGGAGCCCTCATGACCCACCCGTCCGACCCGGGGCCAGCCCCTGTGCTGGCGCTCAAGGACATTTCGAAGTCCTTCGGCGCGGTGCGTGCCCTGCGGGACGTCTCCATGGAGCTGTTCCCCGGCGAAGTGCACGCACTCGCCGGAGAGAACGGCGCCGGCAAGTCGACCCTCATCAAGACGCTCGCCGGAGTGCACCGACCGGACACCGGTCAGGTGCTGCTCGACGGCGCACCCGTCGTCTTCCACGGCCCCGGCGACGCCCGTGACGCGGGTATCGCCGTGATCTACCAGGAGCCCACGCTCTTTCCTGACCTGTCGATCGCCGAGAACATCTTCATGGGCCGCCAGCCCCGGCGCGCCCTCGGCCGTATCGACCACAAGGCCACCCACGCGGCGACCGCCGCCCTGATGCAGCGACTCGGCGTCGAACTCGACCCCGACCGCCCCGCACGCGGCCTGTCCATCGCGGACCAGCAGATCGTCGAGATCGCCAAGGCGCTCTCCTTCGACGCCCGCGTCCTGATCATGGACGAGCCGACCGCGGCCCTCACCGGCAGCGAGGTGGCCCGCCTCTTCGGTGTCGTCCGCACGCTGCGCGAGCAGGGCGCCGCCGTGCTGTTCATCTCGCACCGGCTGGAGGAGATCTTCCAGATCTGCCACCGGGTCACGACGCTGCGCGACGGCGCCTGGATCGCCAGCGAGCCGATCGACGGTATGACCGAGGACGATCTCGTACGCCGCATGGTCGGCCGCGATCTCGAAGAGCTCTACCCGAAGCAGGACGTGCAGGCCGGCGAGGTCGCGCTCAGCGTGCGCCGGCTGACCCGCGAGGGCGTCTTCACCGACGTCTCCTTCGAGGTGCGGCACGGCGAGATCGTCGGTCTCGCCGGACTCGTCGGCGCCGGGCGTACGGAGGTGGCCCGCGCCGTCTTCGGCATCGACCGGTGGGACGCCGGCGAGGTCGAGGTGGACGGCACGGTGCTGACGAACGGCGCCCCCTCCACGGCCATGGCCGCCGGGCTCGCCCTCGTCCCCGAGGACCGGCGCGCCCAGGGTCTCGTGATGGACATGTCCATCGAGCGGAACATCGGCCTCACCGGACTGCGGACGACCGTCAAGGCCGGCCTCATGGACCGGGGCGCCGAGCGCAGCCGTTCCCTCGACTGGGCCCTCAAGCTCCAGGTGAAGTACGCCCGCATCGCCGACACCGTCAACACGCTGTCCGGCGGCAACCAGCAGAAGGTCGTCCTGGCCAAGTGGCTCGCCACCGGCCCCAGGGTGCTGATCGTCGACGAACCCACCCGTGGCATCGACGTCGGCACGAAGGCCGAGGTGCACCGCCTGCTCAGCGAGCTGGCCGCCGACGGTGTGGCCGTCCTGATGATCTCCTCCGACCTGCCCGAGATTCTCGGTATGGCCGACCGCGTGCTCGTGATGTACGAGGGCCGCCTCGCCGCCGAGATCCCGCGCTCCGAAGCAACCGAGGAAACGGTGATGGCCGCAGCCACCGGGAGGGCCGCCGCATGACGGTGACCGCTCCCAACCCCGCCCCCGCCGCAGAGGTGCCCAAGTCGAGCGGCACCCGGTTGGTCGACCGCGTGTTCAAGATGCGCGAACTCGCCATCCTGCTCGTCTTCCTGGTGATGATCGGTATCACCCAGGCGGGCAACAGCGAGTTCCTGTCCGAACAGGGCATCAAGGACCTGCTGCTGAACGCGACGATCCTGGTGCTGGTCGCCACCGGCCAGTCGCTGGTGGTCATCACCCGCAACGTCGACCTGTCGGTCGGCTCCACGCTGGGCATCAGCGCCTTCGCCGCCGGCCTCTACCTCCAGGACGGCGGAAACCCCGTCGTGGCCGTCTTCCTGGCGATACTTCTCGGTATCGGCTTCGGGCTGCTGAACGGGCTGCTCGTCAGCTTCGGGCAGGTGCCGGCGCTCGTCGTCACCCTCGGCACGCTCTACATCATCCGCGGCATCGACTCCATCTGGGTCGGCTCCCGGCAGATCACGGCGGCCGACCTCCCGGACGGATTCGTCGACTTCGGGTCCAGCGGCATCACGGCGGTGCCCTATCTCGCACTGATCGCGCTCGCCGTGCTCATCGCCACCGCCTACTACCTCAGGCACTTCGGCAGCGGCCGTGAGCTGTACGCGCTCGGCTCCAACCCCGAGGCCGCCCGGCTCGCCGGTATCCCGGTGCGCAAGCGGATCCTCGCCGCGTACACCTTCTGCGGCGGGCTCGCCGGTCTGGCCGGCGCCCTCTACCTCGCGCGGTTCGGCAACGTCGACTCCAGCACCGGCAACGGCTACGAACTCACCGTCGTCAGCGCGGTCGTGGTCGGCGGGGTGGTCTTCACCGGCGGCTCCGGCAGCGTCTACGGGGCCGCGCTCGGCGCGCTGCTGCTGACCTCCATCAACAGCGTGCTGCCCGCCCTCGGCGTCAGCTCGGTGTGGGTCATGGCCATCAACGGCATCCTGCTCATCCTCGCCATCGCGGTCGACCGGATCGTCGCCCTGCGCGTGGCGTCCGCACTGAAGAAGAGGAACGCCCGCCATGGCTGACTCGTCATTCGCGCGCGCGATCCGCTGGGATACGGTCGTCGGCGCCCTCCTCATCGTCGTCCTGCTGCTGTCCTTCGGGACCGTGGACGGGTTCGGCAACGGCCTCAACCTGTCCTTCCTGATCGGCAACACCCTCCCGATCGCGCTCATCGCGCTCCCCATGACCCTCCTTGTGGTCTCCGGCGAGATCGACCTCTCGGTCGCCTCGACGGCCGGGCTGTCCGGTGCGGTGATGGGCGCCCTGTGGAACCAGGGCATGACGATCGAGGTGATCATCCCGATCTGTCTGCTCCTGGGTGTCGTCTGCGGGCTGATCAACGGGCTGCTCGTCACCCGGCTCGGGCTGCCCTCGCTCGCCGTCACCATCGGCACCATGGCCGCCTACCGGGGCATCGCACAGATCGTGCTCGGCTCCGACGCGGTGACCGACTTCCCCACCCAGTACCTGGACTTCGCGGCCGGACGCATCGGGGACACCTTCATCCCGTACGCCCTCTTCCCCTTCCTCGTGCTGCTCGCGATCGCCGTGGTCGCGCTGCACGCCACCCCGTTCGGCCGGTCGCTCTTCGCGATCGGTGCGAATGAGGAGGCCGCCCGCTTCGCGGGCATCCGCGTCAAGCGGCAGAAGCTGATCCTGTTCGCGGTGACGGGTCTCACGGCCTCGCTCACCGGGATCTTCTGGGCGCTGCATTACGCCAGTGCTCGCTATGACAACGCGACCGGGCTCGAACTCTCCGTCATCGCCGCCGTGTTGCTCGGTGGCATCGACTTCGACGGGGGCAAGGGCACGCTCGGTGGCGCCATCGCCGGGGTGTTCCTGCTCGGTGCGCTCCAGAACGTGATGAGCCTTCAGGATGTTTCGGCTCAATCACAGATCGTCGTCACCGGTGTCCTGCTGGTGCTGTCCGTGCTCGGTCCCCGAGTGGCGCGGCAGGTCTCACTGGCCAGGGCGTCGCAAAGGTTGACGTAGAAGGGCCGTTTGAAAGCTGCCGGTCCGATGTGGCTGGTCGCGCAGTTCCCCGCGCCCCTATCGGGGCACGTTCACTCACCCTCATTTGTAAGGAACCCTCATGCGTAAGTCATCGATCCGCCGGGCCTCCGCGGCCCTCGCCGCCGGCACCTCGCTCGCTCTGGCGCTGACCGCCTGTGGTGGCACCACCAAGAACGACGTCAAGGACGAGGGCGCCTCGGCGGCCGCGACCGGCCAGGCCGACCCGAACGCGGCCACCAAGAAGGGCCTGACCGTCGGGTTCCTGCCCAAGGCGGTCAACAACCCGTACTTCACCTCCGCCGACAAGGGCGGCGAGGCCGCGTTGAAGACGCTGGGCTCCAGCTACAAGGAGGTCGGCCCCAGCAGCGCGACCGACACCTCCGGGCAGGTGTCGTACGTCAACACGCTCACCCAGCAGCAGGTCGACGCGATGGCCGTGTCCGCGCAGGACCCGGGCGCGCTGTGCACGGCGCTCAAGCAGGCCATGAAGAACGACATCAAGGTCGTCACCTACGACTCGGACACCAACACCGACTGTCGTAACGCCTTCGTCTCGCAGGCCAGCGCCGAGGACCTCGGCCGCACCGAGGTCCAGCTGCTCGCCGAGCAGATCGGCTACAAGGGCGAGATCGCGATCCTGTCCGCCGCGCAGACCGCGACGAACCAGAACGTGTGGATCGACTTCATGAAGAAGGAGCTGGAGGACCCGAAGTACAAGGACATGAAGCTCGTCAAGGTCGCCTACGGCAACGACGACGCCCAGCAGTCCTTCCAGCAGACCCAGGGCCTCCTCCAGGAGTACCCGAACCTGAAGGGGATCATCTCCCCGACCACGGTCGGCATCAAGGCCGCCGCCCAGTACCTGTCCGGCTCGAAGTACAAGGGCAAGGTCAAGCTGACCGGCCTCGGCACCCCCAACGACATGCGCAAGTACGTCAAGAACGGCACCGTCGAGGGCTTCGAGCTGTGGGACCCGGCGAAGCTCGGCGAGCTGGCCGCGTACACCGCCGTCGCGCTGGTCTCCGGCCAGATCACCGGCAAGGAGGGCGAGACCTTCAAGGCCGGCGCCATGGGTGAGTACACGATCGGCAAGGACGGCGTGATCAGCCTCGGCAAGCCGACCGTGTTCGACGCCAAGAACATCGACCAGTTCAACTTCTGATTCCTGGGGGCTGTTGATGCAACGTGTGTGCTTTCTGCTGAAGGTCAGGGCGGACCGCCTCGACGAGTACCGCGAGCGGCACGCCGCCGTGTGGCCCGAGATGCTCGACGCACTCTCGGCCACCGGCTGGCACAACTACTCGCTCTTCCTGCGCGAAGACGGCCTGCTGGTCGGCTACTTGGAGACCGAGGACTTCGCCGCCGCCCAGGCCGGCATGGAAGCCGCCGAGATCAACGCCCGTTGGCAGGCGGAGATGGCGCCGTTCTTCGAGTCGCTGGACGGCGCCCGCCCCGACGAGGCCATGAAGCCCCTCACCGAGGTGTTCCACCTCGCCTGATCACCCCACCCGCTCATCCCTCTCCCCTTGTTACTCCCCATCGCTCCCCTCATTTCGCAAGACAACGGAGTCCCCGAGATGAAAAGACGTACGTTGCTGGGCGCCGCCCTCGCCGGTGCCGTGGTGACCCCCGTTTTCGCCGTCGGCAGTGCCCGCGCCGCCGACCCCGGCCCCTCGGTCACCCAGACCGGCAACACCACGCTGGACAGCCAGGCCATCTTCTTCGTCTCCTACGACGGCCTGGTGAACAACAACTCGTTCCAGAAGAACGGCCTGCTGACCTACAAGGGCTACCAGTACGCCGTCTGGTACACCGCCGACCGCAACGCCGTCGTGGGCCGCCGCGTCCTCGGCGGCAGCACCTGGGCGACCGTCAAGGTCGGGCACACCCTCCGGTACAACGACTCCCACAACGTCATCTCCATGGGCGTCTCCAAGGTCGACGGCCGCCTCCACCTCAACATGGACTCCCACAGCGACGGCTTCACCTACGTGAAGTCGGTGGCCGGGCTCATGGACAACCCCGCTGGGCTGAGCTGGACCACGAGCCGCTTCGGCGCCCCGCAGTCCACCCTCGACGGACTCGCGCTCACCTCGCAGTTCACGTACCCGCAGTTCGTCTCGATGCCCGACGGCAAGCTCCAGCTCAGCTACCGCGTCGGCATCTCCGGCAACGGCCGCAACGCCATCGCCGAGTACAACGGCACCTCCTGGACCAACCTCGGCGAGTGGTCCAGCTCGACCGGCACGTACACCAGCGAGCACGGCTCGTCGACGGTCCGCAACATGTACCTGCACGGCATCGACTACGACAAGAACGGCCGCCTGCACTCGTTCTTCACCTGGCGCGAGCAGAACGGCGCCGTGATGTGCAACGGCGGCGGCATCACCAACCACGACACCGGTTACGTCTACTCCGACGACCGGGGCCGCACCTGGCGCAACAACGCGGGCACCCTCGTCGGCACCACCGGCGCCTCCGACAAGGTCGCCGTCACGGACAGCGGCCTGGTGGTCGACCCGCTGAACCCGGACCACTCCCTGATGAACCAGGAGAGCCAGTTCACCGACTCGGCCGGTCTGCCGCACGCGATCATCAGCTACGTACCCGGGCGCTTCGGCCAGTGCACCACCAACTACGTCACCAACCGCACCGCCAACGGACGCGCCTTCCACGTGCGCAAGAACTCCGCCGGCACCTGGCAGAAGACCGAGATCCCGGTCCCGCTCAACTCGAGCCAGCGCACCAGGCTGGTCCTCGACAAGTACGACAACGCCTACGCGATCTTCCCCTTCGGGCGGATAGCCGGCGCCTCGAAGTCCTCCGGCTACACCGACTGGGCGGTGCTGTTCGACGGCAGCGGCCTGAACGCCTTCGGTGAGGTCGTGGTCGACGAGACGCGGATCGCCCAGGAGAACGTCCTGTCCGTGCTCTACCAGGAGAAGTCGAGCGGTACGACTCCCTCGGCGCTCCATGTGGTCGACTTCAGGCTTCCCGCGTGAACGGATTAGTCCAGGTCGGGCAGGCCTACGAAACGCAAGTAATCTAATGGCCTGCCCGCCACCGCTTGTTTCTCTGGAGGTCCCCGCCTGATGGCCCAGTCGGTGGGTATCAAGGACGTCGCCCGTGCTGCCGGAGTCTCCGTCGGCACTGTCTCGAACGTCATCAACCGCCCGGACTCGGTCGCCACCGAGACCCGGGCCCGTGTGCTGTCCGCGATCGACCGGCTCGGATACGTCCGCAGCGAGTCCGCCCGTCAGCTGCGCGCCGGGCGCAGCCGCATCATGGGGCTGCTCGTCCTCGACATGGGCAACCCCTTCTTCGTGGACGTGGCGCGCGGTGCCGAGCGGGCCGCGCGCGACGCCGGGCTCGGCGTGATGGTCTGCAACAGCGCGCAGAGCGCCGGGGAGGAGGCCGACTACCTCTCGCTCTTCGCCGAACAGCGGGTGCGCGGTGTGCTGCTCACCCCGGCCGACGCGACGGGCCGCAACATCGAGTCGTTCCGCCGGCACGGCATCCCGTTCGTCCTGGTCGACCGGGTCGCCGAGGGCACCACCGAGTGCTCGGTGTCCGTGGACGACGTGGCGGGCGGCGCGCTGGCCGTACGCCATCTCATCGACGCCGGTCACCGCTCCATCGCGTACGTCAGCGGCCCGCCCGGCTTCAACCAGGTGCGCGACCGCCGCACGGGCGCCCAGAACGCCCTCGCCGAGGCCGGCCTCAGTCCCACGGCCCTGCGCGAGCTGCCCACCGAGCGGCTCGACGTGGCCGCGGGCCGGGACGCGGGCGCCCGCCTCCTGGGCCTCGCCGACCGCCCCACCGCCGTCTTCTGCGCCAACGACCTGCTCGCCCTCGGCGTCCTGCAGGCCATGTACGCGGCCGGTGTCGGTGTCCCCGACGACCTCGCGATCGTCGGCTACGACGACATCGAGTTCGCCGCCGCCGCGGCCGTTCCGCTCACCTCCGTACGCCAGCCCGCCGTGACCATGGGCGCCTTGGCCGCGGAACTCCTCCTGGAGGAGACGGAGACCGAGGCGGAGGCCGGCCCGAGGAGGCACGCCCACCGCAGGGTCGTGCTCCAGCCGGAACTGGTGGTCCGGCGCTCCAGCCTGTCGGCGCGCTGACCCCGGACTGATCCCACGTTCAGTAGGTGTGCGTGATCCCGGGGCTCGGCGGCGCCCCGGGCATGTGCTGAACTGGGGCCGCCCGGAACCCAGCAGCCACAGGAGCCCCGTTGACCGTCAACTACCGCCAGCCCGGAGTCGTCCTCACCGACCGCCGTTTCACCGTGCCCCTGGACCACGGCGATCCCGGGGGCGAGACCATCGAGCTGTACGCCCGCGAGGTCGTCGCGAGCAGCGAGGCGAACCGGGACGACCTGCCGTGGCTGCTCTACCTCCAGGGCGGTCCGGGCTTCGGAGCGAATCGTTTCGTCGGCTCGCAGGCCTGGCTCGGCCGCGCTCTGGAGGAGTACCGCGTGCTTCTCCTCGACCAGCGCGGCACCGGCGCCTCCACGCCCGCCAACCGCCAGACGCTGCCGCTGCGCGGCGGGCCCGCCGAACAGGCCGCCTATCTGGCCCACTTCCGCGCGGACTCGATCGTCCGGGACTGCGAGTCCATCCGCCCGGCGGTGACCGGCGGCGCCCCCTGGACGCTGCTCGGCCAGAGCTTCGGCGGCTTCTGCGCGGTGCACTATCTGTCGACGGCCCCCGAGGGCCTGGCCGCCGCCCTGATCACCGGTGGCCTGCCGTCGCTCGACGGCCACGCGGACGACGTCTACCGGGCCGCCTACCCCCGTATCGAACGCAAGGTCGCCGCGCACTACGCGCGTTACCCGCAGGACGTCGAACGGGCGCGGCGGATCGCCGAGTACGTGAGCGGTCACGAGCCGGTCCTGCCGAGCGGCTACCGCCTGACCGTCGAGGCCTTCCAGTCCCTCGGCATCCTCCTCGGCGGCAGCGAGGGCAGCCACCGGCTGCACTACCTCCTGGAGGACGCCTTCGTCCGCACCCCGCAGGGCCCGGCCCTGTCCGACGCGTTCCAGGAGGAGGTCCAGGGGCTTCTCTCGTACGCCGCGCATCCGCTGTACGCCCTCGTCCACGAGGCCATCTACGGCCAGGACAGCCGCCCCACCGCCTGGTCGGCCGAGCGGATACGGGCCGAGTTCCCGCAGTTCGACGCGGGCAAGACCCTTGCGGGGGACGGGCCGTTGCTGTTCACCGGCGAGTCGGTCCATCCCTGGATGTTCGACCACGACCCGGCTCTGCGCCCCCTGCGCGAGACCGCCGAACTCCTCGCCGCCCGCACGGACTGGCCGTCCCTGTACGACCGGTCCCGGCTCGCCGCCAACGAGGTCCCGGTCGCCGCGGCCGTCTACCACGACGACATGTACGTCGACACGGAGCAGGCGCTGGAGACCGCGCGGGCGATCCGTGGGCTGCGGACCTGGGTGACGGACGAGTTCGAGCACGACGGGGTGCGGGCGAGCGGCCCCCGGGTGCTCGACCGGCTGCTGGCCCTGACGCGTGACGAGGTGTGACGACGCCGGTGACTCAGGCGGCGACGGCCAGCGAGCCGAGGCCGCGCAGCGGGCCCACGGCCCGCCCGTCCGGCAGGAGTTCACCGGTGTCGTCGAAGACGATGGTGCCGTTGCAGAGCAGGTTCCAGCCCTGCTCGGGGTGGGCCACGACGATGACTGCGGCGTCGTGGTCGGGGCTGTCGACGGTCGGGCACGAAGGCTGGTGAGTGCACATGGTCTCTCCCGCGATTCAAGGGTCTGCCTCAGTAGTAGCGGAGGTTGTTTTCCTCTGTATGTGGAGACCCCGACACGCCAGGAAATTCATCTGTGAGGTGACAGCTCAGTCAGAGGTCAACTCCTCGCCCGGGGACCGCCGTTCGAGGTGCAGCCGCAGCCCCTCCGGCATCACCGTCAGCCGTTCCGCCACCCGCAGCCGGTAGTCGGGGTCGGGCTTGAGGTCGTAACGGCGCAGGAGCAGGCCCAGGACCAAGGTCGCCTCGTGCAGGGCGAACTGACGGCCGATACAGGCCCGGGCCCCGGTGCCCCAGGGCTTGAACGTGTGGGCGGGGCGGGAGCGCACCGCCGCCGCGTCGAAGCGGTCCGGGTCGAAGCGGTCGGCGTCGGCGCCCCAGACCGCCGGGTCGCGGTGCAGCAGCGGCGCGAGGACCAGGGTCCAGGCGCCCTCGCGCATCGGATGCTCGCCGCCGAGCACGGTGTCGTGGCGGGCCTCGCGGGCGAAGGCCGGTGCTGTCGGCCACAGCCGCAGCGACTCGTCGAGCACCCGGCGCACGTACCGCAGCTTGGCGACCTGGTCGTAGCCGGGGACGGCCGCCCCGCCCCAGACGCGGTCCACCTCGGCGCGGGCGCGGGCGGCGCTCTCCGGGTGCTGGGAGAGGTAGTGCAGGGCGAAGGAGAGCGCGCCGGACGTCGTCTCATGGCCCGCGATGAGGAAGGTGAGCACCTGCCGGCGCACGTTCTCGGGCGAGAGGCGTTCGCCGGTCTCCGGGTGAGCGGTGTCGAGCATCCGGTCGAGCAGGTCGCCGCCGCTGTCGCCGGTCCCCTTGCCACCGGACGTCCGGCGGGCCCGTACGACCTCGTCGACTGTCCGGTTCAGGTATGCCATGGCCGCCTCGTTGCGGCGCGTCGCCCGGCGCAGCAGCAGCGGGGCGAGGGGCTCGGGGACGACGTTCAGGTACTGCGCGTGGTTCAGGGCGCCGACCATCGCCGTCACGAAGGGGTGCGGGTGGGTGCGTTCGAAGGAGCCGAAGTCGTGGCCGAAGCCGGTGCGCGCGATCGTCTCCAGGGTCAGCTTCGTCATGTCGCCGGGCACGTCCACCGCCCGGCCCGCCGTCAGTTCCCGGTCCCAGTGGTCCGTGAGCCGCCCGGCCACGGCCAGCATCATCGGGTGGTAGCCCTCCATCGCCTCGCGGCTGAAACCGGGGGCGAGGACATCGTGCGCCAGCTGCCAGTTGGGCTCGTGGTTGTACGCCGTGAACAGCCCGTCCCCGGCGATCGGGCGCAGGTTGGCCACCCCCAGGCCCACGTGCTTGGCGAAGCGCGTCTCGTCCGCCAGATCCGCGGTGAGGTCCGCGCCCCACACGAACACGATCTCCTTGCCGAACGCCCTGCGCCGGAAGATCGGCCCCAGCCGGAGCCCGGCGCGCATCGAGTCCTGAAGAGGGGTACGCGGATTGACGCCGACCAGGTCACCGAGCAGCGGAATCCGGTGCGGCGGATGCGGAATCCGGTCCAACTCGGGCCAGCCGAGCTCGGCGCTGCGGAATCCCCGGGGCTGCGCAGCCTGGGTCGCTGTCTCGGCCATGACGCCATCTCCCTTGATCCGGCGGCGCGTTGAGCTTGTTGTACGTGGGTTCAATAGCGCCGTCAGTCTGGTCCCGGTGTTGAACCGACGTCAAGTAAGGTGCGGGCATGACCGCGAAAGAGGGGGAGCGTACGCGCCGTCGGCTCAGTACCGGTGAGCGGCGGGAGCAGCTTCTGGCGGTCGGGGCCGGCCTGTTCTCGGAGAGCCCGTACGACGAGGTGTGGATCGAGCAGGTCGCCGAGATCGCCGGTGTCTCGCGCGGGCTGCTGTACCACTACTTCCCGACCAAGCGGGACTTCTTCGCGGCGGTCGTGGAACGCGAGAGCGAGCGCATGCTGCGGATGACGGCGGCCGTGCCCGGCATCCCCGCACGGGAGCAGCTCGACGCGAACCTCGACGCCTTCCTGGCGTACGTCGAGGAGCACGCGCACGGCTACCGAGCCTTCCACCGGGCCGACGCGTCCGGCGACCAGGCCGTACGGAAGGTCTACCAGCGGGCGCTGGGCGCGCAGGAGCGCCAGATCCTCGAAGCGATCGCGGCCGACCCGGAGTTCGGGCGGCTGTCCGACGAACGGCCTGAGCTGCGGCTCGCCGTCCGCGGCTGGCTGGCGTTCACGACGGCCGTGTGCCTGGAGTGGCTGCGCGGCTCGGACCTGTCCCGTGAACAGGTAAGGGACCTGTGTGCGCGGGCTCTGCTCGGCACCCTCGCGCCCTGAACGAAGCCCGCCGGGGAAACAGATACCGCACAGGATCGTGAGAGGTGGTTGGCGTACACCCAGATCTTCGATAGGTTAGGCAAGGCTTACCTAAGGAGGTTTGGGATGGGTGACAGTCCGACCTGGACGGCCGCGCCCGCCGCGGCGGAACGTGCGCGTTCGGTGCTCGCGGCCGCTTGGTCCTGCGCGGTGACCGCGGACGGCGGGCGCGAGGAGTTCGTCGGCGCGCACACCGTCGGCGAGGACGGCCGGGTGATCCTGGACGTGCCGGCCGACAGCACGCTGCTCGCCGCCGCCGTCTGCGCCCCACGCGGCGAGCCGTCTGCCGTGCTCGAGTTCGCCGACGTCTCGCCCGTCCCCGTACGCAACCGGATCCGCGCCCGGCTGTGGATGGCCGGCTGGTTCTCCGTCGAGGGCGAGCGGCTGGCGTTCCGGCCGACGCGCGTGGTGCTGCGCCAGGGCTCCGGTGCCACCGTGGTCGACCTCGACGAGTTCGCCGCCGCCGTGCCCGATCCGCTGGCCACGGCCGAGGCGGGGCTGCTGACCCACCTCGCCGACTGCCACGGCGACGCCGTCGAGCGCCTCACCCGCCTCGTCGAACCCGACAGCCTGCACGGCGCCGTCAAGGTCCAGCCGGTCGCCGTCGACCGCCACGGACTCACCCTGCGCATCGAACGCGCCCGCGCCCACGGCGACGTACGGCTGGCCTTCCACCAGCCCGCCGACACCGTGGCGCAGCTCACCGAGCGCATGCACATCCTTCTCACCCAGGCCAGCGCCGCCTCCTGCCCCCGTGCGCTACAGCGGCAGCGCACAGACGACGACGGGTGACGCGAACGGCTCGCCCGCGAGCCGTAGTTCACCGCTCGCGCGGTCGACGTGGAAGACGCTGACCGTGCTCGACCGCTGGTTCGCCGCGAACAGCAGGTTCCCGTACGGCGAGAGGGCGACGTGGCGCGGGAAGTCACCGGCGACGGGCACGGTGTCGAGGAGTCGGAGACGGGCCCCGTCCGCCTCCACGGCGTACCGCGTCAGGCTGTTGTGGCCGCGGTTCGCCAGATACGCGTACCGCCCGTCCGCGGTCACCACCAGCTGGGCCGGGTAACTCGTGCCCGTACCCGTCCCCGTGGACTGCGCCTCCCCGATGGTCAGCCGCCCGCTGCCGGGGGAGTAGGCACAGACCGCGACCGTGTTGTCGACCTCGTTGGCGAGATACGCGTACCGGCCGCCCGGGTGGAAGGTGAGATGGCGCGGACCCGCGCCCGGCCGGGTCTGCGCGCGTGACACCTCGGTGAGTGTGCCGCGTGCGAGATCCAGCTGGTACGTGTAGACCGTGTCCGTGCCCAGATCGACCCCCAGGACATGGCCGCCGTCGGGACTGGTGACGAACTGATGGGCGTGCGGGCCCTGTTGACCCGGCCCGGGTGCCGGGCTGGAATGCGTGACCAGATCGGTGCGCTCGCCCAGCGCGCCCGAGGCGTCGATGGGGTGCACCGCCACGCTGCCGGAGCCGTAGTTGGCGCTGAGCAGCCACCGCCCGCTCGGATGCACGGACAGATGACACGGCCCCGCGCCGCCGGTGCCGCGCGTGCCGAGCACCTCGCCCCGGCCGCCGAGCCGGACCGCCGTCACACCGCCGTCCTGACGCTCGTTCACGGCGTACAGGGTGCGGCCGTCGGGATGCGCGGCGAGGTAGGACGGGTCGCCGACACCCGTGAGGGTTCCGGCGCGGGTGATACGGCCCGAGACCGGGTCGTAGGACGCCAGGCCGATGCCGGTGCCGCCGCCCTCGACGGAGGTGTAGGTGCCGAGGAAGAGGGGGCGGGGAGCGGCGGGCCGAGGGGCTTCTGCCGCGGGTGACTCCGGGGTGGCGGCAGGCTCCTCCGGGGTGGCGGCCCGATCCAACGGGGTGGCCGCCATCGCCCTCGCCGGGACGGTCGCCGTCGCGGCCGTGCCCGCCGCCGCGCCCACGAACCGGCGCCTGCTCCAGCCGCCGCGCGCGCCTCGCGCCGGTTCCGTACCACCGCTCATACCTGCACCCCGGGTCTCGGTTGCCTCGGCCGCGATCAGCCGTGACAGCAACTCTGACGCGGATCACCCGGCACGTGCAAGAGCGGCAATGCGCGTTGCGCGGGCTGCAATGCGCGCGACTGTGCCGGTAAGCCCCTGCGCGCTACCAGTCCCCGTCCTCCACCGGCTTCCCGGTCAGCGGCTTCACCTGGCCCGGCGTCGGCGTCTGCCAGGGCTCGTGGTCGTCCCCGAGCCAGTCGCCGACGGGCTGCACGGCCGTCAGCGGGTCCGTGGGGGCCAGGTCCTCGGCGTCCTGGTCGAAATAGTCGAACCAGGGCAGGCCCGCCCGCGTGTAGGCCGCGCGGTCCACCGGTGACGGGGGCGGGGCCTCGCCGGTGATGCGGCGCCACTCGGGCGGTGTCACCAGATGCACGAACACGCGTCCGGCGGGGTGCTCGGCCCACGCCGTGAGCGGCCGGTCGTCCCGGTAGACCTCCTGACGCATCGAACCGCCGACGCCGAGCCCCATGGCGGCACCCCCGGCGCCCGGCGCCCGGCGCCGCTGCGGACCCGCCGTGGCGCCGGGCGCCGGGGGCGCCGCCATCGCCATGGGAGCCATCGGTACGGCCCCGCCGTAGCCGCCGGCCGACCGGGGCGCCGCCCGCGCCCGCTCCGCCCGGCGGCGCTCCTCCTCACGCCACTTCGCCAGCTCCGCGTCGTTCAGCGGGAACGACCGCAGCTGTACGCCGCCCCACACCTCCTTGCCGGTGACCTGGCCCTCGACGGTCGCGCCCAGCCCGAGCGGCACCGCCACGAACTGGCGGACCGTGCCCTTGCCGGAGTTGATGCCGTCCAGCCAGGGCTGACGCGGCAGCACCACGTAGTTCTGCGGCTTCTGCGACAGCCGGTCGCTCCACGGCTCGCCCGACACCGCGCACACCTTGCCCACGCCCACCTGCAACGCGGCGGGCTGCGTTGTCCCCGCGAAACTCAGCCACATCGCCTCGCGCAGATACACCGGCAGCAGCACACCACCGCGCGCCCGCCAGGCCTCCGGCACGGTGTCCGGGTAGTCGGCGACCCGGCGGACCGGGAACTCGCCGAGCCCCGGCGGCAGCGGATGCGTACCCGTCTCCGGCAGCCGCAGGGTCCGCACGAACCGTACGGACACACCGCCGGGCAGCCGCAGCGTGTTTCCGTCGATCCGCACACCGGAGTCACCCATGCGCAATCCCCCTCAACCGTCGCTGGTCACTAGTCCTGTCCTATGTGACTTCGTCACATAGAACGACGTGAGACCGCCCTGCGGTTCCTGCCGGCCCCCCGCACGTACTTCCGCAGCCGGGTCAGCCGGGGCATCAGCTCGCGCTCCTCCCGGCTGCAGCGGTCCAGCTCCTCCAGCAGCCGCCGTGAACGGTGCTCGGTGTCCAGCTCGTCGAGGATGCGGTTGACCTCGGTCAGGACGGCCCCGTGCAGCTGCCACTGCGCCGCGTCCTGCTGGATCTCCGCCAGGAGCAGCTGCGCCAGCTTGTCGCGGGTGGCCGTCGCGGCCCGCAGTTCGGTGGTGAGCCGGGCCTCCGCCGACTCGGCGCTGACACTGACGTCGGTGGTGACCAGGACCGCGAAACTGACCACGGCGTCGGCGATCTCGGACAGCAGCCGCTCCAGCGCGGCCCCCGTCTCCGGGGCGAACAGCGGCTCCGGGTCCCGTTCCTTCGCCAGGTCGGTCAGGCTGCGGGCGAGGACACGCAGGACGACCGTGCAGATCTCCAGGGTGTCCAGGCCGGTACGCAGCACCACCCGGTGCAACAGGCCCTCCCGGACACGCGGATTGAGACGCAGACTGTCCTCGGCCTGCTTCAGCGCCGCGTCCACCTCGACGATGTCGTGGTCGAGCCGGCGCGCCTCGTGCAGCCGCGCGGTCGCGTGGTCCACGGGAGTGCGGCCCGCGGCCTCCTCACCCATGCGCAGCATCAACTGCCGTACCCGGCGGGCCAGACCCTCGATGGACTCACCGGCCGCGACCACCCACACCGGGGGCGCGAACAGCAGGTTGAACGCGAGCCCGACGACCGCGCCGATCACGGTCTCCAGGACCCGCGCCCACGCGGTGTCGCCGACCCGGGTGACCCCCAGCACCAGCATCGCGCTGATCGCCACCTCGGGCACGAACTCGCTGACCCGCACCAGATGGCCCACCACCAGCGAGGCGAGGATGAGCAGCGCCAGGCTCCACCAGGTCAGCCCCACCAGCACACTGAAGCCGATCGCGATGACGACCCCGGCGACCACCGAGTTCACCCGGCGTATGCCAGTGGTGATCGTCGCGTAGAGGGTCACCTGGACGACCAGCAGCGCGGTCAGCGGAGCGGTGAGCGGCGCGGCCTCCGGACTGACGCGGAGCGCGACGACGTACGCGATCGTCGCGGCGGCCGCCGACCGCAGCGTCTGGACGACCACGGGCTCGCGGTGCCGTCGCACGAACCGGACGACGGACGCCGTCCACTCACCAGGTACCACTCGCATGCGCGCGCACGCCCCCTTCCCACAGGCGCCCCGAGCGTACTCACGGAAGTCCGGAACCGGGTGAGCCGCGGAGGGAGGTATTCCTCACGTGATCAGGGATGTTTCCCCGAGGGAGGGGGCTTGTTGGCCAATAAGTTGTGGATCTCCGAGCCCGCCCGGTGATCTCCTGGTTCGCATGGCGGAAGACCTCAGGGGCGGCCTTCGTTCCCCCCACACCAAGGCCCTCATCCACGTCGCCGGCCTCTCCGCCGGCCCGGCCCTCGCCGCCGGCCTCCGGGTGACCCTGAACTTCCACCCCGACCGGAGAGCCGGTGATCTGCCTCTGCTGAAGGCGCTGGCCCAGGACGGCGCCTACTGCTCGCAGTTCGTCACCGGTACCAGCAACGGCGGGCTCACCGCCCACCCCGGCGGCGACCGCTGGCGCTGGGAGAGCCGGATGTTCGCGGGGGCCTACGACAGCGCGCCCGCCCACCAGCGCCCGGTGTACGGCGCGTTGAACTTCCGCCGCCAAGTCGTCGGCGCCGCCCCGAGGTTCGGCTCCTCGCACTTACGGCTGACCGGCGCCGCCCTCGCACGGGCCACGTTCTGCTACCCGGACAGCGCGGCCGAACCCACCCACTTCGGGGTGGCCGCCGGCATGTCCCTCGTCGCCCTCGCCGAGGCGGACGACCGGGACGCGCTCGACGACTACATCGAGGCCCAGGTGCACGGCCCCGTAGCACTCGCCCGGGACATCGAGGCGCTGGTCCTCGACGCGAGCTATCGCGGAACCCCGGTGGAGGACGCGGCCCGCGCCCTGCCCGTACCGCTCGAATGGCACCCCGGATACCGGCTCTCCGTACGGGAGTTGCGCCGCCACGCCGACTACCGGGGACCGGAGTGCGTCGAACTCGGCGCCCGGATCGCCGAGAACGGCCGGCTCGACCCACGGATCATCGGCGACGCGGCCCGCACTGGCCGTCATGAACTCCAGGCCCTGAAAAAGGTGTGGCACTGCCTCGCCCGGTTCGGCGCCCCGGAGGGCGCGGGCACCGCCTGCTCCCCGGAGTCCCGGACGGGCACACCGAACGCGTAGGCGCGGGCGACCAGTTCGGCGCGTGCATGTCTGCGCGGGGGCTCGAAAATGGCCCCGGGGGTACGGGACGCGTTCCGTACCCTGTACCGGGACCGCACGCCGGGCGTTGTGCCGAGGACGTGTACGCGGCCGGACGAGGCCGGACGGGGCTGGATCAGCCCGGGAAGGGGCAGACGGGTGACCGATTCGTGGGAGCGGGCCAGGGAGGTCCTCGCATCGGCAGGGCTGTCACCGGACGGCCTCGCCGGCTGCCGTCCGCTCACCGGCGGAACGTACAACGTCGTCGAGGAGCTTCGGCTGGTCGACGGGAGCCGGTACGTCCTGAAGGTCCCGCCGCCGGACACGGTCCCCGGGCTGCGTTACGAGGGCCGACTGCTCGTTTCCGAGGCGGAGTTCTACCGGCACGCCGGCACGGTCGGCGTACCGGCGCCGAGTGTCGTGGTCGTCGGGGACGGTCACCTGCTGATGACGGCGTGCCCCGGCGACCCGTGGGACGACTCGGTGACCGGTGCCGAGCGGGCGCTGCTGAGGGGTGAGCTGGGCGGCCTGGTGGCACGCCTGCACCAGGTCACCGGCCCCGGCTTCGGCTACCCCTCCGGCGCCCTGGGCCCCCTCGCTCCCGACTGGCGTACGGCCTTCTCGGCGATGCTCGACGCCGTGCTCGACGACGCCCTTCGCTACGAGGCATGGCTGCCGGTTCCGGCGGACGAGGTGGCCCGTACCGCCCGGGCGGCCTACGACGTCCTCGACGAGGTCACCGTTCCCCGGCTGGTCCACTTCGACCTCTGGGACGGGAACATCCTGGTGGACCGCTCGACTCGGACGCCCCGCATCGGCGGCCTCATCGACGGTGAGCGCATGCTCTGGGGCGATCCGGTGGCCGACTTCGTGTCGCTGGCTCTGCTGGGGGACATCAGGGGCGACGACGCGTTTCTGACGGGCTATCAGAAGGCGGGAGGGCAGGCCGAGTTCGACGAGGCGGCCGGCCGCCGGCTCGCTCTGTACCGCGTGTACCTGTACCTGATCATGCTCGCGGAGACGGTCCCACGGGCGGTGGGGGAGGAGCGCGAGGGCTGGGTGCGGAAGGTGGTCGGTCCCGCGCTCGTGGCCGCGCTGGAAGATCTTCCGCCCGCGCACCGCCCCTAGGGGACCTTGTCCGGTCCGGCGAGGGGAGATCATCGTGTCATGAGCGAGATCATCCTGATGTCCGACCCGAAGGTGGCCGCCGTACCCGTCGAGGAGTGCGGAGACCGGCTCGTGGAGGTGCGTGGCACCCTGCTCACCGACGACCGCCAGCAACGGGCCTCCGGTGGCGCTCAGTTCCACCTGCGGCAGGGCGTCCTCGACCGGCTGCTCGCAGCACAGACGCTGCTCCCCGACGGGATGCGGCTGCTGTTCGTCGAGGGGTACCGGCCGCCCGCCCTGCAACGCCGGTACTTCGAGAAGTACTCCGCCGAACTGAGCGCCCAGCACCCGGACTGGCCCGAGGACCGGCTCCGCGCCGCCGCCAGCCGCTACGTCTCCCCGCCCGAGATCGCCCCGCACAGCGCGGGTGCCGCCGTCGACCTGACCCTCGCCGACGCCGACGGCCGCGAACTCGACCTGGGTACCGCCATGAACGCCAACCCCGAGGACAGCGAGGGCGCCTGCTACACCCACGCGCACAACATCGGCCCCGAGGCCCGCACCCACCGCGAGATCCTGAGCAAGGCACTGACCGAGGCCGGCCTCGTCAACTACCCCACAGAGTGGTGGCACTGGTCGTACGGCGACCGCTATTGGGCCCTGACGACAGGAGCTCCTGCGGCGCTGTACGGCCCCAGCGAACTCGACGCAAGACCGTGCTCGCGGTGAAATCGGGCGCGTGACAGCGCCCCGAAAGGGGCGCGGGGAACTGCGCGACCAGCCCCCACCGGGCCCGCAGCCAAAGAACCGCCCTTCCCGCGGGGCGCTACGCCGCGAACACATCGACCCCCGTGAGCCGCCCCGACAGTTCCCAGAGCCGCGCCGCCTGCCCGGCATCGATTGCATAGTCCCGTACACCACTGCGCTCGTCGCCCGGAGCGGCCGGCTCCGCGACGTCGCAGTCCTCGCAGTAGACGCCGCCCATGCCGGCCAGCTGCGGGGAGGTCGCGGCCCACACCTGGGTGGCCGCACCCTGCTCGGGCGTCTTGAAGCCCTCCAGGTCCAGCGCGTTGCCCTCGGCGTCCCGCCACCCGCGCTCGATCTGCTCGGCGATGGGGATGTGGCGCTGGAGCGGGGTGAAGATGGCGCCGGGGTGCAGGGAGAAGGCGCGTACGCCCGAGTCCTGGCCGAGCCTGTCCAGGTGGACGGCGAACAGGACGTTCGCTGTCTTCGCCTGGCCGTACGCCTCCCACTTGTCGTACCCGCGCTGCCAGTTGACGTCGTCCCAGCGGATGCCGGAGAAGTGGTGGCCGCGGGAGGAGACGGAGACGACGCGGGCGCCGCCCGGCTCGATGGCCGGCCACAGCCGGTTGACGAGGGCGAAGTGGCCGAGGTGGTTCGTCGCGAACTGGGCCTCCCACCCGGGGCCGACCCGTGTCTCGGGGCAGGCCATGATCCCGGCGTTGTCGATCACCAGGTCGAGGGTGCGGCCGGAGGCGAGGAAGCGGTCGGCGAAGGCGCGCACGCTGTCCAGGTCGCCGAGGTCGAGGGCGTCCACCTCGGCGCCCTCGATGCCGGCCAGCGCCTCCCGTGCGTGCTCCGGACGGCGGGCGGGCACGACGACCCGCGCGCCCGCTTTGGTGAGCGCGCGGGTGGTCTCCAGGCCGAGGCCCGAGTAGCCGCCCGTGACGAGCGCGAGCTTTCCGGAGAGGTCGATGCCCGCGAGGACGTCGTCGGCGGTGCTCCGGGCGTCGAAGCCCGAGCCGGTCTTGTGCTGTGCGGTGGTCATGTACGGCACGCTACGAACTGGAGCGCGCTCGAAGTCAAGCCCCGCCCCCACCGACCCCGAGACCGGGCGGCAGCTCGCGCTCCCGTGTCCAGGCCAGCAGGTCGTCCACCGGCCAGGTGGTGACCACCCGCTCGGCCGGTACACCGCACTCCTCGGCGCGGGCGCAGCCGAGGATCTGCCAGGCCAGCTGGCCGGGCGCGTGCGCGTCGGTGTCGATCGAGAACAGCGTGCCCGCCGCCACGGCCTGCCGCAGCAGCCGGCGCGGCGGGTCGAGCCGCTCCGGACGGCTGTTGATCTCCACGGCCGTGCCCGTCTCGGCGCAGGCGGCGAACACCGCCTCCGCGTCGAACTCCGACTCCGGCCGCGCGCGACCCCCACCCCGCTCGCCCCGCCCGCCACCCCCGCCCCGGGGCTCCCGCCCGACGAGCAGCCGCCCCGTGCAGTGCCCGAGCACGTCCGAGTGCGGATCGCGTACGGCGGCCACCATCCGGCGGGTCATCGAGCGCGCGTCCATGCGCAGCTTGGAGTGCACGGACACCACGACGACGTCCAGCAGGTCCAGGAGGTCCGGCTCCTGGTCCAGGGAGCCGTCGTCGAGGATGTCGCACTCGATGCCGGTGAGCAGCCGGAACGGCGCCCAGGCCGCGTTGAGTTCCTCGATCACCGCCAGCTGCTCGCGCAGCCGCTCGGGGGACAGGCCCCGGGCCACCGTGAGGCGCGGGGAGTGGTCGGTGAGCACCGCCCACTCGTGTCCGAGCCGCGCCGCCGTGCGGCCCATCTCCTCGATCGGGCTGCCGCCGTCGGACCAGTCGGAGTGCAGATGGCAGTCCCCGCGCAGCAGCGCCCGCAGCTGCTCCCCGCCCTGCGCTGGCGAGGCCGCACCTTGCTCGCGCTCCAGCTTCTCCAGGTAGCCGGGCACCTCCCCGGCCAGCGCCTCCCGCACCACCTGGGCGGTCTTCGGGCCGATGCCCTTGAGGGACTCCAGGGTCCTGTCGGTGGCCCGCTGTCTCACCTCGTCCGGGGGCAGCGCCGCCAGCACGTCGATCGCGGTACGGAACGCACGTACGCGATAGGTGGGGGCCAGGGAGCGCTCCAGCAGGAAGGCGATCCGGTCCAGCGCCTCGCCGGGATCCATGGCCATGGTCACCTCCGTCTCCAGCGTCGCGCGGGCTCGGCGGGCCCGCACCACGGGGGACGGAGATGACTGTTCCGGAGCGGTCCGGTGGCCGGTACATGATGGCCGGATTCGCTCTACGCTCTAGGTATGACCGAAAGTGCGAGCCCTTACATCTCCCACCCGCGGATCATGGTGCTCGGGGTGCAGCCGGGCGTGCCGCCGTTCCGCATCGTGTCGATCGACGGTGAGGTGGCCGGGGCGGCGAGGGTGCTCACCGATGTCCTGATGGTTGCCGCCGCGGCCGGGATCACGGTCCACGATCTCGACGATCCGGACGTGATCCGCTGGGTCGGCGGCGACAAGCTCACCTGGACGAGGAGGTAGCCGGTCCCCGGCGGACCGGCCGGCCGGTGGGCTACGGCCGTCGCTCGCGTACGTGCACCGCGCGGCTCAGCCGTCGGCCGAGGAACAGGTAACCGATCAGCGCGCCCGTGGTGTTGAGGATGACGTCGTCGATGTCGAAGGCGCGCCCGTTGATCAGCGTGCCCTGGGCCAGTTCGACCATGAGCATGACGGTGGCGGTCAGGAACAGTACCCGCAGCACTCCCCGCGCCCGGGGTGCGATGACGGGCACCAGGATGCCGAAGGGCACGCCGAGCAGCAGGTTTCCGCCGATCTGCCGGATGGCGTCCCGCATTTCCGGCTGGTCCAGGTAGGCGCGCAGCGAGCGGCCCGGGCGGAGGTTGGTGTGGGTCAGCGCCGCTGACGCCGGGGACGGCTCAAGGGTGAGCCGGGCCAGGATCACGGCGAACGCCACCATGAACAGGAAGGCGCACAGCACCGTCAGCAGCCGGGCCAGGAAGGCGAACGGGCGGCGCTTCGGCGAGGTCTTCTCGGGAGGTGCGGGGGATGCCTTCGGCGGGGCCTTGGGAATCTTCGAGGCCTTCGGGTTCTTCGAGGCCTTCGAAGCTTTCGAGGAGGACTTGGGCGGGGACTTGGGTGCGGACTTCGGTGGGGTCTCGGGCGGCTTGCTCGCGGCTTTCGCGGCACGCAGACGCAGCGCGGCGAGAGAGCGCGGAGCTGATCGGGCCATCAAGGTCCTCCGGTCTTCAACTGATCCCCGTGGCATGGCAGTTACCCCCGATCGAGCCGGGAGATTCCGCTCCGTGCTGCCCGGATCCCGGGACCCGGGCAGCACGGACTCTCTCACGTGCCGTACGTGACGGTCACCTCCGTGAAGCCGAGGGAGCCGAGCAGGCCCCGCAGCATGTCGGTGGTGTTCTCCTCTGCGCGCGCGGTCAGGCCGCTCTCCTTCGCCGCGTCGCCGATGTGCCGGACAGCCGTCTGCTGGACGGCCTGTTCGTTGTTCGGGTTGTCGGAGAACAAGTCGGTGATCCGGTCGAAGATCCCGCGCTGCTTGGAGACGGCGTAGGAACGGTCGGGGTCCAGCGCGGGCTTTCCGAGTGCCGCGTGCGGCAGCCGGAGCGTCGCGGACGTGCGGTCCTCGTTGACCGTCACGTTGTTCTTCGCGACCTTGCCGAGATCGACATAGGCCTCGACGGTGCCCGCCCCGACATAGAGCACGCGGGTGCCCTTGATCGCGTCGGGCAGGTACTTGGTGTCCTTCTCCAGGTCCACGACGACCTGGAAGTTGCCGGACGCCGCGTCGTAACGGCTCATGTCCTGGATGGATTCGAGGAGCGCGGGACCCGAACGGTCGTGCGTCTCCTCGCCGAAGATGTCCCCCAGCCCCGGCAGAACCGCGAGCCGGAGCCCGGCCAGCAGCAGCACGAACACCAGCACCACGGCACTCAGCACCTTCGCCCAGACGGGCAGGCGTCGCACGGCCTTGATGGACGTCGTCATGACGACGGACCTCCTTCTTCCTACGTACTGAACCGAATGCCCACCAAATGCCCTGCCAGACCGCTCTGTTGACGGATCGGGACATTCGCCGGAGGCAAAGGCGAGGGCCCGCCGTCTGTCGGACCTGCCGACCGGTGACGGCGAACAGAGGTCAGCAGCGGTCAGGTGCATGAAGTCCGGAGGAACCGGGGTGATCATACGACCGTGTCGGCGTCAACTCCGTCAGCGCCCGCCCTGTTCGGCGCGACCTGGAGCGAATAGACAGGAAGTGCCGAAGGGCACCGAGATGGTCATGCCGGGCGACAACACCACCATGCATGTGCGGTTGGTCCAGCCGATCGGCATGGAGGAGGGCCTGAAGTTCGCCATCCGGGAGGGCGGCCGGACGGTGGGCGCGGGTCAGGTCACGAAGATCCTGAAGCAGATGTTCCGTATGCGGTGGCCGGTGGGGTCATAACGTGCCGGACGCGGTCTCGGGCTGGTCCAGGGCCGCGTCCAGTGACGCCGCCGGGGGCAGCACCCGGGCCAGTCCGGTGACCTTGAGGACGCGCAGCGTGAGCGGATGCGTGCAGACCAGAAGGAGGCTGCCGTCGTGGGCGAGCAGCCGGTGCCGGGCGCGGTACAGCAGGCGCAGACCTGAGCAGTCGAAGAACTCGACGTCCGTCAGGTCGATCACGACCCGGGCCTCCGGGCGGCCGGTCGCCGCGTCCAGGTGCGGGATGATCTCGACGGCAGCGGCGATGTCGATCTCGCCGTGGAACGCGAGGACTGTGTGGCCACGGTCCTCGCGGACACTCAGATGCCGGGTGGGTGGTGCAGGATCCTGCTGCACTACGACATCGCCTCCAACCGGCTGCTGTGGTGGCGGGGCTCGCCGGTCACCAAGGTCCGGGTGACGTCGTGCGGTGAGCCTAGACGTGCTGCCGGGCCTCAGGTGAGCGCAACTGAAGTCCCCGCCCTGCAAGTTACCCTCGTTGGAGTGAATTTGAGCATGTTCGATTGACATATGTCTTCGAAATCAATGCGTGTCCCGCGCATGTCTTCATGTGATGTGCGTGGCGGGACTACGACAGCGCGTGCCAGGCTTTGGACAGTGCCTGGCGGAACTGGTCTGACTGGTGTGACGTGAGGTCGCGGATCATGCGCTCCTCCAGCTCCCGGACGGGCTCGGCGACGTGGTCGAGGAGCTCGCGGCCGGAGTCGGTCAGCAGGATCAGCAGCTCCCTGCGATTGCGCGGATTCCGCTCCCGGCGCACGAGCCCGCGGTTCTCCAGGGACCGTACGAGGTCGGCGATGGACTGCGCGGTGACGAACGAGTCGCGGGCGAGCTGGGCCGCGGAGAGGCCGTCGTGTCGCTCCAGGACGGTCAGCGCGGTGTACTGGAGTGCAGTGATACCGGCCGGTCTGACCAGGTCGTCCAGATGGGAGCGCACAACGAGCTCCACCTGCTTGACCATGTAGAGCAGTGAGGGGGGTGCCTTGGTGCTGACCATGGATTCAGACTAGAGCATTGACAGGAAACCTGTCTGTAATCAGACTGCGGACCAACAGGAATCCTGTTGATTGAAATCTTTGGCAATGAGGCTGAGGAGTGGTGATGACCACCTTCGAGATCGAACCCGGGCGACTGTTCATCGGAGGACAGTGGCGCGAGGCGGCGGACGGAGCACGTACCGAGGTGGTCGACCCGTCCAGGGGCACGGTCCTCACGACCGTCGCGGAAGCGTCCGCGACCGACGTGGACGCGGCCGTACGCGCCGCGCGGGAGGCCTTCGACAGCGGCCCGTGGGCCGCGACGACCGGACGCGAGCGCGGCCGGATACTGAACCGCGTCGCCCAGCTCATCCGGGAGAACGCGGACGAGATCGCGAGGCTGGAGAGCCTCGACGTGGGCAAGCCGATCAGCCTGTGCCACGCCGTCGACGTGACCAACGCGGCCAACGACTACGAGTACTTCGCCGCCCTCGCCTTCTCCCTGGACGGCGCGACCCGCGAGACGGCCCACAACGCCCTTGCCTACACCAAGCGCGAGGCCATCGGCGTCGTCGCCGCGATCACCCCCTTCAACTTCCCGCTGATCCTGGCCGGCTCGAAGCTGGGCCCGGCGCTGGCCGCCGGCAACACGGTGGTGCACAAGCCCGCCGACGAGACCCCGCTCAGCGCCCTCTACATGGCCAAGCTGCTCCAGGAGGCGGGTGTCCCGGACGGCGTCGTCAACGTCGTCACCGGCACCGGCCCGGTGGCCGGCGAGGCGCTGCTGCGGCACCCAGGCGTCGACAAGATCGCGTTCACCGGCTCCACCGCGATCGGTCGCCACGTGGCGAGCGCCGCGGGCGAGGCGCTCAAGCCGGTCACGATGGAGCTGGGCGGCAACGCGGCGCACATCGTCTTCGAGGACGCCGACGTCGAGAAGGCGGTCGGCGCGGTCATCAAGGGCTTCGTCTTCAACACCGGCCAGTTCTGCATGGGCGGCCCGCGACTGCTGGTCGCGCGCCCGGTGTACGAGACCCTGATCGGCATCCTCGCCGACGCGGTGCCCGGGGTGCCGGTCGGCGACCCGCGCCTGCCCGAGACCGTGGTCGGTCCGATGGCGGGGGAGAAGCACCTGCGCAAGGTCGAGGAGTACGTGGCGCTGGCCCGCAAGGAAGGCGCCCGGATCGTCTGCGGCGGCGAGCGGCTCGACCTGGACGGCGGCTACTACTACAAGCCCACGGTGATCGCCGACCTGGCCAACGACTCCCGGGTCGTCCAGGAGGAGATCTTCGGTCCGGTCCTGACCGTCCAGCCCTTCGATTCCGAGGACGAGGCGGTCCAGCTCGCCAACTCCACGCCGTACGGCCTGGCTTCGGGCGTCCAGACCACCAACCTGGCCCGTGCCCACCGGGTCGCCGACCGGCTCCAGGCGGGCATCGTCTGGATCAACGACTGGGCGATGCTCGACCCCGCGATCCCCTTCGGCGGCGTCAAGGACTCCGGCTTCGGCCGCGAGTACGGGCCCGAGGCCCTCGCCGCCTACACCAAGGTCAAGTCCGTCGTCGTCTCGCTCGACTGAGCGCGCCAGTCGATTCGTCAACGCGTCAGCTCATCAAGGGAGTTCACGATGTCCATCACCACCCGCGCCGCGGTCGTCGAGTCCGGCGGCGCCCCCTTCACCCTCTCCGACGTACAACTGGCCGACCCCGCGCCCACCGAGGCCCTCGTACGCCTGGTCGCGACAGGCCTGTGTCACACGGACCTCGGCGTGGCGAGCGGCGGACTGCCCTTCCCGCTCCCCGGAGTTCTGGGGCACGAGGGCGCGGGCGTCGTCGAGGCGGTCGGCTCGGCCGTCACCGGCATCGAGCCCGGCGACCATGTCGTCCTGTCCTTCACCTCCTGCGGCGGCTGCCGCAACTGCCGTGACGGACACCCCGCGTACTGCGTCGCCTGGTTGCCGCTGAACCTCCTCGGGGGCCGGCGGGCCGACGGCACCGCCACGATCAGCCGCGACGGCACGGAGCTCGGCGGCCACTTCTTCGGCCAGTCGTCCTTCGCCGAGCGCGCGTTGGTCGACCAGCGCAGTCTGGTCAAGGTCGACCCGGACGTACCGCTGGAGTCCATCGCCCCGCTGGGCTGCGGCGTCCAGACGGGTGTCGGGGCCGTCTGGAACGTCCTGAAGCCGGGCATGGGCAGCACGGTCCTCGTCCTCGGCGCCGGAGCCGTGGGCCTCTCCGCGGTCATGGCCGCCGCACTGACCCCGGCGACCACGATCATCGCCGTCGACCGGGTCGGCGAACGCCTGTCCCTGGCCAAGGAGTTGGGCGCCACCCATACGATCACCGCGGGCGAGGCCGACCTCGGCGAGGCCGTCGCGAAGATCACGGGCGGCCAGGGCGCCGACGGTGTCGTGGAGACCACCGGCAACGTCGCGGTACTCCGCCAGGGCGTCGACGCCCTCGCCCAGCGGGGCACCCTCGTCGTGGTCGGCGCCCCGCCCTTCGGCACCGAAGTCGCCCTGGACGTCAACGGGATGCTCGGCGGCAAGCGCATCGTCGGCCTCACCCTCGGCGACGCCGAGACCCAGACCTTCATCCCGGCCCTGGTCGAACTGGTCAAGGACGGCCGCCTCCCCCTGCACCGCCTGATCAGCACCTACCCCTTCGCCGACATCGACCAGGCCGTACGCGACATGAGCGCCGGCAAGACAATCAAGCCGGTACTCACCTTCGGCTAGCCGAAGATTTCGGGGGCGCGCACCCGCGCCCGATAGGGGCGCGGGGAACTGCGCGACCAGCCCCCACAGACCCGCAGACACAACTGAACCCACCCCACCCCCGCACAACCGGCGGCGCTACCTGCTGCGGTGCAGCGCCACCAGCAACTGCCAGGACTGGTGGGCGATCTCCTCCGACGTGGCCTCGATCCGGCCGTGCAGCCAGTCCGCCAGGACACCCGCGAAGGTGGCCGCCACCGCCGAGGCGACCAGGGGCGCGTCCGCCGCGCCCGCGAGTTGGCGCTCCCTGAGGCTGCGTGCGCGCAGGTCCCGGTGCAGTACCTGGCCCAGTGGACCCCCGCCGCCCGGGCTCAGCAGCGTCCGGTACAGCGCCGTGTGCGGGACGAGGGTCGCGAAGAACTCCACGAGCGCGGCCGGGGCGACCACCGGGTCGGGCCGGCCGCGCCAGGCGTGCAGGGCGTCCACGGCCTCCCGTACGACATCGGCGCAGGCGTCGACGGCCAGCGCCTCCAGGTCGGGATAGTGGACGTAGAAGGTGGCCCGGCCGACCCCCGCCCGGCGCACCAGCGCGGCGACGCCGACCTCCGCCAGCGGGTGCTCGGCGCACTCCTCCAGGAGGGCCTCGCGCAGCCTCGCCCGGGTGCGGGCGGCCCGCGGGTCCTCGGGCGCGCCGCGCATCACCGCGCGACGAGGACGGCGGCCAGGGCCAGGGCGCCGGGCAGTGCCTGGGCGAACAGGATGCGCCGGTTGGCGGTCACGGCCCCGTACACGCCCGCCACGATCACGCAGGCGAGGAAGAAGACCTGCGCCCTGAACCCGGTCGGGTCGGCGGCGATCAGTCCCCAGACCAGGCCCGCCGCGAGAAACCCGTTGTAGAGCCCCTGGTTGGCGGCCATCGCGGCGGTCGCGCGGGCCATCTCCGCGTCGAACCCGTGGAACTTGCGCCCCTGCTCGCGCTGCCACAGGAACATCTCCATCACCAGGATGTACACGTGCAGCGCGGCCACCAGACCGACCAGCACGTTCGCGACCGTCTCCATGCTCGGCAAACTCCTATGTCAGGTACATCAGACTTTTGGACAGGTGTCCATCATGGACAGGTGGTCAGCATACATGGACAGGTGTCCAGTAAGTCGGCCGGGTTGTCAGACCCTGCCGTTAGCGTCCCGAACATGACCGCATCCACGACCCATGACCTGACAGCCACTGTCCGCCCCGCCCGCGCCGACGACATTCCGGGACTCGTCGCCTCCAGTACCGGCCTGTTCGCCGAGGACGCCGGCACCCGTGATCCGAGCATCGACGCCGACTGGCCGCGTGCGCATGCCGCCGCGTCGTTCGCGGCGGCACTGGAGGATCCGGCGCGCCTGGTGCTGGCCGTGGAGTACGCCGGCGAGGTGGTCGGCCACCTGATGGGCTCGCTCGCCGAGCCCACGGCCGTTCGGCCGGTGAAGACCGCCACGCTGATCAGCGTGTACGTCCGCCCTGCCCGCCGGAGTTCGAGGGCCGGGGCGCGGCTGGTGGAGGCGTTCGTCCGGTGGGCGGGCGAGCAGGGTGCCGAGCACGCCGAGGTGACCGCGTATGCGGCCAACACGGACGCGATACGTTTCTACGAACGCAACGGCTTCGCGCCGCAGTCGGTGACCCTGCGCCTCGGGCTGTAGTCAGGCGGCGCCTTCCGCCGCAGCTCCTACCCGGCGGCGCTCGACCTCTTCCTGACTGCGGCGGCGACCAGGCTCGCGCAGCTCACCGTGTCCGGCGGCGCACCGCCCGTGTGATTTCGGCGGGCGGGGTACCCGGCCGTACAGGGCAGCGGCGAACGGCGCCGCCCCGGACCCCGTACGGAGGAAGCATGACCTTGGTGACAGCAGGCGTCGTGGTGCTGGACTGCGCGGAGCCCGAGATGCTCGCCGCCTTCTACAAGGGGCTGCTGGACGCCGAGGAGACCGACGCGACCGCCAACCGCGTCGAGATCAGGGGCGCCGAGGGGATCCGGATGGCGTTCCGCCGCGACGTCAACATCACGCCGCCGAGCTGGCCGCGGCCCGAGAACTCCTTCCAGGCCCACCTCGACTTCCGGGTGACCGACCTCGACGCGGCGGAGCGCGAGGTGGTCGCGCTCGGCGGACGTCCGCTGGAGACGAACGACGCCGGCGCGCCGCACGAGGAGCGCGGATACGCCGACCCGGCCGGCCACTCCTTCACCCTCCGTCTGACCCCGCCGACGGCGCCCAAGCAGCATTGATGGCGTCCCCGGACCGGCGGACGCGCCTCACCGTGCTGGTGGCGCTGGGCGCCAACCTGCTGATCGCCGTCGCCAAGGCCGCGGGCGGACTGGTCACCGGGTCGCCCGCCCTCCTCTCCGAGGCCGCGCACTCCGTGGCCGACAGCTTCAACGAGGTCTTCCTGCTCGCCGCGCTGCGCCGCAGCCGCCGACCCGCGGACCACCGGCACCCCTTCGGCTACGGCAAGGAACGGTTCTTCTGGTCGCTGCTCGCGGCCGTCGGCATCTTCGTCATGGGCGGTTGCTTCTCCTTCTACCAGGGCATCGAGGCCCTCAGGGGCGGCACGGAGGAGTCCTTCGACGGCTATGTGGCGGGCCTGGCCGTCCTCGGCATCGCGCTGCTCGCGGAGGGAGCCTCGCTGCTGCGGGCCCTCCACCAGGCGCGCGGCGAAAGCGCCGGCGGCAAGGGCCGTACCGGCGCTCTGCGCGACCCGGCCCTGCGGACGGTGATCGCCGAGGACGGCACCGCCGTCCTCGGGGTGACGCTCGCCCTCGCGGGCATGGCGCTGCACATGGCCACCGGGCAGGTCGTGTGGGAGGCGTCCGCCTCGCTCGCCATCGGGGCGCTGCTCGTCTGCGTCGCCTACTGGCTGGGCGCGGACGCACGCGCCCAGCTCGTCGGCGAGGCCGCCGATCCGGAGCTGCGCCGCAGGGTCCACGCCCTGCTGACGGCGCAGCCCGAGATCGACAGTGTGGAAGCGGTGTTCACCATGAAGATGGGGATCGACTCCACGCTGGTGGCCGTCCGGATCGACCTCGTGCCCGGCCTCGACAGCGAGCGGGTCGAGGAGGTCGCCGTACGCATCAAGCGGGCCCTCGCCCGCTCGGTCCCCGAGAGCGGCGAGATCTTCCTCGATGTGACCGACGCGGACGCGAAGGAGGCAGCGAAGAGCCCCGCCGCGACGGGGGAGCGCGGCGGGGCCTGACGCTCGGGTGCCCGGGGGCGGAGGCTTCATGCCTCCCCGAACCAGATTTTCTTTTCCCCGGTGAGGATCAGTTCCCGTCGGCCGGATCGAGGACGAACACGGGGATCTCGCGGTCGGTCTTCTTCTGGTAGTCGGCGTACGGGGGATACGCGGCGACCGCCCGCTCCCACCACGTGGCCTTCTCCTTGCCGGTCACCTCACGGGCGACGAAGTCCTGGCGCACCGGCCCGTCCTGGAGGTCGACGTGCGGATCGGCGATGACGTTGTAGTACCAGACCGGGTGCTTGGGGGCGCCGCCCAGCGAGGCGACCACCGCGTACACGCCGTCGTGCTCCACCCGCATCAGCGGTGTCCTGCGGATCTTGCCGCTGCGGGCACCTCGGGTAGTCAGCAGGATCACTGGCATACCGGTGTCCATCAGGGTCGTTCCCTTGGTGCCGCCGGAGCTCTCGTACAGCTCCACCTGCTCCCGCACCCACTGGGTCGGACTGGCTTCGTACTCGCCCTCAAGAGGCATGGCTCACGTCCCGTCGTCTCGTCGCGTGTGACTGTCCCTTAAGAGGGTGGACACCCGGGCCGGGTTTATTCATCCGGGGCGCGTACGGAATCGCCTTACCCGCGAAGTAATCGCCCCGTCCGGAGTACTCGGCCACAGTCGGACCGACGCAGCGCACCCCGAAAGCGACAGGGAGAGGCCGACCCATGACATCCGCAACGACCACCGTCGTGAACGACCTGCTGACCCGGATCGGCGAGGGCGACCCGGAGCGGATCGCGGAACTGTACGCGGAGGAGTCCGACTGGCGGCTGAACTGGCCGGAGGACGAGCACGGCCGCGCCTCCACGCCCTGGATCCGGCACCGCGCCACCCGCGCCGACGCCGCTGCCCACTACCGGGACCTGGGCGCCCACCACGTCCCCGGCGAGGCCGCCACCGAGATCGAACGCATCCTGGTCGACGGCGACGACGCGGTGATCCTGGGCGAGATCCGGCAGACGGCCCGAGCCACCGGGCGCCCCTACCGCGCCCGGTTCGCCCTCCATCTGACCGTGCGGGACGGCCTGGTCGTACGCCACCACGTGTACGAGGACAGCCTCGCCGTCGCCCGTGCCTTCGCACCGGACGCGTGAGCCGGCGCTGGACCTTGGTCGTCACACGGTGAGGTCCAGCGGGGCTCCCATCGGCAGCCAGCGGAACCGTTCCCGGATGCCGGCCGGTGCCTTGGCCAGTTCCGCCTCGATCGACCGGCGGCCCTCCTGGAAGTGCCGCCAGCCCTCGTAGTGGACGGGCAGCGCGGTCCGGGGCCTCAACTCGCCGCACAGGGACACCGCTTGGGCCGCCGTCATCGTGTAGCGCAGGGGACCGGTCAGCGGGAAACGGACACCACCCAGGTGGAGGAGCGCTGTACCGACGGTCAGCCGGTGGGCGACCTCGCGTACACCGTCGTACAGGACGGTGTCCCCGGAGATCCACAGCACGCCGTGCCGCTGCCCCTCCCAGCGGAGGGCGAAGCCCGTCACCTCGCCGACGACCGGGTGGGAGAGGGGCGGTCCGTGCCGTGCCGGGGTCGCCGTGACCTCGATCGCCGGGCGGCCCGCGGCCGTCAGACGGTACGTCGTCCAGGGGGCGAGGCCGTGCGCGTTGCCGCCGAGCCTGCGCGCCCCGGACGGTGTCGTCAGGACGACGTCCACCCTGGGCAACAGGGCCCGGCCCTTCGTGTCGAGGTTGTCGCCGTGGTGGTCATGGGTGAGCAACACGGCGTCCAGGGGAGGGAGTTCGGCGGCTTCCAGGGCCGGTCCCGAGGTCTTCACGGACGAGGTGCCCCAGCCGAAGGAGTAGCGGCGGCCGGGCGGGTCGAACGTCGGGTCCGTGAGCAGCCGCCAGCCGCCCGCCTCGATCAGCGTGGTCGGGCCGCCGATGTGGGTGACGCGGGCCTCGGTCATACGGGGTTCCCTCCGGGGTTCGGATGCCCGGGGCGGCCGGTGACCGGACGCCCCGGGCTCTCGGCGTCCTACCGCGCGTGCCGGACCGCCCACTCCAGGGCCTCGTCCGCGATCTCCTCCCAGCCCGGGGCGGCCGGCAGCAGATGCGGCCGACCCGCGTACTCCTTGATCTCCGTGACCGTCTTCGACTTGTAGTGCTTGGCGTTGGACTGCTGCACCTTGGGCGGCATCAGATGGTCCAGCTCGCCCGCGACGAACAGCAGCGGCGCACGGTCGTCGTTGTGGTAGTCGACGTACGTGCTCTGGTGGCCCGGGCGCAGCGTCGCCAGCGCGCTGTCGAAGAAGATGCTGCCGGACGCCGGGACCGCGTAGCGCTCGTACAGCCTCCTGGACTCCTCCTCGGGAAAGGTGTTGGTGAACGCGTAGTGCCACTGCTCGAAGGTCAGGCCGACCGCCCGGTGCCGGTTGGCCGGGTTCTTCAGCACCGGGAAGGCCGCCTTGACCTGGGTCAGCGGCAGCACCGCGACCCCCTCCGTCGGCGCGGAGTTGACCGCCACGCCCGCCGCGCCGTGGCCCCGGTCGAGCAGCAGTTGCACGAAGACGCCGCCCGCGGAGTGGCCGATGAGGATCGGCGGCTTGTCCAGGGAGCGGACGACCGCCTCCAGGCTCTCGACGATCTGCGGGACCGTGACCTGCTCGATCGGCGTCGGGTCCGCGTTGAGCGCCTCGACCTCCACCTCGAAGCCGGGGTAGGCGGGCGCGAGGACGCGGTAGCCGCGCTTCTCGTAGTGGGCGATCCACTGCTCCCAGCTGCGGGGCGTGACCCAGAAGCCGTGGATCAGGACGATGGTGTCGGGAGTGCTCATCGGTGCTCCTCAGCGGGTGGCACGGTAGGCGGCCTGGATCTGGCGGACGACGCTCTCCGTGCGGGACATCATCACGACGTGCGAGGCACCCTTGGCCTCGACGACCTTGCTGTTGGCCCGCTCGGCCATGAAGCGCTGCACCGCCGGCGGGATGACGTGGTCAGCGGTCGGGATGACGTACCAGGACGGCAGGGTCTTCCAGGCCGGAGCGCCGCTCGGGGCGCCCAACCCGCCCACGCTGCCCGGCCGTTGGGTCGCCGCCATCAGCCTGGTGGTGTTGTGCGGCAGGTCCTGCGCGAACACGTCGTGGAACTTCGCCGGGTCGATGTAGCCGTCGATGCCGTCCTCGCCGCCGGGGACCGGGTACGGGCGGCCCACCAGCGCGCCCGGCAACTGGCTGCCGGGGAACTTCTCGGCGAGCTGCAACGCGCTCTCGCCCTGGTCCGGCGCGAACGCGGCCACGTACACCAGCGCCTTGACGTTGGCGTTGCCGCGCGCGGCGTTGGTGACGACCTCGCCGCCGTACGAGTGGCCGACCAGGATCACCGGGCCGGGGATGGTCCTGACGACACTGGAGACGTATGCCGAGTCGCCCGCGAGATCGCGCAGCGGGTTGGCCGGGGCGATCACCGGATAGCCCAGGTCCTGGAGCGACTTGATGGTGGAGTTCCAGCCGGACGCGTCCGCGAACACACCGTGGACGAGCACGACGGTCGGCTTGGGGGCGGTCCTCTCCGCCGAGGAGGGTGCGGGGGAGGAGTGTGCGACGGCGCCGGTCAGGCCGACGACCAGGGCACAGCTCGCGAGGACCGTGCCCAGGGTGCGGTTGAGGCGCATGCTCACGAAATACCTTCCAAGGGTCAGGAGTTGAGGAAGTCGAGGAGATCGGCGCTCAGTTGGTCCTTGTGCGTGTCCGTGATGCCGTGCGGCGCGCCCGCATAGACCGTGAGCGTCGCCGACTTGATGCGGGCCGCCGACGCCCTGCCGCCGACGTCGATCGGCACGACCTGGTCGTCGTCGCCGTGCACGACGAGCGTGGGCACGTCGAAGGCGTCCAGGTCGGCGCGGAAGTCGGTGGCGGAGAAGGCGGCGACGCATTCGTAGGCGTTGCGGTGCCCGGCCTGGAGGCTCTGCCGCCAGAACGCGTCCCGGATGCCCTGCGAGACGTGTCCGCCGGGCCGGTTGTGGCCGAAGAAGGGCCCGTCGGCCAGATCCCGGTACAGCTGCGAGCGGTCGGCGAGTGAACCGGCCCGGATCGCGTGGAACACCTCGCCCGGCACCCCGCCCGGGTTGTCGTCCGTCTTCAGCATGAACGGCGGTACGGCGGACACGAGCGCGAGCTGGGCGACGCGCCCGGTGCCGTGCCGGCCCACATAGCGGGCGACCTCGCCGCCGCCGGTGGAGAAGCCGACGAGGGTCACGTCCCGCAGGTCGAGGGTGTCGATGAGGGTGGCCAGGTCGTCGGCGTAGGTGTTCATCTCGTTGCCGTGCCAGGTCTGCGAGGAACGGCCGTGGCCGCGCCGGTCGTGCGCGAGGACGCGGAAGCCGTGGGTGGCCAGGAACAGCTGCTGGGCCTCCCAGCTGTCCGAGTTCAGCGGCCAGCCGTGGCACAGGACGACCGGGCGGCCCTGGCCCCAGTCCTTGTAGAAGATCTCCGCGCCGTCCGCTGCGGTGACGTATGGCATGGGGGTGTGCTCCCGTCTGCGGGACTTGTCCGACCCCCTGAGCCTCGTCGGGCGCGGCGGGCTCCGTATCCCGTGGAGCGCGTAGTCGTGACCCGGGACCGGCCCCGGATCAGAGCCCGGGGGCCTGGGCGAGCTGCCGCCGGGACGTCACGTCGAGCTTCCGGAAGATCTTCCGCAGGTGGTAGTCGACGGTGCTCGCGCTGATGAACAGTTGGGCGGCGATCTCCGCGTTGGTCGCGCCGCCCTTCGCGAGGCGGGCGACGGTGAGCTCCTGCGGGGTGAGCGCGTTCGCCGTCCCGGCCGGCCCGCGCCGGGGGTGTTCGCCGGTGGCGGCCAGTTCCTGGGCGGCGCGCGCGGAGAAGCCCGTGGCGCCCATCGCGTCGAACAGCCCCACTGCCGTACGGAGTTGCTCGCGGGCGTCCCTGCGTCGCTTCCGTCTGCGCAGCCACTCGCCGTAGTGGAGGTGGGCGACCGCCAGGTCGGACCGGGCCCTGGTGCCGGACAGCAGATCGATCGCCTCGGTGTAGAGAGGTTCGGCCTCGTCCGCCGGAGCGAGCAGGGCCCGGCAGCGGGCCAGCACCCCCAGCCCCCACGGGGTGTCGGCGGCCGTCGCCCGGGAGGTGAGCGTCTGAAGGGTGGCCGTGGCGAGGACACGGTCGCCGCAGCGTACGGCCGCCTCGACGAGGTGAGGGAGGAGACGGGAGTGGATGCCGTACGCGTCGTGATCGACCAGCGCGTGAGAGTGGTCGCGGGCGGTGGCGTAGTCGCCGCGGCTCAGGGCCAGCACGGTCATCCCGATGCGGGCGATCGACTGGACAGCGCCGGCGCCCAGCCAGGTCCCCGCCTCCATCGAGCCCCGCAGGATGGCGTCGAGGTTCTCGGAGTCGCCGTGCCAGGCCAGGAGTTCGGGGTGCCGGTAGATCGCCCACACGTCGTCGGTGGCGCCGATCGCCGCCCGGATCTGGTTCCCCTCCGCGTGCAGGGCGTCGGCGGCGGCCAGCTCGCCGAGGTTCGTCTCGGACATCACCGTGCAGTACAGGGCGCTGTCCAGCTGGATGAGCGCGCCGGCGGCCCGGGCCACGTCCGCGGCCCGGCGCATGACCGCGGTCTGGGTCCGCTCGTCCCACCGGATCATCGACATGGTGACGGTGGGCAGAAACGCGCGCAGTACCTGCTCGTCGGGCGTGCGCGGGTCCAGCACCATCGCGCAGGCCCGCCGCAGATGCGGGACGGCACTCTCGTAGCCGTCGAGGGCCAGGACGGCGAACGCGCGCAGCACGAGATCGACGCCGGTGGCGGATCCGGAGCGCGGGACGAGCATCTCGATGGCCCGGGCGACCTCGGCCGGTGAGGTGTCCCGGTTGAGGTGCTCCGCGGTGATGATGCCGTGGATCGCCTGGAGGAACGCCTCGCGGGCCAGATCCGGCGCCCCTTCGACGAGCAGCAGCGCGGCCCGCAGACACAGCCCGGGCGCCCGCGAGAACGAGTCCGCGTCGCCCAGCGCCAGGACCGCGTAGGCCCGGACCAGCAGGATCCGGCCCCGGCCCACCGCGTCGAGCAGACCGATGTCCACCGCGTCGACCAGCGACTCCGCCTGCAAGGGTGCCCCGGCGCGCAGCGCGGCCTCGGCCGCCGCCAGCAGCCGCCCGGCCCGCACGTCGTCCGCGGGGGTCAGCTCGGCGGCCCGGGTGAGGAAGGCGGCGCGGGCCGCGAACCCGCCCCGGGCGCCCGCCCGGTCGGCCGCGCGTTCCACCTCCGCCGCGACCTCGGCGTCCGGACCGAGCGCGGCGGCGGCCAGGTGCCAGGCCCGCCAGTCGCTGTCGGCGGGACGGCCGGTGGCCTCGGCCAGTGCGTGATGGGCGCGCCGCCGCGCCACGCTGGTGGCACCCCCGTACACCGCGGAACGCACCAGCGGGTGCCGGAACGCGACGGCGGTCCGCAGGACCACCAGCCGGGCCGCCTCCGCCGGGCCGGACGCCTCGGCGTCGATCCCGAGCCGCAGGGCCGCGCCCGTGATGTACCCGAGGTCGCCGCCCGGTTCGGCGGCGGCGAGCAGCAGCCAGGTCTGCGCGGACGGCGGCAGCGCCTGCACCCGCTGGAGGTAGTGCGCCTCCAACCGCCCGCCCACCGGCAGCGGTTCGGGCAGCGCGAGGCCGCCGGCGAGCTGGCCGGCGGACAGCTCCTGGCCGAGGTCCGCCAGTGCCAGGGGGTTCCCGGCAGTGGCGGTCACGATCCGCGCCGCGACCCGTGCGTCCAGCGGCCCGGCGACTGCCTCGCGCAGCACCTCCAGCGCGAACGGCTCGGCCAGCCCGGCGACTTCGTTGACGGGCAGCCCCGCCGGTACGTCGAACCCGGTGCGCGCGGCGAACAGCAGCCCGACGCCCTCCGCGTGCACCCGGCGCCCGACGAACGCCAGCACGCCCAGGGACTCCTCGTCGAGCCACTGGGCGTCGTCCACGAGCGCCAGCACCGGCCGGTCCTTCGCCGCCTCCGCGAGGAGGGTGAGCGTCGCGAGCCCGACGAGGAAGCCGTCGGCGGGCGGCCCGTCGGCCAGCCCGCAGGCCACGCGCAACGCCTCTCGCTGAACCGCGGACAGCGGCCCGGGTTCCTTGAGCTCCTCCAGGAACGGTACGAGCAGCCGGTGCAGCGCGGCGAACGGGAAACCGGCCTCCGCCTCGACGCCCGCGATCCGCAGCACCCGCAGCCCGGCGGCCTCGGTGGCCGTACGGTCGAGCAGCACGGTCTTCCCGATCCCGGCGTCGCCGCGCAGCAGCACGGCCCGGCTCAGTCCCGCGCGGAGGTCCGCGACCAGCTGGTCGAGTAACTCCCGCTCCGCCGCACGTCCTTTGAGGGTCAACCCCAACACCCTTCAGGAGAACCGCAGTCGGCGGCCGAGGACGGCTGAATGTGCGGTTTCTGTGAAGCCCTCACATTCAAGCAGGAGCATTGCCTGACCGGGGGGCAATGTCCCGGTTCCGTCCTCAACTCCGGCTGTCTCGCGGGTGGTTGACCGGTCAGCGGGTCCTGCGGACGTACCCGGCACTGCCGGGTGTCGTCACGTCGACATCCCTGCGGACGATGCTCAGCCGGTCGCCGAAGCCCGCGCGGGCCTTGCGCAGCCCGGTGTCGGTGTACTCGATCACGACGACCCGGTCGTCGAACGCCTCCGCGTACTCCCCGCACTCGTCGTACTCCCCGCACTCCTCCGCGACCGCGAAATCCAGTCCGGCCCGCTTCCTGAGCCCGGCCAGCTCCACGGTGTTCTTCTGGCCGATGGCCAGCCCACGGGCGTGCGCGTGCCGGGAGAGAAGGGTGATGAAGGCGGTGGCGTCGTCGGCGGTGAGGAGGCCGTCGGAACGGGTGTAGCTGTCGTAGTTGTCGGGCTCGACCGCGTCGAAACCCTTGTCGGCGCAGCCGTCGATCCACTCGTTCACCCGCGCCGCGATCCGCTTCCGCTTGGCCGCCGTGCCGATGTCGAGCAGCGCCTCGTCCCAGTCGCCGTCGACGACGGCCTCGCCGTTCGCGTCCCGCAGCAGCAGATCGGCGGGCCACGACCTTTCGTCGCCAGGCTGTGCCTGAAAGGCGTTGACGTAGCAGATGTTGTAGAGGCCGGGGGCGGGCGCCGCCGTACGGTCGCGGCTGACGATGCGCACACCCGTCGGCGGGCGGTAGGCGCCGCCGATCTGGTAGTCGAACCCGGCGTGCAGCGGGGGTAGTCGCACCTCGGGCGCGGGTGTGGCCCCGCGTGTCGGCTCGGCCCTGTTGTTCGCCTCCGGCGAGGAACCGCATGCCGTCAGTCCCCACACCGCCGCGCAGACGGTCGTGAGCACGACCGCGACCGTCCCGGGACGGCCGACGCGGGAAACACCCCTGACGGGCATGTCCGCTCCATCGATCGCGGATACGACCCCGCCTCGGACGCCGTGGCGTTCCTGGCGACTTGGGCCGGACTTGAACCTTGTCCGCTACCGGCTGGGCGCACCTCTGTGCACCGGGCACACGGCCTCGGCACGATCAGGATCAAAGCGTCCCTCTACGCCCGCAGTCAAGTGCGCCCCTGGTCACGGACGTCCACGGGAAACCCAGTCACCTGACAGAAGCCCGCGACCTGCCGCCCGGCGACGCTGAACACGGCGCCCTCGCACCTCCTCGCACGCCCTGTCTCGCCGTGTCCAGAAAGGGCACGTCATGCGCATAGGCATTCCGAACCGCGCAACCCGCCGGACGCCGGGTGATCTTCCTGTCCGGCCACCACCCCGGCGCCAACGACCGGGTCGCCCGGCTCGCCGGACACGTCGGCCGGGCAGCCGTCGGCCTCGGCCCGCCGGCCGTCGGCGGGCCGCCTCCAGCAGTTCTCCGGCGGACTGCTGCCGACGCTCGCTCTGCTGCTCCGGACCTGAACCGAGGGCCGGCCCAGGGGCAGTCCAGGACCGGCCCGGGATCAGGGACCGCAGCGTCCTGGACATGTCTCTGGCCAGTCAACTCGCCGTCTATGGTCATGACATGACCGGAGACCGCAACCCGTCGGCGTTACGCCCCTCAGCCCGCCCCGCCGGGGCCTCCTCATGAGCCCCTCCCGCCGCGGTGAGGAGTGGATCGTCGGCCGTGACCGCGAACTGGCCCTGCTCGCCGACCTGGTGAACGCCGCCGCGGCCGAACCCGCCGACCTGCCGGGTGTCCTGCCCGGCGTCCTGGTCGTGACCGGCGGGCCGGGCGCCGGCAAGAGCGTGCTGCTCGACGCCGCCGGCCGCGCCGCCCGCCGGGCGGGACTGCGCGTCCTGCGCTGCCGGGGCTGCGAGGGTGAGTCCGGGCTGCCGTTCGCGGGGCTGCACCAACTGCTGCGGCCCGTACTGGACCTCGCCGGTGAACTGCCCGTACGCCAACGGGCCGCGCTGCTCGGCGTGTTCGGGCTGGACCCCGAGCAGGCGCAGGACACGGTTCCCGACCCGCTGCTCACCTCGCTCGGCGCCCTCACGCTGCTCTCCGACGCGGCGGGCCGTGAGCCCCTGCTGCTCGTGATCGACGACGCCCACTGGCTCGACGTCGGCACCCTCGACGTCCTCGCCTTCGTCGCCCGGCGCCTCGAAGGTGAGCGGGTCGCGATGGTTCTCGCCGCCCGGGACAACTCCGTACCGCCGCAATTCGCCCGCGAGAGACGGCAGTTGACCGTAGAGCCGCTGACCCCGGCCGCCGCCGGGCGCCTCCTCGACCTCCAGCCCGAACCGCCCGTCGGACGGGCCCGCTCCCGCATCCTCGACCAGGCGGCCGGCGTCCCCCTCGCCCTCGTCGAACTCGCCCGCGCCGTCAGCCGCGACCCCGCCGCCGGACAGGACGGCGCCACCGACGCGCTGCCCCTCACCGACCGGCTGGAAGCGATCTTCGCTGCCGACCTGCCCGAACTCCCGTCGGCCACCCGCCGGTTGCTGCTCCTTGCGGCCGCCGCAGAGACGGCTGAACTGCCCGTCATCCTCTCCGCCGCCGGTGCCGCCGCCACTCCCGTCGACTGGCGGCCCGCCGAACGCGCCGGACTCGTCCGCATCGACGACGGCCACCTCCGCTTCCGCCACCCCCTGATCCGCTCCGCCGTCTACCAGTCCGCGACCTACGCCGAGCGTCACGCGGCCCACACCGCCCTCGCCGACGTCCTCGCCGGCGACCCCGACCGGCGAGCCTGGCACCGGGCCGCCGCCGTCCTGGGCGTCGACGAGCAGGCCGCCCAGGGCCTGGAGGACAGCGCGGGCCGCGCCCAGCGCCGGGGCGGCTACGCCGCCGCGGCCGCCGCGCTCGAACGGGCGGCCCGGCTCAGCCCCGACCCCGACGTCCGTTCCCGACGCCTGGTGCGGGCCGCCACCCTCGCGATGTATGCCGGACACCCGCGCTGGGTCAGCGAGTTGGCCACCCACGCCCTCACGCTCACCGACGATCCGGCCGTCCTCGCCGAGGCCTCGCTCCGGGCCGGCTGGGCGCTCGCGGTGACCAGCCGCTTCGAGGACGCCCTCGGCTTCCTGCTGCCGGTCGCCGAGGCCGCCGTCGAGGCCGACCCCGCCCTCGCCCTCGACGCCCTGTCCACGGCCACCACCGCCTCCTACCACTCCGGTGACCCCTCGCTCCGCGAGGAGATCCAGCGCATCGCCGGCCGCGTCCCGCCCCAGGACGACGAGGCGGGCCGCCTCTGGGCGCTGGCCGGCACCGACCCCGTACGCCACCGTGCGCAGGCCCTCGCGCTGCTCAGGGGCACCGACTGGACCGGGCACCCGACCGGGTCCTCACGCGAGGTCGCCCGCGACCGCAGGCTGTCCCGGCTGGTCGTCGTGGGCGCCGCCGCCTGGGTCCTGGACGAGACCGCGGAGGCCGTCCGCCTGCTCGGCGCCGCCCTCGACCATCTGCGGCGCTCCCCGACGGCCGGCGTCAACGCCACCGTCGCCTGGGTCCTCGCGACCACCCTGTACGAGAGCGGCTCGTGGACCCAGGCCCGCGCGATCGGCGACGAGGCGTACCGCACGGCGGCCGAGGCGGGCCTGGAGGTCGTGGCCGTCGGCGCGCCCGTCCTCGGCGCCACGATCCTCGCCCTGCGCGGCGACACCGAGGCCGCCCGCACCGCCGTACAGCGCGCCGTCCACGGCATCGACCTGCCCAACTCCCGCAGCCTGCACGTCCGCACGCACTACGCGCTGGGCGCCGCCGCACTCGCCGAGGGCGACCACGCCGCCGCGTACGCCCGCTTCCGGGCCGTCTACACCCAGGACCCCGAGCCCGGACCGCTGCACTTCCAGGCCTCCGACTACTACCTGGCCGACCTCGCGGCGGCCGCCGTCCGTACCGGCCGCGCGGACGAGGCACGCCGGATCCTCGGCACTGCCCGGCGCCGCCTCGCCGCCGGGACGGTCTCCGCCCGGCTGGACGCCGTACTGCACCGGGCGGGCGCGCTGCTGAGCGACGGGGACGAGGCGGAGGCGCACTTCACGGCCGCGCTCGCCGACCCGGACGGCGAACAGTGGCCGTTCGAGCGGGCGTTGGTCCGCCTCGACCACGCGGAGTGGCTGCGGCGCAGGCGCCGCTCGGTGGAGGCCCGCCCGCAACTCGTCGCCGCACTCGACGTCTTCGAGCGGGTCGGCGCCCGCCCCTGGACCGAACGCGCCCGCGCCGAACTGAGGGCGGCCGGTGTCACCCCCGCCAGCACCGCACCGCGCGACGCCCTCGCCGAACTCACCCCGCAGCAGCTCCAGATCGCCCGCCTGGCCGCCGCGGGCCACACCAACCGCGAGATCGGCGAACGCATCTTCCTCTCGCCCCGCACAGTCGGCTTCCACCTCTACCGGATCTTCCCCAAACTCGGCATCACGGGCCGCGCCCAACTCCGCGACGCGCTGCCGGACCGGCCTTAGACGGCACGTACGCTCCCTCTCGTACTCGCACCCCACCCGCAGGCAGGAGCAGCAACGATGCAGTATGTGAAGCTCGGTTCGACGGGCCTGGACGTGTCGCGGATCTGTCTGGGCTGCATGAGTTACGGGCTCCCCGACCGCGGCGGCCACGAGTGGACCCTCGACGAGGAGGCGTCGCGCCCGCTGATCCGCCAGGCCCTCGAATCTGGAATCAACTTCTTCGACACGGCGAACATCTACTCCGACGGCACCAGCGAGGAGATCGTCGGCAAGGCGCTCGCCGACTTCGCCCGCAGGGACGAGATCGTGCTGGCGACCAAGGTGCACGGCCGGATGAGGCCCGGGCCCAACGGCGGCGGCCTGTCCCGCAAGGCCATCCTGACCGAGATCGACCAGAGCCTCACCCGCCTCGGCACCGACTACGTCGACCTCTACCAGATCCACCGCTACGACTCCGTCACCCCTGTCGAGGAGACGATGGAGGCACTGCACGACGTCGTCAAGGCGGGTAAGGCCCGCTACATCGGGGCGAGTTCGATGTACGCGTGGCAGTTCTCCAAGGCCCAGTACACGGCCAGGGAGCACGGCTGGACCCGGTTCGTGTCCATGCAGAACCACTACAACCTCCTCTACCGGGAGGAAGAACGCGAGATGCTGCCCCTCTGCGCCGACCAGGGCGTCGGCGTACTGCCCTGGAGCCCGCTCGCCCGCGGCCGGCTCACCCGCGACTGGGGCACCGCCACCGAGCGCAGCGAGCGCGACGACTTCGGCCGCACCCTCTACCCGGAGGGCGACCGCACGATCGTCGACGCGGTCGCCCGTATCGCGGCCGAACGAGATGTCCCGCGCGCCCAGGTCGCCCTGGCCTGGCTGCTGCACCAGGCACCGGTGACCGCCCCGATCGTCGGCGCCACCAAGCCGCACCACCTCGACGACGCCGTGGCGGCCGTGGAACTCGCCCTGACCGACAAGGAGACCGAGGAGCTGGGCCGGCCGTACACCCCGCACCCGATCAGCGGCCACTGACCGGCCGGAGGGCGCGAGCGCGAGGGTGTCAATGAGGGCCGGACATCGGCCCGAACTCCGTACCGCACGGTCCCGCGCCCTCGCTCGCGCCCAGCCGGACCCGGTCGCCGTTCATGGAGACCGTGCGGTAGAACTCGCCGATGCGCTCGGCCGAGCGGCCCACATAGTGGCCGATGAACGAGCGGCGGAACCGGTCGGCGCTGCCGTTGGGCTGGGAGCCGTGCACCAGGCTGCCGTTGAAGAACAGCACGTCACCCGGGGCCATGTCGACCGGCACCGTCGCCAGACCGGGCGGCACACGGACGTACTCCCGCGCGAAGGACACGCCGGCGTCGGCCTCCTCGGGACAGAACAGGTCCATTCGGTGGGTGCCCGGCACGACCTCCAGGCCGCCGTTGTCCCGGTCGATCGCCTCGCAGGCGATCCACGCGGCGACACATGTGCCCGGGTCCACCCGCAGATAGAAGTTGTCCTGGTGCAGGGCCTGGCCCCGGGCGCCCGGCGGCTTGAAGTAGAACATGCTCTGCGCGGCCAGCACCTCCTCGCCGAGCAGCGCCTCCAGCACGGTGCGCAGCCGGGGGTCCAACAGCACGTCGAGCGAGGGCACATGGAACTCGTGCGGCTGCATGACACGCGGGTACGCGGCCAACGGGTCGGCAGGGCGCCCGTCCTGACCCGACGGGCGCGGCTCGAAGTGCCCCGGCACCGGACCGGCCGCGTGCAGCGCGGTGAACGCGTCCCGGAGCACGGCGATCTCGTCGTACCCGAACAGGCCCCGTACGACGGTGAATCCGTCCTCCTCGAACTGTCGGCGCCCCGTCTCCGGCAGGATGGGAGCGCCGACGGCGCCGATGCCTGTGACTGTCATCGTCCACTCCTTCGGTCCGCTGTCGTCAGCCTTCACACTAGGGTTGCCGCACCCTGGGGAGGATGCCTGTGAACGCTGACGGATTGCCCGAGACCGCTGTCCCCGCACCGCCGCCGGGCCTGGTGACGGTCGGCCGTTACGACGAGGGCCCCGGGTACGCCGTCAACCGGCCGCAGGGCGCGGACAGCTGGCTGTTCACCTGGACGACGGGCGGCCACGGTCTGCTGACCCAGGGCGCCGCCGGGGCGCGGGCCGAGGCCGGCGACCTGGTCGTCCTGGGCCCCGGCGTGAGGCACCGCTACACGATCCGGCCGGGTGCCCGGCACTGGCGGTTCTGGTGGGCGCACTGCCAGGCCCGCCCGTCCTGGACGGCCTGGCTGAGCCCGTACGCCGTCGGCGACGGCATGTACGTCGTCGCGCCGGTCCCGGCCGCCCTGCACGACCGCATCGCGACAGTGTTCGCCCGCATGCTGTCCGACGCCCGCTGGCCGGGCAGCGAAGCAGGGCCACCCAACTCCTCCGCTTCCGCTTCCCCTTCCCTTTCCTCTTCTGCTTCTTCCGCCGCCCCGCATTCCTCCGGCGGCCCGATAGCAGTCGCACACGGCACGGCCGCCCGAGAGCTCGCCCTCTGTTCCCTGGAGGAAATAGTCCTGCTCGCGTCGGCAGCCGCCCGCCCTCTTCCGGAGCGGCCCGGAGTGGATACCCGGGTGAGCAGGGCGGAGGCTCTCATCGCCGCCGACCCCGCCGCTCCGCACACCGTCCGTTCGCTCGCCGAGGGGGTCGCGCTCTCGCCCTCCCGGTTCGCGCACCTGTTCACGGAACAGCTCGGCCGGTCGCCGATGCGGGCGCTGCGCGAGGCCCGGCTGAGCCATGCGGCCCGGCTGCTGGAGGCCACCGACCTTCCGGTGGAACGTGTCGCCGTCGCCTCCGGCTTCGCCAGCCCGTTCCACTTCAACCGGGTGTTCCGCGAGCGCCACGGGACACCGCCGGGGGCGTACCGGACGCTGTGCAGGCGCGGTTCGGCGGAATCAGGGCCGCCTATTGGTTTAGCCGCAGGTCCCGGACGGTGAAGTGAAGGAACCGGTCAACTCCCGTGACGGCGCTGTGCGTGGCCGGGATCGACCACACGTCCGGAACATGAGCTGGGCAAACGCACAGGAAGGCGGCGCGAGCGTGTCGTGAACGGACGGTCGCAGGTGTGTGCAAGGGCCGCCGGTCAATGGTTTTGAATCGCTCCTGAGTGAAGTGAATACCGTTTGCAATGAGGATGTTGATACAGTGGGAATCCCTTAAAGCGCATCGCATTGACGTTTTGTCAACTGCTTTCGGCTGCGCTGGAATGCGGAAAACGGCGTGATCTCTTGTTCCGGCTCGATGACCTGTGCAAAGGTGTGCCTGTCGGCGTGCGGACCATCTCGTTTCCCTCTGCACGTACGCGACGCCTCCGTTGGCTCCCCCGCTCCAAAAGAGCTGTCCGGTGCGGGCGTTCGCGATGCCGATTCCCGTCTGGTCGGATCCTGTCGTTCGGTCGCCGGGGTCGCATACCCGCCGGTATGGACTAAAACCGCGTTGTCCGTGGAGGAATGAAGACGTGAAAGACGCAGGCCTGTCGAATTCCCCAACCCCCGCTCCCGCGTACGGTGCTTCGGATGTCGAACTCAGCGCCGAGCTGAAGAAGTGGACGGGGACGACACCCGCGCTCCATCCCGTCGGTGAACTGCTCGACCGGCACTGGGAAGCCGCCTTCGCCTACGCCCGCCTGTGCACCAACGGCCCGCGCCCCGCCGGAATGCTCACCACCGCCGCATTCACCCGTCTCTTCGGGGAATCCCTGCGGCAGAGCGGCCCCACCTCCGCCTGGCGGCCCCAACTCCTGGTCACCGTGCGCCGTCTGGCAGCGGAGTGGGAGAGCGACCACCGTCACGAAATGCTCCACCCCGAACTGCGTTCCATGCCGGGCGGCGTGAACCGCGTCGCAGCCCGACTGCTGCCCGCACCCGACCGCCGGCTGCTCTCCAGAGCGTTCCAGAACCTCCCGCAGTCCGCGCGCTGCCTGCTGTGGCACGCGGAGGTCGAGGCCGAACCGCTGGAGACACCCGCCGCCCTGCTGGGCCTGAACGTGGCGGACGCCGCCGTGGAACTCGGGCGGGCCCGCGCACGACTGCGCGAGGAATGCCTGCACGTCCACCGCGAGGTCGTGCCCCAGGAGGAGTGCCGCCGCTACATCCGGCTGATCGACGTCACCTGCCGGCGCCGCAGCTTCGACGTCGACCCCGATCTGGCCAAGCACCTCGCCGACTGCAGGCACTGCCGTTACGCCGCCGACCAGTTGAACCAGTTCAACGGCGACCTCGCCCTCGCGCTGGCCGAGGGTGTGCTCGGCTGGGGCGCGCGGGCCTACCTGGAATCCCGCCCGGGACGCGCCGCCGAGAGCGCCATCGTGGAGGTCGAGCAGGCCCCGATCGTGGAGATGGCCACGGCCGAGAGCCTGCTCCCCGTGCCGCGCGTCCTGGCCGGGGCACCGCCCATGCCGGCCTCCGCACCCGGCAACGCCATCGCCGTACGCCCCGGATCGCACCGCTCCGCGCACAAGGCGGCCAGGCGCGCGGTCAGCCGCCGCAACCGCACCCTGGGGGTCGCGACCGTGAGCGCGCTGGTCCTCCTCCCACTGGTCCTGTGGAACGCCCTCGGTCCCGGCGACGACGAGGGCCCGGCCGCCGACACCCGCCCCTCGGGCGCCCCCGACACCGGTTCCGACGCGGCCGAGGGCGACTCCTCATGGGTCGGCTCGGGGGAGACCACGAAGGGTGCCCTGCAAGGCCGGCTGCACAACGTCGAGACCGGACTGTGCATAGGCATCGCCGACGGCAAGCCCGTCAAGGGTGCCGAGACCGAGCTGACCGGCTGCTCGTCGGCGGTCGGCCAGCAGTGGTCGTACGAGACCGACGGCCTGCTGCGCAACCTCGCCGCCCCTGACCTCTGCCTCGACTCCCACCTCGGCTACTCGGTGCAGCTCGCGCCGTGCACGGGCGCCTCCCAGCCCGGCACCAAGAACGTGCGCTACGACTTCACCCTCCAGGGCACCCTCGTTCCGCGCTGGGACCAGGACCTCGCCCTGACCCCCGCCGGCGCCAAGGACAAGGCGCCGCTGGTCCTGAAGGCGCGCGAGGAGTCCACCGACCAGCACTGGGTCTTCGACTCCTCGGCGCCCTCGCTCCAGATGGAAGCCGTCAACTGGAACGCGGACACCGAGTCGAGAGCCCCGGTCGTCAAGAAGAGCTCCGAGCCCTCCCCGACACCGACCCCCACGCCCGCCAAGCCGTCCCCCACCCCGTCGACGGCCCAGCCGACCCCCTCGGCCCCCTCCAGCCCGGCGAACGTGCCCTGCTACTACTACGGTTACTACGCCTGCTCCGGTAACGGCCAGTATCCGAACAACGGCGGCAACTACGGCTACGGCGGCTATGGGTACGGGCCCGGCGGCTGGGGAGGCCGCTGACCGGGTCAGGCGCCGGTACCGGGGCTGAGGACCGTCAGGAACACCGACGACTCGTTGCCGCCGACGGGCACCTCGCCCTCCGTCCACGCCACCTTCAGCGGGTCCCGCTCGTCGGGCGGGGTGACCAGCAGCGCCGCCGGAGTCGCCGTCTCGGCCTCGCTGATCTCCGGGTTGGCGAAACTCAGGCCCGCCCAGGCGCTGTCGCCCGGCGCCAGTTCGACCGTTGTCGCAGTGGCCTCGGAGCGCTTCGGGTCCGGGCCCAACTGCTTTCCGGCCGCGTCCACGAAGTCGCTGCCCGGGTAACCGCGCAAGGTGCAGGTGCGACCGGAGTCATTGGTGAGGACGACGGGGAAGTTCTTCTGCCCGGCGCCCGGATTGACGCGCCCCACCGAGGCACGCAGCTCGGAGGTGCGGCAACGGGTGCTGCCCGACGGGGCACTCGCCGACGGAGCGTCCGCGCTGTTGCCGCCACCGCCACTGCCGCTGTCGCAGGCGCCGAGCAGGCCCAGTAACGCGATCGCGCTCGCGAGCAGCGCGGCCCGGGGTGCCGGCCGGGAGGTACGGAAGGTCACCATGTCCACACTCCTGGAAGTCACTTCGCGTACGGCGTCTCGTGCACCGTCACGAGGGTCCGATGCGGCCGGAGCCCAAAAGGTTCACCCGTGGTCGGCGCCGGGACTCACAGTTCGTCCGACAGCGACAGCTCCGCCCAGATCGTCTTGCCGTCGGGGGTGTGCCGACTGCCCCACCGCTCGGTGAGCTGGGCGACGAGCAGCAGGCCGCGACCGCCCTCGTCGAAGGTCTTGGCGCGCCGCAGATGCGGGGCGGTGTGGCTGGCGTCGGAGACCTCGCAGATCAGCGTGGCCGTGTCGTGGATCAGGCGCAGCCGGATGGGGTGCGAGCCGTACCGGATGGCGTTGGTGACCAGCTCGCTCACCACCAGCTCGGTGGTGAACGCGGCCTCGCTCAGGTCCCACACGTCGAGCTGCTCGCCGACCTGCCTGCGGATCGGCCCGACCAGCGCGGGGTCGCCCGGGATGTCCCAGGTCGTGACATGGGAGGCGGGCAGGCCCTGGGTGCGGGCCAGCAGCAGGGCCACGTCGTCGGCCGCGCCGCCCGGCGGGAGCAGGGTGTTCAGGACGCGGTCGCACGTCTCGTCGAGCGAGTCCGCGTACGCCGCCAGCGCGTCGCACAGCAGTCGGTGGCCGGCGTCGATGTCCCGCTCGCGGCTCTCGATCAGCCCGTCGGTGTAGAGGGCGAGGACCGTACCCTCGGGCAGATCCAGCTCGGTCGACTCGAAGGGAAGCCCGCCCAGGCCCAGCGGAGGACCGGCGGGCAGCCTGACCTGCCGAGGCTTGCCGCCCGGCGTGAGCATGACCGGCGGCGGGTGCCCGGCGCGGGCGAGCGTGCAGCGCCGCGACACCGGGTCGTAGACCGCGTACAGACAGGTCGCGCCGACCTCACCCGGGCTGCCCTCGCTGCCGGCCTCGGCGGACAGCCGAAGGACGAGGTCGTCGAGGTGGGTGAGCAGCTCGTCGGGGGCCAGGTCGATGTCGGCGAGCGTGCGCACGGCGGTGCGCAGCCGGCCCATGGTGGCGGAGGCCTGGATGCCGTGACCGATGACGTCCCCGACGACCATCGCGACCCGCAACCCGGACAGCGGGATCACGTCGAACCAGTCGCCGCCCACCCCGGCCCGCGCCGCCGGGAGATAGCGCGAGGCGGCTTCGAGGGCGGCGGTGCGCGGCAGGGTGCGGGGGAGCAGGCTGCGTTGCAGCGCGAGGGCGGTGTCGCGTTCGCGGGAGAACCGGCGGGCGTTGTCGATACAGACGGCCGCCCGGGCCGTGACCTCCTCCGCGAGCAGCACGTCGTCGTCGGTGAACGGGTCGGGCCGCCGGTACCGGGTCAGCACGGCGACCCCGAGGGTCGTACCGCGTGCCGTGATCGGTACCGACATCGTGGAGTGGATGCCGAACTCCTTGACCCGGTTGAAGCGGGCCTCGTCCCAGGCCAGCCACTGTTCGAGGTCGCCGGAGGGCACGGTGGCCACGATGGTGCGGCCGGCGAGGAGGGAGTCGGCCTGGGGCGAGAAGACGGGGTACTGGTCCAGCTGCCCCGGCTTGGCCACGGCCTCGGGGCTGCCCGGGAGGATCGAACGGTGGGCCGCCCGGCGCAGGCTGATGGGCGCCGTCAGTTCGGCCGGGCTGTCGTCGCCGCCGTGCTGCGGCGGGTCCAGCAGGTCCACACTGACGAAATCGGCGAGCGCCGGTACACAGACGTCCGCGAGCTCCTGCGCCGTACGGGTGACGTCGAGGGTGGTGCCGATGCGTACGCTCGCCTCGTTGACCAGCTGGAGCCGCTCCCGCGCGAGGTACTGCTCGGTGAAGTCGTGGGCCGCGAAACACACGCCCCGCACCTGCCCCTCGGCGTCCCTGAGCGGCGCCAGCCGGGCCAGCCAGGCGTGCGCGTGGTCCTCGCCGCCGGTGCGCAGATAGGTCTGCACGTCCTTGGCCCGGCCGCTGGTCAGCACGTCGAGCATGTGCTGCTCCAGCTCCGCGGTGCGCTCCCGGCCGCCGATCTCGGCGATCCTGAGCCCCCGGATGCGCTCCAGCGGCAGCCCGATGACATCGGCCATGGCGTCGTTCACGCCGTGCAGCCGCAGCCGGTCGTCGTAGACGGCCGTCGCACAGGGCGCCTGGGCCAGCGCGGCCAGCATCAGGGGGTCCTCCACGGGCCGCGGACCGCTCTCCAGGGGTGTGACGACGAGCCAGTCGCCCCGGCCGCCGTCCACGGGCGGCCGGTGGTGGGCGAGAAGCCATACGGACACCGTCCGGCCGTCGCGGTGACGCAGCGCGAGCGTGCCGTACCAGGTGTCCTGCGCCGGTCTGCCGGGCTCGCCCGGACCGTCGACGACCAGCAGGGAAACGGCGGGCCGGCCCAGCACTTCGGCCGCCGACCAGCCAAGGAGCCGGCGAGCGCCCTCGTTCCAGCCGGTCACTGTGCCCCGGTCGTCGACGACGGCCCGCGCCGTGGCGGCATCGTCGAACGGGTACACCGGGCTCATCGTCGCCACTCCATCGTGAACACTCACAGTGAGCAGGGGAGTCACTGGTGTTCCACCCTAGTGCGTCCTGCTCCCGGGCGGTCGGGAACACCGCGGTCCCCAGGCCCCGCCAGGCCCGCCGCCCGGGGCGGGATTCAGGCCGTTGTGACAGGTGAGACCGAAGTACGTCACCGGACCCTTGACGGGCGCATGTTCCACCCCGTCAGAATCTGTTTGTTAACGATCAGTTGTGAGTACTTCTGGGCCCTGATGAGGGAGAGCCGTATGACGGTCACTCGCAGATCGGTGTTGGTCGCCGGTACGTCCGCCCCCGCGGCCGGAGCCCTGCTGGGCACCGCGGCAGACGCGCGGGCCGCCGCAGGCAAGGCCGGCCGCCGAACCGTCCCGCTGCGGGACGGCTGGCGCTTCGCGCTGGTCGACCCGGGCGGGATCACCGACCCCACGGGCGCGTACGCCGACGCCCACGACCCCGCCTACGACGACTCGGCGTGGCGGACGGTCGCCGTCCCCCATGACTGGAGCATCGAACTCACCCCGACCACCGAGCACGGCACGACCAGCGGCACCGGGTTCTTCCCCGGCGGCCTCGGCTGGTACCGCGTCGCCTTCACCCTCCCGCCCGCGCTCGCCGGCAAGCGGATCTCGGTGGAGTTCGACGGCGTCTACATGGACTCGTACGTCTACTGCAACGGCACGGAGGCCGGCCGTCACCCCTACGGCTACACCGGCTTCGCCTTCGACCTGACCGACCTCCTGCACACCGACGGCAGCACCGAGAACGTGCTCGCCGTCAAGGTGCAGAACCGGCTGCCCAGCAGCCGCTGGTACTCGGGCAGCGGCATCTACCGGGAGGCCCGCCTGGTCGTCACCGAGCCGGTGCACGTGGAGCGCTGGGGTACGTATGTCACCACACCGGAGATCACCGCGGAACGGGCCGTCGTCCGGGTCCGGACCTCCGTGGTGAACGCGTCCGGCGGCGGCGCCGACGTCGAGGTCGTCTCCCGGGTCGTCGATCCCCGCGGTCGCACCGTGGCCCGCGCCGTCTCCACGGTCGCCGTCACCGACCCGGCGACCGAGACCCATGAACTCGTCGTACCCGAACCGAAGTTGTGGGACTTCGCGACCCCGCACCGCTACACCCTGAAGACCGAACTGCGGGTCGGCGGCCGCACCACCGACACCTACCGCACGACCTTCGGCATCCGCACCTTCGGCTTCGACCCGGACGAGGGCTTCCAGCTCAACGGCGCCCATCACAAGATCAAGGGCGTCGACCTCCACCACGACCTGGGCGCCCTGGGCGCCGCCGTCAGCATCGACGCGATCCGCCGCCAGATGACCATCATGAAGTCGATGGGCGTCAACGCCTTCCGTACGTCCCACAACCCGCCCTCGCCGGAGATGATCCAGGTCTGCGAGGAGCTGGGCATCGTGATGATGGTGGAGGCCTTCGACTGCTGGCGGAGCGCCAAGACCCGTTACGACTACGGCCGGTTCTTCGAGGAGTGGGCGGACCGGGACATCACGGAGATGGTGCGGGCCGCCCGCAACTCGCCCGCCGTCCTCATGTGGTCCATCGGCAACGAGATCTCCGAGTTCACCTCCACCTCCGGGCTCGGCATGGCGGACCGGCTCATCGCCGGCGTCAGGGCGTCCGACGACACCCGTCCGATCGTGATCGGCTCCCACCGCCACCGCAGCGTGCCCGCCCCGGGCACCCCGGGGGACCTGATCCTGGCCAAGCTCGACGGCCTCGGCCTCAACTACAACACCGCCGCCTCGGTGGACGCCCTGCACGCCCGCTACCCCCACCTGTTCCTCTTCGAGTCTGAGTCCTCCTCCGAGACCTCCACCCGAGGCGCCTACCAGGAGCCGGAACGCCTCAACACCGGCGAGAACTACACCCCGGGCAAGCGCGCCACCTCGTCCTACGACAACAACCTGGCCTCCTGGACGATGAGCGGCGAGTACGGCCTGAAGAAGGACCGCGACCGCAGGTGGTTCGCGGGCGAGTTCCTCTGGTCGGGCATCGACTACATCGGCGAGCCGACCCCGTACGACGTGTTCCCGGTGAAGGCGTCCTTCTTCGGCGCGGTCGACACGGCCGGGTTCCCCAAGGACATGTACCACCTCTTCCGCAGCCAGTGGACGAGCGAACCCATGGTCCATCTCCTCCCCATGACCTGGAACCACGAGCCGGGCGACACGGTCGAGGTCTGGGCCTACGCGAACGTGGACACGGTCGAGCTGTACCTGAACGGAAAGTCCCTGGGAAGAAGGCAGTTCGACACCAAGAAGACGGTCGACGGCCGCGTCTACCTGGAGACCACGGAGGCCACCGGCGACGACAAGACCGTCACTGCCGGTTCCTGGCCCGGCAGTTACACCAGCCCGAACGGCAGCGCGGGCAAGCTCCACCTGACCTGGCATGTGCCGTATGAGCCCGGTGAGTTGAAGGCGGTGGCCCGGCGGGACGGCCGGGTCGTGGCGACGGACGTCCTGCGGACGGCGGGCCCGGCATACGCGATACGGCTCACCTCCGACCGCAAGTCCCTTGCGGCGGACGGCCGTTCGCTGTGCTTCGTGACCGCCGACGTGGTCGACGCCCGGGGCGTGGTCGTCCCCGACGCCGAGCACCTGCTCGCCGTCGACGTCGACGGCGGCTCCCTGGCCGGCCTCGACAACGGACGCGAGGAGAGCGCCGAGCGCTATCAGGCGAGCACCCGAACCGCCTTCCACGGCAAGGCACTTGCCATCGTCCGTTCGGGCACGGAGGCCGGCCGACTGAAGGTAACGGCCCGCTCGGCGGGGCTGCGCACGGCGACGTTGACTGTCCGTACGACGGACGCATACGACAAGGCGCTGCCTGGTTCTTCCGCGTCCTTCGAGCCCGACCTGGGGCCCGGCGCCCCCGACTACCCCCTGGCGGACGCCAGTTACTCCGGCCGCCCGGACACCCTGCCCGCCGCGATGCTCGACGGGGCCCCGGCCACCGGCTGGTCCAACGGGTTCCACAAGGCGCCGACCGCCCTGCTGCCCGCGTTCGCCGGAGCCCGCGCCGAGGACTGGGTCACGGTTGACTGGGGACGGGCCCGGGACTTCACCCGGGTCGAGGTCTCCTTCACGCTGGACGCGACCCACACCCTGCCCGCGTCGGTCACGGCCTCGGTGTGGAACGGCGAACGGTACGTACCGGCGCCGGACGCGACCGTCCACTGGTCCGACACCTCCGACACCCCCACGGTGATCACCTTCGCGGCGCTACGAGGAACCAGGCTCCGCCTCGACCTGACAAGCCGCCACCCGGGCGAGGCGCGGGGCGCGTTGCGGATCAGCGGCCTGGAGGCACCGGCGGGCTGAGCCAGGGTTTTTCTCGCCCCCGCCGCCCTTACCCGTTCCCATCCCTGGGGGCTGCCGCCCCCAGACCCCCGCTGTCGGCCTGAACGGCCTCGTCCTCAAACGCCGGACGGGCTGGAGATGCCTGAGCGGCGCTGGATATGTCAGCCCCGGCCGGCATCATCCAGCCCCTCCGGCGTTTGAGGAGCGGGGGTTCGGGGGCAGCGCCCCCGAGGATGGGACGGGTAGGGGCGGCGGGGGCGAAAAACCCGTTCGGACCGTTGACGCGTCGTACGACCTCGCACAGCATGGGCCACGTCCGCCTCTGGGAGCGCTCCCACAGCACAGCGCCGCTCTTCTCGCACCCGCGCCCCCACCCTCACCCGAGGAGCCCAGACGTGAAACGACGCAGAACGACCCTGCTCGCGGTGACCGCCCTCCTCACGGCGGCGCTCACCGCGCTGCCCGCCGGACCGGCCGGCGCCGACGAGATCGAACAGGTCAAGAACGGCACCTTCGACACCACCACCGCCCCCTGGTGGACGACCAGCAACGTCACCGCCGGCCTCGCCGACGGAGGCCTCTGCGCGGACGTACCCGGCGGCACCACCAACCGCTGGGACGCCGCCGTCGGCCAGAACGACCTCACCCTCGTCAAGGGCGAGTCGTACAGGTTCTCCTTCAAGGCGACCGGCACACCCGCCGGGCACGTCGTCCGGGCGATCGTCGGCCTGTCGGTGTCCCCGTACGACACGTACTTCGAGGTGAGCCCGCAGCTGAGCGTGTCGGGCGACTCCTACACGTACACCTTCACCGCGCCCGCCGACACGGCCCAGGGCCAGGTCGGCTTCCAGCTCGGCGGCAGCGCCGACCCCTTCCGCTTCTGCATGGACGACGTGTCCCTGCTGGGCGGGGTGCCGCCCGAGGTGTACGAACCCGACACCGGCCCCCGGGTCCGGGTCAACCAGGTCGCCTACCTGCCCACGGGCCCGAAGAACGCCACGCTGGTCACCGGCGCCACGCAGCCGCTGCCCTGGGCGCTGAAGAAGGCCGACGGGGTGACGGTCGCCCAGGGCAGGAGCGTGCCGCGCGGCACCGACGTCTCCTCCGGGCAGAACGTCCACTCGATCGACTTCGGCTCCTACCGCAAGCGCGGCACCGGCCTCACCCTGGTCGCCGACGGTGAGACGAGCCGCCCCTTCGACATCGACGCGAGCGCCTACGACCGACTGCGGCTGGATTCGCTGAAGTACTACTACACCCAGCGCAGCGGCATCGCGATCCGCGACGACCTGCGTCCCGGCTACGCCCGCCCCGCCGGCCATGTCGACGTCGCACCCAACCAGGGCGACAGCAACGTGCCCTGCCAGCCCGGCGTGTGCGACTACACCCTCGACGTCACCGGCGGCTGGTACGACGCCGGTGACCACGGCAAGTACGTGGTCAACGGCGGCATCTCCACCTGGGAGCTGCTGAGCACGTACGAGCGCGCCCTGCACGCCCGCACCGGGCAGAGCGACAAGCTCGGCGACGGCACGCTCGCCATCCCGGAGAGCGGCAACAAGGTGCCGGACGTCCTCGACGAGGCCCGCTGGGAGCTGGAGTTCCTGCTGAAGATGCAGGTGCCCGCAGGGCAGCCGCTGGCCGGCATGGCCCACCACAAGATGCACGACGAGCAGTGGACCGGCCTGCCGCTGCTGCCGAGCGACGACCCGCAGAAGCGCGAGCTGCACCCGCCGACCACCGAGGCCACCCTGAACCTGGCGGCCACGGCGGCGCAGGCGGCCCGGCTGTACCAGCCCTACGACCGCGCGTTCGCCGCCCGGGCCCTCGCGGTTGCGCGCACCGCCTGGACGGCTGCCCTGGCCCACCCCGCGATCCATCCCGACCCGAACGACGGGATCGGCGGCGGCGCCTACCCCGACACCGACGCGCGCGACGAGTTCTACTGGGCGGCGGCCGAGCTGTACCTCACCACCGGGGAAAAGGCGTTCGAGCAGCACATCCTGACCTCGCCGATCCACACGGCGGACATCTTCGTCCCCCTCGGCTTCGACTGGGCCAGGACCGCCGCGGCCGGCCGGCTCGACCTGGCGACCGTCCCCAACAAGCTCCCCGGCCGCGACAAGGTGCGCCAGTCCGTGCTCAAGGGCGCCGACCGTTACCTGGCCACGCTGGCAGCACACCCGTACGGCATGCCCTACGCGCCCGACGCCACCGTGTACGACTGGGGCTCCAACGCCCAGATCCTCAACAACGCCGTCGTCGTCGCCACCGCGTACGACATCAGCGGCGCCTCGAAGTACCGGGACGGCGCGCTCCAGAGCATGGACTACCTGTTCGGCCGCAACGCGCTGAACATGTCGTACGTGACGGGCTACGGCGAGGTCAACGCCCATCAGCAGCACAGCCGTTGGTACGCCCGGCAGCTCGACCCGAATCAGCCCAGCCCGCCGGACGGCACGGTCGCCGGCGGCCCCAACTCGAGCATTCAGGACCCCTACGCACAGAGCAAACTCCAGGGCTGCGTCGGTCAGTTCTGCTACATCGACGACATCCAGTCCTGGTCGACGAACGAGCACACGATCAACTGGAACGCGGCCCTGGCCCGGATGGCGTCCTTCGTCGCCGACCAGGGATAGCGACCACCGGGTCCCGCTGACTGGGCCCCCTCGGTACCGCTGCCTCACCGACTTGACCTGGGGATATTTACGGGTAAGTACCGGCGCGGTACCGTGGGGGCATGCCAGCTCTCAACGTGGAGTTCAGTGACCGCGAGCTAGAGGACCTGCGGCAGATCGCCAAGGAGCGCGGTACGTCGATGAAAGCGCTCGTGCGTGAGGCGGCGGCGGCCGACATCGCCCGGCACCGCGCCCTTCAGGAGGGCGCGGAGGAATTCCGGCGGTTCTTCGCGGCCCACGCCGACGAGTTCGCCGCCGCGTTCCCCGAGGACGAACCGGTCGCGCCGGGCCGGGGACAGGTCGTCTGACCGATGTCTCCCGTCATCCACATCGACGTGCCGTGGCTGCTCCAGCGCCACGAGGAGGTCCTGCCGGACCACCCCACGGTCGACGACTTCTCCGCCCTGGTGGCCGCCGTGGCCCGCCACCGGGTCGACCCACCGCGTCTGGGTGTGGACTCCGACCCTGCCTGGCGGGCCGCCGCGCTGCTGCACACCCTCGCGCTGCTCAAGCCGCTGCCGTCGGCCAACGCCCGCTTCGCGTGTGCCACCGCCGTGGCGTACATGTTCGTCAGCGATGTCGGCATCGATCCGCCCTACGGCGCGCTCGTCGACCTCGCCCGCGACCTGATCTCCGGCAAGACCGACGTCTACGGCGCGGCCGACCGGCTTCGCTCCTGGCAGATCTGAGGAGTTCCACCCGGAGCGGGTCCGGCCGCCCTCGGGGCCGCCGACCGAGGGCGGGAGGAACGGGGTCGGCGGCCGTCTCGCGGGGGAGAGCCGCCGTCCCGCGCGTGGCCTCCGAGAAGGGCCGGGTTCCAGTGGACTACGCCTTCGCATGTGCCGGGAGCGTGCGTTGCGCACCGGTGTGTGCGCACGGTTCACACGGGGCGCGGGAACGGGCTGACGGGGCACCGGGGCAACGGGGAAATGTCGAAAGCCGGTGCGAACATCGGGAGTTTCCGCTGTTGCTGAACTTCCTTCAGTGCATGGTGTTACTCAAGTGCCTTGTTGGTCATGAGCGAGTTGTGCAAGGGTGAACTACCTGTGCAGGGGGAATGGCCGGGCTCGACTCGCCGGTGATGATTCGGTGGCGGTCCAGCGCCACAGCCAGGGCCGGCGGCGGCGGGGGGACACGAAGCCGTCGGCCTTCGCGTGGACTCGGCCGGGCCGTTTTCCCGGAACCTCTGTGAGTTGCCCGCGCGTGGGAAGGAAACCGCTCAGTGCCCAACCCCCACCCCCCTCGTCCTGCTCACCCCCCGTACCCCGGGGCCCCGGGGGAATCGGACGAGAGTCTCGCCGCCCAGCTCAGAGCCAGACCGGAGGGCGAGACCGGCCCGACCGTCGCCCTGCTGATGGCGAGGCACTGGCAGGCGACCCACGAGTACGCGGTCATCTGCCTCGCCACGTCGGACCAGGCCGCCTCCATGGTCACCACCGCCGCCTTCCACCAGGTCCTGGAGCGGGTGATGCGGGCCGAGTCGGCCGTCGCGCTGCGCCCCCGGTTCCTGGTGGCCGTACGGGACACGGTCAAGGACTGGTCCGCCGACGACCGCATATCCGACGTTCTGCCGGACCTGAGAAAGCCGGCGGGCGGTCGCGGTATGCGTGCGGCGACGTCCATGACGCCGGAAAACCGTAAGCTCGCCGAGCGTTCGTTCCAGGCCCTTCCCGGACTCGCGCAGTGCCTGTTGTGGCACACCGAGGTGGAGGCCGAGCCGCTGAATGTCCCCGCCGACCTACTTGGCATGGACACGAATACGGCATCGGCCGCGCTGGACCAGGCCCGCGAACAATTCCGCGAGGGCTGTGTACGCGCCCACCGGGAACTCGCGCCGTCCAAGGAATGCCGGTTCTACAACCGTCTCCTCGACGTCCCCATCCGGCGCGGCGGCGCGCTGCTGCCCGATGTCCAGGAGCATCTGAAGGAGTGCCGCTACTGCCGGTTCGCCGCCGAGCAGTTGAGCCATTTCGAGGGCGGTCTGGGCCCGTTGCTCGCGGAGGCGGTGCTCGGCTGGGGCGCCCGCCGGTACCTCGACACCCGCCCGGGGCGCGGCCACCAGGGCGGCACGCGGGCGCGCGGCCATGCCCGGCACGCCGGAGGCGGTGGCGAGGACGGCGGTGGCCGCGGAATCGGCCTGGGACGCCATCGTCTGCTGTCGCGGATTCCCGCTCAGGGCCGGCCCGGCCCCGGCGGGACCCGGAACAGGAGGACTCTGTTCACCAGCGTGGGCCTGGCCTCGGCGGTCGTCCTCGCGGTCGTGCTGGGCAGCGGACTGTGGCCGAAGGACGGCAGCGGCGCCGACCCGGCCGCCTCGTCCAGCGCGACCGGTGGACGCGTCCCGGGGCCCGACGCCTCGCCGACCCCGCCCGCCGTGTCCTCCTCGCCGCCCGCGACGGCCGGCAACCCGGCCACCGCGCACCAGACCAGGCTGCGCAACATCACCGCCGACCTGTGCCTCGACATCCGGGGCGGCAAGGCCACGGCCGGCGCCGTCACCAAACTCGCGCCCTGTTCGACCGCGTGGACCCAGATGTGGGTGTACGAGGACGACGGTCTGTTGCGCAGTGTCGCCGACCCCGAGCTGTGCCTGGACTCGCACGCCGACGCCGGTGTCGTCATCCTCGGCCGCTGTGCTGCCGCGTCCACCGAGCGCGGCGACGACGTCCGTTACGACCTCACCGTGCGGGGCGAGTTGCTGCCCCGCTGGGAGGAGGGCCTCGCCGTCGCCCCCGCCTCCGACGAGCCGGACGTGGACGTGGTCGTCAAGGTCCGCGACGGCTCCGCCGAACAACGCTGGCTCACCGACACGGTGACCGCAAGCCCCGGCACCCTGTCGATCGGGGGCCCACCGGACAAGGCGGCCCAGGTCGACACGGACCCGACGTAGCCCAGCCGGATTTCCCTCGCTCCTCGAACTCCCCCAGAGGGGGGACCCCCAAGGGGCTGAGTAGTTCAGCCCGTCCGGCGTTTGAGGACAAGGCCCGTTCAGGGCCGACAGCGGGGGTCTGGGGGCGCAGCCCCCAGGGATGGGACGGGTAGGGGCGGCGGGGGCGAGAACACGGGAGCAGTCGTCTCAGCCGCTCTCGGCGGCGAGCACCGGAGACAGCCCGTCCCCCTCCGCCCCCGGCCCCGTCACCGGCGGCACCGGAACGTCGACCGTCCGGGCAAGTCGCGCACCCTCCGGCCCGTACACCGCCCGGGGTTCGGGGAACACCCGCAGCAGCGTCAGGAACAGGACGGCGGAGACGGCCAGGGACACGGGCAGGCCGATGTCGATGCCGTTCGCGAGGTCGCCGAGCGGGCCGACGAACTGGCCGGGGATGTTGGTGAAGAGCACACCGATCACCGCGGAGACCCACCAGGCGGTCATACCGCGCCAGTTCCAGCCGTGCGCGAACCAGTAACGGCCGCCCCGCTGACGCCGGTTGAAGACCTGGAGCGCGTCGGGGTCGTACCAGCCGCGCCGGGTCCAGAAGCCCAGGATCATCACCACCATCCACGGCGTCGTACAGGTGATGATCATCGTCGCGAACGTCGAGATCGACTGGACGAGGTCGAACCCGAACCGGCCGACGAAGATGAACACGGTCGACAGCACCCCGACCAGCACGGTGGCCTGCACGCGCGACAGCCGGGGGAACACCGACGAGAAGTCGAGGCCGGTCCCGTACAGCGAGGTCGTGCCCGTCGACATACCGCCGATCAGCGCCAGCAGACACACCGGCAGGAAGAACCAGCCGGGCGAGATCGCGAGCAGGCCGCCCACGAAGTCGGGCGCGGCCGGGTCGACGTAGTCCGGAGCCTTGGTCGCGATGATGCTCGCGGTCGCCAGGCCGAACACGAACGGCAGCAGCGTCGCGAGCTGCGACAGGAACGCGGCGCCGATCACCTTGCGGCGCGGGGTGTCCGCCGGGATGTAGCGCGACCAGTCGCCGAGGAACGCGCCGAACGACACCGGGGTGGACAGCACGATCAGCGCCGCGCCGATGAAGGACGGCCAGAACAGGTCCTGGGTGGCAGCGTCCGCCGAGGCCGTGAAGACACCGGCGTACGACGGGTCGAAGTCACCGGCGAACGCGACCGCGCCGACCAGGAACAGCACCGTCGCCGACGTCACCGCGATCTTGTTGACGAACAGCATGAACCGGAACCCGTACACGCACACCGCCAGCACCAGGCCGGCGAAGAGCGCGTAGGCGACGCCGTACGTCACATCGCCACGGGGCAGGCCGAACAGCCGGTGGGCGCCGCCGACCAGGGCGTCGCCGGAGCTCCACACCGAGATGGAGAAGAAGGCGACCGCCGTGAGGAGCGAGAGGAAGGAGCCCACCACGCGGCCGTGGACGCCCAGGTGGGCGGAGGAGGAGACCGCGTTGTTGGTGCCGTTGACCGGGCCGAAGACCGCCATCGGGCACAGGATCAGCGCGCCGACGACGACCCCGAGGAGCGTGGCCGCGAGGCCCTGCCAGAAGGAGAGGCCGAACAGGATCGGGAAGGCGCCGAGGACGCAGGTGGAGAAGGTGTTGGCGCCGCCGAAGGCGACCCGGAACAGGTCGAACGGGGTCGCGGTGCGGTCCGCGTCGGGAATGCGTTCGATGCCGTGCGTCTCGACCTCGGTGAGGGCCGGGGGAGCGGCGGCGGGAGAGGGCTCGGGAAGTGCGGACGGCGAGGACAAAGGGGCTCCGGCGGGGATCAGCGGTGGAGCGCGTGGTGGCGCGGAGGGCGGGAAGGCCCGCCGGCCGGCCGCTGGGGTGTGCGGCGGGAGCGGATGCCGTTCTCGGGAGGTCTGCCGACCGTAAGGGGCCGTTCAAGGCCCGCACCAGAGGACGTTTCATCCATCTTTTCCGCTTCCGGTGGATGAATGCGCAGCGACCGTGACCTCGGTCGGTAGCCCGTCCGGAGCTGAATCGGCATGTTTCCGGCCGATTAAAAAGGCTGGTGGATCCGGCCAGTCGGTGGCCCGGAGCGATCAACAGCCGCCCGGTTGCGGGCTTCACGCGTTCGAATCACGTAACTTCACGCCACTGATTCAATACGCAAGGTTACCGAAACGCATGGGGTCGAGGTGAAGTTCGGCGCCGGACTCGGCAGACTCACGCTCGCCGATCCGGCCCGACCGGCTGGGATCGAGCAACCGTGCGGACCGTAGGACCTTCGATTCGCATCTTCGAACTGAGCGGAAGGATGCACACAATGCCGAACACCGCGCGCTGGGCAGCGACTCTCACCCTGACGGCCACCGCCGTCTGCGGCCCCCTCACCGGGGCCGCCGTCGCTGCCCCGGGCCCCGCCCCGGCCGGGCTCTACGCACCCTCGGCCCTGGTGCTCACCACGGGCCACGGCGAGACCGCGGTCGCCGTCACCCCCGAGCGTGCCGTCACCCTGACCTGTGCGCCGAAGGCCTCGGGCACGCATCCGGCGGCGGCCGAGGCCTGCGCCGAACTCCGGGCGACCGGCGGGGACTTCGACGCCCTGGCGGCGAGAGGTGACGTGCAGTGCACCAAGCAGTACGACCCCGTGGTCGTCACCGTCGAGGGTGTGTGGCGCGGCCAGCGGGTCGCCTATGAGCGGACTTTCGCGAACGAGTGCGTGAAGGGCACCTACGGGACGGCCGTCTTCACGTTCTAGGGACCGGGGTCGCGCGCTCCCGTGAGCAGCGCAGGTCGCTCGCGGATGGGGAGTGCGAACCCTGTGTCGCGGGGTGCCGCGCGATCTCGCAGCGGGGCCGGTCGGTGGTGTGGGGCTGCCGGCCGGCCCTTGGCGTCGGTGAAGGCAGGTGGGGCCGGTCTACGTGCGGGTGGGGTCCGGCTGTTCGGGGATGCGGTCGAGGGGCGGGAAGCGGTGGAGCAGGCGCGAGGCGCGGAGCAGGCGGTGGATGCGGGGTGTGTCGGAGACCAGGCGCAGCCGTCCGCCGCGTTCCCGGGCCCGGGTGTCCGCACGGCACAGCGCGCGCAGGCCCGAGCAGTCGAAGAAGCCGACGTGCCGGAGGTCGACCAGTACGTCCGGACCGGGGCGCGAGGTCGCGGCGTCCAGGTGTTCGGCGAGGAAGCCCGCGGTCGCCAGGTCGATCTCGCCGAAGACCTCGACCACGGTGAACGGCCCGCTCGTACAGGTGCGGGCGTACGGGCCGGCCGTCGGCGGGAGGGCTCCGGACGAGTCCCAGGCCGTGCGCTCGGGCGGCCCGGGGAAGCGGTCGTCGGCTTCCGGTGTCATGGGTGCTTCACCTCGCCAGGGCGCGCATTCGGTCTCCGTAGCTACCCCGGCAGAGTCGCTGCCATCCCTGACGGGCCGCCCGCAAGATCTGGTTCACTCGACAAGGTGAATTGCGGCCGTATTGATTGACATCTCCCTGCGCCGGGCTCTTACTCCCCGCGCCAGGGGCGCAGTCGCGGCCACCACCCCGGTACGGACCGTCGGTAACACTCGTAGTCGGCGCCGAACCGGTCGGCCAGTTCCGGCTCCTCGTACCAGCGCGCGAACGCCCACATCAGCGCCCCGGCGCCGGCGCCGTACGCCAACAGGACCGGCCGGGCGAGCAGCAGCGCCTGGCCCGCGACGACGGCGACGACGGCCACGTACATCGGGTTTCGCAGGTACCGGTAGAAGCCGCCGACGACCAGGTGCTCGGTGGGTGCGACCGGGGCCGGGGTGCCGAGGCCCTCGGCCACGAAGCGGACGAAGGCCGACAGCAGGACGACGGCGCCGGCCGCGAGCGGGATCAGGCCGAGCAGTCGTACGGGCAACCCCCAGTCGCCGGCCCGCCAGCCGGTCAGCCACCACGGCAGGAGGAGTGCCACGGTGCCCGGCGCGAGCGCCAGGAAGAGCGAACTGCCCATCGCCGCCGCCGATTTGCGCATACCGACACCATGGCAGCGAAGCGGACTCCGGGACAGCAGGAGGGGCCGCCGTCTCCCTGAAGACGGCGGCCCCTCGGTCTCGGTGACCCGGCAGGGTCACATGTGGACGACCGCCGCGGCGTTCTCGTCCTGGACCGGTACCCCGGGGCGGTACAGCAGGAAGGTGATCAGCGCGCCCGCGGCGAAGAAGCCGGCCGACCACCAGAAGGCGGTCGTGTAGCTCTCGACCGTCGACTGGGCCTGGACCAGCTTGTCGCTGGCGTTGCGGCCGGACAGGTAGTTGGTCGCGGCGCTCGCGGCGAGCGTGCTCAGCAGTGCCGTACCGATCGAACCGCCCACCTGCTGCATGGTGTTGACCGTCGCGGAGGCCACTCCCGCGTCCTCGGCGCCGATCCCGCTGGTCGCCAGCTGCATCGCGGGCGGCATGATGACGCCCATGCCGAGGCCGATCACCAGCAGTTGCGGGAGGACGGCGGTGCTGAAGGACGAACCGACGCCGATACCGGTCAGCCAGGCCATGCCGGCCGCGCCGAGGGCGAAGCCCAGCGGGATGATGATCTTGGGGCCGAAGCGGGGCACGAGCCTGGTGGTGGACACCTGGGCCGCGACCATCAGGGCCGCCATCATCGGCATGAAGGCCAGGCCGGTCTTCGTCGGGCTGAAGCCGAGGTTCAGCTGGAGGTAGTACGTGAGGAAGAGGAAGACGCCGAACATTCCCGCGCCGGAGATGAGCACGGTGAGGAACGAGGCCCCACGGTCGCGGTCGAGCAGGACGCGCATCGGCAGCAGCGGGTGCTTGGCCCGGGTCTGCCACCCGGCGAACGCCGCGAGGAGCAGCCCGCCCGCGATCAGGAAGCCCCAGGTCTGGGGTGAACTCCAGTCGTGCGTCTCGGCGTTGGAGAAGCCGTAGACCACGGAGAAGAGACCGCCGGAGACCAGGAGGGTGCCCGGAAGGTCGATCTTGGAGTTGGCGGCGTCACGCTGGTTGCCCAGCAGCTTCCAGCCGCCCACGAAGGCGACGACGGCGAAGACCAGGTTGACGTACAGCGTCCAGCGCCAGTCCAGCGCGTCGGTCAGCAGACCGCCGAGCAGCAGGCCCACCGCGCCGCCGGCCCCGGCGATCGCGCCGTAGACGCTGAACGCACGGGCCTTCTCGCGCACGTCGGTGAAGGTCGTGTTGAGGAGGGAGAGGGCGGCGGGCGCGAGGAGCGCGCCGAAGACACCCTGGAGGGCCCGGGCGATGACCAGCATCTCGAAGCTGTTCGCGGCGCCGCCGAGGACGGAGGCTCCGGCGAATCCGGCGACGCCGATGAGGAAGGCGGGCTTGCGGCCGAAGAGGTCGGCGATCCGGCCGCCGAGCAGCAGCAGGGAGGCGAAGGCCAGCGCGTACGCGGTGACGATCCACTGCCGGTTGCCGTCGGAGAAGCCGAGGTCGGCCTGCGCGGAGGGGAGCGCGATGTTCACGATGGTGGCGTCGAGGACGACCATCAGCTGCGCGATCCCGATGATGGCGAGGATCCACCACCGCTGCGGGTTCGGTGCGGCGGACCCCTTGTCCAGGGTGTTCGCGGGGCCCTTCGGGGCGCCTTCGGTCAGGGACTGGGACATCTGAGCACACTCCAGGGAAGGTCGGCTCGGGAAGAGAAACAGAAAGAGGAGTAACGAAGACCAGGGGGTGACGAATACGTAAACGAAACCGTTTCGTACGCCTGACGTCTTGAGGTTAGACCACTTTCATCGAAACGGCAAAGTATCGAAACGGTAAAGTATCGATAGGGGGTGCGGGTGGCCCCGACGGCTCACGCCAGCTGCCGTCGCACCAGCTCGTGGAGCCGTCCGCCGGTGTCCGCCAGCAGCTGGGCCGGGGGGCCCTGCTGGGCGACCTTGCCGTCCTCCATGACGATGACCCGGTCCGCGTCGAGCACCGTGGACAGGCGGTGCGCGATCACGATCCGCGTGGCGTTCAGCGCGCGCGTGCTCTCGATGACGATGCGCTGCGTCTCGTTGTCGAGCGCGCTGGTCGCCTCGTCGAAGAAGAGGATGCGCGGCCGGCGGATCAGCGCCTGGGCGATCATCAGCCGTTGCCGCTGGCCGCCGGAGATCGCGCCGCTGCCCTGGACGATGGTGTGCAGGCCCATCGGCATCCGCTTGATGTCCTCGGCGAGGCCCGCCATCTCGGCGGCGGCCATCGCCTCCTCCGGCGTGTACGGCTCGGTGCCGCAGATGACGTCCAGGATCGAACCCGTCATCGGCTGGGCGTGCTGGAGGACGACACCGCACTGCCGCCGTACGGCCGACTGGTCGAGCGCGCCCAGGTCCTGGCCGTCGTACAGCACACTGCCCGAGACCGGTTTGTCGAAGCCGATCAGCAGCCGCAGCAAAGTCGACTTGCCGCAGCCGCTGGGGCCGACGATCGCCACAAACTCGCCCGCCTTCACCTGGAAGGACACGTCGTCCAGGACGAGCGGGCCGTCGTCCGCGTAGCGGAAGGCGAGGCGGCGGGCCTCGATCGCGCCGGTCAGCACGCCCGGCCGGGTGCTCGCGACACGTACCTCCGGGGTCGCCTCCAGTACCGGCTTGATCTCCTCGTACAGCGGGAGCGCGGCGACGCCGGAGACGAAGGCGCCGGTCAGCTGGGTGACCGAGGTCAGGAGCATCGTCACCGAGGTGTTGAAGGTGAGGAAGGCCGCCGCCGACATCTCACCGCGCGCCGGGCCCGCGAGCAGCATGAACATCAGCAGGGTGCAGATCGGCAGGTACACCGCGCCCAGCACCGTGGTGAGGTTCTTGATGCGGCCGACCTTCTGCTGGAGCTCGCGGCTGCGCGCGAACTCGCTCGCCCAGGCCGCGTACGCGTAGTTCTCGGCAGCCGCGACCCGCAGCTTGGGCAGGCCGCGCAGGGTCTGGAAGGCCTGGTTGTTCAGCTTGTTGGACAGGACGATCAGCCGCCGCTGCCAGCGCACCTGCCACAGCCCGAGCCCGAGGAACACGGCCGCGATCACCACGAGCATGCCGATCGCGGCCAGCGCCATCGGGACGCTGTACCAGAGGAGCAGGCCCAGGTTCATGGCCGCCACGGTCACCGACTGCGTGACGACCGGCGCAACTCCCGCCAGCAGCTTGCGAATCGCGCTGATACCCATCGCCGCACTGGCCAGCTCACCGGTGGAGCGCTCGGTGAAGAACTTCGTCGGCAGACGCAACAGCCGGTCCCAGACGGCCGGTTGGAGCGTCGCCTCGATCCGGCCCTCCATCCGGAGCAGGGTGAGGTTCTGCATCAGCATGAAGGCCGCCGCCACCACACTGCTGACCATCACGGCCAGACAGACCTGCACGATCAGCGTGGTCTGCGCCCTGGGCACGAACTCGCCGAGGATCTTGCCGGTCGCGACGGGCACCAGCGCGCCGATGGCGATCGTCACCAGGGTGCTGATCAGCAGGTTCACCACATCGCTGCGGCTGCCTCCGATGCTGAACCGGAGCAACCTGAGAGGGCTCATCCCGCTCTCGGGCAGCGGGCGGTAGAACATCACCGCCCGTTCCTCGAACTCCGCCGCGTTGGCCTTCTCCACCGGCGTCTCGCGTCCCGACGACGGCTGTACGGACACATAACCGCCGCGCCGCCACAGCAGCGCGACCGGCGTACCCGACAGACTCCGGTGGCCGACCAGCGGGCCCACGTTGTCGTGCCACCAGCGCCCGTCGAGCCGGACGGCCCGGGTGCGGACGCGCGAGGCGAGCGCGATCCGCTCGACCGGGTCGAGCCGATCGCTCTCGGTGCCGCTCTGGGCGGGCTCGGCGAGCGTGATCTTCGCCGCCTCGGCGACCAGCTTGCAGGCCGCGTACGTGGCGTCCGCGTCGGCGGCGGTCGTGCGCTTCGCCGACTGCTTGCCGATCGACGCCAGCAGCGTCCGGTCGGCCTGGGCGCGCACGGCCTCGCCCGCCTTGATCCCGGCCGCCGTACGGGTCTCGTGGCGGCGTTCCAGCTGCTCGATCCACCGGTCGAGGGTGGCGAGCAGCCGGTACTGCTGGTCGACCATGCCCTGCCAGACCCCGGGGTCGATGAGGAGATCGGCGGCGGCCTCCGCCCCGTACAGCGATCCGTACTGCACGCTGCCCGGCGGGACCTGCATCCAGAAGACGTCGTCGTCGGTCGGCGCGGCGGCCCGCTCCGAGGCCATCGGCGCCTGGAAGAGGATCGACAGACCGCGTCCGACGCCCAGGGCGAGGGCGTACTCCAGCGGGCTCGTCGCCGGGGGGACGTACTGCGCGTTGCCGTAGTCGTCGTACGACCAGGTCTCCGTGCCCGGCGACTGGTACAGCTCGCGCAGGTTGATGCGGTGCACCACGCAGTCGCGCACCGGGCGGGCGACCAGCGTGTGCTCCGGTCCGGTGACCGGGCCCAGCAGCAGCGCGCCCGCCTCAAGCCGGCCGATGTGATGCCACTGGCCCTGCTCCACGGCGTCCACCGCGTACAGGTCGAGCGCGCCGGACGCGACCAGCCACAGCACCTGCGGGCCTTCGAGGTCCAGGCGGGTCTGCCCGGCCAGGTCGAAACGCGTCCCCATCTGCCCGAGCGCGGTCAGGACGACATCGCCCTCGGATACGGTCGTCATGTCAACGCTCCCTGACCAGCTCGGCGTACGCCCCGCCGGCCGCCACCAGGGCGTCGTGGCGCCCGCGTTCCACGATCGTGCCGTGCTGGAGCACGACGATCTCGTCACTGTCGCGCACGGTGGAGAGCCGGTGGGCGATCACCACACAGGCGCAGCCGCGCTTGCGCAGGTTGTCGATCACGGTCTGTTCGGTCTCCGCGTCCAGCGCGCTGGTCACCTCGTCGAGGACGAGAATGCTGGGGTTGCGCACCAACGCCCTCGCGATCTCCAGGCGTTGGCGCTGTCCGCCGGAGAAGTTCCGCCCGTCCTGCTCGACCCGGCTGTGGATACCGCCCGGCCGACGCGTGATGACGTCGTACAGCGCCGCGTCCTCGAGCGCCGCCACCACCGACTCGTCCGGGATCGAGGGGTCCCACAGCGCCACGTTGTCGCGGACGGTGCCCTCGAAGAGGAACACGTCCTGGTCGACGAAGGAGACGGACGCGGCGAGCGCCCCGCGCGGAATGTCGTCCAGGCGCTGCCCGTCGATGCGGATGACGCCCTCCCAGGGGGCGTACAGGCCCGAAATCAGCCTGGACACCGTCGACTTGCCGCTGCCGGAGCCACCGACCAGCGCCACCTGCTGACCCGGGCCGACGGTCAGGTCGAAGCCGGACAGCAGGGGCTTGTCGAGCGGGCTGTAGCCGAAGGTGATGTTCTGGAGCTCGACGTGGCCGTGCAGGCGGCGCGTCGAATCGCCGCCGCCCGGGCGGGCGTACAGCGGGTCGGCCTGGAAGTTCTCGACGTCCTTGAGCCGGGCCACGTCCGCCGCGAAGTCCTGGATGCGGCCCGCCACCCCGTTGAGCCGGGTGAGGGGCGCGGTGAACCGCACGACCAGGGCCTGGAACGCCACCAGCAGCCCCACGGATATATGGCCCTCGACGGCCCGCATCCCGCCGATCCACAGGATCAGCGCGCTGTTCAGCGTCGCGAGCGTCGGTGCGACCACCCCCAGCCAGGCGCTCGGCACCCCCAGCCGCTGCTGCTCCTCCAGGGTGGTCGCGTGCTGCCCGGCCCACTTGCGGAAGTAGCCCTCCTCGCCGCCGGTCGCCTTCATCGTCTCGATCAACTGGAGCCCGGAGTATGCGGTGTTGGTCAACCGGGCGTTGTCCGCGCGCAGTTTCGCCGTCCGGGTGGCCCGCAGCCGGATCACCACCCGCATGGCCACGATGTTGAGCAGGGCGACGCCGATACCGACGGCCGTGAGCTGCGGGTCGTATGTATAGAGGAGTACGGCGTACAGCACGACGACGACCGCGTCGACGCCCGCCGCCGCGAGGTCGCGGGCCAGGGTCTCGGACACCGCGTCGTTCGACTGGAGGCGCTGGACCAGGTCGGCCGGGCTGCGCTGGGAGAAGAAGGTGACCGGGAGACGCAGCAGGTGACGCAGGAAACGGGCGCTGCTCAGGGTCGAGGAGATGATGCGGCCGTGCAGCAGGTTGGCCTGTTGCAGCCAGGTCAGCACCAGGGTCAGCGCGACGCATGCGCCCATCGACGCGAACAGCACGTTCAGCATCGAGGTCTGGCCGCCGATGAGGAACGTGTCGATGTAGGTGCGGCTGAGCGCGGGCATCGCCGCGCCCACCGCGACCAGCAGCAGGCTCGCCAGGATCGCGGCGGGCATCGTGCCCGAAGTGCCGCGCAACCGGGCCGGCATGGCGCCCAGGACGCCCGGCTTACGGCCGCCCCGCTCGAAGTCGGGACCCGGCTCCATGACGAGGACGACACCGGTGAAACTGGAGTCGAAGTCCTCCATCGGCACGAACCGGCGGCCCTTGCCGGGGTCGTTGATGTACACCCCGCGGCGGCCGAGGCGGCGCCCCATGCCGTCGAGGACGACGTAGTGGTTGAACTCCCAGAACAGGATCGCGGGCGCGTTCACCTCGGCGAGCGCGGCCGTGTCCATCTGCATGCCCTTGGCCGTCAGCCCGTAACTCCGGGCTGCCTTCAGGAGGTTGCTGGCACGGGAGCCGTCCCGCGACACACCGCAGGCGATACGCAGCTCTTCGAGGGGGATGTGCCGCCCGAAGTGGCCCAGGACCATGGCGAGCGAGGCCGCGCCGCACTCCACGGCCTCCATCTGGAGGACGGTCGGTGTACGGACGGACTTGCCGGTGCCCTTGGGGACCGTGCGCCGGGGCGGGGCCGAGCGGCGCTTGGCCCGGGAGTTCGGTGCGGGACTCACGGCAGCAGCCAATCGACGGGACGCTGGTCGGACAGCCGGATCGAACCCGAGGCCAGGGTCATGGAGGTGAGCGTGAACGGCGGCCCGTCGGCAGAGGACCACTGGTAGCCGCTCTTCGTGGCCGACGACCTGTCCAGCTTCACCAGGACGGCGACCGGCCGGCCCTTCTTCGTGAACTGCTCACCCAGCTGACTGTCCCCGAGGAACGCGCCGATCTGCTGCTGCGTCTGGGCGGCCCGGTCCACCGACTTCACATGGCCGCGCAGCACCCCGTACTGCTGGGTGGGTGCGGTCTGCACGGTCAGGTCGACGGCCGCGTTCGCGGGAATCGTGGCCGCGTTCTCGGCCGGGACGTACACCGTCGCGTAGAGCGGGTCGCTCGCGCGGGCGACCTTCTCGACGGCCGCGATGTTCGTGCCCGTCCCGATGATCTGGCCGATCGTGGCCGCGAGCGCGGTGAGCCGGCCCGCGGCGACCGAACGGACCACGGAGTCGCCGGAGGCCGTACGGACCTTCAGTACAGGGGAGTTGGCGGGCAGCCGGGCGCCCTCCTCGGCGAGGACCGCGGTGATCTGGCCGGAGACGGGGCTCTGCAGGACGTAACTGCCCTCGCCGTGCGTGAGGATGGCGGGCGCGCTGACCGTGGAGGAGACGGAACCCGTGACCGCCCACACGGACGCGGCGGCCATGACGACGACCGTGACGGCGAGGACGAGCCAGCCCTGGGGGCGGGCGAAGCGCACCGGCAGGTCCAGCTCTTCGGGCGACTGGAGCTTGGCGAGGGCCTGTTGGCGGAACTGCACGGGCTTTCCTCACCTGCGTGGGAAGACTTGCGTGGGACGACACGGGGACGACCGAGAACCGGCGCGCGGCAACAGGGCCGGGCCGGTCGGCTGAGGGCAACCGAGAGTCCCGGAACCGGGAAACGGTTCCGGGACTCAGCGGCGCAAGGCGTCGGTCAGAGACCGGCGACCAGGCCGGTGACCGCACCGGTGTTCAGGCCGGAGAGGCCCTCGACGGTGCCGACGACCGAGCCGACCAGCGGGGTCACGCCGGGGGCAACGGTGTCCACCAGGCCCGTGACGGTGCCGACGGCGTTCAGGGACAGACCGCCGGAGACGGCGTCGAGAGCGGCGTCCGACAGCTCGGCGGTCTCAACCTGGGGGGTGGAGTTCATGAGGGAACTTCCCTTCGATAGGGGTATTTCACAAGGGGGGAGCGGCCCCCTCTGGGGGACAGATGACGGCCGCGACCGCAGGACTGCTCAGATTCGTTTCCGGAACCTGTGCGGTCCCTGCGATGCGATGGATCAAAGCACGCCCGCACATCGGCCTTCCAATCAACCAACCCCCTCACCAGGGCACTTGAGCCCCGGGAGCCCCCATAGGTGAGGACGCGCGCACGCCTTGGTGGCGACTTCTTCACATGCGGCACCGCTTCGGCGCACCCGGCCCCTTGCGGCCGGGCGGCCGCGTCACCCAGGGGCGCGCGGCGGAATCGGACACTCCGGCACCAAGGGTGTGGCGTGTAACGGGCGGATGTGCGGAACCGTCGTGTGCGGTGACCCCTCTGCGTATTCGATGTGCAGATTCGCTGAAGCCTGGATTCCGCTCGGTTTCATCGACGCAACGCCATGAGTCGATTACGGCAAGTGGACTTCTGCTCCTTTTCGTCACCTGGAGCCCATCCTCGTCCGGCGGCCGGGCTTCGTGCGGACCGTCTCGATCAGGACATCGGAACCGGTCACCGCGCGCGGGAAGACCGTGGATCGCCCGACCGGCGTCATGGGAGCGGACGCGGCCCGTGCGCGGCAGTTGTCGGGGCCTGCCACGGCAACGCGCCGGCCTCCCGGGCCCGCCGTGCTGACCAGGGCATTCGAGAGCAGCGCGTGAGGCGTGACCGACTCCCCGGCCGGCCGGCCCGGACCGGGCACTCGGGAGGCGAAGCCGACGGAAAGGACCGTGTCTGCTTCGGCGGGCGTCATCGTCATATGGGTGGTTGTTCCCGGCGCCGTCGGTCAGCTCTTGGCCATGGCCGATTCGCGGTTTCGCAAAGGGAGTTGGCAAACACGTTTGAACGCCCCACTCGGCCCGTGCGTACCTACAGCCATCCAGGCGCCCCAGTCGGTCGCCGATGAACGATCGGCGGCTAAGACCCCGCCCCGCAGGAGGTCAAGAAGTTGAGTCACAAGCGAATTCCGAAGCGTAAGGCCGCGATAGCGGTGGGCAGTGTCGCGGCGCTCGGAGCGGCGGCACTCCTGCTGCCCAACGCCAACGCGTCCCAGACCGACGCGGCGGACGGCGCCACTCCGAAGACCCTTCAGGCGACGGATGCCTCGGATCTGGCCTCGCAACTGCAGGAGCTGCTCGGGGACGCCTTCGCGGGCTCCTACTACGACGCCGACAAGCAGCAGCTCATCATCAACGTCGTCGAAGGTGACAACAACAACGTCATCATCCAGGCCAAGCAGGCCGGCGCCGCCGTCCGCGAGGTCGAGAACAGCATCGCCGAGCTCAAGGCCGGCGCGCAGACGCTGAAGGCCGAAGCGACCATCCCGGGCACCGCCTGGTCCGTCGACCCCCGGACCAACAAGATCCAGGTCACCGCCGACAGCACGGTCACCGGCGCCAACTGGGACACGATCGAGTCGACCGTCGAGAGCCTCGGCTCGGGCATGGCGACCATCAAGAAGAGCGCCGGCACCTTCAAGACGTTCGTGGAGGGCGGCGACGCCATCTTCGGCGGCGGCGCCCGCTGCTCCCTCGGCTTCAACGTGGTGACCGGGGACGGCACGCCCGGCTTCCTGACCGCCGGTCACTGCGGTGTGGCGGCGGCCGAGTGGTCCGACGCGGAGGACGGCGCGGCCATCGGCACGGTCGAGGCGGCCACCTTCCCCGGTGACGGCGACTTCGCACTCGTGAAGTACAACGACCCGGCGACCGTGGCCGACAGCACGGTCGACGTCGGCGACGGCCAGACCGTCGACATCCTCCAGGCCGCCGAGGCCGAGGTGGGCCAGCAGGTCTTCCGCATGGGCTCCACGACGGGCCTCGCCGACGGCGAGGTCACCGGCCTCGACGCCACGGTGAACTACCCCGAGGGCACGGTCACCGGCCTCATCCAGACCAACGTCTGCGCCGAGCCCGGCGACAGCGGCGGCTCGATGTTCACCCAGGACGGCGGCGCGATCGGCCTGACCTCGGGCGGCAGCGGCGACTGCACGGTCGGCGGCGAGACCTTCTTCCAGCCGGTCACCACGGCCCTGGAGGCCGTCGGCGCGACCCTCGGCGCGGGCGACGCGGGCGCGGGCGCCGGCGAAGAGGCCGGCGCCGGTGAAGAAGCGGGCGTAGGCGAAGAAGCGGGCGCGGGCGATGAGGCCGGCGCGGGCGAGGAAGCCGGCGTCGGTGAAGAGGCCGGCGTCGGTGAGGAAGCCGGCGTGGGTGGCGCAGAGGCCGGACTCGGTGAAGAGGTCGGCGGTGACGAGCTCGGCGGCGTGGACGACCAGACCGGCAACGGCGCCGACGACGGCACCGGCCTGGAGAACCAGGACCACTGATCGGTCAACCGAGAAGTAACGGCCGTCAGTGAAACGGTCCGGCCCTCCGGCGGGAGGGCCGGACCGTTCTCCGTGTTTCACGGCCGTCGCCCGTCAGCTCTCTGCCCGCACCCGCAGCAGAAGCAGCGCGATGTCGTCCACCCGCTCCGTCGCCCCCGCACCGAACTCGACCAGCCCGTCGGCCAGTTCGTCCAGCGGCAGGTCCCCGGTCTCCGCGAGCCGCCGCCCGAGGGCGTCCAGCGCCTCCTCGATGTCGACGCCCGGAGACTCGATCAGCCCGTCGGTGTACAGCGCGAGAACGCAACCCGGCGGAAGGTCGACCTCGGTCGTCGGGTACGTGGCCGAGGCGTCGATCCCGAGCAGCGGACCTCCGGCCAGATCGAGCACCCGCACCTGCCCGTCCGCGCGCCGCAGCAGCGGCGGCGGATGCCCCGCACGGGCCAGCACCGCCCGGCCGGAACCAGGATCGAGCCGCAGATACAGACAGCTCGCGAACAGCTCGGTGCCGAGATCGATGAGCAGCCGGTTGGTGCTGCTCATGACCTCGTCCGGCGCCTGGCCGACGGTCGTGTACGCCCGTACGGCCGTACGGAGCTGGCCCATCAGCCCGGCCGCCGTCACGTTGTGCCCCTGGACGTCCCCGATCACCGCCGAGGCCCGCCCGTGCGAGAGGACCAGGTCGTAGAAGTCGCCGCCGATGTCCATGCCCTGGGTGGCGGGCAGATAGCGCGCGGCGGCCTCGATACCGGGCAGCGACGGCAGGGAACTCGGCAACAGGGCGGCCTGGAGGCCGTGCGCGAGCCGGTGCTTGGCGTCGTACAGCAGCGCCCGCTCCAGAGCCTGCGCGATCAGGCCGCCGAGACTCGTCAGCACGGCGCGCTCGTCGGCGGGGAACGCGTGCCGCTCGGTGTAGCCGAGCACGCAGGTGCCCACCGGCCGCCCGGACGCGATCAGCGGCAGATACGCCCAGGCCGCCATCGGCCCCGGTACCTCGCGCGCCGCCGGATACAGCCGCTCCAGCTGCCCCCGGGACTCGAAGAACGCGGGGACACCCGTGGTGAGCACCTGGGTCCCCGGGGTCTGCTCGGTCAGCGGCAGCCCGTCGAACCGCTCCACGAGGTCCGGGTCGGCGTACCCGCGATGCCCCAGCACGTGCATGCGCCCGCCCCGCGAGCCCAGCATCACCAGGGTCCGGCAGCCCACGGCCGGCATGATCTCGTCCGCGACCAGCTGGACGACGTCCTGGACGCCCGCCGCCTCGGTGAGCGCCCCCGCCAGCGACAGCACCTGCGAGATCGTGACCAGGCTGGACGGGCCGCCCGGCCGGCGCCCCGCACGGTCCAGCTCGGCCACCGCCCGGGCCCTGGTGATGCGGACGCTCAGCCCGCTCGTGCTCGGATACAGGCGGAACGACAGCCAGTCGCGGGGCGGACGCAGCGCCACGAACGAGGTGACGTGCTGGCTGAACAGCGCGGCGCGGTAGCGGTCCTCGTACACCGGATCGTCGAGCCAGGGCACCGACGCCCACAGCCGGGTGCCCAGCAGTTCGCCCGCCGGGGCACCCAGCAACTCCGTGGCGGCCGCGTTGACGAAACAGACCCGCCCGTGCAGATCGAGCGAGCACAGCCCGTACGGCAGCCGCGCCACCATCCGCGCCGCCTCGACCGTGCCGAGGGTGTCGGCCACCGTCGCCCCGGGCGCTGCGGTCGGCAGATCCGCCTCGGGCCGCAGCGGACGGCGCCCGGCCGCGGCCCGCTCCAGCCGCAGCGCCAGCCGGTCGCAGGCCGAGGTGAGCTGATACCGCTCCCGGTCGGACAGCTCCGATGGATGTGAGCCGGGCCAGATCATGAAGACCACCCCGTACAGCGTCGAGGCGGTAGCCAACGGGACGGCGGCCACCGCGAAGGGGTAGGGCAGGACGATGGCGACCCGCGGATACCGCCGGGCCATCTCCTCCTCGCCTCCCACCCAGACGAGCTGCCGTTCCCGTGCCGCCTGCGCGACGGGAACCGGTGAGCCGAGCCCGACCCGCTCCCAGGGCGCGGTGAACGCCCGGGGCAGTCCCGCCAGGACCGCCATCTCCAGCACCGGCTCACCGGGCACCAGCAGATACACCCCGCCCGCGTGGGCGTGGAGGTCGTCCATCATCCCGGCCAGCGCCAGCGACAGCAGCGGTCGCCCGAACGCCGCCGAGGCCGCGGCCTGCGCGGATGTCTTCCCCTCGGCCACGCCGCCCACCTCCTCGCCCGGCCGCGCGTTCCCGGGACCAAGGCTCCCCCCTGCGGGCCGGTGGCGCATCCGATGGCGGATCCGGCGCCTGAGCGCTCCGCTGGAGGTGCCGCGAGGGGCCGTCGGTCCGCTGAGGCGCCGTCGTGGCTGGTCGCGCCCCGCGGCGGAGCCGCAGATCGACACAGCCCCGCGCCCCTTGCAGGGCGCTGCCGAACCGCAGCCGATTTCGCCCGACCTGCTCAGCAGCGGCACCCGGTCGTTGCCGGGCCCCACGACCGCCTCGGGGCACCCCGACGAGCCCACTCAACGTCACAGGGGCTGCGCCGGAGACAGATACGCGCTGTAATGACGAACGTGGTAGGTGAGGGCGCCGCAAGGCGCGGAACGAGAACGACGCGTGCCGAACTTGCCCTCAAAACGCTCGCCGTCGACCTCGACCCGCGCGAGCGTCTACGGCGAGTTCTCGAGCAGGCGCTCGTTTTCGCGGGCGCGGCCGTCGCCGCCGTGTACACCCCCGGCGACACCGGTGACCTGCTGTGTCTCGTCGAGTCGGCCGGTGTCCCCAGGACCCTTTACGGCCTGCGCGACAGCTACGCCGTGGCCGCCCGCTCACCCGCCGCCGACGCCCACCGCACCGGACACCCGGGCTGGCTCGGCCCCGAGGACCTCGCCGGCCGCGCCGAGTCCCGGCGGCTGCCGGCCGGCGACTTCTTCCTGGCCGCCCTGCCCGTCCGCGCGGGGGCAGCGGTCGGTGACGGCGGCTGTCTGCTCGCCGTGACGGAGAGTCCCGGTGGCTTCGACACCGAGGCCCGGGACTGCCTCGTGCTGCTCGCCGAGGCCGTCGCCTGGCCCACCCCGCCCGCCGCCGGAGTCACCGGTGAGCTGCCGCCCAACGCCTTCAGCCTCGCCATGGACAGCGGGCGCGTCGAGGTCGGCGACGAACTCCTCGAACTGTTCGCGCTCAGCAGGGCCGAATTCGATGGCAAGGTCGAGACCCTGCTCGGCCTGACCGTGCCGGAGGACCTGCCCTCCCTGATGTCCGTCGTCGAGGCCGACCACATGTCCATCGGCGACCGGGAGCTGGAGTTCCGGGTGCTCCAGCCCGCCGGACCGCCCAGGTGGCTGCGGCTGCGCGGCCGGCTCGTCACCGTCGGAGAGGGCCGGCCCGCCCGGCTCGTGGGCACCGTCGGCGACGCCTCCAAGCTGCGCTCCGGCGTCACCGACGTGGCCCGCGTCCAGCGCCTCGCCGCCGCCCTGGCCACCGCCGGTACTGTCCGTGACGTCAGTCAGGCCGTCGTCAACGCGCTGCGCGAGCCGCTGCGGGCCGACCGGATCGCCCTCGCCGAGCTGGAGAACGAACGGCTCGTCGTCACCGTCCTCGACCCGCCGTCCCCCGAGTCCTGGCCCGAGCTGTGGCGCCTCGAGTGGCGCTCCGAGTGGCCCGAATCGCCGGTCCGCTCCATGCCCACCCTGGCCGCCGCCCTGCGCGAGGGCCGCGCCGCCATCTGGCCCGCAGGCACCGAACTGGAGCCCGCGCTCGACGGCGTCGGCCCCGGAGGTCTCGCCGTGCTGCCGTTGCCTGCCGGCGGCCGGATGGCCGGCGTCTGCCTGATCGGCTGGGACAGCCCGCACGAGTTCGGCACCGACGAACGCGCCCTGCTCACCGCCGCGGCGGGCCTCGCGGGCCAGGCTCTGATGCGCGCGCACGCCTTCGACGCCGAGCACGAACTCGTCGGCATGCTCCAGCGCACCCTGCTGCCCCGTCGGCTGCCCAAACTGCCCGGCGGCGTCGCCGAGGCCCGCTACCTCCCCACCACCGAGGGCCTGGAGGTCGGCGGCGACTGGTACGACGTGATCCCGCTGCCCGACAACCATGTCGCCCTCGTCATCGGCGACGTCCAGGGACACAACGCGGGCGCCGCCACCCTCATGGGCCAGATGCGCACCGCCCTGCGCGCGTACGCCGTCGAGGGCCACCCGCCGGACGTCGTCGTCTCCCACGCCAACCGTCTTCTTGTCGACATGGAGACCGACCTCTTCGCCACCTGCTGCTACGTCGAGGTCGACATGGAGGAGGGCACCGCCTGGTACGTCCGGGCCGGCCACCTCCCCCCGGTCGTCCGCCACCCCGACGGCACCACCGAGATTCCCGAGTCCGACGTCGGACCCCCGCTCGGCGTACAGCTGCGGGCCGACTACCCGATGAGCATGCTCCGCCTCCAGCCCGGCACCCTGCTGGCCCTCACGACGGACGGCCTCGTCGAGTCGGCCGAGATCGACATCGAGGACGGCCTCGACGGCCTCGCCGACTTGCTCGCCGCCGCCGACCCCGCCCACCTCGGCCCGGTCGCCGACGTCCTGCTCGCGGGCGCCAACCGCAACGACGACGTGGCCCTGCTCCTGCTGCGCTACGACGGCATGGAGCGGCGCCCGCTGCGCGAGAGCTGGACCGTGTGGCGGGTGCCCGAGGCGGTCCGGCACGCCCGCCGCTTCACCCGGCGCTCCCTGCGCGGCTGGGGCGTAGGGAGCGCCGGGGACGACATGGACACCGTGCTCCTGGTCGTCTCCGAACTGGTGACCAACGCTCTGGTGCACACCGACGGCCAGGTCCGCCTCGACCTCACCCTCGTCAACGGCCGGCTGCGCGTGGCCGTCGCCGACAACTCGCCCCGCACGCCCATCAAGCCGACGAACATCGGCTGGGAGGCCACCGGCGGCCGTGGCCTGTTCCTCGTCGAGGTCACGTCGGCGGCTTGGGGGACCGTGCCGGTCAGCGGCGGCAAGCAGGTGTGGAGCGAGATCGCGCTGCAGGCCTGACGGCCCGGCATCCCTCGTACCACCGTGCGGGAAGGCACCCGTACCGGTCACTGGGAGGCACCGAATATTCCGCGCGGGAAAACGAAGCTAGGGTGAACGGATGAAGGCTCTCGTGCTCTCCGGCGGCGCCGGCACGCGGCTTCGGCCGATCACCCATACCTCGGCGAAGCAGCTCGTACCCGTGGCGAACAAAGCCGTGCTCTTCTACGGCCTGGAATCCCTCGCCGACGCGGGCATCACCGAGGTCGGCATGATCGTCGGTGACACCGCGGCCGAGATCGAGGAAGCGGTCGGCGACGGATCGACGTTCGGACTGAAGGTCACCTACATCCCGCAGGACCGGCCCCTGGGCCTGGCCCACGCGGTGCTGATCGCCCGGGACTTCCTCGGTGACGACGACTTCGTCATGTACCTCGGCGACAACTTCATCATCGGGGGCATCAGCGACCTCGTCGACGAGTTCCGCAGACTGCGCCCGGACGCCCAGATCCTGCTCACCCAGGTGCCCGACCCGCGCTCCTTCGGCGTCGCCGAACTCGACGCGGACGGCCAGGTGATCGGCCTGGAGGAGAAGCCGGAGCACCCCAAGAGCGACCTCGCGCTCGTCGGCGTGTACCTCTTCACCCCGGCGATCCACGACGCCGTACGCGCCATCAGCCCTTCCCGGCGCGGCGAGTTGGAGATCACCCACGCCATCCAGTACCTCATCGACGCCCGGTCCGACGTACGATCCACGCTGATCAAGGGCTACTGGAAGGACACGGGGAACGTCACCGACATGCTGGAGGTCAACCGCATGGTCCTGGAGGGCCTGGAGCGGCGGATCGACGGCGACGTGGACACCGCGTCCGAGACCATAGGGCGGGTGGTGATCGAGGAGGGCGCGAGCATCAGCCGCTCACGCATCGTCGGACCCGTCGTCATCGGCGCCGGAACCGTCGTCAGCGACTCCTACGTCGGGCCGTTCACCTCCGTCGCGGAGAACTGCCGGATCACCGACAGCGAGCTGGAGTTCTCCATCGTGCTGCGGGACTCCTCCATCGCCGGGGTGGGCCGCATCGAGTCCTCGCTCATCGGCCGGCATGTCGAGGTGACCCCGGCCCCCAGTGTTCCCAGCGCCCACCGACTCGTCCTCGGAGACCACAGCAAGGTGCAGATCCACTCATGAACCTCCTCGTCACCGGCGCCGCCGGATTCATCGGCTCCACGTACGTCCGCACACTCCTCGCGTCCGACGCCCCCGACGCGCCCCGGATCACCGTGCTGGACAAGCTCACGTACGCGGGCACCCTGGAGAACCTGCCGACCGGGCACCCCCGGCTGACGTTCGTCCAGGGCGACATCTGTGACGCCGAGCTCGTCGACAAACTCATGGCCGAGGCCGACCAGGTGGTCCACTTCGCCGCCGAGTCCCATGTGGACCGCTCGATCACCGGCGCCGCCGACTTCGTCCACACCAACGTGGTGGGCACCCAGGTCCTCCTGGACTCGGCCCTGCGCAACAACGTCGGCCCGTTCGTCCACGTCTCCACCGACGAGGTGTACGGCTCGATCGAGTCCGGCTCCTGGCCGGAGGACCACCCGCTGGCCCCCAACTCGCCCTACTCGGCGTCGAAGGCGTCCTCGGACCTGCTCGCCCTGGCCTACCACCGCACCCACGGCCTGGACGTGCGCGTCACCCGCTGCTCCAACAACTACGGGCCGCACCAGTTCCCCGAGAAGGTCATCCCGCTCTTCGTCACCAACCTCCTGGACGGCAAGAAGGTCCCGCTGTACGGCGAGGGCCTCAACGTCCGCGACTGGCTGCACGTCGACGACCACTGCCAGGGCGTGGAGCTGGTGCGCACCGGCGGCCGGCCCGGCGAGGTCTACAACATCGGCGGCGGCACGGAGTTGAGCAACAAGGAACTCACCGGCCTGCTCCTCGACGCCTGCGGGGCCGACTGGGACAGCGTGGAGTACGTCGAGGACCGCAAGGGCCACGACCTGCGCTACTCCGTCGACTGGGGCAAGCTCCACGACGAGCTGGGCTACACCCCGCGCCACGACTTCACCGCCGGACTCGCCGCCACCGTCGCCTGGTACCGCGACAACCGCGCCTGGTGGGAACCCCTCAAGCGGCGCGTCGACACCGACGAGAAGCAGGTACGCGGATGAAGTGGCTGGTCACCGGCGCGGCCGGGATGCTCGGCCTGGACACCGTCGAGGAACTCCTCAGGCGCGGTGAGGACGTCGTGGGCCTCGCCCACGCCGCCCTGGACATCACCGACCCCGACGACCTGCACCGCGTCTTCACCGAGCACCGGCCCGACCTGGTCGTCAACTGCGCCGCCTACACCGCCGTCGATGACGCCGAGACGGACGAGAAGACGGCGCTGCGTATCAACGGCATCGGACCGCGCCTGCTCGCCCAGGCCTGCGCCAGGCACGGCGCCCGGCTGATCCACGTCTCGACCGACTACGTCTTCGACGGCGAGGCCCGCACCGCCCCGTACCCCGAGGACCACACCCCGGCCCCGCGCACGGCGTACGGCCGCACCAAACTCGCCGGTGAACAGGCCGTCCTGGCCACGCTGCCCGACGCGAGCGCCGTCGTGCGCACGGCTTGGCTGTACGGTGCCCACGGCGGCAACTTCGTGCGTACGATGATCGGCCTGGAGGCGCGTCGGGACACCCTCGATGTCGTCGACGACCAACGCGGCCAGCCCACTTGGAGCGCGGACGTCGCCGCACGGATCGCCGACCTGGGACCCCTGGTCGGCCCCGGGACGAACGGTGTCTTCCACGCCACCAACGCCGGCGAGGTCACCTGGTACGAGCTGGCACGTGAGGTCTTCCGCCTCATCGACGCCGACCCGGACCGGGTGCACCCCACCACCAGCGCGGCCTTCACCCGCCCCGCACCCCGACCCGCATACAGCGCCCTCGGCCACGGCCGCTGGAAGCAGGCCGGTCTCGGACCCCTCCGGGACTGGCGCACCGCCCTGCACGAAGCACTGCCACACATCCGCAAGGAGATTTCCTCGTGAAACGTCATGAGTTCCTCCGGGAGCTCCACAAGGTCAGCGCGAACAGGAACTACCTGGAGATCGGCGTCAACGACGGCCGAAGCCTGACCCTTTCCCGGGTACCGAGCATCGCGATCGACCCCGCGTTCAAGGTGGTCTCGGAGATCCGCTGCGACGTCCATCTCGCGAAGGCCACCAGCGACGACTTCTTCGCCCGGCAGAACCCGCTCGCCCACCTCTCGGGCGGCCGGCACCCGCTGCGCAACCTGGCCCGCAACCGCAGCCCGTTCGGCTACTGGCAGCGCACCACCCTCGACCTGTCGTTCATCGACGGCATGCACCTGTTCGAGTACGCGCTGCGTGACTTCATCAACGTCGAGAAGCACTCGGACTGGGCCAGCGTCATCGTCCTCGACGACATGCTGCCCCGCAGCGTGGACGAGGCCGCCCGCGACCGGCACACCAACGCCTGGACCGGCGACGTCTACAAGCTGATCGAGATCCTCGCCCGGTACCGTCCCGACCTGGTCACGGTCCTCGTCGACACCGCGCCCACCGGACAGCTCATCGTCTTCGGCGCCGACCCCGACAACACCGTCCTCTCGGACAAGTACGACGAGATCATGGCGGAGTTCGAGGTCGCGGACCCGCAGAAGGTCCCCGAGAGCGTCCTGGAGCGGACTCCGGCCGTCATGCCGGAGACCCTGGTCGAGGCCGCCTTCTGGGCCCCGCTCGTCAGGTCCCGCAACCGCGGCACCAAGCGCGGCAAGGGCTGGGAGCAGCTGCGCCGCAGCCTGGAGCCGCTGAGCACCAGCCGCTGACGCCGGACTGAACAAAACCCGGGCCCGGCAGCTCATCAGCTGCCGGGCCCGGGCTTTCGTATGGGTTATGGGTTACGGGCCATGGACTACCGGTTGTCGCGCAGTCCCGCGAGGTAGGCCGCGCAGTCCGCGTACGACGGCAGCAGTCCGGACCGCTCGGCCTCCGCCAGCGTCGGCGCCTCGGCGTCCTTGTCCGACAGCACCGGTTCGATGCCCTCGGGCCAGGCGATGCCCAGCTCCGGGTCGAGCGGATTCACCCCGTGCTCGCGGCCCGGCGCGTACCCCGTCGAGCACAGGTACACCACGGTGGCGTCGTCGGTGAGCGCCATGAAGGCGTGCCCGAGCCCCTCGGAGAGGAACACGGCGTGCCGGGTCACGTCGTCGAGCCGTACCGCCTCCCACTGCCCGTAGGTGGGCGAGCCGACCCGGATGTCCACCACGACGTCCAGGACAGCCCCGCGCACGCACGTCACGTACTTGGCCTGGCTCGGCGGTACGTCCGAGAAGTGCACCCCACGCACGACGCCCCGGCGCGAGACCGAGCAGTTCGCCTGCGCGAGGGACAGGTCGTACCCGGTGGCCTCGCGGAACTCCTCGCCCCGGTACCACTCGTGGAAGGTGCCCCGGTCGTCCGGGAAGATCTTCGGCTCCAGTACCCAGGCGCCTTCGATGTCCAGTGCTCGCATGCTGTCAGGCTCCGTTTCCGCGACGCAGCCCGGCCTTGCGCGCGATCTTCCCGAGGGTGCGCCGCACCTTGCGGACCACCTTCTGACCGGTGCTCGGCCCGGCCGGCTTCGCGGGCCGCACGACCTGGACGCGGCCGGCCTTGGCGCTGAGGCCGACGGACATCGCCAGGAAGCGCGGCTCGTCGGCCTCCGGGGCCAGGCACAGCTCGGGCTTCCACGTCCCGTCGGCCAGCGTGCCGGACGGCAGCGTCACCTCGATGAACGCCCCGGAGCCGTCGGCGGCGCCGGACAGCGTGCCCTCCGCCTCCACGGGCGCGGCGGACACCGGGGAGGTGAACCGCAGCCGCGCCTTGGTGTCGCCGGGCACGTGCAGGGGCACGGCGACACGCAGCCGGTCACCCGTGACGGTGACATCGTCCGGCTTCAGGCGGCCCAGGCCGACACCCTTGACCGCGCGGTCGACGTCCAGGGAGAGCGTGGCCTGCTTCCCGGTCCAGTACGGCAGGACCACGCGACCGGCGACCACACCGGCCGGCGGCACCGGACGGGGGTCCAGCTTCACCGGGCCGAGACGGCACTCACGGGTCCAGCCGCCCAGCTTGATCCGGACGAACACATCGAACAGACCGCCGCCGATCGCGACGCCACCCGCCGCGGTGCCGGGATCGACGGTGGCCGTGCCGCGCAGCACCAGCCGCACCTGCCCGTCCTCGTCGGCCGGGAGGATCTCGCGGGTCAGCTCGACGGGCTGGAAGAACTGGGCGGCGGTGGCCCGCTCACGTACGAGGAAGTCCGCCGTCGCCCGGTCGAACCGGGCGACCGTGGACGCGGCCACCCGGGCGATCGCGTCGTCGGCGTCGGTGGGCGTGCCGTCCAGGTCGGCACCGTCGCTGTCGTCCTCCGCGGGGAAGGTCATCGGCTTGCCGCGCGAGGTGAACTCGGCGGTGAACCCGACGTGCAGGACACCATCCCGCCACTCCACACTCTGCGGGGTGGCCGACGGGGCGAGGGACGCCTCCCACTCGGCGAACGCGATCACGTCGTCCAGCCGGTCGGCGGCGATGAGCGCCGCGACGATCCGCTGGGCCTCCTGCATGCCGCTGGCGACACCCGGGCCGAAGCGCTCGACGACGACCCCGCGGATCTCGTCGAACAGCTCCTTGCGGTAGTCCTCGGGCAGCTTCAGCAGACGGTTGCTGCGCATGCGCTCGACCATCTCGTTGCGCAGCCAGCGGCGGAAGAGCCGGTCGCGCAGCGGGCCCGGCTCGGTGTACTGCTCGACGACGTCGAGGGCCTCACGCAGGTTGCGGAAGTAACCGACCGGGTCGAAGCGCTGGAATCCCGCGTTCGAGGCGTCGTCGCGCTTGACGTGGTAGTAGCAGACATAGTCGCTGAGCACGGAGACGTTGTCCGCGCGCAGATACGCCTCGGTCACGAAGACGTGGTCCTCCAGGCGCCGCCTGCCCTCGGGGAAGCGCAGGCCGATGCGGTCGAGGAACGCGCGGCGGACCATCTTGTGCGGGGTGAGGCTGTCGATCAGCGGGGCGTTCTCGACACTGGCCTTCGGGTGGTTGTGCCGGAACAACTCCACCGGCACGGGGCGGCCCTTGCCGGCCATCTTGCCGACGATGACATCGGCGCTGTTGGCCACGCCGTACTCGTACATCCGCTCAAGGGCCTCGTCACCGAGGTAGTCGTCGTTGTCGACGAACATGACGAACTCGCCCTGAGAGGCCTCGATACCGACGTTGCGCGGCTTGCCCGACCAGCCCGAGTTCTCCTGGTGGATGACCTTGAGACGCGGTTCCGCGGCGGCGAGCTCGTCCAGCCGGGCCGGGGTCGCGTCGGTGGAACCGTCGTCGACGAAGATCACTTCGTACTCGTCGGCGGGCATCGACTGCCGTAGCAACGACGCGACGCAGTCCTCGATGTACGGTCCCGGGTTGTACACCGGAACGATGACGCTGACCTTGACCGACATGCGGCTGGAAGCCCCCTTTGGCTTTGCTCCCCGTTTCCGCAACGGCACGGTCCGGGATGCCTGATACTAACCTCGCGCGGGTCACGCGCCCGAAGGGGCGCGGGGAACTGCGCGCTCAGCCACGATGGTGCCGCAGCCGCGCGACGGCAAATCGCGGCACCCCGGGTGGAGCGCCTACGCTCAGATCGTGCGCCTCCTGCTCCTCTCCGACACCCACCTCCCCAAACGCGCCAAGCACCTGCCGGCGGCACTCCTCACGGAACTCCCGCACGCCGACGTCGTGTTCCACGCAGGCGACTGGGTCGACACGGCGACCCTCGACCTCCTGGAAACCCGCTGCAGGCGCGTCGTCGGCGTCTACGGCAACAACGACGGCCCCGAGCTGCGCACCAGGCTCCCCGAAATCGCGTACGCCGCCCTCGGAGGCCTGCGCTTCGGGGTCGTCCACGAGACCGGCCCCGCACCAGGCCGCGAGGCCCGCTGCGCCGCCCGCTATCCCGACCTCGACGTCCTGGTGTTCGGCCACAGCCACATCCCGTGGGACAGCACGGCGGCAACGGGCCTGCGGCTGCTGAACCCCGGCTCACCGACCGACCGGCGCCGCCAGCCGCATTGCACGTACATGACGGCGACGGCGACGGACGGCGCCCTCGCCGACGTGGAGTTGCACAGACTGCCGCCCCGGCGCCCCTAAACGGCCTTGCGCGGATGAATGGCCCCGGCGGTCGCCGTCAGCGCCGCCCCGCTGCCGCCCCACCGCAGGGCGACGATCTCGGCGGCCACGGACACCGCCACCTCCTCGGGCGTACGGGCGCCCAGATCCAGCCCGATGGGGGAGCGCAGCCGGGACAGTTCGGACACGGTGAGGCCGGCCTCCGTCAGCCGTTTCCGGCGGTCGTCGTGGGTACGGCGGTTGCCCATCGCCCCGATGTACGCGGCGGGGCGGCGCAGCGCCTCCTCCAGCAGCGGTACGTCGAACTTCGGGTCGTGGGTGAGCACGCAGATCACCGTGCGCTCGTCGGTGTCCGTGCCGCGCAGATAGCGGTGCGGCCAGTCGACGACCACCTCCACGCCCTCGGGGAAACGCTTCGGGGTGGCGAAGACCGGGCGGGCGTCGCAGACGGTGACCCGGTAGCCGAGGAAGGCGCCGATCCGGGCCACGGCGGCGGCATAGTCGATGGCGCCGAAGACCAGCATGCGGGGCGGCGGCGCGAAGGAGTGCAGGAACACGGTGACGGCGTCCTCGCGCCGCTCTCCGTGCGGTCCGTAGTGCCGCAACCCCGTTGCCCCCAGGGCGAGTTCGCCACGTGCGTCGGCGGTGACGGCCACGTCCAGGCCCGTCGTGCCCAGGGTGCCGGCCACTCGGTCGGGCCAGACCGCGAGCGTGGCCCCGCGTGCCGCCGGACCGTCGGTCACCGTGGCCACGGTCACCGGCCGGCCCGCCGCCACCGTCTCCGCGACCGCCGCGAAGGACGGGTCCAGGGCGGGCGTCACATCACGCACCAGCAGGGTGATCTCGCCGCCGCAGGTCAGCCCCACCGCGAACGCGTCCTCGTCGCTGTACCCGAAGGTCTCCAGCCGGGCCTCACCGCTCGCCACCACCTCCTGGGCCAGCTCGAACACCGCGCCCTCGACACACCCCCCGGACACACTGCCCACCACCTCGCCACCGGGCCCCACGGCCATCGCGGCGCCGGGATCACGGGGCGCGCTGCGGCTGACGGACACGACGGTGGCGAGACCGAACGGCTCGCCCGCCGCGTACCAGCGCCCGAGCACCGGGAGAATGTCACGCACGATCCGCTCCTTTTGTGGCCGATTGTCGCCGACGTGACCCGATCGTCTCCCATGGGAGTCAAAAGCTGAAGATTACTCAGGAGTCACTTTCTCTTGACGACTCCTGATGCGCACGGGACTGTAATGCCCATGTCGAAGTTGCGTGTGCATCTGCTCGGCGTATTGGTTCTGGTCACGGGTTTCCTGACCACCGTCGGCTCCCAGCCCGCCCGGGCCGACACCCTCTGGTTCGACTCTCCTACCTCCACCACCCTCACCGTCCAGAACGGTCGGTTCACCGACGCCCTGGGCCGTGAGGTCGTCCTCCGCGGCTACAACGTCTCCGGCGAGACGAAGCTCAAGGAGAACAACGGACTGCCCTTCGCGTCGGTCGCCGACGCCAAGAAGTCCGCGACCGCGCTGAGAGCGCTCGGTGGCGGCAACTCGGTCCGCTTCCTGCTCTCCTGGGCCTACGCGGAACCCGTCCGAGGATCGGTGAGCAGCAGCTATCTGGCCGCCGCCACCGCCCAGATGGGCGCCTTCCTGGACGCGGGCATCCGCGTCTACCCCGACTTCCACCAGGACCTCTACTCCCGTTGGCTCTTCGACTCGGACAGCTGGTACACCGGCGACGGCGCCCCCAAGTGGGCTGTCGACCTCGGCAACTACCCGGACGAGTACTGCGGGATCTGCCCCTTCTGGGGACAGAACATCACCTCGAACGCGGCGGTGACCGGGGCGACGTACGACTTCTGGCACAACACCTACGGTCTCCAGGACTCGTTCCTCGCCACCGCGCAGAAGACGATGACGTACATGAAGTCGAATCTCACCAGCGCCCAGTTCACGGGTGTCGTCGGCTTCGACCCGTACAACGAGCCGCACGCGGGTACCTATGACTCGGGCCAGACCAGCCGGGCCTGGGAGAAGGACGTTCTGTGGCCCTTCTACGTCAAGTTCCGCGCCCGTATGGACGCGGCCGGCTGGCAGGACAAGCCCGTCTTCGCCGAGCCGAACCTCTTCTGGAACGGCAACATCGACTTCCAGCGGCAGGAGGGCGGACTGCTCGACGCCGGGAACATCGGTTCGCGCTATGTCTTCAACACCCACTTCTACGACCAGAAGGCGATCTCCGGCGTCTTCATGTGGGGCAAGGCGGAGGACGGCCAGTACGTCACCGACTTCGGTACGGTCCGTGACCGGGCTGCCGCCCTCGGCACGACGGGGATCATCAGCGAGTTCGGCCACCCGTTGGCCGGCAACGTCTCCGACAAGGCGCCGACCGTATACAAGGCGATGTACCAGGCCCTCGACTCCCGGGTGAAGGGGGCGAGTTGGTGGTCCGGCGCGAGCGGCTCGGGGCCGGTCCTGTCCGGCAGCCAGTGGCAGTGGGACATCTACAACGGCCGCCACAAGGAGCTGATGAACGACAACCCCGACAAGGTGCTCACCACCGGTGACGCCTGGAACGACGAGGACCTGTCCGCCGTACGCCTCGACGACTCCGGTACGGCGGTGCTGCGTCAGGACGCCCGGATGCTGGACCGTGTCTATCCGAGCGCCACGGCGGGGACGACGCTCGCCTTCACCTACGAGGACCGCTCCCGGGACGGGTCCACGACCCTGACCTGGAACCCGGTGCCGAGTTCACTGCCCAACGTGTCCCAGCTGGTGGGCTCGGGGCAGTACAGCATGCTGGTGTGGCGGTCGAAGGGCATCTCGGCGCCGACCGAACTCCATCTGCCGGCGTCCTTCCCGACGGCGACCACCACGGTCGTCTCCGACCTCGGCACGGTGTACGGTCCGCCGGCCTACACCTCCACGACCCCGATCGCGGCGGGCACCGATCCCGGCGGCACGGGAAGCCGCCGGCTGCTGCTCACCGCGCCGGACTCCGGGGTCCTGCACTACGCGCTGGTGACCAATGGGGCTACGGCTCCGTCGGCGGCCGTACTCAGTGCTGCGCGGGCTGAGCTGGCTTCCTGGGCGGCGTCGGAGTTCAGCTAGGTACTCCACGGGCCCGCGGGTTGTCGGCCGCGGGCCCGGTGGGGGCTTGTCGCGCCCCGCGGCGGAGCCGCATATAGATACAGCCCCGCGCCCCTGAAGAGGGGCGCGGGGCTGTATCTGACTCAGCCGGCTGCCGGGCCCGTCCAGGCCGCCTCGACATGGCCGAGGCGGACTCGCTGGGGGTGGTCGCCGACCGGTACGGACACTGTCTTCTGCCCGGTGGCGAAGTCGATGGCCGTGACCTGGTCGGCGCCGCTCTCGGAGATCACACAGGACTTGCCGTCACCGCTCACCGTGGCCCAGTAGGGCTTGGAGGCGGGGACGAGCGGGCCCTCCTGGAGCGTCGTACGGTCGACGACCGTGGCGTAGTCGTCCATCGTGCCCGCGACGCACAGCTTCGTGCCGTCCGGCTTCATCGTGATGCCGTGGTGGCGCGAGTCGTTGACGAACGTGGTGCGGTCGTCGCTGGTCGCGGGGTTCTTCGGCAGGGTCTTCGTCCGGGTGATCTTGTCGGTGGCGATGTCGTACTCGAAGAAGCCGTTGAAGAACGACACCTGGAAGTACAGCTTCGACTCGTCGGGCGAGAAGGCGGCCGGGCGGACCGCGTCCGAGTAGTCGTTGAGGCCGATGGCGTTCAGTCGGTCCCTCATGTCGATCACCTTCACCCGCTGGAAGGTGGCCGCGTCGACGACCGTGATCTTCCGGTCGCCCTTCGTGAAGTCCTGCCACGGAGCGTCCTGTGAGGTGTTGACGTCCCCGATGGACATGTTCCAGATGTACTTGCCGTCCTTGGTGAAAACGTTCTCGTGCGGCTTGTCACCCGTGGCGAACGAGCCGACCTGTACGCCGGTGTTGATGTTCAGCACGTGCACGGTGCCGGAGATCGAGGCGGAGACCGCGACGCGGGTCCCGTCGGGGGAGACCGCCATGTGGTCGGAGCGGTAACCCGACACGGGGAAGCGCCAGTTGATCGCTCCGGTGGCGAGGTTGATGGAGACGACGTCCGCGAAACTCGGCCGGGAGACCACCACCGACTTGCCGTCGGGGGTGGAGTACATGTCGTCGACCAGCTGGTCGTGCCCCTCACCGACCCCGTTGCGGATGGCCATGAAGTAGATCCACTTGATCGGGTCCGCGTTGATCGCGGCCAGCCGCGCCTCCTTGTCCGGTACGACGTTGATGCGGCCGATCTTGGCGAAGTCGCCGGTGGACTTGATGACGTCCGCGGTGCCTTCCCAGTTGTTGCCGACGAACATCACCTCCCGCAGGCTCGCGGCGGTGGCGTCCTCGCCGGCGGTCACCGCGGTGGCGGCGGTCGCGGGGGCGGTGACGGTCAGAACGAGGGCGGCGGCCATGGCGCAGAGGTGTCTCGGTGTGAAAGCGGGCATGCGTGCTCTCCCCTCCGGGAGTGGGCAGACGGCTGTGGCGGGTGCATGACAGCAGAAGGAGCCTGGCTGTGCGAAAAACTGAATACAGGCGCGTTCAGATTGGACTTACTGGAAAGTAAGGAGGGGGTGCCCTTCTCCACAAGAGTGCGTGCACGACAAACTTGGCCTCCGGACCGACGAAGGAGGGTTCATTGGCGGGCAGGCTCAAGGCGCCGACCGGCCGTTACGCGGGCAAGACGGCCGAAGAACGGCAGGCGGCACGGCGCGGGAGATTCCTGGACGCCGCACTCCAGCTGTTCGGTGACGCCCCGGGCTACCGCTCGACGACCGTCGCCGCGCTAAGCGAGGCGGCCGGTCTGTCGACCCGCCAGTTCTACGAGGAGTTCCGCACCCTGGAGGACGTACTGGCCGCCCTTCACCTCCAGGTCAATGACTGGGCCGAGGGGGCGGCGCTCACCGCGCTGGCCGCCGCCGATGGCCTCCCCCTCGCCGAACGCGCCGACGCGATCTTCCGCGCCTATGCCGCCAACGTCACCGCCGACCCGCGCCGCATCCGGATGACCTTCGTCGAGATCGTCGGCGTCAGTGCCCGTCTGGAGGAACAACGGCTCGCCCGCCGCTCCCGCTGGGTGAACCTCATCTGTTCGGAGGCGGAGGCGGCCGTCGCCCGCGGAGAGGCGGCCCCGCGCGACTACCGGCTCGCCGCGACGGCCTTCATCGGCAGCGTCAACGGTCTGCTGCACGACTGGAGCGCCGGGTGGGTCGACGCCACGCTGGACGAGGTGGTGGACGAGCTGGTGCGGATGCTGCTGGGCATCCTGCGCCCGGCGGGCTGGCTGCCGCCGGGCACCTGAGCGCGGCGGCCTGCGCCCGGCGGGTTGTGTGGGGCGGGTTGTGCGGGGCGGCCTGTGCCCGGCGGGTTGTGTGGGGCGGGTTGTGCGGGGCGGCCTGTGCCCGGCGGGTTGTGTGGGGCGGGTTGTGCGGGGCGGCCTGTGCCCGGCGGGTT
>NZ_JBIRRV010000006.1:554090-589363 GCF_044333925.1 Streptomyces sp. NPDC020898
TGTGCGGGGCGGCCTGAGCGCGGCGGCCTGCGCCCGGCGGGTTGTGTGGGGCGGGCTGTGCGTGTGGGGCGCGCGTGGTGGGTCGCGCGCTGTTCAACCGGCCAGCTGGTTCACCGAATCCAGCACGGGGCCGACGCCGTCCTCCGCGCCGATGCGGGCCGCGAGGGCACGTGCCCGTTCCCCGTACGAGGGGTCAGTGGTCGCCCGTACCAGCGCCGAGGCGAGTGCGGCGGTCGTCAGCCCCCGTAGCGGAACCGCCTGCGGGGCCACGCCCAGGGAGACCAGCCGCGCGGCCCAGAAGCCCTCGTCGAACTGGATCGGCACCGGCACGGCCGGCACCCCGGCCCGCAGACCGGCGGCGGTCGTGCCCGCACCCGAGTGGTGGACCACGGCCGCCATGTGCGGGAACAGCGCGGAGTGCGCCACCTCGCCGATCGTGAGCATGTCGTCGCCGGCCGCTTCGAGGCCGCCCCACCCCCGCTGGATCACCCCGCGCAGCCCGGCCCGCCGCAGGGCCCGTACGACGGTCCCGCTCAGCTGTCCGGGATCCGGCACGGTGGCGCTGCCCAGGCCCACGAAGACGGGCGGCGGCCCCGAGTCGAGGAACTCCTTCAGCCGGGGCGGCAGTTGGGGTTCGGGGTCGTACGGCCACCAGTAGCCGGACACGTTGAGCCCCGGGCGCCAGTCGCGCGGCCGGGGCACCACCAGCGGGCTGAAGCCGTGATGCACCGGCCAGCTCTGGCGTTCCCGGGCGCGGCGTGCGCCGCCGGGGGCGTTGCGGGACAGGCCCAGCCGGGCCCGTAGCGCGGGGACGGTCGAGGCGAAGACCTGCTCGACGGCCATGCTCACTCCGTGCCCGGCGATCCGGTTGCCCGCCGGACCCCAGGAGCGGCCCCCGAGGACAGCCGGCCCGAACTCCCCTGTCGGAGCGAGCGGTTGGAGATACACGCCCATGCTCGGCAGCCGCAGCCCTTCGGCGATCGTGTGCCCCAAAGGCCCCAGCGAACTCGACAGCAGCAGCACGTCGCTCGCGCGGGCGGCGGCCAGCAGATCGTCGGTCATCCGTCCGACGAGCCGCCGCGCCATCTCGACCACCCGCAGCAGCTTCCCGGCCCCGGTCGCGCTGCGGTGCAGCCCCCGCCCGCGCGCCGACTCCAACTCCGCCCGGGGATCCACGGGCAGGGCGTGGAACCCCACCCCGGCCCCGGCCACCAGCGGCTCGAAACAACCGTGGGTGACCAGAGTGACCTCGTGCCCGGCACGGGCCAGCCCGTGTCCGAGTCCGGTGAAGGGGGCCACGTCACCCCGGGAGCCGGCCGTCATGATCGCTACACGCACGGGGGTCAGTATGGCGCCGCGCGGCCCGCCGGGGGTGCTTTTCCGCGGGTCGGCCCGCCCGTGCGGCTCACCGACGACCCCCAGTGGCTCGTTTCGGGTGGGGGCCGGGGTGCTGCCGGGTGGGCGCTCCGCGGGACGGCGGTTCGTTCTGCGCGGGCAGGCGGGGGCCGATCGCGCAGTTCCCCGCGCCCCTTTCGGGGCACGGCCCTACACCTCCCACACCTCCTACTTCTCCTACTTCTCCTCCTCGTCCCATGCCTGGAGCACGGTCTGGTCGACGATCTTGCCGTCGCGCAGGGACATCATCGAGCCTGCGAAGACGCGGACACCGTCCGGGTACTCGCAGGACTCCGTGTAGGCGACCTGGTCGCCCTGGACGACGACCTGTTCGAGCTTGTGGGTCATGTCCCGGCCGTACACCTCGGTGAGCATGGCGCTGATCTCGCCGCGTCCGTGCTTGACCATCGGGTGGCTGGGCTGGGTGTTGCGGTCGATGACGCGCAGTTCGGCGTCGTCGGCGTAGAGCGACAGCAGTGCCGTCGCGTCGTGTCCTTCGATACCCCGGCGCAGTGCTTCGGTGTCGAAGGCGGGGGTTGCCGCGGTGCCCATGGTGACCTCCTCCGAGGGCCGCGAGGGACCTCTCCTCCTGAGCGTCCTCCGTCCCGGGAGCCTCGGCAAGCGCAGACGGGGGATGAGCCTGACGGGTGAGCGGGGCGGGGTGCCCGTGTCCGGGACGGGGCGCGGGCCGTTGCTCACTACATGATCTCAACACGACGAATCGCCGCCGCCGTTGGTCTCGCTGTCGGCGTCACCGGTCTCGCCGCCCCGCTGGCGAGCGCGGCCCCCGCCGCCGACCAGAACGCGGGCAAGCTGAACCCGATCGCCCAGCTCGACTCGCTCGCCGTGAGCGAGATTCCCGCCCAGTACCACGACGACCTCCCCCGCGTATCCAGCCAGCTGAGCTCGCTCAACCGTCTGAACGACCTCCAGCAGCTGCACCAGGTGACCGACCTGGCCGGCCCCGTGACCGGGCTGCTGCCGGGCATCGAGGCCTGACGGACGTACGGGACGAGCAACAGCGAGGGCCGCCCGGTCGGACCGGGCGGCCCTCGCACGTGTGTGCTACCCCGGTCGGCTCGCTGTCGTCGTCTCCGTGCCCAGGAAGTGGAATCCCGGCCGCGGGTGCATCAGGAAGTCGTGGTGGGAGATGTTCCACGCGTAGGCGCCCGCCATCGAGAACAGCACCCGGTCGCCCGCCCGCAGCCCCGGCGCCGCGACCTGCCGGGCCAGTACGTCCTTGGGCGTGCACAGCTGGCCGGCCATGGTGACCCGGTCCTGCTCCGCCGCCGGGCGCGGCCAGGGGTGCGGCCAGGTGTCCATCGGCAGTACCGTGCAGGGCTGGTCGTGGCCCTTCGTCGCCGGGGTGCGCATGTGGTGGGTGCCGCCGCGGACGACCGCGAACTCCTCGCCGTGGCTCCGCTTCACATCCAGCACCTCGGTGGCGTACCAACCGCAGTACGCGGTGAGCGCCCGGCCCGGCTCGATACGCAGGGTCAGTTCCGGGTACGCCTCGGTCAGCCAGGCCAGGCCCCTGCCGAACGCCGCCCAGTCGAAACGGCGGGTCGGGGCGGCGTAGTCGACGGCCATCCCGCCACCGACGTTCACCTCGGTGAGACGCACCCCGAGCCCCGCCGCCCAGGTCACCACCGACTCGGCTACCGCCAGCTGCTCCCGGGCGTCGAGTCCGCTCGCCAAGTGGGCGTGGACTCCGCGCAGTTCGAGTTGCGGGTACGTCCCGTCGGTCAGCGCCCGGAACACCGGCGCGGCCCCGGCCGGGTCGAGCCCGAAGGGGGTGGGACGCCCGCCCATCGTCAGCGAGCTGCCCGCCAACGACCCGTCGGCCACGGGGATGTTGACGCGCACCAGCACCGCCACCCGCTGCTCGGGTCCGACCTGCCGCGTCAACTCGGCGAGCATACGCAGCTCGTGCTCGCTCTCGACATGGAACCGGTCGACGCCCGGCTTCAGCGCGGCCAGCACCTCGTCCGGCGTCTTGCCGGGCCCGCCGAACGCCAGCGGCCGGCCCGGCACCGCGTCGGCCACGTGGGCGAGTTCGCCGCCCGAGGAGACCTCGTAGCCGTCGACGTACGGCGAGAGCGCCGCCAGGATCTCCGGCTCCGGGTTGGCCTTGGCCGCGTAGTACAGCTCGACCCGCTCCGGCAGTGCCGCCCTGACCATCGCCGCGTGACTGCGCAGCTCCGTCAAGTCGTAGACGTACGCGGGCAGTTCGGCGACGGGCAGGGACAGCGCGTGGTCGCGCACGGCGAGGGTCATCGGTGGCTCCCGGTGGTGTCACGAAGGATGTCCTCGGCGAGCGGCGACGGCAGCCGTACGTATCCTGCCTCGCGGTCCGCCTTGCGTTCCCAGCGGGTGAGGAGGTTGGCCTTCGCGGGCAGCGGCACCCCGGCGAGCAGTGCGGCGAGCCGCGGCGGGCAGCCGGAGCGGTCGGCGTAGGACTGGAGCGTGTCGCGCACCCGCGCCCACAGCGCCGGTTCGGCGTCCGGGTGCAGGTCGGCGAGGGCGGCGAGGAGTTCGGCGATGTGGTTGACGAGCAGGCAGTAGACGACCCGGTCCCAGCCGCGCTGCGCGTCGTACGTCATCGGGCCCGCGACCTCGGCCGGCATGGCGGTCAGGGTGTCGGCGTGGTGCTCGGGGACCAGCTTGGTGCCCTCCAGATCCCGGAAGAGCACCTGGGCGGGGCGGCCGTCGGCGCCCACGCAGACCAGCACGTTCTGGAGGTGCGGTTCCAGGACCAGTCCGTGGTCGAAGTAGGCGGCAAGGACGGGCGGGACGAGCAGATCGAGGTACGCCGACCACCAGTCGAGGGCCGTGTCCGGGTCCGCGCCGGTGAGCAGCCGGGAGATGTGTGCGGGGCTCGCCGGGTACTCGTCGGCAACCGCCGCCGCGAGCAGGGGAGTTGTCCCCGGCGCCAGGCGCCGGGGCAGGCCCTCGCGGACGATCACGCCGAAGCCCTCGAAGAGTTCGCGGTCCGGGGTGCCGTCGGGGCCGGGCAGGGCCAGCGTGCGGTAGCCGGGCTCACGGAGTACCGCGCTGCCGGGGAAGCGCTCGGCCAGGTCGGTGAGCGCCGGGCCGAGGGCGCGGGTGAGGGCGACGGCTCCGGACAGCTCGTAACTGCTGTTCTTGCGCAGGCAGTTGGTGATCCGCACGTTGAGGCTGAACTTGAGGAACGTCTCGCCGTCGTAGAGGGTGCGCACGGACGCGGTGGCCGCGAAGGGCCGCCCGCCCGGACCGAGGTCGATGACGTCGCCGCACTCCAACGCCGCCCGCAGCAGCGGGTGTTCGCGCAGGGTGTCGTACTGCCAGGGGTGCGTGGGCAGCAGTCGGTAGCCGTCGGGTACGTCCGTACGCTGACCGTCCAGCGCGGCGGCCGCCCAGGGGTCGGCGGTCTCCTCGGCGATGAGGTGGGCGCGGACGGCGAGGTGCCGCAGCGGGAAGGCGCTCCCGGTCTCGGGTGAGTACGCCGACCAGGCGCGCGGGTCGCCGGTGCGGGCTTTGGGCGTGGGGTGGAAGCGGTGGCCGAACAGCAGGGACCGCTCGGAGGTGAGGTACGCGGCGAGGTGGGCGCTGGGGTGGGCGGCGAGACGGTCGTCCGCCGGTCCGGCGGGGCGCCGTCCGGCGAGGCCGGCCGTGACGGCCTGGTGGCTGGAGGCGATCTGCTCCAGGAACTCGTCGTTGCGTTCCCCGGTCCGCAGGGACAGCTCGTCGCGCGTGTACTCGGCCAGCCGCCGCCAGTCCACCGCCGCCCAGCCGTCGCCGGCCTGCTCGCTCACCGGGCCGGTGAAGCGGTGGGCGCCCAGGAGCGAGGTACGGCGCAGGCTGATCCGCAGGAGCACTCCGCGGCGGGGGAGGCGCAGGAGAAGCCGGCCGTTGTCCACGACGGTCTGGCGTTCGGGGCCCGACACCTCGCGCAGCAGGCAGTTGAGGAGCGTGTGGGTCACCACGTCGTCGGCGGTGGGGAGTTCGGCGGGGGCAAGGGGGCCGGAGGGAACGGCGGTGGTGTCGGGCGAGTCGGTCAGCGAGGGCATCAGCGGCTCCAACGGGCGCGGGGCGAGCGGGGGTTGGGGAGGAAGAAGGAGGCGAGCATGGTGAGGGCGGCGGCGCCGCTGCCGGTAAGTACGGGCGCGGCCGGTCCGAAACGGGCGCTGCCCGCCGCCGCGGCGAGTCCGGCGGCCACCGCTCCGGCCTTGGAGAAGAACTCCAGCGAGCCGAACATCCCGCCGGGCGCACGGCCCTTGGCGCAGTCGGCGGCCAGCACGGACAGGGACACCAGACCGAGCGTGAGCCCCACCCCGAGGACCAGCCGTACGGCGATCAGCTCGGTCAGTGAGTCGGCGACGCCATGTCCGGCCAGACCCAGCGCGATACAGGCGAAGCCGAGGACGATCCCGGTCCTGGGCCGGTCCCGGACGACGGAGTGCACCGCCAGCGCCGACACCAGATAGACCAGGTGGGGGAGTGCGAAGAGGACGCCGGACAACGTCGCCGACGCACACGGCAGTCGGTCCTCGACCAGGGAGATCAGATAGGGGAAGGAGATGACGGTGGAGAACACGAACGCGAACTCCAGGGCGTACAGGGTGCGCAGGGAGACCACCGGCGCCGAGGCGGGCCCTGTGGTCTCGGGTATGGGCTCCGGGGCCTGCTCCTCGACCGGCTCGGGCAGCGCGGCGAGCAACAGGGCGGCGGTCAGCGGGAGTACGGCCAGCAGCGCGTATTGCCGGTGCGGCGACAGCCAGCCCGACAGCGAGCCGACGACGATCGGCGCGACGACCAGGGCCGCCCGGGCGCTGCCCTGCATCAGGGTGAGCGCCTTCGACAGGGCCGAGCCTTCGAGGGCGGCGCCCAGATAGCCGTTGGACGCGGCGAACGTGCCGCCGAGGATGCCCTGGAGGATCAGTGCCACCGTGAACGTGGCGAGCGAGTCGGCCCAGCCGGCGAGCAGAAAGGCCAGGGCGAGGCCCAACTGGGCGCGCAGCAGCAGCCGTTTGCGGCCGAAGCGGTCGGCGAGTCTGCCCCAGAAGGGGGCGCCGAGCGCGCCGAACACCGTCGGGACCACGTACAGCACCCCGGCCCAGCGCGCCGAGCCGTCGCCCAACTCCGGGAGGATCTGGGTGAGATACGGGGGCAGCCCGAGGGCGGCGAAGGACGCGACGAAATAGCAGGCCGCCACCGCGTGCACAGGGCCCCGGCTGAACGACGAGCCTCTCGGCATCCGCAGCGCCTCGGCGCTCATACCGTGTCTCCCGGGTGAACTCCGGCTTGTTCTCCCGCGTGGAGGAGGTAGTTGGGGCCGGTGGTGTAGTGCTTGTTGACGTCAGCCGCGCCCGAACGCTCCTTGCTGAGCAGGGTTCCGGCGCTGACCATCGCCTTCACGGGCAGGTGCGGCGCGTCCAGGATCTGGGTGCGCAGTACGGCGGCGGGGGTGCCGCCGAGCCGGTCGACGGCCTCGCCGAGCCGGTCGCGGACCAGCCTCAGCAGCGTGGGCAGCGGAGCGCGGCCGTGCCGGGCCAGCCCGAACGCGTAGGCGCCGGCGCACAGATGGACGGTGATCGTGGCGAACACATCGGCCACCGGCCCGTCCTCGGCGCCGTAGGTCCGCGCGTCGTCGAAGCCCCACGGCCCGGGCAGGACGGCGGCCAGCCGGGCGGTGTTGATCCGCGGCCCGTCGTTGTCCTTGAACAGCAGCCGCACCCGGCCCGGTTCGGGGCCCAGGACCAGCGAGACGTTCTGCTGGTGCGACTCCAGGGCGATGCCGTGACCGAAGAGCGTGGCCTGCCAGTCGAAGAGGAGGGCGAGACAGGCGTCCAGCAGGGCGAGCGGGTCGCCGCCGTGGAAGCGGTCGGCGAGATGGTCGACGACCAGCCGTCCGCCGGGCGCCTCGGCGAGCAGCGCGGCCAGTGGGACGACGGTGGCGCCGTCGAGGCCGGCCGGGTAGCGGCGGCACAGGACGGCGAGGAGTTCGTGTCCGGCGTGCGCGTATGTGGCCTCGTCGGCGTGCAGGACGGTGTCCCGGAAACGGGGCTCGCGCTCGACGACCCGCTCGATCAGCCGCTGCCCTGCGGCGCCGTCGACGAGCGTGCCCGGTTTGATGGTGCGCCGGTTGCGCAGCCCCAACGTGGCGGTGGCGAGGGGGAGTTTGAGGTGCAGGGTGGGATCGGCGGCCACCGCGACGGTACGCATCGACAGCGTCGGCACCACCTCGATGTGCCCGTGCTCGGCGAGCCGGGCGCGCCCCACGAGGCCGGTGACGCGCAGGGCCTCGTCGAGCGGGGCACCAGCGGTCAGCGGGTGCACGGGCAGGGCGAGGTGCGTGGCGCCCAGATCCTCCATGCCGAGCACCGCGGGCGTCGGCCACCCCTCCGGCAGCGGACCCGTGAGGGTCACCGCCTCCCGGGGCACGGCCAGCCAGCGCAGCGCGAAACGGGGATGGAACTCCGGGGCGTACGACCGCAGTTGCTCCACCGTCAGCCCCGACCTGCCCCGTGCCGTCGGATACACGGGATGGTCGGTCCGGGCCGCCAGGGCGTCGTATGCCAGGGAGGCTGCCAGGCCCGTCCAGCGTGCCGGGTCGGTTCCGTGACGGTCCGTCAGCCGCTCGGTGATCTCGTCGCGCGTTGCGTCGTGCAGCCGCAGCGTGGCCAGGGTCTGCCGGCACTCCTCGGCGAAGGCGTCGACGCCGTCGCGGTCCACGGGGTCGGCCAGCGCTCGCAGTTCGGCGAGCACGGTGTCGTACGAGGTCAGCTCGGCGCCGTCCGACTCGCGTACGAGCAGCGGCAGCCGGGCGGCGTACACGCACTGGAAGCCGTCCTCGGTGAGGGGCAGCAGCAAGGCGTCGCCGTCGGTCGGCAGACGCAGCCACGGTCCGTCCGGGCGGATCGTGAGCGTGCCGCGGCTGCGCAGACCGACGACGTCCTCGCGGAGGAGGGCACTGAGCACCCGGGTGAGCAACTCGGCCCCGGCGGTGTCCCTCGGGGCGGTGTCCGGCAGGGCGGTCACGGCTGGACCTCCCAGCGCTGGGCCGCCAGGAACTCCGCCGACACCCGGTCGACCGTCGGCTGGTCGGTGCCGGTGGCCCTGAGGACGCCCACGTAGTCGCGGTTGGTGCGGTACAGCTCGTGCCGCTCGCCCACCGCACGCAGCGGACGGTATGTCAGATGCACGCCGTCGACGGTGAGTTCGGTGGCCGCGGGGGCCGACGTCAGCGTGCCGGCGCGGTCGGCGCAGGGGTACTCCAGTCGGGCCGCGCCGTCGCGGCGGATACCCAGCTCGACCGGGAGGGGTTCGCCCAGGTGGGTGCGGAGGATGTGCTCGAAGAACGGGATCCCCAGGAGCCGGGCCAGCAGCAGGTCGACCTGGTCGCCGATGGCACGGTAGTTGACCTCGATGATCCGGGCGCGCCCCTCGTGCACCACGAACTCGGTGTGGCAGGCGCCGAACCCGACGCCCAGCGCGTCCAGTTGGGCCAGTATCTGCGCGACGACCGGCTCGGGGTGGGCCGGGACGAGGACGAGCCGCTCCTCGATGAAGTACGGCGGCGCAGACAACTCTGTGTGGAAACCGCCCAGTACGTGCCGGACGTCGCCGTCGCCGAGCGTCTCCAGGGTGTACAGCTCGCCGGGCAGGTACTCCTCGACGACGAGCACGGCACCCGGCCGACGCGCGAAGATCTCCCCGGCCCGGGTCTCCAACTCCTCGGGCCCGTCGACGAGGACGACGTCCTCGCTGGCCACGCCCTCGCGGGGCTTGAGGACACACGGGTACGGAGCGGCCAGGGCAACGGGGGCGATCGGCCCGGCCTCGGTCAGCTCGGCCGACCAGACGGTGTCCACGCCCGCGGCGGCGAGCCTGCGCCGCATCTCGGCCTTGTCCTTGCAGGCCAGGGTGGCCCGCCAGTCCTTGCCGGGGAGGCCGAAGTAGTCGGCGGCCAGGGCGGCTTGGGTCTGGAGGTGGTCGCTGTTGCTGAAGACGGCGTCGGGCCGGTGATGCGTGGAGATCCGGCTGACGACGGCCCGGAAGTCACGGACGTCGCACTCCAGGATCTCGGGGTCCGGATACGCGGAAGCCCTGGAATACGCCGCGCGGTGGGCGTCCGGCTGGTCGGTGAGGACGGTGACGTCGAGGCCGAGACGGGCGGCGGCGGGCAGGAAGCCCTCGGTGACGGAGTCGGTGGGGTTGAGGGCGAGCAGGTACAGACGCATGACGTGTGGAACAACTTCCGCTAGCGGGTGGGGGGTTGGGGCCCGATGCGGGGCCTGGGGGCGGGGCGCGTGCAGAAGGGCGCGCCCCGCCCCCGTACAGCGGGAGTTGCCGTTACTTCTTCGGGAGCTCCACGCTGGTGGCCTTGGCCACGTCGGCGAGCATCTGCTCGGCGGCCTGGACGCCGATGCCGGACATCCAGATCTCGTCCGGGACCTCGAAGACCTTGCCGTTCTTGACGGCGGGCAGGCTCACAGGTCTCCTTTGGTATCCGTAGCGATACGTCATCTGCTGGTCGTCCCTGTCATGTGGTCGGTGCCTGTATTGCTGTCGGTTTCGTATGTGAGTGCGTGGATCGAATGCGTGACCTTTTCGCGGGGGTGTCGTTGATCGGATGACAGCACCACGGGCCGGGGAAAGGGGGGTACTGGTGAGCCGGAGGCTGCCGTTGGGTGCGGGGGAGACGGCCCGTACTGCCTGTGCCCGTGGTCTGTTGCGGGCGGGGGTGGTGGAAAAGTCGGGCGAGGTGCTGCCGGCCGCGGTGCTGGCGCAGCGGGTGGGCTGGGCCGCTGATCTGGTGTCCGGTATGGCCGCCGGGCTGCTGGTCGGGCACTGGAATGCCGCCGACGTGGATGCACTTGCTTCCGGTGAGGACGCGGGCGGGCGGAGGCTGCCGTCGAACGCGTGGATGGCGCTGCGGCGTCTGGGCTGGCCCGTGGCCGACGTCACAGGTGTGAAGGTCAATGACCGGATCGTGCGGATGGCGCAGGAGCAGGCGGGGCGTGTTCTGCGGTCGGTGAAGTGGCGGGCCGATCTCACGGCCGGTGTCCTCGCCACGTGGCCGGTCGATCCGACCAGGCGCACCGGTGAGGAGTGGGACGCCGTGCGGGAGGCGGTTCCCGGCGGCCGCCGTCTCCCGTCGGGGGTGATCCGTTCGCGTACCCGGCAGATCGCCGCCTTCCAGCGTGAGCACGGCCGTCTGCCTGCGGGGTGTTCGAGCTGGAGGAGGCGCCCCGGGCGGCGCGGATGCTGCTGCTGTCCGCGTGCGACGGGCAGCAGGCCACCATCGAGCGCGGCGAGCCCGATCCAGGGCGGGCGCTGCTGCGGCTGCAGCTGCCCATCCGGCCCGAGCCGCGCTCGTACGCGGACTGGACCTGGGTGGCCTGCCCGATCACTCTGCCACCGACCATCCCCGCCAACGCCGTACTGCACCTTCCCACCCTGCGCATCACCGGCGGGAAGGTCCGTGCCGACCTTGCCTACAGCCATGCCGTGCCCGCCGCTCGTCGCACCGGCCACCGTGTGGCGCTCGGTGTGGACTGGGGCCTGAACACCCTGCTGTCCGCCGGGGCCGCCCGGCTCCACGACAACGGGCAGATCACCGCGCTGGGCGCGGGAGCCCAGTTCCGTACCGCGGGGGTGCTGGCCAAGCAGCACCGGCTGCGCCGCCTGTCCGAGCACCTGCACACCAAGGCCGACCACTACCAGCGGCTCATCCGTGACCGCACCGGTGATCCTGACACCGCCGGACACCCGCTGCACGCCCGGCACGAGGTCCTGCGCGAGGAGATCCGCCGCGTCAGCGCACGCCGCACCAACCTGAACGACGCCCTGGCGTGGGCCGCCGCCCGCTGGACGGTCGACCAGGCCATCGCCGCCAAAGCCACCGTCATCTATCTGGAAGACCTGCGGTCGATGGAGGCCCGGGGCATGGGCCGCACCATGAACACCCGCCTGTCCCAGACCGTCCGCGGCCAGATCACCGACCGTATCCGCCACCTCGCCGCCGAGACGGGCATCGCCGTCGTCATCGTCCCGCCCCGCGACACCTCCCGGCACTGCCCCCGCTGTTTGACCCCGCTGCGTCACCGCAAAGCCCCCGACCGCCCCACCATCACGGGTTGGAAATGGGCCCTCTGCCCGCAGTCGGACTGCGGTTGGCAGGGCGACCGCGACCACGGGGCGTGGCAGCGCATCGCCGCACGCGGCCTCACCCACCAGACCAAGACCGTCACCGACCGCACCGCCGGGCAGATGGTGATCCGCACCGTGGTCGACCCACTCGAAACCACGGCGGTCATCACCCCCACCACCATCAAGACCAGCCGGCCGGACCGGTCCAAGACCGGCCCCACCCGGCCCCGCACCACACGCCCCGCGCCCAGGCGACGCAGGGCACCCTCCCCCACCAGCCCCACGGGCCCGGCGGGCAAGCGTCCGGAGGGACACGCACCAACGGACCGGACCCGGCTGCCCCGCGCAGCCCACCGGCACCAGAACGTGACCACGACCAGCACCCCCACCACAGCCGGTCACCGGCCACGAGGAGCAGCACTGGGCGCAGGCTTCCACCTGCACACCCACGCCACCCCTCCACGATGGGATATCCCGCTGCCAGACATCACGTCTGACACAGGATCACCAAGCTGATCAGAGACGCTCTTCCAGACCGGGTTGGTGACGACCTGCTCCTTCTGGGTCTTGTCCTTGGTGTCGGCAGCCGTGACGAAGATCAGGTCGGCGTCGGCCTGGTCGATCTGCTCCGGGCTGACGTCCTTCATCGTGACCTCGGGGTAGGTCGAGACCTGCGGCTTTCGGCGGACGAGGCCGATGTTGTTCAGGACGACACCGCTGTAGAAGTTGGACTGGTAGAAGCGGGTCGGGCCGGCAACCCCGAGCGCCGCACCGACCGCGAGCCCGATGACCGTACGCGGCAGCCGCAGCCCGGTCACCACGAGCGCGTCTCTCCCCTGGGCGTCGCCGAACAGGGCGTCGGCCACCGTCGACAGGGGCACCGGGCGCGCGCCGAGGGCGAGGCTCAGCGCGGAGATCAGGGCCAGGGCCCCGAGTCCGGTGAGGAGGATCGGGATGTGCCTCAGGGCACGGAAGGTCACACCGGTCGGTGCGTCCCGTGGGGTGGTCGCAGTCACGAGGCGGGAGCTTAGGTTAGGCATGCTTTACTTTTCAACCAGCTGTGGAAGTGCTGCGACGTGCACGATCCTTGATCGTCGACATGAGGGCACGCTGGTTATCGCCTCACGATCTTGTCGGTAAGGTAAGCCTTGCCTATCTAACCGCACCTGACACTCTCTGCGCAGGAGTACCGATGACCGTCGCCCTGGAGACCCCGCCGGCCGCCGCCGTCGCGCGTGTGCTCGGCGGCGCCTACAGACGTCTCGCCGACACCTGCGAGGCGCTCACCGCGCAGGTCGCGGAACCGGGCGTGCCGGGCGCTCAAGCAGGGGTCACCGGAGCCGAGTTGGCGGGGAGTCAGGAAGCCCTCGACGCCTTCGTCGAGGCCGAGGCGGCGCGGATCCGGGAGCGCCACGGACACACCGCGCGTCCCCACGTCGCCGCCTCCCGCGCCCTGCACGACTACGCCTGGTCGGTCGGCCTGCTGATGAGCGGTGTCTGGTACCTGGAGCGGCGCGTGCCGCGCATCCGGCCCGAGGACGTACGCCTGGACCTCGCCACCGGCGTGTACAGGATCACACCCGGTTCCTACCTGTCCTGCCTCCCCGGCGACCCCGCCGCCGCCCTCCCCGGAGTCACCGTCCTCCCGCACGAGGAGGCGCTGCGCACCGAGTTGCGCTCCGCAGTCGCCGACCACATGGCGCCGCTGCTCAGTGCGGTCGGTCCGACCGCCCGCCGGGGATCGCGCGCCCTGTGGGGCCTGGTCTCCGACGACCTCGTCTCCGGGATCTGGTACCTCGGCCGCGTCCTCGGCCGGGAGGGCGACGCCGTCGACGCGGCCACCGAACTGCTGCCCTCCGCCGTCTCCCCGTACCCCGGCGGCGCCGACTTCCGCCACCTCACGGACGCGTCCGGCCGCCGCCACCCGACCCGCACCCGCGCAGGCTGCTGCCTCTACTACACGATTCGCCCGGACGAGGCCTGCTCCACCTGCCCCCGCACCTGCGACGCGGAACGGCTGCGCAGGCTGGAGAGCTGAGCACCCCCAACTGCCGTGCGCTCAGCCGGTCGTGGCCAGGAACTGCGTCGCCGCGAGCTCCGCGTACAGCGGGTCCCCGGCGACGAGTTCGCGGTGCGTGCCCACCGCGCGGACCCGGCCCGCGTCCATCACCACGATCCGGTCCGCCATCGTCACCGTCGACAGCCGGTGGGCGACGACGAGCACCGTCGTCGTACGCGCGACATCCGCGACCGTGTCCCGCAGCGCAGCCTCGTTCACCGCGTCCAGTTGCGAGGTCGCCTCGTCGAGGAGAAGCAGCCGAGGGCGGCGCAGCAGCGCGCGGGCGATGGCGACGCGCTGGCGCTCACCGCCCGAGAGCTTGGTGCCGCGGTGCCCGACCAGCGTGTCGAGGCCGCGCGGCAGGCGGGACACCAGGCCGTCCAGCCGGGTTGTCTTCACCACGCGCGTGACCGCCTCCTCGTCCGCGTCCGGATTGCCCAGCAGCAGGTTGTCGCGCAGGGAGCCCGACAGCACGGGCGCGTCCTGCTCGACGTAGCCGATGGCGGACCGCAGTTCGGTCAGTTCCCAGTCGGCGGCGTTCCGGCCGTCGAGCGTGATGAGACCGGACTCCGGGTCGTAGAACCGCTCGATGAGCGAGAAGACGGTGGTCTTGCCGGCGCCGGACGGGCCGACGAACGCCGTCATGCCCCGGGCCGGCACGGCGAACGTCACGCCGTGGTGGACGTACGGAAGCTCGTCGTCGTACCGGAAGCGCACCTCCTCGAAGGCGAGCGCCGCCGGTTCGGCGTCGGCGGCCGGGAGGGGCGCGGGGCGGGCCGACGACGGTTCGGCGGGCAGGGAGAGGGCCTCCTGGATACGGGTGAGGGCCGCGGCGCCCGTCTGGTACTGCGTGATCGCGCCGACGACCTGCTGGATCGGCGACATCAGATAGAAGACGTAGAGGAGGAAGGCGACCAGCGTGCCGACGTCGACCGCGCCCGTCGCGACCCGCGCGCCGCCCACCGCGAGCACCGTGATGAAGGCGATCTGCATCGCGAGGCCGGCCGTATTGCCTGCGGCGGCAGACCACTTGGCGGCCCGTACGCTCTGCCGCCACGACTCCTCGGCCGCCGCGTGCAGGTTCCGCTCCTCGCGGTGCTCGGCGCCGGACGCCTTGATCGTGCGCAGCGCGCCCAGCACCCGTTCCAGCGAGGCGCCCATGACACCCACCGCGTCCTGCGCTCGCCGGCTCGCCTTGTTGATGCGCGGCACGATCACCCCGAGGACCGTCCCCGCGCCCGCGATCACCGCCAGCGTGACGCCCAGCAGCACCGGGTCCACCAGGCCCATCATCACGATCGTCGCCACGAGGGTGAGCCCGCCGGTGCCGAGGCCGACGAGCGAGTCGGTGGTGACCTCGCGCAACAGGGTCGTGTCCGAGGTGACCCGCGCCATCAGATCGCCGGGCTCGGTGCGGTCCACCGCCGGTACCCGCAGCCGCAGCAGATACGAGGACAGCGCCCGCCGCGCCCCCAGCACCACCGACTCGGCGGTGCGCCGCAGCACATACCCGCCCAGCGCACCCAGCGCCGCGTTGGCGACGACCAGCGCCGACATCAGCAGCAGGGCCCCGGTGATCGTCCGGTCGTGGGACAGATCGTCGATGAGCCCCCGCGCCACCAGCGGCAGCGCCAGCCCGGCGGCACCCGTGGCCAGCGACAGCAGCGCCCCCGCCAGCAGGGTCCACCGATGCGGCCGGACGTATCCGAGGAGCAACCGCCAGGCGGGCGGACCGGCGTTCGGCTCTGCGATGCTCACGGTGCTCCTCGGCGGTCGGGCGGAACATTCACCCTACGTCGGCGGCCGGAGAAGAGGAGAAACGGTTATCTTCCCTGGGCTCAACTCCGGTGCGACGGCCTGCCTACGGCCGTGCTCGTCGCCGACCGTGCCGACGGCCGGGCGGCCTGGACGAGGCGGAAGTCGCCCAGGCCGCCCGGGAGTTCATGCGTTGAGGTCCGTCGCACGTCCGGCGGACTCGGCGGACTCGGCGTGCTCGTGGGACCGCTGCGCGAGCGTGGCGAGGGTGGCGTCGAGGTCGGCGGGGCGCGGCTGGTTGTGCGGCAGCTTGGCCAGTAGGTGGGCCATGCCGCAGGTGTTGGTGACCGCCGAGAAGACGAGGCCGCCCGCGACACCGGCGGACACCAGCCGCCCGGAGCGGTGCAGAAGGCCCAGGCCGAGGCCCGCGAGGACGAGGCCGCCCGCGGTGAGGCGGACCTGGCGTTCCATGGACCAGGTGGTGCGGGCCTCGGTGGCAGGGTGGTGCAGGTCGTGTCCCTGGTCCTGCCAGCCCTGGGTGCCGCCGGTCAGGGTCATGGCCGGGACGCCGTTCTCGGCGAGGACCGAGCAGGCGGACTCGGAGCGTGCGCCGGAGGCGCAGACGACGAGCAACTCGCCCTGGTCCGACGCGTCCTTGAGGGCGGGCAGCGCGCGCCGCATGTGGTCCAGGGGGATGTTGAGGGCATCGGGCAGATGCCCGGAGGCGTACTCGCCCGGGGTGCGGACATCGATGACGGTCAGCTGCGGCAGACGGGTACGGGCCTGGTCGGTGTCGAGGGCGACGGGAGCGGTCATGGGTGACTGCGATCCTTCCTGGGGTGGCGATGGTGAGGTGGTGCTGAGGTGGTGGTGCGGTCGTGGTGACGAACGTGACTCATGAGGGAGACGCGTTGGGGAGGTAAAATACCCCCAAGGGTATGTAGAGGAGTGATTGTGGAACTTCAATTCGAGGGTGATGAGCTCAAGTCGGTGCTGAACCGGCTGCGCCGGGCGCAGGGGCAGATCTCCGGAGTGATCAGGATGATCGAGGAGGGCCGCGACTGCGAGGAGGTCGTCACCCAGCTCGCCGCCGCGTCGCGCGCCCTGGACCGGGCGGGCTTCGCCATCATCGCGACCGGACTCCAGCAGTGCCTGACCGACGTGGAGAAGGCCGGGCAGAACGGCGAGACGAAGGAACAGATGCGGGCCCGCCTGGAGAAGCTGTTCCTGTCGCTGGCGTGAGTGTGTTCGCGGGGTGACCCGAAGGCGGGGGAGTGCCTGGCGGGGCCTCCCCGTCGGGAGAGCACGGCGCGCGGTTGACGGCCGCACCACCCGGTGGCAGCGCCTGTTCACAGCACCGAGTCGGCCAGCATGAACAGCGCCACCACCAGCAGCACGCAGGCGAAGATCCGCTGGAGCCGGCCCCCGGAGACCCGGCTTGCGAGCCGTTTGCCGTCCCACGCGCCGAGGATCGCGGCCCCGGCGAAGGGCGCGACCAGCGCCCAGTCGACCCGCGTCGCCGTACCGGCCCGCGCCAGCAGCGCGGCCAGCGAGTTGACGGTGATGACCAGCAGGCTCGTCCCGACGGCGGCCCGCATCCGCAGCCCCACGACGTTCACCAGAGCCGGTACGGCGAGAAAACCGCCGCCCACGCCCAGCACCCCGGTCACCGCACCGAGCCCCGCACCCGCCCGGGCGACCTGCGCGGGCCGCACCGGCACCTCCTCCCGTACGGACGCCGAGGGGCGCAGCATGCGGTACGCGGCGAACGCGGCGATCACCGCGAACGCACCGGTCAACAGCGCGGACGGCACATACCCGCTGACCGCCCCGCCGGCCGCCGCGGGCACCAGGCCCGCCGCCGCGAACACCGCCCCGGCCCGCCACTCGACGGTGCCCGCACGGGCGTGCGCGGCCAACGCGGTCGCGGAGGTGACGCTCACGACGGCCAGGCTCGCGGTGGAGGCCGCGGCCGGGGTGAATCCGAGCAGATAGATCAGCGCGGGCACGGCCAGCACACTGCCGCCGCCCCCGAGCGCCCCCAGCGCGAGACCGGTCACGGCCCCGGCGGCCAGGGCGAGGACGAACGCACTCACGCGACGGTTCCTCCGCCGCTGCCGGAGCCCACCGCCGGCCGGCCCTCGGCCACCACCGGCAGGCCCGCCTCCGCCCACGCCCGCATCCCACCGATCACGTCCGCGACCTCCGCGCCGCGCGCCGTGAGCAGCGCCGCCGCCTGGCGGGAGCGCATCCCCGAACGGCAGATCGCGACCAGCGGACGGCCCTGCGCGGACCCCGGCAGCGAAGCGCCCGCGTTCAGCGCCGACAGCGGGGCGTGTACCGCTCCGGGGGCATGCCCGGCCGCCCACTCCTCGGTCTCGCGGACGTCCAGGAGTACGGCCGTCCCGTCGGCGCCCATGAGTGCGCGGGCCTCGGCCGGGGTGATCCGGGCCATGGGGAGCCCGGCCTCACGGGCGGCGGCGAAGCCGTCGTCGACGGCGACCACACGGCGCCCCGCCGCGTCCAGCAGCGAGGCGGCGATCGCGGCCCGCATCCCGCCCGCACAGTGCACCCACACCGTTCCGCCGGGTATCTCCTCGATCCGGTCGCGCACCTGGTGGAGCGGGATGTGCAACGAGCCCGCGATATGACCCCCCGCCCGCTCGGAGTCGCGCCGCACATCCAGGACCACGACCTCCTCGCGCTCCTGGCCCGCCGGTTCGGCGGAGGGGGTGCGCGTGAGGGCCCGCGACTGTTCGCCCGGTGGTTGCCGGTCGGCGGGGGAGACGGTGGGGGTGGGGTGGTTGGGGGCGGGCTGGGCGAACTGGGCCTGGGTCTTGGTGGGTTGACCCGCTGGGTCGGCAGTGGGGTGATTGGTGTCGGGCTGCGCCAAACCAGCCTGAGTGTCGGTGAGTCGGCCCGGCAGGTCGGGAAGTGTGGCATGTGACTGCTGCTCGCCCCGGCGCAGCCGGACGGCGGAGGAGCCCGTGGAAGCTGCTGCAAGCCTGTCGATGTCGGCCCGCTTCAACTCCCGCTGGTTCCCGGCAAGGTGGGCCGCCAGGTCCGCGAACGCCGCGCGGGGGAAGGCGTGCGGCTGCTCACCCGGACGCAGCCACACGCCGGGGGAACCGGTCGAGGCAGCGGCCGGGCGGTCGATGCCGACCCGGGACAACTCCCGCTGGGCGTCGGCCAGTTGCGTCGCCGACTCGGCGAGCAGCGTGACCGGCTTGCCCCAGGGCAGGAGCCACGCCAGATAGGTGGCGAGCTGTCCCGCCGCCTCGAAGTTGACCGAGCCGGCGACATGCCCCTCGGCGAACGCGACCCGGCTGCGCAGATCCACCACCCACTCCCCGGCGGCCAGCCGCGCCGCGATCTCCCCGGCGTCGGCCGCAGCCGGCGGGGTGAGGTCGACGGGTGCGGGGCCCGCGGAGTTCACGGGGCCCATGTGGGCGTAGTACGCGGGCACGTCGTCGAGCCCGGCGAGCAGCTCGGCGACGAACGTGTCGGCGTCCTTGAGCAGCGCCTCGTTCGTGACGCGTTCCCGGCCGATGGTCGTGGCGTCGCCCGTGGCCGTCCCGGCGGAACAGAAGCTGCCGAAGCCGTGCGTGGGCAACACCGCGGTCTCGTCCGGCAGCTCCGCGGCCAGCCGGTGCGCCGAGTCGTACTGGGCCCGGGCCAGCTCCCCGGTGAGCCGGGGCTCGACCAGGTCCGGCCGCCCGACCGTGCCGATCAGCAGCGAACCGCCGGTGAAGACGGCCACGGCTCGCCCGTCCTCCTCCAGGACGTACGAGGTGTGGTGCGGGGTGTGTCCGGGCGTGGCCAGCGCGCGCAGCACCAGCCCCTCCTCGACTTCGGCGCTGTCCCCGTCCGCGACCGCCACCCGCTCGTACGCGACCCGCGCCCCGGCCGGGACGAGGTAGGCGGCACCGGTGATCCGGGCCAGCTCCAGCCCACCGGAGACGTAGTCGTTGTGGACGTGCGTCTCGACGACGTGCGTGACGCGCACGCCGCGCCGGGCGGCGGCCCCGATCACCCGGTCGACGTCACGCGGCGGATCGATCACCACGGCCCGGTGCGGCCCGCCCGCCAGATATCCGCGATTGCCCAGCCCCGGCACGTCGATGCGGTCGACGAAGTACACGGCGGTACTCCTCTCGTCAGGAAGCCCTGGATGAATTACCCCGGGGGGTATGTCAAACACCGTAGCAGAGGTACCCCCGGGGGTATTTTGACTCCTGGCTCGACGGTGAGCGTGCCGTGACCGATCAGTGGCACGTAGGGTCGGGTCGAGGAACCGAACATTGGCCGATGGAAGGGTTCAGCACCATGGCGCAGGAAGTACGCGGCGTGATCGCACCGGGGAAGAACGAACCGGTGCGGGTCGAGACGATCGTCGTGCCGGACCCCGGTCCGGGGGAGGCCGTGGTGCAGATCCAGGCCTGCGGGGTCTGCCACACCGATCTGCACTACAAGCAGGGCGGGATCAACGACGACTTCCCCTTCCTGCTGGGCCATGAGGCGGCGGGCATTGTGGAGTCGGTGGGGGAGGGGGTCACGGACGTGGCGCCCGGTGACTTCGTGATCCTCAACTGGCGTGCCGTGTGCGGGAACTGCCGGGCCTGTCTGCGCGGGCGGCCCTGGTACTGCTTCAACACGCACAACGCCAAGCAGAAGATGACCCTGCTCGACGGCACCGAACTGTCCCCGGCGCTCGGCATCGGTGCCTTCGCCGAGAAGACCCTCGTCGCGGCCGGTCAGTGCACGAAGGTCGACCCGTCGGCCTCCGCGGCGGTCGCGGGCCTTCTGGGGTGCGGGGTCATGGCCGGTATCGGCGCCGCCATCAACACCGGGAATGTCGGACGCGGTGACACCGTCGCCGTCATCGGCTGCGGCGGTGTCGGGGACGCGGCCGTCGTCGGGGCGAACCTGGCGGGCGCCGCGAAGATCATCGCGGTTGACATCGACGACCGGAAACTGGCCACCGCCCGCACGATGGGCGCCACGCACACGGTCAACTCGAAGGAGACCGATCCGGTCGAGGCGATCCGTGAGCTGACCGGCGGCCACGGTGCCGACGTGGTCATCGAGGCGGTCGGCCGTCCGGAGACGTACAAGCAGGCCTTCTACGCCCGTGACCTGGCCGGGACGGTGGTTCTCGTCGGGGTGCCGACTCCCGACATGAAGCTGGAGCTTCCGCTGATCGACGTCTTCGGGCGCGGCGGCTCGCTGAAGTCGTCCTGGTACGGGGACTGCCTGCCGTCCCGCGACTTCCCCATGCTCATCGACCTCCACCTCCAGGGGCGCCTGGATCTGGCGAAGTTCGTCACGGAGACCATCCAGCTCGACGAGGTGGAGAAGGCGTTCGAGCGGATGCACGGCGGCGACGTACTTCGCTCGGTGGTGGTGCTGTGATGACCGGCGCCCGCATCGAACGCCTCGTCACCTCCGGGCAGTTCAGCCTCGACGGCGGCACCTGGGACGTCGACAACAACGTGTGGATCATTGGCGACGACCACGAGGCCATCGTGATCGACGCGGCCCATGACGCCGACGCCATCGCGGCGGCCGTCGGCGACCGCCGCCTGACCGCCATCGTGTGCACCCACGCCCACAACGACCACATCGACGCGGCCCCCGCGCTCGCCGAGTGCACCGGCGCCACCATCTGGCTGCACCGCGACGACCTCCCGCTGTGGAAGCAGACCCACCCGGACCGCGACCCCGACGCCTGGCTGGCCGACGGTCAGGTGATCGAGGCCGCAGGCGTCGATCTGACGGTCCTGCACACGCCAGGACACGCGCCGGGCGCGGTCTGCCTGTATGACCGAGGGCTCGGCACCGTCTTCACCGGCGACACCCTCTTCCACGGCGGACCGGGTGCCACCGGCCGTTCCTACTCCCACTTCCCGACGATCATCGACTCGATCCGGGACCGGCTGCTCGCCCTTCCGCCCGAGACGAAGGTCCTCACCGGGCACGGCGACCCCACCACCATCGGCGCCGAGGCACCGCACCTCCAGGAGTGGATCGCCCGGGGCCACTGACGGTCCCGGACACCGCACACGCCAGTGGGCGCCCGCCGTATCGAGACGGAGGGCGCCCACAGGGACGTACACAGCAGGGCAGGAGCGGTCAGGAGGCGACCGGGAATCCCGGCGTGCGGAAGACCTGCCGCTCGGCGTCCACCGCGAAGACCTCGCAGCCCTTGCGGGCGGCGGCCCACTCGACACCCTCCGCGCCCATCGCGAACGCGGCCGTCGCCGTGGCGTCGGCCTCGGTGAGCGTGGGGGCCACCACGGTCAGGCTCAGCAGCCCGGTCGCCGGGCGGCCGGTGCGGCCGTCGAGGATGTGGTCGCCCCGCTCGTAGCGGGCGGAGGTCGCCACTCCGCCCTCGGTGAGCTCCAGCACCGTGCACAGCTGGTCGGCGTGCTCGGGATGGCGTACCCCCACCCGCCAGGGGCGCCCGGCGGCGACCACGTCACCGCCGGCGTTCAGGCAGTACGTCCGTACGCCCGCCGCCGCCAGCAGATCCGCCGCCCGCTGCACCGCCCAGCCCTTCACCATCGCGCACGGGTCCAGGCCCCGGCCGGGCAGCCGGACGTCGAACGCGCCCTTGGTCGCGGCCCGGTACTCCTCGCACAGGCCGAGCACCTCGGTGAGGTCCGCGCTCAGCTCGTCGGGCTCCAGCTCGCCCCGGTCCAGGCGGGACACCTCGCTGTCGGGTTTGAAGGGGCTGAACCGCGCGTCGACCTCGTGGAGCCAGGCGAACACCGCGTCCGCCGCCTCCACCGGGGCGTTCTCGTCGTCGATCCGCAACGAGATCGGGAACCCCATGATGTGTTCGACGCGCCGCATCCGCTCAGCCCTTCGCGTCGATGGCGGCCTGGAGGGACTCCCGGTAGCCGTCGCTGGTGATGGTGGCGCCGGAGACGGTGTCGATGTCGGCGCTCTGGGCGTCGAGGGTCTCCGAGATCAGGACCGGTACGGCGGCCGTGGTCTGCGGGTGGTTCGGCTGCTGGAGCATCTTCACGGACGCGATCGTGTCGCCCTCGAAGGTCACCTCGACCTGGACGGTGCCCTTCTCGGTGTCCACGGCGGTCCCCGAGAGGATCTGGGACGCAGGCTCCGCCGCGGCCGACGCGGAGGGCGCCGGGGCCGCCGCGGCGGCGTCCGCCTGGGAGTCGATGGCGGCCTGGAGGGACTCCCGGTAGCCGTCGCTGGTGATGGTGGCGCCGGAGACGGTGTCGATGTCCGCGCTCTGAGCGGTGAGGGTCTCCTTGATCAGGACCGGGACCGCGGCCGTCGTCTGCGGATGGTTCGGCTGCTTCAGCATCCGCACCGAGGAGATCTTCGCGCCCGCGAACGTCACCTCGACCTGGACGTCACCCTTCTCGGTGGCCACGGTGGTACCCGTGACGACCGTGGACGACGTACCCGAGCCCGCGGCGGCGGAGGACGACGTGGACGGTGTCGAGGCGGGCGTGGAGGCCTCCGAGGACGTGATGCCCAGCGACGGCTCGTAGAGCCAGACGGGGACCAGGCCCGCGATGCTCAGGACCAGTACAGGCAGTGCTCGTTTCACGACGTTCCTCTTATCCGGCCAGGCTGAAGCGCTCGAAATGGGTCTGCGACTTGGGCACGCCCAGTTCCCGCAGGCTGCGCAGCACCGCGTTCATCATGGGCGGCGGGCCGCACAGGAAGACATCCCGGTCCGTGATGTCCGGCACCAGCTTGGCCAGCTCGGCCGGGGCCAGCTTGTCGGGGGTGACCGGACCGCTCACCAGGTGCAGCTCGGAGCCCTTGGCGTGGGCGAGTTCGCGCAGCTCCTCGTAGAGGACGGCGTCCTGGTCCCGTCCGACGCGGTAGATGACCACGGCGTGGCCCTCGATTTCCTCAAGGAGGGCGCGGATGGGCGTGACGCCCACGCCGCCGGCGATGAGGACGGACTCCGGCCGGGTGCGGTGCATCGAGGTGAAGGCGCCGTACGGGCCCTCGGCGAAGACGCGGGTGCCGACCGGGATGTGCTTCAGGGCGGCGGTGCCGTCGCCGGCGACCTTCGCGGTGAGCCGCAGCGACCTGCCGTCGGGCGCCGCCGACAGCGAGAACGGGTTGGCCTGCCACCAGCGGTCCTTGGTCAGGAACCGCCACAGGAAGAACTGGCCGGCGCGGGCGGGCAGCTTGTCCAGGTCGCGTCCGGTCATGTAGATCGACACGACGTTGTCGGCCTCGGGGACGACCGCCGAGACGCGCAGCTGGTGACGGAGGTTCTTGCGCAGCGGCAGCACCACCCGGCCCAGGAACACCGAACCGAGCGCCACGCCCCACATGGTCCACCAGTACGTGGTCGCGGCGGACGACGAGGTGAACGTCGTACCGACACCGACCTGGTGCGTGAACGCCAGGACGACGGCCACGTAGGTGTACAGGTGGATGAAGTGCCAGGTCTCGTAGGCGAGGCGGCGGCGGGCGTAGCGGGCGGAGACCGCGCCGATGACCATGATCAGCACGAGGGCGACGATCGCGCGCAGCACGCCCTCGGTGGTCTCGGCCAGCTCCACCAGCTCGCCGATGGGGCCCAGGTCCGTGCCCTCGGCGTAGCCGAAGGTGATGAACACCGCGTGGGCGAGCAGCGTCCACAGCAGGCCGAAGCCGACCCAGCGGTGCCAGGAGGTCAGCCGGTCCATGCCGATGCGGTGGTCCAGCCAGGGGAGCCGGGCCACCAGCACCAGCTGGAAGGCCATGAAGAGCGCGCCGTACAGCCCGGCGAGCCGGCCCATCACGATCAGGGCGTTCGAGGCGAATCCGGCCTGGGCGAAGAAGACGGTCACGACGGCCACGTTGGCGGCCAGCACGGTGTACAGACCCGTGCGGGCCACCACTTTGGGTCGTATCGCCGTGGGGGGCTTCGCGGGAGGCGATTGGACGGTCGTCACGGACAGTGCTCCTTGATCGGGTCCGGGGGTACCGAGCATGACCGACGGTAGCTGTCGGCATGCTGTCGTTGGACTTTCAAGTTGTTATCGATCGCGGGTATGGAGGGGGGAAGGTATGGCGCCGGCAGATGTGTGCAGCACTATGAGCACGTGGAAAAAGTACGACTTCTCGTCGTGGACGACGATCCGCCCATCGCCGACCTGGTTGCGACCGTCGCCCGCTACGAGGGCTGGGAGGCGGTCACCGCGAACTCCGGTGAGGAGGCGCTGACCCGAGCCGCCGAGTTCCATCCGGACATCGTGGTGCTCGACCTCATGCTCCCGGGCCTCGACGGCTTCGCCGTGCTCGACCGGCTGCGGCTGTCCGGCACGATGGTGCCCGTGGTCTTCCTCACCGCCCGTGACGGCGTCGCCGACCGGGTCGCGGGGCTCACCCGGGGCGGCGACGACTACCTGGTCAAACCGTTCGCCGTGGAGGAACTGATGGCCCGGCTGCGGACCGTGCTGCGCCGCAGCGCCGGCCCCGGCTTCCAGCGGTCGGTCCTGCGGGTCGCCGACCTGACGATGGACGAGGACACCCGCGAGGTCAGGCGCGGTGAGAAACGTCTTACGCTCACCCCGACCGAGTACGAGGTGCTGCGCTACCTCATGCGCAAGTCGCCGACCGTCCTCACCAAGGCACAGATCCTCGACCACGTCTGGGAGTACGGCTTCGGCGGCCGTTCGAACGTGGTGGAACTGGTCGTCAGCCGGCTGCGCCGCAAACTCGACGACCCCGAGGACCACGAGGAAGCCCTGATCCACACCGTGCGGGGCGTCGGCTACGTGGTCCGGCAGGTCGCCGAGTGATCCGCCGCTGCCGCGAGAACTACCGCAGGCTGCGACTCGGCACGCGGCTGGCACTGGGCATGGGCGTGCTCTCGCTGGTCGTGTTCGCCGTCGTCGGCGCGGCGCTCTCGATGTACATGCGGGAGTACCTGGAACGCCAGCTCAGCGACCAGATGACGCACGTCCAGACCACCCAGTCCAAGGACGTCGCGGACTACGGCAGCGTGCAGGCAAAGCCGTACTGGGGCTGGTACACCGCCTCGTACGAGGTCACGAGCGGCACGCCCGTGCTCCGCGAGCCCGCCGACGTGCCGAAGGACTCCGACGAACTCGCCGCCACCGCGGAGACCCTGCTGACCTCCGGCGCCGACCCCCTCCTGCGCACCGCGCCCATCGACGGGAACACGTACCGGCTGCGCGCCTGCGAGGTCGAGGACGGGGTGGTCCTGGTCACCGCGGCGCCGATGGACGACATAGAGAACACCATGGACCGACTGGTCACCGTCCAGGTCGTGGCCTTCGCCCTCGCCCTGCTGGGCCTCGTGATCTTCGGCCGGGAGGTGCTGCGGCGCGGCCTCAGGCCCCTCAGCGACATGGCCCACACCGCCCGCGGCATCACCTCGCACGACTTCACCGACTCCGCCCGGCTGCCCGTACGCGCCGACGGGGGCGACGGCGGCCCCGAGGTCGAGGAGCTGCGCACCGCCTTCAACACCATGCTCGAACACATCGACGACTCCCTCGCCGTGCGCACGGAGGCCGAACAGCGACTGCGCCGCTTCGTCGCCGACGCCTCCCACGAACTGCGCACACCGCTGATGTCGGTACGGGGCTATGCGGACCTCTTCCAGTACGCCGCCGCCAACGAACCCGGCGAACGGGACAGGCACCTGGCCCGGCTGCGCGCCGAGGCCGCCCGGATGGGCATCCTGCTCGACGACCTGCTGCTGCTCGCCCGGCTGGACGCGGCCCAGGTCGAGGCACCGCTGCGCCAGGAGCGCGCCGACCTGGTGGAACTCGCGGGCCAGGCGGCGGACGCCTTCCGCGCGGGCCACCCGAAGCATCCGCTGACGGTGACGACCCCACCCGGGGAACTGCGGCTGCGCCTCGACCCGCTCCGCATCCGGCAGGTCCTGGACAACCTGCTGACCAACGCGGCCATCCACACGCCCGCCGGCACCAAGGTTTCCGTGGACGTGAGCGTCGACGACGCCACCGCGGAGGTCCGGGTCTCCGACGCCGGCCCCGGCATTCCGGCCGCCGACCAGGACCGAGTCTTCGACCGCTTCTACCGCATCGACAAGGCCCGCAGCCGCGACCGGGGCGGCAGCGGCCTGGGCCTCGCGGTCGCCCTGTCCCTGGCACAGGCACACGGCGGCACCCTCGACCTGACCAGCGGGCCGGGCTCCACCACCTTCACCCTCCGTATCCCCCTCGACTGAACCCCCCATCCCGGCACAGGCGTCTCACCCGATACCCCCACCACAGACGACTCAGTAGCAACCGCTCGACACGGACGATCTGAGGAGACCCCCCACTGTGAACGTACTGATCGTTTTCGCCCATCCCGAACTCTGCTCCTTCAACGGCGCGTTGAAGGTCCGAGCCGTGGACGTCCTCAAGCAGGCCGGGCACGAGGTCGTGGTCAGCGACCTGTACCGGCTCGGCTGGAAGGCCACCGTCGACGCCGAGGACTTCCCCGGGCCCTGGACCGACCCCGACTTCCTGGACGTCGCCGCCGAGCAGGAACGTGTGTCGGCGGCGCACGAGACCCCTCCCGACGTCCTCGCGGAACAGGAGAAGGTCGCCCGGTGCGATCTGATGATCCTCCAGTTCCCGCTGTGGTGGTCCGGGATGCCGGCCATCCTCAAGGGCTGGGTCGACCGCACGATGGCCCGCGGCTTCGCCTACGGAGAGGGACGCGCCTACGACACCGGCCCCCTGAAGGGCAGACGCGCCCTGGTGTGCACGACCACCGGCACCCCCTCCGGCCTGTACGGCCCCGACGGCACCGACGACGACCTGGACCGAGCCCTCTGGCCGATCCACCACGGCATCCTCCGCTGCCTCGGCTTCGACGTCCTCCCACCCTTCATAGCCCGCACACCGGCCGAGGCCTCGCCAAAACAACGAGAGGAATACCTCACGGAGTTCGCCGAACGCTTGCTGGCGGTGGGGACTTAAGAGACGCGGGGAGGAGCGCCCCGATAGGGGCGCGGGGAACTGCGCGACAAGCCCCCACAGGCCGGGCGCCGAACGAACCGCCGTCACACTCGACTGCCGCTACTCCCGTACGAGGGAAGCGACATGGTCGGTGACCGTGTCGAGGATGTCCGCGCAAGCTTTCTCGTCGCCGACCGCCAGGAACGTGAGCGTCAGCCCGTCCGTCATCGCGGCCAGATAGCGGGCCAACACCGGGACGGGCACGCTCAGTTCGAACCCCATGCTCTCGCGCAGCTGCTCCAGCAGCTCGGCGTAGGTGTCGGCGTACAGCTCGTACTGCCGTCGGGCCAGATGCGCGAACTCCGGCTCGCGCAGGGCGTACTGGGTCAGTTCGTACGTCAGCATGTGCTCGCCCGGGTGGGCGGCCACATGGTCCCAGTACGCCCGGAAGCCCGCCCGGACCGTCTCCTGCAAGGTGGCCTGCGGCTGGATCGCCTCGCGCACCACCTCGACGTAGTGGTCCATGATCGTGGTGATGACCGACTCGATCAGGGCCTGCTTGGAGTCGAAGCAGTAGTGGAAGACGCTCAGTGACACGCCCGCCTCCGCCGCGATGGACCGGGTCGTCGTCCTGGGGACGCCGTCCCGGGTCATCGCGCGGATGGCCGCTTCCGTCAACTGCCGGCGCCGCTCGGCCGACGGCTTGCGTGCCATGAACTCCCCCTGGATACGGAACTCAGGTGCCGTAGACACCCACTTCGTAGAGCGAGTATCCCCAGTCCGTGCCCCGATCCAGTCCATGGACGCGCACAAAGCGGGCCGGCACTCCCGCGAACTGTGCCGTGTCCAGGCCGCCGTCACCGACGGTCGTGGACCACGCGGTCTGCCAGGTCGTCCCGTTGGTCGAGAGCTCGACGCGGTACGACTTGCCGAACGCGCGCTCCCAGTCGAGGGTGACCCGCTTGACCAGGTTCGTCGACCCCAGGTCGAGCTGGAGATACTGGTCGTCGCTCCAGTCGCTCGCCCAGCGGGTGCCCGCATCGCCGTCGACGGCCCGGCCGGGCTGGTAGCTGGTGACCGGGTTCGACTCGGACGAACTGGCCGTCGCTGTCACGCCCTTGGCGAGGTTCACCCCGGCCTTGTGGGTCTCGGACCCGCCCCAGGTGTCGAGGTAGGACTCGGCGCCCCGGAACAGGTCGCTCACCGCGTCGGCGCCGCCGACCTGCCGGATGTCCTGGATCCAGTCCGGGACCAGACCGACGTGCGCGGCACCGTCCGTGTTGATGTCCCACGTGCGTTGACCGGTGGTCTGGCGGTTGATCACCGAGCCGCCGTCGACACTCGTGAAGGGGTACGTCACCGTCGTGCCCGTGTTCGCGCCGCGCGGCGCCGGGTGGTCGCCGATGCCGTTGAAGTCGGTGCCGTAGCCGTAGCCCACGCCGTACTTGGTCCGCAGGGCGTCGGTGCGCGCGGCCTCCGCGACGAACTCCTCGGAGGAGTGCATGTACTGGGCGATGAAACCGCCGAGACCGTAGACCCGCTCGGTCCAGTTGAGGTCCATCCAGCTGTGCGAGGACAGGACGCCCGGGTAGGACGAGGCCTCGAAGATGTCCAGCGCCTGGCCGGTGGCCTTGACGCTCATGTGGTCGATCTCCAGCATCATCTTGCGCTTCATCATGCCGTGCACCGCGTACTCGCCGAGATCGGTGAGCCCGCGTACGTTGCACTGCGCGTTCGCGTTGTACTCCGGCACCTCGGTGCCCGCCGGCAGATCCGCCTCGGCCTCCGTCGACGCGTCACCGATCGGGTTGTCCTTCTGCGGGCCCTTGCACGTCTCCGTCTGCCAGAAGGTGCCCGTCGACAGGAACTGGCCGACGTTGATCGCCGTACCGAGACCGTGCTCGTCGAAGCGGACACCGCACAGCGCGTTGTCGAACTTGTGGCACAGGAACATGCTGCGCACACCCAGGTCGTACAACTCGTCGAGGCCCTTGTCGATGTCGGCCTTGCTGCACTGCGCGATGTCCAGGATCTGCTTGCAGCCGAAGGGCTCGGACGTCTCGACACCGAGAACGACGGCCAGCTTGCCCTGCTTGACCACCTCACGGGCCTGCGCGCTGTCGGTGACGATCCGGAACCAGCCCTTGCCCGCGCCGCCGTACTGCGCGTCGATGTAGTCCTGCAGGGCGTACGTCAGCTTCGCCTGCAGCCGGATCGAGGTCATCTCGTCGCAGCTGCGGTCCTTGAACGGGTAGATCGAGCAGATCATGCCGTTGGTGACGAGGTCGTTGACGAGCACCCGCTGACCGCCGCGCCAGGCGCGCTCGATCCAGGCGTAGTAGTTCGCCTGATGGGTCATCGAATCGTACGCGGGCCAGTCCTTGAAGGTCGGATAGCCGACCGGGTCGTGCTTGCCGTCACCGCCGTGGGTGATGTAGTCGAAGATCGCGAGAGTGCCGTCGGGGTAGTGCTCCGGACAGTCCTTGAGGGCGTCCGCGATCCCGCTGGTGGAGAACACCTTCCCGCAGATGAGCCGTCCGCCGAACGCCTCGTTGGAGAAGAGGTGGTTGTGCGCGTCGACGAACCCCTTCACCTCGCCTGCGGAGTTGGTGCCCTTGAAGGGCTCGCCCGTGACGTTGATCTGCGAGTCGGGGGCGGGGCGCGCGGTCGGCGTCCACCAGTCCGTGCCGGCCGCCGAGCTCGGCACGGTGCCGAGCGTCAGCGCCAGTACGGCGATCAGCAGCGACAGCATGGTCAGGGTTCTGCGTCCGCTGTGCGGGCGAGGCGGGAAGGCAGGCTCGGTCATCACTCACGTCCTCGCGCAAAGGTTGTCATGGCGCACGCAACTCTGTGATGAGGATCGCGACAGCAGGGTGATGGAGTCAATAGTCCGGGACGCTTGACCTGATAGCCCGTCCGGGCCTACAGCGGTCCGAATATAGAGAACAATATTGTTGACAATATTGTCGGTCTAGATTTAGCGTCGACACGCACTCACTCAGGGGGGCACATGCCGAACCAAGCCCGTCCAGGCACCGGAGAGCAGGCCAGGCAGCACGCGCTGGAGCAGCTGCGGCAGGCGATTCTGCGCGGCGACATGTCACCGGCCCAGCGGCTGGTGGAGAACGAACTCGCCGAGCAGTTCGGTGTGACACGGGCCAGCGTCCGGGCGGCGCTGATCGAGCTGGAGTCGGAAGGGCTGGTCGAGCGGATCCGCAACCGCGGCTCGCGGGTGCGGGTGGTGACCGTGGAGGAAGCGGTCGCCATCACCGAATGCCGGATGGTCCTCGAAGGGCTGTGCGCGGCCAAGGCGGCTGTCGCGGCCACCGACGACCAGCTCGCCGAACTGACCGGTCTGGGCGAGGCGATGACCAAGGCCGTCGCCGACGGCGAGCCGGTCACGTACTCCGAACTCAACCACGAACTGCACGCCCGGATCAGGCAGTTCTCCGGCCAGCAGACGGCCGTGGAGCTGCTGGAGAAGCTCAACGCCCAGTTGGTGCGCCACCGTTTCCAGCTCGCGCTGCGACCGGGGCGTCCCCAGAAGTCCCTGGGCGAACACCTGGCCATGGTCGAGACGATCACGGCCAGGGACCCGCAGGCGGCCGAAGCGGCCGCTCGCGCCCATCTCACGAGCGTCATCGCCGCGTTGCGCGAATAACGCACTGCGCGACTGACGTCGCCGAGGTGGGCCGAAGGACCTGTCCACCAAGGAGATCTCTGCAATGACTCAAAGTACGGTGCCCGCCGCCGCTCGCTCGACGCTGGTGATCAGCGCACACGCCGGTGACTTCGTCTGGCGGGCGGGGGGTGCCATCGCCCTGGCGGCCTCGCGCGGCGAGCGGGTCGTCATCGCGTGCCTGTCGTACGGGGAACGCGGCGAGTCCGCCAAGGCCTGGCGGGAGGGCAGGTCGCTGGAGGAGATCAAGGGGATACGCAGGGCCGAGGCCGAACACGCCGCCGCCGCACTCGGCGCCGAGGTCCGCTTCCTCGATGCCGGCGACTACCCTCTCCTCGCCACACCCGAGTTGACCGACCAGCTGGTGGGGATCTACCGCGACATCCAGCCCGACGTGGTCCTCACCCACCCGCTCTCCGACCCCTACAACGCCGACCATCCGGCCGCCGCCCGGATGGCCCTGGACGCGCGTATCCTCGCCCAGGCCGTCGGCTACCCCGCCCCCGGTGAAGTCCTGGGCGCGCCACCGGTGTTCTTCTTCGAACCCCACCAGCCGGAGATGTGCGGCTTCACCCCGCAGGTGCTGCTCGACATCACCGAGGTGTTCGACACCAAGCGCAAGGCCATGGAGTGCCTGTCGGCCCAGCAGCACCTCTGGGACTACTACACCGACCTCGGCAAACGGCGCGGAGTCCAGCTCAAGCGCAACGCCGGCCCCAACCTCGGCCTGCCCCACACCACGTACGGCGAGGCCTACATGCGCCCGTACCCGCAGGTCACGGGAGAACTGGCATGAGTGGCGTGATCGTCACCAACCCGCCGCGCGCACACGCCGAGGACGTCGAAGCGCTGGCCGGCTACGGCGTGGCCACCGTCCACGAGGCCATGGGGCGCACCGGACTGCTCGGCCCCGCCCTGCGCCCGATCCAGCAGGACGTCCGCATCGCGGGCACCGCCGTCACCGCACTGTGCTGGCCCGGCGACAACCTCATGATCCACGCGGCCGTCGAACAGTGCGCCGAGGGCGACATCCTGGTCGTCACCACCACCTCCCCCTGCACGGACGGCCTGTTCGGCGAACTGTTCGCCACCGCGCTCCGACACCGGGGCGTACGCGGCCTGGTCATCAACACCGGGGTACGCGACACCGCCGAACTGCGGGCCATGGGCTTCCCCGTCTGGTCGGCGGCGGTCTGCGCCCAGGGCACGGTCAAGGCGACGGGCGGCTCGGTCAACGTCCCGATCGTGGTGGGCGGCCAGCAGATCCGGCCCGGCGACGTGATCATCGCCGACGACGACGGCGTGATGACCGTCCCCCGGCAGCGCTCCGCCGAGGCCGTCAAGGCGTCCGAGGCCCGCACCGCAAAGGAGGAGGCGTCCCGACTCGCCTTCACCAACGGCCAGTTGGGCCTGGACCGGTACGGGCTGCGCGAGACCCTCGTACGGCTGGGGGTGCGGTACCAGTCGTACGACGAGTACGTACGGGACGCCAACTCGGAGACCGGGGCGGGAGTTGACCCGGGCGCCGGACCGAGGGCCCGCTCGTGAGTACGGGCGGCCCGGGGGAGGGGCTGCGCTGCATGCTGATGCGGGGCGGCACCTCCAAGGGCGCCTACTTCCTCGCCGAGGACCTGCCGGCCGACCCCGCCGCCCGCGACGAACTGCTGCTGCGGGTCATGGGCAGCCCCGACCCCCGCCAGATCGACGGCCTCGGCGGAGCGCACCCCCTCACCAGCAAGGTGGCCGTCGTCTCCCGCTCGGCCGACGAACAGGCCGACGTCGACTACCTGTTCCTCCAAGTCGGCGTGGGGCAAGCGGAGGTGACCGACCGTCAGAACTGCGGGAACCTCCTCGCGGGCGTCGGCCCGTTCGCCGTCGAGCGAGGGCTGGTGGCGGCCGGGGGCGAGCTGACCTCCGTACGCATCCGCATGGTCAACAGCGGTGACCACGCCACCGCGACCTTTCCCACGGCCAGGGGGCGTGTCGTCTACGCGGGCACGACCGAGATCTCCGGCGTGCCCGGCGGCGCCGCTCCGGTGGCGATCGGGTTCGGGCGGGGGAGCGCACCCCTGCTGCCGACCGGCAGGGTCCGGGACACCGTCGCCGGCACGCCGGTGACCTGCGTGGACAACGGCATGCCGACCGTACTGATCGCCGCCTCCGACCTCGACGTCACCGGCTACGAGGACCCCGGGGACCTGGAGGAGAACGTCACCCTCAACGAAAGACTGCACGAAATCCGCCTGGAGGCAGGCAAGTTGATGGGTCTCGGCGATGTCTCCGCGACGACCGTGCCCAAACTCAGCCTGCTCGCCCCGCCCGCCCGCGGCGGCACCGTCATGACCCGCACCTTCATCCCGGTCCGCTGCCACACCGCGATCGGCGTGCTGGGCGCCGCGAGTGTCGCCGCCGGCCTGCGCATGCCCGACGGCGTCGGGGAGGACGTGGCACGCCTGCCCGCCCGCGACGACGCCCCGCTGCGCATCGAACACCCCACCGGATTCCTGGACGTCGAAGCGCTCCTCGACACCGACGGCCCCACCCCGGTCGCGTACCGCACGGCCGTCGTCCGCACCGCCCGCAAGATCTTCGACGGCACGGTGTTCCCCCGCCCCGCCGCCCCTCTCCCCGTCAGGAGCCACCGATGACCCCGCCGCTCGGCGACATCGCCCACCTCGGCCATGTCGAGCTGCTCACCCCCGATCTCGACGCCAGCGTCCGGTTCTTCACCACGATCCTCGGCCTGACCGAGAACGGCCGCTCCGGCGACTCGGTCCACCTGCGCACCTGGGACGACTACGAGCACCACAGCCTCACCCTCACCGCCCACTCCACGTCCGGCCTGCGCCGCACCGCCCTGCGCGCCTCCAGCGAGGAGGCACTGCACCGCCGGGTGAAGGAGACCGAGCACGCGGGCCGCCCCGGTCGCTGGGTCGAGGACGAACCCGGTCTGGGCCCGCTCTACGTCACCACCGACCCCGACGGCCACGAGATCGCCCTCTACTGGGAGAGCGAGTGGTACCAGGCGCCGCCCGAGCTGCGCCCCGGCCTCAAGAACCAGCCCCAGGCCAAGCCCGCCCAGGGCGTCGGCGTACGCCGCCTCGACCACGTCAACTTCCTCGCCGCCGAGGTCGAACCGAACGCCGCCTACGTTCAGCACGTCCTCGGCGCCCGCCCCACCGAGCAGATCGTCCTCGACGAAGGACGCCTGGCCGCCCAGTGGCTGACGTTCACCAACAAGTCGTACGACCTCGTCTACACGGAGGACTGGTCCGGCTCCAACGGCCGCCTCCACCACATCGCGTTCGCCACGGACACCCGCGAGGACATCCTGCGCGCCGCCGACCTGTGCCTCGACAACGGCGTGCACATCGAGACCGGCCCGCACAAGCACGCCATCCAGCAGACGTTCTTCCTGTACGTCTACGAGCCGGGCGGCAACCGCATCGAACTCTGCAACCCGCTCACCCGCCTGGTGCTGGCCCCCGACTGGCCGCTGATCACCTGGACCCAGGCAGAGCGGGCCAAGGGGCAGGCCTGGGGCCTGAAGACCATCGACTCCTTCCACACGCACGGCACCCCTCCGCTCGACTGACGCTCCCCGTATTCGGCTACGGCAGGGCCTCTGTCGTTCCTGTGATGCAGCGGGCTCCCTACCGTCGAGCGCATCACAGGGGGAGCCGCACGAGCCGCTCCGCTCGCCCCGCTCCCCCTTCTTCCCATGGAACCCTCCCCGGGGCCGTCTTCGTCGCCCTGACCGGCCTGCGCGGCTCCGGGCAGTCGACGTCGGCCAAGCCCGTCCAGGAGCTGTCCCCGGCCGGCTGACCGACACCATCACTATAAGGCTTGACTTATATAAGTCCCTCTTGAAACAGTGATGCGAGTGCACGCCTTTGACGTTCTCGGAGACCCTGTCCGCCGCCGCATCCTGGAACTCCTCGGCGACGGCGAGCAGAGCGCCGGTGCGATCACCGAGGTCGTACGGGAGGAGTTCGGGATATCCCAGCCCGCGGCCTCGCAACACCTGCGCGTGCTGCGCGAGAACGGCTTCGCCACCGTACGGGCCGAGGGCACCCGACGCCTGTACGCGGTCGACCCGGCGCCCCTGCGCGAGGTCGACGCCTGGCTGGACCACTTCCGCAAGTTCTGGAGTCAGCCTCTGGACGCGCTGGCCACCGAGCTCGCCCGGGGCAGACGCCAACGAAAGAAGGAATCATGAGCGAGAGCGACAGTGAGCCTTTTCCAACCTCCGGCGGCGGCTGGGCAGTTGGCCTGACAAACAGGTGAAGCCCCTGGTAGATGGGTTTTCGACCAAGAGAACCGTCTC
>NZ_JBIRRV010000007.1:0-189616 GCF_044333925.1 Streptomyces sp. NPDC020898
CGCCTCACCGGCGAGAACACCATCTCCTGGCGCGACCCGACATCACCGGATCAAATTCGCATCCCGGGATGAAACAACGGGATAAAACGACCTCTCATGCCGAGCGACCGTCAAAGGACAAATCGACTCGGTGTCCACTTGACCTTACAGGCCGGCCAATAGTCGCCCGGTGTAGCCCACCATGACGGTCCAGAACAGGCCTGTATATCCGCGCTCACCGATTCTGGCGTTGAAGCGCCGGCCCAGAAACGTCGCGAAGAACATCAGCGGCAGACACGCCAAAGCGACGAGATAATCCCCGCCCGTAAGCAGCGCGGCATCCGTCCAGACGGCGGTTTTCGTGGCGTCCCCGACGAGTGAGGCCATGGAGAGTGCGCCGACGAGGTGGAGGCGGTCCAGGGCAAGTCCGCGGATCGCAAGCCCTTTGAGGGGTCCGGACGTACCGCTGAATCCGGACGTCGCACCCGCGGCGAACGCCATCACCGGGGAACCGCTCCGCCGCCAGCGGCTGAGATCGAGCGTTTCGATCAGAAACGCGGCAGCAAAGCTGACAAGGACCGCGAGAGTCACAACCCGTTCGGACGCGGAAACCAGCAACTTGGCCCCCAGGAACGACCCTACGGCGATCAGGGCGATCACGACGACGGCCTTACGGAATGGGAGGGTCGCTCGATAGGCGAAGACCTTGACCACGTTGTTGGCGCCAAGAAGCAGTGCTGCCAACGCCACCCCGGACTTGGTGCCGAGTACGAGCGCCAGAGTGGGAACAAGAATCAGGCTGCCACCGAACCCCGCCGAAGCGGACAGCGTGAATGCGGCCGCCACAGCCAAGAACACAACTGGAAGCAGAAATGGCTCCATCAGTGCTCCTCAGTCTGTCGGACCGCGAAGTCAGCAACGATGCCCGCCACTTCCACGATGAAGTAGCCCGACGGGATCTGCCACCCGGCTCCGGTGAACGGGGCCGGGGGCATGATTGCCTGATGCGTTCGACGGGCCCTCGGCGGCCGTCCTCGGTCGTGCGGCAGGCCACCTACGAGCGGCCGTCCTACGGGACCGTCGACAGGTCGATGCGGAACATCCCGCGGCCGTGGGTCACACAGACCAGGGTCTCGTCCATCCAGAACAGGTCGTCGACCGAGCAGTTGGTCGGGCCCTCGTTCGTCGGCGACCAGCTCGCGCCGGCGTTCTCGCTGGCGAACAGCCCGACCTCGGTACCGCAGTAGAGCAGCTTCGTCCGCCGCGGATGCACCGCCACGGCGCGGATCGGAGCGCGCGGCAGAGCGGTGGCGAGGTCGGTCCATTGCTCGCCGCCGTCCGTGGTCACCCACAGGTTGCCCTGCTCGTATCCGCCGAACGCGACGTAGGCGGTGTCATGGTCCGTCGGGTGCAGGGTGATGCAGGTGCAGAAGCGCCGTGGTGTCAGCGGGCTCGGGCCGGTCGCACCGACGCGCTCCCAAGTGGGCGTCGTCGCGGTGCCGTTGGCGGTACGGAAGATCATGCCGTCCTCGTGGCCCACCCACACCGCGTTCGAGTCACCGCGCGCCACCGCGATCGCGCTGATCATCGTGCCGGCGTTGGGCTTGACCGCCTTCCAGGTGGGCCCGGTGGTGGCGGTGTTCGGCTGCTTGGCATTGTCCGTCCGCCAGAGCGACACCCCGCCTGCCAGGATCCGGTTCTCGTTGTTCGGATCGAGCACGAACGGCGCGATGAAGAGCGCGTTCTCGTTCTTCGCGTCCGTGATGCGGAAGGGCACCTGCTTCCAGTCCCAGTCGCCTGTCGCGACGTTGAAGAACTGGCCGCTGATGTAGCGGTCACCCTGTGTGTCGTCGGTGGTGGCACCGTCGGTGTTGCGGTGGATGTTCAGGAAGACGTACTCACCGTAGAAGACGTCGGGGTCGGTCGGGTCGGAGGCGCACCAGCCGCCGTCACCGCCGAAGAACGGCCGCCAGTCCTCGGTGCCGAGGGCCGGGTCGAAGGTGAGCGAGCCGTTGTCCTGTGCACCGCCGATGATCTTCCCGCTGCCGGTGTGGCCCGCCCCGGCGTAGAACTGGGTCACGCCGTAGTTGTTCACCAACTCGGTCCAGCCGTTCACGAACGGAGGCTCGGGCTCACTTCCGACGTCCGCCAGGTCATCGGCCTTGAACACCCCACCGTCGTTACCGAAGAAGACCGTTCGGTTGGTGACCCCGTCGTAGGAGGGGTGCGAGACGATGGCGTGCTGGTCGGCGTGGGCCGAGCGGGGATCCCACCACGTGCTGATCTCGGCCAGGTGATCGCCGCCGTCCGTGCTGCGGTACAGGTTGACGCCGCCGACCAGCACCAGGTCGGCGTCGGTCGGGTCCCCGGCCCAGATGGCGTTGTCGTACCAGCCTTGCCCGCCCAGGTAGTCCGACGGGAGGCCGTCCGGGGTCTGTGTCCTCCTCTTCTGGTAGGTCGCACCGCCGTCCCGCGACCGCCAGATCTGGCCGGTGGTCATCTGAACCGACGCATAGACGATCGCCGGGTCCTGCTCCGCGTACGCGAGCTCCACCCTGCCGTTCCACGGACCGTGAACCGCAAGATCCCAGGTGAGACCGCCGTCCCGGCTGAACCAGGCCGCACCGTCCCGCAGCGCGCCGGCGACCGCCTTGCTGCTGTCCTGCGGATCGAATCTGACGTCGCCGAGAGGGGTGTCCAGGACCTGGGTCCAGGTAGCCCGCGCGGCATCGGCGCTGCGGAAGAGGCCGGTGGAGGTGGCGGCGAGGACAACGTCCCCGGATTGTGACACCGAGATCCGGCTCACGAACTGGAAGTCCGGGGTCTGGGTGGCCGCGATCGGAGTCCAGTTGGCCTCGTCCGTGGTGACGAAGATGCCGTTGCCCCGGATGGCGTCGAGATTGTGGAACGCCTCGCCGGTCCCCACGTACATCGTGGACTCGTCGGACGGATCCGCCGCGATGCAGCCGCACGCGAGGTTCTCCAGGAAGTCGTCGACGGGCTCCCACTGGACGCCACCGTCCTCGGTGTGCCAAACGCCGCCGCCGGCGCTCACGGCCCACATCCTGTCCGGCTGCACCGGGTGGATCACGATGCCGCGCGTGCGCCCACCGATGTTTCCGGGGCCGAGCCACACCCAGTTGGCCAGTTGGAGACCGCCCATCGGGGCCGGCCCTCCCCGGGTCCCATGACCGTTCGGACCGGTCGGTACGCCCGCGGTCGCCGGTGGGGCCTCGCGGCTCAGCAGAGCCTGCACCTGCTCGTAGGCCGTGCCCAGGGCGTGCGGTCGGACGTTGCCGTCGTCGCTGCGCTCCTGCTTGAGGCGGAAGACCCCACGGGCTGTGGGCAGGTCGGGAAAGTCGAGACGGAGCAGGGCCCGCCGCACTGCGGATTCGGGAAGGGCCTCAAGCGTCTCGTTCGTCGTGCCCCGAGCTCGGCACAGCAACTGCACCTGCTCGACGCTGATGTGCTTCGACTGGGCGACTTCTTCGTCCGAGATGGTCATGGTGCACCCCTGACTGGGATGAGGACGTACGGGGTGTGGCTAGGGCGGAAGCCTGGGCGCCCGCCTTGTGGTCGCATGGTCCAGTTCCACCTCCCACTTGACCGTGCCGGTGAGGGGATCCATCGCCCTCAGAACTATGGCGCCGGAGCCGGAGCGAAGGACGAGTTCCACGCGTACGTCGCCGACCAGGCTCTGGTCCAGCACATCGGCGGCCGGCTGTGGCGAGGGAGCCGCCGGTGGTACGAGGGATGGCGCATCGACGTCGGCCGGCTCCGGCGGTGCCCCCGCCTCCGGCAGTACCTCCACCGGAGGGCCCGCCGGATCGACCCGCAGGGTGCCGTGCGCCTCGCGCCGGGACTCCTCCAGGACCTGTGCGCTCGGCGCCGCGCCACCGCCGTACCAGGTCCGGGCAACCCAGTGGATCACCACGGCGTCTTCGTCCGTCTCGGTGCGCAGGGTGAAATCGCGGGTGTCGTCGAGGGAGCAGCGCGCCCATGGCGGCAGGTCGACCGGCTCCGACGCCCAGCGGTCTTCACCGGTCTCGGCATCGAGCACCACGACCACCAGCGTCGGCGACGGACCGATCCTCAGGGCCACGACCAAGCCCGCGAGCAGAGCACACGGCCGCAGACTGGGCCCGTGGCGCCACAGCAGCACGCCGCTCTCCAGGTCCAATGCCATCAGAGCGCCTTCGTGATCGTGCACGACGGCTTGTCGGCCGCGCGCATCGACCACGCCGCGCGGAACTCTCGCCATCCGGCCCCCAGGTGGGACATCGCAGGAATGCGGATGCGGAATGCAGAATCACGGGTCCGTCGCGGACAGACCGTCAACTCGCGAACTCACTGCCGACGTGCCGTCAGCGTGTGTGGCTGGACCGCGCCTTGCTCCATTCCAACGGAGCCGACAGGGAGAACGTGACAGTGGCAGACCGTGACAGACAGCGCCAGGACGGCGACGGCTGCCTCCAAAGCACCGCTGCCTGCGTCGGGGGCGACTCCGAAGAGGGCCTCGATCCAGTCGGACCGCACCGGCGCCAGAACGAACGCGAGGCCGCTGAGGAATGCGCCCGCAGCCGCCACCCGTCCACGCAACGTCATCCCACAGCCCTCCGTGGCAACCAAACCGCGCCCTCGCCCTTCCATCGTGCGCCCGCTGCCGGTGGCCCGCAGCTCGGACCCCTGCCCAGTCGTGGCCCTGCCTGGATGGGGCGATTGTCTTCGCGGCCCGGCGACGCCGAGGCGCCGGACCGCGCGGACGCTGACCGGCCGGCGCGGGGATCGCTGCTTTCGCCCCTCCCTCTCACCGTCAGGCGGAGCCACGCGTCCGGGGCGAGCTTCCAGGACATGCCGCATGTTCGCGAGCGCCCTGCCAGGCAAGGGCCTGGCAGCATTCCACCGGCGAGCGAGCGCGCGTCCAGCCTTCCCAGGGCGTAGTCGACTCCTCGTACATCAGGGCGCTGCGCGAGGGACCTGGCAGGCGGCAGCAAGCAGCGGAGCACTGTCAGTGGTTGGTGGCAGCATCGGGCGTATGACGGACATCACGGCATTCGACTGGCGGTCGTTCCTGCTCAGGTGGAGCGGGGAGTGGGCGGATTCCCTGCCGGACGGCGAGACACAGGGCGAGGACGACGAGGCCGCGCGGCGGGCGCGCTGGCTGGGGTTCCCGTCCGCGCCGGAGGAGCGGATCGCAGCCATGGAGGAGCGTCTCGGCCGACGGATGGCACCGTCGTACCGGGAGTTTCTCAAGGTCAGCGACGGGTGGCGGCACGCGGGCGGGTTCGTGTCGCTGCTGGCGGGGACCGCGGAAGCGCGCTGGCACAACAACGAGTCGGAACTCGCGGAGATGTTCGAGGAATACCTGGACGAGGACGCCGGGCCCGAGGAGCGGCAGGAGGTGGACCTCTGGCGGCACGGGCTGCAGCTCGACGTCGAGTCCGACAGCACCTACGTCCTCATGGATCCCGAGGACGTGGACGAGGACGGTGAGTGGGCCGTGTACACGTGGGCGAGCTGGCGGGCCTCTGCACCCGAACGGTACGCGAACTTCCTTGAGTTCATGCAGGACATGCACCGGGAGTTCCACAGCCTCCGGGCGCACCGGAGCGACAGGCAGCCGGTGTTCGCCAACGACACGACGCGAACGCTGGACGCCCTGGTGGAGGAGGCCAGGCTGACGGCTCTGCGCGGCGACTGGGAGCGGGCCGAAAAAGCGCTGGACGAGGCCAAGGGGTACGGCAGAGCGCGGGCCGCCGGGCTGGGTGACCAGATACGCCGCCTGCTCGGACAGGCCTCCGCGGCGTATTTCGACGGGCTGGTGACGGACCCTCAGTATGCTCCCGAGCTGCTGCCGCCCCTGGTCGCCGAGCACGCGGCGCACGCGTACCGGGACGACTCCACGCTGACGTTCCCTCTGCGGGGCGCCGACGACGACCTGGTGTCCCTGGCGTACGCGACGCTGGATCAGGTGCGGAACGGCACGTACCGGTACACGGCGGCCGGACCGTTCGGGGAAGCCGTCGAGCGGGCGCGGGAGCTGGCGCGGTGGGGAGACACCGACGGTGCGTGGCGGACCCTGATGGATGCTCTGCCGCTGTGGGAGCCGCTGGGACCGGACCACCTGGCGCCACTGGGGTGGGTGGCCGACCCGCTGCTCGGGACGCTGCTGACCCCGGAGCGGGGCCGGGAGCTGCTGTCCACTCCACGGGGCGGGCAGGCGGGTGAGGCACCGAGCCCGTCGGCCGGGCTCGACCCGGGCGACCTGGCGTGGCTCGCGCAGCCGGACCCGGGCAACAACCGCACGTCCTACCGGTTCGTCCTGGTGGAAGGTGCGGAGCCGGAGGAGGTGCCCGGACGTCTCACGGACGGGGAGGGCGCCGTGCTGGGCAAACCCATGACCTTCTGGGAGGCGCGCTACGGGCCGCCGCACAGTCAGGGGGAGTTCTCGTCCTACGACGACAGGGCTCTGATGGCGGTCGGGCGGGCCGGTCCCGGTTGGAGCTTCGCCTTCGACGGCGATCCTTCTGCGTTCGACCGGCGGCGGTTCGTCTCCCCGGCGGCCACGGCCGCCGCAGAGGGCACCCGTGCGGTGGTGGTGTGGTGCGGCCTGCGGGCATGGCACGGGGAGCCGTTCTTCCACCTCTCGGTGGCGCGGGACGGTGTCGAGCAGTACGCATTCACGTATGCGGACGGGGAAGTCCGGTCGAGCGGGGAGATATCGGAGACGCTGGACCCGAGCCGGTTCTTCGGCGCCCTGGAGGACGACGCCGAGGTGGAACGGTCGCTGCTGGAAGCTGTGGCCGGGGAGTTCGGTGTGGCACTGCCGCGTCATGCCCTCGTGACCGGGCGGCTGCACACCTTCACCAGCCGCTCCTGGACGCGGCCGCCCAGGGACGGAGAGACCTACGCGGTGATCCGCATGCACCGGGCAGCCGCGCGCCCCGCGGACGGCGGGCGGACGGGAGACGACGGACCGGAAAGCAGCTAGAGACCGGCTCCCGGTCCACCCGCCGGCCGCCTCGGCCACGCCGTGCTGAACCCTCTGGTTGGGCAGCCAGTGGATCACCTCGGCAGAGTCTCCGGTAACGTCGGAATATGAGTCATCCGCATCCCGAACTGAAAGCCGCCCCTCCCCTGCCTGAAGGAGGGCTGAGGGTCACCGCCCTGGGCGGTCTGGGCGAGATCGGCCGCAACATGACCGTCTTCGAGCATGCCGGCAAGCTGCTCATCGTCGACTGCGGCGTGCTGTTCCCCGAAGAGACCCAGCCCGGCGTGGACGTGATCCTGCCGGACTTCACCTCGATCCGTGATCGTCTGGACGACATCGTGGCCGTGGTGCTCACCCACGGCCACGAGGACCACATCGGTGGTGTGCCGTATCTGCTGCGCGAGCGCTCCGACATCCCTGTAGTGGGCTCGAAGCTGACACTGGCGTTCCTGGAGGCCAAGCTCAAGGAGCACGGAATCCGGCCGCGCTCGGTGCGGGTACGTGAGGGCGACCGGCGCGGTTTCGGCCCCTTCAACTGCGAGTTCGTGGCGGTCAACCACTCCATCCCGGACAGTCTCGCGGTCGCGATCCGCACCGCGGCCGGGATGGTGCTGCACACCGGCGACTTCAAGATGGACCAGTTCCCGCTGGACGACCGCATCACCGACCTGCGCGCCTTCGCCCGCCTCGGCGAGGAAGGGGTCGATCTCTTCCTCACCGACTCCACCAACGCCGAGGTCCCCGGCTTCACCACCTCCGAGCGCGAACTGAACCCGGCGATCGAGCAGGTGATGCGTACCGCCCCGCGCCGGGTGATCGTCTCCAGCTTCGCCAGCCATGTGCACCGCATCCAGCAGGTCCTGGACGCCGCCCACCAGCACGGCCGCAAGGTGGCCTTCGTGGGCCGCTCCATGGTCCGCAACATGGGCATCGCCCGCGACCTCGGGTACCTGAAGGTTCCCAGCGGCCTGATCGTGAGCACCAAGGAAATGGAGAAGCTGGCCGACCACAAGATCGCTCTGGTGTGCACCGGATCCCAGGGCGAGCCGATGGCGGCGCTGTCCCGGATGGCCAACCGCGACCATGTGATCCGCATCGGCAAGGGCGACACCGTCCTGCTCGCCAGCTCCCTCATCCCCGGCAACGAGAACGCCATCTACCGGGTGATCAACGGGCTGACCCGGTGGGGCGCCCATGTCGTCCACAAGGGCAACGCCAAGGTGCACGTCTCCGGGCACGCCAGCGCCGGTGAGCTTGTGTACTGCTACAACATCGTCAAGCCCCGCAACGTCATGCCCGTGCACGGTGAATGGCGCCACCTGCGGGCCAACGCCGACCTCGCCATCCGTACGGGGGTCGATCCCGACCGGGTGGTCATCGCCGAGGACGGTGTGGTCGTCGACCTCGTGGACGGGCGGGCGTCGATCACCGGCAAGGTGCCCGCGGGCAACGTCTACGTGGACGGCATGGAGGTCGGCGGCGCCACCGAGGCGTCCCTGAAGGACCGCGTCACCCTCGCGGAGGAAGGCGTGGTCACCGTGGTGGCGATCGTCGACGCCGACACGGGTGCCCTGGCCGAGACTCCGGACTTCCTGGCGCGCGGGTTCGTCCACGACGACACCACGTTCGAACCGGTCATCCCTGTCATCGAGAAGACTCTGGCGACCGCAGCCCAGGAAGGCGTCGGCGACGCCCACCAGCTGGAGCAGCTCATCGCCCGTGCCGTGGCGAACTGGGCCTTCCGTACCCACCGCCGCAGGCCCCTCATCATCCCCGTCATCATCGACGCCTGACCGGTAGCCCCCTTCCCCTCTCCCGCTCTGCCGACAGTGGGCGGCAGGCACGGTTTCGCGCCTGCCGCCCACACCTGTGCAGAGCGGGCTTCCAGGCACCGGCTTCGGGCAGCGTCGGTGCGTCAGAAAGGTAATCGGATGAGCGCGCGTTTCCAGGAGATCGACTGGCGCCCGACAGCGATGGGCGACATCAGCCTGCGCCGCCGACGCGACCCGGTCTCGGGTGCCGATGTGTACGAGGTGAAGCTCGGCGACGAGTTCCTGATGTCCAGCCTCTTCACCGCAGGCGAGATCGCGCTCGCGGAACTCGGACTGGCGGAACTGCCCGGTACCGAACTGGACGTCGTCGTCGGCGGACTCGGACTGGGATACACCGCCCAGGCTGTGCTGGACGACCCCCGGGTGCGCTCGCTGGCCGTGATCGACACGCTCGCCGAAGTCATCGACTGGCATCAGCGGGGCCTGGTCCCGCTCGGCACCCGGCTGACCTCGGACGCCCGCTGCCGTCTGGTTCAGGGCGACTTCTTCGCGATGGCGGCCGATTCGCGCGGTCTGGACCCGACGGAGCCGGGCCGCCGCTTCCACGCCGTTCTGCTGGACGTCGACCATTCGCCGCGCCATGTGCTCCACCCGCGCCACGCGGCGCTCTACCAGCCTGCCGGGCTCCGCGCTCTCGCCGAACACCTCCACCCCGACGGGGTCTTCGCCCTGTGGTCCAACGACCCGCCGGACGACCAGTTCATGGCCGCGCTCACAGAGGTCTTCCCGCGGTCGGCGGCCCATGTCGTCGACTTCGACAACCCCCTGCAGGGCGGCACCTCGACCAACACCGTCTACGTGGCCAGGACAGAACCGGGCCCGTCGTAGGCAGCCGGTCGGCCGGATCCGGGGCGGTCGCCGGACGGCCCGACCGCCGGATCGGGCTCCGGTCAGCCTTCGGCCGGGCTGCCGAGGCCGGTCAGGGCGCCGACCGGGTCGAGGTCAGGGGTGCCGCGGGGCCACCAGTCGTCGTGGCCCGGTTCGGACTCGTACGCGTACCAGAGACCGTCTCGGCCCAGGCGCAGCTGTATGTGGCCGCGCGGGTGGGTGAGGTGGTTGCGCCGGGGTCTGAAGGCGGGGAGGTCGGCGGCGAGGAGGAGGGGGCGGGCACGGTCGAACCGTCCCGCCGGCGGGTCCCAGGCCTCCTCCAGGACGGCGAGTCCGTCGAGCCCGCCCTGCCGCCAGGCGGCCACCGCGCGCGCCAGTTCGGCCGGGGTGCGGCCGGCGGCCCGGGCGAGCGACGCGTAGAGGGCGCGAGTGCCTGCGGTGAGCCCGGAGCCGGGGCGGGCGGCGGCGAGACGTACGGCGTCCTGCCACAGGGTCAGCTCGCCGACCGGGTCGTGGCCGGCGGTGAGCAGCGTGTGGGCGCGGGCGGCCGCGTCGGTCGCCAACTGGTCCAGCGCGAAGGGGTCCGGGCCGCCAAGGGCCGCCGGGTAGGCCGGGGGCGGCTCGGGATGCGGGCGGGGCGGCAACGGGGCCGGGAGCAGCGGAAGGGTGCGCGGGGCGAGGGAGTCGGAGGCCCGGACCCCGGGGAAGGGCGCCGGCTGCTGTTCCTGGGCGGCGCGGGCAGCACGGGCGGCGTTGCGCCGGGACAGCTCGTCGAGCACCTCCCGCTCGCTCCGGCCCCGTAGGAGAAGCAGGACGAAGGGGTCGGCGTCGAGGAGGCGGGCGGTCTGGTAGCAGAGTGCGGCGGCGTGCTTGCAGGGGTGACCGGAGTCGGGGCAGCTGCACCGGGGTTCGAGGTCGCCGGGGCCCGGCAGCAGCGGAACCCCGCAGTCGGCGAGGGAGTGGGGCATCTCCTTGTCGAGCAGCGCGGCGATGTGCCCGGGCCGCTCCACGGCGGCGTCCAGGAACCGCTCCCACTCCTGGTCGCCGAGCGTCCGCAGCCCCACCTGCACGCGGTACGGCCGCGGCCTGGAGCCCTGGACGTACGCGAGCACGAGCCCCGGTGTCACGGTGATGGCGTCGACATGCCCCTTCTCGGCATACCCGCGCCCCCGCACCAGCCGGGCCGCGTCCAGCGCGCCCTCCTCCAGGGCGGCCACCCAGGCGTTCCCCCACCAGCTCTCCGCGAGGCCTGCGCCTGGGGACGCCGCCCGGTCCCCCGAGGCCCGCAGGGCGGGGAAGGTGCGGCGCAGCTCACCGTCACGGCCGGGGGCGGCCATGGAGGAGGGGGCGAGGCGTGAGTCGTTGGGGGGCGGTGGGGTGGGCGGCGCCTGCCGGAACCGGGCGGTGCCCGCGGTGCCCAGGCCGTTCGGAGTGCTCGGGGTGTCCCGCGGCTCGTACGGTGACGCTTCCGGCGCCTCGCCGGCCAAGGCTCCGACCGGTGAGACCCGCGGGGCAACGGCACGCAGAACGTCCCCGAGGGCCACCGGCGCCGAGATGTCCGCGCGCGGCTCGTGGTCCGGCGTCTCCGGACCCGTGAGCGGAGTCGCGGGGGGCTCGTCGGCGGGCAACTCGAAAGCAGCGGCACGCAGGTGCCGTACGTCGTGCTTCTGGTCCCCGGGACTCAGGTCACGTGCGCTCCGCCCAGGGGCGGGCCGGACAGACCGCCGGGCGGCCTCGGCTCCCGCGGTCTCCGCGTCGATCCGGGCCCGGCGTGCCTCCCCACGCGCGGCACGCAGGGCCTCACGGGCGACATCACCGGGACGCCCGCCCCGGCGGTCGCCGATGTCGCTGGACGCCTGCGAACCATCCGGAGTCTCCGGGTCCGACCCGGTCGAGGCACCCGTCGGGCGCTCGCCCACGGCCGGCGTCGTCGCGCCCCGCAGTGCCGCACGGGCCAGGTCCGCCGGCCGCACCTCAAGCCCCGCGGTCTCCGCGGGCTTCTCGGGCCTCCTGTGCTCGCCAGACCTCTCCGGCTCCGCGGGCCTCTCAGCTCCCGCGCGGTCCTCGTCCGGCGCCGTGCCACGCGTCCCTGTCGTCTCCTGGCCCGCGCGCTCCCGAGCGGCCCGCAGGGCCCTGCGCGCGACGTCGGCGGGCCGGTCCTGCTCGGGCTCGCCCGCCGGCGGGTCCCCGGGCCGCACCGGGTCCTCCCCCACCGGAACGTGCTCTGTCGACCTCTCCTCGGCCGGCATCACACCTCCCTCCGCAGCGAGACCAGGTCGGACAGCTCCCGGGCGGTCAGTTCCGTGAAGGACGACTCGCCGGAGGTCAGGATCGCGTCGGCCAGGGCCCGCTTGGACTCGAGCATCTCCGCGATGCGGTCCTCGACCGTGCCCTCGGTGATCAGACGGTGCACCTGGACCGGCTGGGTCTGGCCGATGCGGTACGCGCGGTCCGTGGCCTGTTCCTCGACCGCCGGGTTCCACCAGCGGTCGAAGTGGATGACATGGCCGGCGCGTGTGAGGTTCAGGCCCGTGCCGGCGGCCTTCAGGGAGAGGATCAGGATCGGGGTCCGGCCGCTCTGGAAGCGGTCCACCATGCGTTCCCGTTCCAGGACCGGTGTGCCACCGTGGAGCAGCTCCACCGGGACCGCACGGGCCGCGAGATGGGAGGTGATCAGGCGGGCCATCCCGACGTACTGCGTGAACACCAGTGCCGAGCCGTCCTCGGCCAGCAGGGTGTCCAACAGCTCGTCCAGCAGGGCGAGTTTGCCGGAGCGGGCGGCCAGCCGGTCGCTCGCGGCGGGTCCGGGAGCCTCCTCCTTGAGATACAACGCGGGATGGTCGCAGATCTGCTTGAGGGAGGTCAGCAGCTTCAGTACGAGGCCCCGGCGTCCGATGCCCTCCGCCGTTTCGATGGCGAGCAGCGACTCACGCACCACCGCCTCGTACAGCGCGGCCTGTTCGCGGGTCAGCGGGACCGGATGGTCCGTCTCCGTCTTCGGTGGCAGTTCCGGGACGATGCCCGGGTCGGACTTCTTGCGGCGCAGCAGGAACGGGCGGACCAGACGGGCGAGTCGGGCCACCGCCTCCTCGTCCTCGCCGGTCTCCACCGCGCGCGCGTGCCGGGCGCGGAAGGACTTCAGGGGGCCCAGGAGACCGGGAGTCGTCCAGTCGAGCAGGGCCCAGAGTTCGGAGAGGTTGTTCTCGACGGGGGTGCCGGTGAGTGCCACGCGCGCGGGGGACGGGATCGTGCGCAGGGCCTTCGCCGTCGCCGAGTAGGGGTTCTTGACGTGCTGTGCCTCGTCCGCGACGACCATTCCCCACGGCTGTTCGGCCAGCCGGGGTGCCGTCGACCGCATGGTGCCGTACGTCGTGAGGACGAAGCCGCCCTGCATGTCCTCCAGGGTGCGGTCGGGGCCGTGGTAGCGGCGGACGGGGACGCCGGGCGCGAAGCGGTTGATCTCGCGCTGCCAGTTGCCGAGCAGGGAGGCCGGGCAGACCACCAGCGTCGGTTCGCTGCGGGCCCGCCGCAGATGCAGGGCGATGAGGGTGATCGTCTTGCCGAGCCCCATGTCGTCGGCGAGGCAGCCGCCCAGGCCGAGGGAGGTCATGAGGTCCAGCCAGGCCAGCCCCCGGAGTTGGTAGTCGCGGAGGCGGGCCTGCAGTTCCGGCGGCGGCTCCACCGGGGCCACGCCCGCCGTCAGCCGGTCCCGCAGGGCCGCCAGCGCCCCGACAGGGACCGCCTCGACGCTCTCGCCGTCGACCTCCACGCGGCCGGTGAGCGCCGCCGAGAGGGCGTCGACCGGGTCGAGCAGCCCCAGTTCACGCTTGCGGGCCTTGCGGACCAGGGCCGGGTCGACGAGCACCCACTGGTCCTTGAGGCGTACGACGGGCCGGTGGGCCTCGGCCAGCTGGTCCATCTCGGCCTCGGTGAGCGGATCTCCGCCGAGCGCCAACTGCCAGCGGAACTGGAGGAGTTCCTCGCTGTCGAAGAAGCCGGTGCCGTCCTTCGCCGAGCCGGGCGCCGGGCGTACGACCGCCTGGGCGGTGAGGTCCTGGGCGAGGTCCCGGGGCCAGTGCACGGCGACGCCGGCCGCGGCGAGCCGGGTCGCGGCCACCCCGAGCAGGTCGTACAGCTCCTCCTCGGAGAGTGCCATGACGTCGGGCTCGTCCCGCTCGGTGAGGCGGTCGAGCGGGGGCCAGACGCGGGCCGCGCGGCGCACCGCCAGGGCGGCGTCCACGCGGGCGCGTGCTCCGAAGGCATCGTCCGCGGTGCCCGCCCACAGGGCCGCCGCGTCGGTCACGAGGGTGGGGTCGGCGAGGCTGTGCACCTGGACGATCGCGGCGCCCGCGGTGGGCGCCCGGTCGGGGTCGTCGAACAGCTCGTACGCCGACAGGTCGAGGCGGAGTGAGATCCGCACGCCCGCGTCCATGCCCGCGGCGACCTCGGCCGCCCAGTCCTGGGCGCCCGGCAGGCGCTGTGCCTGGCGGGCGGCGAAGGGCAGTCCCGCGGCGTAGGGCGCCGCCGGGGTGCGCGGGAGGGTGTCCGCGACGGCGTCCAGGAAGGCCCGCAGCAGCGCCTCGGGCTCGGGCAGCAGCAAGGGGCCGGGGCCGGGAAGGGGCACCGCGTGGCCCTCGTACGGCAGGGCCGCGGCGATGGCCCTGAGGTGGGCTATGTCGTCGGGGTCCAGGGGGCCCGCACGCCACGCGTCGTGGCCGGTGGGCGTGAGTCCGGGCAGCAGCCTGCCGCGGGCCGTGAGGCGCAGGGCGTGCAGCGCGGCGGCGCCCCAGCAGGCCGTGGCGGGGTGGGCGGCGGGGTCGCGGCGGGCCCGCACGAGCAGCGGCAGTGCCGTGTCGACGGGCAACGACAGCGCGGGGGTGGTCCGGCGGCGGACTCCGGCGCCGTGTCGTCGTACGACCGTCAGTTCCGTAGGCCCGTCGTGTCCGGCTGCCTCGGCGGGCAGGCCGGTGTCCCCCGTCGGGTCCCAGAAGGCGATGCGGCCCTCGCGCGGGAGCGGGGCGGGGAGGAAGACGGCCGCGAGGCGCACGGACACGTCCGCCACCGCTGTCACCGACGCCTCGTCGCTCATCCGTACGTCACCTCCCGCCCTCGTGTCGTGTCCGTCGAGTCGGACGTCTTCGACTGTACGGGCGGGGTCTGACAATCGGTCCCGGCGACCTACCCGGGACAGGTCGCTCGGCCGGTCAGGGGGTGGTGCGGGAGACGACGTACACCATGTAGTGGTTGGGGTGCGACCACTTCACGACGAGGTGCTGGGTGGGCGCCGGGTTCTTCTGTGCGTGGGCGAGGCCCCACCACGGGCCCGGGTCCTTGAACTCCCAGCCGACGATCTTCTGGTCGCGGGCGCTGATGGGGAACGTGTCCTTCTGCAGGCTGGTGCGGGGGACGCCCATGGCCTTGAAGAAGTAGTCCAGCCCCGCGTTCGTGGTCATGAACTGGACGTACAGGCGGCTGGTGCGCCAGTTGTTCGTCTCGTAGTACGCGACCTTCGTCGACAGGATTCCCTCGCCGTCGGCCTGACGCGGGACGGGCACCTCGTAGATGTGGCGCTGGACCTTCGAGGGCCAGGCCTCGGTGAGGCCTCGCGCCGCCCACTTGCGTTCCTTGTCCTTGCCGCTGTCGCGGCTCTGTTCGGCGGAGATCACCAGATAGCCGGCCGGGACACCGATGAGCAGCACGATGATCAGCAGGGTCAGGGCGCGACGGCGGATCCGGTGACCGCGGTCCTCGGGCGGCGGCTCGTCCGGGGTCATGGCCTGGCGGGGCAGGGAGGCGGTCACAGCGGCCCCTGGGTGGTGCGGCGGGTCTCGACGAACTTCTCGTAGCGCTCGTACCGCTCGACGCGGCGCCGGTTGGCGCGCCGGAAGCGGCGGGCGACCAGGCGGGCGAGGTCGGCGGCGCCCACCATGCCGGCCTCGGGACCGAGCTGGGCGCGGGCGATGCGGGCCTCGGGGCGGTAGCCGCGGCCGGTGAGGTGGCGGCGGAAGGCTTCCCGGGCGGGGCCGATCAGGAGGTCGTCGGCCGCGGAGACGCCGCCGCCGATGACGAAGCAGGAGGGGTCCAGGGCGGCGGCCAGGTTGGCGATGCCGACGCCGAGCCACTGACCGATGTCCTGGAGCAGCTCGATGCACATGGCGTCGCCCTCGCGGGCCAGCTCGGTGATCATCGGGCCGGTGATCTCGGAGATGTCGCCCTTGACGTGCTCGATGATCCCGTACGCCACCGGGGAGTCGGCGGCGGCGAGTTCACGGGCCTCGCGGACCAGTGCGTTGCCCGAGCTGTACTGCTCCCAGCAGCCGCGGTTGCCGCAGGGGCAGCGGTGGCCGCCTGGCACGACCTGCATATGGCCGAACTCGCCGGCGACGCCGAACTTGCCGCGCTTGACGTGGCCGTCCTCCAGGATCGCGCCGCCGATGCCGGTGCCGAGCGTGATCATGACGAGGTCGTCCTCGCCGCGCCCGGCACCGAAGCGCCACTCGGCCCAGGCCGCGGTGTTGGCGTCGTTGTCCACGAGGACGGGGACGGCGAGGCGGCTGGAGATACGGTCCCTCAGGGGCTCGTTGCGCCACGACAGGTGGGGCGCGAACAGGACCCGGTTGCGGTCGGCGTCGACCCAGCCGGCCGCGCCGATGCCGACCGCGTGCACGTCGTGCCGGTCGGACAGGTCCAGGACCAGCTCGACGATGGTGTCCTCGACGACTTTGGGGCTCTTGGACTTGTCGGGCGTCTCCGTGCGGAGCTTCTCCAGGATGTTGCCGTCGGCGTCGACGACTCCCGCCATCACCTTCGTGCCGCCGATGTCGATGCCGACGGTGGGCACGCGGGGGGCCGTGAGGTGGGAACGGCGCTCACGCGTGCCGACGGTGCGCAGCGCCGGTGCCCGGCGGGAGCCTATGGGGGCGCCGCCCCCAGTGGCTGCGCTGAGAGCCCGAGGGAGTGCGAGGTCGCGGTAGGTGCTCATTGCGGCGATTCTGCCTCACCGTAGGAGTCGTTGCCGCGCGGGGGAGCAATGGGGCGGTGTGCGTTGTTTGCCGGGTGCGGGTGCGTTGTGGTTGCTCGCGCAGTTCCCCGCGCCCCTGACGGGAGGGCTGCGCCCTCCGTCAGGGGCGTACGAGGAGTTGGAACTCGAACGAATAGCGCGTGGGTCTGTACGTGTGGGTGCCGAACTCGACGGCGCGGCCGGTGTCGTCGAAGGTCGTGCGCTGCATGGTGAGCAGCGGGGCCCCCGCGTGCTCGCTGAGCCGTTCCGCCTCCGCGGACGTGGCCTCCCGCGCGCCGATCGACTGCCGGGCGCTGTGCAGCGTTATCCCGGCGGCGCGCATCAGGCGGTACAGCCCGGTGGCCTCCAACTGGCCGGTGTCCAGGTCGAACAGGCCGGGCGGCAGGTAGTTGCAGAGGTACGCCATCGGCTCGCCGTGGGCCATCCGCAGCCGTTCCACGCGGTGTACGTCGCTGCCCTCGGCCACGTTGAGCGCGGCGGCGATCTCGGCGGAGGCCGGCACGACCGTGTTGACGAGGACCTTGGTCGCGGGGCGCTGGCCCGCCGCCTCCAGGTCGTCGTACAGGCTGCTCAACTCAAGCGGGCGCTTGACCTGGCTGTGCACGACCTGCGTACCGACGCCCCGGCGGCGTACGAGCAGGCCCTTCTCCACGAGGGACTGGATGGCCTGGCGCACCGTGGGGCGGGACAGGCCGAGCCGCCCGGCCAGCTCGATCTCGTTGCCCAGCAGGCTGCCGGGGGTGAGCGCTCCGTGTTCGATGGCGGCTTCGAGCTGCTGGGACAGCTGGAAGTAGAGCGGTACCGGACTGCTCCGGTCCACTCTGAGCTCCAGCGGCACTGTCGGATCCACATCTGGTTTCGGCACGGGCCGAGCGTAGCTCCGGGCGTTGTTGACGGGAAGTCGTGTAGTTCGATTGTCCGGACATACGCATTGACAGCTTGCCTGGTCGGACCCCAGTTTGGTTCTCATGCGCATCGGAGTCATCGGGACGGGCCGTATCGGCACATTCCACGCGAACACCCTCAGTCAGCACCGCGAAGTCGGCGGATCCCTCATCGTCACGGACGCGGACAGCGGGCGGGCACAGGATCTCGCGCACCGCTTAGGGGCGACGGCCGCGCCGGGCGTCGACGAGATCTTCACCTGGGGCGTGGACGCCGTGGTGATCACCGCGGCCACTTCTGCCCACGCCGAACTGATCGGTCGGGCAGCACGCTCGGGTCTCCCGGTGTTCTGCGAGAAGCCCATAGCGCTCGATCTGCCCGCGACCCTGGCCGCGATCGCCGAGGTGGAGGCGGCCGGCACGATCCTTCAGATGGGCTTCCAGCGCCGCTTCGACACCGGCTACACGGGCGCCCGTGAGGCCGTGCACTCCGGGAAGCTCGGCCGTCTGCACACCGTCCGCATGATGACGTCGGACCAGACACCGCCCCCGCCCGAGTACCTGCCGTTGTCCGGCGGGCTGTACCGGGACACCCTCATCCACGACTTCGACATCCTGCGCTGGGTGACGGGGCGCGAGATCGTCGAGGTGTACGCGACCGGGTCGGACACCGGACCCCCGATGTTCCGCGAGGCGGGCGACATCGGTACGGCCGCCGCGGTCCTCACCCTGGACGACGGCACGCTGGTCACGGCGACGGCGACGCGCATGAACGGCGCGGGCTACGACGTGCGCATGGAGCTGGCCGGCGAACTGGACCAGGTCGGCGTCGGCCTGGACGACCGTACGCCCATCACGTCCACCGAACCGGCCGGACCGCCGGCCGCGAGCAAGCCCTGGACAGGCTTCCTGGAGCGCTTCGGCCCCGCTTACGAGGCCGAACTGTCGGCCTTCGTCGAAGTGGTGCGCGGAGAGCGGGCCAACCCCTGTGACGGCCGTGAGGCGCTCCAGGCGCTGCGCGTCGCCGAGGCCTGCGAACTGTCGAGACGGGAGCGCAGACCCGTACACCTCGCGGAGATCCCGGGCGGACGGGACTGAGGAGCATCGCGGCGGCGCAGCATCCAGATCCCCCGGCGAGCCCGGGCCGATGAGCCGCCGCCGCAGCGGCAGGCTCCGTACCCCGCGGCAGCCGGCCGCCGGGCCGGGCCGGGGCGCGGTCCCGCCCAGTGTCATGAGAACGCGCGGCGCCGCCCGCTGAGCGGCCTGGTGAAGTCGGGTGCGCGACCCGCGCCCCAAAGGGGCGCGGGGCTGTATCGACCTGCGGCTCCGCCGCGGGGCGCGGCCAGCCCCCACCGACCCGCGCAGACCAACCGCATGTCCGGCGGAGCCCTCAGTGCCCGTCCTGCCCGTTCTCTTCCAGGAGGCCGGCGTCGTAGGCCAACAGGGCGATCTGAACCCGGTTGTTGAGGTCGAGCTTGGCGAGGATGCGGGAGACATGCGTCTTGACGGTGGCGACGCTCATGAACAGCGCGGCGGCGATCTCGGCGTTCGACCGGCCCTCGCCGACGGCGACGGCGACCTCGCGTTCACGGTCGTTCAGCGCGCCGATCCGCCCCCGGGCGCCGGCCCGCCGGGTGTCCGCCGTGCCGCCCGCCGCGTGGGCCATCAACTGGCGGGTCACGGCGGGCGAGAGAACGGGGTCGCCGGCCGCTACACGGCGTACCGCCGCCAGGATCTCGGCGGGCGGGGTGTCCTTGAGGACGAACCCGGCGGCGCCCGCGCGCAGGGCGCGCAGCACCTGGTCGTCGGCGTGGAAGGTGGTGAGGACCACGACCTGCGGGGCGTCCTTGCGAGCCCGCAGGCGCTCGGTGGCGACGAGTCCGTCCACCGTCGGCATCCGGATGTCCATGAGCACGACGTCCGGGCCGGTGCGGCCGACGAGTTCCTCGACCTCGCTGCCGTCGGCCGCCTCGCCGACGATCTCGATGTCGTCGGCGCCGCCCATCATGAAGGACAGGCCTGCCCGTACCAGCGGGTCGTCGTCGACGAGGAGCAGTCTGATCACGGTCATGGCCCTACGTAATCACGGTTGGGCGGCGCCTGGACGTACACGGGCGGCGCACAGATACATTGCCGACCTGAACTCCCGTGAAATGAGGGGCCTTTCGTGCGCTACCGACTGCTGGGCCGGACCGGCCTCCGTGTCTCCGAACTCTTCCTGGGGGCCATGACTTTCGGTGAGCAGGGCGGGGTGGGGGCGCCCAAGGAGGAGTGCGCGCGCATCCTCGGCGCGTACGAGGACGCCGGCGGGAACGTCGTCGACACCGCGATCAACTACCGTGGTGGCGCCAGCGAGACGATCCTGGGCGAACTCCTCAGGGGGCGGCGCGACCGGCTCGTACTGTCCACGAAGTACACGATCTCGCGCGACGGCGCCGATCCGAACGCCGCCGGCAACCACCGCAAGAACCTCACGCTGTCCCTGGAGACGAGCCTGCGCCGGCTCGGTACGGACTACGTCGACGTGTACTGGGTGCACATCTGGGACCGTGCCACGCCCGTCGAGGAGACCATGCGCGCCCTCGACGACGCCGTGCGCTCCGGGAAGGTGCTGTACGTCGGTATCTCGGACGCGCCGGCCTGGGTGGTGTCCCGGGCCAACACCCTGGCCCAGTGGCGGGGTTGGTCGGAGTTCGCCGCGCTCCAGGTGCCGTACAGCCTGCTGAACCGGGACATCGAGCGTGAACTGCTGCCGATGGCCGAGGCGTTCGGGATGTCGGTGGCGGCGTGGAGTCCGCTCCAGAACGGCATCCTGTCCGGCAAGTACACGCGCGCGCGGGGCATCGCCCCCGACGAGTCGGTACGGCTGGCCGCGGACGCGATCGGTGAGCGCGAGCACGCGGTGGCGCGGGCCGTGCAGTCGGCGGCGGACGAACTCGGCGCGTCCCCGGCGCAGGTGGCCATCGCGTGGACCATGGCGCGCTCTCCCGCGGTGCATCCGATCGTGGGTGCGCGCCGGGTCGGGCAGCTCATGGACAACCTCGGCGCGGCCGAACTGACGCTCCCCGCCGACCTCGTGGACACGCTGGACGAGACGACCGGATTCCGGCCGGGCTTCCCCACCGAGTTCATCGAGGAGACCTCGGCATGGGTGTACGGGGAGGCGGGGCAGCGGGTGGTACCGCGTACGGTGCGCGACTGAAAGGGGCTTCTTCTTAAAGAGGTCTCGTCCTACGCGGCTGACGGTCCCGTCACGCTCCCCACGGCAGCCAGGCCCGTACCGCGAATCCCCCGACCCTTCCCCCGTCGCCGTCCCTCTCCTCGCCGTGCTCCAGCCGGCCGCCCGCCAGGGTCGCGCGCTCGGTCAGGCCGATGAGGCCCTGTCCGGAGCCAGGGACCGGCGGGACCTCCCCCGGGGGCGCCGGATTGCGTACGGAGATGGTCAGGCCGTCGCCCGGGCCGCCCGCGAGGGAGACCGTGACCTCGGCGCCGGGGGCGTGTTTGCGGGCGTTCGTGAGGCACTCCTGGACGATCCGGTAGGCGGTGCGGCCGACGGAGGCGGGGACGGCGGCCGGTGCCGTCACCCGGCTGTCCAGCACGATCTTCATTCCGGCCTCGCGGGACTCCGTCACCAGGGTGTCGAGCGCGGCCAGCGTCGGCTGCGGGCGTCCCGCCTCCTCCGAGTCGCCGGCCCGCAGGACGCCGATGATCTCCCGCAGGTCCTGGAGGGCCTCGTGGGCGCTCTCCCGGATGACCCCGGCCGCCCGGGCCACCTCCTCCTGGGGCGCGTCGGGCCGGAACTCCAGGGCGCCCGCGTGGACGCTCAGCAGGGTGAGCCGATGGGCGAGCACGTCGTGCATCTCGCGCGCGATGGCCTCGCGGGCGAGCCGCTGTGCCTGCTCGGCCCGCAGCGCCGCCTCCGTCTCGGCCCGCCGCAGCCGGTCCCGCAGGCTCAGCATGAGCTGCCGCTTGGACCGCACGAACATGCCCCAGCCGACCGCGGTCGCGGTCAGCAGGACGCTGAGGACCACCGAGACGAAGTAGGACAGGTCCGGGTCGGGGCGCAGCCAGTAGAAGAACGGGATCACTGCGACGGAGAAACCGCTGACCGGGCCGACGTACCGGAAGGGGCGGTGCACGGCGAGGGAGAAGAGCGCGACCAGGCCGGCGCCGCCCGCGGTGGTCGAGACGAGGCTGACGGCGAGCATCGCGACGGCGAGGCCCAGCGGCCAGCGGCGGCGCAGCCAGACGGCGGCGCAGGAGAAAGCGCCGATCCACTGGTCGACGACGGCGAGGGCGTGCGGGGTGTTCGGGTCGTCGGCCAGGGCGTCCGCGCCCAGCACGCCGATGACGACGGCCAGCAGGAAGCAGGTGAAGTCGACGACCCAGTCGCGTGCGGTGCGCCGGGGCCGTACGGACATTCCGAACCGTCCGGCCTGCTTCCGGTCGGAGCCGGGAGCGGGGGCGGGAACCGGGGCGGGGTCGAGTCCGTCGAGGACGGCCGAGGGGAAGAGCCACCGCCGCCCGGGGAACGCCGTCGGGCGCTGGCGTCGGCCGGTCATTGCTCACGGTCGACAAATCTACGCAGTGACAGCCCGCCCCACCCACCGCGAAGACGTGATCGTCGACCAAAGTCGCGCCGCCGCAGACTTTCGGCGCCGCCGCGACGGGCAACCGGCGACTTCGGAGGGACAGGCCTCGCCCTGCGGCCGATGGAAGCGGAGGGTCCGCGGGGCGAGGATCCTGGCATGAAGCAGTTACTGGAAGGCGCTGGTCTTCTCGCCCTGCTGCAGGGCGCGGCGGGCCTGCTGCACGAGTTCACCGACCTGCACTGGGGCCTCGTACAACGGGTCGGTGTCCTCGACGGCTACGAGATCTACGCGAGCGTGGCACTGCTCGTGCTGTCGGTCGCGCTGTTCGCGGCCGCCGAGAGCCAGAAGTCCTGATGACCGGCGTCAGGCGCCGAGCGCCGCCAGCACCACCGACCTGGCCTCCTCCTGGACCTGGCGCAGATGGTCCGGGCCGAGGAACGACTCCCCGTAGATCTTGTAGACGTCCTCGGTGCCCGAAGGGCGGGCCGCGAACCAGGCGTTGGCGGTGGCGACCTTGATGCCGCCGAGGGCGGCGCCGTTGCCGGGGGCCTCGGTGAGCACCGTGGTGACCGGCTCGCCGGCGAGGGTGGCGGCGGTGACCTGGCTCGGGGAGAGCTTCGCGAGCAGCGCCTTCTCCTCGCGGGAGGCCGGGGCGTCGACGCGCGCGTAGGCGGGGGCGCCGAAGCGCTCGGTGAGCCGGGCGTAGTGCTGCGACGGGGTCTTTCCGGTGACGGCCGTGATCTCGGAGGCGAGCAGGGCCAGGGTGATGCCGTCCTTGTCGGTGGTCCACACCGAGCCGTCGTGGCGCAGGAAGGACGCGCCGGCCGACTCCTCACCGCCGAATCCGAGCGAGCCGTCGGACAGGCCGTCCACGAACCACTTGAAGCCGACCGGGACTTCGACCAACGGGCGGCCGAGGTCCGCCGCGGCCCGGTCGATCATGCTGGACGACACCAGGGTCTTGCCGATCCCGGCGCCCGCGGGCCACTGCTCCCGGTGCGAGAAGAGGTACGAGATCGCCACGGCCAGATAGTGGTTGGGGTTCATCAGGCCCCCGTCGGGCGTGACGATGCCGTGCCGGTCGGCGTCGGCGTCGTTGCCGGTGGCGATGTCGAACCGGTCGCGCTGCTCGATGAGCGAGGCCATGGCGTACGGCGAGGAGCAGTCCATGCGGATCTTGCCGTCCCAGTCCAGCGTCATGAAGCGCCAGGTGGGGTCGGTGAGCGGGTTCACCACTGTCAGGTCGAGCCCGTGCTGTTCGCCGATACGGCCCCAGTAGGCGACGGACGCGCCGCCCAGCGGATCGGCGCCGATGCGCACGCCGGCGGCCCGGATCGCCTCCAGGTCCAGCACGTTCGGCAGGTCGGCCACGTAGGTGCCGAGGAAGTCGTAACGGCCGGTGCCGGGTGCGGCCAGGGCACGGGCGTAGGGGATGCGCCGTACGTCCTTCAGGCCGCCGGTGATGATCTCGTTGGCGCGGTCCTGGATCCAGGAGGTCGCCTCGGAACCGGCGGGGCCGCCGCTCGGCGGGTTGTACTTGAAGCCGCCGTCCGCGGGCGGGTTGTGCGAGGGGGTGACCACGACGCCGTCGGCGAGACCGGACGTGCGGCCGCGGTTGTGGGCGAGGATGGCGTGCGAGACGGCCGGGGTGGGCGTGTAGCCGTCGGCCTGGTCGATGAGGACGGTCACCTCGTTGGCGGCGAACACCTCAAGTGCCGTGATCCGCGCGGGCTCCGACAGGGCGTGGGTGTCGGCCCCGAGGAAGAGGGGGCCGTCGGTGCCCTGGGCGTCGCGGTACTCGCAGATGGCCTGGCTGGTGGCCGCGATGTGGTCCTCGTTGAACGCCGCGTTGAGTGACGAACCACGGTGTCCCGAGGTGCCGAACGCCACCCGCTGCCCTGGCTCCGCCGGGTCGGGATGCAGCGCGTAGTACGCCGTGACCAGTCGGGCTACATCGATGAGGTCCTCGGACCCGGCGACCTGCCCCGCTCGCACGTTCTGCATGTCCCGCTCCTCCGCAAGGTCGACCAGTGGGTACGCCCCCCATTCTCCCCTGCCCGGCCCACCGGGACGCGTACCGGTGGGCCGTTGTGGCACGCGCCCGGCGGGTGCGACGATGCGGGTCGGCGAACGAAGGGACACTGACGTGACGCACGAGGACCAACGGCCGCCCGCTGCCGTGCTGTTCGACGCGCTGGGCCCCGACTACGAGAAGGCGTTCGCCCATGCCCCCGCGCACCTGTCCGCGCTGGAGTGGCTGATCGAGCGGCTGCCGTCCGCCGCGCGGACACTGGACGTGGGCAGCGGCACCGGGCGGCCCACCGCGGCGGCGCTCGTCGGGGCGGGGCACTCGGTGCTGGGCGTCGACATCTCCCCCGTCATGGTCGAACTCGCCGTCCGCCAGGTCCCCGAGGCCGAGTTCCACTGCGTCGACATCCGGGAGCTCCCGCTGGAGGCGGACTCGTTCGACGGCGTGTGCGTGTTCTTCTCGCTGCTGCAGATGGCCCGCGCCGAGCAGTCGGCTCTGATGCGGCGACTGACCCTGGCCCTGAGGCCCGGCGGGCATCTGGTGCTGGCCACCGTGCCCGTGGACGCGGAAGACGTCGAGTTCGTCTTCATGGGGCAGCCCGTCCGCGCGACGAGCTTCGCCGAGGAGGACTTCGTCGGCATGGTGGAGGCGGCCGGTCTGACGGTGCTGGACCGGAACAGCAGCCTCTTCACCCCGGACCACCCCACCGCCGAGCCCGAGCCCCACCTCTTCCTGCACTGCCGGCGCGACGAGACGGGAAGCTAGCGCCGAAGCCTCCGGGGTTCCTGGCGTGCAGACCGCATGGAGGCACGGTGCGCCAGGTTAACTTCCCGAAAACTCATCGGACTTGACGGGAAAATCTCCGGAGTTGTCATTGACATGCCACTATCTACGCGCGTCATCATGAGGGCATGAGATTCCCCCCACGGATCACTCGTATCGGCGCCGCGGCCGCCGTCCTGTCAGCCCTCCTCGTCGGCGGTACCGTCACCGCCGGCACCGCGGGTGCCGCCACCTCGGCGGTCGGCAGCATCTGCTACGGCGACCTGCCGTCGCAGGCCTACACCACGCTCAACCTGATTGCGCAGGGCGGCCCCTACCCGTACTCGCAGGACGGCGGCGTCTTCCAGAACAGGGAGGGTGTCCTGCCCAGTCAGAGCACCGGCTACTACCACGAGTACACGGTCAAGACCCCCGGCTCCTCAACCCGCGGCGCCCGCCGCATCGTCACCGGCGAGGAAACCCAGGAGGACTACTACACGTCCGACCACTACGCCACCTTCGACCTCGTCGACTACGGCTGCTGACATCCCAGGTCCTCAACAGGAACACGCGACGTACGCTCCGATCGGGTAGCCGTCGGAGAAGTCCGTCCACCGGGCGGGACCTGAACCGCGCAGCCCTCTTCGTGAAGTCTGTGCGCAGCAGGTCATGGCCGTCCGTGCGCCGAACAGACGAAGCCGAGTCCTTCACCATCGTCTGACGTGAACTCCTCGCCCCGCGGTCCCCCCACGCCCAACCGCCGCGGGGCGAGGCACGTTCGACCGCCGGCTTCACGAGCGACCTCATGATCTTTCGCTACGGGCTTGCCGGGTCTCACGTCACCCCTCCCGAACCACAGCGCCCCCTCGGGCGAACTCGGCGGCGCCGAACGAGACGTCGAAACGGTCGCACCAGATGCTCACACTGCTGTAGCCCGACGGATCGACCTCACTGGGCAGGACGTAGTTCTGGCTTCCCTTGTTGCCCTTCAGCTTGCCGAGACTGACGTACTTCCCGTCGTCGAACACATGCCATCCGGCCTGCCCCTGCTTCACCGGAGCGTCGGTCAGCCAGACACGCAGGTCCGGCCCGTTACTGGTGTCCAGGTTCTCCAGCCGGACGACATGGGAGCCGTCGGCCAGCCGTACGAGTTTCACCGTGCCCGATGTCGCGTGCTCGTGGCTGATCAGCTCACCACTCGCCACCGTCTGCGGACCGCCGGCCGGGGAGGGCGGCGCGGAGGGCTCGTCCGAGGGCGCCGCGGCAGGAGGAGCGGACGTCTCCACCACCGCTGGCAGTGCCTCCTGGACGGTCTCGTCCTGCCACAGCTTCCACGGCTGGAACCAGTACAGCCCGAAGCCGACTCCGCCGACCGCCACCACCAGCACCGCGATGGCCAACGGCCCGGTCAATACCCTGCGCACGCGCCTCATCCATGCCTCGACTCTTGGGAGTTTGCTTGTTGCTCTCCCATTCAACGGAGTGGGGCTGCCGTCCCCCACCCCGCAGGCGATGACGGAGTCCTTACGACGCACCGTCACACACAGAGGTCGGAAGCGCTGGGCTCCCGGTCCGGCTCAGCAGGGCCGCCCGAACCAGGGGCCAGGTACGACGGGTCGGGCCCCGCGGCGCCGATCCAACCCGCGTCCGCCTCCGGCGGGATGGTGCAGCCGAGGTGGTCGGCGCGGGTCATCGTCCAGTCCCGTGATCGCCCCCTTGGCGGCGGGGAAGCACGCCGGCCTCGCCGGTGGGGGCGCTGCTCCCGGTCCCCCAGGCGAGCAGCGCGAAGCCCAGGGCGAAGCCGAGCATCGTCCATACGCCGTGCGGCCAGAAGATGTGGCTGTCGACGAAGGACCAGCCGGCCACGAGGAGCACCATCGTGCCGGGAAGGATCCGGACGCCGTACTTCGGGAGCAGCGCGACCGCCGTGGCCGCGACGGCGCCGATGAGGGCGTAGGCGCCGGCCTGCCCGAGCGCCTCACCCATGTCGTAGAGCGGATCCTTGATCGGCCCGAGGCTCGCTGTCCCGCCGGCGTGCTCGACCGCGGTTCCGGCCGCGATACCGGCGACCGCGTCGAGACCGGTGTAGAAGGCCGCGTAGATGAGGGCACCCGCCCAGGCCACCACGGTGGCGAAGCCCACGAGGCCTCGTCGGGGCCGATGCCACAAAGGAACCAGGAGGCCGACCGTGAGCAGCGGAAAGACCGGCAAAAGCGCGATGTGCAACTGTGTCCAGTCCGAGGCCGTCGCTCTGGACAGCCCGTGCGGATGCGCGATGCCCGCCGCAGCCAGCACAAGCGGGGCGGCAGTGACGAGGGCGATGCTTCGGATGGTCAACACGCCTGCGAGCGTAGGCCCGTGAGGGTCCGCCGATGCGGTCGCGTAAGGGTTCCGTAAGACCTTGGCCGTCCTCGGGCCGGATGACTCGGGGATTCGTCACCTGCCGTATGCAGGAAGCCCTGTCGCTCCGTCACCAGGACTCTTACGAGAGTCTGACGCGATCTCCGTTCCCCGCCGGCACACCGCTCCCACGGCCCACTCTGGTGCCGTCCACAGCCGTGGACCGCACCGCGCAGACACAGAGGACCGGGACGTGAACATGAACAGCAGCCACAAAACCCACCGAGCGAAGTCCAGGACGCGGCGCATCATGATCGGCGGCGGAGCCCTCGCCTCCGCGACGGCGGCCACCGTGGCCGTGTCCCTGGCCTCGGCCAGTCAGTACTCCGGGAGCGGTGCCGGGGCCGACCACGCCGTCTTCGTCCAGGGCAACGAGCTGGAGGGCAACACCGTCCATGTGTTCGCTCGGGCCGACGACGGCAAGTTGAGTCCCTCGGGGACCTACACGACCGGTGGCAAGGGCGGTGACCAGATCGACGCACCCACCGACTCGCTCGCCTCCCAGGGCTCACTCGTCTACGACGACGCTTCGGGCATGCTGCTGGCCGTCAACGCGGGCAGCGGCACGGTGACCTCCTTCCGGGTCGACGGGCAGCAGCTGAAGGACAGGCGCGTCGTGGAGTCCGGTGGGGAGTTCCCGGCGAGCATCGCGGTGCACGGCGGGATCGCGTACGTCATGAACGCGGGCGGCGAGGGCAGCGTCCAGGGCTTCAGGATCACCGGCAAGGGGCTCAAGCCGTTGCAGGGGTCCCACCGTTCCCTCGGCCTGGACAACGAGGACATCCCGCTGTTCTCCAGCTCGCCCGGCGAGGTCGAGTTCACCCCGGACGGTCGCAACCTGGTCGTCACCACCAAGTCCAACAACACCGTCGAGGTCTTCCCGATGAAGCGGAACGGTCTCCCGGCCGTGACAGAACCCGTCGTCAACAAGTCGGCCGGCGGGTTCCCGTTCGCGATCAGCTTCGACGGGACCGGGAAGCGGATGCTGGTCGCCGAGGCCGAGAAGTCCACGGTCACGACGTACCAGGTGAAGGGCGACGGCAAGCTGAAGGTCCTTCAGCAGCCGCTGGCCAACGGCCAGGAGACCCTGTGCTGGCTGGAGCGCGCGGGCAAGTACTTCTACGGCGGCAACACCGGCAACTCCACCGTCACCGGGTACCGCATGGACGAGCAAGGCAAGCTGGCCCTGACCAACGACGTGGGCGTCGCCACCCCGCCCTCCGCCAACTCGCAGGGCGTGATCGACCTCGCCGTGACGGAGGACGAGAGGTTCGTCTATGTCCAGAACGCCGTCTCCGGAACCGTCGACGGTTTCCGCGTCGAGGCCGACGGCGCCCTCACCAAGGTCACGACAGCTGAGGGCCTGCCCGTCTTCGCCGAGGCCGGCATGGAGGGCATCGCCGCCTTCTGACAGGAATGCTCCACGCGCCGGCGTCGTCCGGGCGCCGCGTTACGCGGTTTCCGGTAGCTCGTACGTGCCGTACTCCGGGCGGCCCGCGAGCTCGTACGTCTGGATGGAGACGCCAGCCCCTGTCGTACGGCCTCCCACGTGCCGGAAGGCGGTCGGGACGGCGCCCTCGGCGAAGAGGCGGCGGCCGGCGCCGAGGACGACGGGGAAGGTCAGCAGGTGGACCTTGTCGACCAGGTCGAGGGCGAACAGGGACTGGGCGAGAGCGCCGCTGCCGTGCACCTGGAGCTCACCGTCGGTGCGCTCCTTGAGGGCGGCGACCTCCTTGCCGAGATCACCGCTCAGCACGGTCGTGCCGGCCCACTCGGGATCCCTGAGGCTCGACGAGGCGACGTACTTCGGCAGGCCGTTGAGCCGGGACGCGACCGGGTCGGCGGGGTCGGTGACCTTGGGCCAGTACGAGGCGAAGATGTCGTACGTACGGCGGCCCAGGAGGAAGGCCTCGACGCGCTCGAAGACCTCGGTGATGAACCGGCCGAAGTCCTCGTCCCCGTACGGAACGCTCCAGCCGCCCTGCTCGAAGCCGCCACGCGGGTCCTCGTGGGGGCCGCCGGGGGCCTGGTGGACGCCGTCGAGGCTGACGAAGGACGTGAGGGTGAGGGTGCCCATGGCGGGTGCCTGCTCTCTCTGAAGGGGTCTCTTGTCATCAGCTCAGACCCCACCGGCGCCCGCAACTCATCGGTCGACGTCGATGTCTGTTCACCGCCAGCGTCGGGGTGGCCCGGCGGCTGTGATGGACGCATGACTTCTCAAGGAACGATTTCGGCAACCCTGAACGGCAAGGTGGCCCTGGTGACCGGCGGCAGCCGCGGCATCGGAGCGGCGACGGCGCTGCGGCTCGCCCGGGAGGGCGCTGACGTGGCCGTCACCTATGTGAACGGCAAGGAGGCGGCCCAGGACGTCGTACGGGCCGTCGAGGCGCTGGGGCGCCGTGCGGTGGCCCTGCGCGCGGACTCGGCGGACTCGGCGGAGGCCGCCGGGGCGGTGGAGCGTACGGCGGAGGCGCTCGGTGGGCTGGACGTGCTGGTGAACAACGCGGGCGTCGGCGTCCTCGGACCGCTGGAGAACCTGGCCCTCGCCGATGTCGACCGCGTGCTGGCGGTGAATGTGCGCGGGGTGTTCCTGGCCTCGCAGGCCGCCGCCGCGCGGATGCCCTCCGGCGGGCGGATCGTCACGATCGGCAGCTGTATGGCACAGCGCGTCCCGGGGCCCGGCGGCACGCTCTACGCGATGAGCAAGTCGGCGCTGACCGGTCTGACGAAGGCACTGGCCCGGGAGCTGGGCGCGCGCGGGATCACGGCGAACATCGTGCACCCCGGCCCGGTCGACACCGACATGAACCCGGCCGACGGACCGTACGCGGCCGACCAGGCGGCGCTCACCGCGCTCGGCCGGTTCGGTGTGGCGGACGAGGTGGCGGAGATGGTCGCGTATCTGACGGGAGCGGCGTACGTCACGGGCGCCGAGTTCGCCGTGGACGGCGGGCACGCGGCGTGACGGTCACCGTCCGCCGGCCACGGTAAAGCCCGTACGCCCTGCTGCCGCCCACCGCGTGAACACCCCGTATGTGCCGGGGTGTTCACGCGGTCCGGTCTTTCAGCCGCCGAGTTCCTGGTGGCGGGCGGCCAGCTCCGCGGCGCCCGTCTCCGTCAGGGAGCCGAAGAGTCGCAGGCGGGAGATCCCGCCGTCGGGATAGATGTCCACGCGCGCGTGCGTGCCCACCGCGGGCGCCGGCAGGACGAAGCGGTGGTTGGTGTCGGGCTGGAGGCGGGTGCGCGGGAGAATCTCCGTCCACTCGCCGTCCTCACCGTCCCTGACCGACACGGTGGCCCATCCGGCGCTGTTGCCCTTCAGATACGCCGTGTCGATCTCGATCGCCCGGATCTCCGACCGGGCGACCAGCCGGTAGCTGATCCAGTCGTTGCCCTGGTCGCGGCGGCGCCGCGTCTCCCAGCCGTCGTCCATCTTGCGGGAGCGGCCCGGCTGGATGGTGTTCGAGGCCGGTGAGTAGAAGAAGTCGGACGCGTCCTCGGCCCGGCCGCCGTTCTCCAGGGCGACCACGTCGAAGGTGCCCAGCACCGCCAGCCACTTCGGGTCCGGCACCACCTCGCCGTACACCCGCAGGCGTGCGATGCCCCCGTCGGGATGCTGGTTGACCCGCAGGTGTGTGAAGCGCTGTTCGAGCGACACCGCGAAGCCGTTCGCCGCGTGTCCGCCGACCTTCGTGCGCGGTACCAGCGTCGTCCACTTCACGTCGTCCGCCAGCAGTTCCTCGGGGGACGGGGAGCCGGGCAGCGACACGCCCTCCACCGACACGGCCTGCGGATAGTTGCCGCGGAAGTGGGCGGTGTCCACCACGATGCCGCGTACGACGCCCGGCGCGCCGAGCCGTACCAGCGCCCAGTCGTGGTCCTCCGCCGTGGGCCACGGGTGTTCGGCCGACGCGCCGCGCCGGCGCCGGCTCTCCCAGCCGTCCATGATCTTGCCCTTGTGACCGAAGTTCTCGGGCACGAACTCGGCGGGTCCGGGCACGAGCATGTTCTCGCGGTCGGCGAAGAACTCGTCGTTGGCGGCGACGACTCCGGCGCCGAGGTGCCGGTCGGCCAGGTTGGCGTACCGGGTGAAGGGGAAGTCCGCGGTGCGGTAGTCCGCGTACGGGTCACCGCCTCCGTAGGGGTTCGCGTCGCCGGTGAAGCTCGGAATCGCGGTCACGGTGATCAGTTCTGCCTTTCGGAGTCGGCCGCTGCGGGTGCGGGAGCAGGGGGAGCGGGCTGGATCAGAGGGGGCGGGTGAGGAGTTGTCCCTTCGGCTCGGTGAACTCGCCGTCCGCCACGATGCGTTCGCCGCGCAGCCAGGTCGACTTCACGACTCCGCTGAGCGTCCTGCCCGCGTACGCCGTCACGCGGTTGCGGTGGTGCAGCGCCGCCGGGTCCACGGTGAACGTCTCGTCGGGCGCGAGTACGGCGAAGTCGGCGTCGCGGCCCGCCTCGATCGCGCCCTTCTGCCCGAGCCCGGCCAGTGCCGCCGTACGCGTGGACATCCAGCGCACGACGTCCTCCAGGGAGTGGCCCCTCGTCCGTGCCGCCGACCACACCGCGGCGAGGCTCAGTTGCAGGCCGGAGATGCCGCCCCACGCCGTCGCGAAGTCGGCGGTCTTGAGGTCGGCCGTGGACGGCGAGTGGTCGGTGACCACGCAGTCGATGGTGCCGTCGGCCAGCGCCTGCCACAGCAGGTCCTGGTTGGCGGCCTCGCGGATGGGCGGGCAGCACTTGAACTCGCTGGCCCCGTCCGGGACTTCCTCGGCGGTGAGGGTCAGGTAGTGGGGGCACGTCTCCACCGTGATCCGCACGCCCTCCGCCTTCGCCTGGGCGATCAGCGGCAGGGCGTCGCTCGACGACAGGTGCAGGACGTGCACGCGCGCGTGCAGGCGCTTCGCCTGGGCGATCAGGTTCGCGATCGCGGTGTCCTCGGCGCCGCGCGGGCGCGAGGCGAGGAAGTGGGCGTACTCGGGACCGCCCTGCTGCGGGGCCGCGTCGAGGTGGTGCGGGTCCTCGGCGTGCACGATGAGCAGTCCGTCGAATCCGGCGATCTCAGCCAGCGACCGGGTGAGCTGCTCCTGGTCGAGGTGCGGGAACTCGTCCACGCCGGACGGCGACAGGAAGGCCTTGAAGCCGAAGACACCGGCGTCGTGCAGCGGGCGCAGGTCCTTGACGTTGTCGGGCAGCGCGCCGCCCCAGAAGCCGACGTCGACGTGCGCCTTGCCTGCCGCCACCTCCTTCTTCGTACGGAGGTGGTCGACCGTCGTCGTCGGCGGGAGGGAGTTCAGCGGCATGTCGACGAGGGTGGTGATGCCACCGGCCGCCGCGGCGCGGGTGGCGGTCCAGAAGCCTTCCCACTCCGTCCGTCCAGGGTCGTTCACGTGTACGTGGGTGTCGACCAGGCCGGGCAGCAGGACGTCGTCGCCGAAGTCCTCCAGGCGCGCGCCGGGCGGTACGGCGGCCTCGTACGGGAGTACGGCCGTGATCCGGCCGTCGGCGACCGCGACCGTGGCCGCGCGCGTCCCCTCGGGCGTGATGACGCGCGTCGAGCGCAACACCAGTTCGATGTCGGACACCCGGACCCCTCTCTGTCACCGGTGAATCCCGCCGTTAACTTCCACGTAACGGAATTCAACGTTCTGTTGAAGGAGTCTTCACCGACCACGTCATACCGTCAAGAGCCACCCTGCCGACCCGCCCGACCGCGCGCCAACCGTGCGGCGAGCTGGACGTTTCCACAAGACGGAACAATAGTTCCAGAAAACAGAACGTAGCTACACACAAGCAAGCCGTCAAGCAACCGACCGGTAGGCTGCACTTCCGCCTGTCAGCCGTGAAAGGACCGCGCCGTGCCCACGCCCAGCGCCAGTTCCACCGACGCCGCCAAACCCGCCGCCGCCAGCGGTGGCGTCCAGTCCCTGGAGCGCGCCTTCGATCTGCTGGAGCGCATGGCGGACGCGGGTGGCGAGGTCGGCCTCAGCGAACTGTCCGTGAGCAGCGGACTGCCGCTGCCCACCATCCACCGGCTCATGCGCACGCTCGTGGTCTGCGGTTACGTACGACAGCAGCCCAACCGCCGGTACGCGCTGGGCCCGCGCCTGATCCGCCTCGGCGAGTCCGCGTCCCGGCTGCTCGGCACCTGGGCCCGCCCCTACCTGGCCCGGCTGGTCGAGGAGACCGGCGAGACGGCCAACATGGCGCTCCTGGACGGCGACGAGATCGTGTACGTGGCGCAGGTCCCGTCCAAGCACTCGATGCGCATGTTCACGGAGGTGGGCCGGCGCGTCCTGCCGCACTCCACCGGCGTCGGCAAGGCCCTCCTCGCCAACGTGCCGCCGGACGAGGTGCGTTCCCTGCTCGCCCGTACGGGCATGCCGGCCGCGACGGAGAAGACGATCACCACGGCGGACGGCTTCCTGACCGCCCTGGAGGACGTACGGCGCCTCGGCTACGCGGTCGACGACAACGAGCAGGAGATCGGCGTCCGCTGCCTCGCGGTCTCCGTGCCCAACTCCCCCACCTCCGCCGCGATCTCGATCTCGGGCCCGGCGGGCCGGGTCACGGACGAGGCGACGGAGAAGATCGTGCCCATACTGAAGCAGGTCGCCGCCGAACTGTCGGTGGCACTGGCCAGCTCGGGCAGCCCCGGCCACTAAGCGCTCCGCGGGATATGCGGTTCGTTTGCCGCGGGCCGGTGGGGGCTGGTCGCTCCCCCACTCTCGACTTCGCTCGACCGGGGGGGGACCCCCATCGCGGCGGAGCCGCAGTTCGATACAGCCCCGCGCCCCTTTGGGACGCGGGTTGCGCACCCGACTTCACCCGGACCGCTTAGACCCCTCCCCTGCTCAGCGACGCGGCGCGTCCCCGAACAGCTCCACCGCCGCGCGTACGTCCGACAGGCCCCGGGCGAGTGCACTGACCGAGCCGATCGCGCCTGCGACCAGGAGCAACGAGCGGCGCAGGCGCCGGATTTCGGGGATGCCGCTGATCACCATCGCGGCCAGGGAGGCCAGTTCGTCCTCGGCGATGCCACGGTCGGGGAACTCGGCCGGGTGCGCGGCGAGTTCACGGCGCAGCCGGGACACCGCGGTCCGCAACGCCGCCACTCTCGGATCCTCGTCGCTGCCGGTCACCGACCTCTGCCCCAAGCTCCGCAACACAGCTTCCCCGCCCGCCCCCACGTGCGCCTCGCACGCCCCCATGGCACTGGTCGGGCGCCGGGGACGCGGGCAAGTAAACGCCACCCGCGCGACAGACGCCACACCAAGGACCGAAATTCAGCCCGTGAACGCCGCCGGTGCGCCTCCGGGTCCGGTATGCAGGAGGCATGACGGATGAACCGGACCAGGTGGCGGGGCTGCTGCTCGCGGCAGGCGGGGGGCGGCGGCTCGGCGGGCGGCCCAAGGCACTGCTCGAACACCGGGGGCGCCTCCTGGTCGAGCACGCGGCCGACGCCCTGCGCACGGCCGGCTGCGCCCCCGTCCACGTCGTCCTCGGAGCGCGGGCGGAGGACGTCCGGAAACGGGCGGTCCTGCCCGGGTGCGTGCTGGTGGACAACCCGGAGTGGGCGGAGGGCATGGGTTCCTCGCTGCGGGCCGGTCTGGCGTCCCTGCGCGACCCGGAGGCCCGCCCCGCCTCCGCCGCGCTCGTCTCCCTCGTCGACCAGCCGGGCATCGGGCCACAGGCCATGGCCCGCGTCCTGGCCGCGTACACCTCCACGGAGTCCCTCGTGGCGGCCTCGTACGACGGGATGCGCGGCCATCCGGTCCTGTTCGGCGCCGCGCACTGGGCGGGCGTCGCGGCGGCCGCGGTCGGGGATCGCGGGGCCCGCGACTATCTCAAGGCCCATGACGACGCGATCACGCTCGTCGAGTGCGGAGATGTGGCGCAGCCGTACGACATCGACACGCCGGTCGACCTGGACCGCCTCGGGTGACGGCTTCTCGGCACGAAGAATCTCGATATCAACAAATTATTGAACTTCCACGATGAGGAAACTAGCATCCACTGATCAGAAACATCTGTGCCATGTAGTCCAGAACAGCCCGTATCAGCCCGCTGAAGGAAGTGACCGCTCATGTCCGCACCAGCGCCGTCCCCGCTGGCCATCGTCGACGCCGAGCCCCTGCCCCGGCAGGAGGAGGTGCTCACCGACGCGGCGCTCGCCTTCGTGGCCGAGCTGCACCGGCGGTTCACGTTCCGGCGTGACGACCTCCTCGCGCGCCGTGCGGAGCGCCGCGCCGAGATCGCCCGCACCTCGACCCTCGACTTCCTCCCCGAGACGGCCGCGATCCGCGCCGACGACTCCTGGCGGGTGGCCCCGTCCCCCGCGGCCCTGAACGACCGGCGCGTCGAGATCACCGGCCCCACCGACCGCAAGATGACGATCAACGCCCTCAACTCGGGTGCGAAGATCTGGCTCGCGGACTTCGAGGACGCCTCCGCGCCGACCTGGGAGAACGTGGTCCTCGGTCAGGTCAACCTGGCCGACGCGTACACCCGGAACATCGACTTCACGGACCCGAGGAGCGGCAAGTCGTACGCCCTCAAGGCCGACGCCGAACTCGCCACCGTCGTCATGCGGCCCCGCGGCTGGCACCTGAACGAGCGCCACCTCCAGGTCGCCGGACAGCAAGTCCCCGGCGCCCTGGTCGACTTCGGCCTCTACTTCTTCCACAACGCGCAGCGCCTCCTCGACCTCGGCAAGGGCCCGTACTTCTACCTCCCCAAGACCGAGTCGCACCTCGAAGCCCGCCTGTGGAACGAGGTGTTCGTCTTCGCGCAGGACTACGTCGGCATCCCGCAGGGCACGGTCCGTGCGACCGTCCTCATCGAGACGATCACGGCCGCGTACGAGATGGAGGAGATCCTCTACGAACTCCGCGACCACGCCTCGGGGTTGAACGCGGGCCGCTGGGACTACCTCTTCTCCATCGTCAAGAACTTCCGTGACGGCGGCGCCAAGTTCGTCCTCCCGGACCGCAACGCCGTGACGATGACGGCCCCGTTCATGCGCGCCTACACCGAACTCCTCGTCCGCACCTGCCACAAGCGCGGTGCGCACGCGATCGGCGGCATGGCGGCGTTCATCCCGTCCCGGCGCGACGAAGAGGTCAACAAGGTCGCCTTCGAGAAGGTCAAGGCCGACAAGGACCGTGAGGCCGGCGACGGTTTCGACGGTTCCTGGGTCGCCCACCCCGACCTGGTCCCGATCGCCATGGCCTCCTTCGACGCGGTCCTCGGCGACAAGCCGAACCAGAAGGACCGCCTCCGCGAGGACGTCCACGTCGAGGCCGCCGACCTGATCGCCGTCGACTCGCTGAAGGCCACGCCGACGTACGACGGACTCGTCAACGCCGTGCAGGTCGGCATCCGTTACATCGAGGCGTGGTTGCGCGGGCTCGGCGCGGTCGCCATCTTCAACCTCATGGAGGACGCGGCCACCGCCGAGATCTCACGCTCCCAGATCTGGCAGTGGATCAACGCGGGCGTCGAGTTCGAGCACGCGGGAAGCACCGTGAAGGCCACCCCGGAGCTGGCCCGCGAGATCGCCGCCGAGGAACTCGCCGCGGTCCGCGCCGAGATCGGCGAGGAGGCCTTCACGGCCGGCCACTGGCAGCAGGCCCACGACCTGCTCCTCACCGTCGCCCTCGACGCCGACTACGCGGACTTCCTGACCCTGCCGGCGTACGAGCAGCTGCGCGGCTGACACGTTCCGGTCAGCTCACTCCGCAGGCCCACCAGTCGGATTAGCGATCCGTAGCGACCCCGTGGCAGAGTGTTACGCACACGCCCGGCGCCCAGGCGACGTCGGGCACCCTCGGTGAGTTCGCGAGACCTCACCGACCAGCGTCCGGAGGGGCGTGCCACGAGGGCTGACGGCTTCCGCCGTTCGGCACCAGGGCACGAATGCGATTGGCTCACATCCCTGAGCAACACTGGGGATCACTAAGCCAATCAGAGACGCTTGTCCGAGTGGCCCAGGGACCTTCCCGGGGCCACTCGGTCGCGTACGAGCCTCTTCACGGCCGTGGGCTCCGGGAAGCCCTGTTCGCGGCGGTCCCACACCACCTCGTCGTTGACGCGGACGACGAAGACACCGCCGGTGCCGGGCTTCAGGGACAGTTCCGTCAGCTCGGTCTCGAAGGTGGTGAGGAGTTCCTGCGCCAGCCAGGCCGCGCGGGGCAGCCAGCTGCACTGGGTGCAGTACTCGATCTGGACGCGCTGGGTCAGCTGGGTCAGTTGAGTCATCCGAGGTGTACCGACCAATCGTGTTCCGCCGCCGGCTTGCCATGCAGGTCGGGGACCCGCTTGAGCCAACTCGGGCGGCCTCGCTGTGTCTTCGCCGCCCGGAGGGCCTCCTCGGCGGCGAGTTCCTCCCGGGTGGGGAAGTCGGTGGGCAGCCAGGCGGCCGAGGCCCGCACACGCGCGTGCAGGTACCCGACGTACGCCTCCCTGACGTCGTCCGGTGTCGCGAAACCCGGTTCGCCGGCCAGCCAGGCGTCCGGCACCTCGGCCGCGATGCCACGCAGCAGGTCCTCGGTCACCCGGGGAGCCAGTTCGGCGTCGGCGGCCCGGGTGTCCGGGGTGTAGTGGCCGAGGGCGTGGTGGCGGAAATCGTAGGCCTTCCCGGGGTCGGCGCCGTCCCAGCGGTGGTGGAAGACGAGGGCGGCGCCGTGGTCGATGAGCCACAGGCGCGGGTGCGCGATGCCGAGCGTCGGCCAGATCATCAGGTTGGAGCTGTGGACCGTACGGTCGACGTTGACGGTCAGCGCGTCGAGCCAGATGATCTTTCCGGCCTCCAGCGGGTCGACCGTGCAGCGCTCGGCGACCTCCGGGGTGAAGTCCCGCGCGCCCGGCAAGTAGTCCATGCCGAGGTTCACGCCGGCGCTGGCGCTGTGCAGGTCCCGTACTTCCTGGTGGGGCTCCTCGTCGGCGATCTCCGGGTCGAAGTGCACGAGGACGAGTTCGGGGAAGCGCAGTCCCAGGGCGCGGGCCAGCTCTCCGACGATCACTTCGGCGACCAGCGCCTTGCGGCCCTGCGCGGAGCCGGTGAACTTCACGACGTAGGTGCCGAGGTCGTCGGCCTCGACCACCCCTGGGACGGAACCGCCCGATCTCAGGGGCTCGACGTAGCGGGTTGCCGTGACCTCTCTCATGCCGCGAGCATAGTGATCAGGTGTGACGGCCGGTACGGCGTTTCTCGGCGCCGACCTCAGCCCCGATCTCAGCTCCAAGAGGGATGCCCCTCCGGTGTGCTGCCGGTGGTGAGCCGGCGGACACCCGTGCCGTCCGCGCGGACCGCCCAGATCGCCGGCCGGTCGAAGGGCCCCCGGACGAAGGCCACCCATTTGCCGTCCGGTGACCAGACCGGGTCCATCTCCTGGGCGGCCGTCTGCACCAGTGTCCTGTCGTCGCTGCCGTCGCTGCCGTCGGTCTTGGCGATGCGAATGTCTCCGCCCGTCCCCTTGCCGGGTGCTCCGGCGGTGTACGCGAAGTAGCGGCCGTCCGGGGACCAGACGGGGTCCAGCGCCCGCCGGGGCTGGTCGGTCACCTGCCGGGGTTCGGCGCCCGGCTGTGCCGGATCGACGACGTGGACCTGCCAGCCCGACGTCTTCTGCAGGCAGACGGCGATGAGCTTGCCGTCGGGCGACCAGGCCGGGTCGTCCACCTTCCCGGAGCCGGTGGTCAGTTGCTGCGCGGAGCCGTCCGAGACGTTCACGGCGAACAGCTGTTGCACACCGTCCGCGTCGCGGCGCAGGACGGCCAGTCGCTTGCCGTCCGGGGACCAGGAGACCCGGCCGCCCGAGATGGCGCCGATCCGGCGGACGCCGGTACCGTCCGCGTTCGCCGTCCACACGGCCGCCCCTTCCGCCGTCTTACGGGTGAACGCGAACGACTCGTGGTCGGGGGACCACTGCGGGAGGGCGTCGCAGGTCCCGTCGATCAGCCGTTCGGGGTTGTCCGTGGTGGAGTCGCGACGGCCGATCACGCTGTGGCATTCCGACGATCCGGGGTCCATGTCCAGCCGCACCAGCAGCGGGGCGTCGGGGAACACGGCGGGGGTCGATCGCCTGGGCGACGGTGAGGGTCCGCCGGCCTTGTCGGCTCCGGGCTCGCCGGAACCGGTCCAGGGATGCTGCCACACGAGCAGCCCCGCGACGGCAGCCGCGACCAGCAGCGCCCCTACGGCGACCGTCCCTCGGCGGCCCCTCCGTTCCCCCGAGTCGCCGGACGGGACCGAGTCCGGTACGAGGACCGGCGGGGGCCCGAAGCCGGGGCCGGGCGGCGACTGGACGGTCAAGGGCTGGGAGTCCACGGCCTGGCCATCGGCAGGCGCCGACGGGGCGTGCGTGGCGGGGCGCGGGTCGGCGGCCAGGGCCTGCCCTTCGGCGACCGGCGGCGGCGCGGACACAGTCGCGCGCGGGTCCGTGGCGCGGGGCTGGCCATCGGCTACCGGCGGCAGCGCGGACACCGTCGCACGCTGGTCACTGGCCAGGGCCTGCCCTTCGGCGACCGGCGGCGGCACGGACACCGTCGCACGCGGGTCCGTGGCGCGGGCCGGGCCATCGGCTACCGGCGGCAGCGCGGACACCGTCGCACGCTGGTCCATGGCACGGGCCTGCCCTTCGGCGACCGGCGGCGGCACGGACACCGTCGCACGCGGGTCCGTGGCGCGGGCCGGGCCATCGGCTACCGGCGGCAGCGCGGACACCGTCGCACGCTGGTCCATGGCACGGGCCTGGCCACCGGCTACCGACGGCAGCGCGGACGCGCTCGCACGCTGGTCGTTGCGCTGGTCATTGGCCAGGGCCTGTCCATCGGCGACCGGCGGCGGCACGGACACCGTCGTACGCGGATCGATGGCCAAGGCCTGTGCTTCGCCGACCGGAGGCGCGACCCCGGTCGTGCGCGGATCGGTGGGCGCGGCCGACGGGTGGTCCGCCGCCGCGGGGTACGTCGCCGGGGCCTGCCTCCGTAGGAGCGCGGTCGCCTCGGCGGGCAGCCAGGCGTCCGACGGATGCCGGACCGTGAGCTGGTCGAGGAACTCCGACGGGCCGGGGCGGTCGAGCGGGTCCTTGGCCAGACAGGCCGCGACGAGTCCGCGCAGCAGGTCGGGCACGTCCGTGAGATCCGGCTGTTCGTGGACGACGCGGTAGGGCCAGGCGGCCGACCCCCCGTCGCCGAAGGGAGCACAGCCCGCCGCCTGGCTGAGCACCACGCCCAGGGCGAACATGTCCACCGCGGGAGTGAGCGTGCCGCCGGTGAGCTGCTCCGGCGCGAGGAAGCCGAGCGTGCCGATCTGGAACCCGGTCTGGGTGAGGGCCGTGCCGTCGAGGGCCCGTGCGATGCCGAAGTCGATGACCCGGGGGCCGTCCTCCGCGACGATGATGTTGGCGGGTTTCAGGTCGCGGTGGATGACCCCGGCCTGGTGAATGGCGGCCAGCGCCTCGGCGAGGCCGGCGGCCAGCACGGTGAGCGTGTCCACGGGAAGGGGGCCCACCTGGTCGAGCAGGTCCCGCAAGGTGGGGCCGGGTACGTAGGCCGTCACCAGCCAGGCCGGCTCGCCCTCCGGGTCGGCGTCCACGACCGGCGCGGTGTGGAAGCCGCCGACACGGCGGGCCGCGGCCACCTCGTCGGCGAATCTGCGCCGGAAGCCCGGTTCCGTGCTCAGTTCGGGCCGTACGACCTTGACGGCCACCGCCCGGCCGGACCGCGAACGGCCGAAGTAGACGACGCCCATTCCGCCCTGGCCGAGCCGTCCGACCAGCCGGTACCTGCCGTCCCCGACAGAGGCGGGATCACCTGCTCCGAGCGGTTTCATGACTCCCCCATCTCGCCTCTCCGGCGTGGCTGTGGGAACTCATCGCTCCGACCCCCGTCCCCGTCGAGCGGCCGTAATCAGCCGCGAGGCCCCATTACCGGCCACAGTCTAGGTGCTCCGCTCATGACGTCATCGGGTCCGGAACGGTTCCCTTTCGCCCCACCGGTTCACCCCGCCGGTTCACCCCGCCAGCGGATTCCACAGCGGGAGATAGCGGGCGTCCGCGCCGTTCGCGCCGGTCCAGCGCAGCAGGAGGTTCGTCTTGCCGGGGAGGGTGGGTGCGCTGAGCAGGGCGGCGGCCTCGGGGAGGTCGAGGCGGTGGCTCTCGTGTGCGAACACACCACGCACGGCGGGCCACGGGTCGAGGCCCGGGTGGCTCTCGCGCAACGCCTCGGCGATCTCGACGAGGTGGTTGACGACCAGGCAGTACACCAGCCGCTCCCACCCGGCCGCCCGGCTCACCTCCGGCAGCAGTTTCACGCCCTCCGCGTCCCGGAACAGCGCCTGTACGGGCGTTCCGGCGGCGTCCACGGCGATCACGCAGTTCTGGAGGTGGGCCTCGACGACGACGCCGGAACGTGCGAACAGTTCGAGGGCCGGAGGGACGACCGCGCCCAGATACGCCGTCCACCAGGCGTCGGGGTCCCGGAGACCGGCCGGCAGAGTGCCGTCGAAGTCCTCCACGAGGGCGGCGGCGAGCAGGGGCGTGGCGCCGGGGACGAGGTGGTCGTGCAGGCCGTCCCGGACCAGCACCGCCAGTTCCTCGAAGGCGAAGTCGGCGGTGCGGTAGCCGCGGTCGCTCAGCCAGGCGCCGGGGGTCCGCAGAGCGGCTGCCGCAGCTGCCACCACGCTGTCCGTGCGGCGCAGGCTCAGCAGGTCGTGGCGCCAGAGCCGCCGTACGTCGTTCGTGATGCGGACGTCGAGGCTGAACTTGACGAAGAGGTCGTGCTCGGGCGCGTACAGCGTGCGGATCGCCGCCGTGGGCCAGGTGTCGGACGTGGTCGTACCGAGTCGGATCAGCCGGCCGTCCGCGAAGGCCTCCGTCAGGCCCGGGCCGACGAGGTCGAGCTGCCAGGGGTGGGCCGGCAGCAGCCGGTAGCCGGGCGGGGCCGTGCCGAAGGCGTCCAGGGCGGATACGTCGCCCTCCTCGGCGACCGCGTCCTCGCGCACGCCGAGCAGCGCCAGCGGGAAGGCGGCGTACGCCTCGGGCGCGTACGGCAGCCAGCGCGCGACCGGGCCGCCGCCGCGCGCCTTGGGCGCCGGGTGGTAGGGGTGCCCGGTGAGGAGAGACTGCTCGGAGCGCCGGTACGGATCCTCGGGCGAGGTGGCGCCGTCCCGGGCGGTGAGCAGCGCGGCGACCGCGTCCCGGCTGTCGGTCATCTCGGCGGGCAGCTCGGGGTTGGACAGCCCGGTGTGCGCCTGGAGTTCCTCGGCCACGAGCTTGACGAGTTCGGCGTGCCCGACCGGACGCCAGTCGCCGTCCACGGACACCTCGGGCCGGGCGGGCCGCCGTACACCTCGTACCCGCAGCAGCCGTTCCCCGCTCGGCAGCCGGTACACCCGTGGCTCGTCGGTGCCGTCGAGCGGCTGGGCCACCTCCCGCAGCAGGCAGTTGAGCAGGGGCGCGGTCGCGTACGCGTCGGCGCGCGCTCCGGCGTCGTCCGTGGGAGGCCTGGTCGGAGGGCCGCTCGGAGGCATGGTGGGGTCCACGCGTTCTCTTCGATTCCTTACCGTGCGGTTCTTCACGGTGCGGTGCGGTTTCTTACGGTGCGCTGGCGATCAGTATGTCTGTCGTCGTCCCGCCCCGCTCACCGGCGCTCGTGCCCGTCCCCGCACCCGTCTCCCTACCCGTACCCGAGGAGCCCGCCCGTGCACCGTCCCTCCACCGCCGAGGCCGAGGTCGCCGGCCAACTGGCCGCCGTACGCCCCGATCTCGGGTCGCGGTACGCGGCCGAGCTGCCCGGCGCACGGGCCGCCGTACTGACCCGGCTGTGGCGGGCGCTCGCCCATGAGCCGCTGCCCTGGATCGCGCGACGCGAGCCCGGCCCGGGGTTCCTGCTGGCGGACGGCCGCCGTCTGGAGGGCCCGCACGCCGATCCGTACGCCACCGACGGCCGTGTCACCGCCGTACGGCTCGGGCGGGTGTCGTACGACGATCCGGCGCGGCTGATGACGGATCTGGCCGTCCCGCACGGTGCCGCCTTCGCGGCCGAACTCGGCCACAGCGTCGCCTCGTTGGCCCTGTCGCGCGCCGGCCGGGCGACTGACGTACGGACACCGGTGGCGAGCTGGGAGTGGGAGCAGCGGGTTGTCGACGGGCATCCCTTCCACCCCAACTGCCGTTCCCGGCCCGGGTTCTCGGTGGCCGAGCAGCTCGCGTACGGGCCCGAGCACCGGCCTGTCGTGGAGCTGGCGCTGGTGGCGGCGGACGACCGTGCCGTGCGGGGCGAGTGGCCCGAGTGGCTGCGGGACAGGGGGCGTCCGCTCATTCCGGTGCATCCCTGGCAGGCGGAGCATGTGCTCGACCTGCCGAGTGCGGGTGCGCTGTCGGCGCATCCTTTGATGTCCCTGCGCAGCCTCGCCCTCCCTGCCGGGGGCCCGCACCTCAAGACGGCGTTGAGCGCCCGCCTCACCTCCTCGGTACGGGACATCTCGCCGTACTCGATCGAGACGGCGGCGACGGTCTCGGCGTTCATGGAGTCGATGGCCGCGCGTCTGGACGGGCTGCTGCACATCACCCGCACGCTCGGCGCGGTCACCGCCGACTCCCCCGATCTGGCAGCGGTGTTGAGGGAGCCACCGGATCTGTACGCGGACGCGGCGGCCGGCGAGCGAGTCGTTCCTGTGGGGGCCCTCGCCGCCACGGAACTCGCCCGATCCCCCTCCTGGCTGGCCGGGTTCACGCGTCTCGCCCTCACCGTCGGTCTGCGGCTGCTCGATCTGGGCGTGGCCCTGGAGGCGCACGGACAGAACCTGCTCGTGGTGCTGTCGGCGGACAACGACCCGCTGCGCCTGGTCTACCGCGACCTCGCCGACATCCGCGTCAGTCCGGCCCGGCTGGCCCGGCACGGCATCCCGGCGCCGGACCTGACCGGACGGATCGTCACCGACGACGAACCCACCCTGCGCCGCAAGCTGTTCGGTTCCCTGGTGGCGGGCGCGCTGGGCGCCACCGCCGGTTCGGAGGCGGCACTGCGAGAGGCCCTCGAGACGGCCGTACGAGGCCTGCCGCGCACGCCCGATCTTGTCGCGCTGCTCGAACAGCCCCTGCCCACCAAGGCGTTGACGCTGATGCGGCTGTCGCCTCGGACGCCCGGGGACCTGTGGGCCGAACTCCCCAACCCGCTCGGAGAGATGAAGCGGGAGGGTGGCTGACGGGGCCCGCTTTGGAGCCGGGCACCTCGGGTCAATAGGATCCGCCGATGATCACAAGACAACGGCTGGCGGCGGGCGCCTGCGTCCTGCTCGCCGCCCTGGCGGCCGGGATCGCGGTCCCGGCCGGAGCCGTCGCCGACGAAACCACCGCACTCGCGCCCAAGGTCAACCTCCTTCTCGACGTCAGCGGTTCGATGCGGGCGAAGGACATCGACGGCCAGTCGCGGATGGCCGCGGCGAAGCAGGCGTTCAACGAGGTGCTCGACGCGACCCCCGAGGAGGTCCAGCTCGGTATCCGCACGCTGGGCGCCAACTACCCGGGCGACGACCGCAAGGAGGGCTGCAAGGACACCGCGCAGCTCTACCCGGTCGGCCCGCTCGACCGTACCGAGGCCAAGACGGCGGTCGCGACGCTCACGCCCACCGGGTGGACGCCGATCGGCCCCGCCCTGCTGAAGGCAGCCGACGACCTCGACGGCGGCGAGGGCACCAAGCGCATCGTGCTGATCAGTGACGGCGAGGACACCTGTGCGCCGCTCGACCCGTGCGAGGTGGCCCGGGAGATCGCGGCCAAGGGCATCGGTCTCACCATCGACACCCTCGGTCTGGTCCCCAACACCAAGATGCGGCAGCAGTTGAGCTGTATCGCGGAGGCGACCGGCGGAACGTACACGTCGGTCGAGCACACCGACGAACTCGCCGACAAGGTCAACCAGTTGGTCGTCCGCGCCGCCGACCCGGTGGTGACGCCGGTGGCCGTCGAGGGCGCCGCCGGATGCACGGACGCCCCGGCGGTGAAGTCCGGTCTCTACACGGACCGCGAGGAGTTCGGCCAGCAGCGCTGGTACCGCGTCGATGTCCTGCCGGGGCAGGAACTGCGCGCCTCCGTCAGCGTGTCGGCGGACCGGGCCGTGAACCCCGACTACGGGGTGCTGCTGCGGGCGGTGACCGCGCACGGACGCGAGATCGTCCGCGGTGAGGGCAACGGCACCGGGCGTACCGATGTCATCTCGACCGGTCTGCGCTATGCGAAGGCGGAGGCCGACGACGAGGACAAGCCGGCCGCCGAGACGGTATGTCTCCAGGTCACCAACTCCTTCTCGGCGGCCGGTGGCGTGGCGTCCACGCCCGGTCTGCCGCTCGAACTGACCGTCGACGTCGTCGACGGCCCGAGCCAGGCGAGCGATGTGGCCTCCTTCGGCCTCGGCCGCGGCTGGTGGCTGCTCGGCGCGCTCATCCTGTTCGGCTTCCTCACGGGTGTCCTGTGGGGCTGGATCTCGCGTCTGCGGGTCTCGGTATGGAGGACCAGCTGATGCGAGTGATGAGAGCTCTCAAGGATCAACTGATGAGCGGTACCCGCGTGTTGGGGACGGCCGTGCTGATGCTCGGGCTGGCGGCCACCCCTGCCGTCGCCGACTCCACGCCCTCCGCGAGCCCCTCGGACGACAGCTCGGCCCCCACCTCGGCCGGCACGTCGTTCCGTACGGCGACGGAGATCGACCAGGGTGAGCAGGCCACCGCGAGCGGCTCGGCGGGCGACTACCTGTACTGGTCGTTCCCCGCGGACGCCGGCCAGCGTCCCACCGTCAGGGCGACGGTGAAGCTGCCGGACACCCACGCGTCCGAGACCTGGCAGCTCGACGTGTACGACGGTCTGCGGCGCCGCCAGGCCTGCCAGTACGGCGCCCAGACCCGCACCGCCGCCTCGAACACCGCGTCCGTGGAGCTGGCGTGCACCCTGCGCACGGTCCGCGCCTGGTCGGAGCAGTGGGCCAACGACCCGCTGCCGGGCACGTACTACGTCCGGCTGACGGCCGTGAACCTCGCGACCTCCGACCTCGGCCTGCCGGTCGACGCCGAAGTGCGGGCCGACTCCTTGGACATCGGCGGTTCGGCGGCCGTGGACGGCTCGCTGGCCGAGCCGCTGGTGCCCGGGATCGCGGTCAAGTCCGAGGCCACGGAGGACAGTTCGACGACCTCCGCGGTGCTGTCCAGCATCGAGCCCGACGACGGCTGGTCCTCCGGCTGGTGGTCCGACCGCTGGGTCTGGACGGCGATCGGCGGTGCGCTGGCCGCCCTCGCGGGCGTCGGCGGTTACGCCCTGACCCGCGGCTCGGGCAGGCCGAGGCGGGTTCCGCCGGGCGCCTGACCAGTCTCTGACGGCCCGTCAACATGCCTGCCGCGCACGGTCGCGCGGCGGGCATGTCCCGTATCAGGGCCTACGCTCAGGCCTCCCGCTCAGGCCTCCCGCAGGGCCTTGGCGAGCGTCCCCTCGCCGGTCACCTCGACACGCCCGCTCCGGACCGCGTCCAGCACGCTCACGTCCCCCCGGCCGACCGCCGCACAGGTGCCGGTGTCCATCGACAGGCGGGCGTCGGGCTCCTCGGGGGCGGGCCCTGCCCCGTACACCGGCACGTCCTCGGCGCCGACGTACAGGTGGAACTCGCCCTCCTCCAGCCGGACTTCGACGAGTCCAGTGCCGCTCACCCCAGCCACGTCACCGAGTCCGCGCAGCAGCGGCAGCGCGAACCAGTGTGCGCGTACGGCGTCCGTGGCCCGTCGCTCGCCCAGCTCGGGCGCGCCCCACTCCCCCAGCGCCTGGAGCACCGGCAGCAACTCCCGTCCCCGGCCGGTGAGTTCGTACACGTACACGGCGCCCGGCGGGGGCAGCCTGCGCCGGCTCGCGAGGCCGTCGCGCTCCATGTCCTTCAGCCGGGAGGCGAGTACGTCCGTGCTGACGCCCGGCAGATCCGCGTGGAGGTCGGTGTAGCGGCGCGGACCGGCCAGCAGCTCCCGGACGATCAGGAGAGTCCAGCGGTCGCCGACGACGTCGAGGGCGCGAGCGGCGGAACAGTACTGGTCGTAGCTTCGGCGTGGTGACATGCGACGCAGTCTAGACATGTCGTTGGACTTTCCAAGCTCGAACTTGGTAAAACCAAGCAACACACAAACCGGAGGGGCGTAAGCGCATGGAGTTCCGGCAGTCGAACAAGCTCAGCGAGGTCTGTTACGAGATCCGCGGCCCGGTGATCGAGCACGCGGACGCGCTGGAGAAGGCGGGCCACAGTGTACTGCGCCTGAACACCGGCAACCCCGCGCTGTTCGGCTTCGAGGCGCCGGAGGAGATCCTCCAGGACATGATCCGCATGCTGCCGCAGGCGCACGGGTACACCGACTCGCGCGGCATCCTCTCCGCCCGCCGGGCGGTCGCCCAGCGCTACCAGACGCTCGGCCTGGAGGTCGGCGTCGACGACGTCTTCCTCGGCAACGGCATCTCCGAGCTGATCTCGATGTCCGTACAGGCGCTGGTCGAAGACGGCGACGAAATCCTCATCCCCGCCCCGGACTTCCCCCTCTGGACGGCCGTCACGACCCTCGCGGGCGGCAAGGCGGTCCACTACCTCTGCGACGAACAGGCCGACTGGTATCCGGACCTGGACGACATGGCCTCGAAGATCACCGACCGCACCAAGGCCGTGGTCATCATCAACCCGAACAACCCCACCGGCGCCGTCTACCCGAAGGAGATCATCGAGGGCATCCTCGACCTGGCCCGCCGGCACGGCCTGATGGTCTTCGCCGACGAGATCTACGACCAGATCCTGTACGACGACGCCGTGCACCACTCGGTCGCCGCGCTCGCCCCCGACCTGGTCGTCCTGACCTTCTGCGGTCTGTCGAAGACGTACCGGGTGGCCGGCTTCCGCTCGGGCTGGCTGGTGATCACCGGTCCGAAGCAGCACGCGAAGAACTACATCGAGGGCCTCACCATGCTGGCCTCCATGCGGCTGTGCGCCAACGCGCCCGCGCAGTACGCCATCCAGGCCGCGCTCGGCGGCCGCCAGTCCATCCACGAGCTGACCGCCCCGGGTGGGCGCCTGTACGAACAGCGCACCGTGGCCTGGGAGAAGCTCAACGAGATCCCGGGGGTGTCGTGCGTGAAGCCGAAGGGCTCGCTGTACGCGTTCCCGCGCCTGGACCCCAAGGTGCACAAGATCCACGACGACGAGAAGTTCGTCCTGGACCTGCTCCTCCAGGAGAAGATCCAGGTCGTGCAGGGTACGGGCTTCAACTGGCCGTCCCCCGACCACTTCCGCATCCTCACCCTCCCGTACGCGGACGACCTGGACGTGGCGATCAGCAGGATCGGGCGGTTCCTGAGCGGTTATCGGCAGTAGCGGCCGGCGGGGCGGTGGTCGACCGCCGTCCGTCATGGGTATCCCGTCCTCATGACAGAGCGACCGCTGCTCCTCCTCGACGTCGACGGCCCCCTCAACCCGTTCCGCGCCCGGCTCCTGCGCCCGCGCGGCTATGTGACCCGCCGGATGCACCCCGTGAACTGGTCCGCCCGGCAGAAACCGGGCTCCCGGCGGCTGCGCCGGGGTCTGCGGATACGGCTGCACCCGGGGCACGGCGCCCGGCTGCTCGCCCTGCCGTACGACCTGGCGTGGGCCACGACCTGGATGCACGGCGCGAACAAGATGATCGGCCCGGTGATCGGGCTGCCGACCGACCTGCCGGTCATCGAGTTCACCAACCTGTTCGCCGAGGAACCCGACGGGCTCTACTGGAAGACGCGACGCGTCGTGGAGTGGGCCGACGGGCGCCCCTTCGCCTGGGTCGACGACATGATCACCGACCTCGACGTCCGCCATGTGGCCGAGCATCACGCAGGACAGGCGCTGCTCCTGCGGATCGACCCGCGCAAGGGTCTGCGGGAGCGCGAGTTCGCTGAGCTGGAGCGCTGGGCCCGCGATGTCAGACCCGGGTCGTAGTCTTCGAACGGGTCGAATCGATCAATTCGACCCGTTCGGACAGCCTGCCCCGGGGAGGAGTGCGCCCATGACACGACCGCCGACCGCCGCCCAGCGACGCGTCATCGACGCCGCCGACCCCGTCACCGGACGGCTGCGGGGTACGGAGTTCCAGCTCGCCGCACTGGTGAAGCGCGGGCTCGCCTTCCGGCACCCGCGACCCCCGCACGATCACTTCCTGACGCCGACCGGCCACCGCATACGGGAGGAAGGGCAGCGCCCGGTCACACAGACCGCCCCCGAGGCTGTCCCCACGTCCACCGCGGCCACCGCTTCCGGGGCCGCCGGGGTGTTCACGGCGCGGGTGGGCGGCGAGGAGGAGATACCGGCTGCCGGGCCCGCCCGGACGCGCGAGGTGCACAGTGCCTGGCAGGGGCTGCTGGAGCTGCGCCGGATGACCAACAGGGACGGGGCCACGGACCGTCCCTGCGGCTGGGAGCGTACGCATCTGGTGCAGGCCGCCGCGCTGGCACTGGAGGCGGCCGGCCACCACCCGGCGAACGGGGGCGGGAGCGGGAGCGGCGGTGGTTACCGGGTGCGGGCGACCCCGCAGCCGGAGGCCGTCGCCGTGCGCGAGCCCGACGGTGACGCGCTGCGGGCCTGCGCGGCCACGCTGGAGAAGGCGGGCTGGCAGGCCGGCGAGCACACCGAGCCGCGGACCGGCGCCCGCTATCTGCTGGCGTCGCCACGGCGGGCGTGACGGCTCGGGGAGCGGAACACCGGCTGGGGCAGGGGCAGTTGACGGCCGTGAGCAACCGCTCAGTACGCTTGCGGCCATCCTGTCCGCCGCAGAGCTGTCCGTCATGAAGGGGAAGTCGTGGCCGAACCGTTTTCCGTCCCGGTGACCGTCCGCGGGTACGAGACCGATGTGCAGGGACACCTCAACCAGAGCGTGTACGTCAACTACGCGGAGCACGCCCGCTGGTCGTTGCTCCACGCGGCCGGGGTCAGCCAGGCCGGGCTGATGTCCGAGGGCGTGGGTCCGGTGGCCCTGGAGACGAACATCCGTTTCCAGCGCGAGTTGCGCGCCGGCGACGAGGTCGAGGTGACGTGCGACTTCACCTGGGGCGAGGGCAAGACGTTCCGTATCCGCCAGACGATCCGCAAGACCGACGGCACGGTCGCCGCGGAGATCACGGCGGTCGCCGGGCTGATGGACCTCAGGGCGCGCAAGCTGGTCGCGGACCCGAAGGAGTACTTCCGCACGCTGGCCTCGGAGCCGGAGCTGTTCGGCCTCTGACCGGTACTCACAGCGGCCTCCTACCCTCACCCCACGGCATTCCCCACTTGGCGCGCGACCCTCGACCTCTTCCCGTCGCGCCCTGTTTGGAGACCACGTGCCGATACTGCACAGAGCCGCCGCCCGTCGTACGTTGCTGGCCGCGCTCGGCGCCACCGCGATTGTGACCACCCAGCGTGTCGCGTTCGGCGAGACGGCCGAGTCGACGGGGGCGAGTGGCGCGACCGGCAGCGGACTCGACGATCCGGCCAAGAAGGACATCGCGATGCGGCTGGTGTGCAGCGCGGAGAACTCGTCCCTGGACTGGCGGGCGCAGTACGCGTTCATCCAGGACATCGGCGACGGGCGCGGCTACACCGCCGGGATCATCGGCTTCTGCTCCGGTACGAGCGACATGCTCGCCCTCGTCGAGCTGTACACCGAGCGGGACCCGGACAACGTGCTGGCCGCCTATCTGCCCGCGCTGCGCGCGGTGGACGGGACGGACTCGCACGACGGCCTCGACCCGGGGTTCGCCGCCTCCTGGCGCGAGGCCGCCAAGACGTCCGTGTTCCGGAAGGCCCAGGACGACGAGCGCGACCGTGCCTACTTCGCCCCGGCCGTCGCCCGCGCCAAGCAGGACGGCGTCGGCACGCTGGGCCAGTTCGCGTACTACGACGCCATGGTCATGCACGGCCCCGGCACGGACGGCCTCGCCTTCGGCGGGATCTGCGAGCGGGCCCGCGCGAACGCGGCCGTCCCGGCCGCCGGCGGCAACGAGACGACGTACCTGAACGCCTTCCTCGACGCCCGTGTGTGGGCGATGGAACAGGAAGCCGCCCACGAGGACACCAGCCGCGTGGACACCGCCCAGCGCGTCTTCCTCGACCAGGGGAATCTGGACCTGGATCCGCCGCTCGACTGGAAGGTGTACGGGGACAGCTACTACATCGGCTGATCAGCTGATCGGCTACCGCATCGGCTGATCAACTGTGACGGCAGGACTCCGGCCGAGGGCCGTCCCCCTCGGCCGGAGGTATTTTCGGCCCCACTGGCCCCCTGGCCCCCCTGTTTCAGGCTCCCGCCGCGATCGCGGCCAGCCGCCGGGCCTCCGCCCTCGTCGAGCGGGCGATCTCGTCCTCGTCGACGTGCAGCAACCGCCCGTTCTCGACGATCTGTTCGCCGTTCACGAAGGACGCGGTGACCGGGGCCGCCGCGCCGAAGACGAGGGCGGTGACCGGGTCGGCGATCGACGCGTGGGCCAGGGTGTCCAGGTTCCAGAGGACCAGGTCGGCGAGTTTGCCCGGCTCCAGCGAGCCCGTCTCCCGCGCCCTGCCCAGCACTTGGGCGCCGCCGTACGTCCCGAGGCGCAGCGCCTGACGGGCGTTCAGAGCCGCTTCCCGGTGCGCTCCGAGGCGGTTGATGAGGAGGGCGTTGCGCAGTTCGGTATGGAGTTCGCCTGACTCGTTGGACGCGGTGCCGTCGACACCGAGGCCGACCGGGACGCCGGCCGCGAGCATGTCGGGGACGCGTGCGATCCCTGCCGCCAGGCGGGCGTTGGAGGACGGACAGTGGGCCACACCCGTCTTCGTACGGGCGAAGGCGGCGATGTCCGAGTCGTTCATGTGGACGCAGTGCGCCATCCACACGTCCTCGCCGAGCCAGCCGGTGGACTCGAAGTAGTCGGTCGGGCCCATGCCGAACAGCTCCTTGCAGAACTGCTCCTCCTCGACCGTCTCCGATCCGTGCGTGTGCAGCCGAACGCCCTTGCGCCGCGCCAACTCCGCGCCCTCTCGCATCAGTTCGGTCGAGACGGAGAACGGCGAGCAGGGGGCCACGGCAACGTGGGTCATGGAGTCGAAGGACGGATCGTGGTGCTCGTCGACCGTGGCCTCGGTGGCGGCGAGCGCGCCCTCCAGGGTCTCGACGGCGAAGTCCGGGGGCAGGCCGCCGTCCTTCTCGCTGCGGTCCATCGAGCCGCGGGCGAGGGTGAAGCGGACGCCCATCTCGCGGGCCGCGCCAATGATCGCCCCGGACAGGTCGCCGGAGTCCTTCGGGAAGACGTAGTGGTGGTCCGTGGCCATCGTGACGCCGCCGCGGGCCATCATGGCGAGCGAGCCCTGCGCCGCCGCGCGGACCATCGGCTCGTCGATGCGTGCCCACGTCGGGTACAGCGCCACCAGCCAGTTGAAGAGGTTGTGGTCGGTGGCCAGGCCCCGGGTGATCCACTGGTAGAAGTGGTGATGCGAGTTGACCAGGCCGGGGGTCACGAGGTGACCGCTCGCGTCGATGCGCCGGACCACGTCCGCCAGTCCCTCGGGGGCTTTGCCCGCGCCGAGCGACTCGATGCGGTTGCCCGCGATCACCACATGACCGGACGCGTACTCGGTGTCGGTGGCGTCCACGGTCGCGATCGCGCAGTTCTCGATGACGGTGCGCTGAACCATCGTACGAACGTCCTTAGAGGTCTCAGAGGTTGGTGAGGTCGGCGGGGATGCGTGCGTCGGCGCCGTCACGCAGGATCGTGCCCTCGATCAGGCCGTAGGGCCGGTCGGCGGCGAAGTACACCTCGTTGTCGTTCTTCAACCCGAACGGCTTCAAGTCCACAAGGAAATGGTGCTTGTTGGGGAGAGCGAAACGAACCTCGTCGATCTCCTCCCGCCGCTCGATGATCCGCGCGCCCATCTGGAAGAGGGTCTGCTGGAGCGAGAGCGAGTAGGTCTCCGCGAAGGCCGCCAGCAGGTGCTTCCGGGTCTGCTCGTACGACTCCTCCCAGTCCGGCATCTCCTGTGCCTCGTCGGACCAGTTGAAGCGCCAGCGCGCGGACACCTGGGTCGCCAGGACGCGGTCGTACGCCTCGGGGAGCGTCGTGTACTTGTCCTTGACGTAGCCCCAGAACTCGGAGTCCGTCGAGTTCAGCACGGTGAGGTCCTTGAGCCCCGACACGACCTCCCACGACGAGCCGTCGTACGTGATCTGCGCGACCCGGGTCTCCTGGCCCTGCCGGACGAAGGAGTGCTCGCCCTCGCCGTCCGTCGCGATCCGGTCCCAGGAGTACTCCTCGATCCGGATGCGCGCCTTCTTGATCGGCTCCTGGCTGCTCACGAAGTGGCGGGCCAGGTGGATGCCGAACTGCTCGGCGGAGTCGATGCCGTGTTCCTTGGCGAAGGCGTACACCGTGTTCTTCGTGGTGTCCGTCGGCAGGACGTTCGCGTTCGAGCCGGAGAGGTGGACCTCGTCCATGTCGCCGGAGAGCGACACGGACACGTTGAGGTCCTTGATGTGGTGGGTGGCGCCGTCGCGGGTGACGCGCACGACGCGGTTCTCGGCCTTGCCGTACTGGTTCTGGCCGAGAAAGACGGGCCGGGCCGGGTTCGGGTAATCGGTCATGGTGCTGCTAGCTCCCTCGGTATACGGAGTAGCCGAACGGGTTGAGCAGCAGCGGTACGTGGAAGTGCTCGCCCGGTACGACGGCGAACGTGATCGTCACCTCCGGGAAGAACGCTCCCGCCGCACCGCTGTCCCGATTCGCGGGGGCGTCCTGCTGCGCATCGGCCTGTTTCTTCTCCAGGTACGGCTCGACCTCGAAGTCGAGCCGCACGTGGGTCGTGCCCTCCGGCAGCGCCGGCAGGTCCTTGCACCGCCCGTCCGCGTCGGTCGCGGACCCGCCGAGCGCCCGCCAGTCCGCCTTCCGACCGGTGCGCGCGGCCAGCCGGACGGCGACGCCCGCGGCCGGACGGCCGACGCTGGTGTCCAGGATGTGCGTGGACACGGAGGCGACGAAGGCGGTGGGGTCGGTGCTCATGTCTCTTATCGATCTTCCTGTACGAGGGTGCCGAGCCGGATGCGGTTGATCTTGCCCAGTTCGGTGCGGACGATCTCCCGCTCCTCCTCCGGCGTGTTCCCGATCCGTTCCCTGACCGCGTCGCGCATCTGTTCGCCGGTCCGGCCGGTCGCGCAGATCAGGAAGACATGGCCGAAGCGCTCCTGGTAGGCCAGGTTCAGTTCGAGCATCTCCGCCTTCAGCTCCTCGGAGACGCCGGCCATCCCGCGCTGCTCGCGGGCCGAGGTCGGGTCACCGGGCTTCGGGCGGCCGATCGGCGGGTGGCCGGCCATCGCCTCGGCGAGGTCGTCGGCGGTCAGTTCTGCCATCGCGGCATCACTCGCCTCGTACAGGTCCTCGGCGGTGGCGTACGGGCGCCCGGCGAGCAGGTGCCGTCCCCAGGCCGTCGAGGCGCAGGCCTCGTGGAGGGCGGCGCGGGCCGCGGACTCCGCCAGGGCGTTGAACCGGGCGAGGCCGCCGGGGGTCGTACTCGACGTACTCGACGTCACGGCAAGCCTCCGTGGCCTTGTGCGTGCTGGACGGGCTTCGCACAGCTAACGCCTTCCGGCGACAAGGCGTCAACACTTTGTTGAAAATTCCGGGTTACGAAGCCCCCGCATCAAGGCCGTCAGGCCTCTTTCTCGCGGTTCAGGTAGTTGTAGACCGTGAAGCGGCTCACCCCGAGGGCGCCCGCCACGGTCTCGACCCCGTGCCGCACGGAGAAGGCGCCGCGCGCCTCAAGTATCCGTACGACCTCCTGCTTGGCCTTGCGGTCCAGCTCGGCCAGCGGTTTGCCGCGCTTGCGCTCCAGGGCGGCCAGGATGTGATCGAGCGAGTCGGCGAGCTGCGGCAGGCGTACGGCGACCACGTCGGCACCCTCCCAGGCGAGCACGACGTCGTCGGGACCGGCCTCGTCGGGCGGGACCAGCTCGCCGCCCATGGCGTCGACCAGCGGCTTCACGGCCGCGATGAAGGCCATGTCGGCGGACCCGCCCCCCGCGCCGGTCACTTGCCGCCCTCCCCGTCGATCACGTTGACCTGGAGCGAGATCCGGGTCGCGCCCGCCTCCAGGGTCCTGCGCAGCAGCGCGTCCAGGGCGGTGAGCACGGCGTCGGCGCGCCCCTCGGCGGTGTTGCCGAACGGGCCGACGTCCACCGCGTCCAGCTCGGCCGCCTCGATGACCTCGCGGGCGACCAGCGCGTGTTCGGGCGCCTCGTCCAGATCGAAGGGCTCGGTCGTGAACTCCACTCTCAATCGCACTGTGCCCCCAGAACACGCCTCTGACCTGCACTCCAGGCCAATCGATTTCACCGGGACGGAGCCGCTCGGTCCGCTACGAGGCGACCCTAACCGACCAGGGCATCCCTCCGCCCTGCACGTGGCCAAGCCCGGACCGTCCTAGCCCTGCACGGTGATGGTGTGCGGTTCGGTGAAGGAGAGCAGGCCCTCCGGGCCCATTTCGCGTCCGATGCCGCTCTGGCGGAAGCCGCCGAAGGGAGCCCGGTCGTCGCACGCGACGGCGTTGGCGTGGTTGATCCAGGTGGTGCCGGTGCGCAACCGCTCGGCGAGGGCCGCCGCGCGGGCGGGGTCGGTGCTCCAGACCGAGGAGCACAGCCCCGACCAGTCGTTGTTGACCCGGTCCAGTACGGAATCGACGTCGTCGAAAGGCAGGATCGGCAGGGCGGGGCCGAACTGCTCCTCGGTGACGATCCGCAGGCCGGGGTCGGGATCGAGGACGAGGGCGGGACGCAGGAAGTGTCCTCCGGAGGAGGCGGCGCCGGGGGCCAGGGTGCCCAGTTCACGGATCTCGGCTCCGGCGTCGGCCGCCTCGGCCAGCATGGCGGTGACCTTGTCGCGCTGGGCGGCACTGTTGAGCGGGCCCATGGTCGAGGCGGGATCTGCGCCGGGGCCCACCCGCTGGGTGTCGAGGGCCGCGGCGAGCGCGTCGACGAGTTCGTCGTAGCGGGACCGGTGGACGTACAGCCGCTTCACTGCCATGCAGACCTGGCCGCTCGTCAGGAACACGCCCTGGACGAGCCGTCCGATGTGCTCCTGGTCGAGGTCGGCGTCGTCCAGGACGATCGCGGGGTCGTTGCCGCCGAGTTCGAGCGTCACCGAAGCCAGGTTCTGTGCGGCGGCGGTCATGATGTTCTTGCCTGCGGCCGTGCTGCCGGTGAACACGATCTTCCGGACCCGGGGATCGGTGAGCAGGGGGGCGACCGCTTCGTTCGTGCCGGTCACGACGTTCAGCACTCCGGCGGGGAGTCCCGCGGCGAACAGTTCCAGGGTGCGGACCATGGCCAGCGGCACGGTGGGCGGCGGCTTGACCACGACGGTGTTCCCGGCCAGCAGCGCGTACGGCAGGCTCGCTCCGAGGATCGCGATCGGCCAGTTGAACGGCACGATGATGGTGACCACGCCCATGGGCAGCCGGTGGATGCGCGAGGTCAGCGGCGGGCCGTCGAGGTGCCGTACCCGGTCGAGGGAGTCGACCAGTTCCATCGCCGCCCGGGTCCGCGCGACGAAGACCCCCATCTCGATCTGGCTCTCGAAGGCGATCTTGCCGTTCTCGCGGGTCATCAGGGCCGCACGATCGGCCGCGCTGTCGTCGAGCAGGGTGAGCGCCTGGCCGATGATCTCCGCTCGTCGGCGGGCGGGCATCGCGGCCCAGGCGGGGAACGCCGCGTCCGCGGCCGCCACCGCCGCGCGGGCCTGGCCGGGGGTCGCCGCGGCGGCATGGCCGACGATCCGGTCGGGGGCGGCCGGGTCGTGGACGGCTGACCAGCTGTCGGTCTCGACGGTTTTGCCGTCGATGAACAGCCCGGTCCGAACGGCGTCCGCCCGGGTCTGTGCTGGTTCTGTTGCGAGTTTCTCGGACATGCGGCTCTCCAAGGGATCAAGTGGAAGAAAGGCTGAGGACCGTCCGGGTTCTGATCAACGGACAGTTATCCGCACCACGGACGCCCGCTAGGCTGAAGCAGATACCCCAGCCGGACGGCAGCCGAGGAGTCACGTGCCACGCCAGGGAGCAGGACCGGACTTCATCGAGGCGCTGGCCCGGGGCCTGGAGGTCATCGCCGCGTTCCGGCCCGGACAACCCCAGATGTCGCTGTCCCAGGTCGCCGGCGCGACCGGACTCGCCAGGCCGACCGCCCGCCGGATTCTGCTCACCCTCGAAGAACTCGGCTATGTCCGTTCGGGCGAGACGGGGTTCGCACTGACGCCGAGAGTGCTCGAACTCGGGGTCGCCTACGTGCAGTCCATGGGTTTGTGGGACATCGCGCGACCCCATATGGAGCGGCTGGTGGAGCGGACCGACGAGTCGTGCTCCGTGGCCCAACTGGACGGATCGGACATCATCTACGTCGCCCGGGTGGCCGTCCCCAAGCTGGTGACCCTGTCGGTGCGGATCGGAACGCGCTTCCCGGCATTGCAGACCTCCTTGGGCAAAGTGCTGCTCGCGGCCCTGTCGGCCGATGAACTGACGCGGGTGCTCGCCGAACCCTCGCGCTCGGGGGTGACGCCGCGCCGGCAGCCCGACCGGGAGGAACGCGACGCGGTCCTGCGGGAGGTGCGGGCCCGTGGCTGGGCGCTGACCGATGAACAGTTGGCGCTCGGCATCCGGTCGGTCGCGGCCCCGCTGCGGGACGGCTCCGGCCGGGTCATCGCGGCCCTCAACGTGAACTGCCATGCGGCCGAGACTTCGGTCGAGCGGCTCGTGGAGGCGCATCTGCCGCTGCTGCTGCAGACCGCGGGAGACATCAGCGCGGACTTCGCCCGTGTCTCCGCAGTACCGCACGCCTGAGACGACAGACCGTGAACGGACACCCGTCCGGTGCGCGTCACGCATGCTCGCCGGCCCTCACGCGTGCTCGATGGCTTCGAGATCGAGCGGCGTGGGCCTGAACTCCTGCAGCCGGTCCGCATAGGCACCGGCGAACAGCTCACCGACCGACTCGGTGGTCCAGCCGCCCGGCCGGAACTGCTCGTCGACCTCGCCGGGGTGCGTCCACAGGGCGATCCGGTCGCCCCCGGCCGCGATGGCCTGTCCGGTGATGTGGGCCGACTCCTTCGACGCCAGGTACACGATGACCGGTGCGACGTCGTCCGGCGACCCCAGGCCCTGCCGTCGGGCCGCCTCGGGAACCGGCTCCCCCGCTTCGACCTTGGCGACCAGGTCCCCGAGGGTGGGGATGGTCGCGACCATGCGGGTCAGCGCGGTCGGCACGATGGCGTTGACGGTGACGCCGATCTTCGCGAGCTCGACCGCCCAGGTACGCGTCATGGCGACGATCGCTCCCTTGGACGCCGAGTAGGCGGTCTGGCCGAAGCTGGCGCGCTGTCCGGCGGGCGATCCCACCAGGATGAGCCGGCCGCCCTCGCCCTGTTCGCGAAAGCGGGCCGCCGCGGCGCGGCCGCAGGTGAACGTACCGCGCAAGTGACTGGTGACGACGAGGTCGAAGTCGTCGTCGGTGGTGTTGCGCAGGGTCCTGTCGCGCAACGCGCCGGCGTTGCTGATCATCACGTCGAGGCGGCCGAACTCGTCGACCGCGCGCCGCACCAGCGCGTCGGCGAACTCGGCACCGCCGACCGCGCCGACCTGGGCGACGGCCGCCCCGCCCGCGCCCGTGATCGCGTCGGCCGTCTCCTCGGCCACCTCGGCGTCCAGGTCGTTCACCACGACGGCGGCACCCGCCGCCCCCAGCGCACGGGCGTAGGCCCGTCCCAGGCCCCGGCCCGCTCCCGTCACGATGGCGACTCGGCCGTCGAGCATGATGTCCTCCTGAGCTGGAAGCCGGTACAGCGAACTCCCTGAGCGTAGGAACGCCCGGGCCCGCGGGAATCCCGCCGATGACGGCACCTGCCGCCGACCTGTGTCCCGGCCGCTCCGGGACATCCGTCGCGGCACCGCCCCTCTGCGGCAGTCAGCCGCGCGGCGGTACCAGTCCCTGTCGTACGGCGAGGAGTGCGGCCTGGGTCCGTGACGTGAGCCGGAGTTTGCGCAGCACGTTGCTCACGTGGGTGCGGGCGGTGCGCTCACTGATCACCAGTTCGTCGGCGATCTGCTGGTTCGACCGTCCTTCGGCAACAAGGACGAGGACATCGCGTTCCCGGCCGGTGAGCGAGGCCAGGCCGGTCGGCGGAGAGACGATCTCCCGGGTGAGTCCCCTGGCCACCGCGGGATCGAGGTAGACCTCGCCGCAGGCGGCCGCGCGGATCGCGGCGACCACTTCACCCGCTTCGGCGTCCTTGAGCAGGTAGCCGGCGGCGCCCTGCTCCAGCGCGGCGTGGACACGTTCCATCTCGCCGAAACTGGTCAGCACCACGACCCGGACATCAGGGTGGCGCTTCTTGATCATCCCGATCGCCGTCACCCCGTCCAGCTTCGGCATCAGCAGGTCGATCAGCACCACGTCCGGAAGTTCCCGATGCGCTGCCATCGAGTCCAGCCTGGTGAGCGCCTCCTGCCCGTCCGCGGCTTCCGCGGCCACCTCCATGTCGTCCAGGACCTCCAGATAGGCGCGGATTCCGCGGCGTACGACGGCATGGTCGTCGACGATCAGCACGCGGACGGCGCGGGGCCCGGCGCCTGCCGGAGCGGCACCGCCGGTGGGTTGCTCCGGGAGCCGTCCGAGGCCGTGGGAGGCAGCTCCGGCACCCGTACGGGGAGGGGTATGACGATCCGCACGGTCGTGCCGCTCTTCGTGCCGGCTCTGATCCTCATGGTGCCGCCCCATCGCTCCGCCCTCTCCCGCATGGTCGTCAGTCCGTAGCCGTGGTCCCAGCCAGTACCGGCCGTCCGGCGGCCCTCCCCGCCGGGTTCCGGCAGTCCGCGACCGTCGTCGCGGACGCTCGCGGTCAGGGTGTGGTCGCGTACACCGAGGCGGATGGTGACCGTGGTGGCCTCCGCGTGCTTGACCACGTTGTGGATGGCCTCCGCGACGATCCGGTACATGTCCTCGGCCAGTTCCGGTTCGACGTCGGTCACTTCCTTTCCGTACAGGAGCCGGATGGCGAGACCTGTCCGGTTCTCGGTGCTCTTGACGAGCGCGCTCACCGCGTCTTCCAGGCCGAGCCGGGTGGAGGAGGACGGGCGCAGTTCGTGCACCATCGCGCGGAGGTCGGCGCGGACGGTCTGCGAGAGCGCTCCGATCTCCTCCGCGAAGGCGCGGACGGCCTCCGCGGGAACCGGTCCGCCGCGCGCGCCCAGTACTCCGACGGCGTTGGCCTGCATGCCGATGGAGAAGACCTGCTGGACGATCGAGTCGTGCAGATCGCGGGCGAGGCGCTGGCGTTCGTTGCGACGGGCCCCTTCGCGCTCGCGCTGCAGCAGCGCGGCGTAGTCGACGGCGAGGGCGGCCTGTTCCGCCATGGCGGCGAGGAACTCCAGGGTCCGGCCGCCGATCTCCTGCCCGGGCGCGAAGTACGCGTTCAGCACGCCTTCGGGACGGCCGCGGGCCATCAGCGGGACGCTGACGAAGGAGTCCCAGTTCAGCTCGCCGAGGTAGGCGTGCAGCGGTGCCCAGGCCGGGTCCGCGAGGATCTGGGCCCACCGGTGAGGGACGACGATCGGCTCGCGCTCCCTCAAGGCGTCCAGCATGCTCAGCCGGGCGCCCCGGTCCTGGCACTCCAGCAGACGGTCGAGGAACGCGTCCCAGTGCCGCAGCCCCGCGGAACCCATCAGCCGCAGTTCCCGGCCCGTGCCGTCCAGGATGAGGATCTGCGCGCCGGCCAGGCCGTCGGCCTGGACGATCTGCTGGGCCACGGCGTCCAGGGTCGAGCCGAGCGACCCCTCCGCGGCCAGTGCGATCGACGTCTGGGCGATCGCCGCGATCCTGCGCTGCCGATGCCGTTCGTCGGTCACGTCGCGGAACGACACAATCGTGAACGTGGGGTCGGCCGGCAGGCGACGGGCCCGGTAGGCGAACTCGCGCCGGGTTCCGGAGGCGGGCATCCAGTGGGCCACCTGCTCGTCCGACTGGTACTCCAGCAGCCCCGCCTGACACGTGGCGCCCCCCGCCACCAGCGCGAACGGGGCCGGCGTACCGAGCAGTTCGGCCTCCTCGCCCGCGCCGCACAACGCGACCGCCGCCGGGTTCAGCCGGACGAAGCGGCCCGCGCAGTCGAGGACCGCGAGACCGTCCGGTGCGACGGCGGCGACATCGTCCCAGCCCACGAGCGGCGACGGCGACGGCGATCCGGACATGACCGATCTCCTCAGTATCGTCGTCGTTGACGAGCGGCGAACCCAGCCCCGCTGCATCGTAGCCCGGTGGATTCGGGGCGGGTCTACGTCATTCGACCTGTTCATCGGCAGGTCGAAGGGCCGAGCCGGTTCAGTCATTGCGCGCGTTCCCCACGGTGAGGCCGCCTGCCTAGGTTGAGGGGGAGCCCCGTGGATCGTTACTCCCCCGAAGGATCCACGGGGCCGTACGAGCGGCCTGTTCGGCCGTGCGCTTCGCGCAAGCCATCGAGGACGAGGAGGTCCGAGACGTGGACGTGTCCATCGGCACGATCTGGGAGGCGGTCTGCCGCGCGCTGCCCGATGCCGTCGCCATCACGGAGCCCGGTCGTGAAACCACGTACCGGGAGTTCGACGAGCGCGCGTCACGGCTGGCCGCCGCACTGGAATCGGCCGGGGTGGGCGAGGGCGACACCGTGGCCTGCTACCTGTACAACGGCGCCGCCTACCTGGAGACCGTCTTCGCCGCCTTCAAACTCGGCGCCGTGCCGGTGAACGCCAACTACCGCTACACGGGCGAGGAACTCTCCGAACTCCTGACCGACGCCGACGCGGCCGCGGTCGTCTTCAACGGTGCCCTGGCCGACCGGGTCACGCATGCCGCGAAGCATGTGCGCACACTGAAGCTGCTGGTGAGGGTGGGCGAGCCGCCCGCGGACGGTCCGGGCGGGCCCGTCGTGCCCGAACTGGAGGAGCTATTGACGGCGCACGCGCCGCGCGAGCCGCAGCGACGGCCCGGAACGGACCAGCTGTTCATGTACACCGGCGGGACCACGGGCAAGCCCAAGGGCGTCATGTGGCAGCTGAGCGATCTGCTGCGCGCGCACGTGGTCCCGTACTACCACCCGCTCGGAGTCACCGAACTCCCCGCGACCCTCGACGAAGCCGTGGCCATCGCCGTCAAGGCACGCCACGAAGGCCGCGCGCCGACCACCATGCCCGTCGTACCCCTGATGCACGCCACCGGGCTGTTCAACACCATGGGCGCCCTGATGACAGGAGGCCGGGCGGTCACCGCACGATCGGGCGGCCTCGACCCGGAACATGTCTGGCACATGATCGCCGAGCAGCAGGTGGACACGGCGATCATCGCGGGCAACGCGGTGTGCCGCCCACTCGTCGACGAACTCCTGCGGGCTGAGAAAGCCGGGACGCCGCACGACCTGCGCTCGTTGCGCGGGATGATCAGCTCCGGCACCGCGCTCAGCGATCCCCTCAAAAGAGCGCTGCACGAGCGTGCCGACGTCACGATCACCGAAGCCATCGCATCGAGCGAAGGAGGCCCTTTCGCCTTCGCGATCACCTCCTCGGTAGAGGATCTGCCCTCGCGTTTCCGCCCCGTTCCCGCGACGCGGGTGATCGGCTCCGATGACCGCTTCCTCGAGCCCGGCAGCGACGAGACGGGTGTCCTCGCCTACTGCGGGCCCATGCCGCTCGGCTACTACAAGGACACCGACAAGAGCGCGAAGGCCTACCGCACCATCGAGGGGGTCCGGTACGCGATCCCCGGCGACCTGGCTCGCATCGAGGCCGACGGCGCCATCCGTTTCCTCGGACGCGGTTCCGGCGTGATCAACACGGGCGGGGAGAAGGTGCACCCCCAGGAAGTGGAGAGCGTCCTGCTCACGCACCCCGGTGTGACGGACTGCGTCGTCGTCGGCGTCCCCGACGAGACCTGGGGCGAGCGGGTGGCAGCCGTCGTCGCGGTCCCGCCGGGCACCGCCGTCACCGGCGAGGAACTGCGCGACTGGGCCCGCCGGAGCCTCGCCGGCTACAAGGTGCCGCGTTCCGTCGTCCTCACGGATGCCCTGCCACGGACCCCGACCGGCAAGCTCGAAGTCGCCTGGGCCAGGAAGACGGCCCAGGACTCCGACGCGGCCGGAACCTGACGGTCACACTCTCATTCCGCAAGCCCAAGGAGCCCCGATGCCCCCCAACACCTCCAGCCCGTCCGAAGGGTCACTGCTGGTGATCAGCGCCCACGCCGGCGACTTCGTCTGGCGGGCCGGCGGCGCCATCGCCCTGGCCGCCGAACGCGGGCAGCGTGCCAAGGTGCTGTGCCTGAGCTTCGGTGAGCGCGGGGAGTCGGCCCGCGCCTGGCGGGACGGCCTCGGCCTCGACGAGATCAAGGAGCTGCGCCGGGCGGAGGCTTCGAGCGCCGCCGCGGCGCTGGGTGCGGAGATCGAGTTCCTGGACGCCGGGGACTATCCGCTCATCGAGACGCCGGAGCTGGTGGACCGCATCGTCCGGGTCTACCGCGAGGCCGACCCCACCGTCGTGCTCACCCACCCGCCGGCCGACCCGTACAACGGCGACCACCCGGCGGCCTCCCGGATGGCGCTCCAGGCGCGTGTGCTCGCCCAGGCGATCGGCTACGAGGCGCCCGGTGAACCCCTCGGCGCTCCCCCGGTGTTCTTCTTCGAGCCGCACCAGCCGGAGCAGTGCGACTTCAAGCCGAACGTCCTGCTGGACATCACCTCCGTCTTCGACAAGAAGCGCAAGGCGATGGAGTGCCTGGCCGCCCAGCAGCACATGTGGGACTACTACACCGACCTCGCCAAGCGCCGGGGCGTACAGCTGAAGCGGAACGCCGGCCCGAACCTGGGCCTGACGCACGCGACCATGGCCGAGGCGTACGTACGGCTCTACCCGGAGACGACAGGGACCCTGGCGTGACGGCGGAGGCGGCAGCGAGCCCGGAGGCAACGGTGAGCACCGTGAAGCAGCCCGGGGTGATCCAGGTCTGGGTTCCCTTCCGCGACACGTCCCTCTACGTGGCCTTCCCGGACGGGGACGACGGAACGCCGGGCCGGCACGTCCTGTTGGCCGGTGCCCTGTCGCGGGGTGACGTCACCCGCGATGCCCTCTACGGCGAGGCGATGTGGCGCGTCGACGCCCGTGACCTGCACGCCGTGGTCGAGGCCCTGTGGAGCACCGGCCGTCCGGTGCGGATCCACCTCGACCAGTCCCCCGCGGACCGCACGGCCGGCTGACCCGCGACGGATGACGTATCCCGGACACGACCATGTGCCGCCGGGCTCCGGTCATCCGAGCGACGACCCCGCGTTTCACAGCGCATAGCGTCGATCGCGTACCCCTGAGGAGATGATCGATGACGGACCCGTCAGCCGCTGTCCTGGACACGCTCACCACCACCGAAGCCGGATTCGACGGCACCCTTGTCGTGCAGTCCCGGCGGAACGTGGCGGACGGAGTCGTGTCGCTCGAACTCGGGCCGCGCTCCGGCGAAGGCGAGGGCGAAAGCGGACCTCTGCCGGTCTGGCAGCCGGGAGCGCACATCGACGTCGTCCTACCCACGGGCCTCACCCGGCAGTACTCGCTCTGCGGGCCGACGGAGCACACCTCGCGCTGGCGGATCGCGGTGCTGCGGGAGCCCGACGGACGCGGCGGATCGCAGTGGATCCACGACAACGTCCGTGCGGGCGGCGAACTCCGGGTGCGCGGTCCGCGCAACAACTTCGCGCTGCGGCCCGCGGCGCGCTACCTGTTCATCGGCGGCGGCATCGGCATCACCCCGCTGCTCCCGATGATCGCCGAGGCCGAGGCGGCGGGGGCCGACTGGTCCCTGCTCTACGGCGGCCGGACGCGGGCGTCCATGGCGTTCCTGCCCGAACTGGAGCCGTACGGCGAGCGCGTCGACGTACGGCCGCAGGACCAGCACGGTCTGCCCGATCTCGCCGGCTTCCTCGGTGATCCCGACCCTTCCGCCCTCGTCTACTGCTGCGGCCCGGCCGGGCTGATCGACGCGGTCGAGGCACGCTGCGCGAGCTGGCCGGCGGGGTCCCTGAACGTGGAGCGGTTCGCCGCGGTGACCGGGCAGCAGCCCGTCGGCGGCGAGAGCGACCCACCGATCGAGGTCGAGCTGCGGGCATCCGGAATGACGCTGACCGTTCCGCCGCAGCTGTCGGTCCTCAAGGCGGTGGAGGAGGCGGGCGTTTCGGTGCTGTCCTCCTGCGAGGAAGGCATCTGCGGTTCCTGCGAGACCGCTGTCATCGAGGGCGAGATCGACCACCGCGACTCCCTGCTCACCGAGGACGAGCGGGCCGCGGGCGACACGATGCTGATCTGCGTCTCCCGTGCGCGCGGCGGACGTCTCGTCCTGGACCTCTGACTGAAGAGAGAGGAACTGCTGCCATGTCCCCACATGTGCGCAACGGCTGGTACTTGGGAGCCTGGTCCGACGAAATCGGCCGGACGCTCAAGCAACGCTGGATCACGGACCTGCCGGTCTGCTTCTACCGGCTGCCCGACCAAACCGTCACCGCCGTCGAGGACCGCTGCCCCCACCGCAAGTACCCCTTGTCGCTGGGGCACCTGGACGACGAGGGCACACTCCAGTGCGACTACCACGGCTACCGCTTCGACGGCCGGGGCGTGTGCGTCGGGGTCGCCGAGCAGACCGACCGGCCCAAGGCGGCGCTGCGCCGGTTCCCGCTGGTCGAGCGGGACGGCGCCATCTGGATCTGGCCCGGCGACCCGGAGCTGGCCGACGAGAGCCTGCTGCCCGACACGTCGTGGCTGAACGACCCGGAGTGGACCCATGTGCACGGCGTCGTACCGCTGAAAGCACGGCACGTGCTGCTCCTGGAGAACCTGCTCGACCTGACCCACGAGACGTTCCTGCACCCGACGAGCATCGGCAACGCCGCCGTCGCCGCCACCCCGATCGACGTGACCGTGGACGGCGACCGGGTCGGCTTCAGCCGCCGCATGGTCGGCATCGAGGCTCCTCCCTTCTACGAGAAGTCCTGCGGCCTGACCTCGCCGGTGGACCGCTGGCAGGACGGCGAGTTCCACCCCCCGGGGGTCTTCATCCTCCACATCCGCGTGGCGGCCACCGGCACCGAGGAACCGGAGGGCTTCCACATGCGGGTGCTGTACGGGATGACGCCCGCGCGCGGCAACGAGACGCACGACTTCTACGCCCTGGGCCGCGACTACCTCATCGACGACGAGGAGCTGACGGCGTTCCAGCACGAGCAGCAGCTCGCCGTGATGCAGGAGGACGTAGACGCCCTGGAGGCACAGGAGTTGATGTACGCCACCGACCCGGGCGGCACCGCGGAGTCCAGCATCAAATCCGACCTCGCGGCGCTCCGCGGTCGCCGCGCGCTGATGAAGATGCTCGCCCGCGAACAGCGCGGACAGCAGGGCGACCGTACCGCCCGCCCCAAGGAGTCCGTATGAGCGTTTTCGTCCTGCTCCACGGAGCCTGGCACGGCGGCTGGGTGTGGCAGCGCGTGGCACCGCTGCTGCGTGCTGCCGGACACGAGGTGCACTCCCCCACGCTGACCGGGGTGAGCGACCGTGCCCATCTGCTCTGTCCGCAGGTCGGGCTCGGCACGCACGTCCAGGACGTCGTGGCGCTGATCGAGGCCCACGACGCCCGGGACGTGGTGCTCGTCGGGCACAGTTACGCCGGCCAGGTCGTCACCGGGGTCGCGGACCGGATCCCGGAGCGGCTGGCGAAGCGGGTCCACCTCGACGCCTTCGTCGGCGACGACGGCGACGCGGCGATCGACCTGCTGCCCGCCCGCATCGCCGGGCACTACCGGGAGTCCGTGTCCGGACCCGGCTTCGGCTGGCTGATTCCGGTGCGCTCGCTGAGTGTGCTCGGAGTCGAGGAGCAGTCGGACCTCGACTGGCTCGGCCCCCGGCTGACTCCGCACCCGTGGCTGACCTACACCGAGCCGCTGCGGCTCACGGGCAAGGCGGACCAGGTCCCCGGTGTCTTCATCGAATGCACCGACTGGATGCGGGTGTTCACCCCGCACGCCGAGCGGGCCGCCGCCCGCGGCTGGCCGGTCCACGAGATCGCCACGGGACACGAGGCCATGGTCACGGCCCCCGTCGAACTGGCCGAACTGCTGCTGCGGATCGCGGCAGCGTGACCCGACCGTTGAGAGGACGCCGTATGGAATTCCTGGTCCGCACCGAGAACACCCTGCCCCCGGACACCCCCGACGACGTCCGCGAGGCCCTGCGCAAGGGCGAGCGGGAACGGGCCATGCAGCTCCGCGAGGCCGGAATCCTCAAGCGGCTCTGGCGGGTTCCAGGACGCAACGCCACCATCGGCCTGTACGAGGCTGCCGATCCGGCGGAGCTGCACGACGCGCTGGTCTCGCTGCCGATGTGGAAGTGGATGGACATCACCGTGGAGGCGCTCGCGACCCACCCGCAGGAGAAGGCGCCATGACCGTCCCGCCGGACCGGACGGTACGAACGGCCGTGCCGGGGTGCGCCTTCATCACCGGCACGGCAGAACAAGGCAAAGGGAAGGGAGAGAAACGGGATGTCCAGCACCACACCCCAGGTCCCCGGCACCTACGTCTTCGACGCCGCCGAGAGCCGCCGCGGCCGAGCGCTGAACCGGCTCTGCGGGTCCCTCAAGGACGCCGGGAACCGCACGCGGTTCCAGGCCGACGAAGCCGCGTACTGCGATGCGTACGGGCTTGACGCACAGCAACGCGACGCCGTCCTGGGACGGGACTGGACGCGGATGATGGAGCTGGGCGGCTCCATCTTCTACGTCTTCAAGCTCGCCGTGCTCGACCAGAAGTCCATGCAGTACCTCGGCGGGGTGTTCACCGGTATGACCACCGAGGAGTTCGCGGACGCGTTGAGAGCGGGAGGGCGGAACTTTGGCTGAGGTGATCTGGGGACTGGCCACCTCGCACGTACCGTCGATCGGTGCGGCCATGGACCACGGGAAGACGGAAGACCCGTACTGGAAGCCCCTGTTCGACGGATACGCGCCGGCGCGGGAGTGGATGGCCCGGCACACCCCCGATGTCGCGGTCGTCATCTACAACGACCACGCCAACGCCCTGGACCTGAACATCACCCCGACCTTCGCGCTCGGGACGGCCCAGTCGTACCGAGTGGCCGACGAGGGATGGGGCAGCCGCCCTGTTCCGGTCGTCCGCGGCGCCCCGGAGTTCTCCGACCACCTCGTCGAGAGCCTGATGGACGCCTCCTTCGACCTCACCGTCTTCCAGGAACTCGACGTCGACCACGGGCTGACCGTGCCCCTGTCGGTGTACTGCCCCGATCCCGGGGAGAGTTGGCCGTGCGCGGTCGTTCCCCTCCTGGTGAACGTCATCCAGTACCCGCAGCCCACCGCCGCGCGATGCCTGGCCCTCGGCCGTGCGCTCGGTGAGGCGATCCGGTCCTTCCCCGAGGACCTGAAGGTCGCCGTCTTCGGCACCGGAGGCATGTCCCACCAGCTCGCGGGCGCCCGCGCGGGACTGATCAACCAGGACTTCGACCGGATGTTCCTCGACGCGATCGAGCACGACCCCGGGAAACTGGCCGCGCTGACCCGCGAGGAGTACATCCGTGAGGCCGGCTCCGAGGGCATCGAGCTGATCATGTGGCTGATCATGCGCGGCGCGCTGGGCCCCCGGCTACGCCGCGTGCACGAGACCTACCATGTGCCCGCCTCGAACACGGCGGCCGGGATGGTGCTGTTCGACAACCAGGTCCCCTGAGCCGCCCCGTCCGCGCACGCATCGGCCGACCGCACACGCGTCAGCCGGCGCGATACCGGAGCCCGTCGAACAGCAGGTCGAGCATGCGGCCCGCCCGGTCGCGCAGCCCTTTGTCGCTGGTGATCAGCAGGACGCCCCCGAGGCTGAACCCGACGTCGAGGGGGTCCACGTCCGAGCGCAGGACGCCCGCCTCGGCTCCGGCCTCCAGCAGCGTGCTGATGGCCGTGCTGATCCGGTCGAGGCTCTCGGCGAACGGATCCGCGCCGGAGGCGACGACCGCCCGCAACGCCTCCGCCATGCCGTCCTTGGTGGCCAGGTAGTCGAAGAACCTGTCCATCCACAGCCGCATCGCCTTGTCCGGCGGGAACTGCGCGAGCAACTCCGTGGCGCTGTCGCAGACCCGGGCGACTTCGTTGCGGTAGGCGGCCTCGACCAGTGCCTCACGGGTGGGGAAGTGCCGGTAGAGCGTACCGATGCCCACACCGGCCGCCTTGGCGATGGCTTCGAGTGACGCGTCCGAGCCCCGCTCGGAGAAAGCGTGCACCGCGGCGTCGAGCAATCGCTGCCGGTTGCGCAACGCGTCGGCGCGTGGTCCGCGTGTGTTGGCGGTCACAGCTTTCCTTCCTTCTGGACAATCGGAGGACCCTCCGTTTAGAGTCGAGCCACAATCGGAGGCCCCTCCGGTTCGGAGCTTAGCAAACGGGGAGTACCGCGAGACATGGCCACGAGTGCACGTATCAGCACATCGTTCACCGCCCGGTCCACGGCCGCCGAGGTCATCACGGGCATTGACCTCACGGGCCGCCGTGCCGTCATCACCGGAGGCGCGTCCGGCATCGGTGTGGAGACCGCCCGCGCGCTCGCCGGCGCCGGGGCCGAGGTCACCCTGGCCGTGCGCGACACGACCGCCGGCCATCGCACCGCGGAGGGCATCAGGGCCACCACGGGCGCCGAAAACGTGCGGGTCATCCCGCTGGACCTCGCCGATCCGGCATCCGTGCGCAGGTTCGTGGCCGAGTGGCAGGGGCCGCTCCACATGCTCGTCAACAACGCGGGAGTGATGGCGACTCCGGAGATCCGGACGCCGCAGGGCTGGGAACTGCAGTTCGCCACCAACCACCTCGGGCATTTCGCTCTGGCCACCGGCCTGCACAGTGCGCTCGCCGCGGCCGACGGTGCCCGCGTGGTGTCGGTGAGCTCCAGCGGGCATCTCTTCTCGCCGGTTCTCTTCGACGACCTGCACTTCATCGACCGGCCCTACGACACGTGGCTGGCGTACGCACAGTCCAAGACGGCCAACGTGCTGTTCGCGGTCGAGGCCGGCCGGCGCTGGTCCGACGACGGGATCACGGTCAACGCGCTGATGCCCGGAGGGATCCGGACCAACCTGATGCGCCACGTCGGGGACGCCGAGATGGCGCGGTTCGGGGCCCACCTCCAGGCCCTCATCGGTGAAGGAACCCAGCCGCCCGAGCTGTCCCTCAAGACGGTCGAACAGGGCGCCGCTACCTCCGTGCTGCTGGCCTCGTCACCCGCACTCGACGGCATCAGCGGCCGGTACTTCGAGGACTGCGACGAGGCTCCCCCGCACCGGCCCGGCACCAACACGGGGGTCGCGCCGTACGCCCTGGACCCGGAAGCGGCCGCGCGGCTCTGGGACGTCTCCGAGCGACTCCTGCCCTGACTTTCCCTTTCCTCTCCCTTTTCCGATCCACCCCCATTCCATTCGAAGGATTCCGATGTCCAAGACCTGGTTTGTCACCGGTTCGTCCCGCGGCCTGGGCCGCTCGTTCGTCGAGGCCGCACTGGAGCGCGGCGACAAGGTCGCGGCGACCGCCCGGAACACCGAGTCCCTGGCGGACCTGGCAACCGCATACGGTGAGCGGCTGCTCGCGCTGCCGCTGGACGTCACCGACAAGACCGCCGTGTCGGCCGCGGTCGAGAAGGCCCACACCCACTTCGGCCGGCTGGACGTCGTCGTCAACAACGCCGGCTACGGCCACTTCGGCATGGTCGAGGAACTGACCGAGGCCGAGGTACGCAATCAGTTCGAGACCAACTTCTACGGCGTCCTGTGGGTGACCCAGGCCGCCCTGCCGGTGCTGCGCGCACAGGGAGGCGGCCACATCGTGCAGGTCACCTCCGTCGGTGGCGTGCTCGCCTTCCCCAGCCTCGGCGCCTACCACGCCTCCAAGTGGGCCGTGGAGGGGCTCTCCGAGTCGCTGGCCGCGGAGGTCGCCGGACAGAACATCAAGGTCACCATGGTCGAGCCGGGCCCCTACCCCACCGACTGGCCGGGCGCGTCCGCGGCCAACTCCGAGCCCGACCCGCTCTACGACGGGGTCCGCAAGGCGCTGGCCGAGGGCCTGGACCTGTCCGACCTGGGGAACCCCAAGGCCGTCGGCCCCGCGCTGCTGAGCATCGTCGACGCCGAGAACCCGCCGCTGCGGGTGTTCTTCGGCAGGCCGCCGATCGCGATGGTCAAGGACCTGTACGCGCGCAAGCTGGCCACCTGGGCGGAGTGGGAGCACGTCTCGCTCGCCGCCCACGGCTGAGCCCCCTCAGGCCCCGCACCATGCTCACCACCCGGGGCAACCCATAGCCCAGTACTTGAAACTTCAGTTGAATTTCCAACACCTTAGGGAGAACGCGATGGCAGGCAGAATCCGCAGGCACTGGAAGCGCTGGCTGATCGCCGGCGTGGTGACCGTCGCCGTACTGACCACGGCCGGTCCGTACCTCTACATCAACTACATCCAGGACGAACCACCGGCCGCACTCTCCCTGGACAGCCCGCCATCGGCGTCGGACACCTCCTCCGGCAACTCCTCCGGTTCCGGAGAGCAGGCGAGTGGGAGCGTCGAGGGCGCGTGGCGGGTCGGCAGCGGTTCACAGGCCGGCTACCGCGTCGACGAGGTCCTCTTCGGGCAGAACGTCACGGCCGTGGGCCGCACCGAGGAGGTCACCGGAGACCTGGAGATCGAGGGTGACAGCGCCGTCAGCGGAACCATCACCGTCGACCTGGCCTCGGTGGAAAGCGACTCCGCCGAGCGTGACGGCCAGTTCCGCGGCCGGATCATGAACACCGAGCAGTTCCCGGCGGCCACCTTCGAGCTCACGGAACCCGCCGACTTCGGTTCGGCGCCGGCCGTGAACGAGCAGGTCACCGCAGAAGCCACGGGCGATCTGACCATCCACGGCGAGACGAACTCCGTCACCTTCGAGCTCACCGCCCAGCGCACCGCCGACGGTTTCCGCACCAACGGATCCATCCCCCTCACCTTCGCCGACTACGGCATCGACGCACCGAACTTCGGCGGGATCACTGTCGAGGACGAGGGATCCATCGAGTTCCTCCTCACCTTCACCTCCGCGTGATCCGAACCGCCGATCCGCACCGCCCTCTTCCCCGCACAGCATTGGAGAACACCGTCATGCGCAGCACCCTCTTGTCCCGTAGGACCGTCGCCACCCTGGTGGCCGCGGCGACCGTCGGAGCCATGGCCGGCTTCGCCCCCGTCGCCACCGCCTCCGCACCGTCACAGGGCGCGGCCTCCGCGGGCGAGTGGCAGACGAGCCCTCACACGCAGGAGCGCAACAAGCGCGTCGCCGTCCACGTGCTCAAGCGGCTCTTCGAGCACGGCGACCTGTCGGCCGCCGACTGCTACATCCGCCCGGACTACATCCAGCACAACCCCAACGCGGCCGACGGCACCGAGGCGCTCAAGGACTTCGTCCGCTTCGAGACCGCGCGGTACCCGGACCTGAAGTACAACGTCAAGCGGGTCCTCGCCCAGGGCGACATGGTCATCGTCCACGCCAACGTGGTCAACGAGCCCGGCACCCGCGGCACAGCCCTGGTCGACATGTTCCGCTTCGACCCGAAGAGCCACCTGATCGCCGAGCACTGGGACATCCTGCAGGACGTGCCGGCGACCACCGTCAACGGCAACGACATGTTCGGCACGGTCAGCCGGCCGCAGACGAACCAGCCCGGCCCGCGTTGGCAGACGGCCCTCAGCGAGAAGGTGGCGACCGGCTACTTCGACACGCTCCTGGTCGACAAGAACCCGGACGCGGTCAGGTACCTGGCCCCGGAGTACCACCAGCACAACCCCACCATCCCCAGCGGCTCGGCCGGTCTGCGCGAGCAGTTCACCCAGTTCTTCCAGCAGTTCCCGGGGCTGGTCGTCGAACGCAAGCGCGTCATCGCCGAGGGCGACATGGTGGCCGTCCACGCCCACTACCGCCTCACCCCCGAAGACCGTGGCCAGTCCGTCGTGGACCTCTTCCGCGTCAAGAAGCAGAAGAACGGACAGCTGAGGATCGTCGAGCACTGGGACGTGCTGCAGGACGTGCCGGCGACCTCCGCCAACGACAACACCATGTTCTGAGCCCATCCGTTCTGAGCCAATCCCGCTACGAGGACTTGATTTAGGCATCAACCATGCGCCAGGGTGACCGCTGTACGGACGATTGTCCGTACAGCGGTCAGGCCGGAATGAATCAAGGAGGATTCCATGGCCTTCGTGACGGAGGACAATCTCACCGACCTCGCGGTGAAACGGTGGGCCACCGCCCACTCGCCCCGGCTCGCCGAGTTGATGACGGCGTTGGTGCGGCACCTCCATGCGTACGCCCGCGAGGTCGGACTCACCGAGGAGGAGTGGGCGGCGGCCGTCGAATGGCTCACCGCCACCGGCCGGATCAGCGACGACAAGCGTCAGGAGTTCATCCTCGCCTCCGACGTCCTCGGCCTGAGCACGCTCGTCGTCCAGCTCAACCACCGCTTCCCGGCAGGCGCGACGCCGGCGACGGTGCTCGGCCCGTTCCACATCGACGGCTCGCCCACGGCGGCGTTCGGAGCCGACCTGTCCGACGGCATCCCGGGCACCCCGCTGTTCGTCACCGGCCGCGTGCTGGACCTCGACGGCACACCGCTCCCGGACGTCGTCCTGGACGTGTGGCAGGCCGACGCCGACGGTACGTACGAGGCACAGCTCCCGGAGATCGACGAGGCGCGGCTGCGCGCGAAGTACCGGACGCGGACGGACGGCACGTACTGCGTGCGCACCATCGCCCCGCGCGGCTACGCGATCCCGATGGACGGCCCGGTCGGTGACCTGATCAGCGGGACCGACATCAGCTACTTCCGTCCCGCACACATCCACTTCCTGATCGACCACCCCGGCCACGAGAAGCTCATCACCCACCTGTTCCGGCAGGGCTCCGAATTCCTCGACACCGACGTCGTGTTCGGCACGAAGGACGAGCTGATCGTGCGCTTCACCGAGGAGCCCGCCGGTGCCTCCCCCGACGGCGGCACGGTCGACGAGCCCTATCTGCGCGCCGAGTTCGACTTCGTGCTCCAGCCCCGGCCATGAACCCGGGGGCCGTTGGCCCGGCCGCCGCGTCCGTACCGCTCATCGCCCGCTCGCGGGTCCTCAGCGCCCGGACGCCACCACCATCCACAACGAGGTGACCGCATGACGATCGAAGAACCGCGCCCCGAAGATTTCGCCCCGGGCCGCCCGGTCCTGTTCCGCGACGCGACCGTACTGTCCATGGACCCCGCGATCGGCCTGCTCGACCGCGGCGACGTCCTGGTCCGCGGCGAGCGGATCGAGCAGGTCGGACGGGACCTTCGGGCACCGGACGACGCCGTGGTGGTGGACTGCGCCGGCGGCATCCTCATGCCCGGCATGGTCGACACGCACCGCCACATGTGGCAGACGGCGCTGCGCGGCCTCGGCGCCGACTGGACCCTGTCGCAGTACTTCGTCTTCTACTACCTCACCTGGGGCAAGATCTTCCGCCCCGAGGACATCCACGCCGGCAACCTGCTGTCCGGCATCGAGGCTCTCGACGCCGGTGTGACGACGACGGTGGACTGGTCGCACGGACTGCAGACCCCCGAGCACGGGGACGCGGCCGTCGAATCCCTGCGCTCGGTACCGGGCCGCTTCGTACTGGCCTACGGCAACCTGCTGGGTGCGCCCTGGGAGTGGACCACCGCACCGGAGTTCCGGTCGTTCGTCGACCGCAACTTCGCCTCGCGGGACGACATGCTCGGCCTGCAACTCGCCTTCGACGTCACGGGGGACGCCGCGTTCCCCGAGAAGGCGGCGTTCGAGGCGGCCCGTGAACTCGGCCTGCCGGTCACCACCCATGCCGGAGTGTGGGGCGCGACCGGCGACAGCGGAATCCGGCTGATGTGGGATCACGGGTTCATGACGCCCGACGTCACCTATGTCCACTCGGCAACGCTCAGCGACGACTCGTACCAGCGGATCGCCGCGTCCGGCGGCACGGTCTCGGTGTCGGCGGAGAGCGAGCACAACGCGGGCCAGGGATACCCGCCCACCTGGCGGCTGCGGCGCCACGGCATCCCCGTGTCGCTGTCGATGGACACCAGCGTGTGGTTCAGCGCCGATCTGTTCTCGGCGATGCGCGCCACGCTGTCGGCCGACCGGACGCGCGAGCACATGCGGGCCCACGCGGCCGGGGAGACGGTGGTCCACCACAGCCTGCGGGCCCGGGACGTCGTGGAGTGGGCCACGATCGGCGGCGCCGAAGTGCTCGGCCTCGGCGACACCATCGGCTCCCTGACCCCGGGCAAGAAGGCCGACCTCGTCCTGCTCAAGAACGACCGGTCCCCGGCGATGTACCCGATCCTGCACCCCTACGGGCACGTGGTCTACCAGGCCACCCGCGCCGACGTGCACACCGTGCTCGTCAACGGAACCGTGGTGAAGTACGCGCACGACCTGATCGGCGTGGACCTGGAGCGGGCCCGCACCGCCGTCGCCGCGACCGTGGAGTACGCGCGGACCACGATGGGTGAGGACGCCTGGCGCGAGGCGGTGGAGCCGGAGATCCCGGCCAACGAGCCGATCTCGAACCCGTACACCTACAGCGAGTACCGCGGCGAGGGCGTCGCCGTGCAGAACGAGGGGGCGTAGCCCATGAGCAGCGGATCGGGCGACTCCCGCGGACCGCTCGACGGACTGCTGGTGGCGGACTTCTCCCGCATCCTCGCCGGTCCCTACGCGACGATGCTGCTCGCCGATCTCGGGGCCGACGTGGTGAAGGTCGAAGGCCCTAAGGGGGACGACACCCGCACATGGACGCCGCCGGTGCGCGACGGCGTGTCGACCTACTACCTGGGGATCAACCGCGGGAAGCGGTCGATCGCCCTCGACTTCCGTGACGAGGTGGACGCGCGGCTGGCCAGGGAGCTCGCCGGGCGTGCGGACGTCGTGATCGAGAACTTCAAACCGGGCGGACTGGCCCGGTACGGCCTCGACCACTCCTCGGTGAGCGCCGGGAACCCGGGGGTGGTGTACGCGTCGATCAGCGGCTTCGGAGCCGGACCCGGCCGGAACGTACCCGGCTACGACCTGATGGTGCAGGCGATCTCCGGACTGATGAGCCTGACCGGTGATCCGGACGGACCGCCGTACCGGGCGGGGATCTCGGTCTTCGACGTGATGGCGGGCAACCACGCCGTCATCGGCATCCTCGCCGCGCTGCGGCACCGCGACGCCACCGGCCGGGGCCAGCTCGTCGAGGTGAACCTGCTGTCGTCGGCGCTGACCGGGCTGGTCAACCACAGCTCCTCCTACGTCGCCGGCGACACCGTGCCCTTCCGGATGGGCAACGCGCACCCCAGCGTCTTCCCCTACGAACCGCTGCCGACGGCCGACCAGGACCTGATCGTCACCGCCGCCAACGACGGGCAGTTCCGCAAGCTCTGCGAGGTGCTCGGGATCCCCGGGACCGCCGACGATCCCCGCTTCCGGCACAACGCCGACCGTACCGAGCGACGGGAGGAACTCCGGCCGCTCCTGCTCGAACGGCTGAGGACGAGGTCCGCCCTGGAGTGGTTCGAGCTACTCGTCGACGCCGGCGTCCCGTGCGGACCGATCAACACCATCGAGGGCGGGTTCGCGATGGCGGAACGCTTCGGGCTCGACCCGGTCGTCGAGGTCGGGGAGGGAGACCGGGCGGTGCCCACGACCCGGCACCCGATCCGCTTCTCCGAGACCCCCGCCGCCTACCGCCTGCCCCCACCCGAGTTGGACGAGCACGGGACCGAACTCCGCAAGTGGCTGGAGAACGGAGTGGAGAACGCAGGGGACGCAGCGGGGGACGATCCGGAGGACGAGGATGCCTGAGAAGCCGAGCAACCCCGGGTATCCGCCCGAGTATCCGACCGCCCTCGGTGCGTCCTCCCTGGACAGCATCACCCTGCTCGGGCAGGACCTCGCGGCCGATGTGATGGGCGAGGTGGGATTCGGCGAGCTGGCGTTCTGGCTGGCCACGCAGCGCCGCCCCACCTCCGGGGAGACACGGGTGTTCGAGGCGGTGCTCGCCGCGCTCGCCGACCATGGCTTCACCCCGACCGCCATAACGGCCCGGTTGACCTACCTGTCGGCCCCCGATTCGATCCAGGGAGCCATCGCCGCAGGGCTTCTCGGCGGCGGCTCCCGTTTCCTCGGCGTGACCGAGGACTGCGGCCGCTTCCTGCACGACGCCCTTGCGACGCTGGAGGACGGCCACCCGACCGACGAGGCCGGCTGGGACGAACTCGCCCTGGCCACCGTACGCGCACGAAGAGAAGTCCGGGGAATCATCCCCGGCCTCGGGCACCACGTCCACAAACAAGGTGATCCCCGCACTCCGAGGCTGTTCCAACTCACCACGGAGGAAGGGCTGTTCGGCCCGCACCTGGCGCTGTTCGCGGCCATCGGCCGGGTCCACCCCCAGGTGCTGGGCCGCACGCTGCCGCTCAACGGCGCCGGGGTGTGCGGTGCCGCACTCGCCGACCTCGGTCTTCCGCTGGAACTGCTCCGCGCCTTCGCCCTGCTCGCCCGCACGGCCGGACTCATCGGCCAGCTCGCCGAGGAGATGCGCAACCCCGTCGCCAACGACATCTTCCTGTCCGTGGACCTGAACAACCGGCCCGTCCCGCCGCAGCCCCGGAGCCCCTCTTGACAAGCCCGGACACCCAGCGGCAATCTTCCAGTAATCAGAAACTATATTCCACAATGCGGAATTAGCCGCCCGGTGCGGTAACAGCAGTCAGCAGCGGCACGAGGAGGCGCCGACGGCCATGGGATTCACTGAACAGCGCTTCAACGTCAACCTGTCGATCCTCTTCACCGAACTCCCGCTCCTGGAGCGCCCGGCGGCGGCCCGAGCGGCCGGTTTCACCGCGGTCGAGCTGTGGTGGCCCTGGCCCGACTCCCCCGCACCCGCGCGCTCCGAGATCGACTCGCTGAGGCGCGCGATCGAGGACGCGGGCGTCCGCCTCACCGGCCTGAACTTCTACGCCGGACAGCTGCCGGGCCCGGACCGGGGCGCCCTGTCTCTGCCCGGGGACGAGTCCGAGCGGTTCCGCGCCAACATCGAGGTGGCCGCGGATCTCGCCGAGTCGCTCGGCTGCGGCGCGCTCAACGCGTTGTACGGCAACCGCGTCGAGGGTGTGGACCCGGCGGAGCAGGACGCGCTGGCGCTGGAGAACCTGGCGCTCGCGGCCCGGGCCGCGAGCCGCATCGGCGCGATCCTCCTCGTCGAGGCACTCAACAAGCCGGAGTCGCCCCGGTACCCGCTGGTGAGCGCCCCGGCCGCCGTGGAGGTCGTCGACAGGGTCAACGAGGCGACCGGCCTCGGCAACGCCCGCTTCCTGATGGACCTCTACCACCTGTCCATGAACGGCGAGGACCTCCCGTCGGTGATCCAGCGGTACGCCGACCGGACGGGGCATGTCCAGATCGCCGACAGCCCCGGACGCGGTGCGCCGGGCACGGGCTCCCTCCCCCTGGAGGAGCTCCTCGGCCTGCTGACGAAGGCGGGTTACGAGGGCTGGGTCGGCCTGGAGTACAAGCCGGGCGACCGTCCGAGCGCCGAGGCCTTCGAGTGGCTGCCGCGCGAAGCGCGCCGAGCCCCCTGACATCGCGGAGCAGCAGGCAGCAGTCAGTAGGCAGCAGAGAGGTACTTCATGATGAGCAATCTTCCCAAGGTCGCCTGGATAGGCCTCGGCATCATGGGCTCCCCCATGTCCGAGCACCTGCTCAAGGCGGGTTACGACGTCACCGGCTTCACCCTGGAACAGGACAAGCTCGACCGCCTCGCCGCCGCCGGCGGCACCGCGGCCGGTTCGATCGCCGCGGCCGTGCGCGACGCCGACGTCGTGATCACGATGGTGCCCGCGTCGCCCCAGGTCGAGGCGGTCGCGTACGGGCCCGGCGGCATCCTGGAGAACGCGCGGCCCGGCACCCTGCTCATCGACATGTCGTCGATCACCCCGCAGACGTCGGTGGACCTGGCGAAGGCGGCGGCGACGAAGGGCATCCGCGTCCTGGACGCCCCCGTCTCGGGCGGCGAGGCGGGCGCGGTCGAGGCCGTGCTGTCCATCATGGTCGGCGGCGAACAGGCCGACTTCAGCGCCGCGAAGCCGGTCTTCGAGGCGCTCGGCAAGACCGTTGTGCTGTGCGGCCCGCACGGCTCGGGCCAGACGGTGAAGGCCGCGAACCAACTGATCGTCGCGGTGAACATCCAGGCGTGCGCCGAGGCCGTGGTCTTCCTGGAGAAGTCGGGCGTGGACCTGAAGGCTGCGCTGGACGTGCTGGGCGGCGGGCTGGCCGGCTCGACCGTGCTGGCACGCAAGAAGGACAACTTCCTCAACCGCGACTTCGCACCGGGTTTCCGTATCGACCTCCACCACAAGGACATGGGCATCGTCACGGACGCGGCCCGTGCGGTCGGCGCCGTGCTGCCGGTCGGCGCGGTGGTGGCCCAACTCGTCGCGTCCCTGCGTACGCAGGGCGACGGGGGCCTGGACCACTCGGCCCTGCTACGGGCCGTGGAACGGCTGTCGGGCGCCGAGGTCTGACCGCCCGTACCCCACGCTTCCGGGCGGCGCCACCGCTGACAACTGTCCTGTCGCGCCCAGGCGTTGGCGCCGCCCGGAATCCCACCCCGTCTCGTGCGCCCGTACGGCCGTCTGCGTACGGGCGCCTACGCAACCCTCAAATCAAGCTCTGAAGACGGCTCCCGGGGCTTCAACCACCCCCGGGTGCGGGCACATTGTGAGCACACGGGGCCCGCCGGCACGGGGGCGGCGGGTCCGGTGTGAACGGGGGAAAATCGGGGGAACCACGGGGGAAACGAAGTGAGGGAGTGCCCATCGGGCACTCCCTCACTTCGTTTCTCTCAGCCACCCTCGGCAACCAGCCCTCGGCGTCAGATCCGCAGCGCCCTGATCGACGTCGGCGCGTGGCCCGGCTCGGTCGCGATGTCCTCGAACTCCACCACGTTTCCTATGTCGTTGGTCGTCGACATGGAGATGTTCGTGACGCGTTCCAGGATCGCTTCGACGACCACCGGCACCCGGTGTTCGGCCGCGAGCTTCTTGGCCTGCTCGAAGGCCGTGCCCAGTTCGCCCGGGTCCGTCACGCGGATCGCCTTGCAGCCGAGGCCCTCGGCGACCTTGACGTGGTCGACGCCATAGGCGCCCAACTCGGGCGAGTTGAGGTTCTCGAACTCCAGGTTGACCTGGAAGTCGATGTCGAAGGCCCGCTGCGCCTGCCGGATCAGGCCGAGGTAGGAGTTGTTGACCAGGACGTGGACGTACGGGATGCGGTGCTGGGCGCCGACGGCCAACTCCTCGATCATGAACTGGAAGTCGTAGTCCCCGGAGAGCGCGACCACGGACGCCTCCGGGTCGGCGACGGCGACGCCCAGTGCGGCCGGGATCGTCCAGCCGAGAGGGCCCGCCTGGCCGCAGTTGATCCAGTGCCGGGGGCGGTAGACGTGCAGCATCTGGGCGCCCGCGATCTGCGAGAGGCCGATCGTCGTCACGTACCGCGTCTCAGGGCCGAAGGCCTTGTTCATCTCCTCGTACACGCGCTGCGGCTTGATCGGGATGTCGTCGAAGTGCGTACGGCGCTGGAGGCGGGCCCTTCGCTCCTGGGTGGCCGCCGCCCAGTCGGAGCGGTCGGGGAGGCTGCCCGCCTCCCTCAACTCCCTTGCCACCGTGACGAAAAGCTCCAGCGCGGCCTTCGCGTCGGAGGCGATGCCGTAGTCGGGGGCGAAGATGCGGCCGATCTGGGTGGGGTCGATGTCGACGTGGACGAAGGTGCGGCCGGCCGTGTAGACGTCCAGCCTGCCGGTGTGGCGGTTGGCCCAGCGGTTGCCGATGCCGAGGACGAAGTCGGAGTCCAGGAAGGTGGCGTTGCCGTAGCGGTGCGAGGTCTGGAGGCCGACCATGCCGGCGTTCAGAGCGTGGTCGTCCGGCAGTGCGCCCCAGCCCATGAGGGTGGGGACGACCGGAATGCCCGTCAACTCGGCGAACTCGACGAGGAGTTCGCAGGCGTCGGCGTTGATGATCCCGCCGCCCGCCACGATGAGGGGCCGCTGCGACGCGTTCAGCAGCGCGAGCGCCCGCTCGATCTGGGGGCGGGTCGCGGTCGGCTTGTGGACGGGCAGCGGTGCGTACGTCTCCGGATCGAACTCGATCTCCGTCTGCTGGACGTCGACCGGCAGGTCGACCAGCACCGGCCCCGGGCGGCCCGACCGCATCAGATGGAAGGCCTGCTGGAGGACGCCGGGGACCTGGCCCGCCTCCAGCACGGTGACGGCCATCTTCGTGACCGGCCGGGCGATGGAGGCGATGTCGACGGCCTGGAAGTCCTCCTTGTGGATCACCGCGGTGGGTGCCTGGCCGGTGATGCAGAGGATCGGGATCGAGTCGCCGGTCGCGGAGTACAGCCCGGTGATCATGTCGGTGCCGGCCGGCCCCGAAGTACCCACGCACACACCGATGTTGCCGGGGTGGGTGCGGGTGTAGCCCTCGGCCATGTGCGAGGCGCCCTCGACATGACGGGCGAGGGTGTGGCTGATGCCGCCGGAGGCCTGGAGGGCCGCGTAGAAGGGGTTGATCGCCGCGCCGGGAACACCGAACGCGTGGGTGACGCCCTCGCGCTTGAGGATCTCGACTGCCGCGCGGGCAGCGGTCATACGAGCCATAGAGCAACTCCTCGGATTCGTACTCCCGTCGCGCCCCGCGGAGAGTGGAATTCGTCTCTGATTTTTCCGTATGATGGAATTTACTTTCTACTATCTGGAAACAATGTAGGTGGGCTGCCAAACGTCGTCAAGAGACGGACAAGCGGGGGTCGGGTGGAGCACGATGGGACCGCTGACCCCGACATCACCTAGTGGAGTGGGCCATGGCCGAGAGCATGCCGGTGCGATGCCCGGCCTGCCTGCGCGAGCATCTGTACGCGGCGCCGTCCTATCCGTGCACCTGCGGAGAGCCGGTCCGGCCGTCGCTCGACGAGGGGGCGACCGCGACAGCCGTCACCCACCGCGTCTGGGACGAGCAGTGGGTCACCGTCCACTGCGCCTCCTGCGGCCGGGGAGACCAGTGGCCCCACCCCGAACTGGGCTGCTCCTGCGGCACGGTCCTGCGCATCCCAGTGACGCGGCCGGCCCCGGACCCCCTGGCGACGGACACCCCGGCGAGCGACGCGCAGTCGGCAAAGGACGGTCCGGCGAAGGACAGACGGCCCGCGCCCGGCGCCGCGCGGCTCCCCGGCGCCCTGCGCGTCCCCCACTCCGCCGCCCGCCCCCGGCGCGCCTTCCAGCCCGTCACCATCCGCACCGCACGCGACGCCGTCACCGCCGCCGCCCTCTATCTGCGCTGGCTCGGCTACGAGGACATCCGCCGCGCGGACCAGCGGCCCCCGTCCGGTGTCGGGCTCGCCGCCCGCGGAGTCCTGGCCCAGGTCGACCCGAGCGTGCGCCCGGCGTCCCTGCGGGACGTGGAGTGCCTGTGGCTGACGGCCATGACGGAGTCCTCGGACTGCGTCTACTTCTCCCTCGCCGGGTACGAGAGCGAGGCCCGCCTGCGCGCCGACTCCCTCGGCGTCCCCCTCTTCGTCCTCGACCTCACCGGCACCCCGCAACCCGTCAACAGCCCGGCCGACGACCTCGACGCCACGGGCGCCTGAACGGCCGTACCCACCCGGATATCCAGGTGCCCGGGGGTCACCTCCGTCGGATACTCGGCGGATGCGCATCCGCCCCGCGACATCCGACGAACTCCCCGTGCTCCGCGCCCTCGAACGCGCCGCCGGCTCTCCCTTCCGCGACCTCGACCTGCCCGGCATCGCGGAGATCTCGGACGACGAGCCGCCCGCCCTCGACGTGCTGGAGAGACACCGGCAGGCAGGTCACGCCTGGGTCGCGGTGGACGACCAGAACCGTCCCGTCGCCTATCTGATCGCCGAACCGGTGGACGGCGCCCTCCACGTCGAACAGGTCTCCGTCCACCCCGACTTCGCGCACCGGCGCATCGGCGAGGCCCTCCTCGCGTACGCCGCCGAGCGCGCCGCTGACGAGTGCCTGAGCGGTCTCACCCTGACCACGTTCACCGACGTCCCGTGGAACGCGCCCTACTACGCCCGCCTGGGCTTTCACCCCCTCGGCGAAGCCGAACTCACCCCGGGGCTGCGGAAGATCCGCGCCGCGGAGGCCGAGGCCGGCCTGGACCGCTGGCCCCGCGTCTGTATGCGCAGGCCCTGAAGCACCACCGTCACGCGTCCTCCACGGCGACGGCGTACCGCTCCCGCAGCTCCACCTTGCGCACCTTCCCCGACACCGTCATCGGGAAGGCGTCCAGCACCTGCAAGCGGCTCGGGATCTTGTAGTGGGCCAACCGCCCCTCGCAGAAGGCGCGCAGCTCGGCCAGGGTGAGCGGTTCGGCCGTCGCGTCGTGCGGGATGACACAGGCGAGGACCTCCTCGCCGTACCGCTCGTGCGGCACGCCGACCACCTGGACGTCGGCGATCTTCGGATGGCCGTACAGGAACTCCTCGATCTCGCGCGGGTAGATGTTCTCGCCACCCCGGATGATCATGTCCTTGATGCGGCCGACGATCTCGACGTAGCCGTCCTCGCGCATCACCGCCAGGTCACCCGTGTGCATCCAGCGGCCGGCGTCGACCGACTCGGCCGTCTTCTCGGGCTGCTGCCAGTAGCCGAGCATCACGCTGTAGCCGCGGGTGCACAACTCCCCTGCCACGCCGCGTGGTTGGGTCGCGCCGTTCGCCGGGTCGACGACCTTGACCTCGACGTGCGGGAGGACCCGGCCGACCGTGCCCGTGCGGTGTTCCAGGTCGTCGTCCCGGCGGGTCTGGAGGGAGACCGGGGAGGTCTCCGTCATGCCGTAGCAGATGGACACCTCGGCCATGTGCATCTCGGCAACCACCCGTTTCATCACCTCGACCGGGCAGGGCGAGCCCGCCATGATGCCGGTGCGCAGGGAGGAGAGGTCGTATGTCGCGAAGTCGGGGAGGTTCAGCTCCGCGATGAACATGGTCGGGACGCCGTACAGCGAGGTGCAGCGTTCCTGCGCCACCGCCCGTAGTGTGGCCGCCGGTTCGAAGGACGGGGCCGGGATCACGATGCACGCACCGTGCGAAGTGGCCGCGAGGTTGCCCATCACCATGCCGAAGCAGTGGTAGAAGGGCACCGGAACACACACCCGGTCCTGCTCGGTGTAGCCGATCAACTCCCCGACGAAATAACCGTTGTTGAGGATGTTGTGGTGGGAGAGCGTGGCCCCTTTCGGGAAGCCCGTCGTCCCGGACGTGTACTGGATGTTGATCGGGTCGTCGCAGGACAGGTCCTCGTAGGGACCGTGGTCCGGGTTCCCGCGCCCGAGCAGCGCCTCCCAGCTCGGGTCGCCGATGTACACGACCTCACGCAACTCCGGGCACCTGCCGCGTACTTGCCCCACCATTGCCTGGTAGTCACTGCTCTTGTGGCGGAGCGAGGCGAAGAGCACCGAAACGCCGGCCTGCTTGAGGACGTACTCGACCTCGTGCGTGCGGTACGCCGGGTTGATGTTCACCATGATCGCGCCGATGCGTGCGGTGGCGTACTGGACGAGCACCCACTCGGGGCAGTTGATCGCCCAGATCCCCACCCGGTCGCCCTTGGCCACCCCGCCGGCCACCAGCGCCCGCGCCAACTCGTCGATATCCGCGCCGAATTGAGCGTACGTCCAGCGCCGCCCCGAGGGCACGTCGACGAGTGCCTCGCGCTCCGGCCAGGTGGCGACCGCCCGGTCCAGGTTGGCGCCGATCGTGTCGCCGAGGAGGACGGTTCCGCTCGTCCCGTGCGTGTAGGAAAGGTCGCTCACCGGAAGTCCTCCTCGCGGTACTCGTCCGCCGAACCCGCCGCCGTCGCCTCGCGCAGCTCGATGCGGCGGATCTTGCCGGACACGGTCTTGGGCAGCTCGCCGAACTCCAGGCGGCGCAGGCGTTTGTAGGGGGCGAGAACCTCACGCGAGTGCTCGAACAGCACCTTCGCGGTGTCGGGTCCCGGTTCCCAGCCCGCCGCCAGGACGACGTACGCCTTCGGTACGGCGAGGCGCAGTGCGTCCGGCGCGGGCACCACCGCCGCCTCGGCCACCGCCTCGTGCTCCAGCAGGGCGCTCTCCAGCTCGAAGGGGGAGATCTTGTAGTCGGAGGCCTTGAAGACGTCGTCGGCCCGGCCGACGTACGTGATGTAGCCGTCCTCGTCGCGCGAACCGATGTCCCCGGTGCGGTAGAAGCCGCCGGCCATCGCCTCCGCCGTGAGGTCCGCGTCGCCGTGGTAGCCGGTCATCAGACCCACCGGGCGGTCGGACAGGTCGAGCGCGATCTCGCCCTCGCCCACGCCCGGTTCACCCGAGACCGGGTCGAGGAGAACGACCTTGTAGCCGGGGCTCGGGCGGCCCATGGAGCCCGTCTTCAGCGGCTGGCCGGGGCTGTTGGAGACCTGGACGGCGGTCTCCGTCTGGCCGAAGCCGTCCCGGATCGTGACACCCCAGAAGCGGCGCACCTGTTCGATGACCTCGGGGTTGAGCGGTTCACCGGCGGCCACGACCTCGCGGGGCGGGGTGCGCAGCTGGGTCAGGTCGGCCTGGATGAGCATGCGCCAGACGGTCGGCGGGGCGCAGAACGTGGTGACGCCCGCGCGGTCCATCTCCGCCATCAGACGGGCCGGGTCGAAGCGGGTGTAGTTGTGGATGAAGACGGTCGCCTCGGCGATCCAGGGCGCGAAGAGGTTGGACCAGGCGTGCTTGGCCCAGCCGGGCGAGGAGATGTTCAGGTGCACGTCGCCGGGCTTGAGGCCGATCCAGTACATGGTCGCCAGATGCCCGACGGGGTACGACGCGTGGGTGTGCTCGACCAGTTTGGGGCGGGCTGTCGTGCCCGAGGTGAAGTAGAGCATCAGGGGGTCGTCGCTGTGGGTGGGCCCGTCCGGCGTGAACTCCGCGGGCGCGTCGTACGCGTCCTCGTACGACTGCCAGCCCTCGCCGGCACCGCCCACCGCGATCCGGGTGTAGCGGCCGGGCACCTCGTCGAACTTGCCGGTGTCCTCGGCGCGGACCAGGACGTGCGCGACCCGGCCGCGCTCCACGCGGTCGCGCAGGTCGGCGGGGCCGAGCAGCGGGGTGGCGGGGATGACGACGGCCCCGATCTTCATCGCGGCGAGGGCCGTCTCCCACAGCTCCGTCTGGTTGCCGAGCATGACGAGGACGCGGTCCTCGCGGCGGACACCGCGCCCGCGCAGCCAGTTGGCGACCCGGTGGGAGCGGGCGGACATCTCGGCGAAGGACAGCCTGGCCTCGGAGCCGTCCTCCTCGACGATGTGCAGGGCGGTGCGCTCGTTCCCGTCCGCGATGACGTCGAACCAGTCCAGGGCCCAGTTGAAGCGCTCCGGGCGGGGCCAGTCGAACCCCTCGTACGCGGCGGCGTAGTCCTCCCGGTGGGCCAGCAGGAAGTCCCGCGCCTCGCGGAAGCTGTCGGTCACCGTGGTCATCCGTCCTCCTCGGTCCCGGACCATTGCCGGGCGGCACTCTGACATCGTGTAATCCGTGATGCTGGTCTCACTACCCCCGAAAGGGGGTGAGCGCCACGTAGGACCGGCATACACACCACGAGCGGGCCGCGACGAAGGGGCGATGACGTGGCAGCAGACACAGCCGAGGCAGTAGAGGTCCAGCGGGCTCTGACCCGGCTACGACGGGCGACGGGGCTACCGGTCGCCTTCGGCGGCCTGGTGGAGTCCGGGCGCCGGCACATGCGCATCAGCGAACTGAGCGGCAACTCCACCCAGTCGCTGCGCGCACTCGCGGTGATCTCCGGCAACGGTCTGGGCGGTAAGGCGGTGGCCATGGCCCGCCCGTGCGTGGTGACGGACTACTCCGTCTCCCGGCAGATCAGCCACGAGTACGACATCCCGGTCGCCGCCGAGGGCCTGCGCTCCGTGGTCGCGGTCCCCGTCGTCGTACGGCGCCGGGTGCGCGGAGTCCTGTACGGCGCCCTGCGCACCGCCCAGCCCCTCGGCGACCGCACGATCAACGCGGCGGTCGAGGCGGCCCGGGACGTGGAGCAGGCGCTCGTCGTACGGGACGAGGCGCGGGAGCTGCTGGCGACGGTGCGGCGGGAGCCCGTCGGTGACCGGACGCCGGGCGACGGGGCGTGGGAGCAGGTGCGGGAGGCGCACGCGGCGCTGCGTGCGCTGGCCTCGCGTATCGCCGACCCGACACTGCGGAGCGAGTTGCTCGACGCGTGCGGGCTGCTGTCCCCCGGGCCGCCTCCGGGCGAGGTCGGGCTCGCGCCCCGTGAACTGGACGTCCTCACGTGTATCGCCTCGGGGGCGACCAACGCGGTCACCGCGGACCGGCTGGGGCTGCGCCCGGAGACGGTGAAGGGCTATCTGCGCTCGGCGATGCGCAGACTGGGCGCCCACTCACGCTGGGAGGCGGTCGTGGCGGCCCGGCGGGCGGGGCTGCTGCCCTGAGACTCGACCCGACCCAGCCCGTCACGCTCCGCACACGCATACGGGTTATTCACTTGCAAGTGAGGTGAATTTCCCCATGCCTCAACCGTCCTGTTACGTGCTTCACCACGCTGCCGGTCCGATTTTCAAAGATCTGTTGCCTAATATTGGGGCCCACACGACACAGGAGGGGAGCGGTGACCGTGCGACGGGACCTCCAGGAGTCTGCCCGATGCCGCTCTGACCTGCTCATAGGCCGGGACGAAGCACTCATCGGAGCGCGCGAGCAGCTTTCGCGGGGCGGAAGCGTGCTGGTGCACGGACCGGCCGGAATAGGAAAGTCGACCGTCCTGCGGACATTGGCCGCGGAGTACGGCGAATCGGCACGGACCGTGCTGCGCTGCTCCGCCACCGAGTCCGAATCCCATCTCCCCTTCCTCGCGTTGGCCGATCTTCTCGGTCTCGCCCTCGACGAGGTGTCCGGCCGGCTGCCCGTAGCGCAGCGTGTCGCCCTGGAGTCGGCGCTCACCGGCCGGGGCGAGTCCACACTCCAGCGCGACGGCCTCGCGCTGCGTCTGGCCGTACTGTCCGCGCTGCGCGCGCTGGCCGCCAAGGGCCCCGTCCTCGTCGTCGCCGACGACCTCCAGTGGCTGGACACCGCGAGCACCGAACTGCTCGGCTTCGCCGCCCGCCGGCTGGGCGACGACCCCGTCCGGATGGTGTTCGCCGGGCGGACGGACGGACAGGAGTACGACCGCTATCTACGCGCGTCTACTCCCGACACCCTCGCGGTCCGGGTGAACCCGCTGACCCGCACCCAGGTGTCCGCGCTCCTCGACGTCCGGGGCTACACGGGCCTGCCGCGTTCGACCGTGCGGGAGATCCACCGCACCAGCGCCGGCAACCCGCTGTACGCCCTCGAACTGGGCCGCGCCCTGGCCGAGAACCCCACTCCCCCGCGCCCGGGCGAACCGCTGCCGGTGCCGACCTCGCTGCGCGCCCTGGTCCTCAGCCGCCTGGAGATGCTGTCGGACGACGCCCGCCGCACCCTCCTCGTGGTGAGCGCCGGCGCCCGCCCCACCCTGGCCCTGCTGCACGAGGCCGGCCGCGAGAACGCCGAGGCCGAGACCGCCCAGGCCACCGCGCTCGGACTGCTGGCGACCGAGCCCGAGGGGTCGGCCGTACGGTTCGCGCATCCCCTCGTCTCGGCCGCGCTGTACGCGGAGGCGAGCGCCCAGGAGCGCCGGGCCGCGCACGCCGCGCTGTCCACCGCCGCCTCCGACCCCATCGAGCGGGCCCGGCACCTCGCCCTGGCCACCGAGGGCACGGATCCGGAGGTGGCCGCCCGGCTCGCCGAGGCCGCCGCGCTGGCCAGGGACCGCGGAGCGCCCTCGGTGGCCTCCTCACTCGGACTGCTCGCCGTCCGGCACACTCCGGCGGACAGCGTGCCGAGCCCGGACGAGCACCGGTTGCGGGCCGCCGAGGACGCGATCACCGCCGGTGACCTGGACCTCGCACGGGAGATCGCCCGCCAGGTGCTCGCCCGGACCGCGGTGCCCGAGGAACGGGTGCGGGCCTGGATGATCGTGATCGACACGGCGGGCCACGCCATGACGGAGGTCGACGCCGTCTTCCCGCAGGCGCTGGCCGACGCGGGCGACGACCCACGGCTGCTCGGCCTGATCCACTACCAACTGGCCTGGCGGGCGCTGCTCGTGCAGGGCGACTTCGCCGAGTGCCGCGAGGAGGCGGCGCGCGCGGCGGAGCTCGCAGCGCGGGGCGGCGACCGGCACACCGAGCTGATGTCGCTCGCCTTCCAGGCCCAGACCGAGACCCTGATGGGCCACCCGGAGGCGCCCGCGACCATCAAGCGCGCGCTGAAGGAGCCCCAGGACCCGCAGGTGACCGTCCATCACAACGGCATCGGTTCGGCCCGGTTCCGCTGGCTGATCATGAGCGACCAGCTGCCCGAGGCACGGGCCACGGCCACCACCCTGCTGCGCGAGGTGCGCCGGCGCGGGTCGGTCGAGAGCGAGGTCCACTTCCTGCGCGGCCTCGCCGAGACCGAGCTGCGCTGCGGGCACTGCGGCCGGGCGCTCGACCTGGCCCGGGAGAGCCTGCGGCTGGCCCGGGACACCGGCATCGGCGAGGTGGCCTCCGCGATGCTGGCCGCGCTGGCCGAGGCGTCCGGCGGCGACGTGGACCGGGCGCTGGCGCTGGCCCAGGAGGCGGTCGAGCACGCCGAGGAGAACGGCGACCTGCTCTACCTCTCCCGGGGCCAAGCCGCCCTGGGATACGCCCGGTTGGTCGCCGGGGACGCACCGGGCGCCGTGCAGTCGCTGCGCCGGGCACGGGAGTTGGAGCACGATCTCGGCGTCGACGACCCGGCCCGGGGGCGCTGGCAGGGCGACCTCGCGGAGGCTCTCGTCCGCGTCGGCGAGACGGACGAGGCGCAGGAGGTCATCGATGTGTCCCGCGCCCACGCGCTGCGACTCGGGCGGGAGAGCGTGCTCGCCGTGCTCGACCGGGCCGAGGCACAGGTGCGTGCCGCGCGCGGCGAACACGAGGCGGCCCTCGCCCAGTTGACGTCCGCCCAGGACCGACTGGCCAAGCTGGGCTACGGACTTGAGGAGGCGCGCGCCGCCCTCGCCCTGGCCGAACTGCGCGCCGGACTGGCGGGGCCCACCTCCGCGCCCATCCCGGCCCCGACGTCGTACGACGAAGCGGCGCGGCTGTTCAGACGCTCCCGCGCGCTGCCCTGGCTGCGCCGGGTGGACGCGGCCACCGTGCCCAACCCGGCACCCCAGCCGCTGATGCAGCAGCCGCAGGCCGTCGCCGCGCTCGACGGGCTCGCCGCGATGGAGCGTCAGGTCGCGGCGCTCGTGATGGAGGGCGCGACCAACCGCGAGATCGCCGGCCGTCTCTTCATCAGCGTCAAGACGGTCGAGGCGACGCTCACCCGGGTGTACCGGAAGCTGGGGATCCGGTCTCGGGTGGACATCGTCCGGCTGGCAGCGGGACGCCACCCCAACTGACGCCCACGCACGGCCGTACCGCTTCCCCGCACACGGGTGACAACTGCTCCCGCGTGGACGCCGTACGGCCGTGCGCCTGCGCGGAATCCCACCTTGTGGTCTCACCGTACCGCGCCGTCCACCCCGTACGACCGAGGGTTTTCCCTCCCCCAACTCGCCTAGGGGGTTCCCTCATTGGGAGGGACCTTATCCGGCTCCTACCTTGTGGTTGTGCCGCTCGCCGGGCACACGGGTCAGCACCAACGCCCCGTGCAGCACCCCCCACACCCGCGCGTCCCCCCACCGGTGCAATCCCCAAGAGGAGAACCCCATGTTCGGGCTCGCCCAGGCCAAGAAGGCCGCCGCTGTCATGGTGGCCACCGCTGCCGCCGCCACGACCGCACTGATCGCCTCCCCCAGCGCAGTCGCCGCTCCCCAGCCCATCGTCGGCGGTACCACGACCACCGCGTCGGCGTACCCCTACGTCATGCAGATCACGGACTCCTCGCAGAACCAGTTCTGCGGTGGCACCCTCGTCTCGGCCACCAAGGTCGTGACCGCCGCCCACTGTATGGTCGACGAGACCACGAGCAGCGTCAGAGTCGTCGGCGGCCGCACCTACCGCAACGGCACGAACGGCACGGTCAGCCGGGTCACCGACATCTGGATCCACCCGAGCTACACCGACGCCACCAACGGCGACGACGTGGCCGTGCTGACCCTCGCCACCTCGATGCCGTACACCACGGCGTCCTACGTCACCTCGTCCCAGACGAGCGTGTACGCGGCCGGCACCACCGCCCGCATCATCGGCTGGGGCACCACCTCCTCGAACGGCAGCTCCTCCAACCAGCTGCGCACGGCGACGGTCCCGACCGTCTCCAACGCCAGCTGCACCAGCTCGTACGGCTCCAGCTACATCGCGAGCGACATGGTCTGCGCCGGATACACCGCCGGCGGCACCGACACCTGCCAGGGCGACAGCGGCGGCCCGTTCATGATCGGCGGCGTCCTGGCCGGCATCACTTCCTGGGGCGAGGGCTGCGCCGCGGCCGGCTACCCCGGGGTCTACACCCGGCTGACCACCTTCTCGAACCTGGTAGCGGCCGAGGTCGCGTCGTAACCACCAGAGGTACAGCCACCACAGTCTCCTGAGTACCCCTCAGGTGAATGCCAGGGGGCGTTGCGGACCGGCCACGAGCGGTCCGCAGCGCCCCCTATCCACGTTTCCGGCCGTCATCCTCGTACGACGGTCCCGAACCGGATGCCGTACGCGGCATCCGGGTGCAGCACCCCCAGCATCCGTTCCGCCTCCCCAACTACCGCCGCCCGCTGGTCCTTTGTGAGCCTGCCGAAGGACTCGATGGTGAGCGTGCCGTCCGCCAGCCGCCACAGGCCCGCCAGGAAGCCGTCGACGAGCAGGGTGCAGTGCGCCTGATTTCCCGTCCAGGTACGGCCCTTGAGGTCGGCGGGGACGACGCGGGTGCGGTCGGAGTGGGAGAGGAGCAGGTTGTCGAACTCGGGCAGGAAGCGCGGCGGGGCGGGGGTGTCCGGGTCGGGGCGGGGAGCGTCGGGCAGGTCGAAGAGCTCGGTGCCGTGCTCGTCGCGGAAGGTGAGCAGCCGCGGGCGGAGCCGTTCGAAGGCGTCGCGCAGCCGGGTCAGACCGGCCCAGGTCTGCATGTCCTTCACGGAGGCCGGACCGAAGGCGGCGAGGTAGCGCAGCACGGTCGCGTCCGGGGCCGGGGTCTCCTCGGCCGGCCGGCCCAGCCAGTGCTCGGCGGTGGTGAGGGCGACCTGTCCACTGCGGCCCCACAGGCCACGCGGGGTGACCTGAACGAGCGGGAGCCGGCAACGGGCAGCGACGCCCAGAGCCTGCGGGTCGGCGTCCGGCCACTCGGCGAGGAGCGCCTCGCGCAGCTGCTTCATCGTGCGCGGCCCGTCCTCGCCCTCGACGAGGTCGCGGGCGAGGGTGGTGAGCCGGTCGAGGTCTACGCCCACAAGTCCCTTGCGGAAGTAGGCGAGTTCGCGGTCCCGGGCAGGCTGGACGAGCGGTCGCAGGGTGAGGCAGTCGTCGGCGGTGTGGGTGTGGATGGTCGAACGCATGGTGACGATGCGGACGGCCTCCCGGTCGGCCATGAGCCGGGACAGCTCCTCGGGCCCGAACCCGTCGAGACGGGCGGCGAGCGCGTAGTACGGCGGCTTCACGTTCTGCGCCTGGAGCCCGAGAAGGTGCGCGAGCGCGTCCTTGGCGGACATCGACGACCGGTCGAGAAGCAACTGCCGAGCAAGGGTGGCACGGTTCAGGGCACGAGGGCCGAGGAGAGGGGCGGGGGTGGCGGGGCCGGAACCGGGGGTAACGGGAGCCTGGGCCGCGATTGTTGCCGAGTCCCTCGTCCGGCCGGACTTCGGAGTCGTCTCCGGGCCAGGCTTCGGAGCCGCCTTCCGAGCCGCCCTCGGGGGCTCCTCCAGAGCGGTGTCCGGGGCCGTCGAGGTTGCCTTCGTCGTGTTCCGCATGTTTCGTACGCTAGCCCTACTTGCGGACAGTTTCGGTCCGCAATCCTTACCGCACCCCGTCCGAACGTCTACCCGGCCCGGGGAGCCCACGTCATTTGACCCGTATATCCTGCTCCGTGATCCACCCAGCCGCACCTGAACGCACGTTCGAGCACCGTCGAGACAGGAGCAGCCGCGATGTCCGAGCGACGTGCCCGCCAAGCCTCGAAGAACGGGCGGAAGTCCGCCTGGCGGCGCGCCCTGACGCCGCCCTCCGCACCGCCCGCGCAGTCCGCCGTCCCGCGCAGCGGCCCGCTTCCCCCGGCGCCGGACGAACCGGCCGACAGCATCGTGCACGCGGCCCTCTACCGCGACGGCGTGCGCGTCTCGACGCCCGCCACCCTCGCCGACACCTTCCGCGAGCTGCGCGACGAACCTGACGGCATGGCGTGGATCGGCCTGGCCCGCCCGACAGAGGCCGAACTCCTCTCCCTGGCCGCCGAGTTCGACCTGCATCCACTCGCCGTCGAGGACGCGCTGGAGGCACACCAGCGCCCGAAGCTGGAACGCTACGGCGACACACTCTTCGTCGTCCTGAGCGCCGCCCGCTATCTGGACGCGGTCGAGGAGGTCGACTTCGGCGAGCTGCACGTCTTCATCGGCCCCGACTTCCTGATCACGGTCCGCCACGGCGCTGCCCCGGACCTGTCGGCCGTACGCCGCCGTATGGAGGAGACCCCGGAGCTGCTGAAGCTGGGCCCGGAGGCGGTGCTGTACGCGATCCTGGACGCGGTCGTCGACGGTTACGCACCGGTCGTCGAGGGCGTCCAGAACGACGTCGACGAGATCGAGACCGAGGTCTTCCGGGGCGACCCGGAAGTCTCCCGCCGTATCTACGAACTCTCCCGCGAGATGGTCGAGTTCCAGCGCGCCACCCGCCCCCTGGTCGGCATGCTGCACAGCCTGATGGCAGGCTTCGCGAAGTACGGCACGGACGAGGAACTCCAGCGCTACCTGCGTGACGTGGCCGACCACGTCACCCACACCAGCGAACGCGTCGACGGCTTCCGCCAGGCCCTGACGGACATCCTGACGGTGAACGCCACGCTGGTCACCCAGCAACAGAACGCGGAGATGCGGGCGTTGGCGGAGGCGGGGTTCGAGCAGAACGAGGAGATCAAGAAAATCTCGTCCTGGGCGGCGATCCTCTTCGCTCCGACGCTGGTCGGAACCATCTACGGCATGAACTTCGAGGACATGCCCGAGTTGGGGTGGAGCTTCGGATACCCCTTCGCGATCGGCTTGATGGGGGTCGTCTGCGTGAGTCTGTACGTGATTTTCAAGCGGCGGGACTGGCTCTAGGCCCTCGCGTGACGCTCAGTTCCTGTTCACAGCCACGCCGTGCCGCAGAGCGGCAACAGAGCAGGCTTCTTCTGAGCACATACTCCACCGCTTCGGCACGATGCCTCCGGTCCGCGCCAAGAAGCCGGATTCAACCGACACTGCTGTCGCGGCCGTATGCCGTGAACTGGTCGGCTGATGCTGGAGTTTGGCCGTGCCGGACGACCGATATCCTGTTGACAGGACCTACCAGCCCGTAACCTCGCGACCTTGGGTAAAACGCCAACTACCCATGCTGACCGGCGCGTTGGATGTAACTTCGCCAGTATGAGCAACGACATCCGCATAGACCGTGCCCCGTCCTCCGGGGGCGGCATCCAGATCACGGTCAGCCTTTCCCCCACGGTCTTGGCGAAGCTCCAAAAGGATGGCTCCTGGACAGAGTCCATCAGCGAAGGCCAGGTCACCGGCGACGGACCAGCCATCACCCAGATCGAGTTCAAGGTGGCGTAGGTTTCGCAGCGCGCGAGCGTACGGCCCAGACCCCGGGCGCCTTCGATGGCGAAGCGGCATTCGGACCACTGGGCGCAGCAGCCGGCGGAAGGTGCCGGCGTTGACGACGAACCGCCGCTGGGCCACCTGGTGGCCGACAGGGTCGACCGCTACAGCGGTGTGGGACGACTTGTGGGGACCGACACCGATCAGGATCACAGCCTGGCCTCGCACTCGCTGAGACGGGGAAGGGAGTGCGGTGGGCATCCTGACTTGAAGTCACAGCGTCACCATGATGTTCATGCCTCTGCCGTGCCACACCGCGCGGGGCACCAAGGAGCACTGCGGGCCCGTGTCGACCGACACCCTGGACGCTACGGCTGCAGACCGAGCATCTGGGCCCAGATGAACACGTCAGGAGCCCGGAGCCAACTCGTCAAAGAGTCCCCGTGACAGTCCTGTCCGTCCGGCCGACGACCGACAGGCCCACGTGACCGACAACCCCCGCTTCTTCGCCGAACCGCTGCCGGGCCACACCGAACCGCTCGGACACCCCGGAGGAGCGACGGACACCGGCCCCATAGAGGCCGACACCGAACTCGTCACCGCGCACCTCACCCCGCCGATCGACGACAGCGACTGAACTCCGTCCGGCCCCTACGAGGTCGAGGATCGACGGCGCGGTGGCGGCGGCCAAGAAGGCTGCGAGGAACCCTGTTGCATGCCCGGGGCGTCCGGCGGTCGGGAACGGCGAAACTCAGGCAGGCTTCTCTTCCTGGTTGGTGATGAATTCGGCCGGCATCTCGGGGCTCCAGACGGCGGCCGGGCAGTCCCAGTCGTTCGGCTTCCAGTTCTCGGTGATGCGGTCCATGTCGCCGGAGTACTCGATCCAACTGCCCCAGGGGTCCTGGATGTAGTGGAACAGGTTCGAGCCGAGGGTGTGGCGTCCCAGCCCCCAGCCCTTGGAGTAGCCCGCCGCGGACATGTTCTGCGCGCCCATGGCGATCTGGTCGATGTCGGACACCATCCAACTGGAGTGGTGCAGGCCGGGGTGGGCCGCCGGGACGAAACCGAAGACATGGTGATCGCCGGGGCCCGAGTTCAGGAAGGTGGCGATACCGGGGATGCGATCCGACAGACGGAGCCCGAGCGTGCGGGTGTAGAAGGCCTCGGAGGCGACCAGATCGGAGCTGAAGATCAGCATGTGCCCGAGGCGCTGGGGGCGCGGCTTCGCGTCCGCGTTCAGCCAGCGGGCCTGGTCGACCCGCCGGACGCGGTCGCCGACGTTGGCGTCCTGCGCGTCCGTGGTGCCGAACTCGCGCCAGGAGGCGATCCCCTCGTCACGGAGGTTGATCAGGTTGCCCTCGTGATCCCGCAGCCACAGCCCGCCGGGCACCTCGGCCGGCGCGTCCAGCAGCTTCAGCCCCATGCCCTCGATGTGGCGCTGCCACTCCGGCAGGGAATCCGGTTCCACCGCGAAGGCCACGTGATGGAGCCTCTTGACCGGCCCTTCCATCAGCACCGTCTGATCCTGCTCCCGGCCGTCGCAACGAATCACCACCGCGCTGCCGCGCTCCGCCGTCTCCAGCCCGAACGCGTGGTAAAAGCTCGCACCCGCATCCAGCGAAGGCACTTGGAGTCCGTAGTGCAGGAGGCCTTTGACACGCAACATTGTGTACTCCTCATGGTTCCGGTGGATCCGCGTCACTCACGCGCCACACCACGACAAGTGTGTACACCTACAGAGCGGAACGTCTAGTACCGGGCGGAATCTTTTACACCTCAACCCATTGATCGCGCAATCACCCCCCGTCAGCACTCGTCATGTATCGCGCAACCCTCCCTTCCGCGACCAATGTGTATCCACTATGGTTCTGTTTCCCTGAGAGAGCCGCGTGTCGGAGGAATCATGCAATTTCCTGAATGGTCGCTGGTGCAGTACCGGATGGACGACTCGGAGAAGCTCGCCGTCGGCGTGAGCGTCGGAGGGAGCATCGTCCAAGGGCCGCCCGGGACGGAAGGCCGGTCGCTGATGGAGGTGCTGAGCCGATGGGACTCTCTCGCACCGCTGCTGCGGGAATGGACCCCGGCGGCTTCGGACGTCATCGCCGGTGCCCGGCTCGCTCCCCCGCTCACCTACCCGGGCAAGGTGCTCTGCGCGGGCGCCAACTACTGGGACCACTGTGCCGAGATGGGCGTGGAGCCGCCGGACGAGCTGGGTGATCCGTTCTTCTTCCTCAAGCCGCCCACGACGACCGTGACCGGACCGGGAGACCCTGTACCGCTGCCCTCCTACCCGGGCGCCCGTGTCGACTGGGAGGCGGAACTCGCCGTCGTCATCGGCCGCACCGGCCGCAACCTCTCGCCCGAGCAGGCCCTCGATCACGTGGCCGGCTACCTGGCGGCGAACGACATCTCGGCCAGAGACCGGCTCACCGCCCCCAAGCCGGTGGGCAAACCGTTCACCTACGACTGGGTCGGCCACAAGGGCCAGGACGGCTTCTGCCCGCTCGGCCCGGGAGTCGTGCCCGCCTGGCAGATCCCCGACCCGCAGAACCTGCGGATCCGGTTGAGTGTCAACGGTGTGGTGAAGCAGGACTCCTCGACGGCGCAGATGATGGTGCCGACAGCCGAAGTAGTCGCGGCGGCGAGCCGCCTCACCCGACTCGAGCCCGGGGACGTCATCCTCACCGGCACACCGGCCGGCGTCGGAGCGCCGCGCGGGGAGTTCCTGGCCGCCGGGGACGAGGTCGTCGTCGAGATCGAGCGGATCGGCCGCCTGGAGAACACGGTGGTGACGTCATGAACAACACGGCTACTGAACTGGGCTGGCCGGACCTGCTGCCCGTGCCCGACGTGATGCGGGCCATGGTGTTCCGTCAATTCGGACCACCCGACGTGCTGGAGCAGGCCACGATCGTGACGCCCCGGCCCGGCCCGGGCGAGGTCCTCGTCCAGGTCGCTGCAGTCGGCATCGGCCGCCTGCTCGACCTCACGGCCCGCGCGGGCAACCATCCCTACGCCAAGATCGAGCCGCCCCACGTGCTGGGCGCCGACCATGCGGGCGTCGTCGCCGCTGTGGGAGACGGTGTGGACTCCGTCCGGGTCGGGGACCGCGTGGCGGTGTTTCCCGCAGTCGCCTGCGGCAGCTGCGCCTTCTGCGTGGAGGGCCGCGAGGAAGTCTGTCCAGACCTGGGCGTGATAGGCACCCATCGCCCCGGTGCGTACGCCGAGTACTGCGCGGTGCCCGCGCGCAACGTTCACCGGGTGCCGCACGACATTCCCGCCGCGATGGCGGCATCCCTGGCACTCGTCGGCGCGGTGGCCGCCAACCAGCTGGCCCAGGCGGGGCTGCGCCCCGGGCAGTGGGTACTGGTCCAGGGCGCCGCCTCCGCCCTCGGCTCCACCACCGCCGCCTACGCCCAGCACCTCGGCGCGAGGATCATCGCCACCTCCCGCTCGGCGGAGAAGCGCAAGGCTCTGGCCGCGGGCGGCGCCGAAGTCGTACTCGACACCACCGCCCCCGACCTCGTCGACCGCGTGCGCGAGGCCACCGGCGGTCACGGCGTGGACATCGCCGTCGACAACCTCGGTGACCCGGCGATCTGGGACGCCACCCTCGACACACTGGCCCGCGGCGGCACCGTGGTCACCTCCGGTGCGTTCCTCGGCGGCAAGGTCCAGGTCGATCTGCGGCGCCTGTACTCCGACTGCCACCGCATCATCGGCGTACGCACCGGAAACGCCGCCGCGGTCGACGCGCTGTGGACCGAGGTCGAGCGCGGCTTCCGCGCTGTCGTCGACCGCACCTTCCCCATCGCCCGGGCCGCCGACGCCCACCGCTACATGGAGGACGACAGCAGCCTCGGGCGGGTCGCACTCACTCTGGGCCCCGGCGACTGGGACGCATAGAAACCCGGCCCCGGTCGGTCCGACGGGGGCCTCCGGGTGACGATGAAATGTCGTCACCCCCCATAGCGAGGCCAGGCGACCAGCAGTACCGGGCCGGGCGGGTCGGTTCAAGAAGCAGGGCACCGGAAGGCACCGTCAGCCACCGCCCGCCCGCCGGGCAGACCTGACGTCAGGACTGCCCGTTGCCCGCGATCCCCAGCGCAGTGCGCGTGGCCGCGGGTTCGTACTCCGGGGCGACGTCCGCCAGCACGTTCAAGGCGGTGCGCGCGAGATGGCGAGCCATCACACGCACCGCTTCGTCCTGGTCGCTCAGTCGCAGCGCCTCCAGCAGTGCTTCGTGCTCTGTGTGCGCCCGTGCCCATGAGCTGGGTACGCCCAGTTGGGCCAGCCGGATGTAGCGCTCGCTGTGCTCGCCGAGCGACTCGAGCATTCGCTGCAGATGCGGTCCCACAGCCTGCGTCGGAATGCGGTGGAATTCCCTGTGCGCCGCATGCCACTCGTCCAGCCGGTCGTCCCCCGCCAGTTCCTGCATGCGCTTCAGTGCTTCCGCCATGCGCTGGAGGTCCCCGGGCGCAAGCGACTTGGCCGTCACGCTCACTGCGAGCGCTTCGAGCATGATGCGGGCCCCATAGACGCCGTCGAGGTCCTCCGGGTCCACCGCCCGCACCCTCGCCCGCTGGTCGGGCTGCGCGTCGATGAGCCCCTCTTCCTGGAGGAGCCGGAACGCCTCGCGCATCGGCGTGCGGCTGACGCCCAGTTTCCGTGCCATCTCGGCCTGGAGCAGCGCAGACCCCGGCGGCAGTTCACCGCTGAGGATCATCTGCCGCAGGCGTCCGTGGACGTCAAGGGCGAGTCGGCGTCCGCCCACGGCCGGCCCGGGCATCCCGCCCGTCGACTCGAACGGGACCTGCGACGCATTGCTTCCGTTGTCCGCCGACCGTGGTTCCTCAGGGGTCTCGCCCCTCCTCCTGCTCATACCCGGAGTCTACCCAGGTGTATGCAGTGGTGGTACGCCGAAACCGGCAGGGAGCATTCCCTGCCGGTTCTTCCCTCTATGACCGCCCCAAGGGCGGGGCTGCACTGTATCCACTACCCGAACGTGGTCGCGGTCGCCGTGCCGTCGGGAAGCTCAGCGCTCCGCTCCGGGGCCGATCAGCGACTGGAGCGGGCAGGAGGGCTGCCAGGCCGGAGTGAAACGGCGGCGCAGGTCGGCCACCGCCTCGATGCCGCGCAGGGTCACGTCGGGTGAGGTGGACAATCCTGCGGGCCCGAGGAGGCCGGGTGCCGCAGCCTGGGCGGCGGACTTCGGCAAGCCGTGTCGCACCAGAGCAGCTTCTGTGCCCGACGCCCCGGAGGTCACAAGCTCTGCCGTGCTCGCGCGGCAGACGTCGAGGTAGGCGCGGATGTGCGGCGTGGTGGCGGCTGTGCGCGGCACCACCACCACACCGGTGAGGATGTCGGGTGCCACCTGAAGGTGGCCGCCGAGACGCGGGTATCCCTTCTCCGCGGCAAGGACGTCGAAGGGCGGATGGAGAGTGGTCCCGTCCACAGCGCCTGTCGGCAGTGCCTGGAACCTCTGCAGAGTGCCGCCCACCGAAACGAGTTGCGCGTCGGTGACCGGCGCGCCGACGACATCGGCGAGTACGGCACGCAGGACGAACGCGAAGGCGCTTTGCGCGTTGTCGACCGCCCACCGGTCCGTCGGCAACGGTGAGCCGGGACGCCGGTGCACGGCGAGTTCGCCCATACCCTCGGCCTGGACGGCAACCGGGTCCCGCGTCAGCAGTCCGCGCAGGAGGTGGTCGGGGGAGGTGTGCATGATGTCGTAGTCGCCGTCGTTCCAGCCGGCCATCTGCTGGTCGGAGGAGACGACCTGGACGAGGTCCACCTCCAGTCCTGCCTTCTGGAAGTACCCGGAGTCGAGGGCGTGGTAGAGATGGACGGCGCCCGCGCCGGGGAAGATACCCACGGTCAGGCGTCGGGCGACGGAGTTTTCTGAGCGTTGCATGCGGACCGTTCCTTGGGGTCAGTGGGGATCGCCTGGAGTGCCGGCACCGGCCAGCCACTGCGCCCCTTCACGGTAGAGACGCTGGACGACGTCACCGGTCAGGCCCGGCAGCCCGGCCTTCACCGTGAAGCCGGCCTTGGTCTGCAGGTAACCGAGGTGGCGGTAGCCGACCGGGAAGCGGCGCAGCAACTGCGGGTCCAGGTTGAGCGACGCGGAAGGATCGACCACGTCGAGGCGGTCCTTCTCGTAGATCGGCTGTCGGCGCACGATCTTCCACGCGCCCTCGTGGCGGGCGCAGAAGTCGTAGAAACGTCCCGTGCAGACGACGTCGACCTCCACCCCGTCGACCATGGCCCGCTGGTTGATGGTCATCTTGGTCTGGGCGATGGCGCGGTCACCCACTACGTCGGCGGTGTGTCCGCCGAGGAAGTGCAGGATGCTGACCCCGTTGTCGAATCCCTCCCGGCTCACGGCGATGAAGTCCGTCGCCGGGCCCTGGAACCAGGTGGCTGTCATCCAGCCGTCTGCCGGGTGCCAGACGGTGGCGAACCGTTCCCAGTCGCCTGCGTCACGCCACAGCGCCCAGCTCTCGACGAGTTGACGGATCTCCAAGTGATCCGTCTCGATTGTCGGCATTGAAGACCTCCGTTGCACCGGCGGTGAAACTCAGCGGCGAGTCGGCGACTGCCAGGACGTTGATGGCTGGTCGAGAATCAGTTCCTCCACGCGGAGGCGTACGGAGCCCTTGGCATGGCGTACGACGTTTACCCACCAGTTCACTCACCAGCAGGCCGCCTCGGCCCGGGCCCGGCGTCCCCACTCCGGCGACGCGGACCGAGCACTCACACCGGTGCTTCTCGCAGGGCCAGCTCCGCGTCGTGCCCGTAGATCCAGCCGTTGTGCGCCAAGGGATCCTCGTTCGCGAACGACGCGTCCCTGGCCCGCTGTGCAGGCCCGTCGGGCAGGTGGTTGCTCTCCGCCCTGCCCCGGCTCATCAGCTGCACCCGGGTGGCCCGCGGACGACGGACGTCCTCGTAGCGGCGCAGCGCGGCAGAGGGGTCTTCCGGCTGGTCGGCGAGGCAGCCGGCCAGGACGGCGGCGTCCTCCATCGCCTGCGCCGCCCCCTGCGCGAAGAAGGGGAACATCGGGTGCGCCGCATCGCCCAGCAACGCGACGGGCCCGTTCGTCCAGCGGGGCAGCGGATCCCGGTCGAGCAGCGCCCACCGCCCCACGCGCTCCGCCGCCGCGAGCAGCTCCGTCAGACCCTCGGACCATCCGGCGAACTCGGCGCGCAGGTCCTCGATCCGGCCCTCGGCCGACCAGGACTCCGTCGTCCAGTCGTGTGCGGGCCCGAACGCGACGATGTTGATCTGTGTGCCCGCGGAGATCGGGTAGTGCACGAGGTGGCGGTCCGGGCCGAGCCACAGGGTCTGTACCGGACGGCGTGCGAAAGCCGGCGCGCTCTGGGCCGGTACGAGGGAGCGGTAGGCGCACATGCCCGAGAAACGCGGTGCTTCCGCTTCGGCCACGAACCGACCGACGGTGGTGTGCACGCCGTCGGCACCGATGACGACGTCGGCGACCTCCCGTGATCCGTCGGTGAAGGTCAGCTCGACGCCTTCGTCCAGCCGGTGGAGACCGGCGAGCCGCAGGCCCAGACGCAGCGACGCCTCGGGGACGGCCGACCGCACCGCGTCGAGGAGATCGGCGCGGTGCGCGACGTAGCTCTGCTCACCGAAGCGCCGTTCGCATTCCTCGCCGAGGTCCTGGGAGAAGAGCACGCGCCCGTCCTCCCAGCGCCGGAACTCCCATCCGGCCCGCAGCGGCACCGCGCGTTCCCGGAAGAGATCCAGTCGACCGAGGCTGCCCAGCAGCCGCACGGCGTTGGGAGAGACGACCAGACCGGCACCGACCGCGGTCAGGGCGGGAGCCTGCTCGTACACGGTCGCCCCGATCCCCGCCCGGTGCAGGAAGGCCGCGGTCGCGAGACCGCCGATTCCTCCGCCGATCACGGCTACGCGCAGGTCGGGCGTGTGCTGGTTGTCGTGTCTGTTCATTCGCAGACTCCTGTCTGTGCGGGAGCGAGGACGATGTCGAAGCGGACGCTGGACCAGGCACGGCCTGCCACGTCGCGTCTGTCGGGGGTGGGGGTCGCCGCGGGATGCTCCACGAAGTCGTGGACGAGCGAGTCCTTGACGCCGAACACGGAGTCGGAGGTGAGGAGTTCGTCGCCCCGGACGAAGATGTGGGTGATCAGGGTCCGCTTGCCGTCGGCACGGACGTCGAAGTGCAGGTGCGAGGCGCGCATGGGGGAACGGCCGACCGCGGCCAGCAGCGCACCGACGGGTCCGTCGTGCGGGATCGGGTACGGCGTCGGGGTGATCGCCCAGAACCGGTAGTGGCCCCTCTCGTCGGCGACGAGGTGACCCCGAGCCGCCACGCGGTCGTCGTCGTACTGCACGTCGTAGAAACCGTCCTCGTCGGCTTCCCACACCTCGATGCGCGCACCTGGCACGGGTTCGCCGTCGGTTCCGGTGACCGTGCCCTCGACCCAGCACGGCTGCCCGGCGGCGCCGAAGGAGATGTCCCCGCCCAGCGGGATCTCGGGTGAGCCCTCGACGAAGAACGGCCCGAGCACGGTCGCCTCCGTCGCGTTCGCGTAGGCCTCGTTGTTGATCGCGATCGTCTGCATGGACGCCCCCAGCACGTCCGACAGCAGAATGAACTCCTGCCGTTTGTCGTCGGTGATGTGCCCTGCCGCGGTGAGGAACTCGATCGCGGACGCCCATTCCGCCTCGGTCAGCCGCACCTCGCGCAGGAACGCGTGCAGGTGCCGGGTCAGCGCCTGCGTCAGCTGCTTCAGGCGCGGGTCCTTCGCGGTCTCGAACGAGGCCACGACCTGCTCGACCAGGGCCTGCTCACGCTCCTGCTGCTCGGCAGTCCGGTTCTGCTCACTCGTCAACATCAGTCCTCCATGCCATCGGTCATCGCGCTCGGGTCCGCCCCCCGCCAGGCGGAACGCAGCAGGCGCTGGAGAGAGCCGGCCGTCACCGGACGCGGATTGCCGGCCGGCACCACGTCCAGGACCGCCTGCACCGCGTCGTCGACATCGGACTCCTTCAGCCCGTAGTCGCGCAGCGCCTTCGGCGCGTCCACGGCGTGCCGAAGGCGCTGGAGCCCTTCGATCGCCGACCGCGCTCCGAACGCGGCCGCGATCCGCCGCTCGGCCTCCGGGGCGCGGCGTGCGTTGAAGGCCAGCACGTACGGCAGCACCACCGCGTGGGTCTGGGCGTGAGGCAGGTCGTACCTGCCGCCGAGGACGTGGCAGATCTTGTGGTGCAGCCCCGATCCCGCCGACGAGAACGCCACGGCCGACAGATACGTCCCGTACAGCGTCCGCTCGCGGCCCGGAAGGCCGGCCGGGTCGGCCATCACCGCGGGCAGCCCGGTCGCCAACGCGTGGATCCCCTCCCCTGCCAGCGCCCGGTCGATCGGATCGACGCGTGGGCCCCACATCGCGTCGACGCAGTGCGCCAGCGCGTTCAGCCCCGAGGCGACACTCATCGGCACCGGCAAGGACACGGTCAGCGTCGCGTCGTACACCACCGAGCGGGGCAGGACTCGCGCGTCCACCCCCGTGGTCTTGCGCGCTCGCTCGGTCAGACCCCACACACTCGTGGCCTCCGAGCCCGCGTAGGTGGTGGGGACGGCCACTATGGGCACGTCCGCGGTCAACGCGATCGCCTTCGCCAGTCCGGTGGTGGAGCCCCCACCGACACTGACCAGGCAGTCCACCTCGTGCACGGCCGCGGCGGCACGTGCCCGCTCGGCGACCTCCACGGGAACGTGCATCACCACCTCGCTCCACCGCAGCGCGACCGGAAGGCCGGCGGTGACCTGCTGCGCAAGCTCCTCTTCCGCCGCTGCCGCGATCACCATCACCCGCGTGGCGCCGAGCCGCGCCACCTCGGCCCGTAGCGTCGACGCCGCCTCGCCCGAGGCGAAACACACCCTCTGAGGCAGCGTCTCGTGCTCGAAACGCATCAACGGCCTGTCTGCCGAGTCGGTGTCATGACCGCCGCGGTCCCGCGGCGTCACGGTCATGCGCATGCCCGGCCTCCTTTCATCGGTGAGTGGGACCGGCGGCGACCTCCGCAGCCGACGGCAGCGGCGTCTCCCTCGCGTCATCCCGTGGAGGGCCTCGCCGCCTGGTGGTGAGATTCCGCGATCGGCCTCGCCCGAGTCAGTACGATGTCCGCTGAATGGACATCGAGTAGGGAGCCAAAACGGCCAACAGCAACGACCGCGGGCGCACGGTCACCTCTCGGGCCCTGGCGATCCTGGGGGCGTACACGCCGGAACGCCCGGAGCTGACGCTCGCCCAGATATGCCGGATCACCGGCCTCAGCCACGCCACCGCGCACCGGCTGGCCGGCGAACTGACCGCGTGGGGAGCACTGGAACGTGTCCCCAGTGGCGCCTACGTCATCGGCCTGCGCCTGTGGGAGCTGGGCAGCCTCAACCCACGGGGGCTACCGCTGCGCGTCCGGGCGATGCCGGTGATGGAGGACCTGCACGCCGCCACGCACCAGCACGTACAGCTGGCCGTCCTCGACGGCACCGACGCCCTCGTCGTCGAACGGATCTCCACGACAGGAGCGGTTCCGGTGGTCTCCGGGGTCGGAGGACGGCTGCCCCTGCACGCGTCCGCCGTCGGGCAGATGCTGCTGGCCCACGCCGGCGAGGAGCTGTTCGGCGAGGTCGTACGGCACGGCCTCACCGGCTTCACACCCAGGACCATCACCGATCCCGCCGCACTGCGTGCGGCGTTGGCGGAATGCCGGCGGACCGGCGTCGCCGTCGTGCGCGAGGAGATGAGCCCGGACGCCTACTCGGTGGCGGCACCGATCACCGACTCAAAAGGCCGCGTCATCGCGGCCCTGTCCGTCGTGGGTGCCGATGCCCGGACCCACCTGCTGGTGCCGGCGGTCGTCCTGGCCGGCCGCGGTATCTCGCGAGCCCGGGGGGCCGGCGCCGAGGCGTGAGGTGTTCGCCCTGAGCAGCCCGGTGTGAACTCTAGATGTGCATACACTCACGTTCGTCACATCGCACCAATGTGAGGGCGTAGAGCGATTTCCTGCACGTAACTCTTTACATGCCTGTAGCAGTGTGCACACTTAGCGGTGCGAGGCGAGTAACACACGACGCCGCCAGAACATCGGGAAGAGCCGCCGTCCTCGCCCGAGCGAGAGAACCCTCACCGCAACAGCAGAGCCATGTGAGAGGAACCGTCATGCACGAAGACAGCCGCAGAGGAAGTCGTGGCAACACCACCTGGCCCCCAGTGACACTGCTGGTACTCGCGATCTGTGGGATCACCGTGGTAGCCGACGGGTACGACGTCGTCGTCTACGGCGCGGTGATTCCGTCCCTGCTCCACGAACCCGGGTGGGGCCTCACTCCCGCCGGTGCCGGTCTGATCGGTTCATTCGCTCTCGTCGGGATGCTCATCGGAGCCACGACGGTCGGCACGCTCACCGACACTCTGGGCCGACGCAAGATGCTGATCGGCTGCCTGATCTGGTTCTCGGTGATGACAGGCCTGTGTGCGACGGCCACCTCCCCGGAGGTGTTCGGCCTCTTCCGCTTCCTCGCCGGCCTCGGTCTCGGCGGCGTGCTGCCGACCGCGAGCGCGCTGGTCGGCGAGTACTCGCACCCCAGGACGCGCAACCTGGTCTTCGCGACCCTCTTCAGCGGCTTCCCCGTAGGCGGCATCATCGCCGCCCTCACCGGAATCTTCGTGCTGCCCCGGTTCGGCTGGCAGGTGATGTTCCTCCTCGGCCTCCTCCCGCTGCTCCTCGTCCTGCCGCTGGCCATCAGGTTTCTGCCGGAGTCGATCACGTTCCTCCGGGCGAAGGGGCGGCACGCCGAGGCCGACAGGATCGCGGACCGCTGGAACATCACCTCGGACGACACGCAGCAAGGCGTACCGGCGCCCGAGCAGAGCCCGTCCGGCGGTAGGGACTCGGACAGCATGTCGCCGGTACGGGCACTCTTCTCACGCAGCTACGTCGGAGCGACGGCGTGCTTCCTCGTGATGACATGCCTGTGCCTCTTCATGATCTACGGCTTCAACACCTGGCTCCCGGAGATCATGCGTCGCGCCGGCTACTCCGCGGGCTCCTCGCTCGGCTTCCTCCTCGTGTTCAACATCGGAGCCGTCGTCGGCACGATCGTCATTTCCCTGGCGGCGGACCGATTCGGCTCCAAACCGATCATCACCACGACCTACCTCGTGTCCAGCGTGGCCGTCATACTGCTCAGCCTGCGACTGCCCACGACGGTGCTGTACGCGGCCGTCGCACTGGGTGGCGTCGGGGCGATGGGCACACAGTCGTTCGTCCTCGCCTATGTCTCCAAGCACTATCCGGTACGTATGGGCGCCACAGCGATGGGCTGGACGCTGGGGTTCGGCCGCCTCGGCTCGATGCTCGCCCCTCCGCTGCTCGGGCTCATCATCGGAGCCGGGCTGGCGTTCCAGTGGAACTTCTACGCACTCGCCGTACCCGGCGTCATCGGCGCCCTGCTGGTCGGGCTGGTTCCCCACACACCGGAAGCGGCAGTGGCCCCAGGTCACGAGGGTGTCGGCGGGACCGCGCGTCCCCTCGCGGGGCAGACGTGAGAAACGCGCCCGGGGTGACGCCCGTACAGTCGCCCGACCCTCCTCGCCACCGATAGAGCCGCGCAGTGGGCAGCAGGGCCTCAAAATGAGGCCCTGCTGCCCTGCTCTCCGGGCCGCCGCCGTCGAGGCTCGATCGGCTGCTCACCGCCTCACGCATGCCTCGATGACCGCTGCGACCTGTTCCGCGGCCGGTGAGTTCGGGCCCGCTCGACGCGCCAGACCCAGGTCGACGGTTTCTGTCTCGACGAGCGGCAGGTACGTCACACCGTCGAGGCGGAGACTCTGCACCGACTCCGGGACCAGGGCGACTCCGTGGCCCGCGGCGACGAACACGACCAGCGTCGCGGTCTCGCCGACCTCGACCAGAGCGGAGGGTTCGAAGCCGGCCCGGGCGCACGCTGCGAGGACCCGGCCGTGCATGGAGGAACGGTCACGGGAGGGGTGGACGACGATCGGCTCGTCGGCGAGTGCCGCGAGGGGGATCTCACGGCGGCCTGCCAGCGGATGGCCGGTGGGCAGGACGGCCACCAGCCGTTCGGACCGGAGGGTGGTGACCTCGACGGCGGCGTCCACCGGAGTGTCGGTGCGCAGGAGGGCCAGGTCGTAGCTGCCTGCGAGCAGGCCGTCGACCAGTTCGGGATTGAGCAGCTCACCGCGCAGTTCCAGGGACACGCCCGGCAGTTGCGCGCGTACCGTGCGGGCGATCCGTGGCAGGACGTCGTAGGTGGCGGTGCCAACGAACCCGATGGAGACACGTCCGGTACGGCCGGTGGCGAGCAGAGCCATCTGCTCCTCCGCCCGCTCCACCTCGGCCAGGATCGATCGCACATGGCTGACCAGATGGCGGCCGGCCTCGGTGAGCTCCACGCGCCGTGTGGACCGGGTGAACAGCTGCGTGCCCAGCTGTCGCTCCAGCTGCTTGAGCTGCTGGGAGAGGGCCGACTGGGCCACGTGCAGGCGCTGCGCGGCGCGGCCGAAGTGGCACTCCTCGGCGAGAGCGAGGAAGTAACGGACCTGTCGGAGCTCCATGACCACACCTTATCTCCTCCACTGATTAATCAAGCAGAACTGTGTATTGGACGAGATCAATCAGCGAACCTACGTTGAGCCCCATGGTTGCCAGCTTCGTTTACACCACAGTGAGAACCCCCTTCGGACGGCTCGGTGGAGCCCTCGCCGAGGTCCGACCCGACGACCTCGCCGCCGTCGCCGTCTCAGGAGTCCTGGCCAAGTCACCGGCGCTCGACCCCGCGCTCATCGGCGACGTGTACTGGGGCAACGCCAACGGCGCGGGCGAGGACAACCGGAACGTCGGCCGGATGGCGGTCCTGCTGGCCGGGCTGCCGACGTCGGTGCCGGCCACGACCGTCAACCGGCTCTGCGGCTCCTCGCTCGACGCGGCGATCATCGGCTCGCGGGCCGTCGAGAGCGGGGACGCCGACATCGTCCTCACCGGCGGGGTGGAGTCGATGACGCGTGCGCCGTGGGTCCTGCCCAAGCCGTCACGGGCCTTCCCCGCCGGCGACCTGCCGGCCGTGTCGACCACCCTGGGGTGGCGGCTGGTCAACGAGCGCATGCCCAAGGAGTGGACCGTCCCCCTGGGCGAGGCGAACGAACAGCTGGCCGAGCGGTTCGCCATCACCCGCGAACGGCAGGACGAGTTCGCCGCCCACTCGCACCAGCTCGCGGACGATGCCTGGAACTCGGGTTTCTACGACGACCTGGTGGTTCCCGTCGTGCTGGACGGCGAGGTCCGTCTCTCCCGCGACGAGGGCATCCGGCCGGCGGCCTCGCCGCAGAAGCTGGCCGGCCTCAAACCGGCGTTCCGCCCCGACGGAGTCATCACCGCCGGCAACGCCTCACCCCTGAACGACGGCGCGTCCGCCGTGCTGATCGGGTCGGAGGAGGCCTCGTCCCGCATCGGCCTCGCGCCGCTGGCGCGCATAGCGGGCCGCGGAGTATCGGCACTTGAGCCGCAGATGTTCGGGTTCGCGCCGGTCGAGGCAGCCGAGCGGGCGCTGAAACGGGCGGGGATCTCCTGGTCGGACGTGTCTGCGGTCGAACTCAACGAAGCCTTCGCCGTTCAGTCGCTGGCCTGCGTGGATGCCTGGAACATCGATCCGGCCATCGTCAACACCAAGGGGGGTGCGATCGCGATCGGCCATCCGCTCGGCGCCTCCGGCGGCCGGATCCTCGGCACCCTCGCCGCACGTTTGCGCGCGTCGGGAAAGCGGTGGGGCGTCGCCGCGATCTGTATCGGTGTCGGACAGGCCCTCGCGGTCGTCCTGGAGAACGTGACGGAGGGAGCCCGATGACTGTTCGGGTATGTACGGATGCCGATGAGGCCGTGACCGGCATCAGGGACGGCTCGACCGTGCTGGTCGGAGGGTTCGGCATGGCCGGCATGCCGGTCGAGTTGATCGACGCGCTCATCCGGCAGGGAGCGACCGAACTGACCGTGGTGTCGAACAACGCCGGCAACGGCGACACCGGCCTGGCCGCGCTCCTGGCCAAGGGGCGGGTACGAAGGATCGTGTGCTCCTTCCCCCGCCAGTCCGACTCGTGGGTCTTCGACCAGCTCTACCGCGAGGGACGGATCGAGCTCGAAGTGGTGCCCCAGGGCACCCTCGCCGAACGGATGCGCGCGGCCGGTGCGGGCATAGGCGCGTTCTTCTCACCCACGGGCGTCGGTACACCCCTGGCGGAGGGGAAGGAGACCCGCGAGATACACGGCCGCACCTACGTCCTGGAGCACCCGATCAAGGGCGACGTGGCACTGATCGCCGCCCACAGGGCCGACCGCATGGGCAACCTCGTCTATCGCAGGACCGCCCGCAACTTCGGACCGGTCATGGCCACCGCCGCGGGCACAGTGGTGGCCCAGGTCCGCGAGATCGTCGAGGTCGGTGCGATCGACCCGGAGGTCGTCGTGACACCGAGCATCTACGTCGACCGCGTAGTGCAGGCGGGGGTGCCCGCATGAACGCGACCTCGCTGGTGGAGAACCTCGACCGGGGGCCACTGAGCAAGGACGAGATGGCCGCCCTGGTGGCGCGCGACATCCCGCACGGCTCCTACGTCAACCTGGGTATCGGACAGCCGACGCTCGTCGCCGACCACCTACCCGAAGGATCCGGGGTGGTGCTGCACACCGAGAACGGCATGCTCAACATGGGCCCGGCAGCCACGCCCGGCCAGGTGGACCCCGATCTCACCAACGCCGGAAAGATCCCCGTCACGGAGCTACCCGGGGCGGCCTACTTCCATCACGCCGACTCCTTCGCGATGATGCGCGGCGGCCACCTCGACATCTGCGTGCTCGGCGCCTTCCAGGTCTCCGCTGTCGGCGACCTGGCCAACTGGCACACCGGTGCGCCCCACGCGATCCCTGCCGTCGGGGGTGCCATGGACCTCGCGATCGGCGCCAAGAAGGTGTTCGTCATGATGACGCTCTTCGCGAAGGACGGCTCGCCCAAACTGGTGCGGGAATGCAGTTGCCCGCTGACCGGACTGGGGTGCGTCGACCGCGTCTACACCGACCTCGCGACGTTCTGTGTCGGCCCTGGAGGAGCCACCGTCCTCGAAACCTTCGGTATCCCGTACGACGTGCTCGCAGCACGCCTTGACGTACCCCTCACACCGGCGAACGGAGCCGGGATTTCACCGCCCGGTTCCTCGTGACGCAACCGCCCGACAACGAGCTCTGATTCCGTGAGGTATTCGGCAGACTGCAGGCCGAGCAGGGCACTGTGCTCGTCATCGTCGACCGGTCCGCCTCCGTCGGCGCCCTGCCGCCGGCCGTCGCCCGCAAGCTCGGCTTCGACGACGGCCTTGCCGTCAGGGCGACCCGAAGGCCGGCTACGCCCTCGCTTGCGGAGCCGGAATCGGGTCGACGACGTGTAAGACCTGCACCACCAGCAGCAGGGCAGAGCCACTCGCAGACCAGGTCCGTCGGGCTCAGCCGGCGAGGCGGGGGCGGCCGGCGGGGGTGGGGGCCACGCCGAGGTGTTCGAGCAGGAGCCCCTCGCGGGTGGACCACGGGCAGATCTCGACGCTCTTGGCCCCGCAGGCTTCCATGAGGGCCTGCGCGATCAGGGCTCCGGCCAGGGACTGTTCGGCGCGGTGCCGGGAGATGCCCGGCAGCTTGGCCCGGTGGGACGGTTTCGCGTCGGCCAGCAGGGAGGCGGCCGTGTGCAGTTGGGCCGACGTCAGTCGTCGTCTGGTGCGCGGTGTCCTGCTCTGGGCGGCGGCGAGCCGGGCGAGCTGCTCGAAGGTCTTCGAGCCGGCCAGCACCCGCCCTCCCCGCACGGCCTGCGGCAGGTCGGGGACGGCCTCCAGGGACCGGCGGAGGTACTGCAGGACCTCGGCGAGGCGGCGTCGGGACGGTGCGGCGCCGCCGGGAAGCCAGTCCCGGGTGATCCTGCGGGCGCCCAGCGGCAGCGAGTGCACGACGCGGGGCTGGTCTCCGGTGCCGGAGGCGATCTCCACGGTGCCGCCGCCGATGTCCAGGACCAGCAGCGGCCCGGCCGTCGGGCCGGCCCACTGGCGGGCGGCCACGTAGGCCAGCCGCGCCTCCTCCTCGCCGGTCAGCACGCGCAGGCGGGTGCCGGTGGTGCGGGCCACGCGCGCGATGATCTCGTCACGGTTGGGCGCGTCCCGGATGACGGAGGTCGCGAACGCGAACACCTCCGGTCCACGCGGACGCGGGTCGGCGGCAACGGCCTCGGCCACCGCCCGCTCGACGCTCTTCATGCCGGCCTTGTCCAGCCGCCCCTGGCGGTCGAGGGTCTCGTGCAGTCTCAGCCGCACCTTGCGGGAGAACACCGGTTCCAGCACCGTCCCCGGACGCCGCCGCACCACTGTCAACAGAGCGCTGTGACACCCGACATCGAGCACACCTGCCTGCCGCATCCCCATCGCCTCCCCCTGGCCCCGTACTCGACCGAACCGGCCCTTTCTCCCGCTCCCACCCTCCGACGCCCCTCGACGACAACACGACGGGAATTCCGGGCCAGCACGTAAGCATATCGTCACCACCCGTGCACCCTCGGCCCGGGCCCGCACGTCATCGCTCGAAGCGGTAGCCCATGCCGGGCTCGGTGATCAGACAGCGGGGGTGGGCGGGGTCCGTCTCCAGCTTGCGGCGGAGCTGGGCCATGCAGACCCAAAGACAGTTGGTCCTGTTGTTCCGGGAGACGCCCCAGACCTCCTGGAGCAGGCGCTTCTGGGTGACGAGCCGGCCCGGGTCGGTGACCAGGATCTCCAGCAGGTGCCACTCGGTCGGGGTCAGCCGTACGTCATGTCCGTCACGTACGGCCTTACTGGCCAGGAGGTCGATGGTGAAACCGTCCGTCACCACCAGGGTGGTCTCGGGGGCGAGCGGTGTGTCCTCGGTGCGGCGGACGGCGGCCCGCAGCCGGGCCGGCAACTCGTCCATGCTGAACGGCTTGGTGATGTAGTCGTCGGCGCCCGCGTCGAGCGCGGCCACCTTCTCGTCGGACGCCTGCCGGGCGGACAGTACGAGGATCGGGACGCGGGTCCAGCCACGCAGGGCCCGGATGACCTCGACGCCGTCCATGTCGGGCAGGCCGAGGTCGAGCATCACCACGTCGGGCCGGTGCGCGGCCGCCGGCCGGAGGGCCGTGGCGCCGTCGGGCGCGGCGTCCACTCCGTACCGGCGTGCCCGCATGTTGATCACGAGGGCTCGTACGAGTTGCGGGTCGTCCTCCACCACCAGCACCCGGGTCACGGGCGTGCGCCTTTCGTACTTCGGATACCTCGGGGTGCTTCGGATGCTGCCGGTGCTTCGGGTAACGGCATCAGCTCTTCTTCGCCACGAGGTCCTTGAGCGCGATGTTGAGTTCGAGGACGTTCACCCGGGGCTCACCGATGAAGCCGAGAGTGCGGCCGTCGGTGTGGTCCTCGACCAGCTTCGCCACCTGGGCGACGGAGAGGCCGTTCTCCTCGGCGATCCGGTGGACCTGGATGTCCGCGTACTCCGGGGAGATGTCCGGGTCCAGGCCGGAGGCGGAGGACGTCACCGCGTCTGCCGGGACCTCGGACGCGTCGACCTTGTAGCCGGCGGTCGAGTTGTCCTTGACGACCGCGGCCTTGGCGTCCCTCACCTGCTGGACGAGGACCTTGCTGTCGGCGGCGAGGTTGGTGGCGCCGGACAGCAGCAGCGAGTACTGGGCGTTGACGCTGTTGCTGCCGAGGCCGTTGGCCGGACGGCCCTGGAACCACTTCAGGTCCGCGTCCGGGGTCTCCTGGCCCTTCTTCAGCGGCAGGTTGTACGACTGCCCGATGAGGGACGAGCCGACGACCTCGCCGTCCGCCGTGATCTCCGAGCCGTTGGCCTTGTCGTTGAAGAGTGCCTGGGCGACGCCGGTGACGGCCAGCGGGTAGATGACGCCCGTCACCACGGTGAGCACCAGGAGGGCGCGCAGGCCGGCCCAGAGCAACCGGGCGGTGTTGGTAACCGAGTTGTTCATGATGATCAGCACGCCTTTGAGAAGTTACAGCCCGGGGATGAGGGAGATGAGCAGGTCGATGATCTTGATGCCGACGAAGGGGGCGATCAGGCCGCCGAGGCCGTAGATCGTGAGGTTGCGGCGGAGCATCCTGTCGGCGCTCATCGGCTTGTACTGCACGCCCCTCAGGGAGAGCGGCACCAGCGCGATGATGATCAGTGCGTTGAAGATGACGGCCGACAGGATCGCGGAGTCGGGCGAGGACAGGCCCATGACGTTGAGCTTGTCCAGGCCCGGGTAGACGGCCGCGAACAGCGCCGGGATGATCGCGAAGTACTTCGCGACGTCGTTGGCGATGGAGAACGTCGTCAACGCGCCCCGGGTGATGAGGAGTTGCTTGCCGATCTCGACGATCTCGATCAGCTTGGTCGGGTTCGAGTCGAGGTCGACCATGTTGCCGGCCTCCTTCGCGGCCGACGTGCCCGTGTTCATGGCGACCCCGACATCCGCCTGCGCGAGAGCCGGTGCGTCGTTCGTCCCGTCACCCGTCATCGCGACGAGCTTGCCGCCCGCCTGTTCCCGCTTGATGAGCGCCATCTTGTCCTCGGGAGTCGCTTCCGCGAGGAAGTCGTCGACGCCCGCCTCCTCGGCGATCGCCTTGGCGGTCAGCGGGTTGTCGCCCGTGATCATGACGGTCTTGATGCCCATACGGCGCAGCTCGTCGAACCGCTCCCGCATGCCCTCCTTGACGACGTCCTTGAGGTGGATGACGCCCAACACCCGCGCCCCGTCGGTGTCTTCGACGGCGACGAGCAGCGGCGTGCCGCCCGCCGCGGAGATCCGGTCGGTGAGCGCGCCAGCGTCCTCGGACACCTCGCCGCCCTGCTCCCGCACCCAGGCGACGACCGAACCGGCCGCGCCCTTGCGGATCTTGCGCCCGTCGACGTCCACACCCGACATGCGGGTCTGGGCGGTGAAGGCGATCCACTCGGCACCGGACAACTCGCCCTGGTGACGCTCGCGCAGACCGTACGTCTCCTTCGCGAGGACGACGATGGAGCGGCCCTCGGGTGTCTCGTCGGCCAGCGAGGACAGCTGGGCGGCATCCGCCACCTCGGCCTCCGTCGTCCCGCTCACCGGCACGAACTCGGACGCCTGCCGGTTGCCGAGGGTGATGGTGCCGGTCTTGTCGAGCAGCAGGGTCGACACGTCACCGGCTGCCTCGACCGCGCGCCCCGACATGGCGAGCACGTTGCGCTGGACGAGGCGGTCCATGCCCGCGATGCCGATCGCGGAGAGCAGTGCGCCGATCGTGGTCGGGATCAGGCAGACCAGCAGGGCCACCAGCACGACCATCGAGAGGTGCGAGCCCGCGTAGTCCGCGAACGGCGGCAGAGTGGCCACGGCGAGCAGGAAGACGATCGTCAGCGAGGCCAGCAGGATGTTGAGCGCGATCTCGTTCGGCGTCTTCTGCCGGGATGCGCCCTCGACCAGGTTGATCATGCGGTCGATGAAGGTCTCGCCGGGCTTCGTCGTGATCTTGATGACGATCCGGTCGGAGAGGACCTTCGTACCGCCGGTGACGGCACTGCGGTCGCCGCCGGACTCGCGGATGACGGGAGCCGACTCACCGGTGATCGCCGACTCGTCGACGCTGGCCACGCCCTCGACGACGTCACCGTCGCCGGGGATGATGTCGCCGGCCTCGCAGACGACCAGGTCGCCGATGCGCAGTTCGGTGCCCGGCACCTGCTCCTCGGACTCCCCCACCAGCCTTCGCGCCACCGTGTCGGTCTTGGCCTTGCGCAGGGTGTCGGCCTGGGCCTTGCCCCGGCCCTCGGCGACCGCCTCCGCCAGGTTGGCGAAGACGACGGTCAGCCACAGCCAGGCGCTGATGGTCCAGCCGAACCAGTCGCCGGGGTCCTTGAAGGAGAAGACGGTGGTCAGCACCGAGCCGATCCACACCACGAACATCACGGGCGACTTGACCATCACCCGCGGGTCGAGCTTGCGGCACGCGTCCGGCAGCGACCTGACGAGCTGCCTGGCATCGAAGAGGCCCGCGCCGACATGTCCTTCGGCGGGCTTGTGCCCGGTGGGCAGGTCGCTGTGCGGCGCCCGGGTCGGAGTGGCTGTGGACATCTCTTCGCTTTCCGTGCGAGTGGTCATGACGCCAGCCCCTCGGCCAGCGGCCCCAGCGCGAGCGCCGGGAAATACGTCAGACCGGTGATGATCAGGATCGCGCCCACCAGCAGACCGGTGAACAGCGGTTTCTCGGTGCGCAGGGTGCCCGCGGTGACCGGGACGGGCTTCTGCTCGGCGAGCGAGCCGGCCAGGGCCAGGACGAAGATCATGGGCAGGAAGCGGCCGAGGACCATCGCGAGCCCGGTCATGGTGTTGAACCAGTCGGTGTTCGCGTTCAGACCGGCGAAGGCGGAGCCGTTGTTGTTCGACGCGGAGGTGAAGGCGTACAGCACCTCGGAGAACCCGTGCGCCCCGGAGTTGAGCATCGAGTTCGGCGGGGTCGGCAGGGCCATGGAGACCGCGGTGAAGATCAGGACCAGGGCGGGTGTGATGAGGATGTAGCAGGCCGCGAACTTGATCTCACGGGTGCCGATCTTCTTGCCCAGGTACTCGGGCGTACGTCCGACCATGAGCCCGGCGATGAACACCGCGATGATCGCCATGATCAGCATGCCGTAGAGGCCGGAGCCGGTGCCGCCGGGCGCGATCTCGCCCAGCATCATCCCGAGCATCGTGATCCCGCCGCCCAGCCCGGTGAACGAGGAGTGGAAGGAGTCCACCGCCCCCGTCGACGTCAGCGTGGTCGAGACCGCGAAGATCGACGAGGCTCCGACGCCGAAGCGGACCTCCTTGCCCTCCATCGCCCCGCCGGCGGCTTGCAGCGCCGGTCCGTGGTGGGCGAACTCGGTCCACATCATCAGGGCGACGAAGCCGAGCCAGATGGTCGCCATGGTGGCGAGGATCGCGTAGCCCTGCTTGACCGAGCCGACCATGACCCCGAAGGTGCGGGTCAGCGAGAACGGGATCACCAGGAGCAGGAAGATCTGCAGGAGGTTGGTGAACGGCGTCGGGTTCTCGAAGGGGTGCGCGGAGTTGGCGTTGAAGTAGCCGCCGCCGTTGGTACCGATCTCCTTGATGGCCTCCTGCGAGGCGACAGCGCCCCCGTTCCACTGCTGGGAGCCCCCTACGAACTGACCGACCTCGTGAATCCCGGAGAAGTTCTGGATGACACCGCACGCGACCAGGATGACCGCGACGACGACGGAGAACGGCACCAGGATGCGTACGACACCGCGCACCAGGTCGGACCAGAAGTTGCCCAGCTCACCGGTGCGGGACCGCGCGAACCCGCGTACGAGGGCCACGGCGACGGCGATACCGACAGCGGCGGAGACGAAGTTCTGCACGGCCAGCCCGGCGGTCTGGACGACGTGGCCCATGGCCTGCTCGCCGTAGTACGACTGCCAGTTGGTGTTCGTCACGAAGGACACGGCGGTGTTGAACGCCTGGGCCGGCTCGATCGAGGAGAACCCGAGCGAACCGGGCAGGACGCCCTGGAGCCGCTGGAGCAGGTACAGGAAGAGAACCGAAACGGCCGAGAAGGCGAGAACACCGCGCAGGTACGCAGGCCAGCGCATCTCCGTGTTCGGGTTGGCACCGATGCCCTTGTAGATCCACTTCTCGACGCGCCAGTGCCGGTCGGAGGAGTAGACCTTGGCCATGTAGTTGCCAAGGGGGACGTAGGCGAGAGCCAGCGCGCCGATCAGGGCGAGCAGCTGGAGCACGCCTGCAAGTACAGGACCCATTGCAGTTCTCAGAACCTCTCCGGGAAGATCAGGGCGAGGACGAGATAACCCAGCAGGGCGACGGCCACGATCAGGCCGACTACGTTTTCGACGGTCACAGCTTCGTCACCCCCTTGGCGACCAGAGCCACCAGCGCGAACACAGCGAGCACGGTGACGACGAAGGCCACGTCGGCCATCGCGAACTCCTAGATGAGATTCGGAAACCATCCGCAGGAGCGGATCGACGTAGAGAAGGAAACCCCGTCTTTGGCCGGATTCGAGCGCCGTTGACGGGTCCCTTACGGCGGTCGGTACGCCTTTGACGCATCCCATACGGGCGTCTCGGCGGCAGCGCCGTCAGAACAGCCGGAACCGCAGCCGGCAGATCACCGCGTCGGTCTCCCGCCGCACGACGTGGGCGACCACAGCACCCCGCTGGTTCTGCAGCAGCCGCTGCCACAGCCGCTCCGGTTCCGTCTCCGGGATCAGCACGGTGACCCGAATGCCGGGCTCGGAGGCGGTCACCTCACGGACGTACGCGGCGATGGGCCGGCCGAGACTGCGGCGTGCGCAGGCCAGGCGGACCAGCGGCACGCCGGGGTCCCACTCGGACCAGGAGCGCTCCAGGGCGTGCAGGGCTGCCCGGTCCTCCGGATCGGGGTAGCAGACGGTGACCGCGCGGACCTCGTCGCCGAGCGAGGCGGCCGCCGTCAGGGCCTCCGAGGTGAGCCGGGACAGCGACGTGAGGTGCCTGTCGCTCACCCGCCGTCCCGCGTCCTCGACTGGAGATCAGCCGCAGCAGCCGCAGTCGGGACGGCAGCCGCACGCGTCGTCTGTCTCGGGGTCGGCGGTCGGCACCGCGACGGTCGCCGGCGCGCAGCATCCTTTGCCCTGCCAGGCATCGCGGCCCTCCTTGACGGCGATGGCCGCGATGACGAGAGCGGCGGCGGGGTCGGCCCAGGACCAGCCGAGTGCGGCGTTCAGGACGAGGCCGACCAGCAGGACGGCCGAGAGGTACGTGCACAGCAGGGTCTGCTTGGAGTCGGCGACCGCGCTGGCGGAGCCGAGTTCGCGGCCCGCGCGGCGCTGGGCCGCGGACAGGAACGGCATGACCGCGAGGGAGAGCGCGGCGAGCACGATGCCGGGGAGGGAGCGTTCCGCCTCGCCGGTGCCGGTCAGCGAGCGGATGGAGTCGGCGGTGACGTAGGCGGCGAGCACGAGGAACGACACCGCGATGATGCGCAGGGTGGTCTTCTCACGTGCTTCGCGTACGACGTGCTCGCGGGCGGAGAACTGCCAGGCGACCGCTGCGGCCGAGGAGACCTCGACGACGGAGTCCAGGCCGAAGCCGATCAGGGCGGTGGAGGAGGCCAGGGTGCCGGCGGTGAGGGCGGCGATCGCCTCGACGACGTTGTAGGTGATGGTCGCGGCCACCAGCAGACGTATCCGGCGGGCCAGCGCGTCACGGCGAACCGGGGAGGGGCCGAGGGATGTCGCCGTCATCAGCAGCACCCCTTTTCGTCGGCGTCCACGCAGGTGCGGTCGGTCTCGACGGCCACCACGGCGGTACGCAGGGTGTCGAGCGCGTGGCCGAGGCGTTCGTCGGCCAGCTCGTAACGGGTGCGGCGGCCGTCGGGCACGGTGACGACCAGACCGCAGTCACGCAGACAGGCGAGGTGGTTGGACAGCCGGGTGCGGGAGACACCGAGCCGGTCGGCGAGGTCGGCGGGGTAGGCCGGGGCCTCGCGCAGGGCGAGCAGGACGCGGCAACGGATCGGGTCGGCGAGCGCGCGGCCGAACCGGGCGAGGACTTCGATGTCGGAGGCAACAGTCAGCACACTCACGACAGTACACGGATTCCTGAATTCACGACATCGTGGATCGTGATGACTGCGGTGGTCCGGTGAGGGTGTGGGGAGAAGTCATGCGAGTGGTCTCCTCGCGCCCGGCGTCGCCGTGTCGCCGGGGCGGCATATGATCCCCCCTCAGCAGACGGGTAGCGTCAACAGGCGGCAGGAAACGGGCCGTTGGGTGGCTCCCCGGCCGTCGGGACCGCCTGGTGCCGTTGGCCGAAATCGGCCCCGCAGCAGCGGAAGGGAAGCCACGGTGTCCGACGAAGGACGGCTCGTCGCCGGCCGATACCGCATCCTCGACCGGATCGGCCGGGGCGGCATGGCCACCGTCTGGCGCGCCCATGACGATCTCCTCGGCCGCCAGGTCGCCGTCAAGAAGCTCCACCCGCAGCCTCATCTCGACGACGCCGAACTCGCCACCCTCTTCGAGCGCGCCCGGCGCGAGGCCCGCAGCGCCGCCCGGATCAGCCACCCCAATGTCGTTGGCGTCCACGACGTCGTGAACGACGAAGGGCTGCCCACCATCGTCATGGAGTACGTGCCTTCCAGCACCCTCGCGGACCTGATCCGAGCGCACGGCCCCGTCCCGCTCGAAGAGGTCGCCAGGATCGGCCGTGGTGTGATCGCGGCGCTACGGGCGGCGCACCGGGCCGGGGTCCTGCACCGGGACGTGAAGCCGGCCAACGTGCTGCTCGCCGAGGACGGCCGGGTGGTGCTCACCGACTTCGGTATCGCCCATGCCACCGAGACCTCCGATCTCACCCGCACCGGCCAACTCGTGGGGTCCGTCGACTTCATGGCCCCCGAGCGCCTCGTCGGCGCCACCCCGGGTCCGGAGGCCGACCTGTGGGCACTGTGCGCGACGCTTTTCCAGGCGGTCGACGGCAGGTCACCGTTCCTCAGGGACACGGTGGCGCAGACGATGTACGCCATTGCCATGGAGCCGCCGCCCGAGGTCCGGGGCGCCGGGCCGCTCACCCCGCTGATCCAGGGCCTGCTCGTCGCCAGACCGGCCGATCGGCTGTCGGCCGAGGACGCCGAGCGCCTCCTGCGGACGCTGCTCGGCGCGGCGGGCTCATCCGCTGCTCCGGCGGCGAAGCCGGATGCGGATACGGGGCGGAACCCGGGCCGCGAAACGGGCGGGGCATCCGCCGTCGAGGGGCCCACGACGACCGGCCTGCGGGCGCGGCGACCCGCGGGTCGGTCGTGGAAGAGGACGGTGCTCGCCGCCTCGGTCGCCGCGGTCATACTCATGGCGACCGCTTTCCTGCTCGGCTCGCCGACGGAGGAGAACGTCACCAGCGCCACGGTTTCGGACAGCCCGTCCCCGGCCGACGACACCACGCCGCGGTCCACGGACACGTCCGCACCGGCGGCCTCCCTTCCCAGCCCGTCGCGCTCCGCGAGTTCCGACGCCCTGTCACCTACGCTGCCGCCCGCCGCGTCGCAGCCGGCGTCCGACGTCACGCAGGAGGCACCCGTGCCGGAATCCGCGGGCACGGACACCGCCACGAGGAGTGAAGCCGGCGCATCGGCCACCCCGGTCGGCCGCGCCCTGCTGGTCGCTGCTTCCGGGAAGTGCCTGAGCAGCGGCGACGGTGCCGAGGGAACGCAACTGTTCCAGGCCACGTGCGACGGCTCCGCGGCGCAGCGATGGCTGACCGGAGCGGGTGGGACCCTCCGGTCGGCGGGGAAGTGCATGACCGTGGCCGGAGGGGCGAGCGAAGACCGGACGGAGATCCAGCTGACGGGCTGCAGCGGCTACGCCTACCAGCAGTTCCACCTCGCCGGTACGCAACTGATGGCTGATCAGTCCCAGAAGTGTGTCGACATCTTCGGCGGCGCGAGCGGAACGGGTGCGGTCCTCTGGGAATGCAACGGGCGGGACAACCAGACCTGGACACTCCGGTGACCAGGAGACTCACGGGCTGACTCAGGCGCTTTCCGCGGGCGGGCGTTCAGGCAGGCCGTGTGGTGAGGATTGCGGCGGCACCGGCGGGCAGTCGGTAGCTGTACGTCGTCGCGCCCCACGGGACGTCGAACGCGGCCGTGTCGCTGCCGGAGTTGTACGTCACCAACAGGTGGGTGCTGTCGGGCAGTTGAGCCCTCTTGCGCTGGACACCCTTGGTGGCATCGGTGTTGGAGGTGGCCTTGCCGCCGGGGGCGAGGACGGAGACGTCGTGGATGGACCACCAGCTGCCGGAGTTGGACTTGTTGACCACGCGGATGTAGCGGGCGGTCGTGGTGGGCAGCAGGATCCGGGTGACGGTGCTGCCGGGGCCGGTGGCGATCGGACGGCCCCAGCTGGTGCCGTCGTCGGAGGTGTACACCTCGTACTGACGGGCGAAGTCTCCGGACGAGGCACTGCTGTCCAGGACGAGCTGGTCGAAGGTCTGGGTCGAGCCCAGGTCGACCTGGAACCAGTCGCCGGACTGCATGCCGTGGCCGGAGCTCCAGCGTGTGGCCGCACCGCCGTCGATGGCCTTGCTGGGCGGATCGTCCGAGCTGCTCGCGGAGGCGGATGCCTGCCAGCCCTCGCGGGACAGGGGCACTTCACCCGTGGACGGGGTGAGGGCGGCGCCGGTGGGGAGGGAGTAGCCGAGCCACTGGTCGCCGATGCGGACCTCAGGCTGCTGGGCGAGGAGCTTGTTGTCGTAGGTGATCAGGGCCTGACTGCCATCGGCGTTGCGGAAGGGGATGTCGACGGAACCGATGGCGGCCGGGGCGGGGCTGCCGCTCTGCTTGCCGGTCCAGGTGAAGGTCGCGGCCGCTCCCGCCCCCAGGGTGTAGGTGAAGTGCCGCTTGCCCCAGCGGACCGTGAAAGTGCGGTCGGTGGCACCGGAGTTGTACGTGACCAGGGCCGTGGAGCCATCGGGGTTGGTGAAGGCGACATCCTCGACGCTGCCCTTGCCGAGGGTGTTGGAGGCGACCCGGTGGGCGCCGGGCTGGACGAACCTGCTGGCCTGGGCGAGACCCCAGTAGTCGGCCGTCGGCGTGTACGACCACGTGCCGTCGGCGTTCTGCTCGACGGTGACCACCGGGCGGCAGCCTTCGCATCCGTTGTTCCTGGGGCCGCCGCCGGCGTCCAGGGCAATGTTCCAGCGGACGATGCTCTGGGCCCAGTTCCGGGGGCCGTTGATGACGTTGTCCATCACGCCGGCGAAGGCGCCGCTCTCGTCGCCCTCCCAGTTGCCGCCCGAACACTCGGTCTGGAAGGCCGGCTTGTTGGGGTAGTCGTTGTGGACGGCGGTCTGGTTCAGGACGAAGTCGGCGCCGGCGTAGCAGTGCCAGGCCGTGCCGACGACGTTTTGGGCGGTGGCCGGGTCGGCGTACAGGGACTCGGGGTAGCTGGTGACGTCCCAGTTGTGGTCGTAGCCCAGGATGCCGGTGGACAGGCCCTGCTTCTTCAGGGTCGGGCCGAGGTGGTCGGTGACGAAGGCCTTCTGCTGGTCGGCGGGCAGGTACATGCCCGGGTAGGTCGACGGCTCGTGCAGCGGCTCGTTCTGCGGCGTGACGTAGCGGACCGGGACACCGGCCGCCGCGTACGCCTTGAGGAACTTCGCGAAGTAATCGGCGTACGGCTGGTAGGCGTCCGGCTTCAGCCGGCCGCCGATCATCGAGGCGCTGGTCTTCATCCAGCCCGGCGGGCTCCACGGGGTGGCCATGACGGCGAGCTGCGGGTTGAGGCCGCGGGCCTGCTTCAGCAGGGGGATGGTGTACGCGCGGTCGTGGTCGACGGTGAAGTGCGTGAGCTCGGGGTCGGTCCGGCCGGCGGGCAGGTCGTCGTAGGAGTAGTTGCCGCTCGCGGTGAAGTCGCTGGCGCCCATGGGCTGACGCAGGACGTTCAGGCCGATGCCGTCGCGGCGGCTGAACAGGTCGCGCATCAGAGCGTCGCGCTGTGTCTTGTCGAGTCTGGTGCCGACCAGCCAGGCGGAGGAGTCGGTGAAGGAGGCCCCGAAGCCTGTCATCGGCTGGTACGCGCGGGTGGTGTCCACGGTGATCGTCGAGCCGGTTGGGCCGGCCGGCGCGTGTCCCGTCTTCCAGGTCACGGACCGCTGCTTGGCCAGGTGGGTGTCGGTGGACAGGTCGGTGAGCCAGACCGATGCCTTGGCGGACGCGGCGTCGGCCGAGGCCTGGGTGGCTGTCGGTAGGACGGGGACCGTGGCGAGCAGGGTCGTGGCGGCTGCCAGGGCGGTCCGGCGCCATTGCCGGGTGATGGTTCTCATGGTGCGGCTCCTTGCGGACATGGCTGTCATACGCGAGGCGTGCGTATGACGGCGGTGGTGCGAAGCCGGCGCGTGGGGGCCAGGGAGGGCGCCGGAGCTGGAGGGCCTACTTCAGGCCGGTGGTGGCGATACCGGCGACGAAGTGGCGTTGGAAGAGAAGGAAGACGATGGTCACCGGGAGCAGGACTACGACGGAACCCGCGAGCAGGATGCCGAATCGGGTGAAGTCCTGTCCGCTGCTGGCCAGGGCGAGGCCGACGGGGAGGGTGTACTGGCTCTCGTTCTGGGCCACGACCAGGGGCCACAGGAAGTTGTTCCAGGAGCCGAGGAAGGTGATGATCCCGAGGGTCGCGAGGGCCGGCCGGGTCAGCGGCAGGATGATCCTCCAGAAGATGGCCATCTCACGGCAGCCATCGACGCGTGCGGCGTCGATCAGCTCGTCGGGCAGGGTGGAGATGAACTGCCGCATCAGGAACACCCCGAAGGGGGTGGCCAGGAACGGCAGGATCAGCCCGAGCAGGGAGCCGGTCAGCTGCATGTTGGACACCAGCACGTACAGCGGGACGAAGGTGACCAGGCCCGGCACCATGAGGGTGGCGATGACCAGGGTGAACACGGCGCGCTTGCCGCGGAACTCCAGCTTGGCCAGGGCGTAGCCGAGCATCGAGCAGAAGAGCAGGTTCCCGGCGGTGACGGCCAGCGCCACGATCACGGAGTTGGCGAACATGCTCGTGAAGTCCAACGTGCCGAGCAGTTCCCGGTAGTTGGCGAGCGTGGGGCGGGTGGGGACCAGGTCCGGCGGGATCTTGCGGATGTCGGCCTCGGGCTTGAAGGACCCGGACAGCATCCACAGGAACGGTGTGACCATGAGCAGCAGCAGGCCGGTGAGCGGCAGGTAGAGCCAGGGCCGGCCCCACTCCCGGCGGATGCGGCGGCTCCGCAGAACCTTCTCGGCGGCGGCCGATGACGACGTGGGCGCGGAGGTGAGGGTGGTGGTCATGGGGCATCAGTCCTTGTCCCGCAGTACGCGGAACTGCAGCACGGTGAGAGCGATGATCAGGACGAAGACGACGTATCCGGCGGCCGAAGCCATGTCGTAGTTGCCGTTGCCGAACTGTTTGTAGGCGTACAGCGTCGCCGACAGGGTGGAGTCCAGCGGTCCGCCGTCGGTCATCACAAACGGTTCGTCGAAGAACTGCAGGTAGCCGATGCCGGTGGTCACGGCGGTGAGCAGCAGGGCGGGGCGCAGGAGCGGGAAGGTGACGCGCCAGAACCGCTGCCAGGGTCCGGCGCCGTCGAGTTCGGCCGCCTCCATCAGGGACTGGGGCACGGATTGGAGTCCCGCCAGCATGATGATCATGACTGTGCCGAGGTTGCGCCACACGGCCATCACGATCATGACGGGCAGTGCGAAGCGGGTGTCCGCAAGCCAGGCCGGGCCGTCGATCCCGAACCAGCCGAGTGCCGTGTTCACCAGACCGGTGTGCGGTTCGAGGAGGGTCTTCCACACCACGGCGACGGCCACGACACTGGTGATCACCGGGAGATAGAAGCCGACGCGGAACACGGCCCGGAAGCGGCGGATGCCCCGGTCGAGGGCGACCGCCGCGGCGAGCCCGGCGGCCAGGGTCAGAGGCAGGCCGACCAGGACGAACACGGCGGTGTTGCGCAGGGCGGTGAAGAACTGCGGGTCCTGGAAGAGCCGTACGTAGTTGTCGAAGCCGGTGAACGACACGCTCAGCGGGGTGCGCAGGTCGGCGCTCTTGGTGTCGGTCAGGCTCATCAGCGTCGACCAGACGACTGGCAGCAGCATGAAGGCGAGGAACAGGGCGAGGAACGGGGCGGCCAGGGTCCACGCGGCGCGGGTCTGGCGGCCCTGCGTGGTGCGCCGCAGCGAAGAGTTGCGGCGGGCCGCCGGCTGTGGGCCGGCGGCGCCGCTTTCCTTGGCGCCCTGCCCGGCGATGGTGCTCGTGGGCATGGTTGTCATCCGTCCGTACGAGGGATACGCGCGCGGCGCACGGTCAGCGGCCGGTGCCGATGCTGGTCGCCTTGGACTGCAGAGCCTTCTGTGTCTCGGCGACGGTGGCCTTGCCGTAGGCGAGTTTCTCCAACTCACTGTCGACGGCGTCGGCGATCTGCTGCCAGGTCGTGATGGCCGGCGGGGCCTTGGTGACCTTCAGCTGGGTTTCGAAGGCGGCCATCTTGGGGTTCTCGCCCAGCTTGCCCTCCGACCAGGACCGGACGGCGGCGGGGAGGTTGCCGGTGGCATCCGCGTACGTGGCGAGGTTCTCGGGGTCGGTGAGGAACTGGACGAACTTCCACGCCGCGTCCGGGTTGCCGGCGTCCTTGAAGACCGCCAGGTCGCTGCCGCCGGCCAGGCCCGCGGCCTGCTTGCCCTGCGGCAGTGGCATGGTCTGCCACTTGCTGTCCAGGTCGGGGGCGTTGAGGTGGAGGTCGCCGCCGGTGCTGGCGCCCTGCTGCACCGTGCCGATCAGCGCGTTCTGGAAGTTCTGCCGGGAGTCGGTCTTGTCGTTCGGCGTCAGGCCGTCCTTGAAGACGCCGCTGTAGTACTCCAGGGCCTTGGTGACCTCGGGCGAGTCGAAGGTGAACTTCTTGGTCTCGGCGTCGTAGATGTCACCGCCCTGCTGCCACACCAACGGCAGCCAGAACAGCCAGGAGTTGAAGCCGGTCTGCAGCTGGGTGGCGTGGCGCAGCTTGGAGTTGGCCTTGCCGGCCGTGGCCTGGATGGCCTTGAGGTCCTTCAGGTAGCCGTCCCAGTCGGCGGCGGGAGCGCCCTTGATACCGGCCTTCGTGGTGATGTCGGTGCGGTAGTAGATCACCGACGTGTCGGCCGTGAACGGGACGCCGTAGGAGGTGTCCTTGTACTTCGTGGTGTCCCACTGGCCGGGGAAGAACGCGGACGACTGGAACGAGGCCGGGGTGGCCTGGAAGCCGGCCATGGAGGCCATCTCGGCCATCCATGTGGAGCCGATCAGGGACAGGTCGGGGGTGTTGCCGCCGGCGATCGAGGTGGTGAGCTTCTCGTGCGCTGCGTCCCACGGCACAGCGGTGATCTGGACCTTCACGTCCGGGTTCTGCTGCTCGAACTTCTTCGCCAGCTCCTGCAGCGGCTTGTCGGCCTTGTCTCCCATGGACCACATGACCAGCTTGCCCTTGGCCTCGCCACTGCTGATCTTCGTCGGGGCGTCGGCGTTCGTGGAGTCGTCCCCGCGGCCGCAGCCGGTTGCCAGCAGGGCGGCCACCACGGTGGCGCAGGTTATCTGGAGGGTTCTGGTGGTGGGACGGGGGGTTCTCATCGTGCGGCTCCTTGCGGTTGAACAGGTGAAGAAGGGGGTGGCGAGAACAAGGGGGACTGGAGGGGCCGGGTGGGTCAGCGTGCGGCGTGGAACCCGCTGTCCTCGACGGTCACCTCGGCCATGAGGCACAGATCACGGCTCGAGCGCCCGACGTGCAGCCGGTAGCGGCCGGCCGGGGTGCGCCAGCCGCCCGTGCCGACGTCCCAGACCTGGAAGGCGCGGGCCGCCACGTGCAGGTCGGCGGTCGTCCGGGCGCCCGCTGCCGCCCGGACGGTCGCGAAGCCGGCGAGCAGGCGCACCGGCCGGTCGATGCCGTCCTGCGGCGGCTCCACATAGACCTGGACGACCTCACGACCGGGCCGGGGCCCGGTGTTGGTCAGTTCCACGGTCAGCTTGAGCCCGTCTCCACCTGCGGGGCTGGGCAGAATGGTGGAGACGGACGACTGTGAGACGGCCACGGACTCGTATGCCCACCGGGTCCAGCCGAGCCCGTGACCGAACGGGAAGGCCGGGACGAGACCGCCCTTGTCCCAGGCCCGGTGGCCGATGTGGACGCCTTCGCCGTAGTCCACGACCCCGTCGCGGGGCACCGCGTCGGGTACGGGCACGTCCTCCGCCCGGGCGGGCAGCGTCCACGGCAGTCGGCCGGACGGCTCGATGCGGCCGAGCAGTACGTCGGCCAGGGCGTGCCCGGCCTCCTGGCCCGGCAGCCATGCCCAGAGCAGGGCGGGGGCCTCGTCGGCCCAGGGCAGGAGCACGGGGGCGCCGGCGTTGACGACCACGATCGTGCGCGGGTTGGCGGCGAGCACCTTGCGGACCAGGTCGTTCTGGTGGCCGGGCAGATCGAGCGCGGCGCGGTCCCAGCCCTCGGACTCGACCTCCTCGTTGGTGCCCACCACGACCACGGCCACATCGGCCGCCTGCGCCGCGGCGGCAGCCTCGGCGATCTCCTCGTACGGCGTGGACCCGGGCGGGGCGTGGCGCAGTTGGGCGGTGACGAAGCGGTCGTAGCCGCCGGGCTCGACCACGGTGAGGTCGACGGAGAGGGCGATCCGGCGCGGCCGCGGCCCCACCTCCAGGTCGATGCCCCGCAGCGGCGGGTTGTTGTGCGTGGAGTCGAGGATCAGCTCCACGCCCCGGTCGTCGTTCCCGGCGAGGACCTCCTCACCGTCCACGGTCACGCCGTAGCGGCCGACGCATCCGATCTCCAGACGGTGCGTGCCCGGCTCGGTGAGTGTCAATACGGTGCGGAGCACCACGCGGTGCGTCTTTGGGCCGAAGTCGGTGTACCCGCTCCAGTCACCGGAGGGTCGTATCCGGCCGCCGACCTGGTTGCCGTCGGCGTCGAGGTGGTCGGCGCGCACGCCGACGGTGCCGGTGTCGGGGTCGGGGTCGGTGAGCAGCGCGTCGGTGAGGTACGGCGGGCGCAGGCGGGAGTCGCCGCCCCGGTGCACGGACAGGCGCACGTCCTCGGGGAGCGCGGCGCGCAGCCCGTCCTCGAACGACACCGTGCGCACCGCAGGGACGAAGGCGCTGCCGCCGCCCTGGAGGTACGGCGTCACGGCGTTGGGGCCGATCAGCGCAACGCTACGGATGCCGTCCGGAACCGACAGCAGGTCTGGCTCACTGCGGTTGCCTTCCGCCGCGGGCGCCGGCAGATCCACCTGGTCGTGGCTGCCGCCCGGTGCCAACGGCAGCAGGTCGCCCTGGTTTCGCAGCAGCACCATCCCCCGGGCGGCGACCTCGCGCAGGAGACGGAACTCCTCCTCCGTGGGCCCCGCGGGGGCGGCGGGCAGCACCCGGTGCTGTCCGGGTTCGCCGAGTCGGCCGGTGTGCCGGGCCAGGCGCAGCAGCCGCAGCACCTTGTCGTCGATGAGCCGCTCGTCCACCTCGCCCGCACGGACGGCCTCCACGAGGGGAAGGTCCCAGAGGGGCTCGGGTCCGGGCATCGCCAGGTCGAGGCCGCCGACCGCCGAGGCCACGGTCGAGCGGGTGGCGGCCCAGTCACTGACCACGGGTCCGGAGAATCCCCACTCCTCCTTCAGCACCTCGCGCAGCAGCCGGGCGTTCTCGGTCATGGGCGCCGACTCGTTGCCGTCGTCGACGCCCGAGTAGGCGGCCATCACGCTCCAGGGATCGGCCTCGGCGATGACCTGCTCGAAGGGGGCCAGATAGACCTCGCGCAGGGTGCGTTCGTCCAGCCGGGAGAGGTAGCGGGTGCGGTCGGTCTCGGAGTCGTTGGCCACGAAGTGCTTCAGGCACGCGCTCACGCCCCGGTTCTGCAGACCGCGTACGAGGGCGGCGGCCAGGGTGCCGGTGAGCAGCGGGTCCTCCGAGAAGTACTCGAAGTGCCGTCCGGCGACCGGGGTGCGCTGCAGGTTCACCACCGGGCCGAGGACGACGTCGACGCCCTTGCGGTGCGCCTCCGTCGCGAACAAGTCCCCCAGCCGCTCGGCGAGTTCGGTGTCCCAGGTGGCCGCGAGCGCGCTCGGCGCCGGGGCCAGCAGACCGGTTTCCGCCGGGTCCTCACCGGTCCCCCGCACGCCCTGCGGGCCGTCCGACATCGTCACCGCCGACAGTCCGAGGCGGGGCTCTGCCGGGAGTCTCCACAGGTTCGTGCCCGTCAGCAGCCTGACCTTGGACTCCAGGTCCAGGGTCCGGATGCGGTCGGACAGCTCGGTGTCATCGGGGAGGGCAGGGCGGCTCATGCTCGTCCTTCCAGGCCGCGGCGCGGCACGAAGTGGGCGGAACGGGAGCAGGAAAGCACACTTACTAAGTGCTTAGTAAGTGCTTGTGCGTAAGTTCTTTCCCAGGTTTGATGTGAACGTGACCACTGATCGACAGCCACGTAAACTCCGCACGGTGACCGAGAGCAGGCCGAACGGCGAACGGCAGCCCCGCGCGGGGAAGAGCCTCAAAGCCCAGCAGCGGCGGCAGGAGATCCTCAGGATCGCCATGGACACGTTCGCGGCCCGCGGCTACAACAACACCTCCCTGCAGGAGATCGCCGACCGTGCGGGAGTCACCCAGGCCGGTGTCCTGCACTACTTCGGCTCCAAGGCGCAGCTGCTCACCAGCGTTCTCGCACTGCGCGACGAAACGGACATCGAGCAGCTCGGCAGCGAGCGCCCACGAGGCCTGGCGTTCCTGCGCCACCTGGTCGACACCGCCCGCCACAACGCCGAACGGGGAGGCATCGTCCGGCTGTACGCCGTCCTGTCGGCGGAGAGCGCCACCGAGGGCCACCCCGCGCAGGACTACTTCCGTGACCGCTACGCCGGACTGCGCACCATGGTCACCGAAGCCCTCTCCGAAGCATGCGAACTCGGCGAGACCCGGGCGGACCTGAACCTCGAAGACGCAGCCAACGCGATCATCGCCGTCATGGACGGCCTTCAGATCCAGTGGCTGCTCGCCCCCGACGCGGTCGACATGGCCGCCGCTGCGGACCGCGTCATCACCGCGCTCCTGGCAGATCTCACCGCCCACCGCCCCTGACCTCAGGCACCGCTCGACCCTCGGGCGCCGACGGTGTCTTGCGAGGTGGTCGTCTCTTTCGAGCAGGTCGGCTTCAGGCGTCGACGACGGGAGTGGCGGCGGGCGTGGCCTTGGTGAAGCGCGGCAGGGCGGCGGCGCCGACGGCGAGCAGGGCGACGATGCCCATCTGTACGTACTCGACTCCGGCGAACGCGTGGGCGACGTCATGCGGCGCCAGGGCCAGGTAGAGGGTGCCCAGGGTGGCCACGCCGAGAGCCAGTCCGCTCTGCTGCAGGGTGATCAGCACGCCGCTGCCGATACCGGCCAGGTGGGTGGGGACGTCGGCGAGCACACTGCGGAACAGGCCGGCGAAGAGCATCGACTGTCCGGCGCCGACCAGGGCGAGCGGTACGGCCATCGACCACAGGCTGACGTGCGGCCAGTTCCGGAGCAGGAGCGTCACCAGTGAGACCAGTCCGGCGAGTTGGACGGCGGCGCCGACGGACAGCGCGGCCCGGCCGAACCGGGTGATCAGGCGGGGTGCGACCAGCGAACCGGCGAAGAAGAGCAGGGCCATGGGCAGGATCGCCAGGCCGCTGTGCAGGGCGTCGGCGTGCAGGCCGTTCTGGACGGTGAGGGCGAAGACGAACATGAACGCGCCGAAACCGATGCTGAAGGCGAACACCATGGCCAGGCCTCGGGACATCGACGGCAGCCGCAGCAGGGACGGCGGCAGCAGCGGGACCTCGCCGCGTCGCTCGGCACGCTTCTCCACGACGTAGGTGGCGGCGCCCAGGACGACCGCGGCGGCGAGCAGCAGCCAGGTCCACCAGGGCCAGCCCAGCGAGTGACCCTCGGTCAGCGGGACGAGCAGGGCCGTCAGGGTGGCGGCGAACAGGATGGTGCCGGGCAGGTCGATGCCGACGGGGTGGTCCGAGCGGGTGGCGGGCACGATGCGGGCCGCGACCAGGAGGACGACCACGCCGATGGGCACGTTGACCAGGAAGATGGGACGCCAGGAGGTGCCGGCGATGTCGGCGCTGACCAGCAGACCGCCCACCAGTTGCCCGACCACGGCGGCGATGCCGGAGGTCGCCCCGTACAGGGCCACGGCGCGAGCCTTGCGCTCTCCTTCGAGGACGTGGTGGAAGGTCGCGAGCACCTGCGGGACGAGGAGGGCGGCGGTGGCGCCCTGGACGATGCGGGCCGCGATCAGCGCGCCCACGCCAGGGGCGACACCGCAGGCCAGCGACGCCAGGACGAAGCCCACGAGCGCGCCGAGGAAGACACGGCGGCGGCCGTAGCGGTCGCCCAGCCGGCCTCCGAGGACCAGCAGGGTCGCGTACGCGACGCCGTATCCGGCGATCACCAGCTCGAGCGACGAGGCCGAAGCGTGCAGCGAGGCGTCGATGCTGGGAAGGGCCACGTTGGTGATGAAGAAATCCATGATCGGCAGGAACGCGCCGGCCAGCAGGACGAACACTCCGAACGGGTGCAGCCCACCCGCGCGGGCCACGGCCCGGGGCGAGGCCGCCGCGGTCCCGGCCTGCCCAAGGGGAAAGGTTGTCGTCATGACAGATCCTCGCTAGTGATTATGCACTCATAACTATGAGGGCATGACGAGTATGATGTCATAACTAGTTTCTTGGCAACCCGCACCCGGGAGATGTGATGCACGACAGAGCCCAGCAGACGGCCCCCACAGCCGGACCGGACGGGGCCGACCGGGCCGAGGGGGCGGAAGGGGCTAACGGGGACCAGCGATGGGCCGACCTGGCCGACCTCGTGCTGATCATCAGCCGGGAGATCCAGTTCCGCCGCTACGCGGATGAGCGGGCCGTCCACCTGTCCCAGTCCGAGGGCATGGTGATGCGCTACCTGAAGCACGACCCCGCCGCCACGCCCAGCCGTATCGCCTCCGCGACCGGGCTGCAGCGCACCAACCTGTCCACCGTCCTGCGCGGACTGGAGGACAAGGGCTTCATCGAGCGGCACGCCCACTCGAGCGACGGTCGCGGGGTCACGGTCCACTCCACGGAGCGCGGGCGCGGCAACTCCGACCTCGTTCGACAGGAATGGGCCGCCGCCGTCTCCGAGGCCGCCGACCAGGACACCCGCCACCTCGACGCGGCCCTCACCCTGCTCGCCGCCGTGGAGGCCGGACTGACCCGGGGCCGGCCCCGACCCGGGGCCACGCCCCCGGCAACAGGGACCTGACCGCGGGGTCGGCCGGCACATCGTGCCGCTCCAGCGCGATGAAGCGGCCCGCCTTCGCCCTACTTCGCCAGTTGGGCGTACAGCCCTGCCAGGTCCCCGGCCAGGCCCGCCTTGACCTGCCGTGAGATGTCGTCGGCGAGCACCTCGTACGCTCCCGTCTCGACGCCGTCGAGGGCGAGGGCGGCGACGGCACGGGGGTCGGACTTCGGTGCGTCGACGCCGGCCGCCAGGTCCGTGTCCACGTATCCCACATGCAGTCCGGTGACAGCGATGCCGCGCGGCTGGAGCTCCAGACGCAGGGAGTTGGTCTGCGACCAGAGGGCGGCCTTGGAGGCGCTGTAGGAGCCGCCGAGGGCGATCCAGGAGAGCACGGAGTGCACGTTGAGGAGGTGGCCGCCGCCGTTGCGCTCGATGACGGGCACGAAGGCCCGGGCGACCAGCAGCGGGCCGTAGAAGTTGGTCTCGAACTCCCGGCGCACGTCGTCGACCGGGGAGTCGAGGAAGGACGCGCCGACCGACGCGCCGGCGTTGTTGATCAGTACGGTGACGTCTTCGGCCTGCGCGGCGGCCGCCACCACGGAAGCCGGGTCGGTGACCTCCAGCGCCACCGGGACGGCGTCGGGGTGCGTCACGCTGCGCGGGTCGCGGGCCGTGGCGTAGACCTTGGCCGCACCGCGTGCATAGAGCTCCTCCACCAGCGCCTTGCCTATGCCGCGACTGCCGCCGGTGACGAAGACGTTGGCGCCCTTGAGTGCGGTCATGACTGCCTCCATAATGCTCGCAATGAGAAACCGATCGGTTCCACCACCGTAAACCGATCGGTTTCCATATGCAAGCCGCCTCGCCTCTCGCCGGATTCAGCGCGCGACGGGGACCCGCCTGTCGGTGTCCGCCGGCACGTCGGTGACCTCCGGCATGTCACCCTCCTTGATGCCGAACCGGTCGTAGAAGCGGGCGAGGGGGCCCGGGGCCCACCAGGCCGCCCTGCCCAGCAGCCTCATGACGGCCGTTCCCAGCAGAACGCGCACCACCAGCACGTCCGCCAGGACCGCGAACACCATGCCGACGCCGAAGAGCTTGATGGTCAGCACCTCGCTCATCCCGATCGCCGCGAGCGGCACGCACATCAGCACCGCGGCGCTCACGACCAGGCGGCCGATGGACTGCAGCCCGGTCGCCACGGCCTCCGTACTGTCGCCCGACTTGTCGTACTGCTCCCGCATTCTGGACACCAGGAACACCTCGTAGTCCATGGAGAGTCCGAAGATCAGAGCGAACAGCATGATCGGCATGTTGGGCTCGATGTTGCCCGTCGGATCGAAGCCGAGCAGGCCGTTCAGATGGCCGTCCTGGAAGATCCAGACCAGGACCCCGAAGGTGGCGGACAGCGACAGCATGTTCATCATGATCGCCTTCAACGGCAGCAGCACCGAGCCGAAGGCGAGGAACAGCAGGATGTACGTCATCACCGCGATGTAGAGCAGCATCCACGGCAGGGTCTCGCCGAGCGCGTCCAGAGTGTCGTCGTAGATCGCCGACTCACCGCCGATGTAGGCCTGGGCACCCGGTGGTGCCGGTACCTCCTTGATCCGGTTCACCAGGTCCCGCGCATGGGTCGAGATGGGGTTGCCGTCGTAGGTGACCGACACCCGGGCCGTGGCGCCCTCCACTCCGCTGATCCGAGCGCTCGTGGCGCCCTCCGTGGCGCCGAGGCGCTCGGCGTACGCCTGGAGCGCCGCGCCCTGTGCCTTCGAGGTCCCGTCGGACTTCAGCACGAGCAGCGAGTCGATGGACTTCACCGCGTCGCCGTCGAAGTCGTGCTCCATGGCCTCGAAGACCTGGCGGCCCTCGGAGGTGCTCCGCAGCTGCTGCGCGTTGATGGAGCCGAACTCGATCTTGGAGAACGGCAGGGCGAGTGTCAGCAGCAGGCCCACCGCGCCCACCACCACGAACCAGCGCCGCCGCATCAGGCCGTGCCCGAACCGGTACCAGGCACCCTCGCCGGCCGCCGTGGGGCGCGCGGCCTTCTTGCGGCGCAGCGGGAAGGCGTTGACCTTCGGGCCCATCACGGCGAGCAGTGCGGGCAGGGCGACGAGCGAGAAGAGCACCGCCAGCACGACCGCGGCCACACCGCCGTACGACATCGACTTCAGGAACGTCGACGGGAAGAGGGTCAGGCCGGCCAGCGCCGCCGCGACCGTGGTGCCGGAGATCACGACGGTGCGCCCGGCCGTCGCGATGGTGCGCCCGATCGCCTCTTCCCCGGAGTAGCCGGCCTCCAGTTCCTCGCGGTAGCGGCTGACGATCAGCAGGCCGTAGTCGATGGCGACCGCGAGGCCGAGGATCGTGACCAGGCTCATGGAGAACACGGACACGTCGGTGATGTTGGCGATGGTCCGCAGGACGGCCATCGACCCGATGATGGAGAGCACGCCGACGATCAGAGGAAGGAAGGACGCGGCCAGACTGCCGAACACGACCAGCAGGAGCAGGAAGAGCACGGGGGCCGAGATGATCTCCGCGGTTCTCAGGTCGTGTTCGATCTTCTCACTGGCCTGATGGCCGGTGGGTACCGTGCCGCCCTGCAAGGTCTCCAGGCCGGGTGCCGGGATCTTGTCCATGATCGCCTTGTACGAGTCCTCCTTGGCCTTCTCGCTGCTGCCGTGGAGGTTCAGCGCGACATAGGTGGCGTGCCGGTCGTGGCTGACCTGCGCCGGCATCTTGGTCTGCCAGTAGTGCAGGTAGCCGGTCACGTCCGCCTTCGGCAGGGACTCCACCTGCTTGACGACCGCCCGCTGGAACGACGGGTCGTCGACGGTGCGGTCCTCGTCGCGGTAGACGATCACCGCATCCGGTGTCCGCTGCGGGAACGCCTTCTCGGCGATCTTGGCCGCGCGAGCACTGTCGGAGCCGGGGTCCTGGAAGCCGAGCGGGGTCAGCGAGCCGAAGACACCGGCGCCATAGGCCCCGGACAGGACGGCGAACAGCAAGGTCAGTACCAGCAGAGGCTTTCGGCGCCGGTGAATCAGACGCCCGAATCTCTCAAACATGTTGTCTCCTGGATCAGTGAAAAGCGCATGGCAAAGCCCTACGACCGGCTTGACAGGCTTGACCGGCTCATGAGGGTGGGCGGGAAGCTGACGCCCTGCCGAGCTCGACAGGGCGTGCAAGTGCCGGAGAGCGAGGGTCTGTCGACGCTCGGGACCGGCTGTCAGCCGAGGCCGGGAACGGCGTCGACCAGCATCGAGGCGGGCGGGTCCGCGGCGTCGAGGGACACCAGGCGGGGGAACTGCCGCACTCCGGCGAGGTACCGCCCGGACGGGAAGGGGGCGTCACAGGCGGCCGCTTCCTCAACGGTGAGGCGGTGAGCGGTCTGGTTCAGGGCCCTGTCGGGGCTGCCGACCGCCCACGAGGCGGTCAGGTTCGGCGACTCGGACTGCTCCCGCCAGTGCAGGAACGCTCCGGCCGCCTGCGAGAAGTCCTCCGGGGTGAACGCGGCCCGGTCGACCGGACCGTCGGGCGGCCCCTCGTCGACGTAGTGCCTGCGCAGGCCCTCACCGACCGGGCCGTACCGAGGCTCGTACGGCCAGCCGGAGAGGCCGGCGAAGCACTCGTCGGGTGTTCGTTCGATGTGCATACGAGGAACCATAACAGCGTTTTGATTGCTCGCTCCAAACCCGCTCGCCCACCGCCCAGCCAGATGGGGATCACCTATATCGCCCTGACCTGCTCCTATTCAGAGACGACTGACACAGGGTTGACGGATGCCGAGACAGGGCCGGGCCACCGAAGCGCAGGCGATACGACGTCACGGAGTCATTCGTAACGCTGTTGCAATATGCTGGCGCCATGGCCAAGCCCAAGACACATGACGAAGCGCTCCGGCTCAGGCTCCTGCACCGCGCGGCCGCCACGGTCTTCGACCGCGGTACCGCCGCGCTGAGCCTGCGACAGCTCGCGGCCGACGCGAAAACCTCGACCACGGCGGTCTACTCGCTGTTCGGCAACAAGGCCGGCCTGCTCAGCAGCCTGTACCAGGAGGCCGTGCACCTCTTCGTCGAGCGCCTGGCCACCATCCGTCCGACGGCAGATCCGGCCGGCGACGTGATCCGCCTCGGGCTCGCCTATCGCGAGTACGCCGTCGCCAACCCGCATCTCTACGCGATCCTCTTCTCCGACCGCAGGGCCCACTGCCCGTCGGACTCGGAGAGGCCGCGCGAGGTCGCCGAGACATACCGACCCCTCGTCGACGCCGTGCGTCGCGGACAGCAGGCCGGGCAGTTCGGTACCGCGTCCGACTCCGAGGTCATCGCACTGTCGGTCTGGGCGACGGCCCACGGCCTCGTGTCCCTGGTGCTGTCGGGGAACGAGCCGCCGGGCCTCGCGGTCGCCGACTGCTACGAGCGGGCGCTGCGGGCGCTGGTGACGGGGTGGCGGGAGAGCGAGGTTCCGGTCGCGGGGGGCACGGAAGTCGCGGGGGTCGCGGACGTGACGTGATCCGGAACGGATTCTCACTGGCGTCCGCTCCGGTGCGCCATTCCGTCCCGGCCCGACCCGGCCTGAAAACCGATCGGTTTTCATTTCGTCCACATCGAGTTAACCTCGCGATATGACCACTGAAGTGAAGCCAAGCACCAGGGAGCGGCTGCTGGAGGCGGCGGCCACGCTCACCTACCGAGACGGGGTCGGCATCGGCGTCGAGGCGCTGTGCAAGGCGGCGGGGGTGTCGAAGCGCTCCCTGTACCAGCTGTTCGAGAGCAAGGACGAGCTGCTGGCGGTGAGCCTGACAGAGCGCGCCTCCGGCTTCGTGGCGACCCTCCTCCCGGCGGCGGACGACGGCCGCTCCCCCCGGGAGCGGATCCTGCACGTCTTCGAGCAGGTCGAGTCGCAGGCTGATACGCCCGACTTCCGAGGCTGCCGGTATCTGGCTGTCCAGGTCGAACTCAAGGACCAGACCCACCCCGCCTGCCGGGTTGCCCACGGGATCAAGGCGAACCTGACGGCGTTCTTCCGTGCCGAGGCGGAACAGGGTGGGGCGAGCGATCCCGACCTGCTGTCCCGGCAGCTCATCCTGGTCTTCGACGGCGCCAACGCCCGCGCGGGGATCGGAGCCGACAAGCTGACGGGGCTCGTGGAGCCCACGGTGACCATCCTGCTCGACGCGGCAGGCGTGCGCCGCTGACGCATCGCCTTTCCTGAAGGCTCGGTTGCCGCTTCCCGCGCACCTCCCCCACGCAACCGATCCTGGCCATGCCGCCGTTCCCGCAGGGGGCCTCCCGCCCACAAGGAACCCGACCGGCATCCCGGCACCACCCGGACCCTCACTCACTCCCACCTTGAACTTGCACGCGGAAACCGATCGGTTTACAGTCGTTGGAAACCGATCAGTTTTGCAATGAGCGTGGGAGTCCATGATGACGACAGACCGACCGGTGGCACTCGTGACGGGTGCGTCATCCGGCATCGGGAAGGAGACCGCACTCGCGCTGGTCGCGGCGGGCTTCGAGGTGGTCGGCACAGGCCGCGACACCTCGCGTGTCGCCCCGCTCGACGGGGTGACGTTCGTCGACCTCGACGTGGCCAGCGACGCCTCGGTCGCCACTGCCGTCGGGAAGGTGATCGGGCTGTTCGGACGGATCGACGTCCTGGTCAACAACGCCGGCGTCGGCTCGATGGGTGCGGCCGAGGAAACCTCCGTCGCACAGGCCCAGGGCGTCTTCGACACCAACGTGTTCGGGGTCATGCGCATGGTGAACGAGGTCCTGCCGCACATGCGCTCCCGGGGACACGGACGCATCATCAACATCTCGTCCGTACTCGGGTTCCTGCCCCAGCCGTACATGGCCGCCTACGCCGCGTCCAAGCACGCAGTCGAGGGCTACTCCGAGTCCCTGGACCACGAGGTCCGTGAGCACGGTATCCGGGCGGTCATCGTCGAACCCGCCTACACCAGGACCGGTTTCGAGACCAACAGCGCGCGGCCCGACATGCCCTTGGACATCTACGCGAAGGGCCGGCAGACCATCGACCGCGTGATGGCGGACGCGGTCAGGGACGGCGACGCCCCCACCGTCGTCGCCAAGGCGATCGTCACGGCGGCGACCGACACCAACCCGAACGTGCGCTACACCGCGGGCCCCCTGGCCGGACGCGCGCGCATCCTGCGCCGCCTCGCACCCGCCGGGATCTTCGACAAGCAGATCCGCAAGATGAACCAACTGGCCGGCTGACTGACTGACCGGCTGACCGGCTGACACGCGGGCTCATACGGGGCGGCGCCGATTCGGTCGCCGACACCCGCTGTCGGCCCGGGGGCTCTCCGAACAGCCGACACCTCCCCCACCAGACAATCTCCCCCACCAGACAGAGGACACATTGATGTCAGAGCGCACTCCCATCCTGATCACCGGTGCCGCCGGCGAAATCGGCGGTGTGAGCCGAACGATGGTCGACATGCTGCTCGAACAAGGGCACCCGGTGCGCGCGTTCGTGCGCCAGGACGACGAACGCGCTGGTTCGCTCCGGCAGGCCGGCGCCGAGGTCTTCGTCGGTGACCTGCTCGACATCGCCGACGTGAGCGCCGCATTGAAGGGCGTCCGGCGCATCTACTTCAGCATGAGCCTGTCGCCGTACTACACCGACGCCGTCAGTCTGATGGCCGCCGCGGCGCGGGCCCAGGGCGGCATCGAGGCCTTTGTCAACATCTCCGAGTACGAGCAGTCGTTCATGACGTTCGACAAGATGACCGCACCGGAGGAGGAACGGCGTGCGTGGCTCGGTGGACTCGTCACGCAGTGGTCGCCGCAGCAACGCGCCCACTGGGTCGCCGAGCAGGTGCTGGGCTGGTCCGGCCTGCCGACCGTCAACATCCAGGCGGCCATGTTCGTCGAGAACCCCCTGATGACCTGGCTGGCCCTGGAGCCGCTGGCCCACGGTGAACTGCGCCTGCCCTTCGGCGACCACCGGCTCGCGCCCATCGCGGGTTACGACGTGGCGGAGCTGTGCGTGAAGATCCTTGTCGACCCGGCGCCGCACATCTCGAAGTCCTACGCCCTCAACGGCCCGGAACTCAAGGACATGCACGCCCTCGCGCAGGACTACGCCGCCGTACTGGGACGCCCGGTCACCTACGTCCCCATGGACGTCGAAACCTGGAACGAGACCTACGTCGACACCGCCCTGGCCGCGTTCCCGCACACCGCCGAGCACCTCAAGACCCTGACCCGGCTGATGGGCGGCGGCGGATACCGCGGCGCCACCGACCAGCTGGAAACCCTCCTCGGGCGCCCGCCGAAGACCGTGCGGTGGGCCCTGGAGAACCACCCGCGCATCCGGAAGCTCGCGGCTGCCTGAGCTGCGGCAGACGGAGGGGGCGAAGTGCCCCGGGTCTCACCAGCGCACGTACCAGGGGACCCGGGTGACTCCGGCCGCCAGCAGCCGCTCGAGCACCGGGGCGGACGGCTGCTCGGATCCGCGGTCCTGGGTCAGTTGCAGCTCCCGCAGCCGGGGGACCTCCAACAGGGGCGTCCGGTCCTCCACCCGGTCGCAGCCCAGGAGGCTGAGCTGCTCGAGTTCCGGGAAGGCGCCGATCCCGCCGATGTCGGTCAGGGCGCTGTGCCGCAGGTTCATCGTGGTCAGGGCGGTGAGCCGCTTCAGAAGGGAGAGGTCCCGCCAGGGAAGTTCGCCCGCTTCCAGGTGGGTCACCTGGGCGGGCAGATCCGACACCTGGGGACAGCTGGACAGCCTCAGCATGGCGTGGAGCTTAGGGGTGGGGTACGACAACGAGGATCGAGGCATCCTGGGCCTGCTGGTGGGTCGGGGCGGGGGGCCTCGTGCCCACGGGGTGGGTTGTTGATGGCGGGGCTTTTCGGGACAGTGACGCCGGCGAAGGAGGAGGGTCGGCGCGTGCGGCGGTCAAGGTCAGCCTGTGGATTCCGGCGGCGGTGGGCCGCCGTTTCCGATGGCTGTCCGGCGATATCGCGGAGCCGGTCGCGGAGTCAGCCGTCGCGTTCCGCGCCGACGAGGACGAATGCCACCGTGACCGGTTGGTCGGTGCGGTTGCGCCAGCCGTGCCGGGTGCCGTTCTGGATCACGATGTCGCCGGCCGAGAGGCGGGTGCACCGGCCGTCGTCGAGTTCGAGGACGATCTCGCCCTGGAGGACGATGCCGTAGTCCACCGTCGGTGTCGCGTGCATGCCGTCGGGCTCGATGAGTTCCGCGAGGCCGGGCGAGTCGGCGCGCTGCTCCTGGTCGAAGGCGACAGGGTCGAACGCCGGGTCGGCCATCGCGGTGTCCGGCGGGAAGGTCAGGACGATGAACCGCGTGCCGCCGGGCGCCGGAAGCAGACTGGTGACCTTCGGCGTGGGGTCCTCTCCGGCCATGCTGACCTGCTCGCCGGGTTCGGTGGCCCACGGCAGGCGGGACACCCAGCCCGGCAGGCTGGTGAACGTCCGGCTGCGCGGGACGGGACCGTCGCTGACGACGACCGATCTGCCGTTCGCGTCATGGCCGGTGACAACTCTGCGCATGTGTCTCTCCTCGGGTCAGACCGGTCGGCCGCTGCCGGACCCGGTCGGCGCCAACAGTGCGGTCGCCCAGGCGTCCAGGACGTCCGCCACGGTCGGGGCGGGTGCCCGGAGCAGGGCCGATGCCGCCGTGCGTACGAACAGCCGGTGCCGGTCGTCCGTGAGGTACTCGACCGGGGACTTGCCGTCCACGCGGGCGAGCAGCAGCGCCGGCAGCAGTGACGCGGCCCGCGCGTCGAGGGCCGGCCGGGGTTCCCAGTCGACGCACCGGCCGTACATCTCGGCCAGCACCCGGGCGGACCGCAGGAGATCGGCGCGGCGCCCGGGGACCACCAGGCTCTTGAGGAGCAGATGGTTGACGCAGAAGGCGAGGTCGAATGCCGGGTCGCCGTACCAGGCGCACTCGGCGTCCAGCAGCACGGGCCCGGACGGTCCGACGAGAATGTTCTTGGGGCTGACGTCGCCGTGCACCAGGGCGAGGTGTGTGGTGGCCGTGCGGTCGGCGAGGCCCTGGATGATGTCGTTCAGGCCGGGGTGCGCGGCGGCGGTGGCCAGCAGGTACGGCTCGATGCGCAGGGCGTGGAAGTTGTCGTCGGTGGCGAACTCCGCGGCGAGGGCGGCGTCGCGCGCGCTCGCCGCGTGCAGGGTGCCGAGCAGTTCCCCGACGGCCGCCGCGGTCTCCACCCGTACCTCTCCGTCCAGCAACTGCGTCTTCCACACGGGGTAGCGCTCGGGCGGCAGGAACGCCATCGCGAAGACGCCGGCATCGGGGTCGTGGGCGAGCAGTTCGGGCACGCTGTCCGGGCGGTGCCGGGACGCGAACCGCATCCACGCCCATTCGTAGGCGTTGCGCGACACCGGTGCCTGCCAGTCGGCGGCGACCTTCAGCTTGGCCAGGGCGCGTTTGACGCAGAGGGAGCGTCCCGGCAGGTCCACTCGCCACAGGTCGGAAGAGACCCCGCCGGCCAGCGGCGTCCAGTGGGCGGCTTCGCCGGGGCCGGCGAGTTCGTGGACGGTCAGGAAGTCGGTCAGCTCGGGTTCCGGGCTCGCCTGCACGGGTGGCCGGTTCATCGACGCTCCCCCGGCCCGGTGGGCAGACCCCGGGGCGTGTTGCAGGCATGGGCCGGTGCCTCGCCCGCCAGGATCCGTACGACCTCCTCGGCGGCGCGGCGGCGCAGTTCCGTGACCGAGGCGTCGGAGGAGAAGGCGATGTGCGGGGTGAGCAGGGCGCCCGGCTGGTCCAACAGCCCTGCGGGGACGTGCGGTTCGGTCTCCAGGACGTCGAAGGCGGCCCCGTCCAGGTGCCCGCTGTCCAGCGCCTTGATCACCGCGTCGGTGTCCACCAGGCCGCCCCGGCTGACGTTGACCAGCAGGCCGCCCGCCGGCATCAGCGCCAGCTGCTCGGCGCCGATGAGGTGGTGGGTGCCGGGGGTGAGCGGCACGTGGAGGATCACCACGTCGCTGCTGCGCAGCAGGTCCTCCAGGCCCACCATCTCCACTCCCTGGGCGTCCTTCGGCGGGTGCGGGTCGTGGGCCAGGATCCGGCAGCCGAACGCACCGAGCTTGCCGACGGTGGCGCGACCGATGCGGCCGAATCCGACGACGCCGCAGGTCAGCGTGGACAGCCGGCGCAGCCGGGCGCCGGCCGGGTCCCAGCGGCCCGCGCGGACCTTCCGGTCGGAGACGGCCAGGCCCCGCGTCCAGGCCAGCACCATGCCGACGGCGTGGTCGGAGACCTCCCCGACGCAGTAGTCCGGCACGTTGGTGACCCACACGCCGCGCTCGGTGGCGGTGTCCACGGCGATGTTGTCGAGGCCGACGCCGAGCCTGGCCACGATCCGCAGATCCGGCGAGGTGCCGATCGCGGTGGCGGAGACGGGGGCCCAGCAGGTCAGGATCCCGGCGGGCCGGTGCTCGGCCACCAGTTCCTCGATGGCCTCTGCGGAGGCGGGATCGGCGGGGCCGGTCACCAGGGTGTGGCCCGCCTTCTCGATGACCGATCGCTCCACGGAGTCGTCGGGCCAGGCGAAGTCGGTGAGCAGCACGGTGCCGGGGCGGCTCGGTGGTTTCATGGCAGGTCGTCCTCGCAGAATCGTGCGGCCGCTGCGGACTGCCGGGCGTCTTTCCCGGTCGTGTCCGGTGAGCGGGTCTGATCGCCACCCGGAAGGGCAGCCGTCGGCATGTCCGTTGGGCCGTCGGCCGCCCGGGGTGGGCGGAGGGGGTCGCTGGGCTCGGGTCTGGTGTCACCGGCGCTCGCCGACTTGTGGTCGGTGCGGGAGCCGAAGTACGCCCGGTGGAACGGGTCACGAGATGCCGGGGCACGTCGAATCACTTTGTCACAGCCACGCGGTGCTAACGATAGCACTGAGGGTCTTCAACGCGTCAAGAGTGCGGCGCCCCTCCGGCCTCCGGACGGCCCGCGGCAGGCTCCGTTCCGAGCCCGGGAACCCCCTCATCACGCGAAAACGAGGAACTCGGAAGAAATGCGGTGTCCACATCTTGACGCGCCGGAGACTTCCCCCTCATGGTTTCAGCCAGCGCCGACCGTGTGACCGATAAGTGTCCGCACAGGGTCCGGCTGTCGAAGACGCCATAGCCACGGACGTCCCCGACGGGCGATATTCGGCTGCATTCCGCATGCGGTGTCCGACCGCGCGGCAGCACGTCGCCCGCATTCCACCAGTCGGCGACGGCACTTCCGTCGCCGTCTCGAGTCCGTGTTCAGCTCACCGCTTCCCGTCGTGCCCTTACCGCCCCGCATGGGTGATGGGGTCCGCCGCGGCCTGCCGTGGCCCATTCCTTCTCAGGAGCCGCTATGACTCACGCAGCGCAAGTCGACACCAGTACCGTGCCCGCAGCCGAAACGCGGGAAAGCAGTCCCGCTCCCATTTCCCGCCTCATGATCGGCGTGGGCTTCCTGCTGGTGGTCCTCTCCTACATGGTCAACGCGATGGACCGCCAGGTCTTTCCTCCGCTGCTGCCCAACATCCGCGCGGAGTTCGGGTTCTCCCTGGAGCAGGGCGGGCTGCTGGCGACGAACTTCACCCTCGGCATGGCCCTGGCCGGTCTGCCGGCGGGCTATCTCCTGGACCGCTTCCGCCGCAAGACCGTGCTACTGGTCAGCATCGTGATCTACTCCCTGGGCACGATGGCCACGCCGCTGGCCACCGGATTCGCCGACATGACGCTGTACCGGGTCGTCTCGGGCTTCGGCGAGGGCATGCAGTCCGCCGCCATCTTCGCGGCGCTCGGCGCCTTCTTCGCCCACCGGCGCGGCCTCGCCTTCGGCATCATCGGCATGGGCTACTCCGTCGGCGTGTTCATCGCCCCGCTCATCGGCGTCCGGCTGATGAGTCTGCACGGCACCTGGCACGCGCCCTTCTACCTGTTCGGCGCGGCGGGGCTGCTGATCGCCGCGGCCTGCCTGTTCCTCGTGAAATCCGGTCTGACCGAGCACTCCGCCGAGAAGATCGTCTCGACCAGGACCTACGGGCACATGCCGGCCTCCGCCTACAACCGCAACACCATCGCGCTGGCCGTCCACTCGGTCATCAGCGGCGTGGCCATCTACGGGTTCCTCGGCCTCTACCCGACGTACCTCATCACCTCGCTGCACTACTCCACCGAGCAGGCCGCGCTGGCCATGAGCCTCCTCGGTTTCGGCGGCATGTCCGCCGTTCTCGGCGGCTGGCTCGGCGACCGTGTGAACCAGCGCAACCTGCTGATCGGGAGCATGCTGGCCGTCTCCGCCATCAGCGTGTGCATCTACGAGACACAGGCCGGAGTCGGCCTGCAGTGCGTGTTCGCGTTCCTCATGGGCGCCTTCGGCCTGGGCTTCGTCTATCCCAACACCAACAGCGCGATGCAGCGGTCCGTCCGCCCCGGGCAGATCGGGCGGGCCTCCGGTCTCTTCGTCACCAGCTACTACGGGACGGCGGCGTTCTCGGGCCTGCTCTTCGCCGCCCTGGTGGACTCCTTCGGCTGGAGCCGCGCAGGACTTCTGCAGGTCACAGCCCTGCCGCTGCTGGGAGTCCTGGCGCTGCTCTTCGTCCGCCCCGGGCAGTTCAACAACGCGGTCCGGTAAGGGTTCTGCGGGAAGTGCGGCAGGGGGACTGCGGGGCCGGCGCGGCTGGTCACGCAGTCCCCCTGCACCCCTTTGGGGCGCAGCCGAACGGCTCCGGACTTCGCCCGACCCGCTCGGCCTGCCGACCGGCGCCATCACGCAACAGGGGCCTGCCCACCGCTCGGTGCGGTGGGCAGGCCCCTGTGCGGGCTCGTCCGGCAGGCGTCCGGAGTCAGCGGCTGTCGGCCACGACGGGATTGCGCAGGACGCCGATGCCCTCGATCTCGACCTCGATCTCGTCCCCGGGACGGATCGGCCCGACTCCGGCGGGCGTGCCGGTCATGATCGCGTCTCCGGGCAGCAGCGTCAGATAGCGGCTGAGGTAGCTGACGATGCCGGGCACGGCGAGCAGCAGATCGGCGGTGCTCGCCGACTGCACGACGGTGCCGTTCACACGGGTCGTCAGTGCCAGTGCCGCAGGGTCGAGTCCGGTCGCGATGACCGGCCCGAGGGGAGCGAAGGTGTCCTGCCCCTTGCCGATGAGAAGCGTTCCGAACGCGCTTTCCTTGCGCTGGACGATGCGGTCACTGACATCATTGCCGCACGTATAACCGAGGATGTATTCATGGGCCTCGGAGGGCTTCACATGACGGGCTTCCTTTCCGATGACGACGACCAACTCGCCCTCGAAATGGATCAGTTCACCATCCGCCGGATAGACGATGGCGTCATCCGGTCCAATCACCGCGGTGCTCGGCTTCATGAAGCACACGGGAACTTCCGGAACCTCACGATCGGTCTCGTCGACGTGCGAGGCGTAGTTGTAGGCGAACCCGAAGATCCGGGGCCGCTCCAGCGGCGCGAGAACGACCACGTCGCCGACTTCGTCGATATCTCCCGTAGGGAGCAGTCCGGTGAAGGGGTCACCCTCGAATCTCGCGATCCTGGCGTCACCGGCTTCGAGTTCTCCGTAGTGACGCACGCCGTCGACGGCATACCTGACGATCCGCACGGACACCTCCGCAACTAGGCAGCCGCGGGCGGCTGCACGGCCCATTCAGCAGTGCTAACGTTAGCATAAAGATGAGGGCCAGCCCGGCACCTCCACTTCGCCGACCACTGAGCGCGACGAGAGCGCTATCGTTGGCACACGGAAAGTGACGGCAACGGGATCAGCCAGTCCAAGGGGGGCCTTACGTGATCACGACCAGGGACATCGCCGAACGCCTCGGAATCTCCGTCTCGACGGTCGGCCGGGCACTCTCCGACGATCCCCGCATCAGCGAGGAGACCAAGTTCCGGGTCCGTCAGGCCGCTTCCGAGATGGGGTACGTCGGCAACCGTGCCGCCCGGATGATGCGCGGCGCGTCCAGCAACGTGGTCGCGCTGGTCATCCCGGACATCCGCAACAGCTTCTACTCGACCATCGCGCACGAGTTGTCCAAGAACATGGAGGCCGAGGGCTTCCAGCTGATGCTCTCCGAGACCGACGACGACCGGATGGTGGAGCTGCGTCACCTGCGCGAACTGTCCGCCAACCGCGTGGCCGGCGTCATCATCGTGCCCACCGCCCGCCCGCACAGCGAGTCGGTCAAGCTGCTCAAGGCCGTGCCGCACCTCCAGTTGCTGCGCCGCCACCCGTCGCTCGGTTCCCAGTGGTTCGGGGTGGACGACCACGAGTCGCTGCGTCAGGCCACGGCCCACCTGGTGGCGCTGGGCCACACGCGCGTCGCGTATCTGGGCGGCCCCGAGGAACTGCCCACGGGCGCGGAGCGTCTGCGCGGCTTCCGCAGCGCCCTGAGCGAGGGCGGCCTGCCGGACGACGCCGGATTTACGGAGCTGGGGCCGCCGGCATCCGTGGACCACGGGCGCCAGGCGGTGCGCCGGCTGTTCAAGGGGCCGGACGCGCCCACGGGCCTCGTCCTGGGATCGGTCCAGCTCACCCTGGGGGTCCTGGAGGAGTTGTCCGCACAGGGCGTGAAGGTGCCCGGGGAACTGTCCGTGGTCGGGTTCGGGGACGAGCCGGGGTTCTCCTGGTGGGGTCCCGGACTCACCACGATCGGTCTGCCGATCCAGGAGATGGCCACCGGCTGCGCACTGTGGCTGATGCGCCGGCTCAAGACCAAGCCGGGCAACGACGGTCCCTACACCTCGGTCTCCCCCGGATCACTGATCCTGCGCGGCAGCACGGCACCGCCGGACGGAAAAGCCCCGTCCAGGCCCGTCTGAACCGGCGGCGAACCCGCCCCGCGCAGACACCGCAGACACCAAAGCACCGCAGACACCGAAGGCGCCCGGAGCACATCGTTCCGGGCGCCTTCGCATGCGTACGCCGCCGGGTCAGTACGTCCCGCTGCGCAGCCGCCGCATGACACGGGCCGTGCGCGCGAGTTCGTCAAGGACCTGCTCGGCGGCGGCCTCGTGAATCTTGCCGGGTCTGAAGTCGCCGTCCTCGACGAGCCCGCTGACGAACGGGATGCTCACGGTCGGACCGATCGGCAGCATCCTGAGGTTCGCTACGACCTGCTTACCCATCTGCACCGCGCGGGTGCCCGCCGAAACGCCGCCGTAGCTGACGAACCCGGCCGGCTTGTGCTGCCACTCCACGGCGAGGTAGTCCCACGCGTTCTTCAGCGGGGCGGGGAAGCCGCCGTTGTACTCCGGGGTGACGAAGACGAACGCGTCCGACGCGTCGACGATCCGGCTCCATTCGCGGGTGTGGCTCTTCGTGTACTGCCGCAGGGCGGGCGGATGCGGCTCGTCGAAGAAGGGGAGAGCGAGTTCGTGCAGGTCGACGGTGTGCGACTCGAACTGGTCGCACTCCGCCACCCGGAGGGTGAACCAGTCGGCGACAGATCTGCCCACACGTCCGGGGCGCGTGCTGGCCACAACGGTGGTGAGGGTCATGGGCGCCGCGGAGGGCTGGGATGTCATGCCGGGCTCGCTTTCCTGTCGGCCGGGCTCCGGGACCGGCGAACCCACGCCGCCTGTGCTGTCCGTCCGTCCAGGAGAGCGCGGGTCCGCCGGAGTTGTTGCCGGAGCGCCACGGGTTGTGCGAACGATAGCATTCACGCTCCGGCGGACCAAGGGGACGTAAACAAACCACGGGACCAAGGGTTCGAACTACAGCCCACCTCTTGACAGAGTTGCTGTCGCTTTGCACGATTGCGCTATCGATAGCACGCTCGGCGCCGCAGTGACCGAACCGAGCGGGCTGAACGAGCTGAACGAGCGACCCTCGTCGTCTCCTTGCCGGCTCCGCCCCGCGAGGGCGTCCGCTCATCGCCCAGACATCGTCCGAACTCCGAAAGGTCGCACCGCAATGACAGACGCGCGGATCGCCAAGCTCTACGGCCGCAGGGTGTGGGACTCACGCGGTCGGCCGACCGTAGAGGTCGAGGTCCACCTCGCGGACGGTGCGATCGGGCGGGCCATCGCCCCGGCGGGGGCCTCGACGGGCCAGGGCGAGGCACTCGACCTGCGTGACGGTGGCAGCCGCTTCGGCGGCCTCGACGTCCGGCGTGCGGTGGGCTCGGTGAACCACGAGATCGCGCCCGCCCTTCTGAACCGCGACGCGACCGATCAGGAAGCCGTCGACCGGCTTCTGGTGGACCTCGACGGCACCCCCGACCGCAGCCGTCTCGGCGGCAACGCGCTCGTGGCCACGTCCATGGCGGTCCTGCACGCCACCGCCGCGTCGGCGGGCGTACCCCTGTGGCAGCACCTGGCGGGCGGACGCCCGGTCCGCATCCCCCTCCCCGAGATCCAGATCTTCGGCGGCGGCGCCCACGCGGACCGCCGCGTCGACGTCCAGGACTTCATGGTGATGTGCCCCGCGGCGCGGAGCTTCTCCGAGGCCCTGGACTGGACGGCGGAGATCTACCGTGCCGCCGGCGGTCTGATGCGTAAGGCAGGCAAGGCTCAGGGGGTCGCCGACGAAGGCGGCTTCTGGCCGGCGTTCGACTCCAACGAGGAGGCGCTGGAGACGCTGACCCGGGCGATCGAGAGCGCGGGTTTCACCCCCTCCACCCAGGTCGGCATCTCGCTGGACGTCGCCGCCTCGCAGTTCGGCAGCGGCGGGCGGTACACGCTGGCGCTGGACGACCGCACGCTGGACACCACCGCGCTGATCGACATGCTGGGCGGCTGGATCGAGCAGTATCCGATCCTCTCCGTCGAGGATCCGGTGGGCGAGGACGACCACGAGGGCATGCTGGAGTTCACCCGGCGTTACGGCGACCGCTGCCAGGTGATCGGGGACGACTACCTGGTCACGAACGCCAAGCGGGTCGAGGCCGCGGCGACCAGCGGCACCGCGAACGCCGTCCTGGTCAAGCCGAACCAGGCCGGCACGGTCACGGAGGCCTTCCAGGCCCTGCGAGCCGGAAAGGAAGCCGGCTTCGGCACGATCGTCTCGGCGCGGTCCGGGGAGACCGAGGACATCACCATCGCCCACCTCAGCGTCGGCTGGGACGCCGGCCAGCTGAAGGTGGGCTCATTCACCCGCTCCGAGCGCATGGCCAAATGGAACGAGGTTCTGCGCATCGAGGAGTCCCTCGGTGAATCCGCGGAATTCAGCGGCTGGTCCGCCTTCACATTCGCCGGAGCAGGGGCCGGGGCCCTCACTGTCGAGCCGTAGAAAAACCGCGTAGTACTACGCATTCACGAAGTACTACGTATTACAGTCACCGAAATCCAGAGCCGATCCGAGTACGGAGACCAGCATGCTGCCACCCGTCAATCTGCGCCCGAGTTTCAATATCACCCGCTCCAGTCACGTTCGTCTCACGGTCGCCGATCTGGCCGAGAGCCGGAACTTCTATGTGAACGTGCTGGGGCTGGTCGTCAGCGACGAGGACGAGCGCACCTGCTACCTCCGCGGCCTCGCCGAAGCCTGCCACCACAGCCTCGTCCTGGAACTGGACGAAGAGGGTGCGGGCAGGTGCAGGAGGATCGGCTTCCGGGTGTTCTTCGACGAGGATCTCGACCTCGCGTACGACTGGTTCCGTGAGCGCGGCCTGCCCGCCGAGTGGGTCGACTTGCCGTACCAGGGGCGCACCCTGCACGTCAGCGACCCGATCGGCACGCCGCTCGAACTGTGCGCGCACATGGAGACCCGTCCCCGGCTCCACATCAACTTCGAGCAGTACAAGGGGGCCCACGCGCAGCGGCTGGACCACTTCCAGACCTTCGCGCCCGACACGTACGAACTGTGCGCTTTCTACGGCGAGTTGGGCTTTCGCAACTCGGAGTACCTGGAGCACGGCGACAAGCTGCTGGGCGCGTTCATGTACCGCAAGGGCACCTGCCTGGACCTCGCGATCGTCGAGAACACCGGGCCCGCCCTGCACCACTTCGCCTACACCGTCTCCGAGAGCCATGACATCTTCACCGCCTGCGACTGGGCGGGCATCCAGGGCTACGGCGACGGCGTGGAGCGGGGCCCCGGACGGCACGGTCCCGGCGGGATGCTCTTCGTCTACCTCCGCGACCCGGACGGGCACCGGGTGGAGGTCTTCAACAGCCACTACCAGACCATCGACACCGAGATCGAACCGGTGCGCTGGGACGCGGGATCGCTGAGCACCAACGCCCGCTGGGGCCTCCCGGCCCTGGAGAAGTGGTACTTCGAGGCGTCGCCCTTCGTCGGCGTGCCGCAGATCCTGCCGGCCGAGCTTCCGAAGCCGATGTCACTGGAGCGGTTCCTGCTCGAACAGTCCGCGCACTGACCGTCCGTACTTCCGGACTTCCGTACACCAAGATCTCCAGACTTCCAGGAGTCACCATGGCACGAGTCCCCTATCTGCGCCGCGAGGACGCGGACGAGTCGCAGAAGCCCCTGTACGACCGGCTGGAAGCCGAGCGCAAGGTGCCGACGGCGAACATCTTCCTCGCCCTGGCCAACGCGCCGACCCAGCTGGACGGCTTCCTGACCTACGCCAACTCGCTGCGGGCGGCCGACCTCAGCCCCAAGCTGCGGGAACTGGCGATCCTGACCGTGGGGTACGCGACCCGGTCGGCGTACGAGGTCGCGCACCACCAGTCGCACGGGCTGGGGGCCGGTCTCACCGAGGAACAGCTCGCGGCGGTCGCCGAGTTCGAGTCGTCCGATCTGTTCGACGACACGGAGAAGGCGGTGATGCGCCTCGCCAAGGAGTCCACGCTTCGGGTCGACGTCTCGGAGGAGACGTGGCGTGCCGCCGCCGGCCTGCTGACGGACAGGCAGATGGTCGAACTGTCGTTGTCCATTGCCTGGTACAACTCCGGCGTCCGCATCATGGGGCTGCTGGGAATCGACCTCGAGGACAACTACCCGAACCCTTTCCCTGGTTCTCTTCCGAATTCGTAGGGAATTTTTCATACCTTCCGCCCCGGCCACTGGGACGGAGCGGTTTCAAGGAGTATTTCAATGGCGAAAATGCTCGCTGCACGACTGCACGCTCTCGGTGAGCCGATGTCCATGGACACGATCGACGTGCCCACCCCGCGGCCGACCGACGTACTGGTGCGGGTCAAGGCGTGCGGGATCGTGCCGAACATGGCCAACGTGATCAACAACTGGCCGACCTGGTTCCCGCACCAGCCGTTGCCGAAGTTCCCCGCCATCTTCGGCCTGGACGCCGCGGGAGTGGTCGAGCAGGTCGGCGAGGCGGTGCTGCACACCAAGCCGGGTGACCGGGTGTACGTCAACCCCCTTCGTTCCTGCGGTAGTTGCCAGGTGTGCCGGGGCGGTGAACTGAGCCTGTGCCGCTACTTCACCCTGAACGGCTACTTCAGCACCTCCCGGTACGGACAGCGGATCTTCGACCTCTATCCCTACGGGGGCTTCGCGGAGTACATGACGGCTCCGCAGTACTCGATCGTCAATATCCCGGACAACATGACGTTCGAGCAGGCCGGCAAGCTGGGCTACATCGGCACGTCCTACGGTGCTCTCAAGAACGCCGCGGCGGGTCCCGGTCAGGTCGCGCTCATCGACGGGATCACGGGAACCCTCGGTGTCGCGTCGACCGTGCTCGCGCTGGCCTCCGGTGCCTCCCGGATCCTGGGGACCGGGCGCAACGAGGAACTCCTCAAGCGGGTCAGGGAACTTGACCCGGACCGCGTCGAGGTCTTCCGGCTGGGCGACGGCTCCACCGGTGAGTGGGCGAAGTCCCGCACCGGCGGCGAGGGCGCGGACTACGTGATCAGTGCCCTGGGCGCCAAGGCCCCGGTGGAGACGATGCTCGACTCCATGCAGGGCGTCCGCAGGGGCGGCAGGGTGGTCAATGTGGGCGGGGTGGCCGACCGGCTGCCCGTGGACGTGAAGTGGCTCATGGACGAGCAGGTCCAGCTGATCGGCTCCAACTGGTTCAGTACCGCGCAGGGTCAGGAACTCGCCGACATGGTGGCCACGGGAGCGCTGGACCTGTCCTATCTCCAGGCCAAGCCGTTCCCTCTGTCCAGGGTCAACGAAGCGATCTCCGGACTCACGGACCGCGACGGCGGATTCAGCAACTACGTCGTCATTCCGTGACGTCCTGACGTCCCGTACCCACCCCGCGGCGGACCTGTCCTGCCCTGACGGCGCCGCGGGGTGTCCATTCCACCCAGCAGGACGGAGGAGCCGGTGGAACTGCGCTGGCTGGAAACGTTCGTCACCGTCGCGGAGGAACTGCACTTCGCGCGCGCGGCGGACCGGCTGCATCTGGCTCCTTCCGCACTCAGCGCCCAGGTCAGGGCGCTGGAGTCACACCTGGGGGTCCGGCTGATCGACCGCGGACGCCGCACCCGCCCGGCGCTCACCGGCGCCGGGCGGCTGTTCCTCGAAGAGGCACGGCTGACCCTTGCGCAGATCGCCCGGGCGGAGGCGGTGGGCCGGCGGGCCGGTCGCGGGGAGCTGGGGCACGCCGAGATCGCCTACGTCGCCTCCGCCGCGTTCTCCGGTGTGCTGACCGACGTCCTCACCCGGTGCGCGGCCCTCGACACCCATCTCACCGTACAGGTCCGCGAGTTGGAGACCCCGGCCCAGCTGGAGGCGCTGGCCTGCGGGGACATCGACATCGGTTTCCTGCGCTGGCGCCCGGAGTACCCGGCCGGGGTCACGGCCACCTGTCTGCTCACCGAGGACGTCGTCCTGGCGCTGCCTGACGGCGCCCCGCTGGCGGCGTACGAGACGGTGCCGGCGGCGGAGCTGCGCCACGAGCAGTTCGTGGCACCGCACTTCGACGAGGAGTACGGCTGCCGCGACCAGATCCTGGAGGTGGCGCAGCGGGGCGGCTTCAGCCCGCAGTGCGCGCCTCCGGTACGGGACTTCATCGCCGCGCTCACCTTGGTGGGCGGCGGTCTCGCCGTGGCCCTGGTTCCGGACTCACTGCGCCGCGTACGGATACCGGGTGTCGCCTACCGCCCACTGGCCGACGTACCGCTGACCACCCGTCTGGTGGGCGCGTACCGCAGGGGCGAGACCTCGCCGGCGGTGCGCGGCGTGATCCGCCGGCTGCGGGAGGCGGCTGCGGCCACGACCGCCGTCGGCTGATGCCACGGTGCTCCCGCAGCGGCCGACGAGCGACGAACCGACGCATGTTTGTGCGCGGATGACGCACTGTCCGAGCAGGTCAGAGGGGTTGTACCCGACCTAGGCTCAACACGGCGCCACGGACCGTGGCGGCGGCGGTCGACCGCGCGGGACGGAAGGACAGGCGGAGAAACACATGACATCGATCAAGTACGTGGGAGTCGTCGGGGCCGGGCAGATGGGCCGGGGCATCACGGAGGTCTGCGCCCGGGCCGGGCTGCACGTCACGTTGTGCGACGTGACCGAGGACAGGGCCCGGGCGGGACTGGCGGGCGTGGCGGACTCCCTGCTCAAGGCGGAGAAGCGCGGAACCATCACCCCGGAAGACCGCGCACACGCTCTGGCCGGGGTGTCGGTCACCGCCGATCTCACCCGGCTGTCCGGTGCGGACCTGGTCATCGAGGCCGCCGTCGAGGACGAGCCGGCCAAGACGGCGCTGTTCCGGCAACTGGACGAGGTGGTCACCGACCCGACCGCCGTACTGGCCAGCAACACCTCCTCGATCCCCATCGCCCGGCTCGCGGCCGCGACCCGACGCCCGGAGGCGGTGGTCGGGCTGCACTTCTTCAACCCGGTTCCCGTCATGCCGCTGGTCGAGGTGATCCCGTCGCTCCAGACCTCGAAGGCCACGGAACTGCGTATGCGTGCCTTCGTGGGCGAGATCCTGGGCAAGAAGACGGTCGTGGCGCAGGACCGCGCGGGCTTCGTCGTCAACTCCCTCCTGGTTCCCTACCTGTTGGCAGCGGTGCGGATGGTCGGCTCCGGCACGGCGACGGCGGAGGACATCGACACGGGGATGACGGCGGGCTGCGCCCACCCGATGGGCCCGCTGCGCCTCGCCGACCTGATCGGCCTGGACACCGTGGCCGCGATAGGCGAGGCGCTGTACGAGGAGTACCGCGAACCGCTGTACTCCCCTCCCCCGTTGCTGCGCCGCATGGTCGAGTCGGGCCTGCTGGGCCGCAAGTCGGGCGAGGGCTTCTTCAGTTACCGGGCGGCCTGAGGGTCGGCAGTACGGCCGCCGGCGACGCGAAGAAGGTCGAGTTTCCCCGCGTCGCTGCTGCCGGTCACTGCGGTGTACGTAACCATGCGCAGGGGCGCAGTTCCCTCACGAGACGGCTCAGCTGGGCGTCTGCGGGACAGCGGGAGAGTGCGCCGGCCTTCGCGCGAGAGGCCGCGATGTGCCGCAACGGCCACAGGCCGGGCACCTGCCTACGAGACGGCCAGGCGCCGGAACCTGCTGTTGTGGAACACCAGGGGCTCTCGGTCGGGTTCGGCCTTCAGACCCTGGATTTCCAGCAGGACGATCGTGTGGTCGCCGCCGGGGAGTTCGGCGTGCAGCGAGCAGTTCAGCCAGAGACTGGCGCCGTGGATGTACACGCCGCCGACGTCGTCGGCATCCCAGTCGACTCCGGCGAACCGGTCCCCCTCCTTACTGGCCAGCGACCGGCAGATCGTGTCCTGTCCCTCGGCGAGCACGCTGACGCCCATATGGCTCCGCCCGCGCAGTTTCGGCCATGTCGTGGAGGTGTCCTGCACGCAGACCGATATCAGGGCGGGTGAGAGGGAGACCGGGGTGAATGTGCTCGCGGCCATGCCCACCGGGCTGCCGGAGTCGAGTGCGCACAGTGCTGTCACCCCGGACGGAAAACAGCCGAAAGCCTGGCGCAGCAGGGCAGGGTTGGTCGGTGTCACGTTGAGAGGGCTCATTGCTTGCTCCGAGATGCTGGATGAGTTCTTGGCGGGCGGGAGCTCGTACGCGGAGCCGCTGGTGAGTGCCCAGCGGCTCCTCTCGGCGGCCAGGCGTCAGTTCTGTCCCGACAGGACCGCGCCCAGCTGCCGCATCGCACCTGTGTTGCCGACCACGTGCTGGGAGACGCAGCGGACATCGCGCCAGCGGCGCTGCAGAGGGCTGGTGCTGTAGAGGCCCGCGCTGCCCGAGAGGGTCATGATCTCGTTGAGGATCCGGATGCCCTCGTGGTGGATGTGCTGGGTGGTGCCCTTGTAGCTGAACCACTCGGCCGGGGCGGGCGCCTCGCCCGCGAGGGCACGGTCCATGACGGTGCGTCCGGTCTGCTCCGACAGGGCGGCCAGCGCCGCCGCCCGCAACTTCAGCTCGGCGAACTTCTCCTGGAACACCGGGTCCTCGCCGAGCAGTGCCTTGGGGTTGAACGCCGGCCGCTTGGTCGCGGCGAGTCCGGCGAGATCGTCGAGTGCACCGTCCAGGGCGCCGAGGACGACGGCGTCGTGCGAGGCCCCGGTGGGTGAATAGGGCAGGTCGTAGAGGGGAGCGGGGATGTTGTTGTCGCCGAACATCGGGCCCGTGTGGTGCTCGGGCACGAAGACGTCGTCCATCGTGAAGTCGGTGCTCTGCGTGGCACGCAGGCCGACCGCGTCCCAGGTGTCGAGGAACGTCACCTGCTCCGGCCGGAACAGCGCGACCCGCATGTCCGGGCGGCCGTCCGGCAACGGAGGCGCCCCTTCGACCAGGAAACCCCCGAGCATCCAGTCCGGGGTGAACGGGCCGCTCGCCAGCGGCCAACGGCCACTGATCCGGTACCCGCCCTCCACCGGCCTCGCCAGCCCCTTCGGAGCCACCGCTCCTCGGAGCATCAGGTTCGCACCGCCTCCGAACACCTCTTTCTCCAGCGTCTCCCGCGGCAGCGACCGTACGAAGAACCACGCCATCGAAGCGGCCTGGACGGTCCAGCCGGTCGATCCGTCGGCTCGGGCGATCTCCCGCACCACCCGGGCCCCCTCCACCAGCCCGAGCTGCTCGCCGCCCCACACCTGGGGCAGGGCCATCCGGAACACTCCGGCCTCGCGCAGTGCGGCGACGACCTCCGCCGGAACCGCCCGGGCGTCCTCGCCCTCGGCGGAGCGTGCCGCGATCTCGGGAAGGAGGGCGCGGACGCGGTCGAGGACGCTGTCGCCGGTTCCTCGGTCCTGGGTTCGAGTGGGGTCAAGAAGCGTGGTCATGAGGGTCTCCTAGCCGGGACGTGCGGGGGCCTGCTCGTATTCCGAGCCTTCTTCAACAGGTGAATTCGGCTTAGGATGACATCCGCGTTACGGCCAGGAAAAACAGAAATTTCCTATAAGGCTTATTGAGAGTTCCCATAACAGCAGGAGAGAAATGACGGCCAATTTTTCCCTCCGTCAATTGGAATACTTCGTGACGGTGGCGGACACCGGCTCGATGAGCGCGGCAGCGGTGCGGTGCCATGCGTCCCAGGCGAGCATCTCCACAGCGATCGCCGACCTCGAACGCCGTCTCGGGGTCCAGTTGCTGGTACGGCGCCGGGCGAAGGGTGTCACTCTCACCGAGGCCGGCAGCCGGATCCTCGGACGCGCCCAGGCGATGTTGACTCAGGCCGACGAAATCACGGCCAGCGCCCAGGCCGAGGAAGGGCGGCTGGCCGGCCGCCTGACGATCGGCTGCTACAAGGCCCTGACCCCCTTCCTGATCCCCCTCCTGGTGGACGGGTTCACCCGGCTCCACCCGGCGGTCAACCTGGAGCTGATGGAGGGTCAGCAGGACGAAATGCGACAGGCCCTGGTCCAAGGCTCGTGCGACGTGGCCCTGTTGTACGCACTCGGTGACGAACCCGGCTTGTCCTGTACGACGCTCCGCGCGAGCCGTCCGTACGTCATCGTGTCCGCGGGCCACCCGATCGCGGGGCGCGAGTCCGTCTCACTGGCCGAACTGGCGGACGAGCCGCTGATCATCTACGCGGAGCCGCCCGCCCAGCAGAACGCCGACCACTGGTTCTCCCTCGCCGGAGCACGACCGAACATCCGGTACCGGACCTCCAGCATCGAGGCGGTCCGCAGCATGGTCGCCCGCGGCCTCGGCTTCGCCACGTTGATCCAGTCCTGGCCCACCGACACGAGCGTCGAAGGGCTCCCCCTGGCATCCGTGCCGCTCAGCGACCCGCTGGACGACGTCGCGCTCGTGATCGCCCACGCCTCGAACGTCACTCCCACGCACCGGGCCCGCACGTTCCTCCAGTACGCCAAGGAGACCCTCGCCGACGCGGGCGGAACGCGGTCAACGGACTGACCTGCGTCCGGCGTTCATCGCCGCTTGCCACTCCGCGGCGTTCGCAAGGAGAGCCTCGCTGACCGGTCGCGTCTTGGTGCGGCCCCGCAGCCGGCACGAGAGCCGAAGGCGGCCGGGCGGCATCACGGCCCGAGAGCCGGACTGGGGATCGTCCTGGCTCACTGCTCGCGTACGACCAGTGTCAGCGGAAGGCCGGGTATCCGGTGATCGCCTGGCCGATGACCAGCGTGTGCATCTCGTTGGTGCCCTCGTAGGTCATGACGGACTCGAGGTTGTTGGCGTGGCGCAGCGGCGAGTACTCCAGGGAGATGCCGTTGGCGCCGAGGATCGTGCGGCACTCCCGTGCGACGGCGATCGCTTCCCGGACGTTGTTGAGCTTGCCGACGCTGATCTGCTCCGGCCGGATACGGTGCTGGTCCTTGAGCCGGCCCAGGTGGACGGCGAGCAGGGCGGCGTTGCCGACGGACACGCTCATGTCGGCGAGCTTCTTCTGGGTGAGCTGGAAGGCACTGATCGGCTTGTCGAACTGGACGCGGGAGTCGGCGTACTCGATGGCTGCCTGAAGGGAGTCGCGAGCCGCGCCGACCGCGCCGAACAGGATGCCGAAGCGGGCCTCGTTCAGGCAGGACAGCGGGCCGCGCAAGCCCTCCGCGAGGGGCAGCCGCGCCGAGTCGGGCAGCCGTACGTTGTCGAAGGACAGCTCCGAGGTGATCGACGCGCGCAGCGACATCTTCTGCTTGATGTCCTGCGTCGTGAAGCCGGGCGTCCCGCGCGGCACGAGGAAGCCGCGGATGCCGTCCTCGGTCTGCGCCCAGACGGTGGCCACATCGGCGATGCCGCCGTTGGTGATCCACATCTTGGAACCGTTGAGGATCCAGTCTCCCCCACCGTCGCGGACGGCCCTGGTGCGCATCCCGGAGGGATTGCTGCCGAAGTCGGGCTCGGTCAGGCCGAAGCAGCCGATCGCCTCACCGGCGGCGAGCCGGGGCAGCCACTCCTGCTTCTGCTCCTCCGAGCCCCACTTCCAGATGGAGAACATCGACAGCGAGCCCTGCACGGAGACGAAACTGCGGAAGCCGGAGTCCGCCGCCTCCAGTTCCATGCAGGCGAGGCCGTAGCTGACCGCGTTCGTCCCGGCGCAGTCGTAGCCGTCGAGGTGCATGCCGAGAACGCCCAACTTGCCGAGTTCGGGGGCGAGTTCGCGGGCGAAGTGCGCGTTCTCGAACCACTCGCCGATGTGCGGGCGCACCCGGTCGGTGAGGAACTTGGCGACGGTGGCCTGGATCTCGCGTTCCTCGTCGGTGAGGGTGGAGGCGAAGTCGAGCAGGTCGAGGGGGTCCTTCATCGGCTTGGCGCTGCTCATGGTGAGCTCCTGGGGGTTGTGGTGATCGGTTCGGTGGTGGCAGTCGCGCCGGGAACGGTCGGGTGACCGCTCTTCCCGGCGCTCAGGTGTGGTCGGAAACGCGGTGGAGGATCTCCGTGGTGTGTTGGCCCAGGCTCGGCGGCGGCAGGCGGTACCGCGCCGGCGTGCCGCTCAGCGCGATGGGGCTCGCGACCTGGCGGGAGGGCCTGCCCGGTGCTTCGGCTGCTCCGTCTACTCCGTCGGCGGCTGCCCCGGGCATCTCGACGATGCCGGGGAGGCCGAGCTTGTGGGCGAACGCGAATGCCTCGTCGAGGGTGTTGACCGGTCCGGCGGGCACGCCCGCGGCCAGCAGGACGGCCGACCAGTGGTCCGCGCCCGCCGCGCCCAGCCGTTCGCTCAGGATGTCCCGCAGTTCCGCGCGGTGGGCGACCCGGTCGGTGTTGGTGCGGAAGCGGTCGTCGGCGGCGAGACCTGGGTCCCCGACGGCCTCGGCGAGCGCCGCGAACTGCCGGTCGTTGCCCACCGCGAGCGCGATCGGACGATCGGCGGCCGGGAAGGTCTCGTACGGGGCGATGCTCGGGTGGGCGTTGCCCATGCGGCCCGGAACCACACCGGCGACGGCGAACGCCGACGCCTGGTTGACCATGGCCGAGAGCAGAGAGCTGAGGAGGTTCACCTCCACGTGCTGTCCCTTCCCGGTGGCGTCCCGGTGCCGGAGGGCGGCGAGGATACCGAGCGAGGCGTGCAGGCCGGTGATCACGTCGACCAGGGCCACGCCCGCTTTCACCGGCTCCCCGGCCGCGTCCCCGGTCACACTCATCAGCCCGCCGACGGCCTGTACGAGCAGGTCGTATCCGGGGATCGCCGCGCCCGCACCGGCGCCGAAGCCACTGATCGAGCAGTAGACCAACCCCGGGTGCCGGGACCGGAGTTCGCGAGGGCCGAGGCCCAGCCGTTCCATCGTGCCGGGACGGAAGTTCTCCACCAGTACGTCGGACTCGGCGACCAGGGCGCGGGCCTGTTCGAGGCCGGCGTCGGTCGTGAGGTCCAGGGTGACGGACCTCTTGTTCCGGTTGACGCTCAGGAAATACGTCGAGGTGCCGTCGTGGTCCGCCGGAGGGTGCCAGGCCCGGGTGTCGTCCCCGGTGCCCGGCCGTTCGACCTTCACCACATCGGCGCCGAGGTCGGCGAGGAGCATGGTGGCGTAGGGCCCTGCGAGTACCCGGGAGAAGTCGGCGATGCGCAGACCGTCCAGCGCGCCGCGTCCCGCTCCGTCGGGAACGGCGACCGGTCCGTCCGGCGCGTTGTACTGCGAGGTGGCTGCGCCTCGGCCCTTCCCCGTTACCACCAGCGCCCCAAAGAGCGTGCCGGGTAGGCGAGTTCGACGAGGGGCAGGCCCTGGCCGAGGGGGGCGACGGACCGTACGACACTCACCCGTGCGCCCACCGCGACCGCCACCGGCGCCGTCCCGGTGACCTCGCAGAGCAGGTTGAAGCCCTCGTCCATCGCGACGAACCAGGTGTTGTGCGGGGCATGGCCGTTCCGGCGCACGACGACCCCGGCGCCCTCGCTGCGTTGCCGTGTGAAGGCGGTGGACCCGCAGGCTCGGCAGTACGAGCGGCGGTAGGCCGGAGTGGCGCACCAGAGGCAGCGCTGGAAGTGGAGTTCGCGGGAGACGGTCGGTGCGTTCGGCGTGGCGAACGGGGAGGTGGCTGCGACGGCGGCAGCGGTTTCGTGGTCTTCTCTGAACGCTGTGTGTTCACGGGTGTCTGTCTGGAGCATCACGGCCTCCTGCACGCAGTCCGGTGACCGGAAACGAGTGGTTGGGGATCCGATGTGGCTCCCTCACCCTCGCCCTGTCGCGGAGTGCAGGTCAACGACGTACTGACGCATCTTTGTGCGCGGAAAACGCTCCGTCGTCAGGGGTTGTGAGGCCGCCCGTGCAGGGGGCGCCCGGCTCGGGGGTCTGCGGGCCCTGGACGTAGGCGGTGATGAACCGCTCGACGCGCGGGTCAGCCGCCGTGGTGACGCCGAGTTGGTGGCCCCACGCGGAGAGCGTGATCGCCTCGGCCTGGCGGGGGGGGCGGGGCTCATCAAGGTGTAGGGCGTCCCGAATGAACAGGACCACCTGCCGCGAGCGCAGGCACGGTCAGACGGTCCAGGCGCCCTCGCGGGCGGCGGTGTCGGCGTATCCGGCGAAGTCCCGGGGAGCCCGGCCCAGCGCACGCTGGACGCCGTCGCCGAGCGAGGCGAGGCCGCCGGAGCGGACGTGCTCGTACAGGCCGGTCGACGCCTGCACCCATTCCTCGGGCACGCCCTGCGCGCGTTGCTCGTCCGCGTACTCCTGCGGTGTCAGCGGGACGTAACGAAGGTCGCGGCCGGTGGCCCGGGCGATCTCCGCGACCGCGTCCCCGAAGGTCAGCAGCCGGGGGCCGCTGAGTTCGTAGTGCCACCCGGCGTGCCCGGCCTCCGTGAGGGCGGCGACCGCCACCTCGGCGATGTCGTCGGCGTCGATGAACGCCTCCTTGCCGTCGGCGGCCGGCAGCCTCACCTCGCCGCTCATCACGGGTTCGTACAGGAAGTCCTCGCTGAAGTTCTGGAAGAACCACCGCACCCGCAGCACGGTCCACTCCAGACCCGCGTGTTCCAGTGCCCGTTCCGCGTCCAGGACGTGCTTCTCGGCCGGTCCCCAGGCGTCGGTGGGTGTGGACAGCAGCACCGCGTGCCGCGTGCCGGCAGCCGCGGCCTGCCGGGCGAAAGCGGCGACGTTCTCCGCGGCCCGAGGGGTGCCGAGGTCGGGGAGCACCAGGTACATCCCCGTCACGCCCCGCAGGGCCGGCTCCCAGGTGGTGCGGTCCGTCCAGTCGAAGGACGGCGTACCCGAACGGGACGCCGCCCGGACCGCCACGTCCCGCTCCTGAAGGAGCCGCGCCACCCTGCGGCCGGTCTTGCCCGTGGCCCCTGTCACCAGAATCATCTCGTCGCTCATGGCCTCAACTGAACCAGCCGCCCTGGGCCCCGGCCATGCCGTGCGGACTCACCTCCATACGCGTTCGTCTACGCTGACCGGCATGGATCCATCGGCGCTGACCAGCACGGATCCGCTGGCGGATCTCCTGAACGGGGTACGGACCAGTGGCGCCCTCTTCAACCTGTCCGCGCTGACCGGCGACTGGGCGGCACGCTTCGAGGACGGCTCGCCGCTGGCCCTCGCGGTCCTGCTGCACGGCTCCGCCTGGATCACTCCCCAGGGCGGCGACCCGGTCCGGATCGGACCCGGTGACGTCGCAGTGCTGTCCGGCGGCGCGCCGTACGTGATCGCGGACGATCCGGCCACCGAACCGAACGTGATGATCCGCGCCGGGGGCCGCTGTACGAGCGCCCGGGGCGAGGAGTTGGTCGGTGCCCGGGCGCCGGGCGCCGGCACCTGGGACGCGGAAGGGGCGGCCGGCACGCTCCTGGTGAGTGGCATGTACGGCGTGGACGGCGGCGCCCCCGGCCGGCTGCTCGCCGCGCTGCCGGCGCTGGCTGTCGTCGAGGCGAGTGTCGGCGCCTGCCCGGTCACCCGGGCGACCTTCGAGGAGATCGCCCGTGAGCAGCCGGGGCAGCAGATCCTGCTGGACCGGGCGCTGGACCTGATGCTCATCACCGCCCTGCGCGCCTGGTTCACCCGCCCCGGCGCCGAGGTCCCCGCCTGGTACCGGGCCCACAGCGACCCGGTGGTCGGGCCGGCCCTGCGCATGCTGCGCGCCGACCCCGCCCACCCGTGGACCCTGCCGGCCCTGGTGGCGAGGACCGGTGTGTCCCGGGCGAGCCTGGCCCGGCGCTTCACGGCCCTCGTCGGCCGGCCGCCGATGACCTATCTGCGGGAGCGGCGCCTCGCCCTGGCCGCCGACCTGCTGCGCGCGCCCGAGGCTACGCTCGCCATGGTGGCGGACCGTGTCGGTTTCGCCAACGCCTTCGCCTTCAGCGCCGCGTTCAAGCGGGAGTTCGGTGTCAGTCCGAGCGAGTACCGGACGCGCGTTCACGAATCCTGACCGCCGCACCGCCCGACGGGACACCGTCCTGGGCCAGGCCCGCCGTCCACTTCTCCTCGATCCGCCCGAACTTCCACACCAGCAGGGCCACCACCCAGGTCGCGAAGAACAGCCCGACGATGACGTAACCGATGATGTTCAGGTCGAGCCCGGCGACGCCGTCCCAGAACGGGCCGTGCAGGTCCGCCTGTTGGGCGATCAGGCCGAGCAGTTCGACCGTGCCGATGATGAGCGCGACGGCGACGGACAGACCGGTGATCGTGAGGTTGTAGAAGACCTTGCGGACCGGCTTGGAGAACGCCCAGTCGTACGCGAAGTTCATGAACGACCCGTCGATCGTGTCCAGCAGCGACATGCCGGCCGCGAAGAGGACGGGCAGGCACAGGATCGCGTACCAGGGCAGCCCGGAGGCCGCGCCCGAACCGGCGAGGACCAGGAGGGCGATCTCCGTCGCCGTGTCGAAACCGAGGCCGAAGAGCATGCCGATCGGGTACATCTGCCACGGCTTGGTGATCGACTTCATCAGGCGGCCCAGGAGCCGGTTCATGAACCCCCGGTTGTTGAGCTGCTCTTCGAGGGCGGCCTCGTCGAAGTGACCGGAGCGCATCTGCCGGAAGACCTTCCAGATCCCCGTCATGATCACCAGGTTGATGATCGCGATGACGTAGAGGAAGGTGCCGGACACCGTCGTAGCGATCCAGCCGGTGACGCTGTGCAGCGCGGAGTCGTCGTCCGCCACCGGACCCGCCAGCTCCTTGACGCCGACGGACAGCAGGAGTGCGAGCACGAAGACGATGCTGGAGTGGCCGAGGGAGAACCAGAAACCGACGGACAGCGGGCGTTGGCCCTCGCTCATCAGTTTCCGGGTGGTGTTGTCGATGGCGGCGATGTGGTCGGCGTCGAAGGCGTGCCGCAGACCGAGGGTGTAGGCGGTGACGCCGATGCCGATACCGAAGGTCTTGGTGCCCAGGCTGTAGTGCTCGGGGGCGACGATCGCCACGAGCGTGAACCAGCCGATGACATGCAGCGCCAGGATGAACGCGGCCATCCCGCCGAGACTCGCCCACTCCTTGCGGGTCATCGACGTGCGGATGCGATGCCACGAGAGACCGCGTCCTCCGGCGGGGACCGGAGGGGCGGAATCGGGAGCGGTGGTCATGGGGGCGCGGGCCTTACTTGTCGGCGAGCGATCGTTTTCGACCGCTCCCCTCAGGCTTCTGCGAATGACTTGCAGGTACAACTACTCGGCGGCAAAGCCCTTGTCAGGTTTCAGTCGGCGTCCGGAAAAGCGCTCCCGCCGAGGCGCTCCCCGACCCAGCGGGCCGCCTCCTCCGGATCAGCCGCGACGAGGACGCCCTCGGGTACCGGCGGCCGGCGGACCATGACCACCGGCAGCCCGGCCTCGCGGGCGGCCGTCAGCTTCGGCGCGGTGGCCGTTCCCCCGCTGTCCTTCGTCACGACCACGTCGATGCGGTGGCGGCGCAGCAGTTCGCGCTCCCCGTCGAGGGTGAAGGGGCCCCGGTCGAGGAGTACCTCCATACGGGCCGGATGCGGGGCCTCTGGCGAATCCACGGGCGCGTCCACGGAACGGACGAGGAACCACAGGTCGTCGAGGGCGGCGAACGCGGCCAGGCCCATACGGCCGGTGGTGAGGAACACACGCCGGCCGAGCGCGGGCAGCAACAGCGCGGCCTCCTCCAGCGAGCCGGCCTCGTGCCAGACGTCGCCTGCCACCGGGACCCAGCCCGGCCGCCGCAGCGCGAGCAGAGGAACCCCGGCCTCGGCGGCGGCCCGCGCCGCGTGGAAACCGATCGTCCCCGCGAAGGGGTGGGTGGCATCGACGAACACGTCCACCGCGTGCTCGCGCAGCCACTCGGCCAGCCCCTCGGCCCCGCCGAAGCCGCCGAGCCTGACCTCACCCGGGGGCAGCCGGGGACCGGCGACCCGTCCGGCGAGTGAACTGGTCAGCTCCAGACCGGGCGTGCCGTGCAGCAGCTCGGCGAGGCGACGGGCCTCCGTGGTTCCGCCGAGGATCAGTACGTGCATGGAGGTCCGGGTCCGTTCATGAGCGGTGCGGGGCGGGGCGGAGCCGCAGGGTGTCGGCGAGGCGGAGGCAGTCGGGCGCCCAACTCAAGCACACGGGCCGGCATGCACACCCGTGTGCGGCTTTACTGACCGAGAGTCCGTCAGGCGCCCGTGGTTCCGCCGGTTCCCGGCCTGACCGGGCACACGCCGGCGGGTGTCGTGGGGGCGAGGTCGGGTGCGGAAGCGTCGGTCGGCAGGGACCGTGGGGCGCTGGCGGGGTCGGGATCGGCGGGGGCGGCCGAGGGCGGGGTGAAGGTGACGTCCAGGCGGGTGAGGCCGCGGAAGTTGAGGCTGCGCTGCCACTTGGGGGGTTCCGTGTCGTCGAGGCGGAGGGCGGGGAGGCGGGTGAGGAGTGCCTCCAGGACGATCACGCCCTCCAGGCGGGCGAGCGCCGCGCCGAGGCAGAAGTGCGGGCCGTGCCCGAACGACATGTGCCGTCCGCCGGAGACGGGCCGCTCGAAGTCCAGCACATGGGGATCGGGGAACACCGCCGGATCCCGGTTGGCGGCACCGCACACCAGAAGCACCGTCTGCCCCTCGGCGACGGAGCGGCCCGCGAGGTCCAGGTCGTGCCGCGCCCGGCGCAGCATCAGCTGTACCGGGGCGTCGTAGCGCAGGAGTTCCTCGACCGCCGCGGGCAACAGCTCGGGCCGGCGGCGCAGTTGGTCGGCCGCGTCCGGGTTGCGGAGCAGGGCGAGGGTGGCGTTGCCGATGAAGTGGGTGGTGGTCTCGTGGCCGGCGATCAGCAACAGGGCGCAGTTGGCGAGGAGTTCGTCGAGATCCTGGTCGGCGCTCTCCGCCCGGTCGGTCACCATCGCGCGCAGGGTGTGCGGGGCCGGCGGGGTGTCCTGGCGGGTGAGGAGTTCGCGGAGGTACGCGAGCATGTCCGCCATGCTCTGCGAGGCCTCGCGGTTGCGGTCGGCGTCGAGACGGGAGTTGCCGATGGCCTCGGCGACCGGCTCGGACCAGGCGGCGACCGCGGGGCGGTCCTCCTCCGGTACGTCGAGGAGGTCGCAGATGATGGTGAGCGGGAGGGGCTTGGCGAGGTCCGCGACGATGTCCATCCGGCCGTCCGGCGCCGCGGCGGTGATGATCCGGTCGACGGCCTCGAAGATCCGGGCGCGGAGTGCCGCCACCGCCCGGGGCGCGAACGCCTTGCTGATCAGGGCCCGGAGCCGGGGGTGCTCGGGAGCGTCGTTGTAGAGCATCTGCCGGCTCAGGACCCGGGCCAGCGGCCGCAGTTCCTCCGAGACGGCCTCGATGTCGGGATAACGCACCGAGGACAGCCCCGGGTGGCTCGCCGCGCTGCTGACCACTGCGTGCCCGGTCGCGATCCAGGCGTCCGTGCGGCTGTCCCAGAAGAGGTCGTCGGCGGTCCGCACCTCCTCGTAGAAGTCGTAGAGACGCTCTTGGACCTTGGGCCGGAAGGCCGACAACAGTGAGGAAGGGGTGCGCATCGGCCCATCCAATCAGCCCTGTTGGCGCACCCCGTACGCGGAGGGCGCTCACCGGGCGGCCGGAGCCGAACCGATGTCGACCACCCGCGCCCAGTCGGGCGGTGCGTCCGGCACGTACTCGTCACCGTTCTCGTCCCACGCCCGGACCGTGTGCCGCCGGAACAGGCCCACCACCGTCCGGCACGGTGGTCGTGCGTCCGGCCAGGGTGTCTGGCCGTCGGTCAGGACGACGACGACATCGGGGCGGGGGTGTGCCCGGAGCGCCTTCGCGAAGCCGGTGCGCAGATCCGTACCCCCGCCGCCCACCAGCGGTATTCCCTCGGCGCGGCACAGCGGGTGCACGATCCGCGCCGACGCGTCGCACGGCAGTACGGAGACCAGGTCGCGTCGGCCGCCCACGGCCCGGGCGATCGCCGCAACTTCCAAGAGCGCGCTGCCCAGTTCGGCGTCGCTGACCGACCCGGAGGTGTCGACGACCACGGACACCCGCGGCGGTGTGCGCCGCAGGCTCGGCAGGACGACGCCGGGCAGCCCGGCCGAGCGGCGCGACGGCCGGCCGTAGGTGTAGTCGTCGCCCGCGCCGGAGCCGGAGGCCGCCGAGCGGACCGCCGCTCCGAGCAACTCCCGCCACGCCTGCGGCGGATGGAACGCCTCCTCGGCCCAGCGCCGCCATCCCTTCGGGGTGTCCCCCGGGCGGCCGTTGATGCCCTGCGCCACCCGGAACCGCACCGCGTCCCGTTCCTGCTCGCTGAGGCCGTGCGCGCCGTCCGGACCGAGATCCCACTCGCGCCCCAGCCCGTCGGCACCGCTGCCGCAGTCCAGCCAGGAAAGGCCCAGCGTGTTCGGCCCGAGCCGGAACCGGCGCAGGTACTCCTCCATGAGCTCCCCCTCGGGCAACCCCAACGCCTCCGGCTCGACAGCGCCTTCGGGGCGGACGAGCCCGTCGCCGAACACGTCGTCGTTGATCTCGCAGTCCGCCGCGATGTTCATCCGCAGGCGTTCCCCGGGGCCGGTCAGCCCGTGCTCCCGGGCGAAGCGGTCACTGCGCCCGTGATGGTCGCGCAGCAGATGCGACACCTCGTGCACCCACACCCCGGCCAGTTCCTCGACCGGGGTCCGGTCCACGAACGCCGGCGAGACGTAGCACCGCCAGTGCCGGTCGACGGCCATCGTCGGTACCTGCCGTGTCTCGACGGGGTGCAGGGCGAACAGTGCCGTGGCCAGGTACGGCCGGGCCCGGACGGCATGCAGCCGGGCGGCGAAGAGTTTGTCGAGGTCCAGGGTGCCCGGGACCCTGTCGACGTCCAGAGGTCCCGCCGGCCTGTCGACGTCCAGAGGTCCCGCCGGCCTGTCGGGGTTCAGAGGTCCTGCCGGCCTGTCGGGGTTCAGAGGTCCTGCCGGCCTGTCGGGGTTCAGAGGTCCTGCCGGCCTGTCGGCGTCCCGGGTTCCCGGCGCGTCGGCGTTCATCGGCCGCCCTTCGCGTCGGTCCCGGCCCCGGCTCGCGCCGCGACGCGGTCCGCCGCCCGGTCCGCCCGCCGGGACAGGGTCACCACCCCGGCGAGCTGCTCGATCACCGCCGGAACGTCCCAGTCCTCCTGGCGCAGCGAGGCAAGTGTCGTCGCCGGGACGACCACCAGGTCCGGCGCCCCGGTCTCCAGCGCCCGGACCAGCAGCGCCCATGCCGCGTCCCAGCGAGCCCTCTCCGGGCGCGCCCGGACCGCCGCCACCACCCCGTCCAGCACGGCCTGGCGCAGGTCCCCTCGGTCGGGCAGCTCGGCGCTCGCCGGATCGGCGAGCAGTGTCTCGGGATCCGGAAGGTCCAACCGGTCCAGGCTCGCCAGCAGTTCGAGCCCCGGACCGTCCCCCACGGTGCCCCGGACCAGCAGGGAAAGCACTTCCCTCCCTGAACCCGCGGCGGTCGCGAAGGCGATCAGGCTCAGGGTCATGTCCCAGCTCCGGGGCGACGGCCAGGCGCCGCCCCTGCGCGTCTCGCTGCTGGGCAGTTGGTGGACGAGCTTGGGCCGGGCGGTGAGAAGCCCGCACACCGCGCGGCGCGCGAAGTCCACGGCCTCCGCCAGCCTTTCGGGGGCGAGCCGCGGCAGGGTCGCCCGGGGCCAGGTCCCCCCGAGGCCGCGTACGACGACCTCGTGGTCGTGGGTCCACCGGAGATGGACGAACCGGTTGGCCAGCGGCGGGCTCAGTTCCCAGCCGTCGGCCGCCGAGGACCGGGGGTTCGCGGCGGCCACGATCCGTACGCCGGGCGGAAGTTGGAGGGTGCCGATCCGCCGCTCAAGGACCAGCCGGAGCAGGGCGGCCTGAACTGCCGGGGGCGCGGTGGAGAGTTCGTCGAGGAACAACAGTCCCCGGCCGGCCCGTACGAGGCGTACGGCCCAGTCCGGCGGGGCCATCGGAACGCCCTGTGCCGCGGGATCGTCCCCGACGACGGGCAGCCCGGAGAAGTCGGACGGCTCGTGGACGCTGGCGATCACCGTGGTCAGCGGCAGATCCAGAGCGGCGGCCAACTGTGTCAGGGCCGCGGTCTTGCCGATCCCCGGCTCGCCCCACAGCAGCACGGGCAGGTCGGCGGCCACGGCCAGCGTCAGGGCCTCCAGTTGGATGTCGGGACGGGGTTCCGTCGTGGTGTCACGCAGCAGGGTCAACAGCTCGGCGGCGATGTCGAGTTGAGGGGCGTGGGGCGGGGCCGACGGGGTCGCGGGTGGGGCGAAGGAAACGTCTGTGGGCATGTTTGATCACCTTTGGGTTCGTGACGAGTGATGGGGTGCGGGGTGATGGCGTACGGAGTGATGGACGGGCTCAGCGGAAGGTCGACCGGCGCGAGCGGGAACGGCGGCCTTTCGGGCGGATGCGGCCGTGTGGAGGCAGGGGTACGGGTACGGGTGCTGATCCCGGTCCGAGGCCGGGGCCGGGTCCGATCAGGCCGGCCCGGAACAGTCCGTAGGTGATCCGGCGCCGGGCGGCCGTCTCCAGTTCGTCGCGCAGGGCGCCGCCGCGCAGCACCGCGTCGGGGCCCAGCAGGCCCTCCACGACGGCCAGCGCACCGGCGATGTCGCCGTGGTCCAGGCGCTCGCGGACGCCGGTGAGGCAGTCCGGGTGGCGGTGCGCCTCGTCGATGGCCCGCAGGCAGGGCAGCGGGGTACCGGTCAGCGCGGCCAGGAGTTCCTCCCGGCGGATCTCGGCCGGGTCGTGGTCCAGCGGGACGAGTACGCCGTCGACCAGGCCGATCCGGTGCCGCGCTCCCCGGCACTCCACGGGGCGTGGTTCCCCTGCCCGGTCCGGGCTCCGGGGTGGACCGGTCGGCGGGCGGTCCGGTACGAGCGCTGCCGCGACCAGTGGGTGCAGTCGGTCCGGCTCGATCGCGCCGGTACGGATCAGTTCCAGGTCGGGCAGTACCCAGGTCGCCGCGTCGGGCAGCACCGGCAGCACGGAGGCGACGCCGTCCGGGGGCACCGCCGTGATCCGTGACGTGGGCGGTCCGTTGCCGTCGGGGGCCGCGACCAGTTCCAGGAGCAGCCGGTGCCGTGCCCCGATCCGCACGGTGACGGCGCCGGTGCCGGTGCCGGTGGCCCGTCCGTCGGCGTGGAACAGCAGCTCTGCCTCGGCCGCCCACCGGTCAAGGGCACAGCGGCGCCCCTGCGGCACCCACTCCGGCAGCTCCGGGCCCGGCACAGGAATGTCGCCGCCTTCGCCGTCACCGCCGGGCGGCCGGTCGGCCCCGGACCGGATCCGCAGCTCACCGGCTCTGCGCGCGTCCCACAGGTGGCGGTGCAGATCGAGACGGAACCGCCGGTTGGGGTGGGGGTGCGGATGGCGGCGGGCGCCGGCATCGGCGTGGGCCGGGGAATGGGGATGCGCACCGGACCCGTCCCACAGCGCGAGGCTGATCCGCTGGCCAGCATCCGCCCAGGCCGGCGCGGTCCGGGCCACGAGGTGCACCGCACGTGCCCCGGCCGGGCCCGTGGCGTCGTACCGGGCCAGCGTGAGCGTCAGTCCCGGGCGCAGCAGCCCGTCGGGGGCGATCCTCGGCATGTGCCAGCGGAGCAGGTCGGGCGCCAAGTGGCGGAGATCGGCGCGGAGTTGAGACGCGAGTTCACGGCCGTGGGTGCGTGCCACGGACCGCAGGTTCAGATCGACGTCGACGCCTGCGGCAGCACACGCCCCTGCCCAGTCGCCGGCCAGGCGGCGAGCGGTCGCGGTCTCGATCATGGACGGCGGCACGGCGAACTCTCGTACGCGCGGCCAGTAGGAAGGACAGGAAGGGCGGGAATCCCCGTACGCGTTCTCAGTGAGCATCAGCACTCACCTTGCGCGGACGGGACCCCCATTCTGCCAACGGAGTGAGTGGTCATCGTGCGGGACAGTAACGCTCCTCGCGCCCGGTCCGCCACCTGTTTTCGACGAGGGCGCCACCACCACACACCAGGCGCGGCAAACGCAGCAATTCCATCAATAACCGGGCGAATGGATTTCGCTACAAGTTCCGAAATTATTCGTGACGGGGCTGCCACTCGGCCGAAATACGCCCCCCATAGCTTCACCATCAGCCGCAAAGGCACCATCGCACCCATGGGGTCCATCGGACCAAAAATGCTGCTTTCCCGCGAAATCTCTGCACAGGAGTCCCGAGTGTCCAACCCCTCCCGACGCGGCGCCCTCAAGCTGACCGCGGGTATGGCCCTGACGGGCGCCTTCGCTCTGACGGGCTGTGGACGCGGCGACGAAACCGCCGCCGCGAAAGCCACCTCCGCGCCCGTCGACGACTCCCCGGCCACCGGCACCGTCACGGTCTGGGCCGCCCAGGGCGATGCCGACGTACTCGACAAGGTCATCAAGCCCTTCAAGGCCGCGAACCCCGACGCCACCGTCAAGATCACGCTGATCCCGAACGGCGAGTACTACACCAAGCTCCAGTCGGCGGTCGCGGCGGGCAAGGGCCCCGATCTCGCCCAGTTCTTCCCCGAGTCGCAGTCGCAGTTCCTCGACCCGTCGATCCTGCGGCCCGTCCCGGACGGCCTCGTCGACAAGAGCAGTTTCTTCGGGAGCCTCTGGGACGCCGGTGTGGTCAAGGACGTCGCCTACACCGTGCCCTGGTACGCCTACACCTACGCGCTCGTCTACCGCGCCGACCTCGCCAAAAAGGCGGGCGTGCGGGCGCCGACCACCTGGGCCGAGACGGTGCCGTTCTTCAAGGCGCTCCAGGGCGTGGGGGCCGTGCGCGGCCTCGGGGCCGACATCGGCTGGGACGTCTTCAACGGCCAGGACGTCGCGATGTACGCCTGGCAGGCCGGCGGTTCGCTGCTGTCCCCCGCCGGGAAGTGGACCCTCGACACACCGGCGATGGTCGACGCGCTCCAGTACAACGCGTCGTTCTTCACCTCCCGCGCGGCCGACACCAGCGGGCCCACGTTCCTCGACGCGCAGCCGTACTTCGTCAGCGGCAAAACCGCGACGATGATCACCGGTCCGTGGGTCATCGGCCAGCTCGACGCCGCCGCGAAGAAGGACGGCTGGACGGCCGCCCATGTCGCCACGGCGCCCCTGCCCGCCGGGGCCTCGGGGAGCAACTCCTTCTCCGCCGGGGGTAGTTGGGGCGTCCTGGCGGGCAGCAGCAACGCGGACGCGTCGTGGAAGCTCGTCCGGTACCTCACGAAGCCGGACACCCAGGTCGCGCAGTACAAGGCGTACAGCTCGCTGCCGGCCGTCATCTCCGCCTGGGACGACCCCGCCATCGCGGATCAGCCACTCCTCGACGCCTTCCTCACCCAGCTGAAGAACACCCGGGCGTTCCCCCAGGTGAACACCTGGCAGCAGGTCGCGACCCGGCTCGGCAAGGAGATGGAGGCCGTGGCCAAGGGCACGGAGAGCGCCGCGAAGGCCGCCGCGAACGTCCAGTCGTACGCCGACAGCCTCGGCACGGGCGCGAAGTGATCCGCCGATGACGACCACTGTCGGCCCCACCGCCGGCCCGGGGGCGCCGCCTCGGCCGCGTCGCTCCCGGGGCGCCCGCCGGACAGCCGTCGCCTGGCTGTTCCTCGCGCCGTTCGCCGTCGTGTTCCTGGTCTACACCGCGATCCCGACCGTCGCCGCGCTCGGCTTCAGCCTGACCGACCTGCGGGGCGCGGACCTGCGGCATCCGTTCGCGGTCGACTTCACAGGCCTCGACAACTACGTCCGGCTGTTCCAGGACGAGAGCTTCCTGCGGGACATCCTGAACACCGCCGTCTTCGTGGCGGTCGGTGTGCCGCTGACCATGGGCGTCGGCTTCGCGCTGGCCGTCGCGCTGAACTCCGGCATCCGGCGGTTGCGCGGTGTGTTCCGTACGGTCTTCTTCGCGCCGGTCGTCACCAACGTCGTGGCGGTCGCCCTGATCTGGCAGTACGCCTTCAACGCCGACGGCACCGTCAACAACGCGCTGGGCGCCGTCGGCCTCGCCGGACCGAACTGGCTGGACGACCCGAACCTGGCGATGCCCGTCGTCATCCTGCTCGGCGTCTGGCGCAACTTCGGCACCGCGATGGTGCTGTTCCTCGCCGGTCTCCAGTCGATCCCGGAGGACGTGTACGAGGCCGCCGCCCTCGACGGGGCGGGCCGCTGGCGGCAGTTGAGGCACATCACCCTGCCCCTGCTCCTGCCGACCACCCTCATGGTGTCGGTGCTGCTGACCGTCTTCTACCTCCAAGTGTTCGACGAGCCCTATCTGTTGACCAACGGCGGCCCGTTGGGCTCCACCGAGTCGATGGCGCTGTACACCTACCACCAGTTCGGTGCGGGCGAGTTCGGCGTCTCCTCGGCCGCGTCCTTCGTGATGCTGCTGCTCGTGGCCCTGGTGAGCGCCGTCCAGTTCCGGCTGCTGAGGTCCCGCTCATGACCGCCCTCGCCGCGTCGGCGAACGCCCACCCCACCACCGACCGGGCCGCCCCGCGCCGCCGGTCCGTCTCCCAACCCCTGCTGTACGGCGCGCTGGTGCTGTGCGCCCTGCTCACGCTGTTCCCGTTCGTCTGGGTGATCAGCGGCTCGCTGCGCAGTCTGGCCGAGATCCGCTCCGATCCCGGCGCCTGGCTCCCGCACGACGCCACCCTGGACAACTTCGCGCGGCTGTTCAGGACCGAGGGATTCGGCCGGTTCCTGGTCAACAGCGTGGTCGTCGCGGCCATCGTGGTGGTCGGCAACATCGTGGCCGCGTCGGCCGCCGGGTACGCGCTCGCCAAGCTCGAATTCGCGGGCAGGCGGCTGGCGTTCGGCGCGGTCATGGCGGCGATGATGGTGCCGCTCAGCACGGTGTTCGTCACCCAGTTCGTGATCACCGTGGACCTGGGGCTCGCGGACACCCTGACCGGCATCGCCCTGCCCGGTGTGGCGCTGCCCCTGTCGGTGTTCATCATGCGGCAGTACGCGATGTCCATCCCCGACGAGCTGCTGGAGGCGGCCCGGATCGACGGCGCGGGCGAGTTCCGGATCTTCTTCCGGATCTTCCTGCCGCTGGCCGGTCCCGCGGTCGCGACGATCACGATCATGTCGTTCCTCAACTCGTGGAACAACTTCATCTGGCCGCTCATCGTCGCCCAGAGCATGGACACCTACACCCTGCCGGTGGGCCTCGCCGCGACCAGTCAGGCCTCCGCCCACGTCACCGACTACGGCCTGCTGCTCGCCGGCGCGATCGTCGTGATGCTGCCGGTACTGGTGCTCTTCCTCTTCCTGCAGCGCTACTTCGTGCAGGGCATCTCCGGATCGGGAATGCGGTGACCCCCATGGACGCCCGCACCGAAACGGTCGTCGTGCACACCCCCGCCGGCCCGGTCGCCGGCCGTCGCACAGGCCGCGTAGACCGCTTCCTCGGCATCCCGTACGCCGAACCGCCCACCGGTGTAAGGCGGTTCGCGGCGCCGGTCCGACGCGGCCGGTTCTCGGAGCCGTTCGACGCGTCCCGGCACGGGGCCACCTCGCAACGGGTGCCCCTGTTCACCACGACCACGATTCCGGAGCCGTCGATCGCGGGCGACGACATCCTGAACCTCTCCGTCGTCGCCCCGGCCACCGCCCCGTCCGACGGCCACGCGCCCTTCCCGGTCGTGGTGTGGATCCACGGCGGCGGCTTCCTCGCGGGGAGCCCGGCGAGTCCCTGGTACGACGGCCGTTCCTTCGCACGGGACGGCGTCATCGGCGTCACCGTCGGCTACCGGCTGGGCGTCGACGGATTCGCCCCGCTGGACGACGTACCCACCAACCTCGGTCTGCGCGACCTGCTGCTCGCGCTCGGGTGGGTCCGGGAGAACATCGCCGCGTTCGGCGGTGATCCGGGCCGGGTCACGCTCGCCGGCCAGTCGGCCGGCGGCGCGGCGGTGCTCGCGCTGCTCTCGTCGCCCGCCGGCGACGGCCTGTTCCAGCGGGCGGTCTGCCTGTCCGGCGGCCTCTTCGACGGGGACGCAGACGGGGACGAAGCCGCGGCCCGCGGCTTCGTCGAACGGCTCGGGGAGCGGCTGGGAGTGCCACCCACGCGCGCCGGATTCGGCAGTCGCACCGCGGAGCGACTCCAGGAGGCCGTTCTCGCCCTGCGGGGCGAACTCGACGCGGACATACTCCCGTTGCGCCCGATCACCGGCGACGACATCCTGCCGGTGTCCGTCGCCGACGGACTCACCGGACACGGACACGACGTTCCGCTGCTCCTCGGTGCGACGGGCGACGAGTTCGACTGCGGTGCCGTACCGGAGGACCCGCGCCCGAGCCGGTACAGCCCCGCCGAACTCCTCGCGGCCCGTGCGGCGGGCACCCGGGTGACGGACACCCTGTTCCGGGCCGCCTGCCCGCGCGTGGCCGCCTCGCGGCGCGACGCCGTCGCCGGGACCTGGCTGTACTCCTTCGAGTGGCCCTCCCCCGTACTCGGCGGCGCCGCGCACTGCGTCGACCTCCCGTTCTTCTTCGACGTACTCGACGCACCGGGCGTCACGGAGGCTCTCGGGCCGGTCCCGCCCGCCGAGCTGGCCACGGCGATGCACGCCGATCTCGTCGGCTTCGTCCACGGCCGGGAGCCGGGCTGGACGCGGGCGACCGGCGTGCCCGGCGATCCGGCGCGCGAGTACGGCCGGCCAGGCGCGGCCCTCGTCGCCGACACCACGGGCGTGTTCGATCCCGTCGTAGGAGTACGGGCGGTGTCAGGGGTGGTGGAGGCGTGTTGACGAACGGCATGAACCAGAGCGCTGTTCGGCGTGTCAACACCTCGGTGATCCTGCGGGCGTTGGCGGTGTCGGCCGAGCCGATGACGCTGACCGCGCTCTCCGAGCGGGCCGGTCTCTCACGCCGCACGATCGAGCTCATCCTGGACTCGCTCGTCGAGGCCGGCTGGGTGACGGAGCTGGCACGGCTGCCGACCAGCGGCTGCGCGGGACGCCCGGCTCGGCGGTACGAACTGCGGGCCGAACACGCCCTGTTGGCGGCCGTGAACTTCACCACGTCGGACGCGTCCGCAGCCGTCGCCGACGTACGGGGCCGCATCCTCGGCCGTGCGCACCGGTCGCTGCGCGCCTACCAGGATCCGCAGGCCACACTCGACGACGTGGCGGCGCTGGTGCGGGAGGCGCTGGACGACGCGGGCGGGTCGGTGGACCGGCTCCGGGCCGGCGCTGTCGCGAGCGGCGGCGCCATCGACGACGACGGCGTCATCCGGCGCCTGGTGCACACGACGCGGTGGGAAGGCGTGCACCTGCCCGACGAACTCACGCGGCGCGTCCGCGTGCCCTGGTTCGCGGACAACGACTCCAACCTCGGTGCGCTCGCGGAGCGTTGGCGGGGAGTGGCCGGCGACCACGAGAACGTGGTGTGGGCGGTGCTCGGCAACCGGACGGGGCTCGGCATCCTCATCCGAGGGGCGGTGCACCGCGGGCTCGAAGGCGCCGCGGGCGAGATCGTCGAGGCCGCGTCGATACCGGCCAACTCGGTCGAGAATCATCCCGTGGCCTGGCTCAGCTCGCCGGATCCGGCCCAACGGGCGGTCGCGCTCGGCCGGTTCGAGGCGGCCCGCGAGGGTGACGCGACCGCGCTCGCCGAGGTCGACGACCTCGTGGAGAACATCGCGTCGATCCTCACCATGCTGTCGTGGACGGTCGCGCCGTCGCTCATCGTGCTCGGCGGCGGCCTGGAGGACGCGGCCGACGTGCTGCTCCCCCGGGTACGTGCGGCCCTGCGCCACGCCCGCACCCCGGCCGTCGAACTGCGCGCCACCGTCCTGGGCCGCGACGCCCCGCTCGTCGGCGCCGTCAAGCTGGCCCTCGACCGCATGGACACCGAACTGTTCGGCCCGCTCGTCCCGAGCACATGACCCCTCCTCCCCGACCGCGCATCGCCCCATAGGTGCGCGAAGACCTGCGCGCCCAGCCCCACCCACCCGCAGACAAAGAACCGCACAACACATGGAGCCCCACTGTGACCGACACCCCCCACACCGACGTCCTCATCGTGGGCAGCGGCATCATGGGCTCCGTCGTGGCCCGGCTGCTGCGGGACACCGACCCCGCGCTGCGCATCACGATGGTCGACGGGGGCGCCCCGATCGGTACGGCCCCCGGTGTGCACCTGCACGACATCGACGACCCGGTCCTCTGGTCGCGCTACAACGAGAAGGTGGCGACCGGCGTCCAGGGCATGTACACGGGCGCCGAGGTGGTGCGCGAGGTCGCGGACAGCCTCGACGATCTGACGCCGGGCATGTTCCACGCGCTCGCGTTCGGCGAGGACGCCGAGGCGATGCCTGCGACGGCGCTGGCGTGGAACGCGGGCGGGATGGGTGTGCACTGGACCGCCGCGACGCCTGGGCCCGCCGGGGACGAGGTGTTCGACTTCGGCGACCCGGCCCGCTGGACGGCGGACCTGGACACCGCGCGCCGGATGCTCGCGGTCACCCCCGCCCCGATCGGCCCGACCGAGGTCGGCGAGCTGGTCCTCGACGTCCTGCACCGGCGCTACGACGGCACCGGACCGGACGACCGGCGACCGCAGCCGATGCCCATGGCGGTCACCGCGACGGCCTCGGGCCCCCTGCCGCGCACCGCCCCGGGGACGGTCTTTCCGGCGATCGCGACGGGCGGGGACCCCGCGTTCACCCTGGTCACCGGCACACTCGCGACCTCGCTCATCGTGTCGGAGGACGACGGCCGGATCGCCGGCGCCCGGCTGCGGCGCGTCGCCGACGGCGCCGAGTCCGAACTCCGCGCCGACGCCGTGCTGGTGTGCGCCGACGCACTGCGCACCCCGCAGTTGCTGTTCGCCTCCGGCATCCGGCCGAAGGCACTGGGCCGGTACCTCAACGAGCACGCCTTCATCACCGCCCGGGTACTGCTCGACCTCGACCGGTACGGCATCGCCCCCGAGGCCCTGCCCCTCTCCCGCGTCGGTGAGTTCTGCACCGACTCGCTGTGGCTGCCGCAGAACGGAGCGGCACAGCCGTTCCACGGCCAGATCATGAACCGGACGTACGTGGACGAGGACGGCCTCCCCCTCGCGCACTCGGTGGGCCTCGCGCTGTACGCCCCCGTGGAGTCGCGGCCAGAGAACCGGCTCGTGTTCTCGTCGACCGACACCGACCTCGCCGGGATGCCACGGATCGGCGTCGAGTTCGGTTACTCCGACGCCGACCGGGCACTGATCGCGCGGGCACAGGCCGAAGTCCGGTCCCTCGCCGAGGAGTTCGGCCCGTTCGACCCCGCCACCGAGAGCGCGCTGCTCCCGCCCGGCTCGTCGCTGCACCTGACCGGCACCGTCCGGTCCGGCACCGCCGACGACGGCACGAGCGTGTGCGACCCGGACGGCAGGGTGTGGGGCTTCGACAACCTGTACCTCGCCGGCAACGGCGTGATCCCCACCCCGATGGCCGCCAACGTCACGCTGACGGGCGCGGTGACGGCCGTACGGGCGGCCCGTGCCGTCGCCGGACGCCGCACCGCGCTCGCCGCGCACTGAACCTCCGTACCTTGCAAGGGAGTTGGACCGTGATCGAGATCGCGAAGGAATACCGGGTGGCGCTGCCTGCCTGGATCGACGACGAGTTGGCGGCCGTACCCCCGGTTGTCCCGGACCGCGAGGACCGGATGCGTCTCGTGCACCGTCTCGCCGACCGCAACTGGCGTGAGGGCAACGGCGGTCCGTTCGCGGCTGTCGTCGCCGAGCAGGACACCGGCCGGATCGTCTCGGTCGGCGTGAACGTCGTCCTCGCCTCCGGTGTCTCCAGCGCGCACGCCGAGGTCGTCGCCCTCGGGCTGGCCCAAACGGCCACAGGCGGTTGGGACTTGGGCGGTGACGGACTGCCGGCGCATGAGCTGGTCGTCAACTGGCGTCCGTGTGTGCAGTGTTACGGCGCCACCATGTGGTCCGGGGTGCGCGGTCTCGTGGTCGCGGGCGAGGGACCGGAGCTGGAGGAGATCACCACGTTCGACGAGGGCCCGCTCGGCGCGGACTGGGCCGAGCAGTTCGAGGCACGTGGCATCAAGGTCGTACAGGACGTGCTGCGGGACGAGGCGCTCGCCGTGTTCCGGAACTACCGGGACGCCGTCGACGCCGACGGTGTCGTCGTCTACAACGCCCGTGGCGGTGCCGAATGACACCGCCTACCGCCGGCCCCGACGAGCCACGTTTCGCCACCGACGTCATCACCTTCTACCACCCGGCGTTCTGGGGCCTCGAATCCCCGGACTCCGTACGGGAGTTGGCCCTCGCCGACCCCGCGCGCTTCTGGGAGCGGGTGCTGGACGCGCTCGCCGAGACCGGGGTCACCGGTATCGAGCTGACCTTCGCGCCCGGCGACATCGAGTCCGCCCTGCGTGCCTTCGGCAGCGCACCCGGCTTCCGCCGTGAACTGGCGTCCCGGGGCCTGTCGGTGGTGAGCGCCTTCATCGCCGACAGTGACGCCCCCGACTGGCGGCAGGGCGACAACCTGCCCGCGATCGTCGCCGACGCCGAGCGCCGCGCGGCCTTCCTCGCCGACGTAGGGGCGGACCTCCTCGTCGCCGGGCTGCCCATGCGGACGACGTTCGGGACGCGCCCGCCCTTCTTCGTCGACGCCGCCTACATGTCCCGGATGGCCGACATCGCCCATGTGGTCGGCGAGGCGGTCACCCGGCAGGGGGTGCGGCTCGCGTTCCACACGGAGTCCAACAGCACGCTCTGGTACGAGCGGGACATCGACCTGTTCATGGCCCTGACCGACCCGCGCTACGTGTGGCTGTGCCCCGACTCGTGCCACATCGCGCTCGGCGGCGGGGACCCCGTGGCCGTCGCACGTCGGCACGCTCAGCGCGTCGCGCTGGCCCACTGGAAGGACGCGGTCGGGCCGATCGACGTCGAACTCACCATCGACGAAACGGTCTTCGCCCAGCAGCAGCCCTACATGACCGAACTGGGCACCGGCATCGTGGACTGGCAGGGCTGGGCCGACGTAATGTCCCGCACGCCCGGCGCCGGAACGGTGCTCATCGAGCTGGACGAGGCGCCCGACCCGGTGGCGGCGCTGCGGGCGGGGGTGGCCGTCGCACAGGAGGCTCGATCAGCTTCGCGGCCGTGAGACAGAGGGATTCCCGCCTGGTCACCTGGGCGTGGTCGCGAGGTGCAGGAACTCCCGTGTCAGGGGTTCCTGCGTGCCGTCCCTCGACACCAGGGAGAGTTCGACGATGTCTGCGCGGTCCGTGAGGGGCCGGAACGGGACGCGAGGTTCCGTCGAGCCGGCCGTGATGTTCGGGACCAGGGTCACACCGAGGCCGCACCGCACCATCGCCAGCTGGGTCAGGATCGAGTGGGCGAGATGGCGCACGTCGGGGCTCAGTCCGGCTCGGCGGCAGGTGGCCATGAGCTGGTCGTGGTAGTCGGGTGAGGCCTCGCGGCGCAGCCACACCCAGGGTTCGTCGGCGAAACGGGCGAGGTCGACGGGGAGCGGGGCGTCGGCGGCGAGGGGGTGGCCCGGCGGGAGGGCGATCACGAACTCGTCGTGGCGCCAGGGACGGCTGCGCAGACCTCGGACCGGGGTGCTGGGCCGGATCACCGCGATGTCGATCTCGTGCTGGAGCAGCGCCTGTTGGGCCGAGCCGGTGTCCCACTCGGTGATCCGCAGATCGACCCGGGGGCGGGCCTGCCGGAAGGCGGCGAGGGTGCCCAGCAGGGGTTCGCTGAGCGCCGAGGTGACCACACCGATGCGCAGGGTGCCGACCAGGCCCGCCTCCGCCTGGGTCGCGACCTCCTCCGCGTGCCGGGCGGCGGCCACCAGTGTGCGGCACTCCGCCGCGAACGCCCGGCCGGTCTCGGTGAGGGTGACCTGACGCCCGCTGCGGTCGAACAGCCGGACGCCCAGGCGCCGTTCGAGCTGGAGGATCGCCTGGCTCAGGGGCGGCTGCGACATGGCGAGCTGCTCGGCGGCGCGCCCGAAGTGAAGGGTCTCCGCGACGGCCAGGAAGTAGCGGGCCTGCCGTACCTCGATCATCAGTCGCTCCGCATATCAAAGGGAGAGGCAATCAGACCTTCAGTATATGGATCGGTCTTGTTTGACTGGGGGCCATGACGACGGCCATGACAGCTGAAGCAGCCCTGTTGGCGCAGTTCACGGCGTTGGACACGGCCACTGTGTCCGACGCGCTGGACGCCTGTGGGCTGCCACCGGGGCAGGGCGGGCTGCGGCCCATGTGGGGCCGGCCGAGGGTGGCCGGGTTCGCGGTGACCGTCGAGCTCGAACCGCTGGCCGACGAGCACACCGGCGCCCACATCCATACGGACACGATCGCCTCCGCAGGACCCGACGATGTCGTGGTGGTCGCCAACGGCGGCCGTACCGACGTCTCCTCATGGGGCGGCATCCTGAGCGTCGGCGCCTCGGTGCGCTCGGTCCGGGGTGTCGTCACGGACGGCGCCTGCCGGGACGTGGGCCAGGCCCGGGAGCTGGGCTTCCCGGTCTTCGCCCGGGCCCAGGTGCCCGCGACGGCACGGGGACGCCTGCGGCAGAGGTCCACCGGCGAACCCGTCGCCCTCGGCGAGGTGACGGTCCACCCGGGTGATGTGGTGCTGGCCGACGAGGGCGGCGTCGTGGTCGTCCCCCGCGAGCGGGCACCGCAGGTCCTGGAGGCCGCACGGCGTCTCGCCGAACGTGAGGCGGCCATCGAGGCGGACGTACGCGCCGGAGTCCCGCTGCCGCAGGCGATGCACGACGCCCGCCTCGCCGGAACGGAGGCCTCCCGATGACGTACGACGGTGCCCACCAAGCGGACAGCGTCCCGGCGCGGTTCCGCGCCCTGCCCACCGCGGCCGTCTCGGACGCCCTCGACCGGGCGGGCATCCCCGGCGCCCTGCACGGCCTCACCCCCCTCTCGAACGACTTCCGCGCCGTCGGCCCCGCCTTCACGGTGCGCTATGTGCCGATCGACGACACCACGGGCCGCGGCACGGTCGGCGACTTCCTCGACGACGTACCGCCCGGCGCGGTGATCGTCATCGACAACGGCGGGCGCACCGACGTCACCGTGTGGGGCGGCATCATGACCGAGCTCGCGGCCGCACGCGGCGTCGTCGGCACCGTGGTCAGCGGTGTCTGCCGGGACGTGTCGGCGTCGCTCACACACACCTACCCGCTGTTCACCCGGGGCCGGTTCATGCGGACCGGCAAGGACCGGGTGCGCCTGGCGGCCGTCGGCGAGGCGCTCATGATCTCCGGCGTCGAGGTCCGGCCCGGCACCCTCGTGTGCGCCGACGCGGACGGTGTGGTCGCCGTTCCGGCGGCCGAGGCGGAGCGGATCGCCGAGAGCGCGGAGCGGATCGAGCGCATCGAGGCCGACATCGTCGAGGCCGTGCGCGCGGGCAGCACCCTGCGGGCGGCCCGCGAGCAACTGGGCTATCACCATCTCCAGACGAGGCAGTCATGACGGACACGGGTACGAAGACCGGCGCGGGCCCGGGAACAGGCTCCCGCACGGCCGACGCCGCGCGCGGGCACAGCACCGCCACGCTCTACGAGGCGTCCTCCTCGTACGCCCGCGCCTGTGACCCCGTACTCCGCGCCGTCTGGTCCGGGGCGCGGGTGGCCGGGCCGGCGTTCACCGTGCAGGGTGTCGGCGGGGACAACCTGGCGCTGCACCGCGCGGTCGTCGAGGCACCGGCCGGCAGTGTCCTGGTCGTCGATCTGCAGGGTGCCGCGCACGGGCACTGGGGCGAGATCCTCGCCGTCGCCGCCCAGCAGCGGGGCCTTCTCGGGCTGGTCGTGGACGGCGGGGTGCGGGACGTCGCCGAGCAGGCGGAGCTGGGTTTCCCGGTCTTCGCGCCGCACGTCACGGTGGTCGGCACCGGGAAGGAACACCCGGGCGTGTTCGGCGCCCCGGTACGGGTGGGCGGAGTGGTCGTCCGGGCCGGTGACCTGGTCGTCGGTGACGCGGACGGCGTGGTCGTCGTACCGGCGGCGGCCGTGGCCTCGACCCTCGACGCCTCGGACGCCCGGGTCGCCGACGAGCGGCGGGCGTTGGCCGCGATCCGCTCCGGTGTCACGACCCTCGACCTCTACGGCCTGGGGGAACAGGCGTGAACCAGCACCCGGTCTCCGAGGCCCGACGCGCCCGCGACGAACTCGAACGAGCCCGCGTCCGGGTCGGCCTGGACACCGTCGTCCGGGCCGACTCCATGCGGGACCATGGAATCGACCGGAACCGAACAGACCACGGGACCCCATGACAGACGCCGCCCACCGGCTCCACGCCGTCGCCCACGCCCAGGACGGCACAGCCCTCGCGTACCAGCACCAGGGCGCGGGCCCGCGCCCTCTCCTGCTCCTCGCCGGGCAGGCGAACAACCACCACTGGTGGGACGGCCCGCGCGAGGACTTCGACAGCACGCACCGCACGATCACCATGGACCACCGGGGCACCGGCGGCAGCGGCAAGCCCCAACAGGGCTACTCCACCCAGGAGTTCGCCGAGGACGCGATAGCGGTCCTCGACCACCTGGGTGTGGGGCGCGCGGATGTCTACGGCACGTCCATGGGCGGCCGGGTCGCCCAGTGGATCGCCGCCCGCCACCCGGACCGGGTCCGCCGCCTCGTCCTGGGCTGCACCTCCCCCGGCGGGGCGTACGCCGTCGAGCGCGATGTGTCCGTACGGCGCTCCCTGGCCCAGGCCGACCCGGCCGCCGTACGGGGTGCGCTGATCGACCTGATGTACTCCCCCGGCTGGATCGCCGGCCATCCCGGCCCGTACGCCACCCTCGGTGATCCGGACATGCCCGCGCACTCCCGCCGGGGCCATCTGCTCGCCAGCAACGGGCACGACGCCTGGGAGGTCCTCCCCGACATCACCGCGCCCACGCTGATCCTGCACGGCGAGCAGGACCGCCTCACTCCGCCGGACAACGTCCCGCTGCTCGCCGCGCGCATCCCGGACGCCAGGACGCAGGTGTTCCCCGGTGCCCGGCACGCGTATTTCGAGGAGTGCCGGAGTGAGGCCGCAGAACTGGTCCGGGAGTTTCTCGGCTGATTCAGTCGCGTTCGACGCGGAGGTGGAAGTCGGCGATCCGGTCCCACATGGCAACGGGGTTCGCATACATGGGCCAGTGTCCGCTGTGCGGAATCTCCGCGAGTTCCACGCCACCCTCGGCCAGTTCTCCCAGATAGGAAAGGGAGGAGTTCTGCTCGCCGTACATGAACATGCGCGGAAAGGGCAGCGAGAGGAACTTCTTCATCAGGTCGCCGTGGTCGGACAGTTCGACCATCGACTCGAAGATTCCGCGTACGGCACCGGGGCGGACCTTGTGGCGCAGGCTCGACGCGTAGAGGGCACCGGCGAGTGACGGTGCGCGGCGGGCCCGTTCGGTGAAGTCGGCGAGGAAGGTCTCGGGGTCGTCCGCCGGGTGCGTGAGGATCTGCCTGCTCAGGAAGCAGTCCTCGGGGGCGACGTTGCCCTCGATGTCGACGAAGCTCAGGACGCGGTCCGGTTCCTCGTGCGCCAGCAGCAGCGCGGTCAGTCCGCCCATGGAATGGCCGACGAGATGGAATCTCCGGATTCCTGCGCTTTCCAGCACGGACCGGGCGGTCTTCACCAGGAACGGAATCGATATCCTCGCCAGGTCGCCGCACACGCTTGCCCCGCATCCCGGCGCGTCGTACGCGAGGAACGGCCTCCCGGCGAATGCGGGCCGGTACGCGAGGTCGAGAAAGTCCTCCTTCGTCGAGCCGAATCCGTGCAGGAAGACAATGGGGGCGTGTTGTTCCCCGGGACGACGGACCAGGGCAACCTCAAGGCCCACGCCGTCGACACGGAGATCCAGTTTCTCGCTCGTCAATTCCACAGACGAAAGTGCACCAGAGACCGCCGCCGGACTCCAGGACCGATCCCGTCTCCCGCCAAGACGCCCGGCATCTCGATCCGCAAGGAACTCACGGACCGCCCGCCCTGCGCTCCACCCCCTAAGGGCTCAACCCGTGCGACCGACTCACACCCTGGCTCGAACACGCAGGTCAGACGGGTGAGAACCACCCACCCAGCCGGTCCGATAATCCGCCCTTCCGCCTAACGGGTCGATTCGATCTTCTTCACCGTTCCTATACATAACTCGATGGGGGTGTTGGCTCCACGAGACGAGGACACAGTGTTCAGAGCAGAACCAGGCGCCGGCGCCTCGCGCCGACGCGTGCACGACGGTCCGCCGGGGCGGCGGAGACGGCTGGCCGGTCTCACCGGCCTGAGTCTCGCGCTGGTCACGACCGGTTCACCGGCCGTCGCGGTCACGGGGCTCGGCCCGCTCGCCGCGACCGCGCGCGCCGCCGCTCCCGGCGACGGCACCGTGACCGTACGGGTCGTCACCGAGGTGGACGCGGACGGCGCGTACGACAGCGTGCTGGAGCCCGGCCTCGCCGGTGTCAGGGTCACCCTGACCGACGACGCCGGCATCGTCCTGGACGCGACGACCGCGGCCGACGGCACCGCCACCTTCACCCCGGCCACGTCCGCCCTCACCGGCGGCAAGTACCGCGTCCAGGTCACCAACCCGGACCCCGACAACCTCTCCCCCGCCGTCGCGGGCCTGGGCACGGGCGCCGGCGTCATCCGCAGCAACATCGGCTTCGTCGACGTGTCCGGCGGTACGAACGTCACGTACACGACCGGTTTCTGGGAGCCCGGCGTCTACTGCCAGGAGAACCCGACCCTGGTCACCTGCAACCTCGCCAAGGGCGACGCCCCCAACACCTACAAGGGCCTGGTGTCCTTCGACGGGAACTTCACGAACACGACCCCCGGAGGGGACGTCACCCAGCTGACCGACAACACCCGGCAGCAGGCCGTGTTCGGCATCGGCGTGGACCGTACCGGCAACAAGTACATGGGCACGCTGGTCAAGCGGCACGCGGCCTACGGTCCGGCGGGGCCCACCAACACGATCTACCGCCAGTTCGGCACCAGCCCCACCGTCGACACCTTCGTCACGCTGCCCGGCACGCTCACCGCGCACGCGACGACCGACAACTGGCTGCACGACAACGCCGTCTACAGCAGGGTCGGCCGCGAGGGCATCGGCGATGTCGACGTCTCCGGCGACGGAAAGACGCTGTACGCGGTCAACCTCAGCGACTCCAAGCTGTACAGCGTGGGCATCCTGGGCTCCGGCGACACCGCCAGGCCCGGCACGCAGACCTCGTACGACATCCCGAGACCGAGGGCCTGCGTCGGCGAGTGGCACCCGTACGGCCTCGGAGTGCGCGGCAAGCGGGTACTGGTCGGCGGGGTGTGCGGCGCCGAAGGGACCGTCAGCACGGCCGCACCGTGGGGCGACCCGACGCAACTCAGCGCGCACGTCTACGAGTTCGACGGCGGCACGTTCAGCGAGATCTTCAGGCACGCGCTGGACTACCAGCGCGGCTGTGCCTACCGGTTCACCGGGCTGCCGGCCGACGCCTACCGCTGCACCAAGCCGTCCACCGTCGGCCAGGTGATGAGCGGCCAGTGGGAGGCCTGGAACGAGCGGGTCCCGGGCACGGAGTCGCACTCCTTCATCTCCGCCCCGCAGCCGATGCTGTCCAACATCGAGATCGCCGACAACGGCGACCTGGTGCTCGGCTACCGCGACCGCTTCGGCGACATGACGGGTACCGCCACGTTCGCCTACAACTCCACGGCGCGCCCGCTGGTCACCGGCATCGCCGCCGGTGACGTACTGCGTGCCTGCAAGTCCGGGACGACGTACACGCTGGAGAGCGACGGCTCCTGCGGCTCGCTGACCGGCAGTCTGCCGGGCAACGGCGAGGGACCGGGCAACGGCGAGTTCTACGACGACTCCACGATCCTCGACGACGCGATCCACGACCAGATCGGCGAGGGCGGCACGGTGCTCCAGCCGAACCGCAACAAGGTGTGGAGCACGGTCTACGACCCGTACAACGGCTACCAGCAGGGCGTCCGCCGCTGGACCGCGGACAGCGGAGCGGTCGAGGGCAACCTCCTCGTCCAGTCGACCTGGGCCGACACGGCCGCCCTCCGCCAGAACCTCTTCGGCAAGGCCAACGGGCTCGCCGACCTGGAACTCGTCTGCGACCAGGCGCCCGTCCAGGTCGGCAACCGGGTCTGGTACGACGCGAACGGCAACGGCGTCCAGGACCCGTCCGAGCCGCCCGTCGCGGGCGTCGTCGTCACGCTGACCCCGCGGGTCGGTGCGCCGCTGACCGCCACGACCGACGCGAACGGCGAGTACTACCTGGGCACGGCGGACGGTCTGCAGCCGAACACGGCCTACGCGGCCACCTTCGACTACAGCGGCATCGACCCGTCGACGCTGCCCGGCTCCCCGACCCTCGCCGAGCTGAAGTGGACCCAGCAGGCAGCCGGCACCGACCGCGCACTCGACTCGAACGTCGACTCGGCGGGCCGCGCCGCCGTCTCCGTCGGCGACCCCGGCCAGGTCAACCACACGATCGACGCCGGCCTGGTCGGCCCGGTCAACAAGCTGGGCGACTACGTCTGGTACGACACCAATCGCAACGGCATCCAGGACCCGTCCGAGCCGCCCGCCCCGGACATCAAGGTCAACCTGTACAACGGCAACGGCGACCTCCTCGACGCCACCACGACCGGCGCCAACGGCAAGTACCTCTTCGACGAGCTGCCGGACGGCACGTACAAGGTCTGCTTCGTGAAGCCGGCCGGCTCCGCCTGGACCAGGCAGAACGCGGGCGCGGTCGGCAACGACTCGGTCGTCGACCCGACCACCGGCTGCTCCCCCGTGGTCACCCTCGGCCCGGGCAACCGCACCGACCTCACCCTCGACGCGGGCCTCCTCCAGGTCAACAAGCTGGGTGACTTCGTCTGGTACGACGAGAACGGCAACGGCATCCAGGACCCGGGCGAGCCCGGTGCCAGGAACGTCTCGGTCGAGGTGATCGACCCCGACACGGATGACGTCGTCAGGACAACGAGGACGGACGCGAACGGGCAGTACCTGTTCACGAACCTGCCGGACGGGAAGTACAAGGTCTGCTTCCGCAGCCCGCGCGGCTACCTGTGGACCCGGCAGAACGCGGGCGCGGTCGGCAACGACTCCGTCGTCGACCCGACCACCGGATGCTCCCCCGTGGTCACCCTCGCCGCGCGCAACCGGCAGAACCTCACCCTCGACGCGGGCCTGGTCAAGGAGCTGGGGCTGACGGTCGTCAAGACCGACAGGAATACCGGCAAGCCGCTGCGCGGTGCGGTCTTCCAGCTGTGGCTCGACAGCAACGGCAAGGCCGGCCTCCAGCGCCACGGCGTCGGCCGGGACCGCATGGTCGGTGACTGTGTCACCGCCCGCTCGGGCAAGTGCTTTTTCGACGGCAACTGGATCGGCACGTACTACCTCGTGGAGAAGGACGTCCCCGAGGGCTATGTCCTGCCGAGGAACCCGGTCTTCGGCCCGTACCGGCTCACACTGCGCAACGCCTCGGCGAACGCCGGGCTGATCGTGAAGATCGCCAACAAGCGGGGTGAGCCGTGCAAGGGCGACAAGTGCTGACGCCCTGTCCAGTGGGGTGACGGCCGCGCACCCGGGAGGGTGACGCGGGGCGGGGCGGCGGGCCCGGGGGGCCCCGCCCCCCCCCCCCCCCCCGGGGGGCGCGCCCCCCCCCGCGCCCCGCGGGGGGGGCCGCCCGGCGGGCCCACCCCAGGCGGGCGCCCCGCGGCCGCCCCC
>NZ_JBIRRV010000007.1:189626-568716 GCF_044333925.1 Streptomyces sp. NPDC020898
CGGCGGGGGCGGGCCCCCCCCCCCCCCCGCCGGGGGGGGGGGGGGGGGGGGGGGGCGCCCGCCGGGGGGGGGGGGGGGGGGGGGGGGGGGGGGGGGCCCCCCCGGGCCCCCCCCCCCGCCCGCATGTAGAGACGACCCATGCGACGCATCAGGAGTGGCACCAGCGGCAGGACACGAACGGTACGGCGGCCCAGGGCCCGGACCTGGTGGGCGGTGGGCGTCCTCACGGCGGCGGCCTGCGGGGGCCTCCTCCTCACCGGCGGCGGCGATCCCGGCCCCCGGCCCCTGTCCGCCGACGAGGCCCAGCGCATGGCCCTGGCCCGCTTCCGCACGTACCGGGTCAGTCCCTCGGAGATCACCGTCCGCGCGGAGTCGGGCGACGGCAGGGCCGTGGTACGCGCCGTCGTCGACCACCGCAGGCACCGGGCGGTCGGACGGTACGAGGTGACGGGCGCCGGACGCCCGGACGGCGGCCTGCTCGCCTGGGACCCGAGCGGGTTGGTGGTGGCCGCCGGGGCCACCACCATGTCTCCCGCCGAGGGTGCGGTGCGTGCGGCGGGGCGGCTGAAGCCGGAGGCGTGGACGCGCCGTGCGTTCGGTGCGGCGCCGTTGGACACGGCCCTGAAGCTGGCCCTGTCGCTGGGCGCCGACCGGCCCGACAACGCGCAGCTGCTGGCGCAGGCCGGGCCGTTGCGGTTGCGCGACGAGCGCGTTGACGGGCGCCGGTACGACGTCTTCTCGGGGCCGCGGCCCCGGGCGTCCGCGTCCCCGGCCCGCCCGGCCGCGGACCGGTCCCCGTTGTCGTACTGGATTGGCGACGAGGGCGATCTTCGGCGTGTACGGGTTGATCTTGGTAAGGGCCGGACTATCACCATGGACCTCGGCGGGGTGCGGGTGCGGGGGGTTGAAGTGCCGGGTGCGCCTTGGGGGGAGCGGTGAGTGGTGGTGTGGCGGGTGCGGGTTCGTTGGGGCTTGTCGCGCCCACGCGGCGGAGCCGCAAATCGATACAGCCCCGCGCCCCTAAGGCGCGCCCGGCAACAGGAAGTCGCCCGGAGTCACCTTGCCCGGCAGGCCTACTGCCGGGCGGGCCGGAGTCGTATCAGCGGCGGGCATCGACTGCTGGCTCGGTGGTGCCTGTACGTCCTGGAAGGAGATGCCCGGGGGTGGCTGGACCGGAGTCGGGTGGCCCAGGGGGTCGCGTACCAGGCCGGTGTCCGGTTCCGTTCGGGCGGCGCCGCGCGCTCCCTTGGCGCATCTCGCCTCGCGGGGCAGGCGGGCCGGGCTTGTGCGTGACTCGGCGTTGTCGGTGAAGCAGTTGCCGGCCGGGGTGCCGGTGGCGAGGACGAGGTCGGTGCCATTGCCGGTGACCCGGTTGGCGCGCACGGTGTTGGCGCGTGCCGGGTAGCCCTGTACGTCGCTCAGCAGCACCCCGGCGGCCTTGTTGCCGCTGATCAGGTTGCGCTCCAGGACGTTGGCGCGCCCGCCGCCCGTGCCGACCCCGATGCCGAAGCCGCCGTCGGCCTGCTCGGGACCGGCGGCGTCGTTGTTGTCGGTGAGGGTGTTGCCCGCGACGACGGCGCCGTGCTGCGGGCCGAGTGCCTCCAGGTCGTTGGAGTTGAGGGTCAGACCGACCCGGTTGCGGCTCGCCCGGTTGCCCAGCAGGTAGAGCCGTTCGGAGGCGTTGGTGACCTCCAGGCCCACCGCGTTGCGCTCGACCGTGTTGTGCCGGACGACCGTGTCGCAGGGGCGGCACTGGCCGACGTAGATCCCTGAGTCGGCGTGCCCGGAGGCGTACGAGCGCTCGATGACCCCGTTGCGGGCGTCGAAGGCGTAGATGCCGTACAGCGCGTTGTTGTACGCGGTCACGTAGGAGGCCCGGAAGCCCTTCAGCGGGGGGAACTTGACGGTGTCGAGCGGGTCGTACGCCGAGCCGCCCGCGCGGCCCGCCTCCAGGGCGTCCGGGTCGGTGACGCCGGTGAACAGAAGGCCGTTGGCGAGGTGGTTGCGGACGGTCAGGTTCTCGACGACGGAGCCCGCGCCGGTCACGGTGATGCCGTTGGCGCGCTCGAACTCCCCGTCGACGACCACCCGGGAGCGGTCGAGGCCGCGCAGCACGACCCGTGCCTTCGAGACGGTGACGCTCTCCTGGTAGACACCGGGGGCCACCAGCACCAGCCCGCCCTCCCTGACCCGGTCGACCGCGTCCTGAAGGGAGTTGGTGTCCTGCGGCACCCGGACGACAGGCGCGGACGCGGCGCCGCCGGAGCCCTGGGACGAGGAACCGGCGCAGCCGGTGGCACCCGTGAGAAGGAAGGCGGCGACGAGCAACCCCCGGAACGCACGGGCCACACGGGCCACACGGGACGCACGGGACACGGTTCGTCCGATTCGTGGAAACAGAATGTTTAGCACGATCGCAGATGTATCGTCCCTTTCACTCTTATGACAGCACATGCCGCTTTCCCCACGCCCGACGGCGCGTCGGACCCCGCCCGCCGGGCCGTCCTGACCCGCGCCGCAGCCCTCACCGCCCTCACCGCGACCGCCTCCGGCTGCACGAGTGGTCCGCGCTCACTGCCCGCCACCGCCGGCCCGCCGCCCTTCCGCTTCCGGGGCCCGCGCCAGGCCGGTGTGACGACCCCTCAGCAGTCCGCCGCCCTGATCACGGCGTACGACCTCGTCCCCGCGGTACGGGGAGCCGGCGGCGTACGCGCCCTGCGGGAGTGTTTCGGCCGCTGGACACGGGCGCTGGCAGAGGTCCTGGACGGCGAACTCCCACCCCCAAGTCCCCTACGGGCAACGGAACTTCACAGAACGGCCGGTAGATCCCGGCTCACCCTCACCGCGACCGTGGCGATCGGCCCCCGTCTCCCCCAGCTCCTCTGCGTCGGCGCGCCGCCCGCGCTGCGCGAGCTGCCGCCCTTCCCCGACGACCGGCTCGACCCGGCGTACGGCGGCGGCGATCTGCTGCTCCAGCTCTGCGCCGACGACCCGCGCACCACGGCGGCCGCCGCGACCGCGCTGACCCGGCTCGCCGGCGACACCCTGCGCCCGCGCTGGCGGCAGACCGGGTTCCTGCCGCCGACGCCCGCCGGGCAGACCCCGCGCAACCAGCTCGGCTTCAAGGACGGCACGGAGAACCCGACGCCCCAGGAGTGCGAGCGCTGGGTGTGGTCCGACGACGCCACGTTCCTCGTCGTACGGCGCATCCACATCGGCGTGGCCGAGTTCGCACGGCTCGGTACGGGGCGGCAGGAGGAGATCATCGGGCGGCATCGCGTGAGTGGGGCGCCGCTGGGGCACCGGCACGAGCACGACGACGTGGACATCTTCGCGCAGACCCCGCAGGGCCGGTACGTGATCCCGCTGCGGTCGCACGTACGGGCGGCCAGTCCGCGTCTGGACGCGGGCGCCCGGATGCTGCGCCGGGGCTACAACTACGACGCGGGGCCGGACGACCGGGGGCTGCTGTTCCTGGCCTTCATGCGGGACCCGGCGCTGTTCGTCCGCGTCCAGCACCGGATGACGGCGACGGACGAGCTGAGCCGCTTCACCGAGCACCGGGGTTCGGCGGTGGCGTACGTCCTTCCGGGTGCCCTTCCGGGCGAGGACCTGGGCGCACGTCTGCTGGGCTAGCCGGGTCCACGTACTCCCGTTCGGGTTGCGGCACCAACTTCCGTTCCGTGCCCGGCTTGACGCCCCACACGTAGACGGAGTCGTCCTGGGCAAGGGTGTTCCACAGCCGCTTGGCGTCGTCGAGGCGCAGGTTGACGCAGCCGTGGGAGCCGCCGGTGAACAGGTCGCCGGGGGTGCCGTGGAAGGCCTGGCCGTCGCTGAAGAACTGGGAGTAGGGCATGGGCGCGTTGTCGTACAGGTCCGAGTAGTGGTCGAGGTTGCGCCAGTAGACGGTGTACGAGCCGGTCCGGGTCTCGTAGCCGTCGCGTCCGGAGCGGATGGGCACGGGCGCGTACACCACCCGGCTCCCGGTCTGCACCCACATCAGCTGCCGGGTCAGATCGACACAGGCGATGCGGTACGTGCGGACGGGACAGTTCTTGGCGGCGTTCGGGTTGGCCCGTGCCTCGACCACGAGCATCGTGCGGTAGGTCGTCAGACCCGCGTATCCGTCGGCGGGCTGCACCCCGTTGCGGCTCTGGAAGGTGCGGACGGCCTCGCAGTCGGCAGGAGTCTGCCGTCCGTCCACGGTCAGCTTCAGGTGCCGCTCCAGCTCGCGCTGGTAGGGGCCGGTCCCGGCCTCGCAGGGCGAGGGTGCGGCGGCCGTGGCGACTCCCGGCGACGCGAGAGCTCCCAGGAGGAGAAGCGCCAGGGCGACTGCACCCCTCGTACGACTTCGAGGACGAGTACGAGGGGTACGGACTCGGGATCCAGCCACAGCGCCTCCTCAGCGGGCCGACAAGCGTCCTCCTCCCAGGGATACGTCACTTCGGCGGGGCGGGTTTGCCCGGAGCGGGCGGGGCCGGCGAACTCCGGTGCGCTCAGCGCGCCCCCGAAGGGGCGCTGGGGACTGCGCGACCAGCCACAACGGACCCGCGCCCTCAGTACCGCACTTCCCGCGGAGCGCTTAGCCCGAGCGGGTGCGTGCGACGCCCCGGACGTCGATCGCCGTGAGGGCCATCGCCAGAGGTCCCGGCGCCAGGAACGCGAGCGGGAGCAGCATCCAGGCGCACAGGGCGGCCGTGGCGAGGGCGAGCAGGACGAGGGCGCTGCCGCCCGGGTCGCGGGCGGTGTCCCGGGCCGCATGGCGTACGGCGGACGGCCAGTCGGTGAGCGACTCGGGGCGTCCGCAGGCGCGCAGGCCGGTCACGGCGGCGTACGCGCCGATCGCGGCGGCGACGGCCGCGAAGGCCGGCCCGCCCGGCAGGCCGGTGCGGGCGAGCGCCAGGTCGGCCAGCACCAGCAGGACCCCCGTCACGGCGGCGAGCCCGGCGACGAGGTCGCCGACGCGCAGGCGCTGCCCCAGGAGGCGGAAGTAGCGTCCGGCGGTGGCCGGGCGGTCCTCCCTGGTGCCGCGCAGGACCTCGCAGGCCGTGGAGAGCGCGGCCGGGGCGGTCAGCAGCGGCAGGCTCGCCACCGCCGTGGCGAGGCCGACGCTGAGCACGTCGGCGAAGAGCGTCATGCGCGGGCCGAAGATCTCGCCCGGCTCACGGGTCGTGCGCATACCGCTGCCACTCATCGCTTCACCCCTTGATCCCGGAGTTGGCCATGCCCTCCACCAGGAACCGCTGGAAGGCCAGGAAGAACAGCACGATCGGCAGCAGCGCGATCACCGACATGGCGAACATCGGGCCGAAGGCGGAGGTGCTGGACGCGTCCACGAACGACCTGAGTGCCAGGGTGAGGGTGAACTTGTCCGGCGAGAAGAGGTAAATCAGCTGGGTGAAGAAGTCGTTCCAGGTCCAGATGAAGGTGAAGATCGCGGTGGTGATCAGCGCGGGCCGGGTCAGGGGGAGGATGACGAGGAAGAAGGAGCGGAACGGGCCGCAGCCGTCGATGCGCGCCGCCTCCTCCAGTTCCCTCGGCAGTCCGCGCATGAACTGCACGATGAGGAAGACGAAGAACGCCTCCGTGGCGAGGAACTTGGGCAGGATCAGCGGCCAGTACGTGTTCACCATGCCGAGCTGGTTGAAGATGATGTACTGCGGGATCAGCACCGCGTGGTGCGGCAGCATGATCGTCGCGATCATGAACGCGAACAGCGGCCCCCGGAAGCGGAACCGCAGGCGCGCGAAGGCGTAGGCCGCCAGGGAGCAGCTGAGTACGTTGCCGAGGACCGCGCCGCCCGCGATCAGCAGCGAGTTGGTGAGCAGGCGCCAGACGGAGACGTCGTTCACACCGTCGAGCGCTGTCTTGTAGTTGGACCACTCCAGGTGGCTGGGCAGCAGGTCGAGGCTGGCGATGACCTCGTTCGCGGGCTTGAGGGAGGTCCCGAGCAGCCAGGCCAGTGGGTACAGCATGACAAGGAGTGCGGCCAGGCAGCCGACGTGCAGGGCGATCCGACGCCAGGCAACCGGCTTGCGCACAGCGGGAGTTGGGGCTGCGGTGGTCGTCATCGGACTCCCCCTTCGGTGTCGGAGGCGTAGAAGACCCAGGAGCGCGAGGTCCGGAACAGTACGGCGGTGACCGCGCCGATGACGATCAGCAGGACCCAGGCCATCGCGGACGCGTAGCCCATGTGGGAGGCGACGAAGCCCCGGTCGTAGAGGTAGAGCGTGTAGAAGAGGGTCGAGTCGGCGGGGCCGCCCTTGCCGCCGCTGACCGCGAAGGCGGGGGTGAAGACCTGGAAGGCCTGGATCGTCTGGAGGACCAGGTTGAAGAAGATCACTGGGGACAGCATGGGCACGGTGATGGAGAGGAACTGGCGCCATCTGCTCGCGCCGTCGACCTCGGCGGCCTCGTACAACTCCCCCGGGATCTGCTGGAGTCCGGCGAGGAAGATGACCATCGGCGCGCCGAACTGCCACACCGTCAGCAGCGCCACGGTGACGAGCGCCCAGCCGGGCTTGAAGATCCAGCCGCCGGTGCCGAAGAGGTTGTCGACGGTGCCGCCCTCGTTGAACAGGGCCCGCCACACCAGGGCGACGGACATCGAGGCGCCGAGGAGGGAGGGGGCGTAGAACGCGGAGCGGTAGAAGGCCCGCCCGCGCTTCATGTTCTTCAGCGCGAGGGCGACGACGAGGGCGAGTCCGAGCTGGAGCGGGACGGCGATGACGACGTAGGTGAGGGTCGCGCCGACGGAGCGCCAGTAGCGCGGGTCCTCGGTGAACATCTGCGTGTAGTTGCGCAGGCCCACCCATGTGGGCGGGGTGAACAGGTCGTAGTCGGTGAAGGAGAGGTAGAGGGAGACCGCCATGGGGAGCAGCGTCAGGACGCAGGCGCCCAGCACCCAGGGTGACAGGAACACCCAGGCGGCGCCCTCGCGTTGGCGCTTGGGCCGCTTCACGGGGGTGGGCTTCGCGGTTCGGGCGGGGGTCGGTATCTCGGTGGTGGTCATGACCTCAGCTCCGCCTTCGCCTCGGTGACGTAGTCCTGGGCCGCCTCGCGCGGCGACATGCGCTCGTACGACACCTGGTCGTAGTCGCGCTGGAAGGTGGTCTGGAGGGCGCTGTCGCCCGAAGGGGGCGCCTGGGGCGGGGTGTTGAGCTTTCCTTCGAGGGTGGCCTGGTAGGCGTAGATCGTCTTGTCGAAGTCCTTGAGCTGCGGGGCGATCTCCGCACGGATCGACTCGTTGACGGGGATGCCCCGGCTCGCGCCGAGGACGGCCGCGGCCTCGCGGTCGTTGAGCATGAAGTCGATGAGCTGGGCGGCCTGTTGGGGGCTGCCGGTGTCGGCGGCGATGCCCATGAACATGGACGGCTTGAAGTACTGGCCGGGGGTTCCGTCCGCGCCGGACGGCATGGGTGCGAGGGCGATGCCGTCGGGGATCAGGGCGAGGTAACCGCTGGCCGGGGCGTCCCAGTTCATGTCGGAGGAGGCCGTGCCACGGCCGAGCGGGGTGTTCTCGACCGAGCCGTCGATCTGGGTGGTCTGCTCGGCGGCCGAGACGACGCCCTCGCGGCGCAGGTTGTCGGTGAAGGTCCACCAGCGGGTCAAGTCGTCGACACTGAAGCCGAGTTCATTGTCCTTCGTGTAGAGGGACTTGCCCTGGCCGCGCAGCCAGACCTCGAAGGCGTCCTCGCTCTGCCCGGGGTCGGTGCCGCCGGGTGTGCCGGTCCTCTCCTTCAACACCCGCATGGTGTCGGCCCATTGCTCCCAGGTCCAGCCGCCGTCCGAGGCGTCGGCGGGCGGCTCAAGACCCGCTTCCTTCCACTGCGCCGGGTCGTGGACGACGGTCTCGGTGCCGCGTCCCTGCGGGACGGCGTACTGCTTGCCGTTCAGCCGGCCCGTGGCGAGCAGTCCGGGCTCGAACTCCCCTGTCTTCAGGGCGGCTTGCTGCGTACCGAGGTCGAGGAGGACACCTCCCGAGGCGTACTGGTCGATCATTCGGTAGTCGAGCTGCATGACGTCCGGGGCGTCGCCGCCGGCCGCCTGCGTCGCCAGCTTCTGCTTGTAGGCCTCGTATCCGGCGAACGAGGTCTGTACGTCGACGTCCGGATACTTCTTCTCGAAGAGGTCGACCGCCGCCTCGGTCCTGGCCGCCCGGTCCGGGTTGCCCCACCAGGTGTAGCGCAGGACGACCTTGCCGCCCGCGCTCGTCGAACCGTCCGTGCCGGAACAACCGGTGAGTACGGCACAGAGGGCCAGACCGGCGGAGACAGCAGCGGCAGCGGTCCGGTGCGACCGCCGGGAACTGCGAAAGCTCCAGGGCCTCCGGGATCGCCAGGACTCCGTTGTCCTGTTTCCGGGCATGAGTGGGTCACCTCTTTCACTAGAAAGCGCTTCCACCCCTTGAACGACCCTAGGGAAGGTCCGGATGTCAGAACAAGACCCGTGCACCGCATCCACACACCGGCGCCCTCGCCGCCGCTGTGCCGTGGTCGGCCTCGGCGCCCGCGCCCGGATGTTCACGCAGGCGCTGTCCGGCCCGTACGCGGACCGGATCGACCTGGTCGGCTTCTGCGACGTCAACGCGCACCGCATGGCCGTCCACAACGCCTGGCTCGCCGCCGACCATCCGGGCCGGCCTCCCGTACCGGCGTACGCGGCCGGGGAGTTCGAGTCGATGCTGCGGGTGGAGGGGGTCGACCTGGTCGTGGTCTGCTCCGTGGACCGTACTCACGACGACTACATCGTGCGGGCCCTGGAGGCGGGCTGCGACGTGGTGACCGAGAAGCCCATGACCACGGACGCCGACAGGGCGCGCCGCATCCTGGACGCGCAGCGACGCACCGGCCGCGAGGTGCGGGTCGCCTTCAACTACCGCTACAACCCCGCGCATTCAGCGGTACGGGAGCTGATCACGGCCGGGGAGATCGGCGAGGTCGGGTCGGTGCACTTCGAGTGGCTGCTCGATCTGCGCCACGGCGCCGACTACTTCCGCCGCTGGCACCGCGACAAGGCCGACTCCGGCGGCCTCATGGTCCACAAGGCGACCCACCACTTCGACCTCGTCAACTGGTGGCTCGGAACGCGACCGGAGACGGTCTACGCACAGGGCAACCTCTTCTTCTACGGCGACGAGGCCGGCCACCGCCGAGGCCTCGCCCGCCCCTACACACGCGCCCACGGCTCCCCCGCCGCCCAGGACGACCCCTTCGCCGTACACCTGGCGGACTCACCCGAACTGACCGCGCTGTATCTCGACGCCGAACGGGAGGACGGCTACCACCGCGACCAGAACGTGTTCGGCCCCGGCGTGACCATCGAGGACGACATGGCGGTGCTGGTGCGGTACGCGTCCGGCGCCACCCTGACCTACCACCTGACGGCATACGCGCCCTGGGAGGGATACCGGGTGTCCTTCAACGGCAGCGAGGGCCGCCTGGAGCTACTGGTCGAGGAGTCGATGTGGACACGCCCCGGCGTACGGGCCACCGGCGGCAACCCGGCGCTCCACGGCGACGACCCGGGCCGTACGGAACTGCTGTCGCGGCGCTTCTGGGAGCCGCCCCGCGAGGTGAAGGTGGGCACGGGCGAAGGGGGTCACGGCGGCGGTGACGTACGGATGCTGGCGGACCTGTTCGGAGAGCGCGCCGACGATGTGGCTGCCGCCGCCGATCCGCTCGGGCGGGCGGCGGACGCGACGGACGGAGCCCGGTCCCTGGTGACGGGGCTGGCGGCCAACCGGTCGTTCGTGACGGGGGAGGCTGTGCGGGTGCGGGAGGTGCTGGACGCGTGAGCGGACGGGCGCTCCGGCTGACGGTTGTTCGTGACAGGGAGCCGGGGCGGGTGCGGGAAGTGCTGGACATGCGAGCGGACGGGCCTTCCGGCCAACTGCCGCTCGTGACAGAGGAGTCGGCGCGGGCGCTCGAAGTGCTGGGGCGGGCTCGCGAACGGCCGGTCGGGCAACGGTCCTTCGTGACAGGCGAGCCGGGGCGGGTGTGGGACGTGCCGGCGGACGACCAGCCGGCCAACGGTCCTTCGTGAGAAGCGAGCCAGTGCGGGGGCAGGAAACACTGGGCGTTCGAGCAGACACCCGCCCCGCCAACGGCCGTTCGTGACACGGAAGTCGGGGCGGGTGCGGAAGGCACTGGACGTGCCATCGGGACGGCCCTCCGGCCAACGGCCGCTCGCGACAGGGAAGTCGGCACGGGTGCCCGAAGTACTGGGACGGCTCGCGAACGGCCGGTCAGGCAACGGTCCTTCGTGGCAGGCGAGCCGGAGCGGGAGCGCGGGAAGTGAACGGCCGTCCGGCCGCCCTCGCTACCAGGTCAGGTGCAGGCTCTGTGGGGAGCGGTGGATCATCGTCGGGCGCATGGTGACCGGGTGGTCCTCGGACAGCCGGAGGCCCGGCAGGCGGCTGGTCAACTCGTGGAGGGTGAGGCGGAGTTGTTCGCGGGCGAGCTGTGAGCCCGGGCAGGCGTGGGCGCCGAAGCCGAAGGCGAGGTGGCGGACCGGGATGCGGGTGATGTCGAACCCGTCCGGGCCGGGATGCCGTACGCCGTCCCTGTTCGCGGCGCCGAAGGCGACGAACAGCGTTGCCCCGGCCGGGAGTTCGGTGCCGGCGAGGGTGACCGGGCGGGTGGTGACGCGCCGGAATCCCTGGATCGCCGCGTCGTACCGGGCGGCCTCCTCCACGGCGGCCGGAATCCGGTCCGGCTCCGCGCACAGCAGCGCCCACTGGTCCGGGTGCCGCAGCAGATGCAGGACCGTCGTGCCGATGAGCGCGGTGGTGGTGAGGTGTCCGGCGATCAGCAGGTTCTGGAGGTGGCTGACGACCTCGTGGCGTTGGTCGAGGGTCAGTTCGGCGCTGCCGTCACCGGGGGTGACGGCGGTGACGGATGCCACGAGTTCTGTGCAGAGGTCCTCGCGGGGTTCGGCGTGCCGGGCCCGAGCGTACCGGTCGAGGATGTGCTGCGTCGCCACCACGTCCTCGGCGACGGCCACTTGCTCGCCCTCGGACAGCGGGCGGAAGAGGAGCTCCTCGGCACGGTACCCGCCGTGTACGACGGCCGGTATGTCGGCGGGATCGAGCCCTACGACCCTCCCGATGACCTCTCCGGGCAGGCGCCGGGCGTACGCGGACATCAACTCCACGTGCCCGGCCTTGTGTTCACCCGACTCACCCGATGCACCGTTGACGAACGCGTCGACCAGGGCGGCGGCCCGTTCGGCTGCGTACGGCACGACGGCGGCGACCCGGGCGGGCGAGAGGCCGCGGACGATCGGGGCGCGCAGCTCCTGGTGCTGGGCTCCGTCCGCGCCGACGACGACGGGCCGGCCGCCGAAACCGCCCCCCAGCACAGCGAACGCGGCGGGCGACGGCATGACGTCGGGGCGCAGGGAACCGGCCGAGGAGAAGTCCTCGGCACGGCGCAGCACTTCGCGTACGTCGGCGTCCCGGGCGACCAGCCAGGCGTCGAGTTCGGCGACGAAGGTGAGGCCCTGGGCGTCACGGGCGCGGGCGTAGTGCGGATAGGGGTCGCTCTGCAACTCGTCGAGTCTGTCGTGCAGTTGGTGGTCCACGCAGTGCCCTCCGGCCAGGGTTTCGGATCACGGGTCACGCGGTCGCGCCCATGGTGCCGTACACCCGTACGGAGACGGAAGGTGTTCAAAGGTATTGGACAGCCCGTGTCCGGCGTACGCCACATCGTGAATGCCGGGCCGGGCCATGTATGTGAGTCGCGTATGAACACGCGCCGCAGGACGCCGGATCGTGCTGTGCCGGCCTCCCGGTTCCCTACGATCGTGCCGTGGCCATATTCCTCCTCGAACGCACGGTGCCGCTCCCCCTCGACGAGGCGTGGCGCCGGCTCACGGAGTGGCCCCGCCACGCATCCGTGGTCCCCCTGACCCGCGTCACCGTGCTCACGCCCCCGCCGACCCACGAGGGCACGGTCTTCGTCGCCCGCTCGGGCATCGGCCCCCTCGCCTTCGACGACCGCATGGAGGTCACCGTCTGGCGCCCCCCGACCGACGACACCCCGGGCCTGTGCCACCTGGAGAAACGCGGCCGGGTCGTCACGGGCTGGGCGGAGATCGAGGTACGCCCGGGCCCGGGAGGCCGCTCACGGGTGATCTGGCGCGAGGAGTTGCACGTACGCCTGCTGCCGTCGTTGTTCGACCGCACGCTGGAGCGGGCGGCACGGTCGGTGTTCGGGCGGGCGGTGAACCGGTTGCTGCGGATGGACTGACCGACGTCACCCGACCGTCAGGCCACCGACCCGATGCGGCCCGCTACGGCCTCGGAACCGTCGTGATGGATCGGCGTATGCGCCCCGGTCAGCGAAACCCCGCTCCCGCCCCGCCGGTTGGCGACGATCTCCGAAGCGATGGACAACGCCGTCTCCTCGGGCGTACGGGCGCCCAGGTCCAGCCCGATCGGGGACCGCAGCCGCGTCAGCTCCAGCTCGGTGACGCCGACTTCACGCAGCCGCTCGTTCCGGTCCAGGTGGGTCCGGCGGGAGCCCATCGCGCCGACGTAGGCCACCGGCAGGCGCAGGGCCAGTTGGAGCAGGGGTACGTCGAACTTGGCGTCGTGGGTGAGGACGCACAGGACCGTGCGGGCGTCCACGTCCGTCCGTTCCAGGTACCGGTGCGGCCACTCGACGGCGATCTCGTCCGCCTCAGGGAAGCGGGTCCGGGTGGCGAAGACCGGGCGGGCGTCGCACACCGTCACGTGGTAGCCGAGGAACTTGCCCATGCGGACCAGCGCCGACGCGAAGTCGATCGCACCGAAGACGATCATGCGGGGCGGCGGGACCGACGACTCGACCAGGACCGTGATCGGCGCTCCGCAACGAGAGCCCTGCTCGCCGATCTCCAGGGTGCCGGTGCGGCCCGCGTCGAGGAAGGCGCGCGCCTCGGCCGCCACCGTGCGGTCCAGTTCGGGGTGGGCGCCGAAGCCGCCGTCGTACGAACCGTCCGGGCCGACGAGGAGGGCGCGGCCCAGCAGCTCCCCCGGGCCGGACACGATCCGCGCCACAGCCGCCGCCGTACCGCCCGCCGCTGCTGTCAACGCGGCCGCGACCACCGGACGGACGGGGTCGCCGACCCGTACCGGCGTTACCAAGATGTCGATGATGCCGCCGCAGGTCAGGCCGACGGCGAAGGCGTCGTCGTCGCTGTAGCCGAAGCGTTCGACGACCGCCTCGCCGTCTGCCAGGGCGTGTTGGCACAGCTCGTACACCGCGCCCTCCACGCAGCCGCCGGAGACCGAGCCGATCGCCGTGCCGTCGGCGTCCACCGCGAGGGCGGCACCGGGTTGGCGGGGCGCGCTGCCGCTCACAGCCACGACGGTGGCCACGGCGAAGTCGCGTCCCTGCTCGACCCACCAGTGCAGCTCTTCGGCGATGTCCAGCATCTCTCGGTCTCCTTAACAGTGACAACGCGGGCCTCCGCGCTCGCGTCCCCGGCAAGAGACTCCTGCTCCAGTGACTGCTGGGTCATGGTGCCGTCTCCCAAGGTTCATAGGGGATTGGGAAGGTGCACGACCCGGGGGACGGCCCGAGGCGAGTGGGGGTACTTGTGGGGTGCGTTGTCGGGTGCGGGCGGTGGGGCTTCTCGCGCAGTTCCCCGCGCCCCTGAAAAGCAGGGGCTGCGCCCCGTGCTTTTCGGCCCGCAGGGCCGGGTCTTTGTCCTTTCGGGGCGCGGGGACGACTACGCCGTGCCCGTCAGGTGTTCCGGACGCACCGGTGTCTTCGTGAGTTCCAAGCCCGTCGCGTTCCGGATTGCCGCCAGGACCGCCGGAGTTGATGACAGGGTCGGGGCCTCGCCGACGCCTCGGAGGCCGTAGGGGGCGTGGTCGTCGGCGAGTTCGAGGATGTCGACCGGGATGGTCGGGGTGTCGAGGATGGTGGGGATCAGGTAGTCCGTGAAGGACGGGTTCCGTACCTTGGCCGTCACGGGGTCGACGACGATCTCCTCCATGACCGCGATGCCCAGGCCCTGCGTCGTGCCGCCCTGGATCTGGCCGATGACCGACAGCGGGTTGAGCGCCTTGCCGACATCCTGCGCGCAGGCCAGCTCGATCACCTTCACCAGGCCCAGTTCCGTGTCGACCTCGACGACCGCCCGATGCGCGGCGAACGAGTACTGGACGTGTCCGAAGCCCTGCCCTGTACGGAGGTCGAAGGGCTCGGTCGGCCGGTGTCGCCACTCCGCCTCGACCTCGACGGACTCGTCGCCCAGGACGTCCACCAGGTCGGCCAGGACCTCGCCGGCGTCCGTCACGACCTTGCCGCCCTCCAGCAGCAGCTCGGCCGTCGCCCAAGCGGGGTGGTACGAACCGAACTTGCGGCGCCCGACCTCCAGGACCTTCTCGCGCACCAGCTCGCACGAGTTCTTGACGGCGCCACCGGTGACGTACGTCTGACGGGAGGCGGAGGTCGAACCCGCCGAGCCCACCTGGGTGTCGGCCGGCTGGATCGTCACCTGGGTGACGCCCAGCTCGGTGCGGGCGATCTGGGCGTGCACGGTGACGCCGCCCTGGCCCACTTCCGCCATCGCCGTGTGGACGGTGGCCACCGGCTCGCCGCCGACAACCTCCATACGTACCCGGGCAGTCGAGTAGTCGTCGAAGCCCTCGGAGAAGCCGACGTTCTTGATGCCGACCGCGTAGCCGATGCCTCGGACGACGCCCTCGCCGTGGGTGGTGTTGGAGAGGCCGCCCGGCAGCTGTCGTACGTCCGCCGCCTCGCCCGCCGCCAGCCACTGCTGCTCCGGGGGCAACGGCATCGCCTTGACGCGGCGCAGGAGTTCGGCGACCGGGGCCGGGGAGTCGACCGCCTGTCCGGTCGGCAGCAGTGTGCCCTGTTCCATCGCGTTGAGGCGGCGGAACTCGACCCGGTCCATGCCCACCGCGTCGGCGAGCTTGTCCATCTGGGCCTCGTAGGCGAAGCACGCCTGTACCGCGCCGAAGCCGCGCATCGCGCCGCAGGGAGGGTTGTTGGTGTAGAGGGCGATGCAGTCGATGTCGACGTCGTCGATGACGTACGGGCCGGCGCCCAGCGAGGCCGCGTTGCCGACGACCGCCGGGGAGGCGGAGGCGTACGCGCCGCCGTCCAGGACGATCCGGGCCTTGAGGTGGGTGAGCTTGCCGTCCTTCGTGGCGCCGTGCTCGTAGTGGAGCTTGGCGGGGTGGCGGTGGACGTGGCCGAAGAAGGACTCGAAACGGTTGTAGACGATCTTGACGGGTTTGCCGGTGCGAAGGGCCAGCAGGCATGAGTGGATCTGCATCGACAGGTCCTCGCGGCCTCCGAACGCGCCGCCGACACCCGACAGCGTCATCCGGACCTTGTCCTCGGGCAGGCCGAGCACGGGCGCGATCTGGCGCAGGTCGGAGTGCAGCCACTGCGTGGCGATGTAGAGGTCGACTCCGCCGTCCTCGGCGGGGACGGCGAGGCCCGACTCGGGGCCGAGGAAGGCCTGGTCCTGCATGCCGAAGGTGTACTCGCCCGTGACGATGAAGTCGGCGCGCTCGCGAGCCGCTTCGACATCGCCCCTGACGACGGGCTGGCGGTGGACGATGTTCGGGTGGTCGACGTGGCCGATGTGGTGGTCGGTGCGGTGGTCGTGGATGAGGATCGCGTCCGGCGCGGTCGCGGAGGCCTCGTCCGTGATGACCGGCAGTTCGCGGTACTCCACCTTGATCTTGGCGGCGGCGCGGCGCGCGGTCTCCGGGTGGTCGGCGGCGACGATGGCGACCGGTTCCCCGTGGTGGCGGACCTTGCCGTGGGCGAGGACCGGGGTGTCCTGGATCTCCAGGCCGTAGTTCTTCACGTCGGTCGGCAGGTCGTCGTACGTCATGACGGCGTAGACGCCGGGCAGTGCGAGGGCCTCGGCCGTGTCGATCGAGACGATCTCGGCGTGCGCGACCGGGGAGCGCAGGATCTGGCCCCAGAGCATGTCCTCGTGCCACATGTCCGACGAGTACGCGAACTCGCCGGTGACCTTGAGGATGCCGTCCGGGCGGAGCGTGGACTCGCCGATGCCGCCCTTGGTCTTCGAGCCCTGGGTGACCTTGGTGGGCGTCCCGAGGGGAGAACTCTTGCCGGGCATGTCAGACCGCCTCTTCCTGCCGGGCCGCCGCCAGCCGGACCGCGTCCATGATCTTCTCGTAGCCCGTGCAACGGCACAGGTTGCCCGACAGCGCCTCGCGGATGTCCGCGTCGGTCGGGTTGGGGTTCTGCTCCAGCATCTCGTCGGCGGCGACCAGCAGACCGGGCGTGCAGAAACCGCACTGGACGGCGCCGGCGTCGATGAACGCCTGCTGGATCGGGGCGAGTTCGGTGCCCTCGCCGGTCTGCGAGTCGGTACCGCCCTTGGGCTGCCACTGCTTGGCGGCGTCAAGTGACGTACCGCAGGCGCCCGTTCCGCAACTGCCGTGCTCCGCACGCTCGGTGCGCTGTCTGGCGTAGTCGGCGAGTCCCTCGACCGTGACGACTTCACGGCCCTCCGCCTGCCCGGCCGCGACGAGACACGAGCACACCGGTACGCCGTCGAGGCGGACGGTGCACGATCCGCACTCGCCCTGCTCGCAGGCGTTCTTGGAGCCCGGCAGGCCGAGCCGTTCCCGCAGGACGTACAGCAGGGACTCGCCCTCCCATACGTCGTCGGCTTCCTGCGGACGTCCGTTGACCGTCAGATTGACGCGCATTACGCGACTCCCTCCGTGCGGGCGGCGGTGCCGCGGTACGACTCCCAGGTCCACATCAGCGTCCGCCGGGCCATCACTCCGACCGCGTGGCGGCGATAACTGGCCGTGCCCCGGACGTCGTCGATCGGGTTGCAGGCGCCCGCGCACAGGTCGGCGAACTGCTTGGCGACCGACGGCGTGATGATCTTCCCGTTGTCCCAGAAGCCGCCCTCGTCGAGCGCCGCGTTCAGGAACTCCTCGGCGGCCTTGGCCCGGACGGGTGTGGGCGCCGCCGAGCCGATCCCCGTACGGACGGTCCGGGACTCCGGGTGCAGGGCCAGCCCGAAGGCACAGACCGCGATCACCATGGCGTTGCGCGTGCCGACCTTCGAGTACTGCTGGGGCCCGTCCGCCTTCTTGATACGGACGGCGCGGATCAGCTCGTCGGGGGCGAGCGCGTTGCGCTTCACGCCGGTGTAGAAGTCGTCGATCGGGATCAGCCGGGTCCCCCGTACGGACTCGGCCTCGACCTCCGCGCCCGCCGCGAGGAGCGCCGGGTGGGCGTCACCGGCCGGGGAGGCGGTGCCGAGGTTGCCGCCGACGCCGCCGCGGTTGCGGATCTGCGGGGAGGCGACCGTGTGCGAGGCGAGGGCCAGGCCCGGCAGCTCGTCACGCAGGTTCTCCATGATGCCGGTGTACGGGACCGAGGCGCCGAGCCGGACGCTGTCGCCGTCGGTCTCCCACTCGTAGAGATTTCCGATGCGGGTGAGGTCGAGCAGGTACTCGGGCCGGCGGTGGTCGAAGTTGATCTCGACCATCACGTCGGTGCCGCCCGCGATCGGCACAGCGGTGGGGTGCTCGGCCTTCGCGGCGAGCGCCTCCTCCCAGCTGGCGGGGCGAAGGAAGTCCATGACCGGCTCTTTTCCTCTTCGTCGCGTAGGTCGTGCCAATGGCTCGTTCATGTGCTGTTCACGGGGGATGCATTCAGTACACAGCGCTGTGCTCCGCCGGGGTCAGTCACGGAAACCATGAAGGAGTTGGCTGGCCAAGGCGATCGTCTTGTAGATTCGTATGAACAGGGGCCATCAGTAACCTCTCTGATTTTCCCCGGAAACAGTGAGCGCCGCGCAGGCGGAAAAGCGCGGCTCGCAAACAGAACGGCGGCGACGAGACATGCGGCTGCGCGCACTGCTGGACACCGACGCGCTGGGCCTCAGGCTGCTCGGCGGCGAGGACGAACTGGACCGCACGGTGCGCGGGGTGATGACCACCGACCTCAGGGACCCCAGCCGTTACCTCTCGGGCGGCGAACTGGTGCTCACGGGTCTGGCCTGGCGCCGGGAGCCGACGGACTCCGAGTCGTTCGTACGGCTCCTGGCGGGGGCCGGGGTCGCGGCCCTGGGCGCCGGTGAGGCGGAGCTGGGGAACGTCCCGGACGACCTGATCGCGGCCTGTGCCCGGCATCGGCTGCCGCTGTTCGCGGTGCACGAGTCGGTGGCGTTCGCGACGATCACCGAGCATGTCGTACGGCAGGTGTCCGGCGAGCGTGCCGGGGATCTGGCCGCGGTCGTGGACCGGCACCGCCGGATGATGATCTCGGGCCCGGCGGGCGGCGGCCCTGACGTGGTCCTGGACCTGCTCGGCTCGGACCTCGACCTGCGCGCCTGGGTCCTGTCCCCCGCCGGACGGCTCATCGCCGGTTCGAAGGTCTCGGGGCCGGCGCCGGCCCCCGACGTGTGCGCGGCACTGGCGGCCGGGCACCTGACGGCGGCCCGCACGGGGAGCCGACGTGGGCTCAGCCCCCACCGGGTGGCGGTGGGCGGCACGACGTACTCCCTGTTCCCCGTTCGCGGCAACGGTCGCAGCGCCGCGCAGGGCGGCTCACGGGACCTGCGCGAGACCGTGCTGTCCGACTGGCTGCTGGCCGTCGAGGCGGACGCCGGGGACTGGCCGGCGGAGCGGCTCGACCTGCTCCAGGGTGTCACCCAGCTGATCGCGGTCGAGCGCGACCGGCGGGACGCGGCACGCACGGTACGGCGGCGACTGGCGCAGGAGATCCTGGAGCTGGTGCAGTCGGGCGCCGCGCCCGCCGAGATCGCGGCCCGGCTGCGGGTCGCCGCACCGGTCCTGCTGCCGGGCCTCGGCGCGGCCCCGCACTGGCAGGTGGTCGTGGCCCGCGTGGACTGGGCCGGCGGCGAGATCGAGGGCGGCCCGGTGGCCCAGGCGTTGCTGGAGGAAATTCTCGTCGACCCGCATGCGACGGGACCGGAGCACTCCGACCGCATCGCCGTGGCCCATACGGGGGACGAGGCGATCGCCCTCGTACCGCTGCCGGCGGTGTCGTCGGAGCACGACGGTTCGGAGGCGGGAATTCTGGCCGAGGAGCTGCTCGCCGCCGTACGGGACCCGCTGTCGGCGGGTCTGGACGACGACGGGCGGCTCACGATCGGCGTCAGCGCGGCAGTGCACTCGGCGGAGGGGCTGCGCGGGGCGCTGGAGGAGGCGCGGCACGCCCGGCGGGTGGCCGCGGCGCGCCCCGGCCGGGTGTGCGCGGCGGGCCACCAGGAACTGGCCTCGCACGTCCTGCTGCTCCCGTTCGTCCCCGACGACGTCCGCCGCGCCTTCACGGCCCGGCTGCTCGATCCCCTGCGGGACTACGACCGGCGCCACCGGGCCGAGCTGATCCCGACGCTGGAGGCGTTCCTGGAGTGCGACGGATCGTGGACGCGGTGCGCGGCGCGGCTGCATCTGCATGTCAACACGCTGCGGTACCGGGTGGGGCGGATCGAGCAGTTGACGGGCCGTGACCTGTCCCGGCTGGAGGACAAGCTGGACTTCTTCCTGGCGTTGCGGATGAGTTGATCGCACGACGCCGGTCAGTGACGGGGGCGTAGGGCGCGCGGTCCTGCCGCACGCCGGATGGGACCGGCCGCACGGCAACCCGGGCGCGATCTCTTCCCCGACTTTGTGAATTCCTTCACCCACCCCCTTGGCCCAGTGCCAGGATTCGTGCTGAGATGCCGCCACCACTCAACAAGCTCGATGGCGTGCTCGGGGAGGGCAACGTGGCGTACACCGCCATGTCTGGTTCCGGAACGACTGCTGGTGACGATCCGCTCCAGACCGCGATATGGCGGCTGCGCTCACGCGCCTGCTGGGCGGATGCGGCGGCGCTGCTCGAACCCACCACGGCCGACGCCTCGCTCCAGCGGGCCTCGCTGCTGGTGGAGCGGTGCCTCTACACCGAACAGGGCTGGGCGGAGGCCGAGGACGCGCTCCGTACGGCGGAGGCGGTGGCCCAGAGCGACGAGGAGCGGGGTGCGGCCGCCTGTGAGCGCGGGCAGCTGGCGTACGCGGCGACGCTGCTCGGCGTACGGGACCGGGCCGACGAGGCGCGGGCCGCGCTGGGCCGGGCGGCGGCGCTGATCCCGCCGGGGGTGTCGGGGCGGGCGGTGCTGGACTTCCGGCGGGGGCTGCTGGCCGAGAACCTGGCGCGTTCTCCGCAGGCGGCGCGGGCCGCGTACCGGCGGGCCCACGCAGGTGCGACCGCGCACGCCGATCCACTGCTGCTCTCGTTCACGTGGCGTCATCTGGCCGGACTGGCCCTGCGGGACGGGGAGTTGGCGGAGGCGCGGCACGGGTTCAGCGAATCGCTGCGGATTCGTGAGGAGTTGGGGTATCTGGTGGGTACGGCGCCGGCGTTGGCGTCGCTCGCCGATGCGGAGTCCGAGCCGGAGGCTGCGAGGTTGCGGGCTGAGGCGGGGCGGTTGTTCCGGTTGCTTGGTGGGGTGCCGACGTGGTTGGCGCGGCAGTTGGCGCGGCCGGCTGCGTCTGCGTAGGTGCGCCAGCTGTGGGGGGTTGTTCGGTTGTGGGGCGGGTGCGGGTTCGTTGTGGCTTGTCGCGCAGTTCCCCGCGCCCCTACCGTCGAGTCAGTGGGCGCCTGTTACATGTTCCCGTGTCAGTGACTGGACCAGCTGTACGTCTTTTGCGATGAGGGCGTCCAGCAAGTTGGTGTGGTCCGCGGCGTCGGCCATCAGTGCTGCTCGGCCTGGTGTTGTCTTTGCGCCCATCAGGGGCCACTGGGCGCGGCGGTGGAGGTCGTCGGCGATCTGGACGAGCTGGGCGTTGCCGGCCAGGGACAGGACCCCGCGGTGGAAGGCGCGGTCGGTGTCCGCGTAGGTGGCCCGGCAGCCGGTGGACGCGGCGCGGACCGTCGCCTCGGCGAGGGGGCGGAGTTCCGTCCAGCGTTCGGCGGGCACCGTGCGGGCCAGGCGCAGCATCACGGGGAGTTCGATCAGGGCGCGGATCTCGGCCAGCTCGGCCAGCTCGCGGGCGCCGCGTTCCACGACGCGGAAGCCGCGGTTGGGGACGACCTCGACGGCGCCTTCGAGTGCGAGCTGCTGCATCGCCTCGCGGACGGGCGTCGCGGAGACCCCGAAGCGGTCGCCGAGCACGGGGGCCGAGTACACCTCCCCGGGTGCCAGCTCTCCCCCGACGAGCGCGGTGCGCAGCGCGTCGAGGATCTGGCCGCGCACGGAGGAACGCTGGACGACGGGGCGCGCCTGCTCGATGCGGGGCCGGGGCATCGGCTGCTCACTGTGCGTGTGCTCGCCGCGGGCGCCGTCGCCCGGGGCCGCGGCGCCGGCGTCCCTGTGGGCGGTCGGCCCGCTCGCCCCGGGACCCCATCCGCGGTCCACGTCCGCCGCTCTGGCCTGCGGCGGAACACGTACGGCGGCCGGGCCCTCGGCCTGGACCCTTGTCTCGGGCGAGCCGTGCGCGCCCTGTGGGCCGGCGTGCTGCACGGGGGCCTCCTCCGGGCTTGATGGCATCTTGATGGCCATTGAGGTCATTGCGGCGGGTTGTTACTCGCCCGTCAAGCACCATAGGCGCACATTCCGTCAGTTCAAATCCCGATTCGGGTCCAGGCTCGAATCGGCTGGGATCCGGCGTTAAATCCGGATCACATCACAGGCATGATGGGTAAGGTAAGCCTTACCTTTGAGCTATCGAATGATCTATCGAGATGCGGTGGTCCCGACATGTCCGCTCCCGCACAGGCCCGGTCCGCCGTCGCGGACGCGTACGACCGGCTCGCCGAGGCCTACCCGGACGCGGCCGTCACCGAACTGGGACCCGGCGAGCCGCATCCGAGCGGTGACGGATGGGTCTCCGTGGCCGGACTCGCGGCCGGCGAGGGCGAGCTCGACTCCTTCCTCGCCTGGGACGACGAGCAGGTGCTGCGGGACTACGGCCGGCGGGGCCGGCCGGACGTCGTCGCCAGTTTCGGGCTGCACCGCTACGCCTGGACCGCCTGCCTGCTGATCACCGTTCCGTGGCTCCTGGACCGCCGGGTGCCCCGGCTGCCCGTCGAGAACGTCTCCTACCACCGCACCCGGGGGCGCTTCGGCGTCAGGACCGGCGCCTTCGCCTGTCTGCCCGGCGACCCGGCGGCGGAACTGCCCGGTGCTCGGGTCGTCGGCGACGAGGAGGCGCTGCGCGGGGAGGTGCGGGCGGCCCTCACCGAGCATCTGGAGCCGGTGCTCGGCGGTTTCGGGCCACGGATGCGGCGGCGCGGCCGGGCCCTGTGGGGTGTGGTGACCGACGACGTCGTGGAGGGCCTGCACTACATAGGACAGACCGTCGGCGAAGGGGACCGCGCACAGCGGGAGTTGGAGCTGCTGCTGCCGGGTTCGACGCGGCCGTTCGTCGGATCGGCGGGCTTCCGGGAGGCGACCGCGCCGGACGGCTCGACGCTGCCCACCCGCGACCGGGCCAGTTGCTGCTTCTTCTACACGATCCGCCCGGACGAGTTGTGCGACAACTGCCCGCGCACCTGCGCGAGCGACCGGGACGCCAAGCTCGTGGCCGCCGCCGCGAGTTGAGGAACCCTCAGCAGTGCCCCCGGCGGCACCCCTCCCCCACGGCCCGGCATGACGTGCCGTAGGATCCCCGCCGTAAGATCATGTTCGACTGAGTCTCGCCATGGTTACGGGCACTTCACAAGTTCCTCACTTGTCGCAGGAACTTTCCGTGGAACCACCCGTACGGGTAGTCTTATTCGAACTCAACTCCCGCCCCTCAAGCGGCAGTTCGAGCAGAATGTCGCCCTGAGTATCCCCTTGCACCTCCTTAGGCGGCCTCTTGCCCCGAAACCCCCTGAGGGCTGAGGGGATTGGGCCACTATGGCGGGCGTTACGCCCTATCCCAATGCAAGGGACCCCAGATGAGACTGACCGACATATCGCTTAACTGGCTGCTTCCGGGCGCCGTACTGCTCCTGGGCGTGCTGGCGGCGGTTGCGGTGCTCGCGCGCGGCAAGCGCACCTCCGGGGGGAAAGCGAGCCAGGACGACTCGTGGGAACGCACCGAAGAGCGCCGCAGGCGCAAGGAAGCCATTTTCGCCACCGCGTCCTACGTACTCCTCTTCTGCTGTGCGGCGGTCGCCGCGGCGCTTTCCTTCCACGGCCTGGTCGGCTTCGGCGAGCAGAACCTGAACCTCACCGACGGCTGGCAGTACCTCGTCCCGTTCGGTCTGGACGGAGCGGCGATGTTCTGCTCCGTACTCGCGGTGCGCGAGGCCAGTCACGGTGACGCGGCGCTCGGCTCCCGGATACTCGTGTGGATGTTCGCGGCCGCTGCCGCCTGGTTCAACTGGGTGCACGCGCCCCGGGGTCTCGACAACGCGGGCGCCCCGCAGTTCTTCGCCGGCATGTCCCTGTCCGCCGCGGTGCTCTTCGACCGCGCGCTGAAGCAGACCCGCCGGGCCGCCCTGCGCGAGCAGGGCCTGGTACCGCGCCCGCTGCCGCAGATCCGTATGGTCCGCTGGGCGCGGGCGCCCCGTGAGACGTACAGGGCCTGGTCGCTGATGCTCCTCGAAGGCGTGCGCAGCCTGGACGAGGCGGTCGACGAGGTCCGTGAGGACCGGCGCCAGAAGGAGCAGGCGCGTATGCGCAGGCGTGAGCAGGAGCGAGCCGAGCGCGCGCACCTCAAGGCGATCAGCCGGGGCCACCGCGGCCCGTTCGGCGGCGGTGGCGGCGGTGGCCGTCAGCAGGTCGAGGTGGAGCGGGCGCCCGCCCAGGTCACCTCGGAGCCCGCCATATCCTCCGCGGAGCAGCTGCCTCTGCGCGCCCGTCCCTCCCTCCAGCCCGTTCGTGGCAGCAGCAGTGACTCGATCACGGTCGATCTCACGGCGGAGGACGACACGATGGCCCTGCCCCGCCTCGACTCCCTGGAGCGCAAGCTCCGGGACCTTGAGCAGCAGTACGGTTAAGACCGGCTGAGCACAACCGGTATGGGGGCGCGGCCTGTTCTTCAGGCCGCGCCCCCATCCAGTTCGAACCACACCGCCTTGCCCACCCCGTGCGCCCGCACCCCCCACGCGTCGGCGAGGGACTCCACCAGAACCAGACCTCTGCCGTGCGTACCGTCGTCGGCGTTCGGTACGCGCAGTCGTGGCCTGCGTCCTACGAAGTCCCTCACCTCCACCCGTAATCCACGCGGCGAGACGGTGGCCGTCAGCACCGCGTCGTGGTCGGTGTGGACCAGCGCGTTGGTGACGAGTTCACTGGTGAGCAGTTCCGCTATCTCCGAGCGGCCGGGTTTCCCCCAGTGCCGCAGCAGCTCGCGCAGCGCCCTGCGTGCCTCGGGCACCTCCCGCAGATCCGAACAGCCCAGTCTGCGCCTCAACTGCGACGCCTCCCCCCGGTCAGAAGCATTGCCGTCGCCGTACTCGCCGCTACCGATATCGATGTCGTTGTCGGTCGATTCCTCCGCCGCTTCCGCCGGGAAGACCCCGATGGTTACGGGACCGCCCCCTCGCACCTGCCTCTTCATGACCCCCGCCCGGACGTCGGTGTACTGTCCCCTCCTGATCGAACACGTTCACGGGATCCATGCCCCCGACCGGAACACGGCAGTCATGTCGAATCATCAACGACCTGATGTACAGGGATGGTTGGACCGTCACTGGCCGGATCAGGACCTCGGGCGCGCCCACCGGGCGCGGCTGGAGGGGCGCTTGGAGCGGACGCTGCAACAGTTCACGCGCCCCGTCCAGTCGGGGACGGGGCGCGTGACCGTGGTGGATCGGCCGAACTGCCCGGTGCGGGCTGCCGATCCGGCCGTAGGCTACTTCGCGTCGTTGCCCTTCCCTCCGACGCCCTTCGTGCCGATGTGGACGATCCTGTGGTCGCGGGTCATGTCGACGACCAGCTCGGTGGTGCTCCGGTCGCCCCAGGTCAGTGTGACGCCGACCTCCGTGCGGTCCGCGGTGCCGTTGTCGGTGACCGCCCAGCGGACGGGGACGTTCTGGGCGCGCAGGACGCCGTCCGCGTGGTTCTTCTCCTCCCAGACGGCCAGCTTCTTCAGGTAGTCGGGGTGCACGTAGTACGTGCGGAGTTCCGCCGCCGGCCTGCCGCCGTCGCCGGGGCCGCTCCGGGCGTCGATGTAGGCGCCGTAGAAGTCGGCGATCCGGGTCACGGAGTCGGACGGGCTGCCGACGACCGTCCGGGGCGCCGTGACGGCGGCCGGGGTCGCCTCGGCCGAGGCGGTCAGCCCCAGCGGAAGCGCGGTGACGGCGGCGATTCCGAGGCCGAGCAGACCGAGGTGGAAGCGGCGGTTCATGTCGGTGTTCTCCCCGTGGAGGTGCGGAAGTTCAGCTGATCGGCGGAACGGGCCAGTGGCTCGGTACGGCCGGTCAGTAGAGCTTCTTGACCGCCGTGGTCGTCGTCTTCTTGAAGGCCGGCACCGGGGCGTCCCCGAAGTCGCCCATCTGACCCCAGCCCACGACCGTGACGGCGCGGCCGTCCCGGCCGACCGACAGGAGATTGATGTCGGTGGCACCGTACGAGGTCTCGGTGTGCAGGCCGTAGACGTGCGCGCCCTCCTCGACCGGGAGCGTGCCGTAGTCCTTGAACTCGGCCTCGACCTCGGGGTCGGACTGCTCGATCCGCGTCGGGCAGGAGCGGATCTCCTTGTTGAGCCGCGTGGCGAGGGCCTTGGCCTTGGCGTCGCTGCCGACGACGAACGTCAGCTGGCGGGCGCCGGTGTCCAGGTCGGTGCGGAACTCCCGGTAGCGGGAGTCGTAGCCCGGCAGCGCCGCGTCGAGGCAGAACCTGAGCTCCTCCGGTACGCCGTCCTTGACCTTGTCCGCCGTCCAGGCGGAGCTGGGGTGCGGCGGCAGTTCGGCGGCCGACAGGAACTTGGGCGGGGCCGGGGTGCTCGTCTTCCCCGTGGCGCCGGCGGGGGCCGCGAAGGCGAGTGCGGCCGCGGCGAGCGCGGTGAGCGTGACGGTCATGGTGGCGCGGACAGTGCGAGTGGACATGGCTGTTCCCCGTATCGGTTGCGTGAGTGGTTGCTTGCTTGTCGGAGGTCGCCGCGCCGGGTGGTCGGTCCGGCGGCGGTCGGTGCGACACCCAGAGCATCGGCCGCCACTCGGGGTATCCGCAACCGACGACACGCGATCCGCGAGGGTGGAACCATCCCATCCCCTCTGACGTGCAGGTATATGGAGTGCCTGGGACACCGTCCCGGGACGCGGACGACCACGGGAACCACGAGAACACGGGGGCAGGGTGTCGACGTACGACGATGTGGAGGAGTTCGCGGCGCTGCTGACGCGTCTGAAGGGGCGCACGGACCGCAGTTACGGCTCGCTGGCCCGGCGCCTGGGCATGAACACCTCCACCCTGCACCGCTACTGCTCCGGCGACACCGTCCCGCTGGACTTCGCCCCGGTGGAACGGTTCGCCGCGCTCTGCGGGGCGTCGCCGGAGGAGCGTGTCGAACTGCACCGCCGATGGATCCTGGCGGTGGCGGCACGGCAGCGGACGCGCACGTCCGCCGAACCGGTTGCCTCCGCCGCAGCGGATGCGTCGTCGGTAGCGGGTGCGTCCGCCTCAGCCGATACGTCCGATGCGCAGGGCGCCCCCGCAGCGGTCGCCGCTCCGGACACCGCCGACGACGACGGCCCGTGGAGGGCGTCCGAGGAGCGGAGCGGGCCTGTCCCCGCGCTCCGCCCCTGGTACCGCCGACGGCGGATCACGGTCACCGCGGCCGTGGCAGGCGTGCTCCTCACGACCCTGGGCAGCCTGTCGGCCCTCTCCGCCGACCGGACCCCGTCCAAGGCCTCCCCGGTCCCGTCCCCCTCCCCGACCCCAGCCGCCCCCGCGCCGATCACCTGGACCGCGAACTCCCAGGCCTGGGCGCTCGGTTGCGGCCACGACTACGTCATCGCCAAGTCACCGAAGGAGGTCCCTCCGCCGCCGGCCCCGCAGGACGCCGGCCCCTGGGCGGCCACCCAGAACGCGGTGCACGGCGGCGACACCAACGTCGAGATCTCGGTGCAGGGGAAGACCTCGACGGCCGTGGTCCTGGAGGCGCTCCGCGTCCGGGTGGTCGGGCGGACCGACCCCGCCCCGGGCACCGCGTACTCCATGGACCAGGGCTGCGGCGGCATGATCACCCCCAGGTACATCGCCGTCGACCTCGACAAGGACCGGCCGATCGCCCGCTCCGTCGCCGGCAGCGAGCTGGACAAGCCGATCCCGGCGGTGCGCTTCCCCTACCGCGTCTCCGACCAGGACCCCGAGGTACTCCTGGTCACCGCCCGCACCGAGAGCTGCGACTGCCGCTGGTACCTGGAACTCGACTGGTCCTCCCAGGGCCGCACCGGCACGGTCCGGATCGACGACGAAGGACGCCCGTTCCGGACGAGCGGCATCAAGGGAATGCCCCGCTACTGGTACTCGGCGCGCGAGTGGTCCCCGCGCGCCGACTGAGGCAACTCCCCGACCCGTCAGTCTGGTTGTACCGGTTCACGCCTCCCAGACGGCGGCGGCCGTACGGTCGTCGGCGTATCCCTTGACCCGCACCTGGGTGTCCGCGAGGAACGCGGCGAGGCCGGGCGGAGTATCACCGGACCAGCGTCCCGTGAGGTACTCGCACAGCTCGGGCTCACCGCGCAACGGCTCGGCGAGGCCGCCGGTGCACAGCAGGAGTGTGTCCCCCGGGCGGGCGACGGAGGCGCGGAAACGGAACGGTTCGCGGGGCGGCTCGGGGGTGGTCTCGTACGGACTGGGGGGTGTCGTGATCCCGAGGTCCATGGTGAGCCGGTCCCCGTCCGGGGTCTCGTGGGGCAGCGAGCCGAACCCGACGACGGGTTCACCGGCGGGGAGCTCGGTGACCCGCGGCTCGATGTCCTGCCACTCGCCGTTCCGGAGCCGGAACAGTCCGCCCGCGCCGACGCCGAAGAAGACCCGCGTACGGCAGTCCGGATCGGCGGGGAGCAGCAGGCAGCGCAGGCCCGCGGTGTACTCCTCGGGCTCGATGCCCTGCTCGGCGGCGCTCGCGCGGAGCTTGCCGAGGCTGCGGTCGGTGAGCCGGTGCAGCCCCGACTTGAGGTCGCCGCGCCGGGCGGCGCGGATGTCCTCGGCGAGCCGTACGTGACTGCGCCCCACGGCCCGCCCGATCCACTGGCACGCCTCGGCGGCGGCCCGGTGCGCGCCGGGCGTGGCACGGGCGCCGGTCGCCATGGCGATAAGGACAAGTGCCTGGTCGCCCGATCCGAAGCGGGCGGTGAGGAGCGAGTCGCGGCGGGGCTCACCGCGGAAGCGCGCGGAGTCCCCGCGCAGGGACACGGCCCTGAGCGTGGCGGCGCCGTAGTGCGCCCCGTCGAGCACGGTGTCCGCGACGAGGTCCCCCAGGTCGTCGGGGTCGGCGGGCGGGAGGGCGGTGGGTTCGGGGGCGTAGGTGGGGGGACCGGAGCCGACGTGGTCGACGGTCGTGGGAGGCCCGTCGACGGTGCTGGAGAAGGGCTCGGACGCTGTCGGTGTCTCGGGCGGGAGTGCGGGGAGGTCCCGGCGGGTCGGGGTCCGTAGGGAGGGGAAGTCGGCCGGGGAACTGTCCTGGGTGGACTCGGCGGGGGCCGCGTCGCGCGGGGCACCGGTCATCGGGGTGGCCCGGACGGAACGGGCCGGGGAACCCCAGCCCCGGCGCCCGTCCTGTCCGGCGGAAGGGAGGTCCGGCGGCGCCGGGGAACTCTCCGAAGCGGATCCAGGGCCCGCCGTGGGCGGCTCCGCCGGGGAACTGTCCTCGGCGGAATCGGCGGAGGCCGCGTCGCGCGGGGCACCGGTCATCGGGGTGGCCCGGACGGAACGGGCCGGGGAACCCCAGCCCCGGCGCCCGTCCTGTCCGGCGGAAGGGAGGTCCGGCGGCGCCGGGGAGCCCTCCGCGGCGGATCCGGGGCCCGTCGTGGGTGGCTCCGCCGGGAAACGGGCGACGTCGGCCGGCGGCGGGGGCGTACGGTCCCGGAAGCCCGGGGGCTTGGGGCCGGGCGGGAAGGTCGCCGGGCCCCCGGGCAGGGCGGGCGGCGGCTCCCACGGGGCGCGGGGCCGTCCGGGTCCGCTGGTGCGCGGCGCGTCCCATGGTGCGTGGGCGGCAACGCCCCGCTGCGGCGGCAGCGAACGTGGCGGCGTCACGGGCGGCGGAGGCCGCAGCATCCCCTCCCGCTCCACGGAGGCGTCCGCGGGCGCGGAGGCTCCGCCGTCGGAACCGGCGGAACCGTCAGAACCGCCGGACACGGTCTCGCGCCCGAACACCGGCTGTGCCCCTCCCCCGTACGCGGAAGCCGTCTCCTGGACGTCTCCGGCCTTACCGGGAATCGCGTCGGCCTCCGAAACGCCGACCGTGTCCGCCGCCGAGGCGAACCGGTCGTCCAGGGAGTCGCCCGCGGCTGTGGGCCCGGTGTCCTCGGTGGAGTCGTCGTACAACTGCCCCCACCAGTCGTCCTCGTGACCGGTGGACCTCTCCCCCTGTTGGCTCATGGCCCCAATTGTCCACCGCACGGGCCGGATGAAAACGGGGCATCCGGAAAATCCGGCGGCTCGTTCCGCCAATAACGGCGTGTCAGACGGCGTGTCGGCCGACACAACGAACAGTCGTACGAAACAAGTCGCCGGGCGGCCCCACCCCCCACGGGAGAACCGCCCGGCGACGCCGGGGTGACCTGAACCCACGGGCCCTCGCGGGCCCCATGGATGGCGGGTCCGCTCCGAGTCGAGTGTGACCGGTCTTCCTGGGGTTCCGCTGTGGTTCGCGGTGGCGACACCTTGGCAGAGGGACACGTGGTATGGCGATGATGTACCGAGGCGGGTTTGCGTCGTGGCCGGTTCCCGCCATGAACTGCCCACGCAGCAAAGGACTTTGCGGCCGTGGAGAACTTCGGAGAGGGGCGACATCGGGTGCTCGCAGCGATAGGCCTGGACGAGGCGCACGAGTCGGCGTACCGGGCTCTGGTGGCCGTGGGCGCCGCCGACGTGCCCGATCTCGCGCGGCGGCTCGCGCTCGGCGAGTACGTCACCGAGCGCGCCCTGCGCCGGCTGGAGCGGCACGGACTCGCCGCCCAGTCGTCGTCGCGGCCGGGGCGCTGGGTGGCCGCGCCGCCCGGGGTCGCGCTGGGCGCGCTGCTCACCCAGCAGCGGCACGAACTGGAGAAGGCGGAACTGGCCGCCGCGCTGCTCGCCGAGGAGTACCGGGCACAGGCCGCCGAACCCGCCGTACACGACCTGGTCGAGGTGGTGACCGGCGCGGCGGCGGTCTCGCGGCGGTTTCTGCAGCTTCAGCTCGGTGCGAGCGAGGAGGTGTGCGCGCTGGTCACCGGGACCCCGGTGGCCGTCACCGGGCCGGAGAACCACGCGGAGGACCAGGCCGCCGATCGCGGGGTCCGCTACCGCGTGGTCGTCGAGCGGTCCGTGCTGGACCTGCCCGCCGGCCTCACGGAGCTGACCGCCGCGCTGAACCGGGGCGAGCAGGTGCGGGTCGTCGACCAGGTGCCGACCAAGCTGGTGATCGCCGACCGCTCACTCGCCCTCGTACCCCTGACCTCGCGTACGGCCGAGCCGGCCGCGCTGGTCGTCCATGCCAGCGGGCTGCTCGAACTGCTGTCGGGGCTGTTCGAGTCGGTGTGGCGGGACGCGCTCCCGCTGCGGCTCGGCGCCGCCCGGGGTACGTCGGACGACGGGGTCACCGAGGGTACGCCGGACCAGCCGGACGCCGCCGACCTGGAGATCCTCTCCCTCCTGCTGGCCGGGCTGACCGACGCGAGCGTCGCCAAACAGCTGGATCTGGGGCTGCGGACCGTGCAGCGCCGGGTGAAGCGGCTGATGGAACTGACGGGTGCGACGACCCGGCTCCAACTGGGGTGGCACGCGTACGAGCGGGGCTGGGTAGCCCGGGACCGCCGGGACCGACGGGCCTGATCCCGCTATCCTCCCTTCCCTGACCTGCGGTTTCTGGCATTTTCCGGCAGGCTGGGCAGATGGGAGTCTGGGACCTCCTACTGATCGGCCTGGTCATGCTGTTCGGTCTGTGCGGAGTTCTGGTGCCCGGGGTGCCGGGGTCGTGGCTCGTCTGGGCCGCGGTTCTGTGGTGGGCGCTCAAGGATCCGCAGGCGGTCTCCTGGTGGGTGCTCGTGGGCACGACCGTCGTCCTGTTCCTGTCCCAGGTGGTGCGCTGGCAGCTGCCCCCGCGCAGGCTGCGCGCGAGCGGCGCGACCACCCGAATGGCGGTGTACGCCGGGACGGGCGCCCTTCTCGGCTTCTTCCTGCTGCCCGTGCTCGGCGCGATCCCCGGTTTCGTGGGCGGTCTCTACCTCTACGAGCGGCTGCGGCTCGGCCGGCACGGCGAGGCGGTGGCGGCGGTACGGACGGTGATGCGGGCGGGCGGCACCAGCGTCCTCGTCGAGCTCTTCACCTGCCTGCTGATCGCGGGCGCCTGGCTCGGCGCCACGATCTGGAGCTGACGTTCTACACATCGGATCTCTCCCGCCTTATTGACGGCCACGCACCCCTTCTCTACGTTGCATCACGGGATAGCTCCGATGAATTGTCGGATGCCTTGGATGATCGGTCCGAGCCGCCGGGAGGCAGCGTGCCCAGCCCGTCCAGACGTACCGTCCTCGCCACCGGATCCGCCCTGGGCGGGGGTCTCCTCGCCCAGGCCGTGCCCGCGCAGGCAGCCACCTCCGAACAGACCGCCGGACAGACCACCGAGCAGACCGCCGACCCCTGGCGCACCGTCCTCGACGACGCCGACCTGGTCTGGCAGCGGATGCCGGCCACCTGGTACGAGGGCCCGTACCTGGGCAACGGCTTCCTCGGCTCCGGCATCTACGCCGAGCCGGGCGCGGAGACGAGCGCCGTCCGTTTCAACGTCCAGCACTCCGAAGTCCAGGACCACCGCCCGGAGTTCGGCTCCCTCTTCGGGCTCGCGCGGCTGCCCGTCGGGTACTTCACGCTGGAGCCGGTGGGCGCGATCACCGGTCTGGACTGGCGGCTCGGTCTGCGCGACGCCGAACTCACCGGCACCCTCACCACCGACCGGGGCACGCTCGCCCTGCGCGCCCTGGTGCACAACGACCGCTCAGTCCTCGCCGTCGAGGTCACCCCGAGCGAGGGCGAGCGCGGCTTCCGGTGGGTGTTCCACCCCGCCGACGCGATCAGCCCGCGCGCCGCCTTCAAACCACTGCCGGAGGGCTACGAGGGCAACGCGCCCGCCCAGGTCGCCGAGTACGACGGCATCCGTGCCTCGGTACAACCACTGCTGGCCGGCGGCGGGCATGCGACGGCGTGGCGGGAGCGCGCCCGGGGCACGAGCCGGACGCTGTACGTACACGTGGCGCACTCCTACCCGGGGAGCACGGCACTCGGCCGGGCGCTCAAAGAGGTACGCGGCGCCTCCCAACTCCCCTACTCCGCCCTCGCGTCGACGCACCGGGCCTGGTGGCACGCCTACTACCGCAAGAGCTTCCTCTCCCTCCCCGACGCCCGTGTCCAGCGCTTCTACTGGATTCAGCTGTACAAGACGGCGTCCGCCGCCCGCCGGGACGCACCCGTGATGGCGACCTGCGGCCCCTGGCTGGAGTCGACCCCCTGGCCCAACACCTGGTGGAACCTCAACGTGCAGCTGGAGTACTGGCTGATCCACGGCTCCAACCACCTCGAACTCGACGCCGTGACGCGGGCGTTGAGCGAGTTCCGGGACAACCTGGCCAAGGAGACGGCACAGCCGTACCGCGCCGACTCGCTCGGCATCCCCCGCACCACCGACCCCCACCTCGTCAACGGCGCGGCGGGCACCCTCACCGGATACGGCGTGGGCATCCCCGGCCAGGACCCGCCGACCCCCGAGGTCGGCAACCTGACCTGGGCCCTGCACAACGTCTGGCTCAGCTACCGCCACACTATGGACATCCGCATCCTCCGCGAGGTCCTGTTCCCGCTCCTCCGCAAGGCGATCACCTACTACCTGCACTTCCTGGAGCCGGGCCCCGACGGCAGGTTGCACCTGCCGGCCACCTTCTCCCCGGAATACGGCGGCAACTCCCGCGACTGCAACTACGACCTGATGCTCCTGACCTGGGGCTGTCGCACGCTCCTCGACTCCGCCGAACTGCTGGGCGTCGACGACGAGTTGGCACCGCGCTGGCGCGAGGTGCTGGCCAGACGGGTGGCCTATCCGACCGACGCGAACGGCTTCATGATCGGCGCGGACATCCCCTTCGCGAAGTCCCACCGCCACTACTCGCATCTGCTCGCCGTCTATCCGCTGTACGAGCTGACCGGCCGCACACCCGACGAACGGGCCCTGATCGAGCGGTCGTTGGCGCACTGGGTGGGCTTCGAGGGCGCCCTGCAGGGTTACACCTTCACCGGCGCGGCCTCCATGTCGGCGCTGCTGGGCAAGGGCGAGGACGCGCTGAAGTACCTGGGCGAGCTGATGGCCCGTTTCATCCAGCCCAACACCATGTACAAGGAGTCGGGCCCGGTCATCGAGACGCCCCTCTCGGCCGCGCAGTCACTGCACGACATGGTCTGCCAGTCCTGGGGCGGGACGATCCGCGTCTTCCCGGCACTGCCGGCCGCGTGGGCGGACCTCACGGTGCACAACTTCCGTACGCAGGGGGCGTTTCTGCTGAGCGCGGTCCGCGAGGGCGGTGTCACGCGCTGGGTGCGCCTGGTCAGCGAGGCGGGCGCACCCTGTGCCGTACGGCACGGCATCGCGGGCCCGGTGGACGTACGGGACGAACGCGGCAGACGCCTGCGCTACCGGGATCTCGGCGAGGGGACAGTCCAACTCGCCCTGCGGAAGGGCGAGTCGGCGATCGTCACGGCCCGGGGAGAGCGGCCGGACCTGACGATCGCGCCGGTCCGGCCGAACGCGGAGGCCCCGCGCTGGGGCCTGCCGCGTACGGATCACTGACCCACAGGCTCCTCACCCACAGGCTCCTGACTCACAGGCTCCTGAGGTCCGCCAGGTTGATCCTGTCGGCCATGGCCCGCATGCCGGCGGCGTTGAAGTGGAGGTGGTCGCCGGGGTCGTAGGCGGCGCGCATGCGGTGCGGGAACGCCGGGTCGCGGACGGCGGCGTCGAAGTCGACGACCGCGTCGAAGACGCCGCTGCCACGGATGAAGGTGTTCACGGCCCGCCTTACGGACTCGCGGGCCTCGCTCCACCGGACGTGGCCGCCGTACGGCGTGATGGTGGCGCCGATGACGCGGATACCGCGGGCGTGGGCGCGGCTCACGAGCGACTTGTAGGCCTCCTCGAAGGCGCGCGGGACGGTCTGTGCGGGGGTGCCGTTGATGTCGTTGATGCCCTCGAACACGATCACCGCGCGTACGCCGGTCCGGGAGAGGACGTCGGCGTCGAAGCGGGTCAGGGCGCGCGGGCCGGCGCCGTCGAGGAGGACGCGGTTGCCGGAGATACCGGCGTTGAGAACGCCCAGGCGCCGGTTCGGGGGCAGTGCGGCGAGCCGGTCGGCGAGGCGGTCGGGCCAGCGGCGGTTGGTGTCGGAGGTGGTGCCGACACCGTCGGTGAGAGAGTCGCCGAGCGCGACCACGCTCCCGGCGGCGGGAGCGTCGAGGACGTCCACGCCGGTGACGTAGTACCAGGACCCGAGAGTCTTGGTGTAGACGTCGCCGTCCTCCACGGCGGCCCAATTGCCGCTGGTGGCCAGGAAGTTGGTTTGCTTGGCCGTACGGTGGTAGGTCACCGGACCGGAGTCGCCGGGGGTGTGGACCGTGACGAGCAGGTTGGCGCCCGCCGGTACGGCCAGTTTGACGGTGTCCGTGACGCGGTCCTGGCCCACCGGGACGGTCACCGTACGGGCGCCCGCGAAGGTGGCCGCACGCATCGAGCCGGGCACGGCGTCCGGGCTCTTCGGCCGGCCGGGTGCCTGGAGGGCGACGGTGACGGCGCCGAGGTAAAGGGGCTTTGTGCCGAGCCGGTTGGTGAGGCGGACGCGCAGCGCGCTGCCGCCGACGCTGAGATGCAGGACGTTGCGGAGCGAGGCGCCGGGCTTGGCCGGGACCGTTCCGGAGGCGGCGGCCTCCCAGGTCCCGGTCCAGACACGGGGCGCGGTTGCTTCTCGGACGGGAGCGGCGGACGGGGCCGGGGGCCATGCCTGGACGGCGGGCCCCTCGTCGGCTCTCGCGGCGGGCGGGACGATTGCCACGGCGGCCAGCAGGGCCGCGAGGAGGTGCCGAACCATGATCGCGCGGGTCATGTGCGCATGGTTCCCCGAACGGTCAGCCGCGCCCCCGCCATGTCACACCCTTGGCGGCACGCACGTTCGTTCGTACGTACACCCGCTTTTCCGATGCGTCTGCCGGGGCCCGCGTGCTTGGCTTCCGGCATGACCGAATTCAGCGCGGCCGAGCGCACCTACCTCCGGACCCAGCGGCTCGGACGGCTCGCCACCGTCGACCCCCACGGCCAGCCGCAGGCGAACCCCGTCGGCTTCTTCCCGCAGGACGACGGGACGATCCTGATCGGCGGCCAGGCCATGGGCCGCACCAAGAAGTGGCGGAACCTGGAGAAGAACCCGAAGGTCGCGCTGGTCGTCGACGACGTGGTGAGCGTGCACCCGTGGAAGGTGCGCGGCGTCGACATCCGCGGCGAGGCCGAACTCCTCACGGGCCCACACGAGTTGGGCCCGCACTTCAGCGACGAGCTGATCCGCGTCCACCCGAGGCGCATCCACAGCTGGGGCTTGGAGGAGGGCAGCGGCTGAGCTACGGGGTGAGCGGGACGCCCTCCAGGCCGAGCAGGTGACGCTTGCGGTCGAGGCCGCCCGCGTATCCCGTGAGGGAGCCGTCGGCGCCGATCACCCGGTGACAGGGCCGGACGACGAGCAGCGGATTGGCGCCGATCGCACCGCCGACGGCCCGTACCGCGATCCTGGAGGCGCCGATCCGCGCGGCGATCTCACCGTACGTCGTGGTCTCCCCGTACGGCACCGAGTCGAGGGCGTCCCAGACCCGCTCCCGGAAGTCGGTCCCGGAGCTCTTCAACTCCAGCCGGAACTCGGTGAGTTCACCGGCGAAGTAGGCGGCGAGCTGTTCGCCCGCCGTACGGAAGGGCCCGGGATCGTGCCGCCAGCCGTCCTGTACGGTCCGGCCGCCCTTCTGTCCGGGCACGGAGACGGAGGTCAGGGCGCCCGACTCGTCGGCGGTGAGGAGGAGTTGGCCGAGGGGACTGTCGAGGTGGGTCCAGTGGACGGACGGGGAAGCGGTCACGGAAGCAGCCATGGGTGAGGTGGTCGGGTGTGTCGTCATGATGCGGACTCCCACTCGCCTGCGGCGATGAGGTGATGGAGGGCGTACGAGCGCCAGGGGCGCCAGGTGTCGGGCACGTCCACGCCGGGCGGCGCCACGTCGGGGTCGCCGAGGGCACGGGCCCGGACGAGAGCGACGGTACGGGGTTCGAGTCCCGGCAGGGCGAGCAGTGCGCGGTGGGTGTCGTCGCGGTCGGCGCCGGGGTCCAGCCGCAGCGTGCCGTCGGCGAGGGCGGCGGTGAGAGCGCCGAGGGGGCTGTCGCCGCGCCCTTCCGTCTCCGCCGCCTCCGCCAGGACCGCCGGTTCGGGGAACAGGTGGGTGAGGCTGCCGGAGGGCGCGTCGAGCAGCTTGCCGTACCGCGTCACGAGCCGCTCCCCCGCCGCCGTCCCCACCAGCGCCCGTACGGCCAGCTCCGCCGGATCGGCGGCACCGGGCGAACGCAGGCCGGGCCGCAGCGCGACCAGATGAGCGAGGCGGGGGTCAGCGCCGAGCCGCTCGTCCACGGCGTACGGATCGGCGTCGAGGTCGAACAGCCGTCGCAGCCGCTGTACGGCGGTCGTCAGGTCGCGCAGGTCGGTGAGGTGCAGCCGGGCCTCCAGCCAGCGGCCCTTGTGCCTGCTCCCGCCCTCGTCGACAGCGGCGATCCCGGTGCCGTACGGAAGGCGCAGCGTCCGGCGGTACGTACGGCCGCCGGGGCTGCCGGTCATCTCCTCGACGCCGGGTACGGCCTCGCGGGCGAGGAGGTCGAAGACGGCGGCGCGGTGGTAGGGGCCGCGGTGGGAGAGGCGGAGGGGGATACCGGGTGGGGCGGAGACGGTCGAGGGGGTGATCCGGGGGGCCGTGGTGCGGAGGGCGCTCGGGGTGGCCGCGTACACCGTGCGGATCGTGTCGTTGAACTGGCGGACGCTGGCGAACCCGGAGGCGAACGCGATCTCCGTGACCGGCAGCCCGGTGGTCTGCAGCAGCACCCGTGCGGTGTGCGCCCGCTGGACCCGGGCCAGGGCGACGGGGCCCGCGCCGAGTTCGGCGGTGAGCTGCCGCTGCACCTGCCGTGCGCTGTACCCGAGCCGTACGGCGAGCCCGGCGACGCCCTCCCGGTCCACGACTCCGTCGCCGATCAGCCGCACCGCCCGGCCGACGACGTCCGCGCGGACGTTCCACTCGGCGGAGCCGGGGACCGCGTCCGGCCGGCAACGCCGACAGGCCCGGAAGCCGGCGCCGTGGGCGGCGGCGGCCGTCGGATAGAACCGCACGTTGTGCCGCTTCGGCGTGACAGCAGGGCAGCTGGGCCGGCAGTAGATGCCGGTGGTCTCGACGGCGAAGAAGAACTCGCCGTCGAACCGGGCGTCCCTGCTGCGCACAGCCTCGTACCTGGTGTCTTCGTCGGTCACGTGGTCCAGTCTGCGGCACGGGGGGAGGGTGCCGCTGGCGGCTTTCGGACACGACATTTTCCCACCCACCCACCCACCCGCCCGTCTCGGTCCGTTTGCCGGGCACCCTCGAACCGCAGGCGCGCAGAGTTACCGCTGGCGCCCCCGCTTCGCCTCCATCGCCGCCTTCCCCTCCGCCCCCTTCTTCTTCCAGTCCTTGCGGATCTCCGCCCGCAGCCGTGCGTCGGTCTTGGCGACGATGTACTGGTTCTCGCGCAGCAGCTTGCGGTAGCTGTCGAGGCGGCGGTGGGCCAGCGCCCCCGAGTCGACCGCGTCCAGCACCGCGCACCCGGGCTCCGCCGTGTGGGCGCAGTCCTGGAAGCGGCACCGGGCGGCGAGTGCCTCGATCTCGGCGAAGACCTGCCCGACGCCGGCACCGGCGTCCCAGAGGCCGACGCCACGCAGCCCGGGGGTGTCGATGAGGACGCCCCCGCCGGGCAGGGCGAGCAGGTCGCGGGTGGTCGTGGTGTGCCGGCCCTTGCCGTCGGCGTCGCGCGTGGCCTGGACCTCCATGACGTCCGCGCCGAGCAGCGCGTTCGCGAGCGTCGACTTGCCAGCACCGGACTGCCCGAGCAGCACGGCCGTACCGAAGGAGACGACCGCCGCGAGGACGTCGATGCCGTCCCCGTCGGTGGAGCTGACGGTGAGCACCGGCACCCCGGGAGCGGTGGCTTCCACGTCCTGGACGAGGTACGAGAGTGTCGTCGCGTCCGGCACGAGGTCGGCCTTGGTGAGCACCACGACGGGCTGCGCACCCGATTCCCAGGCCAGCGCCAGGAACCGTTCGGCCCGGCCGAGGTCGAGTTCGACCGCGAGGGACACGCAGATGATGACGTGATCGATGTTGGTGGCCAGCACCTGGCCCTCGGAACGCTTCGACGACGTCGAGCGCACGAAGGCGGTACGGCGCGGCAGCCGCGTCCGTACATATCGCGGATCGCTGCCTTCGGGGTCGACGGCGACCCAGTCCCCCGTACACACGACCTCCATCGGGTCACGGGGAACGACGAACTCGGTGTCGGCGCGGACCGTGCCGGCCGGGGTGACGACGTCGCACAGACCGCGGTCGACCCGCACGACACGGCCGGGCAGCAGACCCTGCCCGGCGAAGGGCACGAACCCGGACTCCCACTCCGCGTCCCAGCCATACGGCACGAGCGGATGCGAGGAAGCCGAGGACGAACCCGGAAGAGACGAGAAAGACAAGGGGTGACCCTTCACAAGGGTGGCCCCGGCACCGCGCCCATCGGCGCGGGAAAGAATGAGGTCAGCCGGAGACCACGGGGGTGGACTTGATGAACTTCCGGATGCGGGCAGCGCCCATCTCAACGACAGCCATCGGTCACACCTCCCCAGCACAGGTCACACACGGCAACCGCAAGGTGCCGCTCGAACACCATCGACCCTAGAGGTACCCGGGGCGCGGCGCCATCGAAATAACGGCGCGCAGTACTCCGCCGGTAGTCGCATCTCGCCGGTTCCGGCCTCGCCGGTGATGTCGACGATCGCCGGGCCGGCCTCCCCGACGTCCTCCAACAGCGGGGCCGGCAGGCCGAGTTCGCTGACCTGCTGACGAACGGCGCCATGCCCTGACAGACGCCGGAGAGGTTCTCCCCTTTTCGCCCCGGAGGCTCCGCCGGATCACTTGTCAGTGGCTGCCGATAACGTTCGCCGCATCGTCGCAGCGAGACCGGGACGCACCGGCTCAAGCGTGCTGTTTTCCGGACGGTGTCAGGGGTGGGGACCGATGGGTTGGTTGTCGGCGGGTGACGGGTACGAAGTCGCTCTGGTGGAGGGCCGGGTGGCCGCGCGGGCCACGTCCGGGCGGGCGGCGGGGCGGCAGTTGAAGTCGCTGCCGAAGGCGGTGCGGGAGCACCCGGAGACGGATCGGCTGCGGCGGTTCGGCGAGTGGCTGGACCGGCACGCGGTGGCGTGCGTGGCGCAGGTGGACACCTGGATGGTGTCGTCGCTGCCGGTGCCCACCGGGCTGTTGGCCCGGCTGTGGCCGGACGAGGCGTGGCAGTCGGCACTGCGTGACCTGGCGGTCGTCGGGGACGACCCGGACGAGGTGGGCTTCCTGCGGGACGCGACGGACGCCGGTGAGTTGCGGGTGGTGAACCTGGACGGCGAGACGGTCCGGCTGTCGCCGCGCACGGTGACGCTGCCGCACCCGGTGCTGCTGCCCGACCTGGAGGATCTGCGGGAGTTCGCGGCGGAGCTGGGCGTGACGCAGCGGGTGGAGCAGATCCACCGGGCCACCTGGCTCAGGCCGGACGGCCTCGCGGAAACGGTCACCGAGATACGGGAGTTCGCGGGCGGGACGTACGACTCACGGTTCGGGCTGGCCGCGCGGGCCACCTCGCTGGGCTACCGGGTGTCCGGCGGCTACGCGACCTGCCGGGTGCGGGACGCCGGGCGCAGCGTCGAGGCGTCGGTGTGGATCGGGGAGCCGTACTGGGACGGGGACACCGAGACGGGCGGCCTGACCTGGAGTGACGACGAGGGTCGCACGGTGCGGCCGTTCCGGGTCGGCCCGGTCGCCTGGTCCGAGGGGATGCGCATGGCGGCGGCGCTGTACGCCGGCCGCAAGATCGTGGAGGGCAAGGACGCATGAGCGACACGGGGATCATCGGGCAGGTGGAGGCCGCCGAGCTGCTGGCGGCCGGGGCGGTGCTGCCGCCGGGTACGGAGGGGGCCGGTGAGCGGGCGGTGCCGCTGACCGCGCGTGCGTACCGGCATCCGGGGCTGGACGGCCGGGTGGTGGTGCGGCTGGTCGCGGCCGAGCTGGGGGCGGCCGAGGACCTGGCCGCCGGTTTCCTCGGCCTGGAGCCGGAGGGCGAACCGGCCGACGTCGGTCTCGGCCTGCGGCAGTCGCTGGGCTTCCCGGAGTGGGTGCTGGTGCACCACCCGGCGGACGGCCACCACGCGCTGGGCGTCGTACCGGAGCTGGACCGGGTGGCACGGCAGGCGAAGTCCAAGCCGAAGGCCGCGCTGGACGCCTACCAGGTGCTCGCCGGTCAGCTGGCGGCCGCCGTGCCGCACTTCCTGCCGACCTTCTACGAGCAGGCCGGCCGGGTTTTCCTGGGCGTGGAGAACGCCACGTACGCGGCGCAGATGTTCACCCGGGCCCGCAGGTCCGAGGCCGAGCACGGTCTGACGGTCGACGAGGAGCGGCTGGACGCGGTGTTCCTGGAGTTCGCGCTCGCCGGGGCGCTGCCGGTGAAGGTGCTGTCGGGGTACGCGAAGGAGCTGGTGGCGCGGGTCCCGGCGGAAGAGGCGTTCCACCGGTTCCGCCGACTGTGCGTGCGACGTACGGCGGGCGGGCTGGCACCGTCCGCGCAGATGGCGGGCGATCTGCGCAGGCTGGCCAAGGCCGCCGGCCTGGACCCGGTGGCGGAGGAGGGCGCGTATCTGGCCGAACTGCTGGCGCTGCCCGCCACGTTGCGGGCGGCTGCGGGCTGGTGGAAGGGCCACCGGCCGGCGCTGGTGGCACTGGCCCGGCAGGAACCGGAGGTGCGCGGGACGCTGCTGGAACTGATGCCCTCGGGCGACGACAGGGAACTGCCGGGGCTGTGGCTGGAGTTGCTGGAGGAGTCCGGCGCCACGGCGGGGCTCTGCGACAACACGCTGCCGGAGGCCGAGCGCCCGGCGGACGGGGCCGCGGGCTGGCTCGCGCGGTTCCTGACGTTCCGTGACTCCGGGTGGCGACGGCGTGGCCGTCTGCCGGGACTGTATCCGCTGGTGGAGCGGATGGCCGACCGGCTGCGCACCGAACTCGCCGGGTCCGGTGGGACGTTGCCGGTCACGACCGATGACGTGGACCTGCTGGACCTGCTGCTGTCGCTGAAGCTGCCGGTCGCCGACCCCGAGGAGCGCGCCCGGCTGAACCTGGAGCAGTGGGCGGAGGGTGAGGACCCGCGCGATCTGGTCGCGCTGGAGGCCGATGCCCGCTTCCGGCCCGCGTTCCGGCGCGGGGCCGACCGGTTCGGCAACGACAAGGACGGTCTGCGCGCCCTGCGGGTTCTGGCCCGTTCCCCGGGCGGGCGGCCGATGCTGACGGAGTGGGTGCGCGCGGTCGCCGGGCGGTTCACCGCCGTCGGTCTGCCGGAACTGCCCGACGCCCTGGGCCGGTTGACGTGGCTGCCGGGCGAGACCCTGGCCCTCGCCGAGGACGAGGTACGCGCCGCGGTCGGCACCGACCTCGCCCCGGTCGTCGTACGGACCCTGCGGGCCGGGCTCCTCGACGAGCTGGGCTGGCCCGCCTGGGAGGAGGCGGCCGCCGCCCTCGTACCCGCCAAGGACATCGACGACCTCGTCGTCGCGGACGCCTGGCCGTATCTGATCGCCTCCGGCTCCTCGCAGGTCCGGGTGCTCGGCGCCGAGGGCACCGTGCTCACCCACGACCTGCGGATTCCGGACAAGGACCGCTACGGCGAGCCGGGCTGCCACTACGTGGACGGCGAACTGCTCGTCTACTGGCGCTCCCGCGAGGTGCACGGCGAACTGCGCGGCTACTGGCACCACTCCGCCGACCGCCGGCAGCCCGTGCAGGGCTCCGGCACCCGGGGCACCCAGGTGAACTATCTCGGCAACCTCGGCGCCGTCACCCTCCCGCTGCCCGGCGGGGGCCGGACCACGGGCACCGGTGTGGTGCACCGGGGCGACACCGCCGTGCCCGAGGAACGGTCGGTGATCAGCGACGGCACCTCGTACTGGGTGTGGGACTGGGACGGCCAGAACCGTGAGACCGCCGGGTGGTACGAATACGACCCTGCCACCGGCGAGCGCGGCCGGCAGAGCCTGCCCGGCTTCCTCGCCGACGCCACCCGTACCGCCCCGGCGGGAAGCGTCTTCGAGTCCGGCTGGGTGCTGCCCGCTCCGGACGGCGGGTTGCTGGGCTGGCGCGTGGTGAAGCTGCCCGACGGCTCGCTGCGCGGCGAGGACCTGGCCGGCAACGCCGTCGTCCTGCCCGCCGATGCCGGCCGGCCGGTGCGGGCGGTGCTCTTCCCGGGCGCCGACCGGCCGGTGGCCGTCGTCACGGGCTCCTACAGCCTCAAGCTGATCGACCAGGACGGCGTCGTCACGGCCACGGCCAAGACGGACAACCGGCCCGGGACGTTCGCGGCCGGCACCCTGGTGCTGCCCCCGCTGCGCTTCTGGCACCTCCTCCGGCCCCGCGACCCGCAGGGCTCCGAGGCGCTGCGCCGCGTCGACCGCGACACGGTGGCGGCGCTGCTGACCGATGCCGCCCGGGAGCGCGCGGCAGCGGACCCGGACGAGCTGCCCGCGCTGATCCGTACGCTGCTGCCGCAGGTCGGTCATGACGCGCTGGTGACGGGCATCGCCGCCGTGGTGCGGTTCGCGGCCACCCAGCGGGCGGCGCTGGACGCGGCGGCTGCCCGGCTCGCCCTGGAACTCGCGGGCGGGCAGCAGGAGGAAGGGCCCGCCGGTCCGGCCGACGGGTTGCTCGACGCCGCGCTGGGCGGCCTCGGCCTCGTCCATTCCCGGTACGGGTACGGCTCCGACGACACCGACCAGGTCTGGCGCCAGGTGCGGTTCGTCGGCGAGGCGCTGCGGGACGCTTCCGAGCCGGCTCCGGCGGTCCGCCTGCACCTCGACGGCCCGGAACTGCCGTCGGCACGGCTGGACTGGGAGTCCCTTCCCGACCTGCCCGTCACAGCGGCTTTCCGGGCCGCTGCCGCGACCACCGAGCCGGAGCACCGGGAGGCCTTGGGGGAACTCCTGCGCGAACTGGACACACAGGGCCTGGCGGTCGTCGAGCCGACGCGGTGGCGCCGTTTCGAACTACGTCTCGACAGGGGCCTGTTCACCCTGGCCGACGGCACTGTGCGGTCCGGGTCCTGGCGAGGTCTGCTCCGGTTGAGCGGCGGCGCGTTCCTGGCCTTCGTCGGCTGGGAACTCCCGGACACCGGCAGCTGCGAGTTCACGGCCCTCTTCCACGACCCGGCCGGGCTGTTCGAGGTCCCCGCGCCCTACACGGTGGCGTCCTCGTCCCCGGTGGGCGAGACCCGGGAGGCCGGGTGGCTCGGGACGTTCCTGACCGAGCTGGCCGGGCGCGGGGCGGCGCCCTGGTTCCCCGAGGCCGCCGAGGAGTTCGCCCGTCTGACCGGGGTCATGCCGACCACGGCCAAGCTGGTCGTGGCCGGCCTCCCGCGGATGGACACGTACGAGCGGAACTTCCTCAGCCCCGAGGCCCGTACGACGCTCGGGGTGAAGGTGGCCGACGCCGCCGTGGCCAAGGACGAGCTGCGCGGTCTGGACGCGGGTTTCCGGCGGGCCGTCGTCCGGGCGCTGCTGCCCGCCGAACCCGCACGGCTGTGGACGGAAGGCCCCGACGTGGCCGCCGCCGCGCAGGTCTGGAACGCCGAGCTGGGCCGGCGGGCCGCCGTCCCCGAAGCGCTGCTCGCGGAGGCCGTCCGCGCGGTGAAGACATCGTGGGAGCCGAGCCGGGCGCTGCCCGCGCTCCTCGACCCGGCCGCCGAACCGCAGTTGAGCCGCGATCTGACCTGGCACGTCAGCGGGGACCGGGTCCGCCCGGTCGACAAGGAGGCCACCGGCTTCACCGCCCACACCCTGGTCAGTACCGTCGCTCTGGCCGCCTGGCTGGCCCACCGGCTCCCGGCGGGCGACCCGATCCGGGCGGCCCTCCCGGCCGCACTGACCGCCGTCCGGTACCGGCTGGCGGGCCCCGGGCTGATGCTCGACCTCGACGAGTACGTCAGCCTGTCCGAATTCCGCAAGGTGGCCGGCGCCCCCACCGAGACAGGCGAGGGCTACGAGCGCTACGGCGCCGTCATCATGGCCACCCACGACGACCAGCCCGCGCCCGGAATCCGTACGGCGCTGCTGGACGAGGCCGGGACCGACCCGTACCTGTCCGTCCTGCGCACCGGCGACCAGCGGCTCTTCCCGGCCGAGGTGGCGCTGCGCACCGCGGGCGACCCGCGTTTCGCGGCTCTCCTGGCCGATCCCGGTGACCCGGAGGCGGGGGCGCGGGACAAGGACGGCACCTGGTGGCCGCAGGACCCTGCCCGGTCGGTGCCCGGCCTGGTCGGCGAGGCGGCGAAGGAGTACGGCATCGGGGAGGACGCCGCCGTGCTCTACCTGATGCTGCTGGCGATGCCCGACCCGACCGACCGCAACACCGCGCGCTGGACGGGATGGCAGCAACATCGGGGTGGGGCCGCCCGGCTCAAGGCGGCCCGCGCCGAACTGGCGGCGTCCGGTCTCGTCGTCGAGGCCAGCCGCACCCGGGCGGGGCGTTCGCTCTTCCTGCCCGGCGGCTGGGTGGATCCCAGGTCCCCGCGCCTTCCGCTGGAGCAGTGGAAGCTGCCCCTGTACGACCTGGTCGGCGGCGACCACCCGGCGCTCGGGGTGATCGTGCCGGCCGAACCCGTCGCCGACCTCTACCGCAGGGCCTGGCAGCGGGTCCGCGAAGGCGACGGCCCGCGCTTCCAGGAGCTCAAGGTCCGGCGCGGCCGGCGCCGCTGAACCCGGCGGCGACGGGGTGCGGTGCCGGGCGGTCCGGCGCCGCACCCCGCCCCAGAGCCCAACTTCCGTATGGCACCCCGTAGAGCACAAGGAACTTCATGACCCTGATGGAACAGGCGACAGCCCTCCCGGCCCGGCAGACACTGCCGGCCGAGGAGCGCCACGCCGCCGAACTCGCCTTCCTCGCCGCCCACGACGACGGTCCGCGCCCGCCCCGCTGGGCGCTGACCCCGCGTGCCGTGGTCACCTTCATCTGCGGCAGCGGTGGCGAGAGCCTGCACCTGCCAAAACCGCATGAGACGTTGCCCGCGCGACTGGCCATAGCCCCCAAGTTCGTCGGCGAACGCGCCCTGGTGGAACGCTGCGTGGTCACCCTCGCCGGTGAGCGCGGCCTGCTGCTGGTCGGCGAACCGGGCACCGCCAAGTCGATGCTCTCCGAGCTGCTGGCCGCCGCCGTCAGCGGCACCAGCGCCCTCACCGTGCAGGGCACCGCCGGCACGACGGAGGACGCGTTCCGCTACGGCTGGAACTACGCCCTGCTGCTCGCCCAGGGGCCCACCCCGCAGGCCCTCGTGGCCTCCCCGGTGCTGACCGCCATGCGCGGCGGGCAGGTCGCCCGGATCGAGGAGATCACCCGCTGCCTGCCCGAGGTGCAGGACGCCCTGGTGTCGATCCTGTCCGACCGGCGCCTGAGCGTGCCCGAACTCGCGGGCACACCCGACGCGTTGGTCCCCGCCGTACCCGGCTTCAGTGTCATCGCCACCGCCAACCTCCGTGACCGGGGCGTCTCCGAGATGTCCGCCGCCCTCAAGCGGCGCTTCAACTTCGAGACCGTCCACCCCATCGCCGACGCCGACGCCGAGACCGCTCTCGTGCGCGGTCAGGCCACCGCCGCCGTCCAGCGGGCCGGTGCCGCCTTCGGTGTGGACGACGCCGTACTGGACGCGCTGGTCACCGTCTTCCGCGACCTGCGCTCCGGCCGCTCGGCGGAAGGCTGGGACGTCGAGCGGCCCGGCACGGTGATGTCCACGGCCGAGGCCGTGCAGGTCGCCGCCTCCCTGGGCCTGGCCGCCGCCTACCTCCCCGCCGGGGACCTCCTCGACCTCGTACCCGGGCATCTCCTCGGCGTCGTACGCAAGGACGACCCCGCCGACCACGGGCGCCTGCTCGGCTACTGGGACGGCCCGGTCCGCCGCCGCGCCGAGGACGGCTCCGCCCTGTGGCGCCGCCTCTGGGACCTGCGGGAGAACCTGCGTTGACCGTCGACCAGGCGGCGGTGACCGCCGCGCCGCCGAGGACATCCGTCGCCGACCCCCGGGAGGCGGTGGCAGCACTCGCGGCCTCCGTCCGGCCGTACCTTCTCGGCGTACGCCATCACAGCCCCGCGCTGGCCTGGGCCGTGCCCGCCCTGCTGGACGCGGCCGGGGCCGAGGTGGTGTGCGTCGAGCTGCCGGCCGACTTCCAGCGGTGGCTGCCGCATCTCGCCGACCCGCGCGCCGTCGCACCGCTGGCCGTCGCCGGCGCCCGCGAGGACGGCGGGCTCGCCTTCTACCCCTTCGCCGACTTCTCGCCGGAACTCGCCGCGATCCGCTGGGCCCGCGAGCGAGGGGCCGCCGTGCTGTGCTGCGACCTTCCGCTGGCCGACGCGGGCTGGTCAGCACCGACCGGTGCGGACCACGGCGAGGAGACCCCGGCGGCCCGCGCCGAACCCGCCTACGCCGATGGCCTCACCGCCGCCGGCACCGGACGCGACGGCGACGACCTCTGGGACCGCGCCGTCGAGGTCCTCGCCCCCGGCTGCACACCCGAAGCCGTCCGCCGCGCCGCCCTCGGCGTCGGCTGGGCCCTGCGCCAGGACGCGGCGGCCACCGGCGGCATCCCCGCCATCGACCTCGCCCGCGAAGCCCACATGCGCCGCGTCCTCACCGAGGCCACCGCCGGTGGCCGCCGCGTCGCAGCCGTCATCGGCGCCTTCCACGCCCCGGCCCTGGCCGGTGCGGACGCGACCGAGTCCGTCCCCCTCCCTGCTGGATCTGCTGGATCTGCCGGACGGGAAACCGACAGCCCGTCCCCCGGGCCCGTCGGGCGGGCGCCGGTCACCTCGCTGGTCCCGTACGCCTTCGATCTGCTGGACTCGCGCTCCGGGTATCCCGCCGGAATCCGCGACCCGCGCTGGCAGCAGGCGGTCCTCATGGCCGACGGTGATCCCGGCCGCGTGCGTGATGCCGCCGCCCGCGCGATCACCGGGCTGTGCCGGGAGATGCGCGCTGCCGGGCACACCGCGGGCACGGGCGAGGCCACCGAGACCCTGCGGCTGGCCTGCGACCTCGCCAGGTTGCGCGGCCTGCCCGCACCCGGCCGGGGAGAGCTGCTGGAGGCGGTGACCACCGTGCTCGGCCAGGGCGAACCCCTGGGCCGGGGCCGGGCACTGGCCCGCGCGCTCGAAACGGTGCTGGTCGGTGCCGAGCGGGGACGGATCGCGCCCGGGACCCCCCGGTCGGGTCTTGGCCCGTCGGTGGAGGCGGAGCTGGCCGCGCTGCGGCTGCCGGGCCCGGACAGCGCGGAACCCCGTGAAATGCGCCTCGACCCATTGCGGTCCGCACTCGACGGCGGCCGGGAGATCCTGCTCCAGCGGCTCAAGGTGTGCGGCGTCGGATACGGCGAGCCGGTCGCCGTGACCGGTACGGGGGACGCGTCCGCCCTCACCACACGATGGCGGCTGGCCTGGACCCCGTCCGTGCCGGCGCGGCTCGACCTGGCGGGCGTACGCGGTGTCGACGCCGCCCAGGCCGCCGCCGGAACCCTGCGCGAGACGTACCGTCGCGAGACGGCCGACGGCGGAGCCACCTGCGCACAGCTCCTGAGCGGGCTGCGCGACGCGGCCCGGTGCGACCTGCCCGATCTGGTCGCCGACCGCTTTGCCGAGGGCGCCGTCGTCCTGCCCTCCGCCGCCACCCTCCCCGAACTGCTGGACGCCCTCGACCTGTTGGAGGCGCTGCGCCAGGGCCATCTGCCCGGCACCACGCCCAAGGGGCGCGGGCAGGCCGCCGAGTTGGCCGTCACCCTGCTCGAAGCCGCCGTGAGGGCACTGCCCGGACTGGCCGGCAGCGACGATCCGCAGGACGCCGCCGCGCTGGTCGACCTGGCGGCCAGGGCCGGCGAACACCGTCTCGGGCTGCGGATGGACGACGCCCTGGGCACACTCGCACGCACCGGCTCCCCGCTCGTCCAGGGGGCCGCGTCGGCGGCCAGGGTCCTGCTCGACCTCGACGGCCCCGACGCCCTCGGCGCCCGGGCCGCGGGCTGGGTCGACACCGCGACCGGCCCGGACGGCCGCCACCGCCTGGCGCGCCTGCTCACCGGCCTGCTCAGCGCCGCCGGACCGCTGCTCCAGGCGGCCCCCGCCGCCCTCGCGCCCCTGCTGGACCGCGTCGACGCACTCACCGACCAGGCCTTCCTGGACCGCCTGCCCGCCCTGCGCGGGGGCTTCGACACGCTCTCCCCGGCGGCCCGCGACCGTCTGCTGCACACCATCACCGAACGCCTCGGCGACCGGCTCGACCTCACGCTGGCCGCCCCGCCCGAACTCCTCGCCCTGTGGACCGCCGCCGACACCGCCGGGCTCGCCGCACTCAACGCCTTGGGCCTGCTGTTCCCGGCGGACGGCGTGCCCGGTACCGACGGCTCAGCCCGTCGGGTGGCTCAGGGGGCCCTGGACACGGCCCCGGACACGGCCCTGGACACGTCCGAAGGAGCACGCGGATCGGCGCACCCGCCCGAGACCGCCGTGACAGCACCCGAGCACACCGAGCCGGAAACCGCGAAGGGAACACCGGCTGACGCCGGGCCCGCCGTCACACAACCCGCGATCCCAGCCGCCGTCGCAACGGCACCCGGGGCTGTGGCCGTCCCGGCAGGGACGGGGGACGAGCCGGCCGTTGCGACGGCGACCACTACGCCGGCCGCCGACGCAACGGCACCGGCAGCCGCAGCGGAGTCGCGCCTCATCCCCGCCGACCGTTGGCGGCTGTTGCTCGGCCGGGAGACCGACCGGCTCCCCGCCGGCGCCCGCCGTTACGCGCACGCCCTCGACGAGTTGTACGGGGCCGGGCGCGGCGAGGGCGCCGCCGACCTCGGGGACGGAACCGGCGGTGGCCAGGAGGGGGCCTTCCCCACCGCTCGCGAATGGGCCGAGGAACTCGACGCCCTGTTCGGGGACGAGGTCCGGGAGGAGGTCCTCGGCAGGGCCGCCGGCACGGGCCGCACCGACGTACTCACCCAGCTCGACCCGGACTCCGTACGCCCCTCCGTGGAACTGCTGGCCTCCGTCCTCTCCCTCGCCGGAGGTATGCCCGAGCAGCAACTCGCCCGGCTCCGGCCGCTCGTACGCCGCCTGGTCGACGAACTCGCCCGCGAACTCGCCACCCGGCTGCGCCCCGCCCTGACCGGCCTCGCCACCCCGCGCCCGACCCGCCGTCCCGGTGGCCGGCTCGATCTGCCCCGCACCCTGCGGGCCAACCTCGCCCGCACCCGCCGGCTCGACGACGGCCGGCTCGTCGTCGTTCCCGAACAGCCGGTCTTCAGCACCCGGTCCCGGCGCGAGGCCGACTGGCGGCTGATCCTCGTGGTCGACGTGTCCGGCTCGATGGAGGCCTCCGTCATCTGGTCGGCGCTGACCGCGGCCGTGCTGGGCGGCGTACCCACCCTCTCCACCCACTTCCTCACCTTCTCCAACCGCGTGATCGATCTGACGGACCAGGTCACCGACCCCCTGTCGCTCCTCCTGGAGGTACGGGTCGGCGGCGGCACCCACATCGCGGCCGGCCTCGCGCACGCCCGCTCGCTGGTGACGGTGCCCAGCCGCACCCTCGTGGTCGTCGTCAGCGACTTCGAGGAGGGGTATCCGCTGGGCGGCCTGCTCGGAGAGGTACGTTCGCTGGCCTCGTCCGGCGTCCACCTGATGGGCTGCGCCGCCCTGGACGACACCGGAGCCCCGCGCTACTCGGTGCCCGTCGCCCAGCAACTCGTCGCGGCCGGAATGCCCGTGGCCGCCCTCAGCCCCCTCGCCCTCGCCCGCTGGGTCGGCGACCGCCTCCGCGGAGAACCCCGATGAACGAGCAACTCCCGCCCGTCACCCCGGATGTGGTGGCCGCCGCCGTGGAGAACCTGACCTCCCGGCTGCGCAAGAAGCTGGACGCGGCGATCGAGCAGTACGCCGCCGTGGGCGCCACGGTCGACGGCGACACCGTCTCCGTCAGCTGCGGCGAGGACGCCGTGGTCACCCTGACGCCCGGCCCCTCCGGTACGGTCACCACCGCCGACCAGGCCCACTGCACCTGCCTGCTCGCGCCCCGCTGCCTGCACCGGGCGGCAGTCCTGGGCGCCTGCCCGGTGGCGGACACGGAGGTCACAGCGGCAGCGGAGGCCACGGCGGCGGGGAGCGCGGCCACATCCGCGCCCGAGCCCGTCGCGGCGGCCCCGGAATCCCCCGCGCCGGTGACCGCCACGCTCACCGCGGCCCAGATCACCGCGGCATCCGCCCTGTGGTCGGCCGCCGCGGCGGTCCTCGCCGCCGGGGTGCCCGCCGCCGGAGCGGTGCCCCAGGCCGAGTTGCTGCGGGCCGCCCACACGGCCCGGCTGGCCGGCCTGCACCGGGCCGAGGCCGCCGCCGTGCGCGTCGTACGCGGTCTGCGTAGTGCCCGTGCCCGGCACGACGGCCATCGCCTGGCCGACCTGGCCGCCGCGCTGCGCGAACTCCTGCTCACCACCCGCCTGTTGGCGGCGGCCCACCCCGACCCGGACCTGATCGGCACCTCTCGCCGCGGCTACCGGCCGGGCGAAGGCGGCCTGCGCGTCCACGGGGTCTGCCGCGAGCCGGTGATCAGCGCCACGGGTTACGGCGGCGTGGTCACCCACCTCGTCACCGACGACGGCCGCTGGTTCTCCGTCGCCGACGTCAAACCCGGCGGCCCGGCCCGCGCCCGGGGCGCCGCCACGGCTCCCGTCTCCCTCGGCCCGGCCGCACTCGACCACGCCCAACTCGCGCGCGGCGGCCTGCTGATCACCGGGGCCACCGTCTCCCCGGACGGCCGCCTCGGCTCCGGCAAGGGCGTCCGGGCCACCCCCCTGACCGGCGTCCCCTGGTCGTCGGAACCTCTGTCCGCCCTGTTCGCCCGCCCGCTCGCCGAGACCGTCGCCGAACGGCTCGCCACGGACCCCGGCCGGGACGGGCGGACCGGCGAGCCGATCGGCTGCGACCTGGTCGTCGTCGGCGCCTTCGGCGACCGCCTCCTGGCCCGCGAACTGTCGGCCGCCACCGGCCCCCTCATCCACCTGGCCGCCGCCAACGCCCACCCCGACCTCGCCCACACCGCCAACCTGCGCCGGCTCGCCTCCCGCCCCGGCCTCCGCATACGCGTGATCGGCCGGCTCGACCCCGACCGGGCCGCCACCCTGCACCCGCTCGCCGTCGGCCCGGTACCCGGCGCCGAAGCGACACTCCGGCTGCCTCCGGAGTGGCTGGACCGCGCCGATCTCGGCTATGACCGCATCCAAGGCGCGCACCTTCCGCCCCCCGACGCCGGTCCGCCCGCCGAAGCACCCACACCGTCCCCGCCCGACCCCCTGGCCGACTCACCGCTGTGGCGGGTGCGGCGGCTGGTCGAACTGGCTGTCGCCGGAGGCCGCCGTGCGGTCGCCGAGCCCGCCCGCAGCGGCGACCTCGGCCGCGACACGGCTTCCCTGCGCCGTACGGGACTCCGCACCGCCGCCGACCTGGCCACGGCACTGACCGCGGCGGCCGACCGCCGCACCCGTGACGTCTTCGGCCGCCTCGACGAAGCCGACCCCGACCACTACGCGTCGGCCTGGCTCGCCGCGGCGGTCCATCTGGCGAGCACTGAACGGGTTCTGATCCAAGCCACCTGGCATGCTGCCCGCCCGGAAGCGTCGGAGGCATCGGTGATATCAGCTACCCGGGCATGACGCCGTGGATGCGGGAGAGGGTGAAGACACGTTCGTCGTCGCGCAGGTGGCACCAGGCGTAGAGGTAGGGCGGGTCGAAGTCGATCTCGCTGAGGGTGCGTACGGTGCGGTTGCCCGAGGCGGCGACGTACTCGATGGTGATGGCCAGTCCCTCGTTGATGGCGTGGGCCAGTTGACGGACGTCGGCGAAGGACAGCAGGTGCGCGTACCCGGCGATGATCTCCTCGGTGTCGCTGCCGAAGGGGACTCCGTTGTACGGATCGGGCGCCGATGCGATGGGCGGTGCGGCCAGCAGCGTGGCGGCCAGCGCGCTCACGTCGACGACCGCCGGGGACCGCTTCGCCTGTGCCCTCGTGCCGCCGGGCGGACGTGGGTGCGGCACCGGGGCGGCGGCACGAGGGCTCCGGTTCTGTTCGACACGTACGGTCCCGTCGGCGGCCTCGGCGACGGGGGCATAGCCCTCGGCCCGGAGCGCGGCGAGGGTTGTGTCGAGCGGGGTCCGGCTGATGAGAACCGTTGGGGCCAGTTGTCGTAGGCCGAGGCCTGCGAGCTTTCGGTGGGCGGCGAGTTCGGCGAGGAGGGCGGGTTCTTCGCCGTGGATCACACAGGCCGCGGAGGTGACGCGCATGCGGCCGTGGCTGCGCGCGGTGTCGTGGATCAGATACGACAGCGGCTGTGGGAGGGCACCGACGGCGACGGCGGCCAGGTCGGCCGCGATCGCGTCGGGTGTGCGGCCGGAGTCCAGGGCGCGGCGGATACTGCCCGGGCCGAACCGCCACACCGACGCCGTGCCTCCGGCTTCCCTGTCCGCGACGGCGTCCAGCAGCTCGGCGAGGTGGGCGGATGGTGTGCCGGTGACGACGGCCGTGAGGTCGGCGCCGAAGCGGGCGGCCCTGGTGGCCGTCGGCAGCAGGTGCTGGCAGGCCGCGGCCAGGGCTTTCGTGTCGTCGGCCCGCACGGCGGCACCGATGCGGGACAGAGCGCCGCGGGCGATGAATCCGAGCAGTTCGGCTTCGCGGACCAGCGTCGCGAACGGCCCGGTGTCCTGCGGGAGTTGATGGGCGAGCGGGCGATACCAGGCGACCGGCGGCCCCAGTTCCGCGGTGCTCTTCGCTGCCTGGTCCGCCGGGAGGTGCGCTGCGGCGGTGAGGAGTCCGTCCCGCGCCTGCGCACAGCCTTCGCAGGGCGGTGTTCCGGCGAGTGCGGGCAGCGCCTTGCCGTCCTCGTCGCGAGCCTGGGACGGGGTCGACGGCAGCGTCCGCCACGACTTGAGCAGCACAGTGAGCTGCTCCGCCGGTTCTCGCCGCGCCCAGCCGTCGTAGCCGTCCGTCGCCACGACCTGAGCACCGTCCCGGACCAACAACCCGGCGGCGTACGCCGTTTCCAGGACGAGGCGTACGACGATGTCGTCGCACCGCGCCGCCTTGGCGACCCGGGACAGCTCACGTGCGCCGACCCCGCCGGACTTCAACCGGGCCGGCGGAGCGGCGGAGCACACCGTCAGGACCGATGCGGCGTGGGCGGCGAACGCCGTGGCGGTGGCCGCCGCCTCCCGGTCCACGTCCGCCTGGGTGATGGGCGTGGTCCGTACTTCGGGCGGAGCCGGCGAGAACGGTGCATGCCAGTCGTCCCCCCGCAGCGCGAGCGCCACCTCGGCGGGCATACGGGCGGGTCCGTAGCCGTGCCGGTCCTGTATCAGCAGTCCCCGTTCCAGCGCCCAGCGCGCCTCCGGCCCGGAGTCGGGCCGTGACACCCCGAGGACGACGAACTCCGCCTGCGAGCCGGGGAGTCCGGTCTCGTCACTCGCTCGCCGCTCCAGCAGGTCCCGGGTGGCCGCGGGTGCCCCCGCCACCAGCGCGGTGACCCGCTCCGGATCACTGTGGTGAGCCACGAGAGCCGCCAGCCGCTGCCGCTTGGTGCCGGCCGGGGACCGGACGCCCAGGGTCGCCAGCATCCGGCGCAGTTCCTCGGAGGTCGTGTCCGCCAGCAGCCGGACCAGCGGCGCGTCCAGTCCCAGCGGCGCGTCCCACGCCTCCTGCAACGGCGCCGCCATGTGCAACAGCCCCTCACCGTCCGGCCACACCAGCGCGTGATCGGTCAGCGCCCCAAGTGCCGCGTCCAGGCCCCGAGCGCCCTCTGGTCCGGTCGCGCCCAGCAGATCCGCCAGTGCGGCACGCGAAGCCGGCCCCAGCGCCGCCAGCGCCTCGACCACCTGGAGGTGCGGCCGTGCGAGCCGGGGCAGCACGAGCGCCACCGACGCCGGGCGTTGAAGGCGGTCCGCCAGTTCGCCGAGCGACCGTGGCTCCGGTGGCGCCACGGCATCCGGGCGAGCTGCGAGGACTCGCTCCAACTGCCGGGATTCGGGACCGCTCAGCCACATGGCCAGGGTGGATCCGCCGGGCGTAGCGATGGGGGCACCTCACGAGAACGAGCACCGATGGCAACCGGACCGTGACCGGTCCTGCGCAGGACACCACCAGAATGACGCATCGCGAAGGGCGGTTGCGTTCGCCGACGAGAGAATCCCACTTCCGTGTGACGGCTGGGGATTTCCCTCCACGGACCGGCTCTCGCGGAGTCCGGGGCCGGGACATCCGTGAAACTACGTAATGCGCGCAACGCCCCTTTCGCTGCTGTGCCCGGGCAATCATGCTGTGCCCGTGTCCACGAACAAGAGAGTCAAGGCTTTCCACTGGGAGATGTACCGCCCCAGCGACCGCGTAGGGAAGGGCGACTTGGGCGCCTACGTCTTCGGCACGCTGCTCCACGTCTTCTTCGTGTTCGCGGCGTACGTCATGAAGCCGCTGGGAGGCCTGTTCGTGGGTGGTGTGTTCGCGGCTTTCTGGGGCGGCATCCTGGTGCCGCCGTGGCTACGCAACATCCGCTCCATCGTGGCGGCCGACATCCGGCCGGGCCCACCGCCGGTGCTGGTCCTGCAGCGGCGCCACGGCCCGGTGATCACTCATCCCCTCGGCGCGGTGACCGCACTGCGTCCGCTCACCGTCGGGTACCGATCCGCGGAGGGTGGCAGCGGCGACAGCATCCTGGAGCTGCGGGTGGGCCGCAGGGTCTACCGCACCCGGGCGGGGTTCGACCGGCCTGGGCACGAGGTCCAGCTGCTGGCGGACGCGTTGCGCCGGGTCTGCCCCCAGCTGGTGGTCCACAAGCACGAGGACCGGACGACCTCGGTGTCGGACAGCGAGTGAGTGGAATTACGCAACCGGATACGTAATCGGCGTCCCTTTCGTCCTCACCGGCCGTGGGCGTCGTAGGCGTCGGCTACGGTCCGGTGTCATGCCTGGAACAGACGATGCTCTCCTTGACGCGGTCGACCCCGCGCACGGCGCTCAGCCCCTTGAGCAAGTAGCGAGGATCCGCGCCCTGTTGGCCGAGGGCGCTGATGTGTCGGCGCGCGATGGGCAGGACGCCACCCCGTTGCACCGGGCGGTCCGGGCCCCGTACCAGGACGGGGATCCGCTGCCCTCGCTGGAGGTCGTACGTGCTCTGCTGGAGTCGGGTGCGGATGTGCACGCCCGCGACCGTGCCGGAGTGACACCCGCCGGCCGGGCCGTCCTGCTCAACGACACCGCGCAGCAAGCCGCCGTCGACCGGTCGGTGGCGGTGCTGGAGCTTCTGGTCGAGCACGGCGCCCGCCTCGACGGACCCTGCGGGGACGTCATGGGTGGTTCGTTCGCGCACCGCAGCACCACCGCCACCCAGGTCTACGCCTTCCTGCTCGACCACGGCGCGTCGATGACGGACACCGACAGCCTCGGCAACTCCCCCCTGCACGCCACGGTGAGTTCGGCCCGGCCCCAGCTGGTGGAACTCCTGCTCCAGCACGGCGCCGACACCGCTGCCGTCAACCACCTCGGACAGACCCCGCTGGGCATCGCCCTGCACCTGAACCAGAACAACGACCATCAGCGACACGCCCGGTCGCAGATCGTGCCGATGCTGGAAGCGGCAGGGGCACCCGCACACGTCCGCTACCCCCTCACCGAGGGCGGACCGGTCCCCATCGACATGGATGCCGTCCGCCGGGCCGCGGCGGAACTACGCGCCGAGGGCTGGGACGACCCCGGCCTGCAACGGAACGTGGACGACACGTACGACAGCTACCAGCACTTCGTGGCCGCGCTGAACCGCAACTGGCGCTCCGACAGTTTCGCGTGGGTACTGGAGCTCTGCCGGAGAGGACTCGGCGACACGGGAACAGCCCGGACCCTGGTGGGCGAGCAGGAACTGCGCGCTCCGTTCTTCCACCATGGCGACCTCGTCGTCAAGGGGCACCTTCAGGTGGTGTGCCCCTTCGTGGTCACCGGCTCCGTGACCGTCGAGGGCTGTCTGGCGGACTCGGGCCCGGACTCGGGTGTCGCCATCGGCGGACACCTGACGGCCCAGGCGGTGTACACCGACGGCGACATGCATGTCGGCGGCGACATCGAGGCGGACATCGTCTACGGCTACTACAACGACCACACCCTTGAGGCACGCACCATCCGGGGACGCCTGGTCATCGCGGACGACCACGATGTGCAGGCCACCGTGGAAGCGGAGCACCACTTCGGTATCGACGACTACCGGCAGGGGTACGGCGAGGGCGTCCAGGAGCACCTGCGCACCATCCTGGTGGACGAGGTGTTCGCCAAGGACGACGACGATGACGAAGAACAGCTGGACAAGGGCGCACTCTTCGCCCGCCTGTGGGAAGGAAAGGCGGTCTTCCGTCCCACAGGCTCGTACAGCTGACAGATCACCCGAAGTACTGCGTGATCCTGGTCCGCAGAGTGGGCATGCCGGAGGCGACGGATTTCGGGCGGTTCGCTCGGAGTTGACGCCAGACGTACTTCGGGCAGGGGCCCTTGGGTCTGGTCTCGGTGAACTTCCCGTAGGGCACCAGGCGTGGCGGGAGGCCGATCTCGACCCAGTGGTCCTTGCCGGAGCTGAAGTCCCAGCCGTCGTTGGGCATGCCGATGTGGTCGTCCCGGCTGTCCTTGTTCTGGCTGGTGATCTGGAGGACTTCGACGTGGCGGAATCGGGCTCTCATGACCACGCAGTAGTGGGGAAGCTCGCCGTCGGACTCACGGAAGGGCACCACGGCGTGCCAGATCTCGCCCGCGTCCGGGCGGCGTCGGCCGCCGTTGAGACCACCGTTGTGCCACCAGCGAAGCGCCAGTGGGCAGAGAAACGCGGTGAGCCCGGCGGCCCCGCCCAGGGCCAGTGCACGGGAGTGCCAGTCCGGTGAGTCGAACCGTGCCTCGGCCCCCACCACGGCGGCCTGGCTGAGTGCGAGCACGACGGCCGTACGGGCCGGGAAGACCCATCCTGGGGCGCGACGTATCCGGCCCATGAACGCGGCCACCCCCGCGGCGGCGGCGACGGGCGCGCCGTACACGAGCGCGTGTTGTCCGAAGCCGCGCAGCTGCAGCGGCGGTTCCTGGGATGCCATCAGGTCGACCACGGTGAACGGCAGCACCAGGAGGGAGCCGACGGCGGACCACAAGGTCAGCAACAGGTAACCCCTGACTGCCATCCCCGTGCAGGACGTGTTGGTGCGACGAGCCACCGGATCCCCTCTTCCCTATGGATGTGAACGACCATGATCGCTTCGCGGGAGCGGTGTCGGATCCGTGGAACTACGTATGCGGTTACGTAGTTCCACCGGTGCCCTCGGAGCGAGCGCTTGGAAGTGTTGTCGTTCGTCGGCATGAGCGTGCCGGGGCCAGATGGAACGAGAGCGGGTGGATGGTGCGAGTGCGGCATGCTGCGGCGGCTGTGTCGGTGCTTTCGATGATGTCGCTGCTGGCCGCGTGCGGTGGTGGGACCGAGGAACCGGGCGGCGCGACGCAGCAGTCGACCGCCCGGGGGGCCGAGTCGCCGTCGGCGTCGGCGGAAGTGGAAGCAGCGGCCGACGCGGAGAGCGAGCAGCCCCGGCCGCCGGCGAAGGCGCTGAGCGAGGCTCAGTTGCAGGCCGCCGTCCTGGTCGACACGGATCTGAACGGGTTTCAGATGTCCGAGGAGATGGGGGGCATGCCTGCTCCCGAGGGCGTCGCGCAGCGGGTGTCCCCGGCCAAGTGCCAGCCGCTTCTGAACATGGCCGTGGGCAAGCTCGAGCCGCGGGCGAAGGCGTTCCGGTACAGCGTGGCCGTGAGCATGCCGGCGTCGGGGCAGACCGCCGACCAGACCGGGGTGGAGATCAAGCTCTTCGCCCTCGATCAGGCCGGTGCGGAGCAGATCCTCGCCAAACTCCGGACAGCGGCGACGGGTTGTGGCGGGTACGACAACGGTGGGCACCAGGCTGTCGCGGCAGCCGACGCTCCCGACTCGGGCGACGAAGCGGTGTCGTACAGGACGACCGCGCAGGGCTCTGTCCCGATCTGGACCACGGTGGTACGCAGTGGTGCCACCGTCATGGCCTTCGGACACTATGCCGCCGAGATGCCGGACGAGGTGTTGTCCGCACAGGTCTCCAAGGTCGAGAAGGTGGCAGCGGGCTGAGCATCCCGGGCACCAGCGTCTCCGCGCGAACCGGCCGAGGTGGTGGGCAGGGGGCGTCCGTGAAGTCACGCAATCGGATACGTAAGATCATCTGATGCGCGGGGCTCGGTACGGCGGGCTGCCATGGGCAGTGAGGTGGAGACGTGATTCCGCTGGTGAGCCGAACGGCTGAGCTGGATCGCCTGGACGCGGTGCTCGACCGGACGCTCGACCAGGACTGCGGTTCGACCGTCGTGGACCTTGCCGGCGCCGCGGGCATCGGCAAGAGCCGGCTCATGGCCGAGTTCTGCCGACGGGCGCGGGCCCGGGGAATGACCGTGCTGCACGGCCGGGCCACCGAGTACGAACAGCACATCCCGTACCAGCCGTTCAGCGACGCCCTGGCCGACCATGACGTGGCCCTTGCGGATCCTGGTGCCGGGGCCGGGCGCCAGGGCAACCGGTTCGGGCTGCACCGAACCGTCGTGAAGCTGCTCGCCGACATCGCCGGTACCGGTCCCGACGCCGGTACCGGGACCGGCCGCCGCCCACGCCGCCGGGGGCTCGTCGTGGCCCTGGACGACCTGCACTGGGCGGACCCGGCGTCCCTGGAACTCCTCGACCACCTCGTCCGGCATCCCCCGTACGCCCCGGTCGTGATCGTCGTGGCCCGCCGCGACCGCCAGACCGCGACCTCTCTCACCGCCGCGCTCACCCGGGGCATCGACCTGGGTACGGTGCTCCGGCTGGACCTCGGACCACTCGCCGAGCACGCGTGTCTCGAGGTCCTGGCCCCCGAGGTGGCCCCCGGCCTGCCGCCCGGCCGGGCCGCCGAACTGTACGCCGCCAGCGACGGCAATCCCCTGTACTTCCTCGCCCTTCTGCAGGCGGGACGCGCCGGACAGGCCGGGCAGCCCCGAGGGCACGGCGCCCCGCAGCCCTCGGCCGGGCTCGGCTCCCTCCTGCTGGACGAACTGACACCGCTCACCGCGGCCCAGCGCCGCACCGCCGAGGTGGTGGCCGTCCTGGGAGACCATGGCACCGCCGCTCTGCTGGCCGTGGTGACCGGGCGGGACGAGGCCGGAGTCGACGCGGACCTTGATGCGCTGGCCCGCCGCGATGTGCTGCGTCCCGGCCCCGGCGGGCGGTGGACGTTGCGCCATCCGGTGCTGAGGACGCTCGTCCACGAGAGCATCGCCCCCCAGGAGCGCGTCCGTATCCACCGCCTCGCCGCAGCCGGACTGGCCGACGCCGGCGCCCCCGCCACCGAGCGCGCCCACCACGTCGAGCGGTCGCTGACCGGCTGGGACCCGGAGGCCGTCGCCGTACTGTCCGAGGCGGCCGGACGATCCGCCTCCACCGCCCCCGCGAGCAGCGCCCACTGGCTGGGCGTCGCGCTCGCGAACCTCCCCGACCACCCGCGGCACACCTCGCTGCGCCGCGATCTGATGCTGCGCCGGGCCCAGGCCCTGGGTGTGTGCGGAGGGCTTCGGGAGAGCCGGGACCTGCTGCACCAGGTGATCGCCATGTCGCCGCCGGGTGAGGCGGACGCGACCGGCGTACGGACCTCTGCCGTCACGCTCTGCGCCGTGATGGAACGTCACCTCGGGCGCTACGCCGAGGCGGTCGCGCTCCTGCGCCGTGAGCTCTCCCGAGTCCCGGGCCCGGCCCCTGCGGACGCCGTCGAACTCGGCCTGGAACTGGGTTCGTCCGCGCCGCACTCCACCGCCTACCCGCAGGTACGCGCCGACGTGGCCCGCACCCTCGACCTGGCCCGCTCGTCGGGCGACGAGGTCGCCGAGGCCATGGCGCTCGCGATCATGGCCCTCGGGGAGACGTACGAAGGTGAGATGTCCGCCGCCCGGGAGGCCACCGACCGGGCGGCGGCCCTGGTCGACGCCCTGACCGATCACGACCTCGCGAGTCTCTGCGAGGCGCTCGTCCGCCTCGGCTGGGCAGAGGCGTTCCTGGAGCGGTACGCCGATGCCGAACGGCACGCCGACCGCGGCCTGGCCATCGCCCGGCGCGGCGGCCTGCTCTACGTCCTGCCGCATCTGCTGCTGTGCAAGGCGCAGGTCCACATCCAGACCCTTCGGCTCGACTCGGCCGTGGAACTGGCCGACGAGGCGGAGACCATCGCCCGTGGCATCGGCAGCGACGAGCTCCTGGCCTTCGTGCTGGCCAACAAGGCCTACGCCCTGACCTACGCGGTGCCGCCGGAGGACCGCACCGCGCTGACGGTGGCCGAGGAAGCCGTCGCCGCGGCAGGTATGGGCACCAGTTGGTGGGCCTCGATCGCCTGGTGCCTGCTCGCACATGCCGTCGTGCTCACCGGCGACATGCCGCGCGCCCGGAGCGCAGTTCTCCGTGCCGGGGGTGACGACCTGAGCGGACTCCAGCCGTCCATGCGCCCACTCATCATGGAAATCCTCGTCGTCTCCGCCGTCGCCGCAGGCGAGACGGACGCGGCCAGGAACTGGGCGGAGCGTGCCCGTAGGGAGGCGGACCAGCTGGGCTTGCCGACTCAGCAGGCCGCGGCGCTGCGCAGCACCGCCCACTGTCTTCTCGCCGACGGCGACCTGGCGGCGGCTGCCGAACTGGTCGAGGAGGCCGCGGCGAAAACAGCCCGCCAGGGAACGGTCCTGTGGGAGACGTTCAGCCTGCTGCTCGGCGCTCCCCTGACCGCGGCCGCCGGTCACCCGGACCGGGCCCGAGCCATGTGGACACGCGCCCGGCAACTCGCCGCGGCCGGCGGTGCGCTTCAACTGACCGGCCTGGCGGACGCCTTGCGCCCAGCCGTGTACGACACACCGGCAACCGCGGCCGACGACGGACCTGCCGCCGTGGCCCCGTCCCCTTCCCTTTCCGTGTCCCTGTCCCCGCGTGAACGTGAGATCGCCGCCCTCGTCGCCGAAGGCCTGACCACCCCCACCATCGCCGCCCGGCTCTACCTCAGTCCCCGTACGGTCGAGTCGCATCTCAGCCGCATCTACCGCAAGACCGGGGTCACTTCACGAGCCGCTCTCGCCGTGCTGCAGATCCGGTCCGAACTGGGCGGCCAGGACCCCGGCGCGGGAAACGCGCCCAACCCACGAGGAGACGGCTGAACAACTGGGGCCCCACCACGCGTACCTGATCACGGCGGCAGTTCGGACCGCCGAGGACGGTGGACGGCACCTCCGGAACGAAGGAGCACACCATGAAGGCGACCGCGCAGATCGGCGTCACGGGCCTGGCGGTGATGGGCCGGAATCTGGCCCGGAACTTCGCCCGGCACGGTTACACGGTGGCCCTCCACAATCGGACGCCCGCGAGGACCAAGGCGCTGGTCGAGGATTTCGGGCACGAGGGCGACTTCGTGCCGGCGGAGACGGCCGAGCAGTTCGTGGCGGCCCTGGAGCGGCCCCGGCGGGTCATGATCATGGTGCAGGCAGGGGCGGCCACCGATGCGGTGGTCGACGAGTTCGCCGCGCTCCTGGAACCCGGCGACATGATCATCGACGGCGGCAACGCCCACTTCACCGACACCCGCCGCCGGGAACAGGCGCTGCGCGGGCTCGGTATCCACTTCGTGGGGGTAGGTGTCTCGGGCGGCGAGGAGGGCGCGCTGAACGGGCCGAGCATCATGCCGGGCGGCTCTGTGGCGTCGTACGCCGCGCTCGGGCCGATGTTCGAGACGATCAGTGCCAAGGTGGACGGCGAGCCCTGTGTCACCCATGTCGGCACGGACGGCGCCGGGCACTTCGTGAAGATGGTGCACAACGGCATCGAGTACGCCGACATGCAGCTGATCGGCGAGGCCTATCACCTGCTGCGCCAGGTCGGCGGTTACGAACCGGCGCGGATCGCCGAGGTGTTCCGGCAGTGGAACAAGGGGCGCCTCGACTCCTACCTGATGGAGATCACCGCCGAGGTGCTCGCCCACACCGACGCCGCCACCGGCAGACCCTTCGTGGATGTCGTGGCCGACGCCGCCGGCCAGAAGGGCACCGGCCAGTGGACCGTACGGTCCGCCCTGGACCTCGGTTCCCCGGTCACCGCCATCGCCCAGGCCACGTTCGCCCGCGCCGCCTCGGGCCAGAGCGCCCTGCGCGCCGCCTACCGCGAGCTGCCCGGCGGCACCAGCTGGGACCTCACCGCGTACGAGGCGGAGCGCTTCGCCTGTCTGGTCGAGCACGCCTTGTACGCGTCGAAGCTCATCGCCTACGACCAGGGCTGGAAGCTGATCCTGGACGCGTCGGCCGCGTACGGCTGGGACATCGACCTCGGCGCGATCGCCAGGATCTGGCGCGGCGGCTGCATCGTCCGGGCCGCGTTCCTCGACCGGATACGGGCCGCCTACGCCGCCGATCCCTGCCGGGTCACCCTGCTCACCGAGGAGGGCTTCGCGGCCGAGATCACCGACTCCCAGGTGCCCTGGCGCGAGGTCGTCGCCACGGCCGCCCGGCACGGCGTACCGGTCCCGGCGTTCTCCGCCGCCCTGTCGTACTACGACACCCTGCGCACGGAGCGCCTCCCGGCCGCCCTCACCCAGGGCCAGCGCGACTACTTCGGCGCCCACACCTACCGGCGCACCGACCGTGAGGGTCGCTTCCACACCCTCTGGGAGCGGCCCGACCGGAGCGAGACCGAGGTGATCTGACCTGGGCCGGGGCCTCGTGAGCGCGGTGCTGCCGGGCTCACGAAGGACCCGTACCTTCGCGTCGCGTGTGTCAGGTCGTGCTCGTGCAACTGCTTCCGTTCAGGGTGAAGTCGAACGGGACCGCGTTGCTGTCCTGCCGGCTGGCGAGGAAGCCGACGGAGACCGTGCCGCCGGCCGCGACCACTCTGTTGTAGTCGGCGCCCGTGGCGGTGACGCGGGCGCCGTCCTGGGAGAAGCTCGCGTCCCACATCTGGCCGACCCGCTGGCCGTCGCGGAAGCTCCAGGCGAAGCTCCAGCCGTCGAGGGCCTTCGCGGAGGTGAAGCTGATGGTGGCCTGGAAGCCGTCGGGCCACTCGTTGACGAGGTCGAACTCGACCTGGCAGGTCACCGGGGCGCTCTCGTCGGGACCCGGCTCCGTCGTCCGGCCGCGCGCGGTCGACGAGGAGGTGCCCTGCGGCCCCGGGTCGGGTCTGCCGGAGGAGGCCGGGGACGAGCCTGTGTCCGACGGCTGGGGGGACTCGGACGGCGTGGAGACCGCGGGGACCGTGGACGGCAGGACGGGCGCCGGGTCCATCACGGGCTGCCCGTCGGTCGTGCCGCCCTTCGCGGAGACGTCGTTGCCGGAGCCGTCGAAGGGCATCAGTGACACCGTGAGTGCCAGTGCGGAGACGATGACGGCCGAGACCAGGATCGCCGTCCGGCCGATGCGCGGGCGGAACTCCCCGATGGTGAGACCGGTGTCGATGCCCGCTTCCGAACGCCCGCCCAGCAGACCCGCCTCGGCGGCGCGGCGGCGCCGTTCCAGGTAGGCGAGCCCGCCCCAGCCGATGACGCCGCCGGCGAGAGCGACGGACAGTCCGCTGCTTCCGCCGTGCAGGCGCAGACAGGCGGCGGCCTCCGAGCACTCCACGCAGGTCGCGAGGTGCCAGGAGAGATCCTCGGGGGTGTCGGTGCCCGGCGAGCGGGTGACCGCGTCGAGGAGCCGGGCGAAGGCGCGGCAGTCGCTGCTCAACGGGGTGTCGAGGAGGTTGCGCTGGCACCGGTCTCTGAACAGGCTCTGCACCTGGGCGAGTTCCTCGGCGGCGCGCTCCGGGTCGAGGCCGAGCCGGCGGGCCACCTGGGGCAGCGGCAGCGACTCCACCTCGGCCAGCCAGAGCAGGGCCGCGTCCGGTTCCTGCATGTCGCGCAGGGCGCGCAGGGCGAGCGGGCGGCGCAGCGGCGGTCCGACGTACCGTGCGGCCTTGTCGGAGTTGAGCCACAGCCGCAGGTCGGGGTCGAGATGGTTGCCGTGGCCGGTCTCCTCCCAGGAGGCGGCGGTGCTGCGAACTGCCGCCAGCAGCAGGGGGATCCAGGGCAGGCGGGGTATTCGGCGCCCGGTGTTGCGCGCTCCGAACTCGGCGGCCCGGGCGGCGTGGATACCGTGCGTGAACGCCTCGGCGGCCAGCTCGGCGCCGGCGGACGAGCCGGACGTGCACAGGTCGGCGTACGAGAGGACCGCGTCCCAGCACTCGGAGAACAGCGCTGCTTCGGCGGCGTCCTGAGGGGTCGGCAGATCTGGCATATGGGGGGACTCCAGCATCAACGGCTTGCACGCGCCAACGTCAAGGTCAACTGACCCCACGAGAAGGGGAGTTGGGGACCGTTTCGCAGAACGGAGCCCGAGCTTTTCACGTTCCCCACACAACTGACAAGCGACGTATCCACATGTCGCAACATGTCAACGCGGGCTCACCGTACGGTGGTCGCGGGGTGCGAAAAACGACCGGATTCGTTCCCCTGGAGTGCGACCACCGTCCCCCCGTACGGATCTCGGCGGTGTTCCGTTCAGATCTTCGGCGCGGGATCCCGGGCCGGCAGGCTGTCCATGAAGGAGCTGACGGAGAAGACGGCGCGGCCGGGGCCGGGTTCGCCGTAGCCGGGGGGCGAGTCGAGGCCGAACTCGTCCATCGTCCGGCGATACGCCTCCAACAGCCGGATGTGGTACTCGAGCGGCGCGCCCTGGGGATTGGCCTTGCCGAGCGGGGTGGTGATCTCGGGGCACCAGGTGGTGAAGCGGGGCGTGATGCCGTGCGACATGAAGAAGCGCAGGCCCTCGGTGGTGGAGGCGATCGCCTCGTCGACCGTCGTGAACCCGAAGGGCTCCGCCATCTCCACGCCCGCGACGAAGTTGGGGATCACGTTGCGTGCGCCGAAGACGTCCGCCGAGTCGAGGATGCGCTTGTGCCACTCGTCGCGGCCGACGTAACGCTCCTTGCCGGGGCAGTACATCTTGAAGAGGTACTCGTCCCACACCTCGTAGTTGGGGTGGTAGATCTGCACGCCGTAGTCCTTGAAGCGCTGTACGTCGTCCTTCGGCAGCGCCTGGGCGACGACCTTGCCGATCCAGCGGCCCGGGAAGTGCTCCTCGATGGCCTTGGCGTACATGCCGTAGAAGTCTGCCTCGTCACGGCCCTGGAGCTTGGAGGTGATCGCGCCGCCGGTGAGGGTGTAGGCGGTGGAGGCCTTCGCCGTGTCGTAGCGGTCGATGATCTCCAGGGCTTCCAGGACCTCGTCGACATCCTTCACGCCCGTGTAGGGCCGCCCTGCCGCCTTCTGCTGGCGCCAGTTGTGGTTGATGTCGCAGTACTGGCACTCCTCCTTGGCGCCGAAGTACTGGCAGACCCGGAAGACGGTCAGATAGATCAGGTAGCCCCACTGGATGGTGGGGGCGACCTCCATGACGGACTTCCCGTTGGCGAGCTTGTGCTTGTAGTACTCGGGCATCGGCGGCACACCGACGTCCGAGATCCGCTTGCCGTCGAGGTACAGCCCGAGCACGCCGTGCTCGTCGGCGGCCACGCGGTAGGGGGACGCCGGGTTCACCCGCACCGACACGACGGTCCGGCGCAGGTCGTACGGGCCGCCGGTGAGAATGATCTCCTCGGGCGGGCGTCGCAGCGCGGCCTCGCCCAGCTCGGGCAGGGTGCCGTGGTCGAAGGAGAAGATGAAGTACGACTTCGGCTTGACGTCGCCGCTCTCGTTGTCGCTGAGCGCGGACGGGTCGAAGGCGACCCCACCCCTGAGCAGGTCCTCTTTGAAGACGGCTTCCCGCGGTACGTGCGGAAAGCGCTCCATCAGATCCTCGACCAGCGCGGTGCGGCTGCCCATCCCGTGTCTCCTCCAGCTCCGGCGGTACTCCGGCGTTCGACTCCTCACGGTATGCCCCCGCCTGCGCGTCCATGGCCGCGGGGCACCCTCGGGCATGTCACACCCCGCTGCGTGAGAAGGTTCGACGCATCTGAGCGGAGGGACGGACCCCATGGCCGAGACGCTGACGAACTGGGCGGGCAACATCACCTACACGCCCAAGGAGCTGCACCGACCGCACTCCCTGGACGCCCTGCGGGCGCTCGTGGCTCAGAGCGCGAAGGTGCGGGTACTGGGCAGCGGGCACTCGTTCAACCAGATCGCCGAGCCGGGCGGCGACGGTGTCCTGCTCTCCCTGACCGCGCTGGGCCAGGAGATCGACGTCGACACGGCGGCCCGTACGGTACGGGTCGGGGGCGGCGTCCGGTACGCGGAGCTGGCCCGGGTCGTCCAGCGGCACGGGCTCGCGCTGCACAACATGGCGTCCCTCCCGCACATCTCCGTCGCGGGGTCGGTGGCGACCGGTACGCACGGTTCGGGGGTCGGCAACGGCCCGCTCTCCGCTGTCGTCCGCGAGGTCGAGCTGGTCACGGCGGACGGCGAGACCGTGACGATCACCCGGGGCGAGGACCGCTTCGACGGCGCCGTCACCTCCCTGGGCGCCCTGGGCGTCGTCACGGCGCTCACCCTGGACCTGGAGCCGGACTTCGAGGTCGAGCAGTACGTGTTCACCGAACTGCCCCTGGAGGGGCTGGACTTCGAGTCCGTGGCGGGCTCGGCGTACAGCGTGAGTCTGTTCACCGACTGGCGTGGGCCGGGCTTCGGGCAGGTGTGGCTGAAGCGGCGTACCGACCAGTTGCCGGTGGACTTCCCGTGGGCGGCGCCCGCCACCGAGGCGATGCACCCGGTGCCGGGGATGCCGGCCGTGAACTGCACCGAGCAGTTCGGGGTGCCGGGGCCGTGGCACGAGCGACTCCCCCACTTCCGGGCGGAGTTCACGCCGAGCAGCGGCGAGGAGCTCCAGTCGGAGTACCTGGTGCCGCGACCGTACGCCGTCGACGCCCTGCGCTCGCTCGACGCGATCCGTGACGTCATCGCGCCGGTGCTCCAGATCTGCGAGGTCCGGACGATCGCCGCCGACACCCAGTGGCTGAGCCCGGCGCAGGGGCGCGACAGCGTGGCGTTCCACTTCACCTGGGTGGCGGACACGGAGCTGGTGCTGCCCGTGGTGCGGCGGGTCGAGGCGGTGCTGAACCCGTTCGGCCCGCGCCCGCACTGGGGCAAGGTGTTCGCCGTACCGGCGGAGGTGGTGCGCGGACGGTATCCGCGGCTGGAGGACTTCAGGGCGCTGGCTGTGTCCCTGGACCCGTCGGCGAAGTTCACCAACGCCTTCGTACGGGAGGTGCTCGGTGACTGAACCCCTCCGCCGGGCGTGCTAGGTCCTGTCGTCACATTCCCGTCGTCCGCCCGGAGGGCGGGCCCTGCGGCGTCAGGTGCGTGCTCTCGGCGTGCCGGGCGCAGGCCCTCGTACTGGTTGTACGTGGGTCTGTGCCCGGTGCGGCGAGTGGGGGCCCCTCCCACGCCCTCAAGGCAGTGGGGGAGCGTGCATGGCGTCGCAGGGCAGACGGGAATGTGACGACAGGGCCTAGCTGCGGAGAGACTTTCTTCAGCCCCTTTCCTAACCCCTTGTCGAACCTCCCCCGCTGCCCATAGCCTTGCGCCGCGCCGGTGCCGTCGTGCTCCGGCGCGCTGTCTGCGCTGAGGTCTGCGCACGGTCGAGGGGGCAAGCCCGGTGGTGAAGCGCACGTCACGTGACATCCGCACCGCGAACCGCTACGAGGTGCTGCGCCAGATCATCGCCGCCTCGCCGACGTCCCGGCAGGAGCTGGCCGCCGCCACCGGGCTCAGCCTCGCCACGGTCGCCACGCTCGTCGGGGAGCTCCTCGACCTGCGGATGCTGACCGAGGTCGGTTTCGAGGACTCGGCGGGCGGGCGCCCGAGGGGCCTGGTGGCCGTCAACGCGGCGGGCGGGGCGCTGATCGGCGTCGACATCGCGGAGACGTACGTCCATGTCGAGCTGTTCGACCTGGCGCTGAACGTCCTGGCCCGCGCCGAGGAGGACGTCCGCCCCGGTGAGAGCCTCCCCGAGCAGGTGGTCGGCCATGTCGCCGCCGCCGTCGGCTCGGTGGTCATGCAGGCCGGGATCGAGGGCGCCCGGGTGCTCGGCGTCGGCGTGAGCGTGCCGGGGCAGGTGGACCGCGCGACCGGCATCGCGGAGTACGCGCCCAACTGGGACTGGCACGACGTGCCGCTGCTCGACCTGCTCACCGAGCACATCGCCTATCCCCTGTACCTGGACAACCCGCTGCGCGCCGGCGCGCTGGCCGAGCTCTGGTTCGGGGCCGCCCGCGGACGCGGCAACGCCGTGGTGGTCAACCTCGGGACCGGCGTGGGCGCCGGGCTGATCCTGGGCGGCGGGCTGCACCGGGGGGTGAGCAACAGCGCCGGCGAGTGGGGCCACACGACGGTCGTCCTGGACGGCCGGCTGTGCCGCTGCGGCAACCAGGGCTGCGTGGAGACGTATGTCGGCGCGCCCGGGATCATGCTGAACCTGCGGGAACTCAGCCCCGACAGCCTGATGTTGCACCCGGAGGACCAGACCGCCACCATCCACGCGCTGGCCCGGGGGATGGTCGAGCAGGACCCGGTGGCGGTCAAAGTCGTTCGCGACACCGCCCGTTACCTCGGTGCCGGCATCGCCACCCTGGTCAACATCCTCAACCCCGAAGTGATCGTGCTCAGCAGTTGGGTGGCTGCGGCCCTCGGTGAACCGCTGGTCGCCGAGGTGCGCGAGGCCGTCGCCCGGCACGCGCTGCCCCGGCCGTTGGCCGCCACCGAGATCGTCCTCTCCCCGATCTCCCCCGCCCCGGCGTGCCTGGGCGCCGCGACCTTCGCCCTCGAAGGCGCCCTGTCCTCGGTCACCCAGCGATCCCCCAGACCTATCCGTCCGATGCCGTTGAAATAGGACTGATCCGACCGTCAACCACCCCTGTGCGAACCACCGTTGAGGCGGTCCGCCGCTCGGTCGCGTCCGACATCCCGAACACTCCACAACGTTTCGAACGGGCTTCGTCCAACCCCTTGCCGAAGCCTTAGCCGAAGGTTAACGTCCCGCTCCGCACCTCCTGTTTCAGCCACTCGGCGTTGAGCCCGTGGCCCGCAGCCGCACCAGAGACAAGGACGTCACATGTCGGCCATGAGCAACAACTGGGACCGCCGATCCATCTTCCGGGCCGCCGCAGGCCTGTCCGCCGCGGGCGCGCTGACCGCCTGTGGCGGCAACACCGGGCGTTCCAGCGGAGGCAGTTCGGGCACGAACCTCACGCAGTACTTCCACGCGTACGGCGAGGCGGGCACCGAGCAGGCCATCAAGAAGTACGCCAAGGCCTATGACAAGGCCAACGTGACCACGCAGTGGATCACCAGCGCCGACTTCGAGAGCAAGCTCTTCGCGACGCTGCTCACCAAGAACGCGCCCGACCTCTTCGAGTTCCACCCGCAGATTCAGATGATCAAGAGCGGCCAGGTGGCGGACCTGACCGACATCATCGAGCCGGTCAAGGCGGACTTCAACCCGGCGGACATCAAGTCGCACACGGTGGACGGCAAGATATACGGCGTCCGGATGATCGACGACCCGCAGTTCTTCTTCTACCGCAAGTCGATGCTGGAGCAGGCCAAGGTCGAGGTGCCGACCACGCTCGACGAGCTGATGGAGGCCGCCGCCAAGCTGACCACCAACAAGGTCAAGGGCCTGTACATGGGCAACGACCTGCACAACGTCATCAGGCCGATGATCTGGTCGGCCGGTGCCGACACCCTCAACGAGAAGAACGAGATCGCCTACCACACGGACGGCGTCATCGAGGGCATCAAGAAGATGCGCAAGCTGTTCACCAGCGGCGACCTTCTCCTCGGCGCACCGACCGAGTCCTGGGACCCGTCCTCGCTCAACCAGGGCCTGTGCGCCATCCAGTTCTGCGGCATGTGGGCGATGCCGGGCATCCAGGCCGCGCTCGGCGACGACTGGGGGGTCTTCCCCTTCCCGAAGACCATCGACTCCGGCAAGCCGTCGGTCTACAACGGCGGCTGGTCGATGTTCGTCAACGCCAAGAGCGAGAACGTCGAAGCCGCCAAGGAATACGTGAAGTGGCTGTGGATCGACCAGAAGGAGTACCAGGAGGACTGGGCCACCTCCTACGGCTTCCACGTTCCGCCGCGCACCTCTCTCGCGCAGTCGGCCACCAAGCTCAAGTCGGGCAACGCCGCTGAGGGCGTCAGGCTCTTCAACGAGTTCGGGCACTTCGACAACATCGGCTGGACCCAGGCCATGATCACCGCCCACGAGGACGTCTTCGCCAACAGCGTCCGCAAGGACATGGACCCGGAGGCCGCGCTCGACAAGTGCGACACAGCCGTCAACCGCGAGCTCAAGAAGCTGTTCGGATAGGCCGCGGGACGGATCACGACATGTCGACGACCAAGACGCGCGACCTCGCGCGCCCCGCCCCGGCGAAGGCCTCACCGGCCAAGCCGCGGCGGGCCCTGCGGGGCAGCCCCACCTTCAACTTCTGGCTCTTCACCGGGCCGTTCCTCATCGGTCTGGCGATCTTCGTCTACGCGCCGATCCTCTGGAGCCTCTGGCTCAGCTTCTTCGAGGCCCGCTTCACCGTCACGCCCGACAAGTTCGTCGGCTTCGAGAACTACGTGTACATGCTGACGAACGACGACTTCGTCGGCTCGCTCGGCACCTTCACCGCCTTCGCCGCGTTCATCGTGCCCACCACCTGGGCGCTCTCGCTGGGCCTGGCCCTGCTGGTGAACCGGCTGCGCTTCATGCGGGCGTTCTTCCGGTCGGTCTTCTTCCTGCCGACCGCGTGCAGCTATGTGGCCGCCTCGCTGATCTGGAAGATGTCCATCTTCAGCGGCGTCCGCTTCGGCCTGATGAACACGGTCCTCGGCTGGTTCGGGATCGAGAACATCGCCTGGCTGGCCGACCCCAATCCGCCCTGGTACTGGCTCGTCATCGTCAGCGCACGGCTGTGGCTGCAGTCCGGCTTCTACATGATCCTGTTCATCGCGGCGCTGCAGAACATCCCCGGCGAGCTGTACGAGGCCGCCGCCATCGACGGCGCCAAGCCGGGCTGGCAGACCTTCCGGTACATCACGCTGCCCCAGCTGCGCGCCACGTCCACCGCCGTGGTCCTGCTGCTGCTGGTCGCCGCGTACCAGGCCTTCGACGAGTTCTTCAACCTCCTGTCGAAGACCACCTGGGGCCGTCCACCCCTGGTCGAGCTGTACTACAAGGCCCTGGGCGAGAGCCAGGACTACGGTGCCGGCAGCGCGGGCGCGGTCGTCCTGACCGTGCTGATCTGTGCCGTGACCCTGCTCCAGGGCAAGTTCATGGGCTTCGGAAGGGGGGAGGAGTCCAAGTGACCACCACGATGCCCGAGGTACGGGGATCCACACCACCGCCGGACAAGCCCCGTCGCGTCAGGCGCGGTGGCGGCGTGATGAGCTCCACCGGGCTCTACATCGCCACCGGGATCTCCGGCTTCCTCTTCCTGGTCCCGTTCTACCTGCTGGTCCGCAACGCCCTCTCCACGGACGCCGAGATCACCGGCGAGAACTGGAAGTTCTTCCCCACGGACGTCCAGTGGGGCAACATCAGCGAACTCTTCAACGACCAGACGGTGCCCTTCGCCCAGTCCCTGTGGAACTCGGCGGTCGTGGCCACCCTGCACACCGTCGGCGTCCTGCTGGTGTGCTCCCTCGCGGGCTACGGTCTGGCCCGCATCCCGTACAAGCACGCCAACAAGATCTTCTACGCCGTCCTGGGCACCCTGATGGTCCCGACGGCGGTCACCTTCGTCCCGAGCTTCGTGCTGGTCTCGTCACTCGGCTGGGTGGACACCTACCGGGGGCTCATCATCCCGGGCCTGTTCAGTGGTTTCACCTGCTTCCTGTTCCGGCAGTATTTCCTGGGGTTCCCCAAGGAGCTGGAGGAGGCGGCGCGGGTGGACGGACTGGGCTACTGGGGTGCGTACTGGCGCATCGTGGTACCCAACTCGCTGAACTTCTTCGCGGCGATGGCGACCATCACCTTCATCCAGGGCTGGAACTCCTTCCTGTGGCCGCTGGTCATCGGCCAGAGTCCGGATGCGTGGACCGTTCAGGTCGCGCTCTCCAACTACATGACCAACCAGACCGTCGTCTTCCATATGATCTTTATGGCGACCGCCTTTTCCATCCTGCCCCTGGTGTTCGTGTTCCTCTTCCTCCAGCGCTGGCTGGTGCAGGGGATCGCCCAGACCGGCATCAAGGGCTGAGCCGCCTATCGGACTGCACCACGGGCTGAACTAGGAGACCGATGTCCTTCCGCACCACGGCCACCTCGACCGACTACGTCGAGGACGTCTCACCCGGCAGCGGGGCCCTTCCGCCCCGCGCCTGGTACGCGTCCTCGGACGCCGGTTCGCTGTCCCTCAACGGCAGTTGGAGTTTCCGGCTGTCGCCGACCGCCGACGGCGCGGACGACTCGTTCGCCGAGCCGGGCTACGACGCCGGGGACTGGGCCGAGGTGACGGTCCCCGGCCACTGGGTCCTCCAGGGCGACGGGGCCTTCGGTTCGCCCATCTACACCAACCACCTCTACCCCTTCCCGGTGGACCCGCCGCACGTCCCGACCGCGAACCCGACCGGCGACCACCTGCACGTCTTCGACCTGCCGTCCGACTGGCCCGACCTGTCGGACGGCGGGGCGGTGCTGCGCTTCGACGGCGTCGAGTCGTGTGCCCGGGTGTGGCTGAACGGCACGGAGATCGGCGAGTTCAAGGGCTCACGCCTGGCGCACGAGTTCGCGGTCGGGCAGCTGCTGAAGCCGAGCGGCAACGTCCTCGCCGTCCGGGTCCACCAGTGGTCGGCGGGCTCCTACCTGGAGGACCAGGACCAGTGGTGGCTGCCGGGCATCTTCCGCGACGTCACGCTGCTGCACCGCCCGGCGGGCAGCGTCCTCGACTTCTTCACGCACGCCTCGTACGACCACACGACCGGTGAGGGCACCCTCCGCGTCGAGTCCGACGTCGACGGGCGGGTCACCGTCCCCGAGCTGGACATCGATGTCAGGACCGGTGAGCCGGTGACGGTCGCGGTCGAGCCGTGGACCGCCGAGACACCCCGTCTGTACGACGGTGTGCTGGTCACGGCGGGTGAGCGGGTGCCGTTGCGCATCGGCTTCCGGACCGTGGAACTGTCCGACGGGCTCATCAAGGTCAACGGCAAGGCCGTCCTCTTCAAGGGCGTCAACCGGCACGAGTGGCACCCCGAGAAGGGGCGCGCACTCGACCTGGAGACCATGCGGGCCGATGTGCTGCTGATGAAGCGGTACAACCTCAACGCCGTCCGCACCTCGCACTACCCGCCGCACCCGGCCTTCCTCGACCTGTGCGACGAGTACGGCCTGTGGGTCATCGACGAGTGCGACCTGGAGACCCACGGATTCACCGAGCAGAACTGGCGCGACAACCCCGTCGACGACGACCGCTGGACCCCGGCCCTCCTGGACCGCGCGTCCCGGATGGTCGAGCGCGACAAGAACCACCCGTCCGTCGTCATCTGGTCGCTGGGCAACGAGGCCGGCACCGGGCGCGGCCTGACCGCCATGGCCGAGTGGATCCACGGCCGCGACGACTCCCGGCTCGTGCACTACGAGGGCGACTGGGACTGCCGCGACACGGACATGTACTCCCGGATGTACGCCGACCACGCGGAGACCGAGCGCATCGGCCAGGGCCTGGACGGCGGCACCGGCAAGCGCCGCCAACTCCCCTTCATCCTCTGCGAGTACGGGCACGCCATGGGCAACGGCCCCGGCGGTATCGCCGACTACCAGCGGATCTTCGAGGCCCACGACCGCATCCAGGGCGGCTTCATCTGGGAGTGGATCGACCACGGCATCAAGGACGAGCGGTTCGGCTACGCGTACGGCGGCGACTTCGGCGAGGAGCTGCACGACGGCAACTTCGTCTGCGACGGGCTGGTCTTCCCGGACCGGACTCCGTCACCGGGGCTCGTCGAGTACAAGAAGGTGATCGAGCCGGTCCGCATCGAGGCCGACGGCTCGGACGGGACCGTACGGATCACGAACGCGTACGACTTCGCCGATCTCTCGCACCTGGAGTTCGAGTTCTCGTACCAGGTGGACGGATTTCCCACAGGTGCGCACACGCTCGCCGTGCCGCCGCTCGCACCGGGTGAGTCGGCGGAGGTCAAGCTGCCGGCGCCCGCGCCCGACGGCAACGGCGAGGAGGTCCAGTGGACGGTCCGCGCGCTGCTCGCCGCGGACACCCCCTGGGCGGGCCGGGCCCACGAGGTCGCGTGGACGCAGAAGACCGTCGCGCCCCGCGGGCCCCTGCCCACGGCCACCGGTGCCCGGCCCACGGCCGACGGCGACCGGATCACGCTCGGCCCGGCCACCTTCGACGCCCGCACCGGTGACCTGCGGTCCCTCAACGGGGTGGACGTCACCGTTCTGCGCCTGGACGTGTGGCGCGCCCCCACCGACAACGACGACGGCGCGTCCTGGCAGGACGACACCCGGTACGGCGTGCTGTGGCGGCAGCTGGGCCTGCACCGCATGCAACACCGGCTGGACGGCGTGGAGTCGGACGGCGACGGACTGACCGTACGGACCCGGGTGGCGCCCGCCGCCCGCGAGGTGGGCCTGCGCACGGTGTACCGGTGGACGTCCGACGGAACGCGGCTGCGCCTGACCGTCTCGGTCGTTCCTGAGGGCGACTGGAAGCTGCCGCTGCCCCGGCTCGGCGTCCGCTTCGGGCTGCCGGCGGCCACGGACTCCGCAGTCTGGTTCGGCAGTCTGGGCGAGGCGTACCCGGACACCAAGGCCGCGGCGAAGCACCTTCAGTGGGACGCGAGCATCGACGATCTCCAGACGCCGTACGTGCGTCCGCAGGAGAACGGCGCCCGTGCCGACGTCCGCTGGGTGGAGCTCGACGGCCTCAGGGTCGAGGGCGAATCGGAGTTCTGGTTCACCGCCCGGCGCTGGACCACCGAGCAACTGGACGCGGCCACCCACCTCACCGACCTCAGGGCCGGCGACACGGTGTGGGTCAACCTCGACCACGGCCTGCACGGCATCGGCTCACAGTCCTGCGGTCCCGGCCCGCTGCCGCAGTACTTCCTGAAGGCCGAGCCGACGGAATTCTCGTTTGTGTTCTCGGCCGCCGAGTGATCGACTGAAATACCGTCAACTCACTGCACCCGGAGGGGCATTGAGCGGCAGTATCGAGGTTCGTGGCCTGTCCCGGACCTTCCACACGACAGTGCGGCGTCCCGGTTTCACCGGGGCGCTGCGCTCCCTGGTCCAGCCGGAGCGCGTCGCGAAGGACGCCGTCTCCGACATCACCTTCGACGTGGCGCCGGGTGAACTCCTGGCCCTGCTCGGGCCGAACGGCGCCGGCAAGTCGACGACCATCAAGATGCTCACCGGCATCCTCACGCCCACGTCCGGCGAGGCACGCGTCGTGGGCGTGGTGCCGTACAAGGAGCGTGAGCGCAACGCCCGCAACATCGGGGCGGTGTTCGGCCAGCGCACCCAGCTGTGGTGGGACCTGCCGGTGCGCGAGTCGTTCGCGATCCTGCGGGACATCTACGAGATACCCAAGCCCGAACACGCCGTACGGCTGCGGGAGTTCGACGACCTGCTGCAGCTCTCCACGTTCTGGGACACCCGCGTACGGCATCTGTCGCTGGGCCAGCGGGTGCGCTGCGACCTGGCGGCGGCGCTGCTGCACGACCCGCCGGTGGTGTTCCTCGACGAACCCACCATCGGTATGGACGTGGTGGTCAAGGAGCAGGTACGGGAGTTCCTGCGGCACCAGGTAGAGGAGCGCGGCCGGACCGTGCTGCTGACCACGCACGACATGACGGAGGTCGAGCGGCTCGCCGAGCGGGTCGTCCTCGTCAACCACGGGCGGCTCGTGCTGGACGGCACGCTGGACGAGATCCGGCAGAAGTTCGGCTCGACCTGGCAGGTCCGGGCGACACTCGCCGACCCGCACACCGAGGTCGTGGCGCTCCCGGGCATCGCCCTGCTTCGCCGCGAGGGCCCGCAGATGGTCTTCGGCCCCGACGGCCCGGACGCGCCGACGGTCCACCAGGCGCTCAAGCAGGTCATCGAGCGGTACGAGGTGACGGACATCGCCCTCGACGAGGCCGACCTGGAGGACGTGATGCGGGCCGCGTACGTCCACGCCGACGCCCCGGCCGACATACCGCAGGGGGGCGCCTGACATGGCCGTCCTGCCCGCCTGGCGGGCCGCCAGGGTCACCCCCCTCGGTGAGCTGCACGCCCCGCCCCGGATGACCGCCGCCCTGCTCCGGCTGACCGTCCAGGTGGTCCTGGTCGCGTCCCTGTGGAACGGCCTGTACCACCAGACCGGTACGACGGCCGGCCTCGACCGCGAGCAGGCGGTGACGTACGCCGTCATGGCCGTACTCGCCTCCCGGCTACGGGAGTTGGACCAGTACGCGGGCCGCGACACCGTGCTCCAGCACATGCACTTCGGCACGATCGTGTACTGGTACCTGCGCCCGCTGGCACCGGCGCGCTACTACGCGCTGCGGGCGCTCGGCGAGCAGCTGTACGGGTTCGCCTGGGCGCTCGCCGGGTTCGCCCTCTGTCTGGCCACGGGGGTGATCGAGCCGCCCGGATCGGCCGCCGTGGCCGGGGTGTTCGCGCTCAGTCTGCTGCTCGGCCAGCTGGTGCTCTACTACGTCATGCTCGTCATCGACCAGCTGTGCTTCTGGACGCTGCGCAACGGCGCCGCGATGCTCATCCTGATCTTCGCGCAGAACCTGCTGTCCGGGGTGTACGCACCGCTGTGGTTCTTCCCGGACTGGTTCGTCAGCCTCAGCTCCTTCCTGCCCTTCCAGGCCACGCTGAGCGTGCCGCTGTCGCTGTACGTGGGCCGCATCCCGCTCTCGGACGCCGCCTTCCAGCTCACCGTGCAGGCCGGCTGGATCGTCGTGCTGGCCCTGTTCACCCGGTTCCTGTGGCGGCGGGCCGCCCTCCGTGTCGTCTCCCAGGGAGGCTGAGGTCCGTGAACGGCGTACGTATCGCGTGGCGCATCACGCGCCTCAACTTCCGTGCCCAGCTGGAGTACCGCTCCGAGTTCCTGCTGATGATCGCGATCGGCGCCATCTGGCAGGTCTCGGTGATCGTGTTCGCGACGGTGCTGCTGACCCGGTTCACCGGCATGGGCGGCTGGGACAGCTCGGAGGTACTGCTGATCCCGGCGACCCGGATGCTGGCGCACGGCATCTTCGTGCTGTTCCTCGGGCGGATGCACGGCATCGGCCGGATCATCCAGGAGGGGATGATCGACACCTATCTGGTCCGCCCGATGCCGGTGTTCCGACAGGTCCAGCTGTCCTACTTCCCCACCAACGCCATCGGCGACCTGACGGTGGCCGTGGGCCTGATGGTGGGCGCCCTGTCCCGCAGCAACCTGGACTGGACGGCGGGCCGGATCACGTACCTCGTGGTCTGTGTCCTCGGCGGGATGCTCCTGGAGGCGGCCCTGTTCACAGCGGTGGCCTGCGCCTCGCTGCGCTTCCCGGCCGCCGACTACTGGGGCCGCTGGCTGGAGGAGCTGCTGGGTACGTTCGGCAGCTATCCGCTCAACGTGCTGCCGAGGGCGGTGAGCGGCTTCCTCACCTTCGGGCTGCCGCTGGCGTTCGTCGCGTACTTCCCGGCGGCGGTGCTGACCGGCCACGGCGACGAGACGGGCGTGCCGTACTGGCTGGCGGCGGGCTCACCGTTGGTGGGCCTGGCAGCCTTCCTGGGGGCGCGGCTGCTGTGGCGGTGGAGCCTGGCGCACTACACGGGGGTCAATGGGTGACGCCCGCGCAGCGGCCCAACAGCGGTCCCCTCAGCGGTCCTTCGGTGAACTCCTTCAGTGATCCGCGCAGCACGGTGTCGGGTCCGGCACCTCGAACGGCACCAGGGTGCCCCCGACGGCGGGCATGGCGGCGAGGACGAGTTCGCCGTCATGCCACTGTGGGCGCACATGACCATGCGTCACCATCGTTTGCCCTACCGGCGGTTGACCCTGGGTGCCCAGAACCGTCACCCGGTCGATGGCGCTCCGTGTCAGCAACTCCCCCACCGTCATGGCGCCGTTGAGCGAGCCGACGCCCGGGTAGACGACCGCGCGACCCACCGGGTCGGGAACCCCCGGCCTCACCTCGTACCCGTGTGCCGTGAGCCGCTCCTCGGCGGTGCGCAGGAGCGGCTCGGACGGCAGCGTGAACGACAGGGCGACTCTGGGGCGGTCGCCGCGTACGAGGTGGGTGCAGCCGAACGTGCCCTCGGGGAGGGCGAGTTCGGTGGCGAGGGCGAGGAGGAGGTGATCGGCGGCGCGGAGGGCAGGCACCGGGGTGTCGGCCCAGCAGGCGTACGGCGTCACGAAGGCAGCACCCACACCGGGTTGGAGTAGAACCACAGGTCGCGCCACGGGTCCGCGTCACCGACGACGTCGATGGCCGGGCCCGCCGGGTCGACCGCCGCACCCATGGCGCCCGGCGCGGACCGGTTGCCGTCGGAGCCGCGCAGCCGGACGTACACCGGACGGTCGACGCGACCGAGGTCGTAGGTGAGCCGGACCGTGCCGGTGGACTGGCTCACGTCATACGACTTCACGACCTTGGCTGTCGGCGCCGTGAAGGTGTCCCGGTCGGCGACCGGGCCGGTGACGTCGCCCTGGATGACGTCCACCCGGGCCAACTCCGGTACGAATCCTGCCCAGTTGGGGTCGTCGGCCATCGTCACGTCCACCGTCAGCGTGACCTTCGTGCCCCTCTTCACGTGTAGTGCACCGCCGAGCGTGCTCCAGCGCCCGCCGCCCGAGACGCGCACCTCGAGGCCGCTGATCAGCTGGCCGTGGTCCACCCAGATCCGGCCGGCCCGGATGCCGTCCATGACGGCGGCGTACGAGAAGCCGTCGGAGCCGACGTGGGTGCGGCTGTACTGACCGGGCCAGTAGTCGCCCTGGGTCAGGTCGACGGCGCCGCTGTACACGGGGTCGGTGTGCTTGCCGTTGAGGTCGTAGTCGGTGTCGGGGCCGCCGCGCTTGGCGGTGTCCGTGTAGACCTGGTGCGAGTCGGAGTTGGCGGTGATCCACCAGGGCCGGCCCTCGGCGAGGAGGCTGTCCCACAGGCCGCCGACGGTGGACGTCATCCAGTCGAAGCCGCCCCAGGTGCGGTAACTCTCCAGCGGGTAACCGGCGAAGGAGTTGGCGCTGGGGTTGTTGTCGTAGATGCCGCGGGCCCGGCCCATACCGGTCGGCGCGGCGATGCCGCCCGCCTGGTGGCCGGGTGCGCCCTCGAAGCCAACGGCGATCTGGTGGCCGGCCGGGGTCGCGTCGCGCCAGGCGCGGATCTCGTGCGGGGAGTCGACACCGCGCCGCGCCGGGTGGTTGGCGAGCATCAGCGCGTCCTTGACCTTGCGCCGTCTCACCTGCTCGGCAAGGAAGTTGAGGCCCGCGACGGCGAGCGCCTCGTTGGCGGGCGTCGAGCTGGAGGCGTTCTTCACGCTGCCGTCGTAGTCGGTCTCGAACTGCTTGAGGACGGACACCTCGTTCTTGCCGGGGTGCACGAAGACCGTGCCGTGCTCGGCGCCCGGGATGTTCCACTCCAGGCCCTGGAAGACGAGGGTGTCTTCGTAGGCGTCACGGGCCTCGCGGATGTCCGGGTTGACCTTCTCGACACCGATCTTCGAGTGGGTCACGTTGCCGTGGTCGGTGATGACCAGCCAGTCCATGCCGTACCGGGCGCCCTGGCGGACCTGGTCGACGACGCGGTACTTGCCGTCGTTGCTGTACTGGGTGTGGATGTGGTGGTCGCCGGCCAGCCACAGGAAGCCGTTCGAGCGGCGGCCGCCGGTGGCGGCGTACGCGGGAGCGGCGGCGGCCGGAGTGACGACGCTCGCGGCGGCCAGACCCGCTCCGAGCAGCCCGGCTCCACGCAACACGGCGCGTCGCGACCGCTGTTCGGGGCTCAGGGCCTCGTCGGGCACGGCGGTGTCGAAGGCGGCGGGCAGCGCCGTACCCCCTTCGTGAACGTGCTCGTGGGAGTGGTGGTGGTCCCCGTGCCCATGCCCGTGTCCGTGCCCCATGGCTGCGCCTCCTCAGTCACGCGGCACCAACTGTGCGCCGCCTGAGGAGAATCGGTGTGAAACATGAACCTTGTTCAACCAACGGGTGATCGCAGGGCGACCCGGACGCGGCAGATCGCCTCTCCACTCACTGTTCCCCCAGGAGCCCTTGTCCATCACACTGTTGCCCCGTGAACCTGAGCAGTGTTCACCTATCCTCCCCATGGAGACACCCCCACCATGAGAAGACTCATCGGCACCCTGGTCGCCGGCGCGCTGGCGGTCGCCGGTCTCGCCGCCACGACCGCGCCCGCCGCACAGGCCGCGGCTCCCGCCTCGGGCACCTTCAACGTCCTCACGTACAACGTCGCGGGCCTTCCCGAGCTGCTGAGTTCGGGCAACCCTGAGGTGAACACTCCGCTGATATCGCCGCGTCTGGGCGCGTACGACATCGTCAACGTGCAGGAGGACTTCAACTACCACGCGGCGCTGTACGCGAACGACAACCACGCGTACCGCACGGCGACGACTGGCGGAGTGCCCTTCGGGGACGGTCTCAACACCCTCTCGGACTACGCCTTCCAGGACGTCGAGCGGGTGAAGTGGAACGCCTGCACGGGCACCAACTGCCTTACCCCCAAGGGCTTCTCGCTGACCCGGGTGCGGCTCGCCGAGGGTGTCTACGTGGACGTGTACAACGCCCACCCCAACGCGGACGACACCACCGAGGCGCACGCCGCCCGGCGGTCCAACATCTCGCAGCTGTCCGCGTTCATCCAGGCCAACTCCGCGGGCAACGCGGTGATCGTCGCCGGTGACACGAACACGCGGTACACGCGTGCCGGTGACAACATCCGCACGCTCGTGTCGGACAACGGCCTGACGGACGCCTGGGTCCAGCTGGTGAAGGGCGGTGTCCAGCCGACGCAGGGCAGCGACGCGCTCGTCTGCCCGACGACCGCGCCGACGAACAACTGCGAGGTCGTCGACAAGATCTTCTACCGGGGCAGCAAGCTCGTGAACCTCTCCGCGACCCGCTACAACAACGAGTGGGCGTCGTTCCTGGACTCCGCGGGCGGCAACCTCTCCGACCACTTCCCGCACGCGGTCGACTTCTCCTGGACGCTGCCGACGAACCTGCGCGCGAGCGACTTCATCGGCGGCCCGCACGGCACGGCGTTCAGCGACGCCGACGACCTCCCGTCGGCGCTTTCGCCCCGCACGCTGACCCTGCGCGGCGCCTCCCGCCTCGACGCGGTGTCCCTGACGCACGACAGCGGCACGACCCTCACCCACGGCGGCACGGGCGGCACGGCCACCTCCCTCACCCTGGCGTCCGGCGAGCACCTCACCTCGGTGAAGCTGACGCAGGGTCAGAAGGACGGCCGTACAAGGGTCTTCTCGGCGGCGTTCACCACCGACAGGGCCCGCACCCTGACCTCCGGCACGGCCACGACGGACACGGCGACGTTCACGGCACCGTCGGGCTGGCAGATCGTGGGCTTCACGGGCCGCGCGGGCACCGAGATCGACAAGCTGGGCGTGGTGTACGCGCCGATCGCCTGACCGGCCCGGTCACGGGCCGTTGGACGAGGTGCGGGCCTGCGGGGCCGGTCCTCTTCCAGCGGCCCCTGATCTGCGCGCGTTACGGCGACGCCGCGGGGGACACATAGGCGCGGTAACCCGGCCGGGCGGGCGGGTCGGGAAGGTCGAGAGGGCGCCAGAAGCGGCCGTACGACGGAACGCGCTGACCGCCCGAGAGCAGGATCGCGACCGGCTGCCGTGCGCCCGCGTCGGCCAGGGCCTCGGGGGTGGTGGAGGCGTCGTGGCCGGTGGGCTGGCGGGAGGCGCAGCCCATGAGGAAGGCGACCCGGATCGCGTCGTCGCCGGTGAGGACGCAGGGCGGTCGTACGCCCTGGGCGCGCAGCTCGGCGGCGACGCGGGCGTTGGCGGCGGCCGTGGCACGGGCACGGCCGGTCACGCCGTCGAGGGCGAGGTACTGGACCGCCAGATGTACGGCGAGGCCCGCGGTGACGAGCGCGATGACGGCCGGGCGCCGCCGTCGTGGGAGGGCGCAGGCCCGGACCAGGCCGTACGCCGTGGGCAGGGCCAGCAGGGCGTACGCCGGGAGCAGGAACCGGGGTGCCGCGTAGCCGACGGTGAACAGGTAGGGCACGGCGAGCGTCGCTCCGACCGCGGCGGCCAGGAGGACCGGGGCGCGATGCCGGGTGCGGGCCGCCCCGCGGACGCCGACCGCGACGACCAGGGGCAGCGCGAGGAACCACAGGGCGCTGACGGGGTGCCGCAAGGAGCCGTCGCAGGGACGGCACAGGGTACGGCCGCCCAGGGCGCGCGCATGGTCGTCGACGGAGAAGTACCAGCCCAGGTGCCCCTGGATCTCACTCGCCCGCCGCAGCCGGGTGCCGAGGCCGCCATGAGCCACGTACGCCTCGATGATCCACTCGGCGCAACCGAGCGCGGCGGAGCCGACGATGACGGCGAGCAGGAGCGTCCGGCGGCGGTTGCGCGCCCGGAGGGCTGCCACGGTGAGCGGCAGGGCCAGCCAGACCGCGTCCGTCGGGCGCATGAGCGCGGCCAGGGCCACGCCCGCGCCCAGGCCGGTCAGCGCACGGCGGTCCCCGGGGTCGCGGGCGGTGCGCAGGAAGCAGCCGACGGCGGTGAGCGCGCCGAGGGCGACCCAGAGGTTGGGCATGGCCTGCGGGCCGTAGAAGACCGTGATCCACAGGCTCGCGAACAGGGCGCCCGCGACGGCGAGTACGGCGGCCGGCAGCAGCTTGCGCCACACCCACAGCGCCACGAAGAGCCCGGCGCCGGACAGCAGGGCGAGGTAGCCGCGGAGCGCCTCGGTGGAGGTGGTCCAGGCGGCGACCGGTGCGACCAGGAAGGTGATGCCCCGCGCGCGTGGGGCGCTGAAGAACGCCGCCGGGGCCTGCGGGCCGACCTGGCTGACGTACACGGTCTCGTCCCAGCCGAGCCCCACGCCACGGACCACGAGGGCGAGCTGGGCGAGGGTGAAGGCGGCGGCCACGGCGAGCAGCCAGGGCAGGGGGCGTGCGAGCGTCTCCTTCGTCCCGGCGGGGTCCGTGCCCCGTCCCCGGGCCGCCTGCAGCACGCCGTCCTGGTGCCGCGCGAGGGAGACCGAGCGTGATTCCTGCATGGTCTTCACGCTGCGGGCCGGGGAAAGGGCTCACCACGTGGGGGCGGGCAGTTGGCGGAACGAGAGCACCTACAGGGGGTGCGAGGGAGCGCATCGACGGCGTACGGCACACGTCAGGAAAATCATTGCGTCCCGGGCCTTCCCAGCCGGTAGCTTCGGTCGGATGAGTGATCACTACGACGTGCGCGGCAACGGCCCGGTCCTCCTCATTATCCCCGGCGGCGCCGGACACCCCATGGGCCTCGACGACTTCACGGCCCACCTCGGCGAACGCTTCACCGTCGTGACGTACGACCCCCTCGGCCTCGCCCACGGCCGGCTCGGCCTGCCCGTCGAGGAACAGCGCGTCGAGTGGTGGAGCGACGGTGCGGCCCGGGTCCTCGACGCGGTGCTGCCCGACGGCGAGTCCGCGTACGTGTTCGGCACCAGCTCGGGTGCCATCGCCGCCCTCGACCTCGCGGCCCGGCACCCGGGCCGGCTGCGGCACGTGGTCGCGCACGAGCCGCCGGTCGTGGGGATACTGCCCGACGCCGAGCGCCAGCGGGCGATGTTCACCGACGTGTACGACACCTACCGCACCCACGGGCTTCAGGCCGCGGCGGCCAGGATGACCGCGGGACTGGAGGAACGGCCCGCCACCCCGCTGGAACCGGGCACCGAAGCCCAACCGCTCTCCCCCGCCGACGAGTTGAGCAACCCGATGGCCCTCTTCCTCACCCGCGTCGTCCTCCCGTTCACCTCCTACGCCCCCGATCTGACCGCCCTCTCCGCCGCCTCTCCCCGGCTCACCGTCGGCATGGGCGTCGACTCCACCGGTCACCTCCTGTACCGCGCCGCCACCTTCCTCGCCCGACGCACCGGGAGCACCGCACGCCAGTTCCCGGGCGGGCACCTCGGGGCGCTCACCCACGCGGCGGAGTTCGCCGCGCGGCTCATGGAGACGCTGGTTCCGGCCGGCGTCCCGAAGCCGACGCCGACCGCATAGACAGCAGGCCTCACCGGTGTCAGCGGCGCCGGCGCTCCCGCCCGAACGCCACCACCTCGTCGTACGAGGGTGACGCACCCCGCGGTGCCCGGCCCGCCCGGATGTCGGCGAGCGCCTCCACGGCCGCGCCGAGTGCCCGCCGGTAGAGGAGCGAGCCGAGACTGACGCGGCGTACACCGAGGGCGCCGAGTTGGGTGACGGTGGGTCCGGTGGGCGAGTAGAGGACGTTGAGCGGGACGTCGAGACTCGTCACCAGGGTGGCGATCTGGTCCGGGTCGCTCAGTCCGGGGACGAACACCCCGTCGGCGCCCGCCTGTTGGTAGGCGTCGAGGCGGGTCATGGTGTCTTTGGCGAGGGCATCCGGACGAGGGCCGCCGAGCCAGTACGTGTCCGTGCGGGCGTTGACGAAGAGATCCGGGGCGGCGGCCTTCACGGCGGCGATCTTCTCGGCGTGCAGGGCGGCCGATCCGAGGCCGTCCTCCAGGTTGATGCCCACGGCACCAGCGGCGGACAGCTCTCGCGCGAACTCCCCCACCCGGTACGGGTCTTCGCTCAATCCGCCCTCCGCGTCGACGGACAGGAGGAAGTCCTCCGCGCCGAGGTTCAGGGCGAGTTGGAGGGTGAGGTCCCGGGTGGCCGCAGCGCCGTCGGGCAGTCCGACGGCCGCGGCGACACCGAGGCTCGTCGTGCCGATCGCCGCGAAACCCTGCGCGGCAAGGGCCATCGCCGAGGCGTGGTCCCAGGCGTTGGGGAGCAGGAGGGGCTCGTCGCGGTGGTGGAGGGCGGCGAAGGCGGAGGAGGAGGCCGGGAGGGAGGAGGCCGGGGCGGAGGCGGTCATGCCGTCACGGTAGAGGCCCGACCGTTTGGCGCCCGCCGAACAGTTCCCGCGCATCGGCGAAATCCGGTCCGATCAAGCGGCAACCTTTCCCCACCCCACGGCAACAGACAGGTATGACTTCAGCACCACTCCCCCGCAGCGCCGCCCACCGCCGCACCCACGCGGCCCGCAAGCCCCTGATCGGCGGCCTCGCGGCGGCCGGTCTGCTCGCCGGCGCCTGGTACGCGACCGCCGGAGCGGCGACGCCCGCGGCGCCCGCCCTCAAGGTGACCGCCACCGCCGTGACGCTGCCGGCCAAGTTCCCCTACCTGTCCGCCGGTTACAACAACACGCGGGAGTGGACGCGTACGGCGACGGCGGTCGCGCCCAACGGCACGCTCCGGGTCGCCTGGCCGGCGGCGGACGGTGTGCACGTGACCCCGCTGACCTCGGCCGGCAAGCGCGCGGGCGGTGACGCGGTCGTCAAGGGCACCAAGGAGGTCGGCGGGCTGGTCGCGCACAACGACGGCTTCGCGCTGCTCACCCGGGTCGCCGACACCAACAAGTGGAAGGAGACGGCGGCGGCCCTGGTCCGCTTCTCGGGCGGCAAGGAGGCCTGGCGCACCAAGCTCACGGGCACCGCGTCCAAGGACACCTCCCCGACCCTGGACGGCCAGCTCACCTGGAACGGCACCAAGTACGGGGCCTACTTCGTGGTGCACGGCGCCGGCGGCTTCGCCGACGGCCACTTCGGCGACAAGCTGTCGTACATCGGCTCCAAGGGCGCGAAGCTCAGCGGTGGTTGGGGCTGGGGCTGCTCCCACAACGAGGGCATCGCCCTGCACGCCGAGGCCACCGGCGCCTTCACCTCCCTCTGCTTCGACGACTGGCGTTCCGGCCTGTTCGTGTCGACGGGCATCGGAGCCCCGGACAACGCCCCCGCGGTCCAGCGCGAGCAGTGCTGGGCGGGCTACTGCGGCGGCACGTACGCGAGCCGCACCGGCGACCTGGTGAAGTCGTCCACCGGCCGCTACGCCACCGCCTACGGCTCCCGCGGCGCGGCCTCCGCCAAGAAGAACCCGGACGACGCGAGCGGCCGGGGCTGGACGGTGAAGCCGAGGTGGAACACGCACCAGGTGGCCGTGTCGTTCCTCAAGAACCGCAACTCCCCGGCGGGCAAGGCGATCTACCTCACCAACGCGCCGGGCACGGAACACGTCAACGTCCGCGTCGCCCCGTACGGCAAGGACCGGCTGCTGGTCTCCTGGGAGTCCCTGAAGAACGCCAAGTGCGCGAGCGGCACCTGCACCGGCACGTTCACGGGCACGCATCTGCGGCTGATCGACTGGAACGGCGCGTTCAAGACGCCGGACAAGGTCGTGCAGGCGCGCATCACCGGCGACATAGCGGCTCTGAAGGACGGCTCTCTGACCTGGGCCTACGTCCCGGTCACCCCGTCGTACGCGACCGCGCTGAACGGGGCCTCACCGACCACGGCGTCCCTGCGGATCGCTCGCCTGGCGCTCTGAGCCGACCGCACCGGCACGTGCGTCTCAGCCCGCGAAACTCGATCGACGGTTCGCCGCGTACCGCAGAGCATGACCGCCATGGTGGACACCTCTCTGTACGCGGCCTTCCTGGCCGCCGCCTTCGCGCTGTGCGTCGCTCCCGGACCCGACATGATGTTCATCGTGGCCATGGGCGGACGCGGCGGCCCGGTCACCGGTGTGCTGGCCGCGCTGGGGGTGGCGGCCGGTGCGCTGGTGCACGCGCTCTCGGCGGCGCTCGGCCTGTCGGCGCTCTTCACGACCCTGCCGGTGCTGTACCACGTACTGCGCTGGCTGGGCGCGGCCTATCTCCTCTACCTGGCGGTCAAGGCGTTCCGCGACCGCTCGCCCCTGGCGGCCGAGGAGGACACAGCAGCCGCGTCCGGCCCCGCCGGACCGGGACGGCGGCGCGCCTTCTGGCAGGGCGCCGTCACCAATCTCCTCAACCCGAAGATGATCCTGTTCAACGTCGCGTTCCTGCCGCAGTTCGTGAACCCGGGCCTGGGGCACGTGAGTTGGCAGCTGCTGCTGCTCGGGCTCACGCTGGTCCTGATGGGCCTCACCGTGGACGTCTCGATCGGTCTGCTCTCCGGCCGCCTGTCGTCGGCGCTGCGCAGCAGCCGCCGGGTGGCCCGCGGCCTCAACATCTTCAGCGGCACGGTCTTCACGGGGCTGGCCGTACGGCTGGTCGCGGCGCCGGAGTAGCCACCACGGCACCCGGGCCGTCATGGCGTGTTGAACCTGGGGCGCCCCGGTTCCGGTCGGGACGCCCCAGGGGCTCTGATGCGGGGCCGCTAAGCGCTCCGCGGGATAGGCGGTTCGTCTGCCGCGGGCCGGTGAGGGCTGGTCGCTCCCCCACTCTCGACTTCGCTCGACCGGGGGGACCCCCATCGCGGCGGAGCCGCAGTTCGACACAGCCCCGCGCCCCTTTGGGGCGCGGGTTGCGCACCCGACTTCACCAGGACCGCTCAGCGAACCCGGCCCCGGTTGACCAGCCGCTGCGCGACCAGTTCGTCGCGCACCAACTCGGCGTACACCGTGGCCCCGTGGACGGACGTGTGGGTGTTGTCGCGCTTCTCGTTGTAGAGGTACAGCGCCTTGGAGCCCTCGACGCCGAGGGACTCCACCAGCGCCTTCGTCTTCGCCGTCAGGTCGATCAGCGGTACGTCCTGTGCTGCCGCGACCGCGCGGATCACCGCCGGGTGGTCGACGCCGAGGCCGTTGACCAGCAGGGCGGTGCCGTTGTTCAGGGTGCCGTCGGAGTTGAACCAGCGGCGCACGATCGGGGTCACCAGTACCGGTTCCCCCCCTCGCGCACGAATACCCGCGACGAGCGTCTCCAGATTCGCGCGGTACGTCGGCTCGTCCGTCTGCTTGTCGTTGTGGGCGAGCTGCACGAGGACCAGGTCACCGCGGCGGATCAGCGGCTGGACGGTCGGGAAGAGCGCGGAGTTGGCGAGGTAGGTGACCGTACTCTCCCCGGAATCCGCGTAGTTGGCGACGGACAGGCCCTTGCGGAGGTACTGCGGGAGCTGCTGGCCCCAGCCGGTGTACGGGTCGCCGGGCTGGTCGCAGACCGTCGAGTCGCCGACCAGGAAGATCTGCCGGGTGTGGCGGGCGGCGGGGGTCACGCGGATGTCCGCCAGGGCGGGCGCCGTCCCGCCGAGCACCAGATCGAGGCCGGGGGTGCCCGCGGCGCCGGTCGGTTCGCCCTCGGGCGTACGGACGTTGACGGTGAAGCTGCGGGCGACGCGCTCGCCCGCCGCCGTGGCGGTCGCCGGGAGGAGCGCGCGCCGGGTCTCGCCGGTGACGGCCGTACTGGCGGCGGCCTCACCACCGAGCAGCACCCGCACGTCGTACGTGCCGGGCGCGACGCCGAAGTGGCATGCGGTGGCGGTGCAGTTCTCGATGCCCAGCGCGCGCGGCCCGTGCGAGGGCCGTTCGTGAGCGGCGGCGGGCACGGCGGCCAGGGTGGTGATCGTGCTCAGTGTCACGGCTCCCAGCACAGCACGGTTGAAACGTCTCATCGCGATTCCCACAGCAGTCCTCCGACGCTCGACAAGGCCCAGCGGCAGGACCGTACATCGTCTGGCAAGCGCTTTCTAGAGTGCTGCACGATTTCACACAACCGCCAACTTCATTACAACGAAAGCCCTTTCGCGAAATCGATTCAACTGTCAGTCTTCCGAACACCGCCACCCCCTCACCCCCCACACCCCCACGTCCCACCTCCGAAGGAGGCACCCCCCATGTCCGCAGCCAACGACAGACACGCCGCGCAGCCCGGGCCCCACCTCGGCCGCCGCGCCCTCGTCCTCGGCGCCACGGCGACCGCCGCCGGACTCGCCCTTCCCGGCACCGCCCAGGCGGCGACCTTCGGCTACACCGACGACGGCACGAACTACGTCATCGACACCGGCGCCAACCTCGTCTTCAAGGTCCGCAAGTCCAACGGCGACCTGTCCTCGCTGGTCTACCGGGGCACGGAGTACCAGGGCTACGGCGGCAACAACTCGCACATCGAGTCCGGCCTCGGCGCCTCCACGGTGACGATCCGGCAGTCCGGTTCGACGATCCTGGTCAGCGTCACGTACGGCACGCTGAAGCACTACTACGCGGCCCGCAGCGGCGAGAACAACGTCTACGTGTGGACCAACAAGGCCGACACGTCGGTCTCGGCGACCCGCTTCATCCTGCGCGTCAAGGCGGGCCTGTTCCTCAACGACGAGCCCGACTCGTACACGTACACGAACAGCACCATCGAGGCCGGGGACGTCTTCGCGAAGTCCGACGGCCAGACCCGCTCGAAGCACTACTCGAAGCTGCGGGTCATGGACTACAGCTACATCGGCTGGAAGACCGGCAGCGTCGGTCTGTACATCGTGCGCTCCAACCACGAGAAGGCCTCCGGCGGCCCGTTCTACCGCTCCCTCCTGCGCCACCAGAGCGCGGACGGCGGCGGCCTGTACGAGATCCTGTACTACGGCCAGAACCAGACCGAGGAGCAGCGCTTCGGCCTCCAGGGCCCGTACGTCATCGCCCTGACGGATGGCGGCGCGCCCTCCTCGTCGCTGTACGCGGGGACCCTCACCACCTCCTGGGCGGACTCGCTCGGCATCTCCGGTTACGTCGCGGCGGGCGGCCGGGGCCGGGTCGCCGGCGTCGGGATCACCGGGCGCAACACGTCGTACGCGTACACCGTCGGGATCGCCAACTCGGCGGCGCAGTACTGGGGTTCGGCCCGCGCCTCCGACGGCTACTTCTCCATCGCGGGTGTCCTTCCGGGGACGTACACGCTCTCGGTGTTCAAGGGCGAACTCGCCGTCTACACCACCTCGGTGTCGGTGTCGGCCGGTGGCACGACCACACTCAACTCGATCGCGATCCCGTCCTCGAACGACCCGAGCAACGCGAGCGCGATCTGGCGGATCAACGACTGGAACGGCACGCCGAGCGGCTTCAAGAACGCCGACCTGATGACGTACGCGCATCCGTCGGACGTCCGGGCCGCCTCCTGGACCGGCAACGTGGTGGTCGGCAGCGGCTCCGAGACCTCGGCCTTCCCCTGCTACATCTGGAAGGACGTCAACAGCGGTCTGCTGGTGTACTTCAGGCTGACCGCCGCCCAGGCCGCCGCCGCGCACACCCTGCGCATCGGCGTGACGACGGCCTTCGCCAACGGCCGCCCGCAGGTCGTCGTCAACGACACCTGGACGTCGGCCATCCCCTCCCCGCCCACCCAGCCGACCAGCCGGTCCCTGACCAACGGGTCCTACCGGGGGAACAACAACACGTTCACCTACAGCGTCCCGGCGAGCGCCTGGCTCACGGACACCAGTCAGTACAACGTGCTGAAGATCAACGTGGTGAGCGGTTCGGGGACGACCTCCTACCTCAGCGCGGGGACGGCGATCGACGCCCTCGACCTGCTGGTGTAGCTGCCTGACTGTCCATCATGTTCCGCGCTCATGTTCCGCGCGTCCACTGCTGGTTGGTTCCTCCGTTGCACGTGTACGTGAGCAGCGCGGCACCGTTGGCGGTGGACGCGCCGTTCACGTCGAGGCACTCTCCGGTCGCGCGGGACTTGAGCAGGACGTAGCTGCCGGAGGCGGTCACCGACCACTGCTGGTTGGTGGCCGTCGCGCTGCAGTTCTCCTGGGTGACGGTGGTGGCGCCCTCGGCCACGCACAGGGAGCTGCCCCGGCCCACGAGCTGGTAGTAGCCGCCGGCGACGGACTTGAACCAGTACTTCTGGTTGTTGCCGCCGTTGCAGTCGTACTGCTTGATCTGGGCGCCCGCCCACAGTGACTGGCTGGTGACGTCGGCGCACTTGGACGAGTGCCGGGCGATCAGCGTGTTGTACGTGGCGCTGTTACCCGTGACCGTCCCGACGGCGGTGTCGACGGTGACCTCGGGAGACCAGGACATCGACATCGTGGTGGAGGACGGGAAGCTCAACGGCAGCCACACATAACGGGAGTCGTTGACCGTGCCGCCGAATGCGTTGCCCCAGCGGTCGCCCATGTAGAGGTACGAGGTGCCCGAACTCCCCTGCACGGGAAGGACGTACGCGGTCTGCGAGCCGTACGTCGTCGAGTCGCCGACGTTCGCCATGGCCGTCCACGGGCCGGTGATGCTGGTCGCGGTGGCGTACTGCTGCTGGTTGGGATTCCAGCCGGTGGCGCCCGACGTCAGCATGAAGTAGACGCCGTTGCGCTTGAACAGGGCCGGCGCCTCGCGGTGGCCGTTGTGCCAGGGGTCGGCGACCAGGGCGGCGATGCCGGTGTAGTCGGCGGTGAGCCGGTAGATCTGGAGGTCGTAGTTCTCGCGGGCCGCCGAGATCATGTAGCCGGCGCCGTCGGTGTCGACGAACACCGTGATGTCACGGGACATGTGGGTGTTCAGCGGGCGGAAGCTGCCCTGCCAGGTGTAGTTGCCGTCGACGGTGTCCGACACGGCGACCGCGGCACGGGCCTCGCTGTAGTCGGCGCCGTTCTCCTTGTGCATCCACATCACGTACTTGCCGGTGGCGGCGTTGTACATGACCTTCGGCCGCTCGATGTTGGCTGTGGTGAGTTCGGAGGCACTGGACCGGGTCAGGACGTGGTTGCGGAACTCCCAGTTCTTCAGGTCGGTGGAACGGTAGGCGTCCACGTACTGGAAGGTGTTGTCGGCGTTGCGGTGCTCGCCGAACCAGTAGTAGTAGGACCCGACCTTGATGACTCCACCGCCGTGCGCGTGCACGGGAGCACCGTTGGTGGCGGTGAACTGGGTGCCGTTGGTGATGGTCACGGCCGCGGCCTGGGCGGGCCCGGCGGTGACGAGGGCGCCGGCCAGCGCCAGACAGAGGGCGAGGAGAACCGCGTACACACGTCTCATGAGCCACTCTCCAAGAGTGAGTTGACCTGCGTGTCGGCGACGGGGATGCCGAAGTCCGGCGTGCCGTCGGTGTTCCAGCCGAGCTTCTGCACCCGGGTGTGCCGGTTGGGGTCGTTGAGCGGGTCGCCGACGATGTCCTTGTACTGGCGCGCGTGGTAGACGAGGACGTCGGTGCAGCCGTCCTCGGCGACGGTGAAGCAGTTGTGGCCGGGGCCGTACTGCTTGGTCGTGTCGTTGCTGGTGAAGACGGGCGTCGGGGACTTGGTCCAGTTGGCGGGGTCCATGAGGTCGGCGCGGGCGTCGATGGTCAGCAGACCCATGCAGTAGTTGAAGTCGGTGGCACTCGCCGAGTACGACATGAAGATCCGGCCGTTGCGCTTGATGAACGACGGCCCCTCGTTGACCCGGAAGCCGATGCGCTCCCAGTCGAACTCCGGTGTGGTGAGCCGGACCTGAGGTCCCGTCAGGGTCAGCGGATCGGCCATCTTGGACAGCCAGACGGCCGTGTTGTTGTCCATCCCGGGCTCGTGCTGCGCCCAGGAGAGGTAGCGGGAACCCCGGTGGGTGAAGGTGGTGGCGTCGAGGGAGAAGGTCTCCCAGGCGGTCTTCAGCTGCCCGCGCTCGACCCAAGTCCCCTTGAACGGATCGCGGTTGGCGTTCTCCAGGACCCAGATGCGGATGTCCCAGATGGCCTCGGCGGGCGCGGAGGCGAAGTAGACGTACCACTTGCCGTCGATGTGGTGGATCTCCGGCGCCCAGATGTGCGCGCCCATGGCGCCGGTCTCGTGCTTGCGCCAGATGACGGATTCGTCGGCGGTGGCGATACCCCGGATGGTGCGGGAGCGGCGCAGGATGATGCGGTCGTACTCGGGGGCGGTGGCCGTGAAGTAGTAACGGCCGTCGGTGTGGCGGTGGATGTGGGGGTCGGCGCGGTTGCGCACGAGGGGGTTGACGTAGGGGGCGCCGGTCGCCCGGGGAGCGGCGGCGTGTGCGGTGCCGGCGATGCCAGGGATGCCGGGGACTGTGGTCAGGGCGCCTGCGGCGATGGCGCCCATCAGGAGCGTTCTCCGGGCGGGGGTGCGGGACAGGTCGTCAGCGCGGCTCATGCGGACTGCCTCTCGGGGGTGGGGCGCGAGGTGTTTGGTTCGTGTGGATGTGTGCGTGTGTGTGCAGATGTGGGGGAGTGACACGAGCAACGTTCGTAATAGCGAACAAGATCTGTCATACCGAACGCCGAAAAGGTAAGCGTGTGTTACGGGAAGGTCAACGGGTCGGGAGGGACGAATACCGCCCAGCAACTTTCTGTTATTACCCGCGAGTCCGTTCCGTCTCCGGTGACGTGCACAGCAACTCCCCCATCACCAGCCCCGCCACCACTGTCCGCAGGACGACGACAGCTGCGGCGGCCCTCGCGATGGCCGCCGTCCTGCTCGGCGCCCCGCCCGCCTCGGCGGCCGGCCCCCGGAACGTCACGGCCGACGTACTCGCCGGCCGGGACGTCACCCTCACCGGCGACACGGTGGTCACCGTGCCCGCCGGGACGACGACGTACGACGGCGTCTTCCGCGGCGAGGGCACCCTCACCGTGCGCGGCACGGGCACCCTGATCCTGACCAGGGACAGCGACTTCACGCTGCCCAGGTCCCGGCAGGGCCAGAAGGTGAGCATCCCGGGCGGCAACCACCCGTATGTGACGGTGACGAACCCCGACCCACCGGCGGTGACGGTGGAACGGGGAGCCACCCTCCAGTACGGCAACGGCGGTACGACGGGCCTGATCGGCCACTTCCCGTACAACACCCCGGCGTTCCGCCTGAACCAGGACAACATCCGGGTCGACGGCACGCTGCGGCTGTCCCTGAAGAGCGCGTACAACCTGGGCACGATCAGCGGCGCCGGACTGCTGACGCAACCCCGGTTCCTCTGGGGCACGTGGGACCTCTCGGGCACCCACTCCTTCTCGGGGGTGATCGACAACGGCACCCAGGTGAACGCGGGCCGACCGGAGTTCGCAACTTCGCTCCCCCGCATGCGCAAGGCCCTGAACCAGGGCACGTGGACGGTCGACACCCCGCTGGGCCAGACGGTGACGATGGGGATGGACTTCTACCAGCGCGAGTACGGCAGCGACATCAACGTCCAGTCCCGCCCCGGCTCGAAGGTGGTCCTCACCGGTCAGTACAGCTGGTCGAACCAGGGCGGCGACACGAACCCGTCGCTGAGCGACCCGGCCCTCAACTGGACTCCGGCCCGGAAGAACGTCAACAAGCGCGGCACCAACATCAAGGGCGCGAACGTCCAGTGGGGCGACGGCACCACGAACAAGATCTTCATGCCGGGTACGGCCGAGACGGTCTACATCAACCTGCTTGCGGCCAGGTCCCGTTCACTCCTGACGTTCGACTACAACGGCCCGGTGACACTGGGCGCCCCGATCGGCGGCGGCCGATTCCACGACACGCTCTCCGCGCCCGGCGCCGGGGACATTGTCATCAAGGGGACGCGCGGCAACGACGTCACGTTCGCGGCCGTCCAGTACTACGACGGCTCGACGACGGTCGAGAAGGACGCGGTACTGCGGCTGGGCAGCGGGAAGACGGGCGGCGACGGCGGCCTGTACACGAAGGGTTCGCTGTACAAGGTCGTCAACAACGGGTCGCTGGTGGTCCGGAACACGAGCAAGGCGGTGGTGCTGTCGCGGGTGAGCGGGAGCGGGTCGTTCACTCAGTCGGGCGCGGCGACGACGACGCTGACGGGCAGTGGAGTGACGTACGGCGGGAGCACGACGGTCACCAAGGGCACGCTGGCGCTGAGGGGTGGGGCAACTCTCGGACGCAGCAAGGCGATTCGGCTGACCGGGACCGGCGCACGGTTGGACGTGGGCTCGGCGGGGCTGCGAGTGAGGACGACGCTCACCGGTTCGGGGACGGTGAAGGGCTCGGTGACCAACGAGGGCGTGGTCGCTGGCGGGTTGACGGTGACGGGGGGCTATACGCAGGGGGCGAAGGGTGACCTTGTGCTGCGGGGGCGGGCGTTGAGGGTTGGTGGGGCGGTGCGGTTGGCGGGGGCGCTGGATTTGGCGGCGGTGGCTGCGGGTTCGGGTGCGTTGGTCAACCCCGTCCGCACGATCGCGGTGCTGAACAATGTGGGGCGCGCCAAGACGACGGGCGCGTTCAGCGGGTTGAAGGAGGGTGCCGCGTTGAAGCTCGCCGATACGACGTACCGGATCAGCTATCGGGGCGGCGACGGCAACGACGTGGTGCTGACGGCGGTGGCCAAGGGGGCGTCGCCGACGGCGGGTGCCGGGGTTCGCTCTGGTTCGGGTGCGGCGGGGTCGGACTCGGTGGCTGCGGCCGACGCGAGTACGAACTCCGCGTCTGCGGGGTCCAGTTCGGGGCTCGGCTTCTGGCCGTACGCGATGGCGGTCGGGTTGTTGGCGGGGCTGATGATTCCGGCTGCTCGGCGGGTGCGGGGGCACGGGAACGGGCGGCGACGGGGCGGACGGCACGCGGCTCAGGGCTGAACGGGACTGATGCGGGACGGGTGGGACCTGTCGGGATCGGCCCCTGCTCCGGATACTGAGGGCATGGAATTCGCCGTCCTCATGACCCTGCCCGGGCTGGTCATCCTGCTGACCGTCATGGCCTTCGTGGACCAACTGCTGCTGCGGGTCGGGCGGGCCGGAGTACTACCCTGGCGGAACAGCGTCCGGCAGGGCCAGATATCGGCAACCGGTTTCGAACAACTCCACGCGACCTTCTCCCCCGGGAAGCAGAGCGAACTCAAGGAGCGCCAGTCGGCCCTGATCCTGCGGGACGACGAGGAGGACGGGGCGCCGCCCCACCGGACGACGGTGGACCTGGAGGGCGGGGTCGTGGTCGTTCGGATGCCGCAGGCCGGCCAGTAGGCCCAGTAGGGCTGGCGATGGCATCGGTATCGCTCACGAACGTCACTCCGGACGCTCCGAACGCGGCACGCCGACCGAGAGGTTCTGATCACTGGACACCGTCCAGGGCTGACCTCCGCCGCAGAGGGGGCGGAGCAGGTACGTCCCGCCTTGGACGTCGGTGACGATGGCGTTCTTTCCGGTGTCGTGGTCGTACACCTGGTCGCCCACCCACACCTGGCCGTCCTTCATCGCGCTCCCTCGCGTTGGTCCGTCTTCCTCAGAGGCTCGCTGGTCGACCCCCAGATGGGCGCCACACAGTTGCTCGTAGTGATCGCACAAGGCGTTCAGCGAGCGGGAAAGACGGCGCGCGTACGCGATGTGTGCGCTCAGGGCGGGGCTCGGCTTGAAACGCAGCTTCCTGCAGGTCTCGGCGATGGCCATCCGGGCGTCCGCGCGGGCGAAGGTGTCCTCACCGCGCCGCGCTGAGGCAACCCGATCCACTTCGGGAATCACGAGCGCCAGGTGCCCCTTCAGCGTGAGCGTCAGCAAGTTCGTCCAAGAGGTCGGGCAACTCGCGGGCGATGCGCGTGTACTGCGCCGCCAGCCTCCAGCTGACGGCTTCCCCGACGGCTGCGCGCAGTTCGGCGAGAGGACGGACCGGGCCGTCATCGGGAAGGTCGTACGTGGCGATCGCCGCAGACAGCACGGGCAGCGCGTTGTGGACGCGAGTGTGGGCCGGGTCGCGGTCGGTGAGCAGCCGCATGGGGTCGATGCCGAGAGTGTCGGCGATGGCTTCGAGGGTGGCCTCGCTGACACCGCGCTCGCCGCGCTCGATCTTGCGGATGGTGCCAAGAGAGACGCAGGCAGCATCCGACAGTTGCTGCTGTGTCATCTTCGGGCGGACGACACTGCGGTAGTAGGCAATCCGCCTGCCTACCCCGCCATGGCTGTCACGGGCATCCTGGCTCCACTTGAGGGCATCCATCCCTCCGAACCGTACCCAGACAAACATGGCGCGAGCATGCGAATGACCTCATCAGCACCGGCTGGTGGCAGCATTCGCCGCTCATCAGCCCTCGATGATCGCCATGAGCTGGGTGAGGTTGTCGATCCGCCAGTCCGCCGCCGCTACGACGTCCGGATCGTCTGCCCACAGATATCCCCACGGCCCTCGGCGGATGTGCGCGACGCGCAGCCCCGCAGCCTTCGCCGGAAAGACATCGTTGGCCGGGTGGTCGCCCACGTACACCGTCGAGCTCGGAGCAGCCTGCGCGACCTCCAACACCCGCTGGAAGAACTCCGGTTGCGGCTTCGCAACACCCCACTCCCCCGAGGTGACAATGAGATCGGCGGGAAGGTCCAGGTCGCGCAGCAATTCACCCGCGCGGGTCGTCTGATTGCCGGCGATGATCACACGTACACCGGTCTCGCGGAGCACGGAGAGGGCAGAGCGGACGTCGTCGTACAGGTCGCTCTCTTCGAGGTGCTCGCCACGCCCGGCCGCTTCACGGGCGCGATATTCGGCGGCGATGTCGATTCCGGGGCGGAGGAGCCGCAGTGCTTCGGCATTGTCCAGGCCCCGAGCGACGACAGCGCCGACGAGCGCGGAGAGCGTGTGGTGGGGGACGTCCAGCCAGGACGCCCAAGCCTCCCAGTACCGGCCGTCTCGGGTGATCGTCTCGCCGACGTCGAACACAATGGTCTCAATCACTCTGGGAGCCTACGACGCCGCGAATACCCTCACGATCCGCGCACGCGGGCATACATCCCCGACGATGATCTGGCGAGGTGACTCGGCCCCGGGACCCCGCGAGCCGCGATGAGTTCTGCGGCGTCCGGCGGTCATACTGTCGAACCGTTTCCGAGGAGGACTGCTGATGCGCAGCGTGACCTATTCGATGAACGTCTCACTCGACGGCTACATCGTCGGGCCGGACGGCGGCTTCAACTGGTCGGCCCCCGACCCGGAGGTCTTTCGCTTCTGGATCGACGAGATTCGACGGGTCGGCGTCCACCTGTAGGGACGACGTCTGTACGAGACGATGCTGTACTGGGAGACCGCCGACCAGGATCCAACACTCGACGACGCAGAGCGCGAGTGGATCGCGCTCTGGAACCCGCTCCCCAAGGTCGTGTTCTCCACCACGCTGTCGGCGGTGCAGGGCAATGCCCGCCTGCTCTCCGGCGGCCTGGTGGAGGAGATCGAGCGGTTGCGAGCCGAGCCGGGTGAGGGCGACATCGCGATCGGCGGCGCGACTCTCGCCGCCGAGGCGGCCGCGTCGGGTCTGATCGACGAGTACCAGGTCATCGTTTACCCGGTGCTGGTCGGCGGTGGCATTCCGTTCTTTCCCCGAGACGAGCGCCGGGTTGATCTCGAACTCGTAGAGACCCGCACCTTCAGCTCGGGAGTCGCCTACCTCCGCTACCGCGTGGCGCGTTAGCCGCCGTGGTACGCGGTCTGTTCCAGAGGTCACATCGCAAGACCAGCGATTCGATGGTCCACCTCTGATCCATCAATGTCTCAACTCCCGCTCGGAGCCCCGCCGAACCCCACCAGCGGAGCCAGCTCCCGCGCCTCCGCCGCCCACCCGGCGAGAAACGCGAGCACCAACCCCCGTTCTCGGTAAAGGAGTTCGGGGGAAACCGCCTCCGCGCCCCCGTACCCGACATGCTGCTCCTCACTCGCGCGCGCCAACATCAGCCCGGTGATCCAGTCGTACTTGACCGCCGACGCGCACACCCCCAGCCGTACGAGCCGCTCGTCGCCCCGCCACCCGCCCTCGCGCAGCCCGACCACGTACGCCTCATACACGGTCGACGCCAGTTCGGGCAGGCGGGCCGCGGGCAGGAACAGGTCGAAGAAGGCGTCGGGGATGTAGTTGCCGATGTCCTCGCCGAGCGCGCCGTCTCCGGTGAAGGCCCAGTCGAACAGTGCGCTGTGGCGGCCGCTGGAGCGGACGTTGGCCGGCCAGTGGTCGAGGTGGCTGAAGGCTCGCGGCAGCGTCTCCATGATGCCCAGGAACCACTCGCGGTCGTGATGCAGCCGGACCATGTCGTCTCGCAGCCCCGGCGTGAAGTGGTCGCGGACCAGGGGCTGTTGCCAGGCCCCGTCGTCATCCAGGAGTTCCTGGCCCAGCGACTTGCTGCCGACGTACTCCCGCAGGAAGCCTCGGGACAGCCACGGCTGGTCCGCCGTCTCGCCCACCGCGCCCTGTGCCGCGCCCAGGCGGCGGGCGTGTGCGGCGTGACTCCGGATGCGCCACGCCGTGGCCGGTCTGCCCCGTAGGGGCTCCAGCCACAGCGCTACATCGCCGTCCCCGCGTTCGACGCACGCGAGTAGCCGGGGTGCGCGGATGCCGTACGGCCGCCACAACTGGGCCAGCCCGGACTCGTACACGTGGGCCTCGCGGCGCCAGTAATTCCAGTGGCGGGGGTCGTCGGAGGCTGCCCACTGTGTCTGCGACGTCTCTTTCCGCCGGGTGAGGATCTTGAGAACCGCCTCGTGATCCCCGGCAGTCACGTTCCACACGCCCGCCGTGACACCGTTCTGGGGGTTGTGCGTGAGGGTCGAGCAGAACATGGGCCCGGTGAACGGACCCAGGACCTCACGCGCTTCGGCTTCCGTGAAGGGGATCTCCGACATGGCCCCAGGTTAGGCGGCGGCCGGCACACCCTGTTGCACTGTGACCACACCGTTTTTGACGCGCACCTGTTGGCCGTCTGCCCTACGCTGGGAAGGCGATTCTTTGCTGGAGGTCGGGATGACCAACGGGAAAGCTTCAAACGGTACAGGAGCCACGAAAAAACCCAGAGGAAGCATCACCGTCTTCATTCTCCTGTGGGTTGCCTCGCTCATACTCAAAGGTAATCGAAAGTCAGATCAATCGAAGCTCGATCACCCGAGCGAGCCATTCCAACGAAAGAAGGTTGCTCAGCTCCGCAGAGCTCCCAGGGAATTGGTCAGGACTCATAGAACCGCCTGGCGTGAGCGAGCTGCCGCGCGCATTCTCTGTCTGGAACAGCAAGCAGAGCGTGAGAGATGCCGAGCGGTAAAGGACCGAGCCGAGCAATGCCAGCGGGAAAAGACGCTGGAGGGGATCGCTCGGCAGCTGGAAGAGGCGCGCATCGGCATCTCGGCACGGCGCCACCTCTTCACGGGAGCCGCAGCCCTCGAAAGGACGTGGGCCAATGTGCGCGCAGCCGATGTGATGCTGCTCAGGCTCTGCTCGGAAGAAGACCTGATCAGCCGAAGCACCGACGTGCTGAGCCACGTTGAACAACATCTTCGCCCGGCCGACCCGCTTCGCGTGAAGGTGGAGGAAGTCGCGAAGCGCATCGAGGGGAAAGGACCGCTGCCGGGAGACCGCGGGCTCCTTGTTCTCGCTCTGGGCTCCTCGTACAACGCACTGGACTCCGAATTCAGCAGAGTTCGCAGCCTCAGTATTATTCTGCGAATTGCCACCTTCTTCGTTCTCCTCGGTGCGGGTGCCCTCGCGGCTTGGGGATGGTTCTGTCCCGATTCGCTGAACATGTGCTTCCTCCCCGAGGGAAGGAAGCTCGCCGCATGCCCTTCCGGAGAGATTCACCAGGAAGCGGGAAAGGTTGCGAGTGATTATGCGCAGAGAGTCGACGTTCTCGTCACCGAGGCGGCAGGACTGGCCGGTGCGGCTCTCACGGTCATCGCGTCTCTGCGTCGGATTCAAGGGACGAGTACTCCATATATGCTGCCCCTCTCGGCAGCCCTGCTGAAATTTCCTACCGGGGCTCTGACCGCGTTCGTGGGAGTGCTTCTCATCAGGGGTGCGTTCATTCCGGGACTGAGCGATCTGGATTCCAGCCCGCAGATAGTGGCCTGGGCCGTCATTTTCGGCGCTGCCCAGCATCTCGTGACCCGCTTCGTCGACGCACGGGCGCGCGAGACACTGTCGGACGTGGGACGCCCGCCCACTGACCCGGAACCGGGCGAGCCCAGAATCGTGAAGCCCTGACCGGGGGCTGCGGATCACCAGGGTGGAGTTCGACCCCTCGGACGTGGATCTGTTCGCCGAGACGTTCCGGGCGACAGTGATCCCCAAGCTCGAAACGCTCCCGGGACTGGCCAGGGCGTCCCTGCTCATCGACCGGGACCGGGGACGCGGGCTGGTCGCCACCGTGTTCACCGACCGCGAGTCCCTTGCCGCGTCCCGCGGCGGCCAGGCGGCATCCAGACATGAGGGCGCCGCCAAGGCACATGTCACCGTGACCGGGCTGGAGGAGTTCGAGGTCGTCTTCTCCGACAACGGAGCGAGTGAAGCGAGCGGGTGAGGTCACACTGCCTTGATTTCAGGCGCGTCCTCAGCCTCAGCTGTCTCCTCCGTCCCCTGCCGCCCCCGCATCCACACGTACACCGGAATCCCCGCGAACAGGAACAGCACCCCCTGATACACAGCCGCGTACCCCGCGCCCGCGATCAGCCAGAACGAGAACGCGAAGGAGAGGGCGGCGACGATCAGGTCGCGGATCAGGCCGGCCGGGCGGACGCGGTCGCGGGTGCCCTGGGCGAGCCAGTACAACTGGGCCGCCGCTGAGAAGAGGTAGGGGACGCAGCCCGTGAACGTCGTGATCAGGACCAGGACACGGAACGTGGTGTCCGGGCCGGCCGTGTAGTTGAAGCCGATGAGGATCGTGCCGAGGATCGCGCACGCCCAGACGCCGAAGCCGGGTACGCCGCCCTTGCCGACCTTCGCGAACGGGGCCGGGAAGAGCCCGTCGCGGGCCGCCGCGTACGGCATCTGCGCGGCCAGGAGAATCCAGCCGTTGAGGCAGCCGACGATCGACGCCACGGCCACCAGCGCGATGGCCGTGCCGCCCCAGCTGCCGCCGGTGATCGTGTTCACCGCGTCGGCGAAGGGGGCGCCGGAGTTCACCAGCTTGTCGTGCGGGACCAGGCCGAAGACGGCGACGATGCCGAGGATGTAGACGAGGGCGGAGCCGAGCGTGCCGAGGACGCTCGCGCGGCCCACGTTGCGCTCGGGGTTCTCCACCTCACCCGCGCTGACGGCCGCCGACTCGACGCCCAGGAAGCTGTAGAGGAGCAGCGCGGCGGAGGCGGCCAGGGCGCCCGGGACACTGTCGCCGGACGCGTTGAAGGCGCCGAAGTTGTCCGTGTCGATGAAGAACAGGCCGACCGTGGCGACGATGAGCAGCGGGACGAACTTCAGGAACGTCGACACGATCTGTACGGTGCCGACCCACCGGGTGCCCGCGAAGTTCGCGGCGGCCGGGAGCCAGAGGGCCAGCATGGCGACCAGCGCTTGCAGGCCGTGGTTGTCGTTCAGGGGGATCAGTACGTCGACGTATCCGACGACCGCCACCGCCAGGGCCGCGATGCTGACCCAGGTCATCGTCCAGTACGACCACGCCGACAGGAAGCCCGCGAAGGGGCCGAACGCGTCGCGCGGGTAGACGTACAGGCCTCCGGTGACCGGGCTGCGGCGGGCCAGCTTGCCGAAGAGGAGGGCGAGCAGCACCGCCCCCACCGACAGGACCAGGAAGGCGAGCAGGCTGACCGAGCCGTACGGGGCGACCGTGGCGGGCAGGACGAAGATGCCGCCGCCGATGATGTTGCCCATGACGAGCGCGGTGGCGGCGGCCAGGCCGAAGGTGCGGCTGCGGGGCGAGGGCGCGGCCTTCGCGGTCGGAGTCAGCTCCGGGTCGTCGGCCTCGGTGGTGCTTGGAGCAGTCATGACACTTCCGGTCAGCGGGGAGGGACGGGGCAGAGGGCAGAGGGCAGAGATGAGGGAAGAGGACGGAGCAAGGGGGAGGGCGTGATCGTAACCCGCCGTCCCACATCGTGGGCGATCTGTTCATGTACTGGACACATACGGCCGTCGTGCCGTCCGAACGTCGGCTAGCGTCGAGGCATGAGCAGCGACACCTCCCACTCCCCCGCCCAGCCCTCCCCGGCCTCTTTCTCCGCCGCCCTCGCCTCGGGCGCGCCCCTCGTCCTCGACGGTGGGATGTCCAACCAGTTGGGGTCCGCCGGGCACGATCTGAGCGATGAGCTGTGGTCGGCGCGGCTGCTCGTCGAACAGCCCGAGGCGATCGTCGACGCGCATCTCGCCTACTACGAGGCAGGCGCCGACGTCGCGATCACCTCCAGCTACCAGGCCACCTTCGAGGGCTTCGCCAAGCGCGGCGTCGGCCGGGAGCGCGCCGCCGAACTGCTCGCGCTGAGCGTGGAGTTGGCCCGCGAGGCCGCGCGCCGGGCGAAAGCGGAGCGGCCGTTGTGGGTGGCGGCGTCGGTCGGGCCGTACGGGGCGATGCTCGCGGACGGGTCCGAGTACCGGGGGCGGTACGGGCTGAGCGTCGACGAGCTGGAGCGTTTCCACCGGCCGCGTCTGGAGGCGCTGGCCGCCGCCGGACCCGACGTGCTGGCCCTGGAGACGGTCCCCGACGCCGACGAGGCTGCCGCCCTGCTGCGCGCGGTGCGCGGGCTCGGGGTGCCGGTGTGGCTGTCGTACAGCGTGGCCGGGGAGCAGACTCGGGCCGGGCAGCCGTTGGCGGAGGCGTTCGCGCTGGCCGCCGACGCGGACGAGGTTGTCGCGGTCGGCGTGAACTGCTGTGTGCCCGAGGACGTGCCCGGCGCCGTGGAATTGGCGGCCCGGGTGACCGAGAAGCCGGTCGTGGTCTATCCGAACAGCGGCGAGGTCTGGGACGCCGACGCCCGTGCCTGGAAAGGGAGTTCGACCTTCTCCGCTGGTCAGGTGACGGGGTGGCGGGACGCGGGGGCGCGGCTCATCGGCGGGTGCTGCCGGGTGGGGCCGGGGGCGATCACCTCGATCGCCCGGACGCTGAACCCGGCGTAACTCCCGTGAAGCACGGCCTCAATGACATCCTCATGGGCCGGTGATGGAGTCCGGGGCGAACCCGTACGCCGATCGCCGATCACGGAGGCCGTGGTGACCGAGCCGCCCACGCAGGACCAGTTGGACGCCTATGTACGAACCCGGCTGGCGTTGGCCGGGTTCGATCTGTCGCTCCTGCCGGAGCAGGCCGACCCCGCCACCGGAGTCCCGACGCGCCCCCAAGTCCTCGCCTCCCTGAGGGCGTTCGTCGCCTCGACCCCCGGCGCGATATCCGGCTGGACACCACCCGCCACCGGCCCGGCGTACGCGCAGCAGGCCTCGCCGCCTCTTCTGTACCCGTCGATCACTCAGGCGTGGACAGGGAAGACCGGTGACCGGACATGAGCAGATCCCTCAACCGGCGGATATTCCTGGCGAGTTCGGCGGCGCTGGTCGGCGGACTCGCCACGCAGGCAGCAACTCCCGCGCATGCGGCCCCGGTTGCCGACCGCGTCCCCGACCTAGACATCGACGTACGGCAGACCGCGCGCGACGACCCGTCGGAGGCGACGCTGGCCGAGGCCGCCGTACTCATGCGGCGCGGGAGGCTGAAGGCGACGGAGCTGACCGAGGCGTATCTGGAGCGGATCGAGCGGTACGACGGCACGTACCAGGCGTACGCCGAGGTCACCGCCGAGGCCGCGCGGGCGGCGGCCCGGCGCGCGGACCGTACGCCGAGGGGCGGCGGCCTTCTGCGCGGTATCCCCCTGTGCATCAAGGACAACTACTTCACTGCCGGTGTGCCCACCCGCTGCAACTCCCTCATCTTCGAGGACTTCGTGCCGGACGCGGACGCCACTGCCGTGGCGCGGCTGAAGGCGGCGGGTGCGATCGTGCTCGGCAAGGGGCAGATGGGGCCGCTGGCCACCACCCGGGCCACGAAGCCGAACGGCATGGTGACGACGGTCAACGCGTGGACGCCGGACGACCCGTCCGTCGACCCGGGCGGTTCCTCGACCGGCCCGGCCTGTGCGGTGGCCGGGCGGCTCGCCTCCTCGTCGATCGGGACGCAGACGGGCGGCTCGATCGTGCTGCCGTCCAACCAGCAGAACCTGACCGGTCTGAAGCCCACGATGGGCCGGGTGTCCGTCCACGGCGTCATCCCGCTGTCGTTCACCCGTGACCACGCGGGCCCGCTCGCGCGCGACGCGATGGACGCGGCGATCATGCTCCAGGTCCTGGCCGGACCGGACCCGCAGGACCCCCGCACCCTGGGCCTGCCCGCCGTGCCCGACCTCGTCCGCGCCGCGACCCCGGTCGTGTCGAAGGCCGGCAAGGTACGTCTGCGCCGGGCCACGCGCATCGGCGTCCCCACCGATTTCCTGTCCACCCAGCGGGAGTTGAGGACCGCGTTCCTCGCGCGCCTGGACGCGATCGCGGGCGTCACGCTCGTCGACATCGCCTATCCGGACGACTGGGCCCTGCTCACCGGCACGTTCAACGCCGCCCGCCTCGCCGAACGCACCGAGCCCTTCCGTCACTGGCTGCGCACCGATCCCACCAAGTTCGGGGTGTCGCTGCTGAGTTGGCTGCAGGGGCTGATGCTGTCGGGCGACGAGTGGATCACGGCCCAGCGCGCCAAGAACCACCTGTTGAGAGAGGTGCTCGACGGCGTGCTGACCACCTCCGACGTCGTGCTCCAAACCGGCCCCGTCCCCTTCGACATCCTCGGCCTGCCCGAGATCGGCTTCCCCATCGGCTTCGACGGCGCCGGCGTGCCCGTCGGCACGATCCTCGGCGGCCAACCGTACGAGGAGGACCGGATGTTGGAGGTCGCGGCGGCCTATCAGGCGGTCACCGACTGGCACACCCGCAGGCCGGCCGACCCGACTCCGGCGACCGCCCAAAGCTTCGGGGCCACGACCGCCCGTCCGCGCCTCTCGGCGGAGGAGGCGGCCGCGACGTCGGCGTGACGCGGAGAGGGTGGTCGCGGGAATCTCACCGCTTCACGTAGGCGTCCCCCGATAGGAGCAGGCCGCCGCGCTGTACCCGGGGCGCCCCTGGCCACAGCCACGGGTGGCGGTGAAAGTTTCGGTTTCCGGGCCCTCGTTCTGCGGCTCCCGCCCGTTCGCGTCCACTGCTAGCCTCCGGACGGGAACCGGTTGCCGAGGTGTTGCCGCAGGTCCCACGGACAGGGGGCGGGCACGATGACGAGGAAGAGCACCACCGGGGACAGCGCCACGCGCAGCACGATCCGCGATGTGGCGGCCCGCGCCGGGGTGTCCGCGTCCACGGTGTCCCGGGTGCTCGGTGGCGACTATCCGGTGAGCGTCGCGACCCGCACCAGCGTCATGCGGGCGGTGCGTGAACTGGACTACGTCGCCGACGCGCGCGCCAAGGCGGTCGCCGGTGTGGGGACGCCCACGCTCGCCTTCGTCCTCGACGACATCACCGGCCCGTCGTTCGCGCACATGGCGCACGGCGTGGAGCGCGAGGCGACCCGGCTAGGCCACCTCTGCCTGGTGTGCAGCACGGACGGTGACACCGTGCACGAACTGGAGTTCGTCGAGATGATGCGCGCCCAGCGCGCCGCCGCCGTGATCCTGGTCGGCGGCACCGCCGACACCCCCGAGTACCGCTCCCGGATGGCCCGCATCGCCGATTCCCTGGCCTCCGCCGGTTCCCGGCTGGTGCTGTGCGGCCGGCCGCCGCTGGCTCCCGGTACGCCGGTCACCGTCATCGAGTACGACAACGAGGGCGGCGCTTACGCCCTGTGCGCCCACGTCCTGGCCCAGGGCCACCAGCGCGTCCTCTTCCTCGGCGGCCACCCCGACCACACCACCGCCCAGGGCCGCGAACGCGGCTACACCGCCGCCCACCGTGCGCGCGGCCTGGAACCCGACCCGGCGCTGCGTCTGCACGGCGACTTCACCCGCGACTCGGGCCACCGTCTGATGCGCCGGGCTCTGTCCCAGGGGCTGGAGTTCACGGCGGTGATGGCCGCCACCGACATGGTCGCCGCCGGTGCGCTGACCGCCCTCCACGAGGCCGGCCTCTCGGTGCCCGGTGACGTCTCGCTGGTCGGGTACGACGACATCCCGTTCGCCCGCGACCTGCACCCGGCGCTCACCACGGTCCACGTCCCCTATGAGGAACTGGGCCGCCTCGCCGTCCGCACCGCCCTCGGCCGCACCCCGGACGGCCCGGACGAGCACCTGCTGCTGGGCACGCATGTCGTCGTACGGAACTCGGTGGCGGCGGTCGTTCAGCGGTGACCGCGGCTCACCGCTGAACCATGCTCGCGGGGAGCAGTTCTGCCACCTGGGGCTGCCGGTGGTCAGCGGCGCGGGACGCTGCCGGGGAGGCGGAGCCGTCGTACGACCGACCGGGCTTCCACGGCTCGCATGCGCGAACGGGGTGGCGGGGCCGATGCCGGGACAGGTGCCGGAGCGGCGGGGGTGCGGTCGGCCGCCCACAGGGCCAGTTCGCGGTCCCGTGGGCCCCGTACGGTGTGCGGGTCGCCGTCGCCGAAGATCCGCACCGGGTGCGAGGTGTCCCAGGGCTGCCAGCCCGGGTCGCCGTCGACGGCGAAACGCAGCCACGCGGTGTGCATGGCGTCGGCGAGGTCCTGCGGGGCGCCCTCGCCCGCGAGTTTGGCCGACTCGGGGGTATGGCGGGTGTCGAACACGAATCCCAGTTCGAGGGCGTGGCAGGCGCCCAGGCCGGGCTTGGCGGACGGCCAGGCGAACTCGTACACGTACGCCGGTGACGAGCCCTTCGTACGCTCCGTGCCCTTCGTACCCTCCGTACGGGTGTCCGCGAGCCGGTGCAGCGGGACGCGGAGCAGGTGGTCGGTGACCAGCTGGCCGACGAGGTCGGCGGTGCCGGCTCCGGGGTGCAGGGTGCGGTAGCCGCGCGGGACCTCGGGGCCGCAGTGGCAGCGGGCCATGGCGCCGGCCGGGGCGACCGGACCGAGCCGGTCGACGCGCTCGACGAGCCCGCCCGGCACCAGCCACAGCCGGTACTCGTCCCGGGTCCAGCCCAGCAGCAGGTCGACGTCGGCGGCCACGCCTTCGGCCAGGGCCTCCAGGGGGTCGCGGGGTACGAGGTCGCCGTCGACGACGATGCCGAAGGCGGGTCCGCCCAGGACCGGGCTGCTCAGCCGTCCGACCTCGCCCTGGACGCGCAGCAGCAGCTCCCGGTCGACGGCGGCGAAGGCCTCGGCGGTCGCGGGGATCTTCAGCCGGGCCGCCATCCGGCGCACCATCCGCCGTACCTTGTCGCGGTCGCTCGCCTCGGGCGCCCCGCTCTGGAGCACCGCCCGCCGGAAGAGCCCCTGGGCCCGGGGGGAGGCGAGGAGCGCACCGATGCTGATCGCGCCGGCGGACTGGCCGAAGACGGTGACCCGGTCGGGGTCGCCGCCGAAGGCCGCGACGGACGCCCGCACCCACTCCAGCGCGGCGAGCTGGTCGCGCAGGCCGGCGTTCGGCGGTGCGTCCGGGAAGAGGCCGTAACCCTCCACGCCCAGACGGTAGTTGACGGAGACGAGGACGACGCCGTCGCGGGCGAAGGCGTGGCCGTCGTAGACGGGCACGGCCGAGGAGCCGCGGGTCAGGGCGCCGCCGTGGAACCACACCATGACCGGGAGGCGGGCCCCGCGGCCGGGCTCCGGTGTCCAGACGTTGAGGTTGAGACAGTCGTCGCCGGGCACCACCGGGTCCGACAGCAGCCGGGCGAAGGTCTCGGAGTACGGCGGTTGCGGCGCGGTGGGACCGAAGCCGCCCGCGTCGCGCACCCCGTCCCAGGGGGTGGGCGGCACGGGCGGCCTGAACCGGCGGGGGCCGAAGGGCGGTGCGGCGTACGGGATGCCGCGGAACACGGCGATCCCGTCGCCCTCGTATCTTCCGCGGACGTCCCCGTAGGGCGTCCGCACGACGGGTTCCGTCGCTTCTGTCGTCATCTGCTCCGCCGTCATCCGCCCACCAGCTCCCTCGCGCGTCGCCGCTCGTGAACCGTTCAGATCAGAGCAACACATGACCTGCCGGTATTCCCGCGCAGGGAGCCGAGGAGGGGCTATTTGGCGTACATCAGGGTGCCGAAACCGAGCTGGTCGAAGCCGCCGCTCGTCGTGCCGTAGTCACCTCCCCCGCCCTCGGGACGGACGCTCTCGGCCATCGCCTGGATGTACGGGACGGACAGGCCGCGCCGCTTGGCGTAGTGGTAGTAGAGGATGTCCCAGACCGGGCGGACCTGGCCCCGGCTCGCGCTGGAGACCACGGTGTGCGACTGCTGGGAGCAGTTCTGGCCGGTGCCCCAGGTGTAGGTGGTGAACGGGACGTCGTTGCCCAGGTTGTACTTGGCGACGTACTGGGCGGCCTTCATGAACCGGTTGCTGTCGTAGCCGTACAGGTCGTCGCCCTGGGACCAGGCCATCTCGCAGAAGGCACCCATCTGGCCCATGCCCATCATGGTGTGCCCCTGGTCGCGTCCGGACTCCTGCCACTGGCCGAGGGCATAGCCGTCGGAGTCGGTGTAGAGGTACGGGACGGCGTGGGCGATGGAGCCGTTGCCCGCGCCGGTCTTGAAGTAGTTGACGGCCTGGTCGTACTTGGCCGCGTCGTCGCACAGGATCCCGATCGCGAGGATCGAGTTCATGTTGCAGAGGTCCCAGTTGGCCCAGTAGTTGGTGATGCAGGCGTCGTTGTGGCCGGTGAGGAACTGGTTGTTGAGGGGGTAGAAGACGTTGAGCATCATCGTCTTGAACCGGTCGAGATCGAACCCGCTGTAGCCGCGCATGAGTTCGGCGGCGTTGGCGAGCTGGTAGCCGTAGATGCCGGCGGCCAGGAAGCGGTCGGCGTTGCCGGTGACGCTGGTGAGGGTGGACGACCAGGCGTTGAGGATCGCCACCGCCTTGTCGCCGTTCGCCGTCGTGCCCGCGACCTTCCAGCGCAGGGCGTTCTGGTAGGCGGCGTGGATGTCGTTGTAGAGGAGGGTGTAGTTCTCGCCGGTGCCGCCCCGGACGATGGTGGCCTGCGGACGGGGCGTCCAGGTCGACGCCGAGTGGGAGTTGGCGGTGAGGCGGTTCCAGCCGGAGAGCCAGGGGTCGTTGCCGGCGGCGACCCGGACCTTGGCGCGGTTGAGTTCGCCGTAGGCGTGCAGCATGCCGGGGTGGGTGAAGGTCGCGGGCGCGGCCTGTGCGGAGGGGGCCGTGAGCGCGGCGGCCGAAGCGCCTACGGCGAGGGCGGCGGTGAGACCACCGGCGGACTTGAGAAGTCCCCGGCGGCTCAACTCGGGCTTGCTGTCAGGTATTTGGCGGGTGTGCAGGGTGTGGGGGAGTTCGCGGCTCATTGCGATGCATCTCCAATCCCAGGGTGATTCTGGGGATTCAGGTGGGGGTGATGCTCACCTCGTCGAAGACCGAGGTGCAGCGGGCCAGGGGGTCGCGGGAGCAGACCACGAGGCCCACGTAGTAGGGGGCGTCGCCGAAGCCGGGGATCTCTCCCTCGGCGAGGGGGGTCCAGCTGACGCCGTCATCGGTGGAGAAGGCTGCGGAGAAGGCGGTCCCGGTGCGCTTCAGCCGTAGCAGGGTGGGGAGTTGGGCGGTTGTGGTGGCGGTTCCCGTGAAGGCCGACGCCCCCGCCACCGTCTTGCGCAGCATCAGCTGTGCGGTGGTACCGCCGGTGACGATCGCTCCGGCCGCCTGGTCGAACGGCGAGAGGGACTTGGCCATCAGCAGCCCGACCCGGTCGGCGGCCGTGGCGCCGGTACGGGAGACCAGCCGGGCGGTGAGGACACTGTCCCCGGTGACCGGTTGCCGGACGAACTGCCCGGTCATCCCTTGCCCGTTGACGTTCAGATCGGTCCCGGCGCCGCGTACGACGAAGGTCCCGCCCCCGTCGTTCTCGTACGAGGTCGAGCCGGGTGTGCGTACGGCGACCACGCCGTAGGTCCCCAACTCCCGTTCGTCGACGACGACATCACCGAGGTCGCCGTACGTCCAGGGGGCGGGCGGCGGGGCGGAGACGGTGAGCGTGAGGGGAGCCGTCGCCGTGCCGGAGGCGTTGCCCGCGGCCGTGGTGACGGTGAACTCCCCGTTCTCGGCGGGCGTTCCGGAGACGAGGCCGGTACGCCGGTCCACGGTCAGCCCCTTCGGCAGCCCGGCGGCGGCGAACCGCACGGGTTCGTGGGAGGCCCGGATCAGGTGCCGGAACGGGACGCCCACGTTGGCGAAGGCCGCGCCCGCCGACAGTGCCTGCGGGACCGACGGTGTCGGCATCACGACGGCGGCCGGTGCCGAACGCGGCCCGCTGCCAGCGGAGTTCGTTTTCGCGACGGCGTAGTGGTACGTCCGTCCTGGCGTCCCGGTGGCGTCCGCGTACCGCACGCGGGTGCCGAAGCCGACCGGTCCGACGTCGGTGGCGACCCTCTCGTACGGGCCCTCGGGACGCGTGGCCCGCAGCACCGTGTACCGCGCCGACAGGTCGGGGTCGGTCCACGCCAGCTCGACGGCGTCGGCGGCAGTGGTCGCCCGCAGATCGGTGGCGGTGCGCCGGGGGCGTGGCACGCACCAGACGGATCCTGACACGGACGTCACGTGGACGTTGTCGAAGGCGCCGGTGCCGGTCTCGGCGTACTCGGCGTACTCGGCGTCGACGCCCAGGGAGGACGTGAGGGCGAGTCCGGCGTACACCGTGCGCCCCAACTCGACCTCGGTGGAACCGACTTGGGTCCAGTGTTCGCCGTCCGGGGAGATGGACCCCGTACAGCGGCGGCCGCTGCGTTCGACGCGCACCCAGTAGGGGGCCCGCAGCCGGTAGCCGTCGCCGGCACCTTCGACGTAGGGGGCTTCCAGCGGGGTCGCCGATTCGGGGAGCGTGCCCAGGTCGGAGATCGGGAAGGACGCGGCCGTGGTGATCGTCTGCTGCTGCGAGGGCGGTACGGGCGTGCTGCCGGTGGCGGAGACCGCCGCTCCGGCCGCCGGGCGTACGGTCCAGACACCGCTCCAGGTGTGCAGCGGCAGGCCCTGGACCAGCATCGACGCGTGCGGGGCGGCGGCGTCGAGGGAGCCGCGCAGGGTGACGCCGATCTTGGAGTACTGGGAGCTGAGCGGCCACACGATCCGTGCGGTGACCGTGCCGTCGCCGCGCAGGGGCAGATACGCGAACCGGTGGCTGTCCGCTGTCCCGCCCGCCTCCAGCACGAACCGTTCGCCGTCGAAGACCGCCGAGCCGGGGACGCGCACCTCCCCCACGTCCTGGCTCGACCAGGGCACGGGCAGGCCGGAGCTTGCCGCCGCCCAGCCCGAAATACCGCTCGTACCAAGGGAGTTGGCGGCGAGGACCGTGTAGTAGTAGGTCCGGCCTCCGTGCGCGTCCCGGTCCGTGTACGTGTCGGTGGTCACCGCGTCGGCGATCGTCTCGTACGGGCCCTCGGGGCGCGTGGCCCGCCGGACCGTGTAGCCGGTCGCCCACGCGGACGGCACCCAGGAGACGGTGACCGTACTGTCCGCGCCCAGTGCCGTGACGCCCGCCGGAGCGGTGGGCGCGGTCGGGGCGGGGGGCGTCGTGCCCGCGAAGGTCAGGGTGCCCCAGCTCGGCAGGTCGTCGTTGCTGCCCTCCACGAAACGGGCGCCGCCGGTGCCCCGGAAGACGGCGGCCTTCGTGTAGGGGGCGTCGAGGCCGCGTACGCCCGTGTAGTGCGCGTACGCCATCTCGTAGATCGGGGGCAGGTTGCCGCGGACCTTCTCGGACACCGCCGCCTTGATGTACTTGCCGGTGCGGTCGAGGTCGGGGGTGAAGGGGACGGCGTTGCCCAGGTTGTAGCGGGCGGCGTACTCGACGTTGGCGAGGAGGCGGTTGCCGTCGTGGCCATACAGGTCGACGCCCTGGTTCCAGGCGACCTGGGCGGCGTCGGCGTGCAGGCCGACGGCGAGTTGTTCGTGGCCCTGGTCCCGGCCGCTCTCCTGGCCCTGGCCGGCGTCGGTGACGATGCGGTGGCGGACGCTGCCGTTGCCGGCGCCGGCCGCCGCGAACCGCAGGGCGTCCTCGAAGAGGGTCGGCTCCTCGCAGAACACGCCGATGGCCAGGATGGTCTGAAGTGCCGTCAGGTCCCAGTTGCCGTTGGCGTAGAGCATGTATCCGGACACCGCCGGATACCAGACGTCGAGGAACGAGGCCTCGCAGGCGGCGATGTCCGCGTCGGCCCAGCCGTCGTAGTCGCCGCCGTGGCGCAGGAGTTCGGCCGCGTTGACGAACTTGAAGGCCTGGAGGCCGGCGCCGAGCGGTCCGTCGGCGCCGGTGACGGCGGTGAGTGAGGCCGACCAGGCGTTCAGGATGTCGCGGGCCTTGTCGGCGTGGGCGCGGACGCCGGTCACACACCACATGAGGGCGTTCTGGTAGGCGGCGGCCGAGTCGGCGACGGCCTGGTTCATGAAGTTGGACGGGCCACGGCCCCAGGAGGTGATCTGGCCGGTGTTCTGCACGGTGTACGTCGACTTGGAGCGGGCGTGGGCGGCGAGCGCCAAGTAGCCCTCGTACACCGGGGATTGCCTGGCCGTGACCGCTTCCCTCATCCGGGTCAGGTCGGTGGCGCTGTGCAGCAGCCCGGGGTGGGTGAAGGACCGTTGCCGGGCCGCCGCCCAGGCCGGGCCGGGCACGGCGAGGCCGGTCGCGCCCGATGCCAGCAGCAGGGCCGCGGCACCGCCGCCGCCGAGGCCGAGGAAGCCCCGGCGGCCGAGTGGGGAGGTTGTCATGAGGTCGCGGCCGCCTCGGCCTCGGCGGTGGTGAGGAACTTGAGGTTCGTCACGTGCTCGTTGACGAACATGGGCACGCCGTCCGAGGCCAGGTACCACTTCGGCTTGCCCGTGCTGTCGGCGATCACCCTGCCGTTGACGCGGAGATTCTCGAAGGTGACGTCCTTGATCGCGTGCTCCGCGTCGAGGCCGGCGATGATCGAGAGGTCGGCGTTCTTGCCGTTGTAGCTGAGGTCCTTGATGTAGACGGACTCGATGCCGCTGCCTGCCGAGGTGTTGTACTTCGGGTTGTACTCGACCCGCATGTGGATGAGCTGGCCCCAGCGGAAGTCCTCCACGCGGATGTTGTCGAACCTGACGTCCCGGACGATGTTGCTGTCGCCGACCATGAAGGCGATGGCGCCCTGGTAGGTCACCTGCGGCTCGCGGTGGTCGAGGATGTCGATGTTCTCGTAGCGCAGGTTCTCCAGCATCTCGGGGGTGTCGGAGTTGCCGTGCACGCCGATGTTGATCGGGTGGGCGACGTCGGCCCAGAGGGAGCAGTTCTTGACGGTGATGTTGCGGGTGTCGCCGTAGAAGTCCCAGCGGTGGGTGTAGAGGGCGACGCAGTCGTCGGAGGTGCGCAGGAAGCAGCCGTCGATCGTGACGTTCTCGGAGCAGTAGAGCTGGATGCCGTCACCCCAGCCCTGGTGGCTGAAGGCGCGCACGTTCTTGATGGTGAGGTTCTGGCACTCGGCGACCCGGATGTTCTCGTACCGGGGGTTGAGGATCGTGACGCCGTCGATCGTGACGTTCTCGCACTTGCGGACGAAGACCGCGCCGCCGGGCGTGTCATAGATCACGCCGCGGCCGATCAGCCGGGCGTTCTCCACGTTCTCGAAGATCACGGCCGAGGTGAGGACGGCGCCGGCGGCCAGGTAGACGGTCGTGCCGTCGGGCACCTTCAGCGTCCGGTCGGGGTGGGTGTGCAGACCGGGCCCGAAGTACATGACCTTCTTGTCACCCTCGGCGGGCACGTTCTTCTCGATCGGGTTCGCGAGCAGGTGCAGGCAGTCGAAGATCTTGTCGTCGATCTGGACGACCAGGTTGCGGGGCTGGTCCAGGGTGAAGCGCGCGGTGCTGCCGAGCACCTCGGGCTTGATGCCGTACGAGTCCGGGCGGATGCGGACCTTCTCGCCGCCGCCCGGGTTGTACGTGACCTCGACCTCGACGGTGCCGGAGAAGTCGAAGGCGGCCCAGGAGGAGTTCTGGGCCTTGTTGCTGCCGGTGTTCGCGTCGATCAGTGCGAGCTTGGCGAGGTAGACGCCGAGCTTCTGCCAGGTGCCGCCGAGCGGCCGGACCTTGACGGTGAAGGAGTTGTTGACAGGCACCTTCGGAAGCGTCGGGTGGATGACCACGCTGTCGCCGGTGGTGCCGGTCTCCTCCGCCGTGGCGGCCTGTGCGGTGCCCGCGATGCTGCTGGCCAGGCCGGCGGCAGCGATGACACCGGCGGCCTGGAGGGTGGTCCGGCGTGACAGGGGCGTGTTCATGCGCAACTCCTTGCAAAAGGTTCGGGAAGAGGGACTACTTCAGGCCTGTGGTGGACATCCCGGCGACGAAGCCGCGCTGGGCGATCAGGAAGATCAGCAGGATCGGCACGACGTACATCACGGACCCGGCGGCCAGCAGGTTGTTGACCGGGAGCCCGCCCGGGGTGACGTACTGCGTCATGATCGCGACGGAGAGCGTGGTGCGGTCGCTGGACAGCAGCAGCATCGGCGCGATGAAGTCGCCCCAGCTCCAGGTGAAGGCGATGACGAAGCTCGCGGCCAGCACGGGCCGGGACTGCGGCAGGAAGATCCGCCAGAAGATGGTCGCGTAACCGCAGCCGTCGATGATCGCGGCCTCCTCCAGCTCCCGGGGCAGCCCGGCGAAGAACTGCCGGAAGAGGAAGACCAGATAAGGGGCCGCCGACAGTCCCCACAGCACCCACGGCCAGTACGTGTCGACCATGCCGACCTTGGCGAAGATGAGGTAGGTCGGGAACAGCGTGATCATCTGGGGCAGCATCATCGAGCCGAGCAGGATGCCGAACAGCACCTTCTTGCCGGGCGCGTCCAGCCGGGCGAAACCGAAGCCGACCCAGGCGGAGCTGACGGTGACGAGGGTGGCGTAGATCAGGGCGATGATGAGGCTGTTGCGGGCGTAGCCGAAGAAGTCGATCTGGGTGAAGGCGTCGGCGAAGTTGTGCCACTGGAAGGTGTCCGGCAGCCAGTGCACCGGGGAGGCGGCGAGTTCGGGCGTGGTCTTCAGACCGGTGATGATCAGCCAGCCGAAGGGGCCGATCATCAGGCCGGTGATCACGACGAGGACGGTGTAGAGGACGAGGCGGGTCGTGCGTATCCGCACCCGCACCGCGGGGTCGGTGGTCTCGGGCGGGACAGCAGAGGTGGTCACGGTGGTGGCGGTGGTCACTTCTTCGCCTCCGGCTCGACGTTGTAGAACACCACACCGGAGGTGAGCCTGAAGATCAGACCGGTCGCGATGAGGATCAGGACGAAGAGGACCCACAGGAGCGCGGAGGCGTAGCCGTAGCGGCCGAGCGCGAAGTACTCCGCGAACACGTGCATCATGTACATGTAGTTGGTCTGCGGGATCGCGGTGACGCCCTTGGGTGTCGCGTCCGCGGCGATCAGCAGCGGCATGATCGTCTGGACCGAGGCGATCATCCCGGTGACGGCCTGGAACAGCAGCACCGGTGAGAGCAGCGGCACGGTGATGCTGCGGAAGGTCCGCCAGGCGCTCGCGCCGTCGATCCGGGCGGCCTCGTGGAGTTCGCGGGGTACGTCCTGAAGCCCGGCCAGCGAGATGATCATGACGTTTCCGGCGCCCCACAGCACCGCCATCAGGATCACGTAACGGGCGTACGGGTCGTCCAGCCAGGCGACGGCGTCGATGCCGCCGAGGTTCAGTACGCCGTTGGCGGCGCCCGAGTCACGGTTGAACAGCGTCTTGAAGACGAGGCCGGCGCCCACCGGCGGCACCACGGCCGGCAGATAGAGCAGCGTGCGCCACAGGCCCCGCGCCTTCATCGGGCGGTTGACCAGGACCGCCAGCCCGAGCCCGGCGATGATCGACAGCGGCACCGAGGTGAGAGCGAACACCCCGGTCCGGCTCAGCGAGTCCCATGTCACCTGGTCGGACAGCAGTTCGCGGTAGTTGTCGAAGCCGACGAAGCTCCAGTGGGGGGAGATCCCGTCGAAGGTGGTGAAACTCAGCCACAGCGCGTACGCCATCGGCCCGACGGTCAGCAGCAGGAAGCCGATGATCCAGGGCGCGGTGAACATGTAGAACGCCCGGTGCCTGCGGGCGGTCACGGACGTCCGGGGCGGGTCGCCGGCGCGGACGGCTCCGGGGCGGGCGGCACCAGCGCGGATGGTGGGCCGGGGCCGCTGTACGGCTTCCGGGATCTGGCGGACGCTCATCCCACCTGCTCCTTACCGCGCTTCAGCTGCTCGTTGACCGAGGAGTTGAGGCGTCCCGCGAGGGTGTCGACGGACATCCGACCGTTCATCGCGGCCGGCATGACCTGGTTGATGAGGGCCTCGAGCGCGTCCCACTTGGCGTACGGGGTGAAGGGCGTCACCGAGAAGTGCTTCAACTCGGCCTCCTGCACCGCGAAGACACGTTTCTGGTAGTCCTCCTTCTGCGGCATCAGCGGCCGCAGCGACTTCAGCGTCGGGATGCCCCAGCCGCCCGACGCGCGGGCCTTGGCCGGCCCCTCGCCGAAGAACCACTCGAAGACCCGCCAGGCGGCGTCCTTGTTCCGCGCCTTCTTCGGCATCCACATGCCCGTGCCGGCCTGGCAGGAGCTGAGCCGGGGGCCGCCCTCGAAGACGGGGGCGGGGGCGAGCCGGGACACCTCCGCGATCTTCGGCTCGGCGTTGATCATGCCGCCCAGCCAGTAGCCGCTGCCCGACATGGCCATCCGGTTCGCGACATAGGTGGGCCCGTCCCAGGTGTCGGGGTTGGGCTGGATGAGGCTCGGTCCGACTCTGGCCCTGGCGTAGTCGACGTACCAGGTCAGGGCCCTGCGGGCCTCGGGGGTGGTGAAGTCGACCCGGGTGAAGTCCGCGGAGAAGAGGCTGCCTCCGGCGGCGGCGACCAGGTTCGTCAGCAGGATGCAGAGGTTCACCCCGTTGTAGCTGCCGCCGTAGACGGTGGTCTGGCCGTTCTTCCGTACGACCAGCCGCTCGGCCTTCTCCAGCCACTCCTCGTACGTGGTCGGTTCGGTCTCGGAGGGGGGCTCGACGCCCGCCCGGTCGAACTGCTCGGTGTTGAACCAGAACATCGCGTCCTGGGAGAAGTCCTTCGCCATGCCGTAGCGGGGGCCCCTGCCCTGCGTCGTGCCGTCGAACCGCCACAGGTCGTTGGCCGGATCGAGATCCTCGACCCTGAGGACGGAGGAGCCGGCGAAGTACGGGTCCAGGTTCTCGGCGACGCCCCGGGCCGCGAAGAACGGCGCGTCCAGGGCGCCGACGCCGCGCACCAGGTCGGGCGGGTTGCCGCTGGTGAGCATGGCGATCAGCCGGGTGATGTCGTCCTGCACCACGGTGATGCCGATGCCCAGTTCCCGCTGCGCCTGCTGGATCAACTCCGTGGACACGTCGTCGAGTTTGACCATCATGGTGATGGATTCACCACCGCCCGTGGCCGCGCCGGCGACCTTCAGGGCGCAGCCGCTCAGCGTCGTCGCGCCGACCGCCGTACCGCCCGCCGCCGCGAGGGCGAGAAACCGGCGGCGGCTCGGGCTCGGGGCCGGGCTCGGGCCAGGGTGGGCACTGGACTGTGCGTGCATGAACGCATCACCTCCTGCTGTGACGTGTGTGAGATATCGGCCAACGGCTCCGCGTGACAACCGGTTGTCATGGTGTCGAGGCAGAGCTTCTTCCTGTCCAGAAACCACGTCAAGACTCTGCGCCGACTTTCGAAAAGACTGCTCGGCGGTCAGTCGGACAACCGGTTGCCGACAGGTGGCGGGTCGCCGAGCTCCCGTACCTCGAACCAGTCGAAGTCCGCCGGGGTGCGGGTACCGCCCAGGTCCTGGGCGCAGATGCCGACGAACGCGCCGGTGAAGCGCAGCCGTTCGCCGTAGTCGTCGGAGAGTCTGCTCGCGTCGAGGAGCGGCCCGACCGGCTGCCAGTCGATGCCGTCCGGGGAGGCGGAGAAGCGGAGTTCGGCGCCGTCGAAGCGGGCCCGCAGATGGACCGACGGCCAGTCGTCGACGTCGAGTGGGGAGTCCGGGAGTTCCCCGTACGTCCCGTCGTCGGTGAGGACGATGCCCAGCACTCTGCCCCTGCCCTCGGCGTGGGTGAGGCGCAGATAGTAGTGCTGGGTGGTGTCGTACCAGCAGATCAGGCCCGCCAGTTGGCTGAAGTGGGCGGGGCGGAAGTCGACCACCGTCGTCACCTCGCAGCGCACCGAGATCAGCCGTCGCGCGAGCAGACTCTGGTCGTACTTGGAGTGCGGGCTCTGCCGGCCGCGCAGCCGCAGATGACCGGGCCGCTCGGTGAGGGTGAGCCAGTCGGGGGCGGCGGGGACGCGCAGGGTGCTCCAGTGGCCGGGCAGGGTGGAGGTGTCGAAGTCGTCGCGCTCAACAGCCGCCGCCGGAACGCCGGTTGACGCTTCCGTGTCCTGGGGTGCCTCGACCTCCAGGCTGGGCCTGCGTCCCCCGTCGGCCAGTCGCAGCCAGCCGTCCTCCGTCCACGTCACCCGTTGCAGACAGGTCTCCCGCCCGAGCACGCAGCGCGGCCCTTCGGGGGTGCTCACGGGACGCGACGCCAGATGGGCGAGATACCACTCCCCCGCCTCCGTGCACACCAACTCCCCATGGCCGGCCTTCTGCAACGGCCAGTCCGGAATGTCACGGGTCGTCAGAAGCGAGCCCTGGGGGTCGAGTTCGTAGGGTCCGGCGAGTTCACGCGAGCGTGCCATCAGGATGCCGTGGTTCCAGCCGGTGCCGCCCTCGGCGAGCATCAGGTAGTACCAGCCGCCCCGCCGGTACACGTTGGGCCCCTCGATCAGCTCCTCGTGGGTGAGGATCGTCCGGGGCTGTCCGATCAGGGCCTGCTGGTGGGCGTCGTACTCCTGGAGCAGGATTCCGGCGAACGACGGGCGGCCCTCGCGCGGGTCCCACTGGATGTTGAGCAGCCAGCTGCGACCGTCCTCGTCGTGGAAGAAGGACGGGTCGAAGCCCGAGGAGTTCAGGAAGACCGGCTCCGACCACGGGCCGTCGATCGACTCGGCCGTCATGAGGTAGTTGTCGACGTCCTTGTAGGGACTGCCGACGGTCCGCACGATGCTGTAGACCATCCAGAACCGCCCCTCGTGGTACGACAGCGAGGGCGCCCACACTCCGCCCGAGTCGGGCACTCCGCGCAGGTCGAGGAGGTCGGCGCGGTCCAGGATGTGTCCGGCAGGCCGCCAGTGGACAAGATCCTTCGAGTGGTGCACGGGGACACCCGGGAACCACTCGAAGGTGGACGTGGCGAGGTAGTAGTCGGCGCCGACCCTCAGGATGCTCGGATCCGGGTGGAAACCGGGCAGCACGGGGTTGCGGATGAGGCCCGCGGTCATACAGATCCTTCGTGTTCGGTATTCCGAAATTTTCGGTCCGCCGCGATCAGGTGAATCCCTATGTCTTCACGCCGCGTTGAGGCGGGCTTAATGTAGAAAGCGGTTGCTACGCGGTCAATGTTTCGGTCGTGTGAGCAGCGCTATTCGAAATTTTCGATGTCCCTCGGGCGGGGCGGAGAGGCGGTTGCAGATGGTCCGCACCGGAGGTGGCGCCACGTCGACCGGGCCCACGCTGGCGGTCGTGGCCCGGGAGGCCGGGGTCTCCGTGCCGACCGCCTCGAAGGTCGTGAACGGGCGGGAGGACGTGGCTCCGGAGACCCGGCGCCGGGTCACGGAGGCCCTGGACCGGCTCGGCTATGTCCGCAGACCCCGCTTCGACGCGGCGAAGGCACCCGCCCTGGTCGATCTGATCGTCCACTCGCTGGACAGCTCCTGGTCGGGCGCGGTGCTGCACGGCGTGGAGGAGGCGGCGCACGACGCGGGTCTTGAGGTGGTCGTGTCGGCGGGCCTGACCCGGACCCGGGGCGGGCGCCCGGAGCGCGGCTGGCTGGACAAGCTGACGACCCGCGGTTCCTCCGGCGTCCTGTTCAACCTCGCCGAGCTGACCCCGTCCCAGTACGCCTGGCTCCACCAGCACCACATTCCGTTCGTGATGATCGACCCGGTGCTGGAGCCGCCGCCGGGTGTGGTGTCGGTGGGCGCGGCGAACTGGCAGGGCGGGGTGACGGCGGCCGAGCACCTGCTGGCCCTGGGCCACGAACGCATCGCGGTCATCGCCGGCTATCGGCGCAAGATGTGCAGCAGCGCCCGGGTGGCCGGCTACCGCTCGGCGCTGGTCGCGGCCGGCGTGCGCCAGCATCCCGAGTACGTTCGGTACGGCAGCTTCGACGAGACGGTCGCCCACCGGCGCATGCTGGAGCTCCTCGACCTCCCCGAGCCGCCGACGGCGGTCTTCGTCTGCTCGGACAAGATGGCGCTCGGTGTGTACAAGGCCCTGGCGGAGCGGCAGTTGAGGGTGCCGGACGACATCAGTGTGGTCGGTTTCGACGACCTTCCCGAGTCGCGGTGGGCGACGCCGGCGCTGACGACGGTTCGACAGCCGTTGTCGGAGATGGCGGCGACTGCGTTGCGGTTGCTGGTGCGGATGATGGAGGGGGATCGGCCGGAGGGGGTTCGGACGGAGCTGTCTACGCGGTTGGTTGTGCGGGAGAGTACGGGGGTGCCGGCGGGATAGGGGTCGGGCGGGCAGGCGGTTCTTTGGCTGCGGGCTTGTGGGGGCTTGTCGCGCAGTTCCCCGCGCCCCTGAAGGGCGCGGATTCGCCCCGCCAGTTCCTCATTCGCCGGCGGGATAGGGCTCGGGGGGCGGGTGGTTTTTTGGCTGCGGGGCGGTGGGAGCTTGTCGCGCAGTTCCCCGCGCCCCTGAAGGGCGCGGTTGCGCCGCGCCAGTTTCTCAAGGTGAGGGCAGGGATGGTGACAGGGACATCGGCGGGGCTGGCGGCGCTCGTTGTCAGGGTTCCGGAGGCGGAGTTCGCCGTTCGGAAGTGGCGGGGGCGGCTTGATCCTGCGGCGAGGGAGGGGGTGCCGGCGCATGTGACGGTGCTCTTTCCGTTTCTGCCGGCGAGGGGGATCGACGGTGCCGCCCTCGCCGCCCTGGGCGAGGTGTTCGGGCGGCACCGTTCCTTCGAGGTCGCGTTCGAGCGCTGCGGGCGGCTTCCGGGGCTGCTGTATCTCGCGCCGGAGCCGGACGAGCCGTTCCGTCGGCTCACCGAGGCGATCGTGGACCGGTGGCCGGAATCCCCGCCGTACGGCGGGAGGTTCGACGATGTCGTCCCGCATCTCACCGTCGCCCAGCGGCAGGACGATCTCGTGGTACTGGAGGAGGCCGAAGCCGATCTGAACGGCCGGCTTCCCTTCACCGCCCGTGTGTCGGCGGTCGATCTCGTGGTGCACGACGGCACCCGGTGGCAGCAGCGGATGGCGTTCCCGCTCCGCCGGTAAACGCTCGGGGTACCGGCGCGCGTCCGATTCGTTCAAGACCGGGGTCCGACGATCCGCCTAGCGTGGCCGTATGACTTCACAGACATCCTCACGACCGACCCCGCGACCCACTCCCCGGTTCGACGCCATCGGCATCGTCGCCTCCGACCTCGCCGCCTCCGTCGCCTTCTACCGGCGGCTCGGGCTCGACTTTCCCGAGGGTGCGGAGACGCAGCCGCACGTCGAGGCCGAACTGCCGGGCGGGATGCGGCTGATGCTCGACAACGAGGCGACCATCCGTTCCTTCGACCCCGGGTGGCAGTCACCGAGCGGCGGCGGGCGGATCGGGCTGGCCGTGCTGTGCGGCTCGGCCGCCGAAGTGGACTCCCTGTACGAGGAGTTGGTGGGCGCGGGGTATCGGAGCGAGCTGAAGCCCTGGGATGCCGAATGGGGGCAGCGGTACGCGTGTGTGCTCGACCCGGACGGCAACGGGGTCAGTCTGTTCGCGGCGCTCGCTCCGCGGGAAGCAGAGTGATTTACGCGCGGGCCCGGTGGGGGCTGATCGCGCAGTTCCCCGCGCCCCTAAGGGGCGCGCTCTCAGCCCCCTCCGCCCAGTAGTTGCCCCAGTGACATTCCCGCCAACTCCCGTACGTCGCGGGAGAGGTGGGCCTGGTCCGCGTACCCCGTGCGGGTCGCCGTCTCCGCGAAGGGGACCCCGTTCCTGGCCAGGGCCAGTGCGCGTTGGAGGCGCAGGATGCGGGCCAGGGTTTTGGGGCCGTAGCCGAAGGCGGACAGGGAGCGGCGGTGCAACTGGCGGGCGCTGAGGCCCAGTTCGTCGGCCGTGCGGGCGACCGGGCGGCCCGATTGTAGGGCCTCGACCAAGTCGCTCAGCAGGGGGTCGGGCGGGGGTGTGTGCGCCGCCCGTTCCAGCGCGAGCTCTTCGAGTGCCGTCGCCGGGTCGGGCGCCGCATCGACACGTGCGCTCAGGCGGCGTACCTCCGTGGCTCCCCACAGGTCGGCCAACTCGACGCGCCGGTCGCGGAGTTCGTGTGCGGGTACGCCGAGCAGGGCCGGCGCCGTGCCCGGGTGGAAGCGGATGCCCGCCCAGTGTGCGGGGGCGCCTTCGGGGACGTAGGCGCGGGTGTCGGGTCCCGCGACCAGCAGGCGGCCCTCGTGCCACAGGAGGTCCATGCAGCCGTCGGGCAGTACGGGCCGGGCGCCGGGCATTGCCGGGGTGTTCGTCCACACCACCGCGCCCGGCAGTCGGGAGGGCCGTTCCTCGTACACGTACGCAAGGTTACGCCCGTGTGATGGCCTGCGGCCTGCGCGCCCGGTGTTCCTGCGGGCTGACGCCGTACACCCGTTTGAAGGCGCTGGACAGCGCGAACGCGCTGCCGTAGCCGACCTGGCGGGCGATCGCGTCGAGGGTGTTGTCCGTGTCGCGCAGCCGGTCGGCGGCCATGGCCAGGCGCCAGCCGGTGAGGTAGGTCATCGGGGGTTCGCCCACCAGGTCCGTGAAGCGGCGGGACAGGGCGGCCCGGGACACCCCCGCCTTGGTGGCCAGCGAGGCGACGGTCCACGGGTGGGCCGGGTCGTCCTGGACCAGGCGCAGGACGCGGCCCACGACCGGGTCCGCCAGCGCCCGGTACCAGGCCGGGGCCGCCGCCTCGGGGCGGGAGAACCATGCCCGCAGGGCCGCGATGACCAGCAGGTCGAGCAAGCGGTCGAGGACCACCTCCTGGCCGGGTTCGTCGCGTCCCACCTCCTCCATCAGGAGCGGGGTCAGTGGGCACTGCCACACGTCCGAGGTGAGGGAGAGGAGAGGGGGCAGCGCGTCCAGCAGGCGGCCGTTGATCTCGCCCTGCAGGAGATAGGTGCCGATGAGCATCACCGCGGAGCCGTCGAGGCGGTCGCCCCAGGTGCGTACGCCCAGGTCCATCACGCCGTTCAGCGAACGGCCGTCGGGGTAGCGGCATTCGGCGCCCGGCAGGATCAGCGCCTGCGGGGGTGTCGCGGGGTCGTCCGCGCACGTGTACGGGTCCGGGCCGCGGGCGATGGCCAGGTCGCCCGCCCGCAGGTGCAGCCCCTCCCCCTCGTCCGGGGTGATCCAGGCGTCACCGCGCACCATGAGCATCACCGTCAGGGGTGCCTCGTCCTCGATGCGCACACACCACGGCGGCTCGAAACACGCGCGGATCATGAAGGCACCACGCGCGCGCGGACCCTCCAGAAGACCTGCAAGGGCGTCCATGGCGCCAGCGTAGACGCGTACGCAGGGAATGAGCCGTTCAGCGATGGGCCGGCCGGAGCGTGCGGCCCTTGACTGGAGGCATGACGCAGAACACGGAGAACACGAAGGACAGGCAGAGCGATCAGATCGACCGGGCCGGCCTGAGCGGCATGACCGTGGTCGTCACCGGGGCGTCCGGGCGGACCGGCAGTCGGGTCGCCGGGTCCCTGCGCGGGGCCGGGGCCGGCGTGCGGGCCGCGTCCCGTGCGCACGGGTTCGACTGGGAGGATCCGACCACCTGGGCGGACACCCTGGCCGGCGCCGACGCCGCGTACCTGATGTTTCCCTCGGACATCGGGGCGCCCCAGGCGACCGAGGGCGTCGGGGCGTTCGCCCGTGAGGCGGTCGGGCTCGGGGTGCGCCGGCTGGTGCTGCTGTCGGCGCGCGGCGAGGAGCAGGCGCGGCCGACGGAGGAGGCGCTGAAGTCGTCGGGCGCGGACTGGACGGTCGTACAGGCGTCGTGGTTCTCGCAGAACTTCAGCGAGGGACCGCTGGTGGAGGGGCTGCGCCACGGTGAACTTGCCTTTCCGGCAGGCGAAATGACGGAGCCGTTCCTCGATGTGCGGGACATCGCGGACGTCGTCACGGCCGCGCTCGGGTCCGGGGAGCGGTATGTGGGGCGGGCGTTGGAGCTGACCGGGCCTCGGCTGCTGAGTTTCCGGGAGGCGGTCGCGGAGATCGCCGCGGCGACGGGGAGCGAGCTGACGTACACGCCGGTGCCGGCGCGGGCGTACGGCGACGTGCTGATCGGGTTCGGGGTGCCGCCGGAGGAGGCCGCGTTCCTGGTGGAGGTCTTCGAGGGGCTTCTCGACGGCCGCAACTCCCGTTGCACGGACGGCGTCCGGGAGGTGCTGGGCCGCGAGCCGCGCGAATTCTCTGACTTCGTACGGGAGAACGCGGCGGCCGGGGTGTGGAAGGTGTGAGACCCCGGCAGCTCACGCCGGAACAGCGGCCCGTTCTCCGTCACTTCTCGGAGGGCGGGCCCTCCCCTGTCTTGGGCGGGCTCTTCACCTGCCCCCGCAGCCGCGAGGTCACGTCCTCCGGGGGCAGGAAGCGCGACCAGCGTTCCGGGAACTCGGAAGGCATGTCGGCGTCCTCGGGGTCCTCGGGGTCGTCGTACTCGTACGCGTGGGCGCGGGCGGCGGTGAGGCGGGCGACGTACTCGGCTGCCTCCTCCTGGCGTACCCGTTCGTTGGCGGCGCGGGCGGCGGCGGTGGAGGCGGCCGGCCAGACGCGGTCGATGGCCGCGTTGGCGGCGGCCCCGACGAGCACAGCGAACGAGGACATGCCGACCCACAGGAGGACGGCGACGGCCGCGGCGAGCGAGCCGTAGATCGTGGCGCCCTCGATGGTCTTGGTCAGGTAGATGCGCAGCAGGAAGCTGCCGAGCACCCACATCCCGAGGGCCATCAGTGCGCCCGGGACGTCCTCGATCCACGGTGAGCGCACGGGAACCGACACGTGGTACAGCGTCGTCAGGAAGGCGATGGACAGCAGGACCACGACAGGCCAGTACAGGACCTGTACGACCGTCTCCGACCACGGCAGTACGCCCAGCACCGCGTCCGGGCCCGCCACCATCAGCGGCAGCGCGACCGAGCCGATCAGCAGCGCCACGACGAACAGCACGAAGGCGACCAGCCGGGTCTTGACGATGCCGCGGACGCCGTCGAGGCCGTACATCACGGTGATGGTGTCGATGAAGACGTTCACCGCGCGCGAACCCGACCAGAGGGCGAACAGGAACCCTATGGAGATGACGTCGGGCCGGCCGCCCTTCATCACGTCGTCCAGGATCGGCTGGGCGATCTCCCTGACGCCCTTGTCCGACAGGACCGTGCGGGACGCCTCCAGGAGGTTGGTCTCCAGGCTGGTGATGGTGTCGGTGCCGGTCCAGTCGTCGACGTAGCCGAGCAGTCCGATCAGACTCAGCAGCAGTGGCGGCACGGACAGCAGCGTGAAGAACGCCGCCTCGGCCGCCAGGCCCAGGATCCGGTACTCGATGCACGAGTTGACGGTGTCCTTGACCAACAGCCAAGCAGTCCTGCGCTTGGAGACGTTCCGGTAGAGGACACGCGCCCGGTGGAGTCGGCCACTGGGGCCCTCGGGAAGTTCACTTGCTGCCTGCACGCCCTAACGGTATCGGGCGTACCGGACCCCTCTCACCCTCCGGTGCCCCGGTCAGGGCCCCGCGCGCGTGCGCCGCTCCCTTCCCTCCGTCCCCGTGACGCGACAGAAAACGTCGGGAAACCCAGCAGAAACGAGACGGAACGATCCGGCAAGGTAATCGAATACAATTTCTGTCATGCCCTCGGCGGCTATTTTCCAGCGCCCATAAACGGAATACCGCCGGGCAATTACACCCGTCCTACGGAAAGTCCCCTGGTGGGGCGAGCGAGCGGGTCGCGCCAATCCGCACGAAAAGTCGTGACTCTGTAACAGGAAAGCGACATTACGCCGATCGAGCTTGACCCGCACATAACCAGGTCGAAACAATTCGGATTACGTTCTCCCGGGGCACACCCGCCCAAGGGGGTCCGAAGCACCACGACACGGGGGCATCAGGGCTCCGACCAAGCCCGATCAAGCCGCGTTGCCCGTGGATCCGCACGAAAACGTGCGGATCGACGCCGTGCTGCACGCCGCGCCCATTTGACAATTTCCGCTCGTCCGTAATTTCTCTCGAACGCAATTACCCATATCGCGCCTGCTGTCACTCCGACCAGACAGATGTATGTCGGATGCACAGGGGGCGCGAAGTCCATCGTGCCAATTTACGGAGCTCCCATGCCTTTATCCACACCGCGCGTAGCCGGTGTAGACGTGGCCCGTGGCCTCGCGCTGCTCGGGATGTTCTCCGTTCATGTCTTCGGGGCGTTCGAGCCGGACGGTTCACCGACAGTGGCCTGGCAGCTGGCGGGCGGGCGGTCCTCGGCAACCTTCGCACTGGTGGCCGGGGTCGGTCTGGCCTTCACGACCGGCGGACGTACGCCACGCACCGGCCGGGGCTCGCTCGCCGCGGTCACCGCCCGGGCGCTGTCCGTCGGCCTGATCGGGCTGCTGCTGGGCTACGCCGCCAACGCGGCCGGCCTGGACGTCGACGTCATCCTCGCCTTCTACGCCCTGCTGTTCCTGCTCGCACTGCCGCTACTGGCCCTGCGGGCAAGGACGTCGGCCTGCGTCGCCCTCGCCCTGGCGGTGGTCGCGCCGTTCCTCGTCCATCTGCTCAGGGGCGCGCTGCCCGAACCGTCCTTCGAGGGCGATCCGACACTCCAGGACGTCGTCACGGACCCGGCCGGTCTCCTCGGCGACCTTCTCGTCCACGGCGACTATCCGGTCCTGGCGTGGACGGCGTACCTCTGTGCGGGTCTCGCCATCGGGCGGCTGGACCTCTTCTCCCGGCGCACCGCGACCGGGCTGCTGACCGCCGGGCTGGCGCTCGCCGCCACCACCTGGCTGGCCTGCTCGCTGTGGCTGCTGCGGTGGGGCGGTCTGGAGCGGCTGCGGCAGGCCGAGTTCCACGACGCGGCCGGGCCGCACGCCCGCGACGAGGTCCTGTGGGACACCCCGGCCGGCGAGACCTGGTGGTCGATGCTCTCCCGTGCCCCGCACTCCACCTCGCCGTTCGACATGCTGCACACCCTTGGCGCGGCCACGGCGCTGCTCGGGGCGGTCCTGCTGCTGACCCGGGTCCGGGTGGTGCGGCGCGCGCTCGTCCCGCTGGCGGCCGCCGGAAGCATGCCGCTGACCCTCTACTGCGCCCATGTCCTGTTCCTGGGCACCGGAGCGCTGAACGACTCCCGTGACCTCCAGTACGCCGTGCTGGTCGCCGGGGCACTGCTCTTCGCCGTCGTGTGGCGGCTCACGAGGGGCCAAGGGCCGTTGGAGACCGTCGTCGCGGGGGCGGGGCGGCGGGCCCGGGCGTGGGCACAGGGGCGGGCCGGGGAACGGGAACCGAGCCGGGAGCAGGGGACCCCGGCCGATCCTGCGGCCCAACGATCCGAACAGACCGAAATCCAAGATCAGCACCGCTAAGGAGTTCATTGTGGGGGGAAACCCGATCGAGTTGGTGCCCAAGCCACCGACCGATCCGATCAAGCACACGCCCGGCGCCGAGGGGGGCGCCGAGCAGATCCTCGCCGAGGTGCTCGCGGGGGTCGTGAAGACGGACCATGTCCCGCTCGACAGCCACTTCTTCGACGACCTCGGCGCCAACTCCCTGGTCATGGCGCACTTCTGCGCCCGGATCAGGAAGCGGGACGACCTGCCCGCGGTGTCGATGAAGGACGTGTACGGGCACCCGACGATCCGGAGTCTGGCAGCGGCGCTCACCGGCGCCCCGGCCGAGGCACCCGCCGCGGCGCCCGCCGAGGCCCCGGTGCCCGGCAGCACCTCGCGGTATGTCCTGTGCGGGGTCTTCCAGTTGCTGGTCTTCGCCGCCTACTGCTTTCTCACCGGCCTCGTCACCGTCGAGGGCTACGGGTGGATCAACGCGGGCTCGGGTGCCGCCGACGTCTATCTGCGGTCGGTCGTCTTCGGCGGTGCCGTCCTCATCGGGCTCTGCACCCTGCCGGTGGTCGCCAAGTGGGTGCTGATCGGCCGGTGGAAGGCGGTCGAGTTCCCCGTCTGGAGCCTCGCCTATCTGCGCTTCTGGACCGTCAAGGCGCTGCTGCACGCCAACCCGATGATCCTGTTCGCCGGGAACCCGCTCTACGTGCTCTACCTCCGGGCGCTCGGCGCGCGGATCGGCAAGGGCGTCACGATCCTCTCGCCCTCCCTCCCCGTCTGCACCGACCTGCTCACGGTCGGCGCGGGCACGGTGATCCGCAAGGACTCCTCCTTCCTCTGCTACCGGGCCGTGGGCGGCCGTATCCAGACCGGCCCGGTCACCCTGGGCAGGGACGTCTACGTCGGTGAGAAGACCGTCCTCGACATCGGCACGTCGATCGGTGACGGCGCCCAACTCGGCCACTCCTCCACGCTGTACGAGGGCCAGGCGGTGCCGGCCGGCCGGCGCTGGCACGGCTCGCCCGCCCAGCCCACGGACGTGGACTACGTACGGATCCCGCAGGTCCGCTGCTCCACCGCCCGCCGGTTCGCCTACGGCCTCGCCAGTTTCCTCCAGCTCCTGCTGGTCTACGTGCCGTTGGCCATCGGCGGCGGCTATCTGCTGCTCGATGTGGCGCCCCAGCTGAAGGCCGTGTTCGCCCCGGACATGGCCGACATGACCTCGGTCCGCTTCTACGCCGAGGCCGTGGGCCTGTCCCTAGCGCTCTTCACCAGCGGGATCGTCATCGGGGCGGTGACCGTGTCCCTGGTCCCCCGGCTGCTGCATCTGGTGATCCAGCCGGACAAGGTCTATCCGCTGTACGGACTGCACTACTCGGCGCAGCGGGCCATCACCCGGATGACCAACCTCAAGTTCTTCCTGTGGCTGTTCGGCGACAGCTCGTACGTCGTCCACTATCTGCGCGCCATCGGCTACGACCTCTCGCACGTCGAGCAGACCGGCTCCAACTTCGGTATGGAGATGCGGCAGGAGACCCCGTACCTGGTGACCGTCGGCAGCGGCACGATGGTCGCCGACGGGCTGTCGGTCCTCAACGCCGACTACTCCGGCACGTCCTTCCGCGTCTCGCGGGCGACGCTCGGGGGGCACAGCTTCCTCGGCAACAACATCGCCTACCCCGCCGGGGGCCGCACCGGTGAGAACGTCCTGCTGGCGACGAAGGTGATGGTCCCGCTCGACGGCGAACTCCGTGAAGGTGTCGGTCTGCTGGGCTCGCCGCCCTTCGAGATCCCGCGGACGGTGGAGCGGGACAGCAGCTTCGACCATCTGCGCGAGGGCGACGAGTTCCGCCGCCGGCTCGCCGCGAAGAACCGCTACAACCTGCGCACGATGGGCCTGTTCCTGTTCGTACGCTGGGTGCACTCCCTTCTCTTCACGGTGCTCGGCTTCGCCGCCCTCGCCGTGTACGGCACGCACGGCATCGCCGCCGGCGCGCTGGTCGGCGCCTCCCTGTTCCTCGGGCTCGTGCTCACCGCCGGGTACTTCGTGCTCGTCGAGCGGCTCGTCACCCGCTTCCGGCCCCTGCAGCCGCGGTTGTGCTCCATCTACGAGCCGCACTTCTGGTGGCACGAGCGGCTGTGGAAGGTGCCGGCCGGCTACCTCGTCGTGCTCAACGGGACGCCGTTCAAGAACCTCGCCTGGCGGCTGCTGGGCGTGCGGATCGGGCGCCGGGTCTTCGACGACGGCGCCTCCATCACCGAGCGCACGCTCACCGCGATCGGCGACGACTGCACGCTCGGGCCGCGCAGCGTCATCCAGTCCCACTCGCAGGAGGACGGCACCTTCAAGTCCGACCACATCGTCCTCGGCGCGGGCGTCACGCTCGGCACGGGCGCGCTCGTCCACTACGGCGTGTCGATGGGCGACGGCGCCCAACTCGCCCCGGACTCCTTCCTGATGAAGGGCGAGGACGTGCCGTGCCGGGCCCGCTGGGGCGGCAACCCGGCGACGGCCCTGCGGAGCGACCAGGTCGCGCAGACCACCCGGATCACCCAGACCACGCAGACCGCACAGCCCGGTCGGATCACACAGATAGCTACGGGGGCAGAACGATGAACACGATTCCACGCTGGACACCCGACCGGGTTCCCGAAGGGTCCCCCGAGGACCCGCGGCACTCGGTGTACGCGGAGTACGAAGTCCCGCTCGACGCCAGCCTGTTGAGGTCGGCCTCCTTCGAGTCGGCGCTGCTCGCCGCGCACGCCAAGGTGGTCGCCGCGCTCTCCGGCGAGCGGGAGGTCACCGTCGGGTACGTACCCGCGAAGGGCGAACGGCCCGTCGCACGCCGGATGGTGATCGGCACCGGTTCCTGGCGGGAGTTGCTGGCGTTGACGGACCTCGCCGACGAGGTGAGCGACGCGGGCGAGCCGCCGTACGAGACGGTGCTCGACCCGCACGGCGGTGAACCGGCCGACGACCGTGCCGTGTTGCACGTGGGCGTCGGCGAGCGCACCCTGCGGCTGCGGCACCGTACCGACGTCCTCGACGCCGGGGCGGCCGCCCGGATCGCCGGCTACCACCTCACCGCGCTCTCCCTGATGACCGCCGACCCGGACGCCGGCCACGAGCGGCAGAGCCTGCTGTCCGGGGAGGAACTGGCCTTCCAGCTGGACGGGTTGGCCGGTCCGGAACGTGAACTCCCGGACCGCCGGGTGCACGAGCTGTTCGAGGAGCGGGTGCGGTCGCACCCGGACGCGGTCGCGGCCGTGCAGGACGGCACGGAGTGGACCTACCAGGAGCTCAACTCCCGGGCCAACCAGCTCGGTCGGGCCCTGCTGACCCGCGGGCTGACCCGTGAGGGTGTCGTCGCCGTGGTCACCGAGCGCAACCTCGACTGGATGGCCGCCGTCCTCGGGGTGTTCAAGGCGGGCGGGGTCTATCTGCCGGTCGAGCCGCACTTCCCGGCCGAACGCATCGCCGCCACTCTCACCCGCGCCGAGTGCGCGTTCGTCGTCACGGAGCACGGCAGCACCACCACGCTCGACGCGGCGGGGACGGACGTACCGAGGCTGTACGTCGACGAAATCGGGGCGGAGGGACACGCGGACGACGACCTCGGCGTGCGCGTCACGGCGGACCAACTGGCGTACATCTACTTCACGTCCGGGTCCACCGGTGAGCCCAAGGGCGCGATGTGCGAGCACGCGGGCTTCGTCAACCACGTCCTCGCGAAGCTGGAGGACCTGGAGGTCGGCGAGGGGCAGGTGGTCGCGCAGACCGCTCCCCAGTGCTTCGACATCTCGCTGTGGCAGCTGGTGTCCGCACTGCTGGTCGGCGGCCGGACGCTGCTGGTCGGGCAGGACGTGATCCTGGACGTGGCCCGGTTCGTGGACACCGTCGTGGACGGCGGGGTCAATGTGCTCCAGATCGTGCCGTCGTATCTCGAGGCGGTGCTGGCCGAGTTGGAGCAGCGGCCCCGTGAACTCCCCGATCTGCACTGTGTGTCGGTCACCGGGGAGGCGGTGAAGCGGGAGCTGGTGCAGCGCTGGTTCGCCGCCCAGCCCGGTATCAGGGTCGCCAACGCCTATGGCCTCACGGAGACTTCGGACGACACCAACCACGAGGTCATGGACCGGGTGCCGGACGGGCCCCGCGTTCCGCTCGGGCGGCCCGTGCGCAACGTACGGGTGTACGTCGTCGACGAGCACCTGGCGCCCGTGCCGCTCGGGGCGCCCGGGGAGATCGTGTTCTCCGGGGTGTGTGTCGGGCGCGGGTACGTCAACGACCCCGACCGTACGGCGGCCGCGTTCACCGTGGACCCGTACCGGCCCGGTGAGCGGCTCTACCGCAGCGGTGACCACGGGCGCTGGCTGCCCGACGGCAAGCTGGAGTTCCTCGGCCGCCGGGACACCCAGGTGAAGCTGCGGGGCTTCCGGATCGAGATCGGCGAGATCGAGAACGCGCTGCTGCGGGTGCCCGGCGTCCGGGACGGCTCCGTGGTGGTCGTGCGGGGCACTCGGCTGGTGGCGTTCTGCACCGGCGCCGAACCCGCGGGTGTACAGGCGCGGTTGGCCGAGTCGCTGCCCGCGTACATGGTCCCGTCGGCCGTGCACTGGCGGGAGCGGCTGCCGCTCACCGCCAACGGCAAGACCGACCGCAGGACGCTCACCGCGCTCGCGGAGGAACTCGACTCCTCGGACTCCGAGGACTCCGTAAAGGGCACGCACGGGCCTCGGACGGCCGGCGAGCGGCGCCTGGCGGCCGCCTGGGCCGAGGTGCTCGGCGTGCCGGCGGACCGGATCGGCCGGCTGGACCACTTCTTCGACCGCGGCGGCACCTCGCTGTCGGCGGTCCGGCTCGCGATCGCCCTGGACCGGGCGATCACCCTCAAGGACGTCACCCGTCACCCGGTCCTCGCGGACCTGGCCGAGCTGCTCGACACGTCGGCCGCCACAGCCTGACGGCAGTCGCCGCCGCACCGAAAGGAACCACACCATGTCACTGTCATCCACCCCTTCGACCTCGGCCTCCACACCGTCGGCCGCGCTGCCCGTCGAGCTGCTCCCCGGCCGGCCGCCCACCTTGCAGGTCCCTGCCGTCACCGAGCCGGCGGAGTGGGCGGGCGCCCACCGGGACGCACTGCGGGCCGCCGTCGCCGAACACGGATCGCTGCTGGTGCGTGGCCTCGGCCTGCACGAGCCTGCCTCGGCCGGTACCGTCCTGCGGCGGCTGGCCGACACTCTGATGAGCGACCAGGAGGCCTTCGCGCCCCGGCGGCGGTACGCCGACGGCGTGTACTCGTCCTCCAAGTGGCCGCCGAACCAGCCGATGTGCATGCACCACGAGCTGAGCTACGCGCTGGAGTTTCCCGGCCTGCTGATGTTCGCCTGCCTCGAAGCGCCCGCCACCGGCGGCGCGACCGGGGTGGCCGACTCGGCGGCCGTGCTCGACGCGCTGCCCGCCGAACTCGTCCAACGCTTCGAGCGGGAGGGCTGGTTGCTCACCCGGACGTTCAACGACGAGATCGGCGCGACGGTCGCCGAGGCCTTCGGCACCTCCGACCGCGCGTCCGTCGAGCGCTACTGCCGCGCCCACGCCATCGAGTTCTCCTGGGAGCTGGACGGCTCCCTGCGCACCCGCCAGCGCCGCGGCGCCGTACTGCGCCACCCGGTCACCGGCCGGCGCTGCTGGTTCAACCAGATCGCGTTCCTCAACGAGTGGACGATGGACCCCGAGGTCCACGAGTACCTCGTCGACGTGTACGGCGCCGACGGTCTCCCCTTCAACACCCGCTACGGCAACGGCGATCCGATCGGCGAGGACGTCGTCAAGACCCTCAACGAGGTGTACGAGGCGCACACCATGCGCGAGCCGTGGCGCGGCGGCGATCTGCTGCTCGTCGACAACATCCGTACGGCACACAGCCGGGAGCCCTTCGAGGGACCGCGTGAGGTCCTCGCCGCCCTGGCCGACCCGGTACTGCGCACCGACTCCACCGAAGGGACAGCCTCATGACCACGAACCCTGTCACGGTCCCGCCGTTCTCCGTCATTTCCGGTGAGCAGGTCCAACAGGCCCTCCAGGGACGGGAGTCGGACGTCGTCGACCTCGTCGAGGCCGTGTACCGGCTGCACGGGGCCGGGGACTCCGTGAATCCGCCCTCGTACTTCCTGCGGTTCCCGGACCGGCCGTCGTCGCGGATCATCGCGCTGCCCGCGTCGATCGGCGGGGACGTCCGGGTGGACGGGCTGAAATGGGTCTCCAGTTTCCCGGAGAACGTGGCGGGCGGGATCCCGCGGGCGTCGGCCGTGCTGATCCTCAACGACCACGACACGGGCTATCCGTTCGCCTGCCTGGAGAGCTCGATCATCAGCGCCTCGCGCACGGCGGCCTCGGCCGCGCTGGCCGCCGACCGGCTGAGCCGGGGGCGCACCCGGCCGACCCGGGTGGGGTTCGTCGGCACCGGGCTCATCGCCCGCTACATCCACACCTATCTGGCCGCCACCGGCTGGGAGTTCGACGAGACGGGCGTGTACGACCTGTCCGCCGACAGCGCGGCCGGCTTCCAGGGCTACCTGGAGCGGTCGGACGGCGGCGGCAAGGTCACCGTGCACGACAGCGCCGAACAGCTCGTCCGTTCCAGCGACCTGCTGGTCTTCGCGACGGTCGCCGCGAAACCGCACATCCACGACGTGTCGTGGTTCGACCACCACCCGCTCGTCCTGCACGTCTCGCTCCGCGACCTCGCGCCCGAGATCCTGCTCGCCTCGGCGAACTACGTCGACGACGTCGAGCACTGCCTGAAAGCGGAGACCTCTCCGCACCTGGCCGAACAGCTCACCGGGGGCCGGGAGTTCATCGACGGCACGCTGGACGACGTACTCACCGGCCGTACGAAGGTCCCGGTGGACCGGCCGGTGGTGTTCTCGCCCTTCGGCCTCGGAGTGCTCGACCTCGCCGTCGGCAGGTTCGTCCACGACGAGGTGACCCGCCGCGGCGAACTGCGTGTCGTCGACGGCTTCTTCCACGAACTGCGCCGGCACGGCTGACCCGTCCACCGGGTGCCGCGCCACAGATCAGGCGCGCCGAAGACAGGCACGCCACACACAGGGGGACAACATGCCAGTCATTTCCCAACCATCGGACTTCAATGAGGATGAGCTCTACGTCGATCTCCGGGCCACCGTGGGGCTGCCCCTCTTCCTGAAGTGCGAGGGCTTCAACTTCGCCGGTTCGATCAAGATGAAGGCCGCCTACGAGATGGTGACGGCCGCCGAACGGGACGGCAGGCTGCGGCCGGGATCCGTTCTCGTGGAGTCCTCGTCGGGCAACCTGGGCGTCGCGCTCAGTGTGCTCGCGGCGAGCCGGGGCTACCGGTTCCTGTGCGTGACGGACTCACGCTGCAATCTCCAGGCGATCCGTCTGATGGAGGCGCTGGGCAGCAGTGTGCACGTCATCGACAAGCCGGATCTGCACGGCGGATTCCTCGGCGCCCGCATGGGGTACGTCCGGGCGCTGTGCGCCTCCGACGAGCGGTACGTCTGGCTCAACCAGTACACCAACCCGGGGAACTGGCGGGCGCACTACCGTACGACGGCACCGGCGATCGCCCGCCGGTTCCCCGGCCTGGACGTCCTGTTCGTCGGGGCCGGCACCACCGGCACCCTGATGGGCTGCGCGCGCTGGTTCTGGCAGTGGAATCGGAGGGTGCGGATCGTCGCCGTGGACAGCGTCGGCTCGGTCACCTTCGGGGGTCCGCCCGGGCCCCGGATGATCCCGGGGCTGGGCACGAGTGTCCGGCCGCAGTTGCTCGACGAGTCGTACATCGACGAGGTGATCCGCGTCGAGGAGCCGGACGCGGTGCGGGTCTGCCGCCGGCTGGCCGCCCGGGGCTTCCTGTTCGGCGGGTCGACGGGCACGGTGATCAGCGGGGCGACACAGTGGCTGGCCCGGCACGACGGGCGGGACCTCACGGCGGTGGCGATCGCACCGGACCTCGGTGAGCGCTATCTCGACACCGTGTACCAGCCCGAGTGGCTGGAGGAACTCCAGCGCGAGAGGGACATGGCGGCCCTGGCCACCGACGAACTGGCGGCGCTCTCCGGGCCGGCCTGACCGGCGGGAACGACCAAGGCCTCATTAGCTCGTTGGTGTGATCGTCCGCTTGCGGGCTTGCGGTCCCCTGGGCTGATCGGGTTAGCGTGATTGTGCGACCTGGGACACCGGGTACGGCGCCAGCGTGCGGGGCCCCTGCTCCACCAGAGGATGGTTCAGGGCCTCCCCGTCGCCTCTGGCCGTACCCAACTGGCCAGGTCGTGAGGGCTGTGTTCATAAGCGGCCTCCGGCCGCGGGGGCCTCCCGGTCCCGGACCACGCACACGATGCGTGTCGCCGCCCGGGGTCGAGTACGCCGGGGACCAGCTCGCCCAAGACCGTTCGGGGCGCGCGGCTGAACGGACTCACTCCAACTCAGTCCACAGGAACGGTACGTTCCCTGTATGGCAGCCAGCACCCACACCGTGACCAACCAGGCACCGCCCCTGGTCGGATATGACGTGTTCACCGCCGACAAGGCCCTGACAGCGGCCGTCGAGCGGCACCTGGACCCCGCGCTTCTGGACGAGGCGCGGGGCGAACTGTCCGCGCTCGGGAAGTCCTCCGGGTCCGCGCAGGTGCAGGAATGGGGGGTCCTCGCCAACGAGAACCCCCCGAAACTGCGGACGCACGACCGGTACGGCAACCGGATCGACGAGGTGGAGTTCCATCCGTCGTGGCACCGGCTCCTCGGCAAGGGCGTCTCGGCCGGGCTGACAGCGGCCTGGACGCGGCCCGGCGGGCATGTGCGGCGGGCGGCCGGGTTCGTCGTCTGGTCGCAGGCCGAGGCGGGCAACGGGTGCCCTCTGTCGATGACCCACGCGGCGGTGCCCGCGCTGCGCACCGACCCGGCGCTGGCCGCCGAGTGGGAGCCCCGGCTGACGTCCACCATCTACGAGGAGGGGCTCAGGCCGGCGGACCGGAAAGCCGGCGCGCTCTTCGGGATGGGCATGACCGAGAAGCAGGGCGGCAGCGACGTACGGGCCAACACGACGGTCGCGAGCCCGCTCGCCGAGGACGGGACGTACGGGCTGACGGGCCACAAGTGGTTCTGCTCGGCGCCCATGTCGGACGGCTTCCTGGTGCTGGCGCAGGCCCCCGGCGGGGTGACCTGTTTCCTGCTGCCGCGCGTCCTGGCGGACGGCACGCGTAACGAGTTCCGCATCCAGCGTCTCAAGGACAAGCTGGGCAACCGGTCCAACGCGTCGAGCGAGGTCGAGTTCGACGGGACGTGGGCGCGCCGGGTCGGGGACGAGGGGCGCGGGGTACGCACCATCATCGAGATGGTCGCGATGACCCGGCTCGACTGTGTGCTCGGCGCGGCCGCGCTGATGCGGCAGGCGGTCGCGCAGGCGGTGCACCACTGCACGTACCGCGAGGCCTTCGGCGGGAAGCTGATCGACAAGCCGTTGATGCGCAACGTGCTGGCCGATCTGGCCCTGGAGTCGGAGGCCGCCACGACACTGGCGCTGCGGCTGGCCGCGGCCTATGACGACGGCGGTGAGCAGGAGCGGGCGTTCCTGCGGCTCGCGCTGCCGGCCGCCAAGTACTGGGTGACCAAGCGCTGCACCCCACTGGTGGTGGAGGCGTCCGAGTGCCTGGGCGGCAACGGCTATGTCGAGGAGTCGGGCATGCCCCGGCTGTTGCGCGAGTCGCCGCTCAACTCGATCTGGGAGGGCGCCGGGAACGTGCAGGCGCTGGACGTGCTGCGGGCGATCCAGCGGGAGCCCGCGGCCCTCAACGCGTTCCTCCAGGAGGTCGGGAAGGCGCGCGGCGCGGACCACCGCCTGGACGGCGCCATCAAGGACCTGCTGACCGAACTCGCCGACCTGGACGGCATCGAGGGCCGGGCGCGGCGCCTGGTCGAGCGGATCGCTCTCGTCCTCCAGGGCTCGCTGCTGGTCCGGTTCGCACCCCCGGAGGTCGCCGACACGTTCTGCGCGTCCCGTCTGGGCGGCGACTGGGGCAGCGCCTTCGGCACCCTCCCGCACACCCTGGACCTGGCGTCGGTGGTGGAACGGGCTCGGCCGGTGGGCTGAACGCCCGTCAGGAGGCGTGCGATCGGGGGTGGTGCTGCGCCGACACGGCACCACCCCCGCTCACTTGCCCCGCATGTATCGGGAGCACGGACGCCGCGGGCGGCGTCGCCCAAGTTTCAGCCACCGCAGGACGGTTCACCAGGGTTGCAGGGGGTTGCAACTTGTCGGCATCTGTGCGCGGAGTGTGTTCCTCCGCACCTCCGGGGCGGCACCATGAGACCAGCAGTCGACATGGGCCCGGCAACCGGTTGCCCACGAGCCCGGTACGGGAGGACACAGTGGCGAACCCGCCGATGGACGTCACACAGCTCGCCGCCCGTGACGCGGTGCGGGCGGCGCGGCTGCTCAGCGACGTCCGCGCGGCCCGGCTCACCGGGCAGCGGCCGCGTCAGGCGCCGCGCCCGGTGATCAAGCAGTCCTGGGACCGCATGCTGCGCAGTGGTGTCGATCCCGACCACGACTTCCGGGCCGGGCTGCTGACCCACGAGGAGTTGGAGCGGCGCCGCGGGACGTCCCGGCTGCGGCATGTCCTCCCGGTGCTGCGGCAGGGGCTGTTGTCGGTCGCGGACGTCGCCCAGCACATCATGGTCGTCGCGGACGAGGACGGCCGGGTGCTGTGGCGCGAGGGCAGTTCGCCGGTGCTGCGCAGGGCGGACTCGTTCGGGTTCGAGCCCGGCGCCGACTGGGCCGAGGACGTCGTCGGCACCAACGGCGTGGGCACCCCGGCGGTGGCCCGGCGCCCCGTACAGGTCTTCGCCTCCGAGCACTTCGTACGGTCGCACGCCACCTGGACGTGTACGGGCGCCCCGATCACCGACCCGCGCGACGGCCGGCTGATCGGGGTGGTGGATGTCAGCGGGCCGCTGGAGACCATGCACCCGGCAACGCTCGCCTGGGTCGACTCGGTCGCCAAGCTCGCCGAGGCCCGGCTGCGGGAGCGGCATCAGGGCTCGCTGGAGCGGCTGCGCGCGTTGGCGGCGCCGGTGCTGGCGCGGCTCGGCGGGCGGGCCCTGGTGGTGGACCGGGACGGCTGGACAGCCGCGGTCACCGGCATGCCGTACACGAACCGGGTGGCGCTGCCGAAGTCGCTCTCCCCGGGCCGCCGTTGGCTGCCGGCGCTGGGGCTGTGCACGGTGGAGCCGCTGGCCGGCGGCTGGTTGATCCGTGGCACGGCCGAGCCCGAGCCCGAGGGCGCCACGCGGATCGTCCTGGACCTGGGCCGGCCCCGCCGCTGGTCGGTCACGGTGTCGGGCCCGGCGGGCTCCTGGACCCATGAACTGAGCCCCCGGCACGCCGAATTGCTCTACCTCCTGGCCCTGCACCCGGCCGGCCGCAGCGCGGCGGGCCTGGCCGAGGACGTGTTCGGCGACCCGGCCCGCACGGTGACGGTACGCGCGGAGATGTCGCGGATACGGCGGTATCTGGGGGCGTTCCTGGACCACCGCCCGTACCGCTTCAGCGAGGCCACGGAGGTGGCCGTCCTGCTCCCGGACGACCCGCTCGACCTGTTGCCGAACTCGACGGCACCGGCGGTGACACGGGGGCGGACGGGCGACACACGGTGACCGGGGTGTGACGCCGGTGGACGAAAACTGACCCGAACGGCCCCCGTGTACAACACAGGCACACCGATTCCGGCGTATTCGACCAGGCCCGGCGTCCCCTGACGTACCATCCATCCCACGGCCCCCCACACTGCCTTCCCGGTTCAACGCACGGACCGTGAGCCGCAGTTGGCCTGCCTCGGGAGGATGAATGAAACATCGCGGCAGACACCGCAGGCAGAAGAGGGGCAGGGCGCTGCGCGGCGCCCTCGCCGGAACCGCCCTCGCCCTCACCGCCGCGGCCACCATCGTCAGCGCCTCCCAGGCTGTGAGCAGCGACAACCCGGGGGCCCTGAAGTCCGTCACGTCCGCCGCCCAGCTGGCGAACTTCCAGCTCACGGAAGACCAGGCGTCGAAGAGTTCGCTCGACCGGCTGGCCACCTCCATGGGCGGCACGGTGGGTGTGAGCACCGTCCTGGACCACACCAACCGCACGATGCGCAACACGGCGGAGTGCGCCCCCACCGAGGCGGAGGCGCTGCCCGTCGCCCCGACGGCCACCCGTGCGTACTGCTGGGACGACGCCGATTCGACCAGTCAGCGCTGGCTGCCGCAGTCCGTCACCACCTCCGGTGACGCGGACGAGGACGGCCGCTGGGGCGCCAACCGCGTGATCCTCTCCGGCTGGACGCACAACGACGCCAAACCGGACGAGCCGGAGGTCTCCCGGGGCCTCGCGCGGGTCGCCGTCATCGACGCGAACGACCTGAGCAGCATGACGTACCGCTGGGTGCTCCTGGTCGTCCCGACCGAGGACGGCTCCGACTACCGGGGGCTCGCCTCCTCGGTCTCAGGCATGGTCTGGTACCAGGACAAACTGCTGGTCACCGCCTCGCCCACGGACACCGACCACAAGTCGCTGTACGTCTACGACATGAACCGCATCCAGCGGGCCTCGGTCGACAGCCCGGCGGTCGGCAAGGTGTCCGGCGGCTGGTCGGCGCACGGCTACGGGTATGTCATGCCCGCCGTCGCCTCGTACAGCCTGACCGGTGGCACGTGCGACCCGGCGGCCGACGACCACACCCCCTGTTTCGGCTCCCTCTCCCTCGACCGCACCTCCACGCCCGACAGCCTGGTCGCGAGCGAGTCGTTCCCGGCCGGCGCCGACCAGCGCAGCCGCCTGTGGCGCTACTCGTTCAGCGGCGCGGGCGACCGCTCCGGCCTCCTCGCGGCCGACCCGCTGGGCCGCGTGAACGCGGTCGAGGCCTACTCGACGAAGGCCACCGGCATCCAGGGCGTGCTGTCCTACCGGTCCGCCGGGGACGAGAAGGCCGACTGGTACGTCGGTCACACCCCCGGCGCGAAGGACCGCCACGGCACCCTGTGGCGCCTGGACGCCGACAACGCGAAGGCCGCCCTCTGCGGCCCCGACGACGAGTCCCGCCACTGCTGGGGCACCCGCGCCGAGTCCCTCTCCTACTGGGAGGCCACCGGCGAGGTCTGGTCCCTGACCGAACGAGCAGCAGACAAACAGAACGGCTGGCGCGGCCCAGCCATCCCGGAACGAGTGCTGTACGCGGTACCGCTGTCAGAGATCACCGGCTCGCTGCGCTGAGACGATGCTCACCCCGCGCCCCAAAGGGGCGCGGGGCTGTATCGATCTGCGGCTCCGCCGCGGGGCGCGACAAGCTCCCACCGCCCCGCAGCCGATCGACAGCCCATGGCCACGGATGATTCCCTGATCGCCATGAGCAACATCGCCGTAACCACCTGGTCCCTAGAACAGACCGCCCCGACCGACCTCCTCCCCGCCGAGGCCCCCGACGGGGACGTCAGGATCACCCGCGCCGAACTCCCCTCACCGGAGTTCAGCCGCTTCCTCTACGCCTCGGTCGGCGGCGACATCCGCTGGACCGACCGCCTGACCTGGTCGTACGCACGGTGGCAGGAGTACCTGGAGCGCCCGGGCGTGGAGACCTGGGTCGCATACGACCGCGGCACCCCGGCGGGCTACGTGGAATTCGACCCCCAGGACGACGGCGTCGTCGAGATCGCCTACTTCGGACTGATCCCCGCCTTCCGGGGCCGCCGCATCGGCGGGCACCTCCTGTCGTACGGGGCCGCCCGCGCCTGGGACCTGGCGGACCGCCGGCCCGGACTGGCGCCGACGAAGCGGGTCTGGCTGCATACCTGCAGCAAGGACGGGGTGCACGCGATGGACAACTACCTGCGCCGCGGCTTCACCCTCTTCGACACCAAGGTCGAGGAGGAGGCGGAAGTCGCCGCACCCGGCCCCTGGCCAGGGGCGCACACCCCCGCTCTGTGACCGACAACACCCTGTCTCACCGTACGAGACAAGGGTGTCCGCATGGCGGACAATGCTGGACTGTGTCCAGATCGCCGTGACACGCTTCCGTCATGTCTGGAACTGGGATTGCCTTGGTGAGTCGGCGGCACGTCGACCTCGGCCGCATGTCCAGCGCCATCTGTCCGGCGAGCTGACGAGCCCCAGCACCGCCGATTCGCTCCCTTTGCCTCAGCCCGCGCAGAGCCGCGCGGGTCTGACCATGCGCCCGTACGCGCAGGTAAGAGCCGCATTCCGCCTGTCCCGGAGGACGTAGAACCATGGCCGCCACCCCGCAGAACCCTGCCGCCGCGCCCCGCCGCAAGGTGAGCCGTCACCGTGGTGAGGGTCAGTGGGCCGCCGGACACTTCACCCCGCTCAACGGGAACGAGCAGTTCAAGAAGGACGACGACGGTCTCAATGTGCGGACACGCATTGAGACGATCTACTCCAAGCGGGGATTCGACTCGATCGACCCCAACGACCTGCGCGGCCGGATGCGCTGGTGGGGGCTGTACACCCAGCGCAAGCCCGGGATCGACGGTGGCAAGACCGCGATCCTGGAGCCGGAGGAGCTGGACGACGAGTACTTCATGCTGCGCGTCCGCATCGACGGCGGCCGGCTCACCACCGACCAGCTGCGGGTGATCGGCGAGATCTCGCAGGAGTTCGCCCGCGGCACCGCCGACCTCACGGACCGGCAGAACGTCCAGTACCACTGGATCCGCATCGAGGACGTCCCGGAGATCTGGAACCGCCTCGAAGCGGTCGGTCTGTCCACGACCGAGGCCTGCGGTGACACACCCCGCGTCATCCTCGGTTCGCCGGTCGCCGGGATCGCCGAGGACGAGATCATCGACGGCACGCCCGCCATCGACGTGATCCACCGCCGGATCGTCGGCAACAAGGACTTCTCGAACCTGCCCCGCAAGTTCAAGTCCGCGATCTCCGGCTCGCCGCTCCTCGACGTGGCGCACGAGATCAACGACATCGCGTTCGTCGGCGTGGAGCACCCCGAGCACGGCCCCGGCTTCGACGTCTGGGTCGGCGGCGGGCTGTCCACCAACCCGAAGATCGGCCAGCGCCTGGGCGCCTGGGTCCCGCTCGACGAGGTCCCGGACGTCTACGAGGGCGTCATCTCGATCTTCCGCGACCACGGCTACCGGCGGCTGCGTACCCGCGCCCGCCTGAAGTTCCTGCTCGCCGACTGGGGCGTGGAGAAGTTCCGCCAGGTCCTGGAGGACGACTACCTCAAGCGCAAGCTGATCGACGGCCCGGCCCCGGCCCAGCCCGTCGCCCGCTGGCGCGACCACGTCGGCGTCCACCGCCAGAAGGACGGCCGCTTCTACGTCGGTTTCGCCCCGCGCGTGGGCCGCGTGGACGGCACGATCCTCACGAAGATCGCCGAGCTGGCCGAGGCGCACGGTTCGGGCCGCCTGCGTACCACCGCCGAGCAGAAGATGATCGTGCTCGACATCGAGGAGGGCCAGGTCGACTCGCTCGTCGAGGGCCTGGAGGCGCTCGACCTGAGCGTCAAGCCGTCCCCGTTCCGGCGCGGCACGATGGCCTGCACCGGCATCGAGTACTGCAAGCTCGCGATCGTCGAGACGAAGGCGCGCGGCGCCTCGCTGATCGACGAACTGGAGCGCCGTATCCCGGAGTTCGAAGAGCCGATCACCATCAACATCAACGGCTGCCCGAACGCCTGCGCCCGTATCCAGGTCGCGGACATCGGTCTCAAGGGCCAGTTGGTCCTGAACGACGCGGGCGAGCAGGTCGAGGGCTACCAGGTCCACCTGGGCGGCGCCCTCGGTCTGGAGGCCGGCTTCGGCCGCAAGGTCCGTGGTCTGAAGGTGACGTCGGACGACCTGCCGGACTACGTCGAGCGCGTCCTGAAGAACTTCCAGGAGCAGCGCGAGGACGGCGAGCGTTTCGCGAAGTGGGCCTCGCGGGCCAGCGAGGAGTCGCTGTCATGAGCGAGCGTGCCGCGCCCTTCTACTGCCCCTACTGCGGCGACGAGGACCTGCGTCCGAGCGAATCCGTCGAGGGCGGCCACGGCGCCTGGGAATGCGGAGCCTGCAATCGAGCCTTCCAGTTGAAGTTCCTCGGGCTGCTCGCCCGTGGACTTCAGCACCGGGAAACCGGAGGGGACGAGATATGACCGCGGTTCAGGAAGAACGTACGACCGACGACTTGAAGGCCCTCGCGGAGCAGGCGGGCCGTGATCTGGAGGACGCGTCCGCGCTGGAGATCCTCCAGTGGGCGACCGCCACCTTCGGCAAGAGCTTCTGCGTGACCTCGTCCATGGAGGACGCGGTGGTCGCCCACCTCGCCTCCCGTGCCATGCCCGGCGTGGACGTCGTGTTCCTCGACACGGGCTACCACTTCCCCGAGACCATCGGCACCCGCGACGCGGTCGAGGCCGTGATGGACGTCCGCGTCCTCACCCTCACCCCCGTCCAGACGGTCGCCGAGCAGGACGCCCAGTACGGGCCGAAGCTGCACGACCGCGACCCCGACCTGTGCTGCGCACTGCGCAAGGTCGCGCCCCTGGAGCGGGGCCTCAAGGGGTACGCGGCCTGGGCGACCGGCCTGCGCCGCGACGAGTCCCCGACCCGGGCGAACACCCCGGTCGTCGGCTGGGACGAGAAGCGCCAGAAGGTCAAGGTCTCCCCGATCGCCCGCTGGACGCAGGACGACGTGGACGCGTACGTCGCCGAACACGGCGTACTCACCAACCCGTTGCTGATGGACGGCTACGCGTCCGTCGGCTGCGCGCCCTGCACCCGCCAGGTGCTGGAGGGCGAGGACGCGCGCGCCGGCCGCTGGGCGGGCCGCGGCAAGACCGAGTGCGGGCTGCACGGCTGATGACCCAGACCGAGACCGCGATCCCCGAGGACCAGGAGATACCAGTGACGACCGGAGCCACCGTATGGCTCACGGGTCTGCCGAGCGCCGGCAAGACCACCATCGCGTACGAACTGGCCGGCCGGCTGCGCGAGGAGGGCCACCTCGTCGAGGTGCTGGACGGCGACGAGATCCGTGAGTTCATCTCGGCGGGCCTCGGCTTCACCCGCGAGGACCGGCACACGAACGTGCAGCGCATCGGCTTCCTCGCCGAGCTGCTCGCCCGCAACGGCGTCAAGACGCTGGTCCCGGTGATCGCGCCGTACGCGGACAGCCGCGAGGCGGTGCGCAAGCGGCACCAGGAGAACGGCGCCGCGTACATCGAGGTGCATGTGGCGACTCCGGTCGAGGTGTGCTCCGTACGCGATGTGAAGGGTCTGTACGCCAAGCAGGCCGCGGGCGAGCTGACCGGGCTCACCGGGGTCGACGACCCGTACGAGGAGCCCGAGACGCCCGATCTGCGGATCGAGTCGCAGGACCAGACCGTTCAGGAGTCCGCGGCGGCTGTCCACGCGCTGCTCACCGAGAGGGGACTGGCATGACGACGACCGTTGCCAAGGTGCAGGGGGGCGACACGAACGTCCCGTACGCCCTCTCGCACCTCGACGCCCTCGAGTCCGAGGCCGTGCACATCTTCCGCGAGGTGGCGGGTGAGTTCGAGCGGCCGGTGATCCTGTTCTCCGGCGGCAAGGACTCGATCGTCATGCTGCATCTGGCGCTCAAGGCGTTCGCGCCTGCCGCGGTCCCCTTCACGCTGCTGCATGTGGACACCGGGCACAACTTCCCCGAGGTGCTCGAGTACCGCGACCGGGCCGTGGCGGCTCATGGACTGCGGCTGCATGTCGCTTCCGTGCAGGAGTACATCGACCGGGGTGTGCTGAAGGAGCGTCCGGACGGGACCCGCAACCCGCTCCAGACGCTCCCGCTGACCGAGAAGATCCAGGCCGAGAAGTTCGACGCTGTCTTCGGTGGCGGTCGGCGCGACGAGGAGAAGGCCCGGGCCAAGGAGCGGGTGTTCTCGCTGCGGGACGAGTTCTCGCAGTGGGACCCGCGCAGGCAGCGCCCCGAACTGTGGAACCTCTACAACGGGCGGCACGCGCCCGGCGAGCACGTCCGGGTGTTTCCCTTGAGCAACTGGACCGAGCTGGACGTCTGGCAGTACATCGCCCGCGAGGGCATCGAGCTGCCGGACATCTACTTCGCGCACGAGCGTGAGGTGTTCCAGCGGGCCGGGATGTGGCTGACCGCCGGCGAGTGGGGCGGCCCCAAGGCCGACGAGACCGTCGAGAAGCGGCAGGTCCGCTACCGCACCGTCGGTGACATGTCCTGCACGGGCGCCGTCGACTCGGACGCGGTGACGCTGGACGACGTCATCGCCGAGATCGCCGCCTCCCGGCTCACCGAGCGGGGTGCCACCCGCGCCGACGACAAGATGTCCGAGGCCGCGATGGAAGACCGTAAGCGCGAGGGGTACTTCTAGCCATGACCACGACCACGGAACTCACCGAGACCACGCTCCTGCGGTTCGCCACCGCCGGTTCCGTCGATGACGGCAAGTCCACGCTCGTGGGCCGGCTCCTGCACGACTCCAAGTCGATCCTCACCGACCAGCTGGAGGCCGTCGAGCGCGCCTCGGCCAGCCGCGGCCAGGAGACTCCCGACCTCGCGCTGCTCACGGACGGTCTGCGCGCCGAGCGCGAGCAGGGCATCACGATCGACGTGGCCTACCGTTACTTCGCCACGCCGAAGCGCCGGTTCATCCTCGCCGACACGCCCGGCCACGTGCAGTACACCCGCAACATGGTGACGGGTGCCTCCACGGCCGAGCTGACGGTGATCCTGATCGACGCCCGCAACGGCGTCGTCGAGCAGACCCGCCGGCACGCCGCCCTCGCGGCGCTGCTGCGGGTCCCGCACGTGGTCCTCGCGGTCAACAAGATGGACCTGGTCGACTACCAGGAGTCCGTGTTCGCCGCCATCGCCGAGGAGTTCACGGCGTACGCGCTGGAGCTGGGCGTCCCGGAGATCACCGCGATCCCGATCTCGGCACTGGCCGGCGACAACGTGGTGGACCCGTCCGCGCACATGGACTGGTACGGCGGGCCGACCTTCCTGGAGCACCTGGAGACGGTCCCGGTCGCCCACGACCTGAGTCACTGCCACGCCCGGCTTCCCGTCCAGTACGTGATCCGGCCGCAGACCGCCGAGCACCCCGACTACCGGGGCTACGCGGGCCAGATCGCCGCCGGTTCCTTCCGCGTCGGCGAGTCCGTGACGGTCCTGCCGTCCGGTCACGCGTCGAAGATCTCCGGCATCGACCTGCTCGGCGAGGCGGTCGACGTCGCCTATACGACGCAGTCGGTGACCGTCCTCCTGGAGGACGACATCGACATCTCGCGCGGCGACCTGATCGTGCCGAGCAAGGACGCGCCGCCGACCACGCAGGACATCGAGGCGACCGTGTGCCATGTCGCCGACGCGCCGCTGACGGTCGGCCACCGGGTGCTGCTCAAGCACGGCACCCGCACGGTCAAGGCGATCGTCAAGGACATCCCGTCCCGTCTCACGCTCGACGACCTGTCCCTGCACCCGCATCCGGGACAGCTCGTCGCCAACGACATCGGCCGCGTGAAGATCCGCACCGCGGAGCCGCTGCCGGTGGACTCGTACGCCGACTCACGGCGCACCGGCTCGTTCATCCTGATCGACCCGAACGACGGCACCACGCTCACCGCGGGCATGGTCGGCGAGTCGTTCGCGTCCCCTGAGCCCGTCAAGGACGAGGCCGAGGACGACGGGTGGGACTTCTGACATGAACGGCACCGACTACTACTCCACGTTCGCGAAGGAGGGCGGCCGCGTCGGCAGCGGCGCCCTCGGCAGCGGGCAGGGCGGAGTCGCGCGATGTGCGTGCTGACGTACGCGCACTGCTTGCGCGCCCACACCCCCCGCCACCTGCACAAACGAAGACCTGCCGACCTCCCGGCCACGCCCTTGAGGATGTGACCGCCGGGCCTCCGAGAGGAAACCCTCCCGTGCCTGTCAACCGCTCAACCTTCCTTCGCCGCGGCGTAGCCGTGGTCGCCGCTCTTCCGCTGCTGACGCTCGCCGCCTGCGGTTACGGGTCGGAGTCGAAGGACGAGAACGCCAACGCGAAGGTCGCCGCCGGCGCCGCGAAGATCGACGATCTCTCCTCCGTCCGGATCGGCTACTTCGGCAACCTCACCCACGCCACCGCGCTGGTGGGCAAGCAGCAGGGCTTCTTCCAGAAGGAGCTCGGCGCCACGAAGGCCGAGTACGCGACCTTCAACGCCGGCCCGTCCGAGATCGAGGCGCTGAACTCGGGGTCCATCGACATCGGCTGGATCGGCCCCTCCCCGGCGATCAACGGCTATACCAAGTCCGACGGCAAGAACCTGCGGATCATCGGCGGTTCGGCGTCCGGCGGTGTGAAGCTCGTGGTGAACCCGGAGAAGATCAAGACCCTGAAGGACGTCAAGGGCAAGAACATCGCGACCCCGCAGCTCGGCAACACCCAGGACGTGGCGTTCCTCAACTGGATCGCCGACCAGGGCTGGAAGGTCGACGCGGAGAGCGGCAAGGGCGACGTCTCCGTGGTCCGTACGGACAACAAGATCACCCCTGACGCCTACAAGTCCGGCTCCATCGACGGCGCCTGGGTTCCGGAACCGACCGCGTCCAAGCTGGTCGCCGAGGGCGCGAAGGTGCTGCTCGACGAGGCCGACCTGTGGCCCGACAAGAAGTTCGTGATCACGAACATCATCGTGTCGCAGAAGTTCCTCAAGGAGCACCCGAAGGTCGTCGAGGCCGTCCTGACGGGCGCGGTCAAGACCAACGCCTGGATCAACGCCAACCCCGACAAGGCCAAGGCATCCGCGAACGCCCAGCTCAAGGTCGACTCCGGCAAGGCGCTGGCGGCCGAGGTCATCGACCCCGCGTGGAAGTCCATCCAGTTCACCAACGACCCGCTGGCGTCCACCCTCAACACCGAGGCGGAGCACGCGGTCGCGGCCGGCCTGCTGGAGAAGCCCGACCTGACGGGCATCTACGACCTCACGCTCCTGAACAAGGTCCTCGAAGCCCAGGGTGAGGCCACCGTTTCCGACGCCGGTCTCGGCGTCAAGTAAGCCCGGATCCCGATCAGTTCCCAGGAGGTGACGACCATGGCGACAGCCCTTGCACAGTCCGCCGACACCACGTCGGTCGAGCACGCCGCGCGTATCGAGCACGTCTCGAAGTCCTTCGCCGGACCGTCCGGGCAGCAGCTCGTCCTCGACGACATCACCCTCGATGTCGCGCCGGGCGAGTTCGTCACCCTCCTGGGGGCCTCGGGCTGCGGAAAGTCGACGCTGCTCAATCTGGTCGCGGGGCTCGACGCCCCGAGCGCGGGCAGCATCACGACCAGCGGGCGACCGTCCCTGATGTTCCAGGAACACGCCCTGTTCCCGTGGCTGACCGCGGGCAAGAACATCGAACTCGCCCTGAAACTGGGGGGAGTTCCCAAGAACGATCGGCGCGAGAAGGCCGAGGAGCTGCTCGCGCTGGTACGGCTCCAGGGCGCGTACGGCAAGCGGGTGCACGAGCTGTCCGGCGGTATGCGCCAGCGGGTCGCGCTGGCCCGCGCGCTGGCCCAGGACAGCAAACTCCTGCTGATGGACGAGCCGTTCGCGGCGCTGGACGCCATCACCCGGGACGTGCTGCACGACGAGCTGACCCGTATCTGGCGCGAGACGCAGCTGTCGGTGCTGTTCGTCACCCACAACGTGCGCGAGGCCGTCCGCCTCGCCGAGCGCGTGGTGCTGCTGTCCTCACGGCCTGGCCGGATCGCCCGAGAGTGGCGGGTCGACATCCCGCAGCCGCGCCGTATCGAGGACGCCGAAGTGGCGGAGCTGTCCGTCGAGATCACCGAAGAACTGCGTGGGGAGATCCGCCGACATGGCCAGCACTGAGTCCCCGGCCGACGCGCCTGTCAAGGACAGGCACGACCTCTCGGGTCTGGAGGCGGGCCTGGACGCCCTGGAGACGGTCCAGACGACCCGGACGCCCTTCCGGCAGACCTTCGTCCAGAAGATCCTGCCTCCCCTGGTGTCGATCGCGCTGGTCCTGGTCATCTGGCAGGCGCTGATCTCCTTCAAGATCGTCACCGATCCCAGCAAGCTGCCCGCTCCGGGCGACGTGTGGGGCGAGGTCGAGACCGCCTGGCTGGAAGGTGATCTGCTCAGCTACATCTGGACGAGCGTCTCGCGCGGTCTGCTCGGCTTCCTGTTCGCGCTGGCGATCGGCACCCCGCTCGGTCTGCTGGTCGCGCGGGTGAAGTTCGTGCGTGCCGCGATCGGTCCGCTCCTGTCCGGCCTCCAGTCCCTGCCGTCGGTGGCGTGGGTGCCGCCGGCCGTCATCTGGCTCGGCCTGAACGACTCGATGATGTACGCGGTGATCCTGCTCGGCGCCGTCCCGTCGATCGCCAACGGTCTCGTCGCCGGGGTCGACCAGGTGCCGCCGCTGTTCCTGCGTGCGGGGCGCACGATGGGCGCGACGGGCCTGCGCGGCACCTGGCACATCGTGATGCCGGCGGCGCTGCCCGGGTATCTCGCCGGTCTGAAGCAGGGCTGGGCGTTCTCCTGGCGCTCGCTGATGGCGGCGGAGATCATCGCCCAGCATCCCGACCTGGGCGTCGGCCTGGGCCAGTTGCTGGAGAACGGCCGCACCAACAGCGACATGGCCACGGTGTTCCTCGCGATCCTGCTCATCCTGATCGTCGGTATCGCCATCGACCTGCTGATCTTCAGTCCGCTGGAGCGGCGGGTGCTGCGCAGCCGCGGTCTCCTCACGAAGAGCTGAACGCCCATGCGCGAACCGGTACTTCTCGTCATCGCCCACGGCAGCCGCGACCCGCGCCATGCCGCGACCGTGCACGCCCTGATGCGGCGGGTACGGGCGATGCGCCCCGGGCTGCGCGTGGAGACCGGCTTCCTGGACTTCACCATCCCTTCCGTGCAAGGGGTGTTGGAGTCCCTGGCCGCGGAGGGCGTCCGGGACGTAGTAGCCCTGCCGTTGCTGCTGACGCGCGCGTTCCACGCGAAGGCGGACATCCCGGCGGTGCTACGGGACGCGCCCCGGCGGCTGAACATCCGCCAGGCGGAGGTGCTGGGCCCCTCCCCGCTCCTCCTGTCGGCGCTCGAACGGCGCCTGTACGAGGCGGGGTTGACGCCCGCCGACAAGTCCTCGACCGGGGTCGTGCTGGCCTCGGCGGGGTCCACCGACCCGGAGGCGATCGCAGTGATCGCAGAAATCGCGCGGGAGTGGCGGCACACCGGTTGGTGCGCCGTGCGGCCTGCGTTCGCCTCCGCATCCCTTCCCCGCACCGAGGACGCGGTACGGGAACTGCGCGCCCTCGGCTGCTCGAAGGTCGCCGTCGCGCCCTACGTCCTCGCCCCCGGCTTCCTCCCGGACCGCATCGCGCGCGGCGCCGCCCAGGCGGACGTCCTCGCCGACGTCCTGGGACCGGCGCCGGAGGTGGCCCGGTTGCTGCTGCGGCGGTACGCGGAGGCGGCGATGCGGATGCCGTTGTCGAGCCGGGCCGCGATGAGCGCGTAGGTGTCCGCGCCCACCCGAACCGCCTTGTGGGCAGGCAGAGTTCAGGTGGTCTCTCACTACGCCCCCGGCTCCCGCCCGTCGGCTGCCGGCATTGGGTGGAACACCGCCTCGTCCGCCAGCCGCACGAGGTCCGCCGACGGCAGGGAACCCGCCGGCTGCCGTTCCCGCGCAAACGTGTTGGCCAGTCGTTGCAGTAGTTCGTTCAAGGGCGTGGGTACACCGTGCAGCCGTCCCAGGAGGACGATCTCGCCGTTCAGGTAGTCGGTCTCGATCGTGCCGGTGCCCCGGCTGAGGGACTGCCAGGAGGAGCCGCCGCCGGGCTCGGTGCCGGGCAGCGGCCGCAGGGCGATCTTGTCGCCGCGCCGCGCCTTCTCCTCCGCGGCGCTCGCGTACGGGATCCCGGCCGCCGTGAGCACCGACTCGCCCTCGGCCCAGACCCGTTGGCGCAGCCGTTCGCTCTCCGCACTGTCCGCCGCGCCGCTGAGCGCCCGGATGGCGTTGCCCAGGTTGGTGAGCAGCTTGGCGTACTGCCAGCGGACCACGTCCGGTACGACCGGCGCCTCGAAGGTCGTCGTCTTCTCCAGGTCGGCGGCGATCCCGCGGACGGTGTCGTCGGTGCCGTGGGGGTAGCGGCCGAGGAAGAGGATGCCGGTGAGGGGAGCGCCGGCGGCGGAGACGACCCCGGGTTCCCGGTAGCTCGCGGGGAGCCAGACGCAGACGCCGTACACGCGCCGGAAGCGGCGCAGGGCGAGGCGCTGGCCCTCCACCCCGTTCTGCGCGCAGACCAGCGGCAACCGCTCCGCCGCCGTACCGCCGCCCGCGACGGGCACCGGTCCCCAGGCCGCCAGGGCGCCCTCGCTGTCCTGCGTCTTGACGGCGAGGACGAGGACGTCGTCGGCGCGCAGTTCCCCGAGTCCGGCGGGTCCCTCGACGGTCGGCAGGCGGTACGTGTGCTCCCCGTCCGGGGTCACCAGCCGCAGCCCGTTGGCACGCAATGCCGTGTACTGCGCGCCCCGCGCGACGAGGACCACCTCGTGCCCCGCCCCGGCGAGCCGCCCGCCGATGGCACCGCCGACCGCTCCTGCTCCGATGATGATGTAGCGCATACAAGCCAGCCTGCCACGGTGCATGCACGGCACAGGTAGCGTCCGTCGCATGGCTTCGGAAAGATTCACGATCGGCGGCGAGCTTCCGGTCCGCCGCCTCGGTTACGGCACCGCTCAGTTGACCGGCCCCGGCTACTGGGGCCCGCGCGGCGATCCCCGGGACGCAGTGGCCGTGCTGCGCCGGGCCGTCGAGCGGGGCGTGACGCTGATCGACACCGCCGACAACTACGGCCCGTCGATCGCCGAGGAGCTGATCGCCGAGGCCCTGCACCCGTACCCGGCCGGGGTGCTGGTCGCCACCAAGGGCGGTGTCGTACGGACCGGCCCCGACGCCTGGCACGTCGACGGGCGCCCGGAGCGGCTGCGTGCGATGTGCGAGGCGAGCCTGCGGCGGCTGCGCCGGGACACGATCGACCTGTACCAGCTGCACCGGATCGACCGGGGTGTCCCGCTCGCCGAACAGCTGGGCGCCCTCGACGAGTTGCGTACGGAGGGCAAGATCCGGCATCTCGGGTTGGACTCGGTGACGGTCGAACAGCTGGGCGCGGCACGGGAGTTGACGTCGGTCGCCACCGTCCAGAACCGCTACCACCTGCTCGACCGCACCTCCGAGCCGCTGCTGAAGCTGTGCGAGGCGCACGGCATCGCGTTCCTGCCCTGGTTCCCGCTGGGAAACGGGGAGTTGGCCTCGGACCCGGTGTGCGCGGAGATCGCCGCCACGCACGGAGCGACCCCGGCCCAGGTCGCGCTGTCCTGGCTCCTGCACCACTCCCCCGCGCTCTGCCCGACCCCGGGCACGGGCTCCCTCGTCCACCTGGAGGAGAACCTCGACGCCCGTGCCGTGAGGCTGTCCGGCGGTGAGCTGTCCCGTCTGGACCTCCTCCGGTAGGTCAGGCGCCCTCGGCTTCGGTCAGTTCGACCAGCTTGACGACCGTGTTCCAGTTGCGGGTGGTCGCGATCAGGCCCTTGAGCCTCCGGGGCTTGGCGAGCTGCTCGGCCAGCTTGGAGCGGCCGAGGCCGTCGGGCGCGTACAGGTACAGCGCGCGGTCGCCGAGCCGGAACTCCTCGGGGAGGAAGGCGGCTTGGTCGATGTCCGCGAAGCGCGTCTCGTCGACGGGGGTGGAGCAGTAGGTGACGTGGAGTTGCTTGGCCTCCAACTCGGCCGCTGGGAAGGGGCAGTTGTCCCTGATCGCCCGGAGGTGGGCGTGGTCGCGGACGATCACGTCGACGCCGAATCCGAAGTGCTGCTCGATGGCTCGCGCGATCTCCCCGGCGAGGGACTCCTCGTCCCCGTGACCGGCGGTGAACACGGCGTTGCCGCTCTGGAGATAGGTCCGTACGCCGCCGTACCCGAGGCCCTCCAGGAGCGGGCGCAGCTCGGCCATCGGGACCTTCTTGTTGCCACCCACGTTGATACCGCGCAGCAGCGCCGCGTAGGTCGTCGTCGACCGCTCACCTGTCGTCATCCGCACACCCTAAGGCGGGCGGAGGCAGAGATTCCCTGATGAACCACCCCGAGATCCACTTCTAGATGTAAGGGGCCGCGTCCTCCCCAGTGGGGAGACGCCGGTATCCGAGGGGAGGACTCGAACCGTTCGCACCTCACCGGGCAGCACGAGGAGACGTTCTTATCCAGCGCATACCTTCGAAACAAAAGGTGATGGCAGGGGGCTGTCGCCGCATACGAGGGGGCAAGCCCGTCATGGGGAACGGAGAAACGCGGGTACGGGGCATAGCCGCCCGGGCCGGCGGCTGGAGCGCCAGGCATCGCTGGGCGGCCGTCGGGATCTGGGTGTTGTTCGTCGTCCTGGCGATGGGGCTCGGCTCGGCGGCGGGCAGCGTCGAGGTCAAGGAGAGCGACCAGCTCGGGGGTGAGACCCACACCGCCGCCAAGATCATCGAGGATGCCGGGATCGACGAGCCCGCGAGCGAGACGATCCTCGTCCAGGCGAAGGACGCGGGCGTCACGTCCACGGACGCCGCGTTCCGGGCCGCCGTCGCCGACGTCATGAAGGCGGTCGACGCGACCGGCCGGGTCACGGACGTGCAGTCGCCGTACGACACGGACACCGTCTCGAAGGACGGGCGCAGCGCGCTCGTGCAGTTCGACATGCGGGGCGACGCCGACACGGCCGGCGACCGGGTCGAGCCGGTGCTGAACGCCGTCGCGGACGTCCAGAAGGACCACTCGGAGCTGCGGATCGAGGAGATCGGCGGCGCCAGTATGAACAAGACGTTCAGCGACGCCTTCGGGGACGACTTCAAGAAGGCCGAGTACTCCGCCGTACCGGTGGCCCTCGGCATTCTGCTCATCGCCTTCGGCGCGGTTGTCGCGGCGCTGCTGCCCGTGGCGCTGGCGGTCACCGCGATCATGGCGACGATGGGTCTGATGGCCATCGTCAGCCACCTCCAGCCGATGGACGACACGGCGAGCTCGGTGATGCTGCTCGTCGGCCTCGCGGTCGGCGTCGACTACTGCCTGTTCTATCTGCGCCGGGAGCGCGAGGAGCGGGCGGCGGGCCGGACCCCGGAGGCCGCGCTCCAGATCGCCGCCGCGACCAGTGGCCGCGCGATCATCGTCTCCGGTGTCACGGTGTGCGTGGCGATGGCGGGGATGCTGTTCACGGGGCTCGCCACGTTCGAGGCGATGGGACTGGCGTCGCTGATGGTCGTGGCGGTCGCCATGGTCGGTTCGGTGACGGTCCTGCCGGCGCTGCTGTCGCTGCTCGGCGGGCGGGTCGAGAAGGGCCGGATCCCGTTCCTGCACCCGGACAAGCGACGCAAGAACGGCAACGGGAAGGGCAGCGGAGAGAGCCGTTTCTGGACGGCGGTCCTCAAGGTCGTCCTCGCCAAGCCGGGTATCTCGCTGGTCGTGGCGGCCGGTACGCTGCTCGCCATCGCCGCGCCCGCGCTCGGCATGAAGACCCAGAACCTCACCCTGGACCAGGAGTTCGGCGACTCGCTGCCGATCGTCGGCACCTACAACCGCGTCAACGACGCGTTCCCCGGCGGCTCCGACCCGGCCGAGGTGATCGTCAAGGCGCAGGACATCAACGCGGCCGACGTGCAGTCCGCACTCGCCGACTTCCGTGCGCAGGCGATCAGTTCGGGTGCCTCGCGCGGCCCCGTGGACATCAAGCTGCACGACGCGGAGAACATCGCCTTCGTGTACGTGCCGCTGGTCGGCGGTTCCGACGCGGACAAGGCAGGCGCGAGCCTGGACAAGCTGCGCGACGAGGTACGCCCGGCCACGCTCGGCAAGGTCGACGGCGTCGAGGCGCCGATCACCGGACAGGTCGCGGGCTCCAAGGACTTCAACGACCAGTTGGCCGGCGCGGTCGCCCCGGTCTTCGCGTTCGTGGTCGTGTTCGCCTTCCTGCTGATGCTCCTGTCGTTCCGCTCCCTGACGATCGCGATCACGTCGATCGTGCTCAACCTGCTCTCGGTCGGGGCTGCTTACGGCATCCTGGTCGCCGTGTTCCAGCACGGCTGGGGCGCGTCGCTGGTGGGCGCGGAGGGCGTGGGCGCCATCATCACCTGGCTGCCGCTGTTCCTGTTCGTGATCCTGTTCGGCCTGTCGATGGACTACCACGTGTTCGTCGTCTCGCGCATCCGTGAGGCACGTCTGCGGGGCCGTACGACGAAGGACGCGATCCAGCACGGCGTGGTCACCACGGCCGGAGTCGTCACCAGTGCCGCCGTCATCATGGTCGCCGTCTTCGGGATCTTCGGAACCCTGTCGATGCAGTCCATGAAGCAGATGGGTGTGGGCCTCGCGGCGGCGGTGCTGATCGACGCGACGATCATCCGGGGTGTGCTGCTGCCCGCGGTGATGGCACTGCTGGGCGAGCGCAACTGGTACTTCCCGAAGTGGCTGAACCGTCTGCCGGACCTGACGCACGACGAGGGCGCGGAGACCGTGTCGCCGCCTCCGCCGCCCGCCGTGGAGGGCGAGCGAGTCAGGGTCTGATCCCTCCGCACACCCCGGTAAATCCCTTGTTCTGAGGGCCCGTTGGTCACCGGGGAGCCAACGGGCCCTCTTCACGTTCACACGCCGGGCAGCTCGGCCTCGATCAGGTCCGCGGCCCGGCGCGTGCCGCCCTCCGCCGCCATTTTGGCCTGAACGTCCTTGAGCCGTCGGGCGACCTCCGGGTCGTCCACGAGCGCGAGGGCAGCCGTACGCAGGGTCTCGGCGGTCGCCTCCTCCATGGGCACATGGCGGGCGACGCCGAGTCCCGCCAGCATGTCGGCGTTGCCGAACTGGTCGACGGCCTGCGGTACGGCGATCATCGGCGTGGCGGTGGCCAGCCCCTCCTGACTGCCGCCGGCCCCGGCATGCGTGACGAACAGGTCGGCCTGCTTCAGGATCGCCAACTGGGGCACCCAGGACCGCACTTCGACGTTGGCCGGTACGGGCCCCAGCTCACCGGCGTCGACATGGTTGCCGACCTGGAGCACCAGGTGCCACCCCGGCAGGTCACCGAAGGCCCGCACGCACTCCCGGTAGAACTCCGGCTGCTTGGTGAACGCCGACCCGAGGGACACGAGGACGACCTTCTCGGCGGCGGGCCGCTGCCAGTCCCCTTGTGCGGAGCGGTCGCCCTGGCAGGCGCCGACGAAGGTGTGGACGTGCTCGTCGACGCGGTCGGCGTTGGGCTGCAACACCTTGGGGATCAGGACGAGGGAGCGGGCGGGGCGGCCGGTGAAGGGGTCGGGGTGCTGGGTGATCCCGTTCTCCTTCAGCCAGCTCTCGAACCGTTCGTAGTAGGCCCGCCCCCGCTCGGTCTGCCGGGGCTCGGCCCACATCGGTTCGAGGGCCTCCTCCTCGTACCCCGCCCAGGCGACGAGGTTCGGCGAGAGGGAGATCGCGGGCACGCCCCAGCGGTGGGCGAGGACGCGGGCCGGGTAGGAGGTGATGTCGTGCAGGACGAGATCCGGCACGCCCACCTCTCCGCCGCCGTCGCCCTCGTACGCCTTGATGAGTTGCGGCAGCGCCTGGATGGCGTCGGCGAGGAAGGGCTCGACGTTGTCGAGGAGGGTGGTGCCCCATGCCTCCGGATCGTCGTCGGGGCCCGGCAGTGTGGAGTCGTAGAGCACGGGTCGTGCCCCGGCCTCGGCCACCTTCTCGGCGAACGCGGGCGGAATCGCGTAGGTGACACGGTGCCCACGGGCCACCAGCTCGCGGATCACCTCGATGCTGGGGTTCACGTGACCGTGGGCGGCGATGGAGAACATGGCTATGTGTGCGGCAGTAGCAGTCATGCGCCTGACCGTAAGCGAGACGAGACGTCTCGTACAACTCGATTACGCGATCCGATCGGATCCGCCTGTCACCTCTGATAGCGCGCCAGCACCAGGTTGCCGTCCTCCTCCAGACGTTTCCGCAGTTCAGCAAGGTCGATGGCCCCGCTGTAGTACTCCTGGAACGCGGGGGTCGCGATCTTGTCCTTCCACTCCGGATAGCCCCGTACGGACTGGGCGGGCGCCGAACGGAGGTGGCCGGCGAGGGCGGTGCCCGTGGCCCAGCCGTCCTTCTTTGTCCGCAGGGCCGGGGACTTCAGGGCCTCGGTGCCGGTGGGGAGCATCCAGTCGCCGAGGGCGAGCCGGACCATGTTCGCGGGCCGCAGCATGAAGTCGACGAACTCGGCCGCCTCCGACTGGTGCCGGCTGTCCTCGGCGATGGAGAGGGTCTGCGGGCTGACACCCTGGGTGAGTCCGTCGGCGCCCGCCGGTGCGGGCAGCACCTGCCACTCGAAGCCCTCCGGTGCCTGCTGCGTGATCTGCTGGCGGTAGGAGAAGCCGAGCGGAACCATCGCGTACCGGCCGCCGAAGAACCCCGGCAGGGTGTCGGAACCGCCGCTGCCCAGGGTCGAACTCGACGCGCTGTCATCGGAGTTGACCTGGTCGTGGATCGTCCGGGGGACCACTTGGTCGGGTGTTTCGAAGCGGATCGTCACCTTGCCGTCCGTGCCCCGGTGGAACAGCTGCCCGCCCGTGGACAGCGACAGGTTGAGCGTGGCGGACACGGGCTCCTTGAGCGGCCAGGCGACACCGTACTTGCCGTCGCCGCTGAGCTGCCCGGTGATCTGCCTGAACTCGGGCCAGCTCCACGGCTGTTCGGGGGTCGGGATCCGTACGCCCGCCTCCTTCAGCCACTTCGCGTTGGCGATCAGGACACGCGGCTCCTGGAGGAACGGCACGCCATAGACACCCTCGCCGAAGGTGGTCGTCTCCCAACTGCGCTGCGGGATATCGGACGTGAGCCGCTCGGGGAGCAGCTCACGCAGATCGGCGAGGTATCCGCCGTACGCGAAGTCCGCGAGGTCGTCGGAGGCGTCGTGGATGATGTCGGGGGCCTCGCCGCCCTCGAAGGAGGTGAGGAGCTGGTCATGGACGCTGTCCCAACTCCCCTGTACGTACTCGACCTTGACGTCCGGATGGGTCGCGTTCCACTCCTTCACCAGCGCCTTGTTGGCGGCGACGGACTCGTCCTGCCAGGCGAGGGACTGGAAACGGAGGGTGATCCTGCTGTCGTCGATGGTGCTGCCGCCGCTGGTGCAACCGGCGAGAAGCACCAGGAGGACGAGGACGAGGAGCCATCGCGCGCGCATCGGCATCAGCTCTTCACCGCCCCGGCCATCAGGCCGCCCGTGACGCGGCGTTGGACGATCGCGAACACGACGAGCGAGGGCAGCGTCGCCAGGAACGCGGCGGCGGCCAGCGGGCCGAGGTCCGCGACGCCCTCCGCGCCGATGAAGTGGGTGAGGACGACCGGCAGGGTCTGTTTCTCGGGGGTCTTGAGGAGCACCAGGGCGAAGAAGAACTCGTTCCAGGCGGTGATGAACGCGAACAGTGCCGTGGCCACGATCCCCGGCGCGAGCAGGGGGGCCGTGACGGAGACGAGAGTGCGCAGCCGGCCGGCACCGTCGACGGCCGCCGCCTCCTCCAACTCGGCGGGCACGGCCCGTACATAGCCGACGAGCATCCACAACGCGAACGGCAGCGACCACACCACGTACACCATCACCAGCCCGAAGACGGAGTCGATCAGCCGCAGGTTCTTCAGCACCAGGAACAGCGGGATGATCACCAACACGAACGGGAACGCCTGGCTGACCACCACCCACCCGGTCGCCGCCCGCCCGAGCAGCGTGCGGTGTCTGGCCATGACGTATGCCATCGGGGTCGCGAGGAGTACGGCGATCAGCGCGGCCGAGGCCGCCGCGACCAGGGAGTTCGACGCGGCGTGCAGCAGGGGCTGTTCGTCGAAGGCCTGGCGGAAGTTGTCGAGGGTCGGGTTCCTCGGGATCCAGGTGGGGTGCAGACTGCCCAGCTCGCGCGGGGGTTTGAAGGCGGTGGAGAGAAGCCAGAGGAACGGGACGGCCAGGAAGGCGAGATACGCGAGGAGGGCCGCGTACTGGCCGATGCGGGCGCTCTTGCTCGTCCTCACCTCTCCTCAACTCCCCGCAGCCGGCCGACGAGGAACACGGCGAGAAGGACGGAGATCAGCGCGACCATCACACAGCCCATCGCCGCCGCGTAGCCGAACTGGCCGTAACGGAAGGCCTCTTCGTAGGCGAAAAGCATGGGGAGGCGGGTGCGTCCGCCGGGGCCGCCGTTGGTCAGGACGTACACCAGCGCGAAGGAGTTGAAGTTCCAGATCAGGTTGAGGGCGGTGATGGCGAGCGCGACCGGCCGCAGCGCGGGCCAGGTGACCGTCCGGAAGCGGCGCCAGGCGCCGGCGCCGTCCATCGCCGCCGCCTCGTGCAGCTCGCGCGGGGTGTTCTGCAACCCGGCGAGCAACGCGACGGTCGTCTGCGGCATCCCCGCCCAGACGCCGACGACGATGACGGCGGGCAGTGCGGTGGCCAGGCCACTGAGCCAGTCACGGCCGTCTCCCAGGCCGAGGTCGCGCAGCGTCTCGTTGAGGACACCGGCGTCGGCGTTGTAGACAAGTCGCCACATGATGCCGACGACCACCTCGGGCATCGCCCACGGAATGATCGCGAGGGCCCGGGCCAGCCAGCGCAGCCGCAACTCCTGGTTGAGGAGGAGGGCGAGACCGAGGGCGAGCAGGAACTGCGGCACGGTCACCCCCACCGCCCAGACCAGCCCGATCCGGAACGACTCCCAGAACAGCGTGTCGTGCAGCAGATCCCGGAAGTTGAGCGTGCCGATCCACTGCGTGGACGCGGTACGGCCCGACTGGGCGTCGGTGAACGCCAGCAGAATCCCGTACAGCAGCGGTCCCACGCTCAGGACGAGGATCGGGATCAGGGCGGGCAGGACGAGGAACCAGGCGCCGTGGCCGAGCGGCCGTCCGCCCGGTCCGGCACGGGTCGCGCGCTTCGCCGGCCGCCGCCCCACCCCGGTCGCCAAGGTCACGTGATCGGCTCCTTCGGACGGCCCCAGGTGGCCCCGTCATGGTCGTGAAGCCGCTGTACGCCGTCAAGGCACCGCGCACACGCCCCCACCAGTGCGAATGCGACACTGACCGGCGGATGGCGAGAACCCGACGCCATGGACGACCGTGTACGGGTGACTGAGCGGGAGGCGGACGATGGACGAGGCACGGGCCCGGGACGTACTGGCCACTGCGGGCGTACTGCCCGGTCCGGCACCGGACGCGCGGCTCCTCGCCCTGGGCGAGAACGCGGTGTTCGCCGCCGGTGACCTGGTCGTCAAGGTGGGCCGCGACGCCGAACTCCTCGACCGTGCGCGGCGGGAGCTGGACATCGCGCTGTGGCTCGCCGAGGCGGACGTCCCGGCGGTCCGCGCGGCCGACCCGAAGGCGCTGCTCGTCGAGGGCCACCCGGTGACCGTGTGGCACCGGCTGCCCGATCCCGTACGCCCCGCCGGCCCCCGGGATTTGGCCGAACTCCTACGGACCGTGCACGCCCTTCCGCTCCCCCGCTCCTTCACGCTGCCGCCCCGCGAACTCCTGGGCGGCGTCGAACGCTGGCTGCGGCTCGCGGGGGTCGCGATCGACCCGGCGGACGCGGTCTATCTGCGCGAGCGCCGCGACGGTTTCGCCACGGCCGCCGCCGCGCTCACCCCGTACCTCCCGCCCGGCCCGATCCACGGCGACGCCCTGCCCCGCAACGTCCACATCGGCCCCGACGGCCCGGTTCTGGTCGACCTGGAGACCTTCTCCGCCGACCTGCGCGAACACGACCTCGTCGTCATGGCCCTCTCCCACGACCGCTACGCCCTCCCCGCCGAGTCCTACGACGCCTTCACCCAGACGTACGGCTGGGACGTACGCGAGTGGGACGGCTGCGGTGTGCTGCGCGGGGCCCGCGAGACGGCCAGCTGCGCCTGGGTCGCCCAGCACGCCCCGGCCAACCCGAAGGCTCTGGCCGAGTTCGCACGCCGGGTGGCGTCGTTGCGGGAGGGGGACGAGACGGTGCGGTGGTATCCGTTCTGAGGCCGGACTGTACGGCGGTCAGCCGCCGTCGGCCGGTTCCTCGCCGGCGTCCCGGTCCGCGTTCCATCCCTGGTCCTGGATCGTGCGGGCCGCGCGCCGCAGCTCCGTCAGTACCGTCCGTACGGCTCGGCGGGCCGTGCGCTCCGGGCGGTGCAGGGCGTCGATCCGGCGTCTGGCCCGGACGCCGCTGAGCGGCTTGAGGACGAGGTCGGGGTGCGGGCGCGAGGTCCAGCGGGGCATCAGCGCGAGACCTCCCCCGGCGGCCACCACCTCCGCCGCCACCGCGAACTCGTTGATGCGGTGGGCGAGATGGGGCCGGCGGCCCGCCGTGGTGGCGATGGCCTCGATCGTCGCCATGATCGGGAATCCGTCGTGTACGGCGATCCAGGGCTGGTCGGCCACATCGCGCGGGGTCAGCCGTCGCTTGGCGGCCAGCGGATGATCGGCGGGCATGGCCACGTCGAGCGGCTCGCTCAGCAGCGGGGTCGCCGCCACCGTGCGCGGCCACGGCGGGGCGTGGTCCAGCCGGTGGGCGACAACGAGGTCGTACTCCCGGGTCAGCGGTGGGAAGTCGTCCTGCGTCACATCCTTGTCGCCGAGTGCGAGCACCGGCCCGTCCGGCCCGGCGAGGGCGCGCAGCAGCAGCGGGAAGAACGCGGCGCCCGCGCTGTGGAACGCGGCCACGGAGACCTCCCCGTCCGGCCGGTCGAGGAACTCCTCGACGGTGTGCCGGGCCCGCGCCAGCGCCGACTCCACCTCGATCGCCGCACCCGCCAGCGCCTGCCCGGCGTCGGTCAGCACCAGCCGCCGCCCCTGCCGCTCGGTGAGCGGGACGGGGATGGCGCGCTGGAGCAGCCGCAGTTGCTGCGAGATCGCCGAGGGCGTCACGAGCAGCGCGTCGGCGACCGCGGTGACGCTGCCCAGCTCACCGAGTTCGCGCAGGATCCGCAGCTGACGTTCGTCCATGGAACCAGTGTAAGTGGATGATGTAGGGAAACTAAAAGATCATTTAAGAAGGTGGGTCTGGGCTTCAGGGTCACCGGCGGTGCACGGTAGGCACGTGTCCGACTCCCGCCGTACCGATGCGGTACTCCTCCTTGTCGCGCTCGTCTGGGGCTCCAGCTATCTGTCCGCCCAGACAGCCACCTCCGCCCTGCCCGTCCTCCTGGTCCTCCTCGTGCGGTACGCCCTCTCCGCCCTCGCCTGCCTCGGCCTCGTCGCCGGCGGGAAGCAGGGCTCACGCCTCTGGACCCGGGAGGAGGTACGGGCCGGGCTCCCCCTGGGCCTCACCCAGGCCGCCGTCCTGCTGGTGGAGACCTACGGAGTCGCCCACACCACCGCCGCCAACGCGGGGCTGATCATCAGCCTGACCATCGTGCTCACCCCTCTCCTGGACCGCGCCGGACATCCCGGCGGGCTGCCCCCGGCCTTCTACGCCGCCGCCGGCGTCTGTGTCCTGGCCGTCGGCCTGCTCATGTCCGGCAACGGCTTCCACGCGCCGCGCCTCGGCGACCTGCTGATGCTCGGCGCGGCCCTGATACGGGCGGTTCACGTCGCCCTCGTCGGACGCCTCACCGCACGCCGGCCGATCCGCCCCCTCCACCTCACGACCTTCCAGACCCTCGTCGGCACGGCCCTGTTCCTGCCGGCCGCCGCCCCCGACCTGCCCGCCCTGGCCCACACCGACGCCGACACCTGGACGCAGCTGATCTATCTCGCCCTGTTCTGCAGCGTGTTCGCCTTCCTCGCCCAGACCTGGGCCGTACAGCGCACGTCAGCGAGCCGGGCCAGCCTGCTCCTGGGCACCGAGCCGATCTGGGCGGCGGCGATCGGCATCGCCCTGGGAGGCGAACACCTCACCCCCCTGACGGCACTCGGCGCAACGCTGATGGTCGCCGGAACCTACTGGGGCCAGTCGGTGGAACGCGCCCACCGCCGACCGGCGGCGAGAGCACCGGCACCGGCACCGATCCCCACAGACTCACCCCCGGGGTCCGAATCCCGGACGGGCCATTCCGAGATCCTTCCGCGGCACTGATCAACACCTCAAACGTGTCCGGGGCGGGACGGGTTTCCGGTTTGCGTCGACGGCGCCGGAAGATCACACACTTGACCTCAACATTACTTGAGGTCCTACGGTCTCCCTATCACCTGCACGGCATGCAGGTTCCGACCCCGCAGTACCAGGAGGGGACTTCCCGTGACGACCCAGCAGATCTCCGACGCCGACCTCGCCGGCCAGCCCGCCGCCTACTGGACCGGTGTCGCCTACGAGGCGCTCATCGCGTACACCCGGGCCCAGCAGGCCAAAAAGGGCTACACACAGCCCCAGTTCTGGCTACTGCGCAACCTGTCGGAACACGACATCTCGCCCGACGGCGAGGGGATGACCCTGCCCGAGCTGCGGGAGGCCATGAACTCCTACATCCGGCCCGAGGACGACCTGGCAGCGGAGGCCGAGGTGCTCGTGGAGCGCGGCTGGCTGAGCCGAGACCTCGAAGACCGGCTGTGGCTCACCAAGGAGGGGGAACAAGCCCGCATCGACCTCGCACGCAACGCCCCCGCGATCCGCGCCGCCCTCCACGAGGGCATCGACGACACGGACTACGTCACCACGGTGAAGGTGCTCCAGCAACTGATCCGCAACGCGAGCGGGACGGCCGCCTGACAGATCGAGGGGCCCGCAGGGCCGGCGCTTGCTCCAGTCCTGCGCCGGTTCCTGCTCTTCCTGCGAGCCGGAAGGCACGCGCCCAACTCCCCAGGGCAGGGAAGTGAGTACGGGGCCCGAGCCCACCCACCCACCGCCCCCTCACACCACCTCGTCCGCGAACTCCCGTACCGGCCAGGTCCCGTCGATCACCGCGTCCGCCTCGCCCTTGCGGCGCAGGAAGTTCTGGAAGTCCGCCGCCCATTCCGCGTACCACTCGATCTGGCGGCGGTGCAGTTCCGCCGGGCCGAGGGCGGCGACCTTGGGGTGGCGGTCGGCTATCGCGCAGGCCAGCCGGGCGGCGGCCAGTGCGTCCGCCGAGGCGTCGTGGGCGGCGTCCAGCAGGACGCCGTACTCCGTGCACACCGCTTCGAGGTTGCGCTTGCCGCGGCGGTAGCGGTCGATGGAGCGGTCGATCGTGTACGGGTCGATGACCGGAGCCAGGTCCAGGCCGCCGAGCCGCTCACGCAGGGACGGCAGGCCGTGCCGCCGCAGCTCCGCGGAGAGCATCGTGAGGTCGAAGTTCGCGTTGTAGGCGACCACCGGCACGCCCGTCTTCCAGTACCCCGCCAGCACGTCCGCGATCGCGTCCACGACCTGGTCGGCGGGGAGCCCCTCGCTGGTCGCGCGCTCGTTGGTGATGCCGTGCACGGCCACCGCCTCCGCCGGGATCTCCACGCCCGGATCGGCCAGCCATTCACGGTGGCCGAGCGGCTCCCCGCCCCTCACCTCGATCACCGCGCCCGTGACGATGCGCGCCTCGCGCGGGTCCGTCCCGGTCGTCTCCAGGTCGAAGCCGATCAGCAGCTCATGGTGCCAGCCCATGCCTGGCCCCCCTTCTTCGTGGTGCTTTCCCCCAGTGGTTTCCACGATCCCATGAGCCACTGACAATCCGAGGACCGCATTCCGCTTACGAAGGGCGAGCGGCTCAGGACACCGGCCGCGAATCCGCCCAGGCCACCTCGAACTCCTCGCGGTACGTCGGGAAGATACCGATCTCTTCCACTTCGCCCGACTTGACCGTCCGGCTCCCGCCCCGCAGCACCAGCACCGGCGCCTCCATCCCCCGCGTCCGGCGCAGATACGTCTGCACGATCGCGACCCCGTCCGATCCGTCCCCGTCGACGAGGTAGGCCGTGAAGCGGGGCGTCTCGTCGTATACCTGGATCTCGAACGCGCCCGGGTCACGCAGCTTGGACCGCACCCGGCGCATATGGAGGATGTTCATCTCCACCGCGCGGCTCAACTCACCCCGCTTTATGCCGAGTTCCCGCTCGCGCCGCTTCACCGCACTGGACGCGGGATTCAGGAACAACAGCCTCGTTCTGCAACCCGACTCCGCCAGCCGCACCAGCCGCCGCCCGGAGAAGTTCTGCACGAGCAGATTGAGGCCGATACCGATGGCGTCGAGCCGACGCGCGCCGCCGAAGATGTCCTCGGCCGGGAACTGGCGCATCAGCCGTACGCGGTCCGTGTGCACGGCGACCACATCGCCGTACCGCTCGCCCACCAGGTCCTCGACCGCGTCCACCGGCAGCCGGCGCGCGGAGGGTACGTCGCCGCCCGCGCCGAGGGTCTCCAGGAGCTTGCCCGAGGCCCGCTCCGCCTGGTTGAGGACGGCCTCGGACAGGGCGCGGTTGCGGGAGACGACGTTGCGCGTGACCTCCAGCTCGTCCAGGGCGAGTTCGACGTCGCGGCGCTCGTCGACGTACGGCTCGAAGCACGGCCAGTGCTGCACCATCAGCTCCCGCAGCTGGGGCAACGTGAGGAAGCTCAGGACGTTGTCGTCGGCGGGGTCGAGCAAGTAGCCCTTGCGGCGGCTGACTTCCCGTACGGCGACCGCTCGCTGCACCCACTCCTGGCCGGCCGGTCCGGCTGCCGCGACCACCCACTCGTCGCCGTGGACGGGTTCGTAGATGGGGCGCAGGACGGCGGCGACGACCGCGCGCAGCCGCTGCTCGACCAGGTTCAGCCAGATGTAGGCCCGGCCGGCCCGCTGGGCGCGCGTACGCACCTCGTGCCAGGCTTCGGCGTCCCAGTCCAGTTCCGGACCGATGGAACCCGTTTCCATCGGCCGTGCCAGGGACACCGCGCCGGGCGGGACCTCTGTGGAGTGCCCCTCATGACCTTCGTCACCAGGGGGCAGCTCCAACCCTCCCGAGCCCACCCGCGCACCGCCTTCCGCTCCCCCGAGCTCCCCTGTGGCCGATCCCGGCCAACGATCAAGGAAGGGTACTCCGGGAGCGGTCAACGGTGCAGCCGGATGGACATGGTCGTTTCTCAACTACCGCTTTCGACATGCCCGTTCTGGTCGGCGAGGGCGGCGGGAGTGAGCGGATTCATAGCGGTGACATCGCGCGGGGCGATGGAGAAGCCCTGCCAGTGGACCGGCATGGGCTGCTGGTCCTCGTCCCGGGCTATGTGGTGGAAGCCCACGTTCACCCAGACCAACGGGTGTGTGAGGCTCTGTCCGTTGACCCATCCGTCGACCGATTTCTTGGCGCCGGCACCGCAGTCGCGGAGGTTGTCGCTGGCGAACTGCTCGCACTTGTTGTACTCGGTGAAGTAGACGTCGTGCCGGGTGTAACTGCGGCCCGGGAACTTGGTGGTGGCGGCGGGGACGATCTCGTACGACCGCGCGTGGCCGTCCTTGTTCTTGCCGGTGGCACTGACGACGCGCCACCAGCGCATGTTCCTGGCGTCGCCCGCGAGTTCCTTCTTGACCTGGGTGCGGGTCGTCCTGGTGGTGGGTCCCACGTTGCCGCTCGCGGCCGGGCTGACCACCGAGTCGTACTGCTCGACCTTGCCCTTGGAGGAGCCGTCGAGGCCGAAGTCGAGCCGCCAGAAGACGTTGTGGCTGTGGCTGGTGGCGTACGCCTTGGCGCCCTGGCCGAGGGGCCAGCCGCGGCCGTCGCCCGCGTCGTAGTCGTCGGGCGAGAGGCTGCCGGTGGCGCCGACGTTCATGTTGACGGTGCCGTCGTCCTGGAAGCGCCACTCGGTGATGTACTCGTACCAGCCGACCTGGTTGACGGTGTAGACGAGCAGGTCCTTGCCCTGGGTCTGCCAGACCTTGTTCGCGCCGTCGCCCTGCATACGGTAGGCGTGGCCGCGTGAACGGGTCGTGGTGCACAGGCCCTTGACGCTCGCGTTGTCCGGGTCCCAGGCCTCGGGCACCTTGACGGTCTTGATGGTGCCGCCGGGGCATTCGCCGGGCGCCATGTTCATCAGACCCTGGCCGAAGCCCGCCGCGGTCAGGTCGTGGTACTCGGCCTTTCCGTCGTCATAGGGGACGTGTATCTGGCCGAGCTTCGCGGAGTTGAGCACCTTGATCGGCCGGGACGCGCCCGGCGGCTGGTACGAGACGTTCTCCAGGACGAGCCCGGCCTCGCTCTCGTAGCGCCAGCACATCCGCCAGGTGGTGCCGGTGGCGAGCTTCTGCTCGATGCGGTACGGCGCACTGCACTCGGCGGGCGGTACGGGGCCGGCCTGCGGCTGGGCGGTGGCCGGACCCGCCGCCGCGGTGAGGCCGGCGGCCAGCGCGACCGCGGAAAGGCCGACGAGCAAACTCTTTTCGCGCATGACGAAGAGACTCCCAAGGAAGAAAGAAGGGGAGAGGAGAAAAGAAGAGAGTGGAGAGTGGAGAGGGAAGAGTTGAGAGTGGAGAGAAGAAGGTCGGAGCAGTGGGCTGAGAGCAGTCGCCCCTGGTCAGCCGAGTTCGGCCACCTTGCGGGCGCTCAGGTCGATCACGAGCGAACGGGCGTCGATCCACGCCCCGTTCCTCACCTTCGGGAAGAGCCGCACACAGCGGTGGTCACCGCAGCTGGCGAGTGCCGCGGGCCGGGCGCCCGGAGCGGCCCGGTACACCATGCTGGTGACGAGCAACTGGTCCGGCGAGGTCAGTTCCGTACCGGTGGCGTCCTTGAAGTCGGCCTTCAGGCCGGCGCCCAGCGGATCGGCTATCAGGAGCCTGGTCGCCTCGGCCGTCTCATCGCGGCTCAGGGGCGGTTGTACGCCGCGCTGCGTGCCGGTCCGCTCGACCTTGCCGGTGTCGAGGTTGACGGTCCTGGTGACCAGGGTGTCGTCCTTGTAGTCGTAGAACGACACGTCCGCGCGCCGGGGCGCGTCCGGATCGTCCACCTCGGCGGCCTCGGGGTCGGCGAGCCGGACGCTGATCCGCTGCGGGCCGCGTTCCCCCTCGACGTTCTCGCTGGAGTTGAGCACCTGGCGGTTCAGGACGATCCGCTCGACCCGTGCCATCTCGCCGTCGGTCAGCGGATCACGGCCCTCGCCCTTCGCACCCTCGGCGGGCACCTCTTCGACGACCCCGGGTGGCGGAGCTGCCTGCTGCTGCGCGGACTGTCCCGCGCTCCCGCCCGCACTCGCCGCGTTCCCGGCAGTTCCCGTACCTCCCGAGGCGTCGGCCCCCGCCGATCCCGGCAGCGTCACCGCCATCATCACGGCCGTACCGGCCACCGCGATGCCCGTACCCGCCACCACCTTGCCCAGGTGTCGGCGTACGATTTTGCGCACGTTGTCCCCCTACTCCCCCTTAATCCAAGGGAGTACGTAAAGAACCAATAGTTTTGACATACCCGCGTATGCACTGGTCGACCGGTAAGAGGGCCGTAAGTCGTAGGTGGTTCCATCACTTTCGGGGAGACTCGGAGCGGAGTCGGCCCCAGGGGCGGACCACAACTGAAAGAGTCGAGTCCATGCAGGTCTGGCCAGGCGAGGCGTATCCACTCGGTGCCACATACGACGGCGCCGGCACCAACTTCGCGGTCTTCTCGGAGGCCGCCGACCGGGTCGAGCTGTGTCTGCTCCACGACGACGGCTCGGAAACAGCGGTGGAACTGCGGGAGAGCGACGCGTTCGTCCGGCACGCGTACCTGCCGGGTGTGATGCCGGGACAGCGCTACGGCTTCCGCGCGCACGGCCCGTACGCGCCCGAGCGCGGCCAGCGGACCAACTCGGCGAAGCTGCTGCTCGATCCGTACGCGCGTGCGATCAGCGGTTCGGTCACCTGGGGCGAGGAGGTCTACGGCTACCACTTCGACGCACCCGACCGGCGTAACGACCTCGACTCCGCGCCCCACACCATGACGTCGGTCGTGGTCAACCCGTACTTCGACTGGGGTGACGACCGGCGCCCGCGCACCGAGTACCACCACACGGTGATCTACGAGGCCCATGTGAAGGGCCTGACGATGCGCCACCCGGCGCTGCCCGAGGAACTGCGCGGCACGTACGCGGCGCTCGCCCACCCGGCGATCATCGAACACCTGACCTCGCTCGGCGTCACCGCCCTGGAACTGATGCCGGTGCACCAGTTCGTGAACGACCACCGTCTGGTGGACATGGGCCTCAACAACTACTGGGGCTACAACACGATCGGTTTCTTCGCCCCGCACAACGCGTACGCCTCCTGGGGCGACCGCGGGCAGCAGGTCCTGGAGTTCAAGTCGGCGGTGCGGGCGCTGCACGAGGCCGGTATCGAGGTCATCCTGGACGTGGTCTACAACCACACCGCGGAGGGCAACCATCTGGGCCCGACGCTGTCCTTCAAGGGCATCGACAACGCGCAGTACTACCGGCTCATGGAGGACCAGCGCTACTACATGGACACCACGGGCACCGGGAACTCGCTGCTCATGCGGTCCCCGCACGTGCTCCAGCTGATCATGGACTCGCTGCGCTACTGGGTCACCGAGATGCATGTCGACGGGTTCCGCTTCGACCTCGCGGCCACGCTGGCCCGGCAGTTCCACGAGGTGGACCGGCTGTCGTCGTTCTTCGACCTGGTCCAGCAGGACCCGGTGGTGTCCCAGGTGAAGCTGATCGCCGAGCCGTGGGACGTGGGCGAGGGCGGCTACCAGGTGGGCAACTTCCCGCCGTTGTGGACCGAGTGGAACGGCATGTACCGCGACACCGTGCGGGACATGTGGCGGGGTGAGCCGCGCACGCTCGCGGAGTTCGCGTCCCGGCTGACCGGCTCCTCGGACCTCTACCAGGACGACGGCCGCCGCCCGCTGGCCTCGATCAACTTCGTGACCTGTCACGACGGTTTCACCCTGAACGACCTGGTGTCGTACAACGAGAAGCGCAACCTGGCCAACGGCGAGGACAACCGGGACGGCGAGAGTCACAACCGGTCCTGGAACTGCGGCGCGGAGGGCGAGACCGACGACCCGGCCGTTCTCGCGCTCAGGGCGCGCCAGCTGCGCAACTTCGTGGCGACCCTGATGCTGTCCCAGGGGGTGCCGATGATCAGCCACGGCGACGAGTTCGCGCGCACCCAGGGCGGCAACAACAACGCGTACTGCCAGGACAACGAGGTCTCCTGGGTGCCGTGGCCGGACCCCGCCGACACCACCGGGGATGGCACAGAACCCGGCTCCGGCGGACCGCTGGATTTCATGCGCGCGATGGTGTGGCTGCGCAAGGACCACCCGGTCTTCCGCCGGCGCCGCTTCTTCCACGGCCGGCCCGTGGAGGGCACCCACGACGAGCTGTCGGACATCGCCTGGTTCACTCCGGCGGGCGAGGAGATGGTCCAGCGCGACTGGGACTCGGCGCAGGCGGGGGCGATGAGTGTGTTCCTCAACGGCAACGCGATCTCGGAGCCCGGTTCGCGTGGGGAGCGCATCGCCGACGACTCGTTCCTGCTGATGTTCAACGCCTCGCCGAAGACACTGGAGTTCGTGGTGCCCGTCAACCACGGCCGGCAGTGGCAGGTCGTGATCGACACGGCCCGCCCGGAGGGCGTGACACCGGGCACGGGCGCGAAGGTGAAGGCGGGCGACCGCCTGACCCTGGTCGACCACAGTCTGACGGTGCTGCAGCGCCCCGCCTAACCACCGCTCTGTAGCCGATCCAGGACGCCGAGTGCAGGAGCCGATGACACGAAAGCCCGTGAGGCGGGTACGTAGGTTCCCATGACACCTGAGCGCCCTGACCCGGTCGTGCCCACGGCCACGTACCGGCTGCAACTCCAGCCCGAGTTCCCGTTCGGTGCCGCGGCGGCGGCCGTGCCGTACCTGGCCTCGCTCGGCGTCTCGCATCTGCATCTGTCGCCGTTCCTGGAGTCCGTCCCGGGGTCGACGCACGGCTACGACATCGTGGACCACACGCGCGTGCGGGGTGAACTCGGCGGCGAGGAGGGCCTGCGCGCGCTGGCCCGCACCGCGCGGGAGCACGGTCTCGGTCTGGTCGCGGACATCGTGCCGAACCACATGGCCATGTCCCCGCGCCACAACCGCCCCCTGTGGGAGGTGCTCCGGGAGGGTCCCGGGTCGCCGTACGCGCGGTGGTTCGACATCGACTGGGACGCGCAGGGCGGTCAGCTGCTCCTGCCGGTGCTCGGGCAGCCGCTCGGCGCGGTCATGGACCAGCTGACGGTCGAGCACCGGCAGGACGCGCATCTGCGGTACGACGGCCCTGTCCTGCGCTACTACGACCACGTCCTCCCGCTGCGCGAGGGCACCGAGAAGCTGCCGCTGCCGCAGCTCGTCGACGCGCAGTGGTACCGCCCGGTGTGGTGGCGGCTGGCCCGTACGGAGCTCAACTACCGGCGCTTCTTCAGCATCTCGGAGCTGATCGGGGTGCGGGTCGAGGACCCCGAGGTGTTCGCGGCGACGCACGGGAAACTGCTGGAGCTGCTCGCCGACGGAGTGCTGGAGGGCCTGCGGGTCGACCACCCGGACGGTCTCGCGGACCCGGGCTCGTATCTGCGCCGCCTGCACGAGGCGAGCGGGGGCCGCTGGACGGTGGTCGAGAAGATCCTCGCGGACGGGGAGCATCTGCCGGCTTCCTGGCCGGTCGCGGGGACCACCGGCTACGACGCCCTGCGGCACCTGGACGGCCTGTTCACGGACCCGGCGGGCGTGGGTGAACTCCTCGGCCAGTACCGGCGTTTCGCGGTCCCCCAGGCCGACCGGGGCGGGTACTGGGAGGCGACGGTACGGCGGGCCGCGTACAAGGTGGTGACGCACGAGCTGGCCACCGAGGTGGACCGGCTGACCCGCGTGGCGAACCGTCTCTGCGCCGCCTCCCCGGACCCCGCGCTGCGCGACCGCGCCCCCTGGGCCCTGCGTGCCGCGCTGCGCGAGCTGCTGGTCCGCCTGGAGGTCTACCGCCCCTACACCCCCGGGGACACGGCGTCCGTGGTCACCGAGGAGGCCGCCGCGGAGGCCCGGTCCGCGTTCGTCGTCCCGGAGGAGGGCGGGGCCGTGGACGTCGTACGGAATCTGCTGCTCGGGCAGTCCGACGACGGCGCCGGTGCCGGGCATGCCGAGTTCCGGGCCCGGTTCGCGCAGACCGCGTCGGCGTTGCGGGCCAAGTCCGTGGAGGACACGGCGTTCTACCGCTATGTGCCGCTGCTGTCGGCGACCGAGGTGGGCGGCAGTCCGGGCAGCCCCGCGGTGTCCCCGGAGGACTTCCACGCCTACTGCGCGCGCGTGCAGCGCGACTGGCCCGCCACGGGGACGGTGCTGACGACGCACGACACGAAGCGCAGCGCCGACGTACGCGCGGCGCTGGCCGTGCTCACCGAGTGCCCGCAGCGCTGGGCCGACGTCCTGGCGGAGGTGACCCGCACCGGTGAGGGCGTGCCCGACGCCCAGCTGGCGTGGGCGGCCTGGCAGACGGTCTTCGGTCTGGGCCCGGCGGCCGGGGAGCGGATCCAGGGCGCCCTCCTGAAGCACGTCCGGGAGGCGGGCCTGTTCACGGCGTGGACGGAGCAGGAGCCCGTGTACGAGGAGGCGGTGGCGGCGTTCGTCGCGGCGGGCCCGTGCGGCGCGCCGGGCGAGGCCGTGGCCGCGCTGCGGAGTGCCCTGGAGCCGTATGTCCGGGCGAACGTCCTGGGCGCGGCCCTGGTCCACCTGACGATGCCGGGCGTACCGGACCTCTATCAGGGCACGGAGACCGAGTACCGGGCCCTCGTGGACCCGGACAACCGGCGCCCGGCCCACTTCCCTCCGGAGGCCCCCGGCGAGAAGGCCGGGCTGACCGCGGCGGCGCTGCGGCTGCGTGCGCGGCGCCCGGCGGTGTTCGGCGACACGGCGACGTACACGCCGCTCGTCGCGCAGGGTCCGGCGGCGGCGCACTGTGTGGCGTTCGCGCGCTCCGGGGAGGTGATCACCGCGGTCACCCGGCTGTCCCTGCGGCTCGCGGACACGGGCGGCTGGCACGACACGCGGCTGCCGCTGCCGCCGGGCCGGTGGGCCGATCTGCTGGCTCCGGAGCGGGAGTTCACGGGCCACGCGCGCGTGGCGGAGCTTTTCGGGCGGCTGCCGGTGGCGCTGCTGGAGCGTGTCGGCGAGGAGTGAGACCGGCGCGGGCGGTGTCGCCGTGCGCCGTGGCATCGCCCTGGTGCCCGGCGCACGGCCGCGCACGCTCCCGGAGCCCGCACGGGACGTACGGCGCGTGGTGGCGAACGGCGTCGCCCCCCTCGTACCCGGTGGGGGCGTCCGCCGCGTGGCACGGCACGCGGGGCGGATGTTCCAGCCTGCCGTTCCGGTCGGCTGCAACCGCCTTCACCCCGGCAGCAAGTGCTTCTTCACGCCCCCTGGAGCCGCCCCGTCACCTCCTTGACAGTTCCTGGACGCCATGGGGTACTGCGGATTGCGACGCCGGGTGGACCAGACGGGGGTGAGTCTCCTGCCGGAGCTGCGCTACCCCAGTGTGAACGAACTCGTCTCGTCCGCCCGGGCACTGTCGGCTCACCGGCCCGGCCTGTGCACCTTCAGGCAAGTGGGCTCATCGCGTGCGGGACGGCCCCTGTACCTGCTGTCCGTGGGCCACGCACGACGCGCCGTACTCGTCGTCGCGGGTGCCCACGCCAACGAACCCACGGGCGGCTCCACGCTCCTCGCACTTGCCGAACGGGCCCTGTGCGACCGCGAGTTGCGGGCGGGCACCTCCTGGCACTTCCTGCTGTGCGCGGACCCGGACGGCGCCAGCCTGCATGTCACGCCGGCACCGCGCAGCCTGCTCGACTACCACCTCGGCTTCTACCGGCCCGCCGGACCCGAGCAGCCCGAGTGGTCGCCGTCCGTCCTCCCGCCCGACCGGCTGCCGCCGGAGACCCGCGCCCTGACCCGTGTCATCGACGAGGTGCGGCCCTACCTCCAGGTCACCCTGCACGGCACCGACGTGGGCGGCAGCTGGGTGCAGCTGACGAAGGACGTCCCCGGGCTGGCCGAGCCGTTCGCCAAGTCGGCGGCGGAGCTGCACATCCCGGTGGAGACGGGTGCCTCGGACGCGGCGGGCTGGCCCGCGTCGGGGCCCGGAGTGCATGTGATGCCGGCGCCGGGCTCGGACGTGGCGTACCCGAGCATGCCGGACGACGCCCGGCACAGCACCTGGTACCACGCCCACCGGTACGGCGGTCTGACCGCGGTCGTCGAGGTGCCGATGTGGGCGAGCGACCTGGTCGACGACCCCGCCACGCATCCCGCCCCGGCCGCGGCGATACGGCGGCTCGCGTGCCGGCTGCTGCGGGACGGGCAGGAGGTCGAGCGGGTGCTCACCGACGCGCTGCCCCGGTTGCAGGGCGCCGAGGGGCCACTGCTGCGGGCCGCCCGGTGGGCGCTGGAACTCGTACCGGGGCTGGCCGCCGACTGGACACACACACCGCCCGCCGACACGACGATGGCGTACGTCGGCAGCGTGGACGCGTTCGGCCGCCGGCTGCCGCTGCGGGCCGCCGCGATGCTGCTGCGGGTCCTGCGGGAGACCGACGACCGCGCGGCGCCGTGTCTCGAACACCTGGTCGCCACCTGGAGCGACGCCTTCATGGACCGGTTCCGCGCCCGCTGGGTGCCGCTGGAGCACCAGGTCGAGCACCAGGCCCGCACGGTCGTGGCGGCGGCACGGCACGCGCGCGAGGGCGCCGCACGGAGGAGCTAGGCGCTCCGCGGGATATGCGGTTCGTTGGCCGCGGGCCGGTGGGGGCTGGTCGCGCCCCGCGGCGGAGCCGCAGTCGATACAGCCCCGCGCCCCTTTGGGGCGCGGGTTGCGCACCCGACTTCACCAGGACTGCTTAGACGAAACCGTTCACCTCGCCAACGGCCTACGAACCCACGGCACCATTGGTCCCCCCGCTACAGCGCGAACACCGCCCCTGTCCGTGCCCCCAGCTCGCACCCGTTGGAGAAGGTCCGGTCGTACTCCCGGGGGCGACCGTTCCACTCGCCGTGCGCGTGCACGGTGACGGGGGCGTAGAGCATCGGGCAGAGGATCTTCTTCGGCGGGATGCCGCCGATGTCACCGTCCACCGCGGCGAGCTCCGCGCAGGCCCGGGCCGCCTGGGCGTGCCCCTGGGGCGGGTCGCACAGCACCAGCGTGCCGCGGGTGTCGGAGTCGCCCCGTGCGACGGTGACATAGAGCCAGTTGGCCGGGGCGCTCTCCTGGGGGACCGCCTGGGCGGGGGCGGAGCCCGCGAGGAGGAGACCGACGGCCAGCAGGGCACCGCGTACCCCTCGCACGGTCCTGACGGGGTGGACGGGGTTGATCGTGTCGCCGGGGTTGATCGTGTGGGTCATTCCCTGTGCATCGGCACCGCGGCCTCCGCACCCCACCCCGACTCACCCGAACGGGAGCCCACGCGCGCGTACCGGCCGGCCAGTTCGAACGCGGCGAGCACCACCCGCGACTGGTACTCCACCTGACGGGCGACCGGTATCCAGCGCGCCCCGCAGCCGTCGCGGTAGTCGGCGCACCACTCGTCGACGATCCGGTCGAGCGCGCACAGGACGTCGGCCGCCCCCGGGCCGGCCCGGGACGCCAGCTGGTGGAGCAGTCCCGCCGTACGCAGCGCCAGCCGCCGCCCCGCGATGCGCAGGGTCACGAGGTGGGCGGTGGTGAGCGGTGGCAGCGGGCGCTCGGTGCCGTCGTCCGTGTCGGGGTCCCAGGCGTCGGCGAGACCGGGGCAGACCAGCAGGTAGTCGCTCACCGGGGCGAGGAGGCGATCCGCGTCAGGCACGCGCGCGAGGTGGGGCCGCAGCCGTCCGAGGACCGTCTCCAGGTACCGCGTGTCGTGCCGCAGGGTATGGCTGACGGTGCGCAGCACAGTGTCGGTGTCATCGGGCGGGGAGTCGTCCTCCACGGCGGCCACGCCCCACATGGGCGCCTCGACGATCGCCGTCACGGTGCCGTGCCGGTGCGGGTGGAACCAGGTCGACTCGACGGCGGCCTCCGTGATCGCGGCGGCCAGGTCGCCGGGTCTCGGCGGCGGTATCCGGTGGACGGCGGGTCCCAGTCGGGGCCAGTACAGGGTGTCGTACGGGCCGAGTTCGCGCGGGATGCCCAGCCGGGCCGCGGTCTCGGCGACACGCTGCGGGAGGCCCGGCAGCTCGCGGGTGAGCTCCACGAAGCCGCCGCCGACGTCGACCCCGTGCAGGGAGCACTGGAAGAACGGCCGCAGTTCGTCCTGGAGGGCGAGCAGCGCACGGGTCTCCGGCAGGGCGGCCCCGGCCGCGCCGTCGGGCAGCCACTCGGGCTGTTCCAGGAAGCCGGGCCGGAAGAAGTTCCGGAAGTAGTGGCCGAGCATGTACGGACCCCCGAGCCAGCCCTCGTTCCGGCGGGAGCCGTCGGGATCGAGGCACAGCAGCAGGTTCCAGGTGGCGTCCGCTCGGAGCGTCGGTCCGGGGTCGGCGAGGGCCCGTTCGGCCAGCCGGAGGGCGGTCGCGCCGCCCACGGGCTCGTTGGCGTGCGGTCCGGCGACAACGAGGGCCTGGCGGTCGCCGTGCCCCACGGAGAGCAGCCACAGGGGCGTGCCGTCGCGGGAGGTGCCGACGGTGCGCAGCCGGGCGTCCGCGGGATGACGGGCGACGAGTGCGGCGGCCCGGTCGGCCAGCTCGTCCACGGTCGGGTAGCGGAGGAGCGGCGACAGGGCACACCTCCACGTCACGGGGCGGTCGGTTCACCTGGTGTACATGGTGCACGCACAGTCAGTCACGACTGACGGGGTACGTCAACACCAGGGCAGGCAAAGTGACTTGCTCCCACGGGGGCGACTTCTGGGTGGCGTCTCCCACGAACGCCGGCTCACTCCGCCGCGAGCCGGAACGCCATGTGCCCGAAGCTGATCTGGTCGCCGTCGCGGACGACGGCCGCGCCGATCACGCGTCGCCCGTTCACCGTCGTGCCGTTGGTCGAGCCGAGGTCGCGCAGCACCCACAGGCCGCCCTGCTGCCGGAGTTCGGCGTGGACGCGGGAGACCGTCTCGTGGGTGAGCCGCAGGCCGTTGGCGGGGTCGCGGCCTATGCGCAGCGGGTGGCTGTTGCCGGGATGGGGCAGCAGCAGCTTGGGGAGCCGCTCGGCCTGCCAGGCCCTGCGCAGCCGTACCGTGAAGCCGGAGACCGCTTCGACCGTCCCGAACACCAGGCGGGAGAAGCGTTTCTCGGTGGGCAGGTCGGCGGTGAGTACGGCCAGTTCGTCGGACCGGCGGGCGGCGAGCGCCAGTTCCATGCGCCGGATGAACGTGTCGTGCGAAAGCCTCCCCAGGGCTACGCCGTCACGGAGCGCCTTCAACGCCCGGTCGCGCTCCGCGTCGGAGAGACGCGCGGGGTACGTGTGGAACTCGAAAGACGACGTCACGTTCGTGATTGTCGGGCAGTGCGCGCGGGGTGTCCAGAAAACGCGGAAACGGCGGCCTGTTGGGCCGATCTGACGACACCTCGGGCAAACGTGAAGATTCAAGCGCGGACCGCCGATGTTTGAAGCACCATGGACGGGGCTACCTCCCGGTGGGCACTGCCCGGCAGACGAAGGGGAACCGTCCGTGCGCTTCGAGGTGTGGGCACCGCAGGCCAGTCGTGTGACGCTCCAGTGCGATGGAGGCACGCGCGCGTTGGAGCGCGATCCTGAGCGCACGGGCTGGTGGTCCGGCGAGGCCGAGGCCCGGGACGGGTCGCGTTACGGCTTCGCCGTGGACGACGGCCCTGTGCTTCCCGACCCGCGCTCGCGCCGCCAGCCGGACGGCCCCGACGGGCTGAGCGCGGTCGTCGACCACGGGCGCCACGTCTGGCAGACCGAGTGGGCGGGCCGCGCGCTGCCGGGTGCGGTGCTGTATGAGCTGCACGTGGGCACGTACACGCCCGGGGGCACGCTGGACTCGGCGGCCGAGCGGCTCGGCCACCTCGTGGAACTGGGCGTCACCCACGTCGAGTTGATGCCGCTGTGCCCGTTCCCGGGGCGGCACGGCTGGGGGTACGAGGGGGTCTCGCTGTGGGCCGTGCACGAGCCGTACGGCGGCCCCGAGGCGCTGAAACGCTTTGTCGACCGAGCACACTCGCTCGGCCTCGGTGTGGTCCTGGACGTCGTGCACAATCACTTCGGGCCGTCCGGCAACTATCTGCCGGCCTTCGGCCCGTACCTTACGGAGACCCATCAGACGCCCTGGGGCTCCGCCGTGAACCTGGACGCGCCCGGTTCGGACGAGGTGCGCGCGTATCTGCTCGGCAGCGCGCTGGCCTGGCTGCGCGACTACCGGATCGACGGGCTGCGGCTGGACGCGGTGCACGCGCTGCGGGACACGCGCGCGTGCCACTTCCTGGAGGAGCTGTCGACGGCCGTGGACACCCTCGCCGCCGATCTGGGCCGGCCGCTGTCCCTGATCGCCGAGTCCGACCTCAACGACCCGCGGCTTGTCACCCCGCGCGCGGGAGGCGGCCTCGGACTGCACGCGCAGTGGAGCGACGACTTCCACCATGCCCTGCACGCGGCACTGACCGGTGAGTCGCAGGGCTACTACGAGGACTTCGCGCGGGCCCCGCTCCCGGCGCTCGCCAAGACGCTCACGGGCGGCTACTTTCACGACGGCACGTACTCGAGCTTCCGGGGCCGTCTGCACGGCCGCCCGCTCGACCGCGTCCGCGTCGCCGCGCACCGGCTGGTCGGCTTCACCCAGACCCATGACCAGATCGGCAACCGCGCCCAGGGGGACCGCCTTTCGGCCTCCCTCTCCCCCGGTCTGCTCGCCTGCGCCGCCGCCCTGATGCTCACCGGACCGTTCACGCCGATGCTGTTCATGGGCGAGGAGTGGGCGGCGGGCACCCCGTGGCAGTTCTTCACCGACCACACGGACCCGGACCTCGCGGAGGCCGTACGGCAGGGCAGGCGGCGGGAGTTCACGGCGCACGGCTGGGCTGAGGAGGACGTCCCGGACCCCCAGGACCCGGCGACCCGCGACCGCTCCTGCCTCGACTGGTCCGAGCCCGGACGCGAGCCCCACGCGCGCGTGCTGTCCTGGTACCGGGAGCTGATCGCCCTGCGCCACGCCCAGCCCGACCTCACGGACCCGGATCTCTCGGACATGAAGGTCGCCTACGACGAGGAGGCCGGCTGGCTCGCCTTCCGGCGCGGCGACGTACGGGTGGTGGTGAACCTCTCCACGAAGTCCGCGGCGATTCCCCTGGGCCCGCGCCGGGTGCGGGTGCTGGCCGCCTGGGAACCGGTCGAACTGCCGGGCGCGGACGGGTTGTTGCACGTTCCCGGCGAGTCCTGCGTGGTGCTGGAGCAAGGCTGAGCACGGGGTGGGACCTACGGGACCTCCCCCTCCTCCTCGCCCTCCTCCCGCAGTTCCGTCACCCGCTCCAGCAGGATCGCCTCCCACGCGCGCCGCAGTTGGACCCGTCGCAGCGACAGCGGGCCCGCGTCGCGTCCTGCGAGGCTCCCGGCCAGCCGGACGACCGAGTCGCAGCGGGCGAGCCAGAGGCCGCGCAGACAGGGGCGGGCCGCGTAGCCGGCGAGGGTGGCGGCGCGTACGGCGGCGGGTGAGCCGACCGCGAGGGCGAGGCCGGCGATGTCCTCGGCCGGGTCGCCGACGACCGCGTCGGTCCAGTCGAGGACACCGCGCACCCGCCCGTCGGCGCTCACCACGAGGTGCTCACCCCTGAGGTCGTGGTGGACGAGGACCGCGCTACCGGCCTGCGCGGCGAGCTGTGTGGTGGCGGACGGGGTCAGCTGGTGGAGCCGCGCGGGGTCGAACTCGTCGGCCGCGGCGAGGCGTTCGGCCGCGCTCGCGGCGGCCCGGCGCAGCGCCTCCAGGGAGCGTGGCGCGACCCGCGGCACACCGAGCGTCTCGGCCTGTCGTACGGGGACCTCGCGCAACCCCGTGAGCAGCGCGGCCAGGTCGGTCTCGCCGACCGCGGAGACGTCGTGCTCCTCGGCGGAGCCGCCGGGCACCCTGGTGTCCAGCGTGTAGGCCAGTCCGCCCGCCCATTCGCCCTGCGCCACACCGCTGGGGACGGCGACGCCGATGTGCGGGCGTACGAGGTCACGCAGGCGCAGTTCGCGGCGCAGTCGCGTGGACGCCTCGCGATCGGGGGCCAGCCGCAGCACATGCCGGGAGCCGACCCACCAGGTGGAGTGCTCGCCGCCAGCGCGGACCGGCCGGACATCGGGTCCGGTGGTGCCGTCCTCCACAAGGGAACGGACCAGTCGGCGGACCGTGTCCGCGGTGGGTGTCGGTGCCTGAGTCATGGTCGCGCCGTTGCCGTTCGGGGGTGTTGTCGAGGGCGGGGCTCCTGGTGGGCGGTCAGTCCACTATCGCCATCTCCCGGGGCGTGTTGTTGAGGCGCCGGCCACCGTCCTCGGTCACCGTGACGATGTCCTCGATGCGTACGCCGAAGCGTCCGGGCAGGTAGATGCCGGGCTCCACGGAGAAGCACATGCCCGGGACGAGAGGCCGTTCCTCGCCCTCGATCATGTACGGCGGCTCATGCGTGGTGACGCCGATGCCGTGGCCGGTGCGGTGGATGAAGTACTCGCCGTACCCGGCCTCGGCGATGACCGCGCGGGCCGCCCGGTCGACGTCCTGGCAGGCGGCGCCGGGCCGCACGGCGCAAAAGCCCGCTTCCTGGGCCTCGCGCACGATGTCGTGGACCCGGCGCTGCTCGGCGTCCGGTTCGCCGACGTGGACCGTGCGGGAGGTGTCGGAGCCGTAGCCGTCCATGAGGCCGCCGAAGTCGAGGACGACCATGTCGCCGTGCTCGATGACGCGGTCGCCTGCCTCGTGGTGCGGGTTGGCGCCGTTGGGGCCGGAGGCGACGATGGTGAAGTCGATCTCGGAGTGCCCGAACCGCCGCAGCAGGTCGGCCAGATCACCGGCGACCTCGCTCTCCCGACGCCCGCCGAAGGGAACCTTCCGGATCTCCTCGTACGTTGCGTCGGCAGCCGCGCCCGCGGCTGCCAGGCGGGCCAGTTCCGCCGCGTCCTTCACCGCGCGCAGCATCGGCAGGCCCTCGGTGAGGGAGACGTACGAGGTGCCGGGCAACGCCCTCTGGAGTGCCAGCAGGTGCAGGGCCCAGGTGTTGTCACTGACCCCGAAGCGGCCCGCCCCGTCGAGGAGCGAGGCGGTGGCCGCGTACGGGTCCTTGGCGTCGGTCCAGTCGCGCAGGGTCAGCGCGGGCGCGCCGGCCGCCCGTACGGCATCCGGGGCCTCCAGCGCGGGGACCACGAGGACCGGGTCCTGTCCGGCGGCCAGCACCAGCAGGGTGAGGCGTTCGGTGACCGCGGGAGGCGCGTAGCCGGTGAGCCAGACGAGGTCGGGGCCCGGGGCCACCAGGAGCCCGGCGAGCCCCGCGTCGGTGGCCGCCCGCGCGGCGCGCCGCATCCGGGCCCGGTAGTCGTCGACGGTGAAGGGCGCGGGGCTGCTGCCGGTCATCCGGGCCTCCGTGGAAGGGCGAGGGGTACGGCAGCATCCTGCCCGGATGCGCCGGGCCGCGCGAGCCGGTTGACGGCGCTGATTCCCGCGTCGGGCTCGCCCGACGGAGGGGAGCCGATCAACCATTAGCGTCTCTGATTGGCTTAGCGATCCCCATTTGTTGCTCAGGGATGTGACCCATCGCATTCGTGCCCTGGTGCTGAACAGCGGAAGCCGTCAGCCCTCGTGGCACGCCCCTCCGGACGCTGGTCGGTGAGGTCTCGCGACCTCACCGAGGAGGGTGCCCGACGTCGCCTGGGCGCCGGGCGTGTGCGTAACACTTTGCCACGAGATCACTACGGATCGCTAATCCGACTGGTGAGCCTGAATGCGCAAATCTGTCCGAGCGGTCGACCAAGGCGGAAGGCCATGCTCAAAGGCGTCTTCCCTGTGCTGGACGCGCTCAGGTGACGACGCCCGGGACCGCGATCAGCTGCTGAAAGCCGCCGCTGCGATGACGGACCGTGAGAGCGACCTCCGTGCCGGGGCGGGCGCGGGCGACCGCGCGGGCGAGATCGGCCGCCGAGTCGACCCGGGTGCTGCCGAACGCGAGGAGTACGTCACCGCGCACCAGGCCCGCGCTGTAGCCGGGGCCGGGTACGTGCACGCCGACGACCAGGGCTCCCGACGTCTCCGCGTCCACGGCCTCGATGCCGAGCGTGGCACTCACGGCCGGCGGTGAGGAGGCCGGGCTCGCACTGTCCGAGGGCGGCTGGGAGCGGCCGGCCCCGGAAGACTGGGAACCGGGCTGGGCCGACGCGGGCACCGTCCGGTCCCCCTTCCCCGTATCCCGTTGCAGGTCCGCGAGCTTGCTCATGCCGATCACCGTGGCGCTCACCGTGCCCAGACCGACGCCTGCGAGAACCAGGACCGCCCCGACCAACAGGCCGAACAGAAGGGTCGTCAGCCGTCGGCCGCGCCGTCGCGCGGCATGCGGGCGCCGGGCCGGACGGGATGTGGTGCGGCCGCCGCCCGGCTCCTGGCCGGGCATCGGCTTGGGACGCAGCGCAGTCTGTTCCATGGATCGCCTCCGGCAGGTGCTCTACCCGGTGCACCCGTACAGAACGAGCCACGAACGAGTGAGACTGACACAGGGGCGGACATGGGCAGCCATAAGCGTCAGAAACGATTCCGCAAGGTCGGCACACGCTCCGGCCGACGCGGACCTCCCGAGGAGGCCCGCGCCCTGCCGGCTCCGCCGACGCGATCCCGCGACCGTCAGCCGACCGGCAGTGCCGAGCCGCGGTCCGGCAGGAAGCCGTGGGACCTGCTGGCCAGGTAGTCGGACTTGTAGCGGGAGACCTCCTGGTGCCAGTTCAGGATGCCGGCCAGCCAGTTCCGCAGCTCGGCCACATAGCCGTCCATGATCTCGCGGGCCTCGTCCGTGAGCTTGAAGTCCTCGTACAGGACCGGGAACTCATGGGCGGCGACATGCTCGAACTGCTGCATGCGCTGGGTCATCAGGTCGTGGATGATGCCGAGCGCGGTCGGGTAGTCGCAGCCGAAGAAGTTCTGGACGACGAGGATGCCGTTGTGGACCTCACCCTCGTACTCGATCTCCTTCTGGTACGAGAAGACGTCGTTGATGAGCATCGCGTAGTCGGCGGCCGCGTTCTCCAGCGACTGGACGGGGCCGCTGCGGTAGACCTCCGGCGGGACCGTCCGGCCGTGGCCGATGCGGCACAGGCTCATCGTGAGGTCCGAGCCGAAGGTGGCGCGGCGCATCTCCAGGTAGTCGACCGGGTCGGGGATACGGTTCTGGGTCTGGTTGAGCAGTTCCCACACCCAGCTCTCGGTCATCACGTTCACCGAGGCGCGGAACGCGCGCCGCTGGTCGGGCGTCATCCCGACCGTCGTACGCCGCCACAGGTCGATGAGGCCGCGTTCCATGCCGTTGACCGGAACCGGGATCTCGTCGCCCTCGACGGGCATGCAGGCGGACAGGCGCTCGGTGCACAGGCGGGCCGCGGCCAGGTCGCGGCGGTGGCCGAAGACGAGGGGGTAGTAGTCGTCGCCGTAGGTGCCCCAGGCCAGCCAGCCCGAACTGAGGTCGAGGGCCTCGGCCGTCGCGTCCGGGTGGATGCCGGCCGCGCACAGCGGCAGGTCGGCCGCGGCGAGCTTGTCCTCGTCCCAGACCCCCTCCTGGAGCATGCCCATACTGTGCGTCCAGTCGACGAGACGGGACCTGGCGCCGTCCAGGTGCGGGCTGAGGGTGAGCCCGAACGGCATGTAGAAGTCCGGGAGTCGGGACGGGCCGACCTTCTGGTAGGGCACATGCGTGTAGGCACGCAGGCGTTCGACGCCGGCCGAGGACAGAAGCGCTCCGATGTTGGCGGCGGAGGTGCCGAAACCGCCCACTCCGAAGGGCCGCGACTCCTCCAGTGCTCCTTCGTTCATGTACCGGCTGGAGCGCAGGTGCCACTCGTGGCCGCCGGACTGCCAGTCCTGCAGCCCGCGCGTGTACGCGGCCACCGCGGCGACCTGGTCCGGCGTGAGGCCCTTCTCCAGGGCCAGCCCGGGCACCTCGGTGAGCGCGGTGTGCTCGAACTGGTGCAGCCGTGAGGTGAGGATGTCGTTGACGGTGTCGGCGGCCTCCTGGGTCGTACAGCCGAAGAAGGTCTCCAGGACGAGCACGCCGTTGCTGAGTTCGCCCTCGTCCTCGACCTCCCGCTGGTAGGAGAACAGGTCGTTGCGCAGGTGGACGCCGTCCGAGAAGGTCTCCATCAGCACCCTGAGCGGCCTCGACTTCGCGACGAGCGCGGGTACTTCGGCGGTCGCGTACTCCACGAGCCCCGCCGACCAGGGCGCGCCGCCGACCTTGCGGCGCATCTCGATGTACTCGACGGGGTTGGAGATCCGCCCCTCGTTGATGTTGGACAGTTCCCACATCGACTCGTTCAGCAGATGCTCGGTCGCGACCGCGAACCGCCCGCGCCAGTCGACGGACATCGACGGCACGGTGCGGGCCCACAGGTCGGCGAGGCCCGCCTCCACCGGATTCTGCGGCTTCGGTACGGGAGTCGAGAGGTCGAGCGGCATGAAAAGAGGCAGCCGGTCCAGATAGGCCTTGCCGCCGTCGCGGTCCTGGCTGCGCTTGAAGACCTCCAGGAAGTGGTCGTCGAAGAAGAACACCCACACGTACCAGTCGGTGATGAGCGAGAGGGCCGGCCCGTCACAGTCGGGGTGCGTGTACGCGCACAACAACCCGTAGTCGTGCGCGTCGAGATCGGACTGCTCCCAGACGCCGGAACCCTCCAGCATTCCCATCTCCCGCGCCCAGACGGTCGAATGGGCACGCGCCTCGTCGAGATGCGGGTTCAGCCGCGCGGGATACGGCATGTAGAAGTGCGGGAGTACGAACGGCTGTGTCATGGCGGGGGCCCTACCCCTGCCCCGGAGGTGCCATCCATGGAGGGGGACATGATCACACCATCGCGTGAATCGTGGCCGATTCCGGGATTACGGACGGGCGTTGTGAGTTCACTCGACATGCGCGCTCTCCGAGATCTCACCCGTCCCCCGCCCCCGCACCGCCCGCCCCACCTCCGCCCGCAGCGCCACGAACTCGGGCAGGCCCCGCGTCCTGATCTGGTCGCGTGGGCCCGGGAGTTCGACCGGGAGGTCGAGCAGGACCCGGGAGCCGGGGCCCGGGGACAGCACGACGACGCGGTCGCCGACGTACACGCTCTCGTCGATGTCGTGCGTGACGACGACGATCGTCGCGCCGTCCGTGCGGTGGACCTCCAGCAGCAGGTCCTCCAGGTCCTCGCGGGTCTGGGCGTCCAGGGAGCCGAAGGGCTCGTCCATGAGCAGCAGGGAGGGGCGGCAGACGAGTGCGCGGGCGATGGCGACGCGCTGCTGCATACCGCCGGAGAGCTGCCAGGGGTGGCGGCGGCCGGCGCCCAGGAGACCCACGCGTTCCAGGATGCGGTCCGCCTCGGCCCGCCGTTCGGCCCGGCCGAGTCCCCGGCGGCGCAGCGGCAGTGCGACGTTCTCGCGGACGGTGAGCCAGGGGAACAGGGAGCGGCCGTAGTCCTGGAAGACGACGGCGAGGCGGTCGGGCACACCGGATACGGGCGTGTCGTCGACGGTGACCGTGCCCTCGTGGGCGGGCAGCAGTCCGGCGATGGTCCGCAGCAGGGTGGACTTGCCGCAGCCGGACGGTCCGACGACGCACAGGAGTTGACCGTCGGGCACGGTGAGGTTGATGTCCCGCAGGACGTGGTGGTCGCCGTAGTGCTGGCCGAGGGAGTCGAGGCTGAGCATCCGGATCGGTCACCTGTCCTGAGGGTGTGGGGGCTGCGCGCTTTCGTACGACGCGTGGTCGGCGGCCTGGAAAGGTTCCTCGCGGGTCATCCGGGTCGCCCGCTGCCGATCAGGCGCTTCTCGACCGCCAGCAGGGCGGTGTTGAGCAGGTACCCGAGGGCGCCGAGCAGGACCAGGGCCGCCCAGACGGTCAGCAGGTCGGAGCGTGACTGGGCGTCGGTGAGGGTGAAGCCGATGCCGTTGGCGGTGCCCGGCAGCAGTTCCGAGAACACCATGAGAATGAGGGAGAGCGAGAGGCTCAGCCGCAGCCCCGCGAAGATGCGTGGCAGCGCGGAGGGCAGGAGCAGCAACCAGAGCCGTTCGCGTGCGGTCAGGCGCAGCACGGCGGCGACTTCGAGCCGCAGCGGGTCGAGATTGCGTGCGCCCTCCGCGGTGTTGATCAACACGGGCCATACGGCGCTGAAGGCGATCGACGCGACCTGCATCTGCGTACCGAAGTCGAGCACGACGACGAAGACGGGCACGAGGGCCGGGGGCGGGACGGCGCGTGCGAACTGGAGCACCGGGTTGCACAGGGCGTACGCCGGGCGCGACCGCCCGACCGCGAGACCGAGTGCCACCCCCGTGACGGCGGCGAGCGCGAAACCGGCGGCCATCCGGGCGAGGCTCGGCAGGATGTTGTCGACGGCGGCGTCGGTGAGGAAGAGATGCCGGACGGGGCCCGAGAACCACAGGTCGTAGGCGTGGTGTGCGATGCGGCCGGGGGGCGGGAAGTAGACGCTGCCGTGCGCACGGGTGGCGAGCTCCCAGACGCCCACGGCGAGGGCGAGCACGAGCCAGCGGAGGAGCGCGCTGCGGGCGAGGGCTCCCACACGGGCGGCGGCGGTGGATGCGGTGGCCGTAGATCCGGTGCCGTTGTCGGGACCGGATCTCGTGGTGGTGCTCGTACGCGGGGGCTTTCCGGCCGTGGGTCCGGGGCGGCTGCTCATGGGCGACGTCCCGGCGCGGAGGCATCGCGGGTGCGGTGTTCCGGCGTCCACGGAAACGCCCTTCGCTCGCACCGCACGAGCGCCCCGTTGATGACCAGGCCCAGCGTCCCGGCCCACACCACGCCGGCCAGCACGTCCCGTGTGCCGTCCGTGGCCACGCCTGCCTGGGCGATGAAGATGCCGAGGCCCTCGCCGAAGCCGGCGAGGATCTCCGTGGCGACGGCGAGGATGAGGGCGATCGCGGCCGAGATGCGGATGCCGGCCGCGATGAAGGGTGCGGTGCCGGGGAGTTCGACGTGCAGCAGTACGGATACGCGGCCGAAGCCGAAGGCGCGCAGGGTCTCTTTGGCGAGGGGGTCGGTCTCACCGAGGCCGTAGACGGTGTTGAAGAGGATCGGCCAGACCGAGGCGTACGTGATCAGCGCGACCTTGGTCTCGGTGCCCGAGCCGAGCAGCAGGGAGACCAGCGGGATCAGTGCCACGGACGGCAGCGGGCGCAGGAACTCGACGATCGCGCGTACGGCGGCGTCGACGACGGGCACGCTCCCGAGCAGCAGCCCCAGCGGGACCGCTATCGCACAGGCCAGGCCCAGCCCGAGGACCCACGCGCGCATGGTCGCCCCGAGGCCGTCCAGGAAGGCCGGGTCGCCCGCCAACTCCACTGCCCGGGCCAGCACTTCGGACGCGGGCGGCAGATAGTTGCGCCGCACGATCCCGGCCCGGCTCACCGCCTCGCACACACCGAAGGCGAGGAGCACGCCGAGCACACCGAGCCCCAGCTCCTGACGTATGCGAACCCTCAACCGCCGCCGTTTCCACTCCACTTCACTTGACCAGCAGCGTCGCCGGATCGATCGCCTTCTTCAACAGCCCCTGTTTCTGCATCAGTTCGGTCAGCCGGGCGATCTGCGTGGCGTCCATGACCGGCGGAAAGGACGGCAGATCGACCGACTTCGCCTGGTCCGCCGTCACCTTCGTGTACGTCGGCACCACGGCCCGTACGGCCGACGGGTCCTCGGCGGCGATCTGCGCGGCGGCCTTGATGGCCCGCTGGAAGGCGACGAGGGTCTCCGGGTTCTCCGTGGCGTACTTTTTCGAGGTGAGGTAGCCGCTGAGCGGGATCGACTCGACGGGCGGGGACGCGCCGTCGATCAGCACCCGCACCTCCAACTCGTCCTGGATGACGCTGTCGAAGGGCTCCACGACGTGCACGGCGTCGACCTGCCCCTTCTCCAGGGCGGCTCCCATCTGCGGGAACGCGACCTGCCGGTAGTCGGGGCGACCGGCGCCCGCCGTCTCCAGAACCTCGTTGAAGGTCAGCGACTGGACGTTGTTGAGGACGTTGACGGCGAGCTTTTGGCCCTTGAGGTCGGCGACCGTCCTGATGTCCGAGTCCTTCGGCACCAGGACGTCCATCATGTGCGGCGCGGCTCTGATCGACTCGGCGACGATGCGGACGTCGAGGGTGCCCTTCTCATGGGCCTGGAAGTAGGTGACGTAGTTCGCGCTCGCGACCACGTCGACCTGCCCCTTCGCCAGTGCGGGCAGCGCCTGGAGGCTCGTTTGGACCTGCTGGACACGGACGTCGAGACCCTCCTTCTCGAACAGACCGCGGTCACGCGCGATGTAGAGCGCGGCGCAGTCGATCAGCGGCAGGGCGGCCACGTTGATCCGCTCCCTGCCGCCGTTAGAGGAGGACGAGTCCGAGCTGTCGCCGCTGCAGGCCGCGACGGCCAGAGTCAGGGCGGCCAGTACCGCCGCGAGCTTTCCACTTCCCGAGCGCAATGGACGTAACGCCATGCGCGCATGCCTATCAAAGATTTGACATGATCACCACAGGACGATGAGTCGGTCTGGCTGGATCCGGTGGGACCGGCGGCCAGTCGCTACGACCGCGACACGTGCGACGACACCTGGATCACCGCGCGCGTGCCGCTCGTTCGCCAGCGCTGCCCCTCCGCGGTGACGAGCGCCGACTCGGTACGGGCGTCGAGGCCGACGATCACATCGGACTTCAGGGTGCGCAGGGCCGCCACCGGGCCGGGGAAGTACGCGGTGACGTCCGCGAACGGCGTGGTCGGGGGCCGGAGTCGGTCACCGACCAGGCGGCGGTAGTTCAGGTCGCCCTTCATCAGGGTGACCGTGGCCGAGGCGAACTCCTCACGCAGGTCGTCGGGCATCGCGGCGTACGGAAGCGGGGCGCAGGAGAAGGGGTGGGCGCGTACGACGAGGCGGCCGTCGGCCATCGCCGACCAGAGACGGCGGCCGTACGCGGCGGCCTCCCCGGGCGCCCGGGTCAGCCGGTGCAGCGCGTCGACCACATCGGCGGTGGTCGCGTCGGAGACGAAGAACGGGTGCGGTTTCACGTGCAGGACAGCCCGTTCGACATGCCGCCGGGTCAGCAGGTGGTCCAGGAGCAGCAGGTCGGGGACGAGTTCGCGGCCCGCGTTGTCCGCGACCAGGCACACCGTGCCGGCGGTACGCCGGGCGGGCGGGAGCAGTGACCAGAGGGCCTCGCTGTCGTCGGCGACCAGTCCGGCCGCCTCCCCTCCCTCGTCCGCACCGGACAGCCGGAAACCGAGGTCGGCGCGGTTGCCCCACAACGAGCCGTGGAGCAGGGCGCGCGTCTGCTCCTCCGCCGGCCGGCCCACCAGATCGTCGAGCGCGGCCAGCTCCTCGCCGGTCTCGGGAGCGTCGAGTTCGGCGAGTTTGAAGGGCCGGAAGGGGTCGATGCCACGCCAGGCAGCATCACTCCGGCTGCCTCCGAAGTACCCGACCGCTTCGAGGAGTTGGCGGTAGAAGTAGCCCTCCGCCCACAGCCACGGCACATCGAACCAGGACCGGCCCGCGTACTCCAGGGTCCCCCACTCCTCCCACTGCCCCCGGTCCTCGGCTCCGGCGGGGAGGGGTTCGACGACACCCTCGGTGCAGTTCTTGAGGAGCGCGTCGAGCGCGCGGTGCTGCTCGGGGCCGTACGGAAAGGCGTCCCGCACCTTCTGGATGAGCGCGGGATGCCGTTCGGCCAGCACGCTCCAGGGGAACGAGCCCGGCTCGTTGCCGAGGATCACGGGCGGGGACACGGAGTCGGAGGCAGGCATGCGCCTCACCGTACCGTCCGCGAAACACGCGGCCCGGGGAGCTCACCGCGCGAAAGCCGTCCGACCCAGGGACCCCACCGCGCGAAGGCCGGCCACCCGAACCCGACAGAGCGACTCGCCCCACTCGCCCTACTGGGTTCACGTCGCCCGAGCCATCGGTTCAGGTCGCGGGCCCCCGCATGCCAGCCAAGTCGCGGGCCATGCACACCGGTCAAGTCACTGCCCCGCACACCGGATCAGGCCACCCGCCGCCGCCCGCCCCGCCCGTCTCACGCCACCACCCTTATCTCCCGCTCCAGTTGCGCCACCAGGCTCAGATACCGCGCCCGCCTCGGCGTGGGCACCAGTGCCCGGATGGTGAGCCGCCACATGTCCGCCGTCCGGCGGGGCTGGCGCCCCAAGGGCTCCACCGCGCGGCTGACCACACGGCTTCCGACGAAGAAGCTGACGAGGGAGTGGGCCATCGCGTCGACGTCGACGTCCGGATGGACATCGGACTCCTTGACCGCGCCGAGGAGTCTGCCGGACGCCATCTCCGACCACTCACGGAACGGGTGCCGCAGCGGCGGCCGTACGACGACATCTCCCGCGGCGAGTCGAAGACCCGCCCGGGCTATCGGGCCCTCGACGGCCATCCTCGTGATCCCGAACGTGACGCGGATCAGCGCTTCGAGCGAGGAGTAGCCGCGGCCGTCGATGTCCCTGGCCATCCGCCGGGAGGTCCTGGACTGGATCTCCAGGATGGCCTGGGCCAGATCCTCCTTCGCCGCGAAGTGGAAGTAGAGAGCGCCCTTGGTGACATGGGCGTGCTCGACTATGTCGCTCAGGCTCGTCGACTCGTAGCCGTGCCGGTCGAACAGATCGGCCGCGGCCGTGATGATCGTCGCGCGGGTCTGCTCGGCGCGTAACTGCCTCGGCACTGGCGCCACCTCTCCCAACCGTCCCCGTGCTCCTGAACTCCCGTAAGAAAAACGGGATATGCCGTTTGTTTCTTACTCCCTGTACAAGATAGCCGACCGTTCAGCGGTGCCCACCACACACTCGAAAACCGTGCGTCCCTCCTGTGTTCCCAGCACCTTCAGGGTCCCGTCACCTTCGTCCGTGGCCTCGATCCAGGTGGGCAGGTCCAGTTCGGCGAACTGGTGGAAGGTGGTGTCGAAGGAAACGGGTATCAGGCCGGAGTCGGGGCCGGTCCGTGCCAGAGCGGCCTGGCGGGCGGACTCCAGCAGCAACATGCCCGGTATGTGGTCGAGTGGATGATCGAAGAAAACAGCATGACCGGTATCAACTCGCAACTGCCAGTGACCGTCAGCCCCTTCAGGCAGTGCCAGGACCACATCCGCCGTCGAATCCCGGCCCACATCGGCGGCCGGCAGGCCCGGCGGGACCGGCAGCGCGGTGACTCCTGCGGCCGTACGACCGCCGCGCAGCCTGCTGAAGACGGCACCGCTGGTGCAGGTGAAGGCGACATCGGCATGCGCGACCCGCTCACCGTCCAGCCGTACGTCGGCCTCGTAGCGGGCCGAAACCAGACGCTTGCCGCGGTAGCGGATGTCGGAGAAGCTGATGTCGACGGTGGGTTCGGCCGGGCTCGGACCGACGCCCAGGTACTCGGGGAACGTGGTGATCCGGAACTCCTGGAGCACGAACTGGTGGTCCAGGGGCACCTGGTACTCGGTGTGGTTGAGCAGGGTCCCGGCCTGGCGCACGGTCTCCACGACGAGCAGCGGATCGTACGTCGTGCGGTCGGGCGACACGTGTAAACAGTGGACGCGCGGCCACTGCGCGGAGACGCTGAACCGGTCGGCCTCCGCTCGGGACCAGCCGGTGGGGAACGTCTCCGCGATCGCCGCACGATGCACGAGTTGGCGCGGAACACCCGCCGTCATGGTCGGGATTTCGGCAGACTGCTGCACTGGAAGCAATGTCTCTCCCTCGGTCCCCCGTATGGGCATGGCAGACGGAAAGGCGCCCGCATAGGTGAGCGATAGAGTACGAGGCGACCGGTTTGTTTTCAACGAGATCAGCCGGTCCGGCCCTATGATCGGCGGTTCCGGCGCACCTGACCCACGCGCCGTCACGCACCAGCACAGCGCCAATACGGCAGCGAAACGGACATCGGCCAACTGGGCGCCAGGGAGGGGCTCTTATGGCGAAACAGGAGCGCGCCATCAGGACGCGCAGGGCGATCCTGGAAGCCGCGGGCGCGGTTTTCGACGAGCACGGCTACACCTCCACGACCATCGCGATGGTGCTGGAGCGTGCCGAGGTCACCAAGGGCGCCCTGTACTTCCACTTCCCTTCCAAGGAATCGCTCGCGCAGGCGGTACTCGACGAGCAGGTGCCGTTCGGCACTGTGCCGCCGCAGCCCTGCAAGTTGCAGGAGATCATCGACATGACGTTCGTGGTCGGTCAGCGGCTGCTGACCAACTCCCTGCTGCGCGGCAGTGTGCGGCTGGCAGTGGACCAGGAGACGCCGAACCACGTCGATCACTCCGAGCCCTTCCGGCAGTGGTCGGAGCGGCTGACGTTCCTCATGGAACAGGCTCGTGAGCAGGGCGAGCTGCTGCCCACGGTGGATCCGCCGGAGACGGTCGACCTGCTGGTCGGTGGTTTCACCGGCATCCAGGTGATGTCGCGGGCGATGACCAACCGGGCGGATCTCGGTCACCGGTTGTCCGTGCTGTGGGCGCACATCCTGCCGAGCATCGCGGTGCCGGGGCTGCTGCTCGGCCTCGACAGCAGGGCCGACCGGGGTGCCCGGGTCCTCTCCTCCCTGGAGTCGCCCGTCCTGAAGGCGTCGTGATCCTGCTGACCGGCGCGACCGGCACCGTCGGCCGCCTGGTGGCCCGGCGCCTCCCCGCCGCCGAGCCGGTACGGCTGCTGGCCCGCGCCCCCGCCCGCGCCGCCGCCCTCGCGGGCCCGCACGCGGAGGTGGTGCGCGGCGACTTCGAGGACCCCGCCGGTCTGCGCGGGGCGCTGACCGGCGTACGGTCGGCGCTGCTCGTCACCGCGAACCCGCTGACGCACGCGCACGACGAGAACTTCCTGACGGCCGCCCGGGCGGCGGGAGTTCGGCACATCGTGAAGCTGACGACCCTCTCGGTGACCGAGCCCGACGCGACCGACCTCGTCACGGAGTGGCAGCGGGAGAACGAGCGGTTGCTGCGCGCCTCGGGCCTGTCGTGGACCCTGCTGCGACCGCGCGCCTTCATGTCCAACACGCTGGGCTGGGCCCGCTCGATCCGGGCGGAGGGCGTGGTGCGGGGCGCCGGCGGCGCGGTGGCGACCGCGGCGATCGACCCGCGGGACATCGCGGATGTGGCGGTACGGGCGCTGGTTTCCCCGGAGGGGCACTCGGGGCGGGCGTACGCGCTGACCGGGCCTGCGGGGGTCACCCCGGTCGAACAGACGGAGATCCTGGGTGAGTTGCTGCGACGGCCGCTGAAGTTCGTCGAACTGACGGAGGATCAGGTTCTGCGGGGACTGCTCGCTCGCTATCCGGAGGCGGTGGCCCACGCTCTGGCGGAGAGTGCCGCGCGGGGGCGGGACGGGGCGAAGGGGCAAGTGGAGCCGGACGTCGCGGAGTTGCTCGGTCGGGCGGGGCGCTCGTATCGGGAGTGGGCGGCGGAGCACGTGGCGGAGTTCAGCTGATCGCTCCGCGGGACGGGCGGATCGTTCACCGCGGGCCGGTGGGGGCTTGTCGCGCCCCGCGGCGGAGCCGCAGATCGATACAGCCCCGCGCCCCTATGGGATGGGCTGCGCCCCCCATAGGGGCGCATGCAGCGGCGGGTCGGTCGGCGTCCATCCACGCCGGCCGACCCGCCCGTTTCTGTCACACCGTCAATTTGCCTGCGCTGACGGGTGGTTCGTTCAGAAGGTGAGCTTCCAGTTGTTGAGCGTGCCGGTGTCCTGCGCGGCCACGTCCTGGACTCGGAGCTTCCAGGTGCCGTTGGCGACCTCGCTGGAGGCGTCCACCGTGTACGTGGCGCTGACGTTGTCCGCGGAGTCCGAGGTGCTGGACGCCTTCAGCGCGTAGGTCGTGCCGTCGGGCGCCACCAGGGTGACGACCAGGTCACCGCGGTAGGTGTGGGTGATGTCGACGCCGACCGCGAGGGCCGAGGGGGCGTTGCCGGTGCGGCCGGTGACGGCGATCGAGGACTCGACGGCGGAGCCGTTGTCCGGGACCGAGACCGCGGTGGTGGAGGAGAAGACGGTCCCCGTCGTACCGCCGCCGGTGCCGGTCACAGCCTGCACGGTCTTGGTGGCGTCGGCCAGACCTGCGCCGCAGCCGCCGGAGCAGGCGCCGGGCAGGGCACGGGAGTTGGTCTTGATCGCGGACTCGATCTGGGCCGGCGTCAGCGAGGAGCTGGCCGACTTCATCAGCGCGGCGAGGCCCGCGATGTGCGGGGCGGCCATGCTGGTGCCCTGGTAGTAGGCGTAGGACTCGGTGGACGGGCCCTGCGTACCGGAGTTCAGCGTCGACAGGATGCCGTTGGCGGTGCCGGTGCTGGTCTGGCCGCCCGGGGCCGCGATGTCGACGAGCGAACCGAAGTTGGAGTACGAGGCCTTGGCTCCGGTCCGGCTCAGCGCGGCGACCGAGATGACGTTGGCGCAGCTCGCCGGGGAGTAGCCGGAGGCGTTCGCGTTGCTGTTGCCCGCCGCGACGACGACCGTGGTGCCACGGTTGACGGCGTTGGTGATCGCGGTCTGGGTGGCGGAGGTGCAGGCACCGCCACCGCCCAGGCTCATGTTGATGACCTTGGCGACGTTGGCGTTGGCCGGAACACCGGAGACGGTGCCGCCCGACGCCCAGGTGATGGCGTCGATGATGTCGGAGTCGTAGCCGCCGCACTTGCCGAGGACGCGCAGCGGGGAGATCTTCGCGTTGTACGCGATGCCCGCGACACCCTTGCTGTTGTTGGTGGCGGCGGCGATGGTGCCCGCGACGTGGGTTCCGTGCCAGGAGGAGGTGCTGGCCGGGATGCCCGCACCGCACTCGTTGGCGGCGTAGTAGTCGCCCGGGTCGGCCGGGTTGCTGTCACGGCCGTTGCCGTCCACCGAGACCGCGGTGTCGGAGATGAAGTCGTAGCCCGCGACGATGTTGGCGGCCAGGTCGGAGTGGGTGACGTAGCCGGTGTCGATGACGGCGACGGTCACGCCGGTGCCGGTCGCGGTGTCCCAGGCGCCGGGGACGCGCATGCCCGCGGTGGTCTCGAAGAGGTCCCACTGCTTGCTGTACTCGGTGTCGTTCGGGTCGGCCTGCGGCGTGTTGAGGCGGTCCGGCACGACGTAGGCGACCTGCGGGTCGGCCTGGTACTCGGCGATGACGTCGGCGACGTCCGTCTTGGTGAGCTGCTCGCCCAGGTCGACGAGGGCGGCACCGGTGCCCAGACGACGCTGGAAGTCCAGGCTCTCGCCGGTCTCCTTGCCCTTGGCGGCGGCGTCGGCGTCGGCGGCCTGGTTCGACTTGGCCTCGGCGGCGCCGGCCTTGTAGCCGACGATGAGTCGCTCGGCCGGGGCGGCGACCGCCTGCGCGGCGGCTTCCGGGGCGGCGGGAGCGGCGGGCGTCTGGGCGAAGGCGACCGAGGTGGTGGCCGCGGCGACCAGCGCGGCGGAGACCGCGGCGACGGATATCAGCTTCCGCCCCGTGACACGGGTGGGTGAGGTACGCAAGGGCTTTGCCTTTCGTGGCCGTACTCCGGGCCGCGCGGGCAGCGGGGAGTAGCGGGCGAATCGCTTCGTCGTCGAAGCGGCGGGGGGTGCGGTTCGAAAAGCGGCGCGGTGGCCGGCCAAGCGCGAGCGGCCCGTTTCGGGGTTACCTATGGGGCGGCTGTGGTGGAACATTAGGCAAAGGGAAGGTCATCCGGATACAGGGGAAACCCTCGATCAGTCCGGATCCCCACCCTCGGACACCGGAAACCGCCCCTGAACGACGGCCAGTTGACCGGGTTGGGTGGGTTGCCCGGGAATACCGGCTCATGTTCCGGCTCGTCTTGGCCGGATGGACGACGCGATGCCGCGCTGGTCAGGTTCCCGCCGCGATTGAACGCGGCCCGCCCGCTGCCCGTACTGCCCGAGAGCAGGCCTGTTCCCGGGTCCGCGCGCAGCAGAGCTGTTCCCCCTCGGTCGAGGAGACGTCCCGAATGACCGCCCAGCGCCGCACTCTCTCGACCGCCGCACTCACCGGCACCGCCGCCTTCGCGGCGCCGCTGCTGCTCACCCTGTGGGCGGCGGGCCCTGTTCAGGCCCATGGTGCGCCCACCACGCCGGTCAGCCGTGTCTTCGCCTGCTCCCCGGACGGCGGCAGCCTGGCCGGTACGGCGGCCTGCCGGGCGGCGGTCTCCGCGAACGGCGGGGCGCCCTTCACCTTCTGGGACAACCTGCGGGTCCCGAACGTGGGCGGCCGGGACCGTGCGGTGATCCCCGACGGCCGGCTGTGCAGCGGCGGGCTGTCCGACTACCGGGGGCTCGACCTCGCTCGCGCCGACTGGCCCTCGACCACTTTGACGGCGGGTGCCCGGCTGACGATGACGTACCGCTCGACGATCCCGCACGCCGGCACGTTCAAGATGTTCCTGACGAAGCCCGGGTACGACCCGGCCGGGCCGCTGACGTGGTCCGATCTGCCGGAACGGCCGTTCGCCGAGGTCAAGGACCCCGCGATGACGGGCGACGCGTACCGCATCGGGATGACGCTGCCGTCGGACCGGACCGGACGCCATGTGCTGTACACGATCTGGCAGAACTCCGGTTCGCCGGACACGTACTACTCGTGCTCGGATGTGGTGTTCCCGGAAGCGAAGAGCAGTACGGGTGACACCGACGCGTCCGCCCCGGCCGCTGCCGTCTCCCCGACGCCCGCTCGGGAACGTACGAGTGCCTCCCCCACAAAGGAGCCCGAGCCGAGCGAGCAGCCGGCCCGGGCCGCGAAGACGGGACAGGCGGCGGAGTCCGCCGACTCCGCCGCCCCTGAGGCCGCGAGCACTGTGGCCGGCGCCCCGGTGGCTTCCACCTCCGGCGACTCCGACTCACAGCGGCCCCTGATCGCGAGCGGCGCCGCGGCAGTGCTGCTCGCCGTGGTCGCCGCCCTCGCCCTGCGACTGCGCCGCCGGTGAACACCGGTTGCACAGACGTTTATTGACGCAGCGTCAATTCACGAAGACCGTGGCGCCGCCCTGCGTCACGTCCTGCACCGGGGCGTACTTGGCCGTGAAGTAGCCGCTGCTGAAGCACAGCGACGAGCCGGAGAACTTGGTGAACGGCTGGCTGGCGAAGTTGATGCTGTTGTCGTCGGCGCCGGTGGTACCGGACAGACTGGGCGCCTGGTAGACACAGTTGATGCTGCCCAGCAGGGTGCGCAGCACGACGGTCGTCTGGATGGTGGAGCCCTCGGCCGGGGTGATGACGACGGTGCCGTCGGAGCCCACCGCACTGGTGTACGGCAGGTTGTTGACGGTCACGCTGGTCACCCCGAGCACTCCGAGGACGTTGCTGGTGCAAGTGCCGAAGGTGTGCGCGGAGACCGACTCGGTGGCGGTGCCGGGCGCGGCCGGGTTGTCCTCGACCGACGCGGTGAAGGTCGACGCGGCGCACGAGACGCCGCTCGTCCCGGTCGCGCTGGAGTAGAGCGTGGCCACGGTGCCGGTGGCGAGGGAGGCGCTGAGGACGTCGCCCACGGCGACGGCGTCGCCGGCCGCGCTGTTGACGGTGAGCACGGTGTCGGCGGCGGACGCGGGGGTGACCGCGGCGACCGAGAGCCCGGCGACGGCAGCGGCGAGGGCGAGGGCGGTGCGGGTACGGGTACGCATGATGCGGGTGCCTCTTTCTGGAGCTGGGGGGGGTCGGGGGTGGGATTGGGGGGGGTGGGATTGGGGGGTGATGCAGGGGGTGGTGCCGAAGAGGTCAGGGCACGCGGAAGTACGCGTTTCCGGACACATGAAGGGCGCGGGAAGACGGCGTCGCCGGCCCGTAACGCCTTCTCCGTACGTGACGGACCGGCAACGACAACCGGCCGGTGACCGGCAGGAAGGCTTGGAGGGAGGCTTCCTGCCGGACCGGGCGGGACAGGGCGACCCGGCGATGGCCCAGGGGGGAAGTGGCCGTGCCGGTGCCTCGGAGGCGGACTTCGGAATGAGAGATGAGTCCGGGAAGAGCGGCTCGCACCGCTGCGGATCCGGCGCCACGGATCCGGGGAAACCACGAGAGTTGTAAACCTGAGGGACCGTCAACGTCAAGGCATGGAACGGAAGTTGATGCGCCCGAGTGAAATCTCCGTGCGCCTCTCGATCCTGACACCGGCGCCGGCACCGACCCTCGGAGAACCCGCGAGAGGGCCCGCGAACGGCCCTCGGACACCCCCGAACAGCCCTCGATCACCCCGTGAAGTCACAGGTGGCGCATAATCCGCACCCTTTTTCCACAACTCCCTTGACCCTCCAAAGTAACCACGGGTAACTTCCTCGGCGGCTACTGGTGCGTAACCGTGAAAGCCCTTGCAACTGCCGGGAGTTGCGAGGAGGCCTACGCCCCAGCCGCTGTCCGCGCCAGGACAACGCGCCACTGAAGCCCGACCAGCATTGACGCATTGACTATGCACTTGGGAGCAGCCATGGCCTCGTCCTCGGACGTCTCGTCGTCCGCCGGATCCAACCCTGAGCAGCCGGGAAGCGGTAACGCTTCCGGGGGCTCCGGGGGTGCGGGATCCTCCAACGTGTCCCCGTTCTTCGAAGGCGCCGGCAAGGGCGCCGAGCGACGCGGCCGGGTCCGTGGCCGCCGCGCCGCCATCATGGCGGTGCCGGCCACCCTGGTCGCCGCCACCCTCGCGGTCCTGACCGCGGAGGGCGCCCTGGGTGTCCAGTTCGCCATCTCCGGCATGCCGTTCACGGTCACCGCCACCGAGATGAACGGCACCGGTTTCGAGCAGTTCGGCGGCCTCGACCACATGATCGAGAACAGCCCGAACGAGGGCGACACCGGCGGCCAGGTCCTGGTCATCACCACCGCGATCAAGAACGCGACGATCACCAAGCTGTGCCAGAGCGTCGACCTGGGCGGCATCAACCTGCTGATCAAGGCGGGCGGCAACGGCACTCCGGTGTCCGCGACCGACCTGACGCTCGACGGCACCGAGCAGTCGGGCGACGCGTCCTTCAGCAACATCGAGATCGGCAACGACGCCAGCACGCTCACCAAGGCGGGCGTCAAGGGTCCGGCCGGCGTCTTCAGCCAGCAGGCGGACACCATCCGCATCGCCAACCTGCGGTCGACCAACTACGCCACCACGGCAGCCGTGTTCAAGCTGCCCGGGCTGAAGCTCAGCTTCAGCCAGACGGGTTGCTGATGTCCGGCATCAAGCAAGAGGGGGTGGGGCCCGCCTTCAGAACCTGGCGGGCCCACCGTCCGTTCCTGGGCGGGCTGCTGCTCACCCTGGGCGGGGTGGAGATCCTGCTCACCGTGAAGATCTCGCTGAAGCTCGTCGTGCACCTGGGTATGCAGGGCCTGGCAGGCTATCTGCTGCCGGCGCTGATGGTGGTGTGCGGTCTGTTGATCCTTTTCAACCCCGCGCAACGCCTGTTCTACTCGATCGTCGGCATCATGCTGACGCTGGGCACCTGGGTCACCTCGAACCTCGGTGGCTTCTTCGTGGGCCTCATCCTGGGAATCGTGGGCAGCTGCATGGTCTTCGGCTGGCTACCGGACCAGGAACCGCGTGTCAGCCGCCGGCAGCGGCGTAAGAACAGGCGACAGGCCAAGGCCGCCATGGCGGACCCGAACGCCACGGAATCCACGCAGAGCACAGCAGCGGACGGCGGTCAGGAAGGCACCGACGGCAGCCTGCGCGGCTCGATGCGCTCCTCCACCGCCGAATCCCCCTCACACCTGACGACATAGGCACCCCTGCCCGGCAACTCCGCTACTGCCTCGACGAGTTCGGTCCCTCGGTAGACGAGACCGACCCCGTCGTCGGTGCAGTGCGCGGTGGGCAGGGTGCCGTCGGCAACCAGCCGGTGGATCAGCGGGCGGCGGCCCGCGTCACTGTCGTAGTGCACCCCGTTGCCGTACGGCAGGAAGCCCAACGCGTCGGTGAGCGGCCGGAGTTCGAGGCCGAAGGAGTCGGTCGCGCCGCCGCTGAACCAGCAGAGGGAGCCCGCGCTCACGCCGCTGAGCACCACACCGGCCTCCCAGGCACGCCGCATGATCCGGTCGATGCCGTGCACCCGCCACACCGCCAGCAGGTTCGCCACCGAGCCGCCCATGACCCAGACGACGTCCTGTTCGAGCACCGTGCCCTCGACGTCGTCGAAGTTGGGCATGGGGAAGAGCTGCAAGGGCGTGAGGTCGAAGCCCGCGACCCGGGCGGCCTCGCCCATACGAGCCGTGAAGTGCTCGGCGTCCCCGATGGCCGTACCGACGTACATGACGCGCGGTCGGCGGCCGTGGGCGCCGGAGAGGTCGACGGCGTGATGCACGAGGGCATCGAAGGACACCATGGTCCGGCCCCCGGTGCGGTGTCCGCCGGAGGTCGCCAGGATCGTCGGTTCGGAAGCGGCCACGCAGATGATCTTACCGATCGGCGACGGGCTCCCGTGGGGCGACCGTGAACACGACCGCCGCGATCAGAAGGTGCCAGGTTCCGGTCCGTTTTGGAGCACAACCTCACAGCCCTTTCCTTCGTCACACATAACAGTTGCCACTTTGCGCAACTGTGTGACCAGGGCAACACGTGAGAAGGGCACCGATGACCACCAGCACCCGCGGGCGGACCGTACCCCCGCGACACCGGTCCGCCGCGGGCACCCGGCGGCGCAAGCCGGGTCGCCGTGGTCGGCTGGCACTGGCGATTGTCCTCTCGCTCCTGCTGCTCGCCGCGGCCGGCGCCGGCTGGGTCTATCTGAAGCTGGACGGTGACATCAAGACCTTCGACTCGGGCGGCCTGTCGAACGACCGCCCGCCGGCGGGCTCGTCGAAGGGTGAGAACGTCCTGGTCATCGGCTCGGACGCGCGCAACGACGGCAACGCCGCGCTGGGCGGCGGCGACGTGAACGACATCGGCCGGTCGGACACCGCGTTCCTGCTGCACGTCTACGCCGACCACAAGAACGCCGTCGCGGTCTCCATACCCCGCGACACTCTGGTCACCATCCCGCCCTGCAAGCTGCCCGACGGCCAGTGGACGACCGCGCGGCGGGACATGTTCAACTCGGCCTTCTCGGTCGGCGAGACCGCCAAGGGCAACCCCGCCTGCACCCAGAACACGGTCGAGAGCATCACCGGTCTGCGCGTCGACCACACCGTCGTCGTCGACTTCAAGGGCTTCGCCGCGCTGACCGACGTGGTGGGCGGGGTGAAGGTCTGCCTCCCCCAGAAGCTGTACGAGCGTGACCTCAAGCCCAAACTCCCCACGCGCGGCAAGCTGCTCTTCGACAAGGGCGAGCAGGAGGTCTCGGGGCAGAAGGCGCTGGACTACGTCCGGATCCGGCACGGCATCGGCGACAGCTCCGACATAGGCCGGATCAAGCGCCAACAGGCCTTCGTGGCAAGCCTGATGAAAGAGGTGAAGAGCAACGGTCTCACCCCGACCAAGCTGCTCCCCCTCGCCGACGCGGCCACCAAGTCCCTGACCGTGGACGCCGGTCTCGGCTCCGCCGACAAGCTGATCTCCTTCGCGATGTCGCTGAAGAACATCGACCTGCACAACACCAAGTTCGTCACCGTCCCCTGGCGGTACGAGGGTTCACGCGTCGCGATCGTCGAGCCGGACGCCACTGACCTCTGGGCCGCCCTCAAGGCCGACCGCACCCTGGACGGCAAGGACGCGAGCGGCAAGAAGAAGGCCTCGCCGAGCGCCCTCCCCACGGCCACCCCGACTCCCGTGTCCGGCAAGGGGATCACCGTCACCGTCTACAACGGCACCACCGTCACCGGCCTGGCCGCGACGGCCGCCGCCCAACTGACCCGCAGCGGTTTCACGGTCACCGGCACGGCGACCGCGAGCAGCCAGGACCACGCGACCACGGTCATCGAGTACGGCCCCGACCACAAGTCCGAGGCCCGGACGGTGGCCCGCGTCTTCCCGGGCGCGGCCCTCCAGCCGGTGCCGGGGGCGGCCGTCAACGTGGTCGTCGGCGAGTCGTACAAGGGCGGCTCCACAGCCTCACCGCAGCCCACCGCGCTCCCGAAGGAGGTCGCCGAGGGAGCCCGCTCGGCGGACGACAACCCCTGCTCGAACCTCAGCTACGGCTGAGCCTCGGTGCGGTCGGTCAGCCGTCCGACCAGTAGCCGTACGACGGTGACGATGTCCGGGTCGTCGACGAAGTACACCTGCCGGCGCCCTTCGCGCCGCGACCCGACGAGACCGGCAAGTTTCAGTTTGGTGAGGTGCTGGCTCACGGCGGGCAGCGCCCCGCCGACCCGCTCGGCGAGCCCGGTCACATCGCTCTCGCCCTGCGCCAGCACCCACACGATGTGCAGCCGGGCGGGCGAGGCGAGCAGCCCGAACGCCCCGGCGGCCTCCGCCAGCACCTCGGCGGACGGATCGTCGCAACCAGAGCTGCCTGCACCTGTTCCGCCTCTCACCACCGGCCCAGTTTAGGCCGGTGCGGGCCCCGTGCTGCGCCGCACGATGAGGTGGGCGGGGATGACGGTGACCAGGGCGCCGGAGTCCGTGCCCGGCTCCGCCCGGCCGTCGATCCGCGCGAGGAGCAGCCGCAGCGAACACGTGCCGATCTCCTGGAAGTCGGTACGGATCGTGGTGAGCGGCGGCAGCAGATGGGCGGCCTCCGGGATGTCGTCGTAGCCGACGACGCTGACGTCGTCGGGGACCCGGCGGCCGGCCTCGTGGAAGGCCCGCAGCGCGCCGAGCGCCATCTGGTCGTTGGAGGCGAAGACGGCGGTGACGTCCGGGTCGCGGGCGAGCCGCCGGCCCAGTTCGTACCCGGAGTCGGCACTCCAGTCGCCGACGAACGGCTCGGGAACCTCCGCGCCGGCCTCCTGAAGCGTCGCGCGCCAGCTCGCGGCCCGGCGTTCGGCGGAGGTCCAGCCGGCCGGTCCCGCGATGTGCCGGACCGTGCGGTGGCCCAGGGCCAGCAGGTGTTCGGTGGCCGCGCGTGCGCCGCCCCGGGAGTCGGCGGTGACCATCGGGGTGTCGTCCCCGAGGGCGTTGTCCATCACGACGAGGGGGGTGTCGAGGTGGGCCTCGGCGAGCGCCTTGCCGACCCGTCGCTGCGGGGCGATGGCGATGACCCCGTCGGCGCCCTCCGCCGACAGCCGGTCCACGGCCTGGACGACGGTGTCCCGGTCGGCGGTGTCGAGGGCGATGGAACTGATCAGGTAGCCCGCGGCCTGGGCGGCGGTGTTGATCGCGGTGAGGGTGGAGGCGGGCCCGTAGCGGGCCGCGTCGAAGGAGATCACCCCGAGCATCCGGGTCCGGCCGCTGGCCAGGGAGCGCGCACTGCGGCTCGGGCGGTAGCCGAGCGACCGCATGGCCTCCAGCACCGCTTCCCGGGTCTCGGCGCGCACCGCCGGGTTGTCGTTGAGCACGCGCGAGACGGTCTGCTTGGAGACACCGGCCAGCCGCGCCACGTCGTCCATCACCGGGCGCGTTCCCGCGAAGTTGCGTCGGCTGCGTCCCTTGGGAACGGCGCCGCCACTGGCACTTCGGGTCATTTTGGGGGTGCTTCCTTCTGCCTCGTCCCGTGGCGGTCGTGCCCCGCCCGGCTGGCCCACAGGATAGGCCGCCGGGCGGACGACACCACCGGCCGGGGAGCTACACGGTGATCACTTGAGTCCGGACGGTGACCCACTCGACACGCGCGATCCCGGCCTCGCCCGCCGGCACGGGCACGGGCAGGTACACGGGCGCGTCAGCGCCGAACGGCAGCACCCTCACCCGCAGCCCGCCGGCGGCACGCAGGGCCTCGTCCGGCAGCCGGTCGAGGCCGATGTCCCAGACCCGCCCCGCGAAGAACTGGTCGGCGACCAGCGTGTCCCCGACGTACGCGCGGGCCACGTCGCCGGTCCAGTGGATCCGCAACAGCGTTCCGGCGCGCGGGAGGTCGTCCGGTACGTCGATGAGGTACTCGGCGGCCACGTCCTCGAAGTCCTTGTCGGCGGGCGCACTGGCCCGGTCCAGCACCCCGGTGACGGTGCCGGGGGCGGGTCCGGCGGCCCGGACGAGGGAGACCCCGAGGATGCCGGAGCCGCGGTCGTCGCTCGTAGGGAGCGTGTATCGGGTGAACACCCCGTCGGCGGCGACTCCCACGTTCTCCCCGGGTGCCCGATCGGGTGCGGGCAGCACGGCGAACGACGTCTGAGCCGCCGAGCTGTGCACCCGTACCTCCCCGGCCGGCTCGTCGAAGACGATCCCGTCCGCGTCGCCGCACAGGATCAGCCGTTCGGCTCCCCATGCCACGCCCCGGTAGGCGGTACGGGCCGTCGCCGCGTCCAGCACCAGCAGGCCGACCTGTCCGCCGTCCACCGTGCCGACCTCGACGAGAGCGTCGGTGCCGGGCCGCAGCCCGGTGACGAGGAAGCGTCCGTCGGCGGACACGACCTGTCCCATGGGGGTGTGCACATACCTCAACGTGCCGATGTCCAGGGCCAGTTCGACGGGAATACCGTCGGTGGCGGCCAGCACCAGGACGGTACGTCCGCCGACGTCGACCGTGCACACCGGCTGGGCGGTGGCCCAGTCGAGCCGGAGCCCGGCCACGTCGAGCCGTAACGGCCAGCAGAAATAGGCACCCTGAGGAACCGTCACCGGCGCGCTGGGCAGCGTCAGTTCGGGCCCGTCCGGGAACCGTACGGTGAACGACGTGTCCGGATGATCCGGCAACGGCTCGTGCGGCTGATGGTTGTTGACGAAGAGGAGACCCGAGTCCCCGTCCCCGCGCACGGCCCACCGCAGTGTCTCCCGGTCGCCCTGCCCGGCGGGCTGCCGCTCGGGCAGCACGGACTCCATGGGTGCGATGCGCTCGCCGAAGTCGGCCAACAGCAGGTGCTGGAGGCGCAGTTCGTCGTACGAGGGCCGGTACTGGCCGTACTCGCCGAGCGGCGCCTGGAAGTCGTACGTCAGGACGGGGAGGTCGTTCGGGTAGCCGGTGGCGTGGGACTCCTGGAGGGTGGTGAACTCGCCCGCCGGGTTCGTGCCGCCGTGGAACATGTAATAGCCCTGCCAGACCGAGCCGCAGCCGATCTTCGTGAGCCCGAGCGCGCCGATGTCGGCGGCGTCGACCCCCGGCCGGCGGTGGTAGGCCACGGCCATCCCGCCGCCCAACTCGCAGGTGGCCCAGGGGAATCGGTCGGTCGGCGCCGGTTCTCCGCCGCGCACGTGCGTCGGCCGCAGATCGGCGCCGATGCCCTCGTCGTCGCGCTGGTGGGTGAAGAAGAAGTGCTTGCGGCAGGTGTCGGGCCAGCCGCCGTCCCACTCGGTCCAGAAGGTCTCGGTGTAGCCGCCGTACAGCGGAAGCAGTTCGTCGGGCGGGAGTTGGACCCCGCCCCAGGCGGTCGAGGTCCAGAGCGGGGCGCTCAGCCCGGCCTCCTGCGCCATCAGCTTGAGGGTGAGGAGGTGATGTGGCTGGTCGTACAGCTCGTTCTCGATCTGGATGGCGACGATCGGGCCGCCATGTGCCCGGTCGAGCCCCTTCAACTGCCCGGCGACGGCCGCGAACCAGCCGCGTACGGGTTCCAGGTAGGCGGGGTCGTCGGTGCGGGGCGCGTCGGTACGGGCGAGCAGCCAGTCGGGGAGGCCGCCGTTGCGCACTTCGGCGTGGCTCCAGGGCCCGATGCGCGGGATGAAGTCGAGGCCGTGGCGGGCGCAGAGTTCGGCGAAGCGGCGCAGGTCGCGGTCGCCGTCGAAGCGGATCCGGCCCTCGGTCTCCTCGTGGTGGATCCAGATGAGGTAGCTGGCGACGGCCGTCACCCCGGCCGCTTTCATCTTCAGCAGCTCCTCCTCCCACTCCCGGGCCGGGTAGCGGCTGTAGTGGAACTCGCCGGAGACCGGGAACCAGGGGCGTCCGCCGCGCGTGAACCAGCGGCTGGTCACGTCGATCGGGTCGGCGACTCCCGGTGCGTCGGTGAAGGGGAGGTGCCCGGTGAGCGGGGGCCCGGCGGGCGTGGGGACCCGGAGGGAGTGGTGGGTCACGGCTTCACCGGTCCGAGGTCGGGGGTGTCGGTGAGCAGGGCCTGTACGGACGTGGTGGCGTTCAGTTCGAGGAGCAGCAACTCGTTGGTGCCCGGGCGCAGTACGGGCGCGGGCACGTACAGGGTGCGCTGCGGTCCGCGGTTCCAGTAGCGGCCGAGGTGGAAGCCGTTGATCCAGGCCTGGCCCTTGGTCCAGCCGGGCAGCGACAGGAAGGTGTCGGCAGGCGTCCGGACCTCGAACGTGCCCTGGTAGAAGGCGGGTTGGGCAGCCGGGGCCACGTCGGCGGGGGCGAAGGGCAGCGCGCTGAGGTCGTCGAGGGTGAGGGGGTGGCTGTCCCAGCCGTGCAGGGCGGTGCCGTTGAAGGTGACCGGCCCGAGGAGCCCCTTGGGCGAGCCGATGCGCGGCCCGTAGTTGACCCCGCCCATGTTCTCCACGAGCACGTCGACGGCCGCCCCGGCGAAGGGAATCCGCACGGGCAGCGTCTCGTCGTGCCGCTCACGTTCGAGTACGCCGACTGGGGCGCCGTCGACGAACACCTGCGCCCGGTCGCCCACGCCGCCGGCGAAGTGCAGCAGCCCGTCGCCCGCTGCGGGAGCGGTGGTGCGGTAGAGCACGTACCCGGCGCGCAGTCCCAGCTCGTCCATCGTCAGCGGGGCCTCGGTACGGACGGACTTGGCGAGGAGCCCCACGTTCGGCAGCAGAGGCGCACACTGCCCCAACTCGACGCCGGTAGGCGGGAGTTTGACGCTCGGCGCGGGAACCGGCTCGTCGGGGACGGGTGCGTGCCGCGCGATGACCTCGCGGAAGGCGTGGTACTTCGGTCCGGGGTCGCCGTTCTCGTTGAGGGCGGCGTCGTAGTCGTAGGACGTGACCATGGGCTGGTAGGCGTGGTCGTGGTTGGCGCCGTTGGTGAAGGCGAAGTTGGTGCCGCCGTGGAACATGTAGATGTTGACGGACGCACCCGCCGAGAGCAGCCGGTCCAGGTCGGCGGCGGCGTCGGCCGCGTCCCGGGTGTGGTGCTCCTCGCCCCAGTGGTCGAACCAGCCGATCCAGAACTCCGCGCACATCAGGGGCCCTTCGGGCTGATGTGCCCTCAACTGCTCCAGTGACGCGCCGACTTTGCTGCCGAAGGTGCCGGTGGTGAGCACTCCGGGGAGGCTGCCCGCCGCCAGGTGCTCGGGGTTGGCCTGGTCGCAGGTGAAGAGCAACTCCCCGATCCCGCGCGAGCGCAGAGCCTCCGCGAGGTGTTCGAGATACGCGCGGTCGTCGCCGTACGCCCCGTACTCGTTCTCCACCTGGACGGCGATGACGGGACCGCCCGACTCGGCGAGGTAAGGCAGCAGCGGCGGCAGCAACAGATCCAGATAGCGGTCGATGGCGCCCGTGAAGCGGGGGTCGCTGGAGCGCAGCCGGATGTCGGGGTCGGTGGTGAGCCAGGAGGGCAGCCCGCCGCCGTCCCACTCGGCGCAGATGAACGGGCCGGGCCGCAGCAGCACGTGCAGCCCCTCCGCCTTGGCCAGCCTCAGATAGCGCGGCAGATCGAGGATGCCGTCGAGAGCGAGGGTGCCGGGCTCGGGCTGGTGGAGGTTCCAGGGGACGTACGTCTCCACGGTGTTGAGGCCCATCAGCCGGGCCTTGCGCAGCCGGTCGGCCCACTGGTCGGGATGGATGCGGAAGTAGTGCATCGCGCCGGAGATGATCCGGAACGGTTCGCCGTGCAGCAGGAAACCGTCGGACCTCGTCGTCAGAGCGGGCATGCGGGGGCTCCCCTTCGGTACGTGGCTGACTCGTCCCCGCTCCGGTGCGAGGACGGCTTCCATGTTACCGGTAACATAAGAGCCGTCAAGATCCCCCGAGGCCTTTCGCCCCGGGGGATGCGCAAGGGAGTCGGCGGGATCAGCCGCCCGCGCCGAGCGACCAGGTGGGAACACTGCCGGCCAGTCGACAGGCGAGGAAGTACAGCGGTATCGGCGGGGTGTACGGGGAATCGTCCTCGGGGCTGTGGATCAGCCGGGGCCGGGCGGACGGGGACGCCGGCCGGGTGCGCGTCCAGGACGGGTCGGCCAACTGGGCGCCGACCGCGTATCGGGTGCTCGGCGGCCAGGTGACACCGAGATGGGAGCCGGACGGGACGATCCACCACCAGCGCTGGTCGTCGGCGAAGACACAGCCGACGCGGGGCAGGCTGTCCATGATCCGCTGCCCGTGTTCCCGGGGCGTACTCACGGCGTCACAGCCCAGGCCGGCGGTCAGCCGCGCGGGCAGGACGAGGCGGCCGGGGCGCTCGCGCGGGAGCCTGGTGGAGGAGAGTGCGTGGAGCGGGCGGGGAGGGACGTGGGTTGCGGAGTGGAGCGGGCAGGGCGCGTGGGGCGACTGGGGCGAACAGGTGACCGGGCTGTGCGGGCTGTGCGGGCGCTGGTCAGAAGCGGGAGTACGGATAGTGCGGCGCGGTTGTTCCATACGGTCCATGTGAGGCGGTTCCTTCGGCCGAGTGGGGGACGGGCCGGGTGTGGTGCGGGGCCGACGCGGGCCAGGTGGCGGGTGCGGCGGCCTTGGGGGTGCGGTCGGCGGGCGGAGCCGGAGGTAAGGCGGCCGCGGGTCTGACCGGGGCCGGTGCGTCGGGCGCGGCAGGTGCGCCGGTTATGTCAGGCACGGCGGGGGCACTCCCGGCAGGAGCTGTCGTCCCGGCGGGAGCTGCTGTCGTCCCGACCGGCACCGTGGTCTCGACCTGCACCGCGACCTCGACCGGCGCCGTCGGCCCGCCGACCTCCGTCGGTTCGTCCCGCTCGTCGGGAAGTTCGGCCCAGACGACGCGCCCGGACCCCTGCGGGGCGTCCCTGACGCCCCAGTCGCTGCTCACCATGCCGACCAGCAGGAGTCCGCGTCCGCACTGTTCGTCGGGGCCGGGCACCCGCTGGGCCGGCAGGGTCCCGCCGCGGTTCTCGTCCTCGACCTCTATGTGCAGCCGCCCGGCGGTCAGGCGCAGCCGGCACACGATCTGCTCGCTGGCGGTGTGGGTGAGGGCGTTGGTGACGAGCTCGGAGGTCACCAGGAGGGCGTTGTCCGAGGTGTCGGCGCCGACACCCCATGCGTCGAGCAGTTCGCGCACTCTGCGGCGGGCGGCGCCCACGGAGGCGGGAGTCGCAGGCAGACCGAACATGCCCGACTTCACGAACACGTCCGACTGCGGAGAGTAGTCGGCGTGGCCGCCGATCCTGCCCCGGGGCAGTCGGCCGAGTGGCTGGGGGAGGGAGGGCGGAGCCATCGCCGTTCGCCTTTCGTCTGCCTGCGCACCCTGGCCGGTGCGACGCCGCCCGAAGTGATCAACGAGCAGGTCAACCCGCCTCACAGCAGCACAGGTTGCGACCCCTTCTCCCCCAACTGGGCCGTTCAGTCTCGTCGTTCACCGTTTTCGGGACGGTACGAACACTGTGACACCTGACAACAACGCCTCGCAACCAGCAAGTTGAAATTTGCAATTTGTGCGGTGCATGCTGCTCCGGTCGAAAGATGATCGTGACAGACTGCGACCCTGAGCCCGGTGTGAGGGGGTAGGTGTGACCGCGGAGACCGACTGGGGCGGCGCCCCCTCCGTCCTGCGCATGATCCTCGGCAGGCAGTTGGAAGAGCTGCGCACGCGCGCCGGTCTCACGTACGAGGACGCGGGCGCGGCGATCGGTGTCAGCCACTCCACGATCCGCCGGATGGAGTCCGCCAAGGTGGCGCGGCTGCGTCTGCCGGACGTCGAGAAGCTGCTCCAGACGTACGGGGTGACGGACCAGCAGGAGATCGACACCTTTCTGAAGTCGGTCCGCGAGGCCAACAAACGCGGCTGGTGGCACAACTACCGGGACGTACTGCCGGACTGGTTCGCCGCATATCTGAGCCTGGAACAGGCGGCGTTGCAGATCCGTGCGTACGAGGCGCAGTTCGTGCCGGGTCTGTTCCAGACGGCGGACTACGCGCGTGCACTGCTGGGGGCCGGCAATCCGCACGGCTCGTCCGAGGCGACGGACCGGCGGGTGGCGCTGCGCCTGCGGCGCCAGGAGCTGCTGACCCGCCCGGCGCCGCCGCGGGTGTGGATCGTGATGGACGAGACCGTGCTGCGGTGGCCGGTCGGCGGTCCGGAGGTGATGCGCGCGCAGATCGACCATCTGATCGCGATGAACGCGCTTCCTCATGTGACCTTGCAGATCATGCCGTTCGGCAACGGTCCGCATCCGGCGATGCGGGCCGGAGCGTTCCATCTCTTCCGGTTCAGGGCACCCGAGCTGCCGGACATCGTCTACCTGAGCGGTCTGGTCGGCGCGGTGTATCTCGACAAGGGCGACGACGTCGTCGTCTATCGCGAGGCTCTGGACCGGTTGGGCGCGCAGTCGGCGCCCGCCAGAAAGACCGAGGCCCTCCTCGGTGCGATTCGCAAGGAGCTCTGACATGCACCACCCCACACACCCCCATCACCCGGTACACAGCCACTCCATACGCAACGGCATGCCCGCCCGTGAACTCGGTTCACGGGGCTGGTCCAAGCCATGGAGCGACGACGCGGGCGGCGCCTGCGTCGAAGTGAAGAGGCTCGCCGACGGCCGGGTCGCCGTCCGCCAGTCGACCGATCCCGACAGCCCCGCGCTGGTCTTCACCCCGCACGAGATGACGAGTTTCCTGGCCGGCGTGAAGGCGGGTGCAGCAGACTTCCTGCTCTGATCAACCGAACTGCCTTGTTTCTACTGAGACCTGACACAGACTCACACTCAGACTCACCACGTGAATGGGAGGGGCGGCGTGCCCGAGAACGGATGGCCGGCCGACCGGATCGACACGGAGAACGCACACTCCGCTCGGATCTACGACTACATCCTCGGCGGTAAGGACTACTACCCCGCCGACAAGGAAGCGGGCGACGCCATGTCGCACGAGTGGCCCGCCCTGCCGATCCACATGAAGGCCAACCGCGACTGGATGAACCGCGCGGTGGCCTACCTGGCCAAGGAGGCCGGGATACGCCAGTTCCTCGACATCGGCACCGGCATCCCGACCTCCCCGAACCTGCACGAGATCGCCCAGTCGGTGGCCCCCGAGTCCCGGGTGGTCTACGTCGACAACGACCCGATCGTCCTCACCCTCTCCCAGGGCCTGCTGGCCAGCACACCCGAGGGCCGGACGGCGTACATCGAGGCCGACTTCCAGCACCCGGAGGCCATTCTCGACTCCCCCGAGTTCCGCGAGACCCTCGACCTGGACAAGCCGGTCGCCCTCACGGTGATCGCGATCGTCCACTTCGTCCTGGACGAGGACGACGCGGTGGGCATCGTCCGCCGGCTCCTCGACCCCCTTCCCTCGGGCAGCTACCTGGCGATGTCCATCGGCACCGCCGAGTTCGCCCCGGAGGAGGTGGGCCGGGTCGCCCGCGAGTACAAGGCCCGCAACATGCCGATGCGCCTGCGCACGTTCACGGAGGCGGAGGAGTTCTTCGAGGGCCTCGACCTGATCGAGCCGGGCATCGTCCAGGTCCACAAGTGGCTGCCGGACGCGGACAGCGGCGAGGGGATCAGGGACGAGGACATCGCCATGTACGGGGCGGTGGCCCGGAAGCCGTAACCCCGGGCAGCACCTGCGGCCCTGGCGGCCCTTCCCTCCGGCTCCGGAGGGAAGGGCCGCCGGTCATTCGGGCTGGGGTTCGAAGTCCCAGTACGGCCGCTCCCCGCGCCGTACGGCGAGGGTGAAGGGGCTGTCGGCACCCAGGCTCTCGACCAGTTGCCCCAAGGTTTCCTGTTCCAGCCGCTCGGCGGCATCGATCTGACGGAGCGAGCGCAGATGGGCCGCGAGCGCCGCCTTGCCCATCAGGGTCAGCGGGTGCGCGCTGCCCACCGCCCGGGCCGACCGCTCCATGCAGTCCCGGCTGTAGCCCGCGGCGCCCTCCGAGTCCCCGACGAGGCTGCGGGCACCGGCGACGTTCAAGGCGCAGCCCAGGGTCCAGGGGTGGTCGGCTCCCATCGCCGCGGTCATCCCGCGCAGGGCACGCTCGGCGATACGCAGGGCCTCGTCCGGCGGCGGTGCGGGTCCAGCGGGCGGTGTGGGCCTCGGCCGGCCGCCAGAGGGCGCGCGGCCGCAGCTCGCCCATCCCTCCCGCCGCCCGGAGGGCCTGCCCGAGCGCGGTGATCACCTCCTGGGCACCCCGGTGGATGTCCCACAGGGACAACAGGCACTCGGCGAGCAGCGGGGCCGTCTCCGGATTGAGGGGTACGGCGCGCAGAGCCCGTACGGCGTCCCAGAGGTCCCGGATACCGCCCTCCCGTTCGAAACGTGCCAGCCGCGCGCGGGCCACCGCCGACACCCGAGCCACCTCGGAGACTAGATCGTTTGCTTGTGTGATCATCTCGACACCGTCGATGTCACCGGGCTGGAACCGGCGCAGCACCCTGCGGGGTACGTCGGCGAAGGGCTGCGGCAACCGTCGGACGGACGGCGTTTCCGCGGCGATGCCGGCCTCGTCCTCCCCGTCCGCCCCGTCGTCGATGTCCCCCATGTCCTCCCTGTCGGTTTCGGCGGGCCGGACCGCCGCGCCGAAGATGTGGCCGGCCAGCACCGCCGGGAAGTTCTGGGCGCGTCGTCCCCATACCCGTTCCAGATAGCGCGAGCTCTGCTCCAATACCGCGCGGGCCTCGTCGAGCTCGAGTCGACGCAGCAGCAAATCCCGTACACCGGGGATGAATTCGCACCAGGGGCCGTGACCGTCACGCTCGGCCTCCAACGTCACCAGCAGGTCGCTGAACAGCACCTCGGCCAGTTCGGCCGGGCTGGTGCCGGGCAGCAGGGCGCGCTGGACGAGCTGCATCACGGGGTACGACAGCGGGGCTGCCGAGAGGCAGACCGCGAGGCGGCGGGAGGCGGCGGTGCGGAAGTCCTCGACCAGCTGTTCCGGGGTTCGGTCGGGGCGGGGACGGGGTGCCGTTCCCTCGTCCGCGGGCCCGACCCGGGCCACGGAGGCCGTCAGCGCGTCCCCGGATCGTTCCGACAGCAAACGTTCCCAGTCGCTGAGCGCGGCGGAGGCCGGCGGGAGGACAAGGACCGGCAGAGCCTCTCCGGCTCCGGGAGCCGGGTCGCGGAACGGCCGGAAACCGAGACTCCCGCCGGGTCCCGCCGTGCGCCGCAGGGTGCCGGGTTCGGTGGGCAGCAGGGTCTGCGGCCACAGGCGGGCGGGCAGCGGCTGTACGACGGCCAGCGGGCCCGTGCGCAGTCCGCGGCGGAGCAGCCGCTGGGCGACGCCGTGTCGCCACAGTGGGCCCGAGCAGTCGCTGAGCAACAGGGTGACGGTCCGGCCGCCCGGGTCGCGCAGACCGTCCGCCGGGGCGAGCCACTCGCTCCCGCCCGGCACAGCACTGCGGCTCCGCCGTCGGGGTGCGGACGCAGCCGGTGGACGGTCACCGGCCGGAAGGCGCCGGACAGTTCGCAGGCGAGGCGCAGTTCTCCAGGGTGCGTTCCCAGGCGCCCGCCCATGGACGGTGAGTCGTCGACGAGCAGCTGCATCCGGGCCTGCCGGCGCCGGTCGGCCCGGAGGACCGGCAGGGCACAGTCCTCGACGGCGCTCGCCTGGGCGGTGCGGGACTCGTCGAGCGGGCCGTCGTCGCGGGGCCGGCGGCAGCCAACCCTGGAGGGGGCGCAGTGCGTGCCCGAGGGACAGCCGGTCCGGAAAGGCGGACGCCATCGGTACGAGGATCTCGGCGCCCGGCGCGTCGTACGACTGGGTGCCCTCAACGCCATCGCCCCTCACCTCGTCGTCCGGTTCAGTGGGCGTATGAGTCAGTCGGCGAGGTGGGCCCGGGTGCCCGGTTCCTCGTCCTGGGCCTGGCGGGAGAGGTAGACGGCGTTGAGGAGCTGGTCGGCCGCCCGTTGTTCGCCCAGGCCTGCGGTCCAGGAGCCGGGCGATGACGTCGGCGTGCTGCTCGGCCGCGTCCTCGCCGAAGTGGGCGCGGACCATCGCGGCGAGCCGGTCCCCGTCCGGGGGTTCCAGGTGGAGGTGGACGCAGCGCCGCAACAGCGGTACCGGGACGTCGCGTTCGCCGTTGCTGGTGAGGACGATGAAGGGGAAGGCGTGGCAGCGGACGCGGCCTTCATGGACCTCCACGGGGCGGCCGTCGTGTCGCGGATCCGTACCGACGGGCTGTGTTCGGCGATCCTCTCCAGTTCGGGGATACCGAACTCGCCCTCCTCCAAGGCGCTGAGGAACTCGTTGGGCAGGTCGATGTCGCTCTTGTCGAGTTCGTCGACGAGCAGCACCCGGGGTCGTGCGGTGGGCAGCAACGCGGTGCCCAGCGGGCCTGGTTGGAGGTAGCAGCCGATGCCGTGGGCGAGTAACCCGGCGTCTCCCGGCGGCTGTTGTTCAGAGGGCCCAGCTGTCTCCGTGTCCTGCGACTGTCGGCGCGGGCGGGTGATCTGGAGGTCCTGGAGGCGGCCCAGGGCGTCGTATGTGGAGAGCCCGTCGGCCAGTTGGGTGCGGCTGACGATGGGCCAGTGCAGTACGCGGCCCAGGCCCAGTTCGTGTGCCACGGCGTGGGCGAGTGTGCTCTTGCCGCTGCCCGGTTCGCCGGTGACGAGCAGCGGGCAGGGCCGGGAGCCGGTCGACCCCGTCGTGCGGCTGTCCTGTGCCTCGGCGGATCAGCCACTCGTTCACGTCACACTCCTCGGTGCAGGACGGGCGGGGCAGCCTGACCGCCAGGGAGAGGCGGGGAGATGGGCAGATGGATCGGCCGGCTCCCGGGTCCGAAACGGGAACCGGAGGTGCCTTTTCCCCTTCCCTTCGCCCTCCACACGGGCAATCCTTCTGACACTACCCACCCATCCGCCCACTGCTTCCACCTGGTTGCTCACTTGACTACCAGGCGTCACATCCGATTGGCTCCGCCCCAGCGAAAGTCGGACAGTCAGTGCACGTCGGCCGACGATCGCGCAGATTTCGCCGTACCCATTCCCCGTCTCGTCCCTCTCCTCCTCGGCCGCGCAGCGAGGTGCCGCACCCTCATGAACACACCCCCCGCCTCTTCCGGTTCCGCACGATCCGCCCGCGCCACGGCTGTTGCCGCCGGCGTGGCCGCCGCATGTCTTCTCGCGGCCGGCTGCTCGGGCTCCGGCTCCGGCGGTTCGGACTCCGCCAAGGGCACCGGCGTCGCCGGCACCCCCCGGCTCAAGGTCGCCCTGATCACCCACGGAGCCAAGGGCGACGCCTTCTGGGAGCGCGTCCAGAAGGGCGCGCAGGCCGCCGCGGCCAAGGACAACATCGAGCTGACGTACGCCAGCGACCCCGATGCCGCCGCCCAGGCCGACCTGGTGCAGGACGCGGTCAAGAACAAGGTCGACGGTATCGCCGTGACCCTCGCCAAGCCGGAGGCCATGAAGGCCGCGGTCTCGCAGGCGAAGGCGGCGGGGATACCCGTCGTCGGCCTGAACTCCGGTATCGACGCCTGGCGTTCCGCGGGGTTGCTGGAGTTCTTCGGCCAGGACGAGAGCACCGCGGGCCGCGCGCTCGGCGACAAACTGGACACGCTCAAGGTCAAGCACACCCTCTGCGTCATCCATGAGCAGGGGAACGTCGCCCTGGAGGCGCGCTGTGCCGGCGTGAAGAAGACGTTCGCCGGCGAGACCGAGAACCTGTACGTGAACGGCACCGACATGGACACGGTGACCGCCATCGTCGCGGCCCGGCTGAACCAGGACCCGACCATCGACGAAGTCGTCACGCTGGGCGCGCAGTTCGCGCTCGCCGCGGTGAAGTCGGTCGACGAGTCGGGCAGCAAGGCGAAGATCGCCACCTTCGACCTCAACGACGACATCGTGAACGCCGTCAAGAGCGGTGACGTGCAGTTCGCCGTGGACCAGCAGCCCTACCTGCAGGGATATCTCGCCGTCGACTCGATCTGGCTGTACAAGTCCAACGGCAACTTCAGCGGCGGCGGATCCGCTCCCGTGCTCACCGGGCCCGCCTTCGTGACCAAGCAGAACATCGCCGACGTCGCCGCGTTCTCGGCCAACGGCACCCGCTGACACCGCCCTTGGACGCGCCCGCGGATCCCTGCCACAACCTCCCTCCGCTTCCCCTCCGCCCCGCTCCCGAACCCATCTGCGCAGCAATGGCCGTACAACGGCTGCGCCAAGGTTTGGGGGCTCACGGTGCGTACGTTCACTTGTACGGATAGCATCCTGCGGACCCTGCCGTGTTCCGCTTCTGCTCCGCTTTCACCATTCTTCTGTCCCTTCCGCCCATCGCTGATCGCCCTAGGACGACGATGCCTCCACGCAAAGGTGCCCGGCGCCGTCTCGGCTCCATACGTCTCTCGCTGATCCTGCTCGCGCTGGTCCCCAGCGTCACCCTCGCCGCCATGTGGGGCGTGACGACGATTCAGATGTTCTCCGAGGGGCTGGCCCTGCGGGACCAGACGGGGCTCAGCAAGGCGACGGGTGCCATGGGCACCGATGCCACGCTGGCGCTGCAGAGGGAACGCACGCTGTCGGCCCAGTGGCTGTCCTCGCCCAAGGGCGACCGCACCGCCCTGGACGCGCAGCGCCAAGAGACGAACGCGGCGGTCGCGAAACTGGTCGGTCAGACCAAGGCGATCCAGGAGGCCCCCGACCGTATCGGGGAGCGGATGTACTCGGTCATCGCGGCGACGGGCAGCCTGGAGTACTACCGCGGCCAGGTCGACCACCTCACCGACATCTCCGCCCAACAGGTGGTGGACCAGTACTCGTCGATCATCCGCAACCAGATCCAGGCCTTCCAGGAGCTCTCCCAGGTCGACGACGGCGACCTCACCTCGCAGGCCGGCCCGCTCGTCTCGCTGGAGCAGGCGGCCGAACTGGTCGCCCAGGAGGACTCGCAGCTCGCCCTGTCCTGGCCCTCGGGCCGGTTCGACCAGAAGCAGTGGGAGGCGTACGTCCGGCTGGTCAGCGCCCGGCGCTGGGTCGTCGAGGACCAGCTGATCCAGTCGCTGAGCGGCACGGCGAAGACCCGTACCGAATCGATCCTGCAGGGGTCCGCCTGGCGGACCCTGACCTCCATCGAGGACCAGGTGCTCGCGTCGGGTACGCCCGGCGGCGGCACCGACCAGAAGATCACCCTGCCCGACAAGCAGAAGCAGTGGTCCGCCGCGATGGACGAACTGAGCGTCCAGTACGGCTCTCTCATCCACGACGAGACCAGGGGGCTGCTCAGCCGCAGCGCCGACGAAGCGCGGTCGCTGCTGATCAAGGCCGCCTCGCTGAGCGCCGGCGGATTCGTCGCGCTGCTGCTGTGCATCGTCCTGTCCTGGCGCATCACCCGGTCCCTGTCCCGTCGGCTGCGCGGACTGCGCATGGCCACCCTGGGCCTGGCCGAGGAACGGCTGCCGGACGTGGTCGCGCGGCTCAACCGGGGCGAGAAGGTCGACGTCGAGTCGGCGACCCCGCCGCTGGACTACGGCCACGACGAACTCGGCCAGGTGGCCCACGCGTTCAACGCCGCGCAGCGCACCGCCGTACACACCGCGGTCGAACTCGCCGACACCCGGCGGGGCTTCCAGAAGGTCATCCTGGGCATCGCCCGGCAGAGCCAGAACCTGGTCAACCTCCAGCTCACCAAGCTGGACGCGCTGGAACGCGCCCACCAGGACCCGGAAATTCTCAAGGGGCTGTACGAACTCGACTCCACGGCCAGCCAGTTGCGCCGCTACGAGGAGAACCTCGTCATCATCAGCGGCGAGCGGCCCGGCCGCAGCTGGACCGAACCGGTCGCGCTGATCGACATCCTGCGCAGCGCCGTCGGCGAGGTCGCCGAGTACCAGCGCGTCGAGGTGCAGACCGAGGAGGAGGTGTACCTCGCGCCGCCCGCGGTGGCCGACGTCATCCACCTGCTGGCCGAGCTGATCGACAACGCGACCGCCTACTCCCCCGCGCCCAGCCCGGTGGGCGTACGGGCCGCGATGGTCGCCAAGGGGCTGGCCATCGAGATCGAGGACCGCGGCCTGGGGATGTCCGAGGAGGACTACGCGTCCTTCAACGAACACCTGGCCCAGGCCCCGCAGTTCGACGTGGTGGCGCTCGCCGACGACCTGCGGCTCGGCATGTTCGTGATCGCGCGCCTCGCCGTCCGGCACGGCATCCACGTCACGCTGCGCTCCTCGCCCTACGGCGGTACGACGGCGATCGTACTGATCCCGCACGATGTCGTCGTACGTGAACTCACCGCGCCGGACGGGAAGTGCCCGGCCGCGATGGACGCGTCCGGCGAGGCGCCCGCACCCCTCGCGTCGGAGCGTCTGTCGCACGAGCGCATCCGGGAGACGGTGCCCGTCGTGACCCGGACCCGGACGGCCGACGCCGTTTCCGCTCCCCGCCCCGCCGCCCTGGCCGGGGCGGCCCGGAGCGCCGGGCGGGGCGCTGATCAGGGCACCGACCGGAAAGCCGAAGCGGGCGGCGGCGGCACCCGCAAGGGCGGGCTCACCCCGTTGCCGCGCCGGGTGCCGCAGACCAGCCTGGCCGCCGAACTGCTGGAGGACACCGAGGGCGACGGTACGTCCGAGGACGGGTTCGACGAGTTCTCGGCGGAGCGCGCCGCCAACTCGCTGTCCGGTTTCCAGCGCGGCACCCTCCAGGCCCGTGACGACGACGCCGAAGAGCAGTACGACCATGGGGAGGACACCGCGCTTCAGGAACCTGGTGCACAGCTCCCCGCCGCAGGCACTCCAGTCACCTCGACGCCGCCCGCAGACCGCTGATGAAGGACAGAGAAATGACACGCCCCACCCCCGCCACGCACACCGAGCTCGACCAATTGCTCACCGGACTCGTGGACCGGGTAGCCGAGGTGAACCACGCCGTGGTGCTCTCCGAGGACGGACTGGTCGTCAGCAGGTCGACGGCGTTCCTGCGCGACGACGCCGAGCGCCTCGCGGCGACCGCGTCCGGGCTGATGAGCCTCAGCAAGGGCGTCAGCATGGACTTCCGCGGCGGCCCGGTGCGCCAGGCGCTGATCGAGATGCGCAACGGCTACCTGATCCTCACCGCGGCCGGCCCCGGGGCCCATCTCGCGGTGCTGACCAGCCAGGGCGCGGACGTCGGTGTGGTGGCGTACCAGATGAACATGCTGGTGAAGAAGATAGGTGAGCACCTCAGCGCGGCCCCGCGCGCCGGGGTCTCCGGCGCGGCCGGCGAGTGAGGTGAGCGGAGGGGGGGACGCGGCCGGCCGACTCGTACGGCCGTTCGCACTCACCGGCGGGCGCACCAAGCCCAGCCGCGCGGACTTCACGCTGATCACCTCGGTCACGGCGGTGGATCCGCAGCCCGACGGGGGTACCCGGCCGCAGCCCGAGCACGCTCGGATCCTGCGGCTGTGCGCACGCCCGATCGTGGTGGCGGAACTCGCCGCACATCTGGACCTGCCGGTCAGCGTGGTCTGCATCATGCTCTGCGACCTGCTGGAGGCCGGCCGGATCACCGCCCGGTCCCCGCGCCAGATCTCGCGCACCACGGACATGGACCTGCTCCAGAAAGTGAGGGACGGCCTTGGCCGGCTCTGACCCGACCGCGAACGGGACCTCGGCGCCCGACACGGTCAAGATCCTCATCGCCGGCGGCTTCGGCGTGGGCAAGACGACGATGGTCGGCGCGGTCAGCGAGATCGTGCCCCTGCGCACCGAGGAACCCCTGACCACGGCCGGCCTCGGCATCGACGATCTCGACGGCATCGAGGAGAAGAAGGCCACCACCGTGGCCCTCGACTTCGGCCGCATCACCCTCAGCCAGGAACTGATCCTGTACCTCTTCGGTACGCCGGGACAGCAGCGGTTCTGGTTCATGTGGAACGACCTGTCGATCGGCGCGCTGGGGGCCGTGGTCCTCATCGACGTGCGCCGGCCGGAGTCCAGCTTCGCGGCGATCGACTTCTTCGAGCGCCGGGACATCCCGTTCGTCGTCGGGGTGAACGGCTTCCACGGTGAGCATCCGTACGAGCCGGACGAGATCCGGGAGGCGCTGGCACTGCCGGAGCACACTCCGGTCCTCCTGTGCGACGCACGGGACCGGGAGTCGTGCCGGGACGTGCTGATCGCGCTGATCGACCAGTTGATAGCGTCGGCGGCCCCGGGCGGCGGAAACGCGCACACGGCCTGAAGTCACGTGTAAGCAGGTGCCAGGACGACCTGGTCCCTGTGGGCAGCCTGTGAGTTCGCTGATTCTCATACCTCGCTCAGGATCGCCTCAGGGTCGCCCCAGATACGGCCCCGATCGTCACTGGCATGAACGAAACGAACGCGAGAGGCGTCCGGCAGCGTTCGGTCGAGACCGTGGTGCCGGTGTACAACGAGGCGCACGTACTCGCCGGGAGCATCGGCCGTCTCCACGCCTACCCCGAAGCCTCCTTCCCGTTCCCGTTCCGGATCACGGTTGCTGACAACGCCAGTACGGACGCCACCTGGCAGGCGGCGACCGACCTGACGCTCCGCCTCCCCCACGTCCACGCCGTCCATCTGGACGCCAAGGGCCGTGGGCGCGCCCTGAAGCACGTGTGGAGCCGCTCGACGGCCGACGTGGTCGCGTACATGGACGTCGGCCTGTCCACGGGCCTAGGGCGCTTCTGATGGATCTCCACAGCGCCGTGGCCATCGGCAGCCGGCTGCACCGCCAGTCCGACGTGGTGCGCGGCCCGAAGCACGAGTTGCTGGTCCTGGCCCAGCCCAACCGCCTGCGCATCCACGAAGTGCCGGTCGACCGGGTCGACGACCCCGACAGCCGCGTGGACATCGTCCGCACCGCCCTCGACGACCTCAGAGGCATACGCCGGATGCTGCGCGGCAGTCTCACCGGCCGCGCCCGGATCCCCGTACCGCACCGCAGGCCCGCACAGAGCAGCCAGAGTCCGACCGGCGCGCCTCAGCACACCAGCAGCCCCGCCCCCAGCTTGGAGTACGCGTCATGACGACCCTCGCCCCGCCGCCGACCCGGAACAGCGCGCCGCCGCACCCCAGCCGCCGGGCCGAACCCCCGACCGGCGGCGGAGGCCTCGCGGCCCGCGCCAAACGCCTGTTCACCGGCGCCCCCGAGGACCCGCGCTGGACCCGCCCCGCCCTCTGGGTCATCCTGCTGCTGGCCACGGCCCTGTACGCCTGGAACCTGCCCTCCATCACCGGCAACACCTTCTACAACGCGGCCGTGTACAGCGGCACGAAGAGCTGGAAGGCGTTCTTCTTCGGGGCGTTGGACTCGGGCAGCTTCATCACCGTCGACAAACCCCCCTTCGCCCTCTGGGTGATGGGCCTGTCGGCCCGCGTATTCGGTTACGGCACCTGGCAGTTGATGCTGCCGATGGTCGCGGTGGGCACCGGCTCGGTGGCGTTGCTGCACCGCATGGTCAAGCGTGACTTCGGCCCGGTGGCGGCGACGGTCGCGGCTCTCGCGCTCGCCCTCACCCCCATCACGGTGGCGATCACCCGGGACACCAACCCGGACCCGATCCTGGTCTTCCTGATGCTGCTGGGCGCGGCGGCCCTGATGAAGTCCGTGCGCACCGGCCGGCTGATGCCGCTGGTGTGGTCGGCGGTGGCGATCGGCTTCGCCTTCAACACCAAGATGATGCAGGCGTACGTCGTCCTGCCGGTCTTCTTCCTGGTCTACCTCTGGGCGGCGAACGCGGGCCTCGGCAGGCGCATCCGCAACCTGGCGGTGGCCACGGTGGCACTGGTCGTCTCCTCCGCCTGGTGGATGGTGGTCGTCGACCTGATCCCGGCCTCCTCCCGCCCGTACATCGGCGGTTCGACCGACAACACGGTCTGGGACCTGGTGATCGGCTACAACGGCTTCGGCCGTATCTTCGGGGCGAGTTCGTCGGCTGGTTCGGCGGGCAACGGCGCGAGCTTCGGGGGCAGTTCGGGCATCTACCGGATGTTCAACGAGATCATGGGCGGCCAGATCTCCTGGCTGATCCCCTTCGCCCTGATCGCCCTCGTGGCCGGCCTGGTCCTACGCGGCCGAGCCCCCCGCACCGACGCCAAGCGCGCGGCGCTGATGCTGTGGGGCGGCTGGTTCGTCGTGCACTACCTGACCTTCGCCCTCGCGGAGGGCACCTTCCACCCGTACTACGTCACCGCCATGGCCCCGGGTATCGCGGCCCTGGCCGGCGCCGGCGGCGTCATGCTCTACCGGGCCTTCCGGGAGGGTGCGGCGGCCAAGTGGGCGTGGGTTCTCCCGGTGGCGGTCGCGGCGAGCGCGGTCTGGGCGGTCGTCCTGCTCCAGCGGGTGTCCGGCTCCGGCACGCTGTACACGGTCGCGGAGATCGTGGTGGCCGTGGCGGCCACGGTCTCGGTCCTCGGCCTGCTGGCCGGCCGCTTCATGCGGCGCCGGCGCCTGCTGGGCATCGCGGCCCTGGCAGCGGTCGTCGCCCTCCTGGCGGGCCCCGCGGCCTACTCCCTCTCGGCGGCCACCAGCTCCACCAACGGCACGAACCCGACGGCCGGCCCCAGCACGGGCGGCGGCATGGGCGGCGGTATGGGTGGCGGCGATGGCGGTGCTCCGCAGGGCTCCACGGGTACGAGCGGCAGCAGCGGTACGAGCAACAGCGGCAGCCAGTCCATGGGGACGCCCCCGTCCGGCAACTCCTCGTCGTCCGGCACGCGTCCGAGCGGTGACGGCGGCGGTGGCGGCATGGGCGGCGGCACCCAAGTGTCGTCCGACATGATCACGTACCTCAAGAAGCACCAGGACGGGGCCACCTGGCTGCTGGCGGTGGCCACCGACCAGACGGCGTCCTCGATCATCCTGGAGTCGGGTCAGCCCGTGATCTCCATGGGCGGCTGGTCGGGCAGCGACAACGCGATGACCCTGGCCAAGCTCAAGAGCCTCGTGAAGTCCGGGAAGTTGCACTACATCATCGTCAGCAGCGACGGCGGCCAGGGCACCGACGCGGAGATCGCCACCTGGGTGAAGGAGAACGGCACGGCGGTCAACTCATCGGCGTACAGCACCAGTTCGCCGACAACGACGTCCACGTCCACCACGTCCACGTCGACCAGCAGCGGCCTGTACCGCCTGGACGCCACCGACGTCAGCTGACCGACCCGCATCTCCCTGCAGGGCGGGCCCTCGGACACTGTCCGGCGGCCCGCCCTTCCTCACAGGCAGTACCGGACCAGCCACTCGTCCTCGTTGTACGCGTCCCTCGCCGGATCCGGCACCGAGGCCGGCTGCCCGGCGACCATGTCCTCCACCCGTATCCGCTCCGGCAACTGCCCGAACCGGGCCTGCCGCGCCGCCTCGACAGTCTCCGTGGTCTTCACGTCGTACGTCATCCCACATCCCCGTTCCGCTGAGCCGACTGTTCCTCCAGCGTACGTGAGGGCCCCGGACGGACTCCTATTCCGCGTGAGCCGTCAACAGGCCCGCGAGCAGCGCGACGCGGGCCGGGACATGGGCCAGCACCACGTGTTCGTCGCGGGCATGGGCGCCTCCGCCCACCGGGCCCAGGCCGTCCAGGACCGGGCGTCGCAACGCGGAGACGAAGTTGCCGTCGCTCGCCCCGCCCACAGCTGTCTGACGGATCGCCAGTCCAAGCTCGACCGCCACCGACTCGGCCTGTTTGAAGAGGAGTTGGGAGGCCGGCGTCGGCACCATCGCCGGACGGTTCCAGTCGCCGGTGACGGACACCCGCACCCGGGGGTCGGAGGCCGTGAGGGCGGCCAGTTCGCTGTCGATCCGGGTCGCCTCGGCGGGGTCGGCGATGCGCACGTCGACACCGCAGCGGGCGTGTCCGGCGATGACGTTGCGTCCCGTACCGCCGCTGATCACACCGACGTTGACCGTGGTGCCGTGTTCGCGCGAGCCCAACCCGGCGATGCGCGTGACCAGTTCGGCAAGGGCGTGCACCGCGCTCGCGCCGCCGTACGGGTCGAGGCCCGCGTGTGCCTCCACCCCCTCCACGGCCACCTCGAAGAGGCCGACGCCCTTGCGGGCCGTCTTCAGGTCGCCCTCCTCCCCCGCCGCCGGCTCGCACACCAGCGTGGCCGCCACATGCTCGCTGAGCCGTTCGATGTGGGGGCGGGAGAACGGGCTGCCGATCTCCTCGTCGCCGTTGAGGAGCAGCCGCACCGTGGGACGCGGCAGGTTCCGTTCCCGCAGCAGGCGCAGCGCCCAGACCGCCTGCACCAGTCCGCACTTCATGTCGAAGGCGCCCGGCGCGCTCACCCGGCCGTCGTCCGTCACCGTGAACGGCCACTCGGCGAGAGTGCCGGCCGGCCACACGGTGTCGTAGTGGGCGAGCAGCAGCACCGTCGTCTGCGAGGTGCCCCGGTAGAGGAGCTCCAGTACGTCTCCGTACGCGCCGCCGTCGTGGCGCAGCGCCTCGTCGGGCGGGCCGAGACGCCGGTGCGCCCAGGTTTCGATGGCGGCGAGTCCGGCGGTCAGCAGTTCTTTGTCGTCACTGGGGGTTTCGTATGCGACCAGTGTCCGCAGGTCGTCGGTCATCTCGGGCAGGGCGGTGCGGGCAAGGGACTCGATGTCGCGCAACGGCACGGGCGGCTCTCCTCGTACACAGGAAGAAAAGGCAGGGGAAAGCCGGTAACTACCCAAGAAACCCGACGCCGAAAGTTACGCCGGGATTGCGTGACCCCTTGACGCGCCCGCTCCGAGTGCGTAGATATGACTGCGCAGTCATGACAGCGCAGTCAGAAACTCGGTCGAGCGCCGTCACAGGTCAGTCCAGCGCAGTTCCACTCAGCCCACGGCAGCCCGAGCCACCCTCCGGCTACCGTGGGGCACCGGCAACCGGGAGTCACCGTGACACGACAGACAGGACGGGGCGCCACTTCGTCGACGCCGCGCAGCGTCGACGTGGCGCGGCACGCGGGGGTCTCCCAGAAGACCGTGTCCCGGGTTCTCAACGGTGAGCGGTACGTCTCCGACGACGTGCGCCGCCGTGTTCTCCAGGCCGCCGAGGACCTCGGCTACCGGATGAACAACGCCGCCCGGGCCCTCGCCTCCGGGCGGACGAGGTCCATCGGGGTGGTGACACTGGGCACCGCCCTGTACGGGCCCGCGTCACTGCTGATGGGCATCGAGCGCGCCGTCCGGGACACCGGGTACGCGCTGCGGGTCGTCAACACGATGGAGGGCGACCCCGCGGGCGTCGCCGGCGCCGTCCGCTCACTCCTCGAACAGGGAGTGGACGGCATCGTCGTCTCCGAGCCCATCGACGAGGGCGAGGAAACGGGCGGCGGGAACATCTCCATCGACGTCGACGTACCCGTCCTGGTCATCGGTGCGCCCTCCCCCTTCGCCACTCCCCGCCCGGTCACCTCGGGCGGCGGCGCGGACCTCCTCACTCGAGCCGCCACCCAACACCTGCTGGATCTCGGACATCTGACGGTCCATCATCTCTCCGGGCCGCCACGCTGGTACGCGGCCAGGGACCGGCTCGCCGCCTGGCGGGCGGCGCTCGCCGCCCACGGCGCGCCCGAGCCGCCCGTCGTCGTGGGCGACTGGTCGGCCGCCTCCGGATACACAGCGGGCCGTGCACTCGCGGCCGATCCGTCGGTGACCGCCGTGTTCGCCGCCAACGACGACATGGCGATCGGGCTGATCCGGGCGCTGACGGAGGCCGGCCGGCGTGTGCCGGACGACGTGAGCGTGGTCGGGTTCGACGACATCCCGGTCGCCGCGTACGTCACCCCGCCCCTGACCACGGTCCGCCAGCCGTTCGACGCCGTGGCGCAGGAAGGCCTCAAGCGGCTCCTGCACGCCATCGAGAACCCGGACGCGGATCCCCTGCCGCCGAGCGACCCACCGGTCGACCTCGTCGTACGGTCCTCCACCGCACCCCCGCCCCACCGGTAGCTCCACCCGCAGCCCCACCGACAAGAGGCCGTGTACCGACCCACAGGTACACACCAGCCCTCCCGGCTGTCGCCTCCCCTTTCCTCACCTCTCTCCCTTCGCCCCCGGCCGGAGTTCACCATGCGCAAAACCATCGCCTCTCCCTCTGCCATCAGCCGCCGTCTCCTCCTCACCGCGGCCGGTGCCGCCTCGCTCGGTGCGGCCCTGACCGCCTGTGGCGGGGGCGGGTCCGGCGGCTCCACCTCGTCGGAGCCGGTCAGCCAGGCCGACATCGACAAGGCCATGCAGACACCGACCGAGCTGACGTTCTGGACGTGGGTCCCGGACATCGCGCAGGAGATCGCGCTGTTCGAGAAGAAGTACCCGGCGATCAAGGTCAAGGCCGTCAACGCCGGTCAGGGCGTCCCGCAGTACACGAAGCTGCGTACGGCCCTCAAGGCCGGCAGCGGTGCCCCGGACATGGTGCAGATCGAGTACCAGGCCATCCCGACCTTCACGATCACCGACAGTCTGCTCGACCTGCGGCCGTACGGCGCCTCGGAGCTCAAGTCGTCGTTCGTCGACTGGACCTGGGGCCAGGTCAGCGGCAGCGGCGGCGAGGTGTGGGCGGTCCCGCAGGACACCGGCCCGATGGGCATGCTGTACCGGCAGGACATCTTCGACAAGCACGGCATCGACGTCCCCAAGACCTGGGACGAGTTCGCCGAGGCCGCGCGCAAGCTGCACAAGGCCGACCCGGACGTCTATCTGACCAACCTCGCCGCGAACCAAGTGGCCGCCTGGCACGGCCTGTTGTGGCAGGCGGGCGCCAAGCCGTACGTCACCTCCGGCAAGAGCGACATCACCATCAGTGTCGACGACGCGGTCTCCAAGAAGCTCGGCGCGTTCTGGGGCGGGCTGGCCCAGGAGGGTGTCATCGGGGTCGAGCCCGACTTCACCGACTCCTGGTACGCCGCGCTCAACAAGGGCAAGTACGCCACCTGGATCGTCGGCGCCTGGGGCCCGGCCTTCCTCTCCGGTTCGGCCAAGGACACCTCCGGCAAGTGGCGGGCGGCGCCCATGCCGCAGTGGGACGCGTCCGCGCCGAGCGCGGGCAACTGGGGCGGTTCGACGACCGCGGTCATCCGGTCGACCAAGAACCCCATCGCGGCGGCGGAGTTCGCGAAGTTCCTCAACACCGACCCCGAGAGCGCGAAGATGTTCGCGACGAAGCAGTTCTTCTTCCCGGCCACCAAGGCCCTGCTGGCGGACGCGAGTTACATCGGCGACACGCCCGCCTTCTACGGCGGCCAGAAGGTCAACGAGGTCTTCGCCGGCATCAGCGACCAGGTCGACCCGGCCTTCCAGTGGCCGCCGTTCCTCGACCAGGTGGCCACGGACTGGACGGAGACCGTCGGCCTGTCCCTGGCCCGGAAGACCGACACGGTCGCCGCGCTCGGCGGCTGGCAGTCCCGGATCACCACCTACGCCAAGGGCCAGGGCTTCACCGTGAAGGCGGCCCCCTGATGTCCACGACGTCGACAGCACCGGCCGCGTCGCCCGCGTCCGCTGCCCCGGCGCGCCGCCGCTCCCGGGGCGGCCTGCGCCCCGGGGCGGCGGGCCCGCTGTTCATCGCGCCCTTCATGGTCCTCTTCCTCCTCCTCTTCCTCGCCCCGCTCGGCTACGCCGCCTACCTCAGCCTGTTCGAGGAGAAGCTGATCGGCGGCACCTCGTTCGTCGGCCTGCAGAACTACGTCACCGCGGTCCAGGACCCGGAGCTTCGCGAGGGTGTCGTCCGGGTGGCGACCTTCTTCGTGATCCAGGTCCCGGTGATGCTGCTGCTGGCCCTGCTCTTCGCGCTCGCGCTGGACAGCGGCCTGCTGCGCCTGGCCCGGGTGATCCGGCTGGGCATCTTCGTGCCGTACGCCGTCCCGAGCGTGGTCGCCACCCTGATGTGGGGCTACCTCTACGGCCCGGACTTCGGCCCGTTCGCCCAGCTCAGCGACAAACTGGGGCTGCCGGCCCCGCACTTCCTGACCGACAGCTGGATGCTCGGCAGCCTGGCGAACATCGTGACCTGGGAGTTCGTCGGCTACAACATGATCATCCTGTACGCGGCCCTGCGGACCATTCCGTCGGACCTGTACGAGGCCGCCGCACTGGACGGCGCGGGGGCCTGGCGGGTCGCCTGGTCCATCAAACTCCCGGCGCTGCGGCCCGCGTTGACCCTCACCGTGCTGTTCTCGGTGATCGGCAGCTTCCAGCTCTTCAACGAGCCCAACCTGCTGATGAAGATCGTCCCGGACGTCATCGACAGCTCGTACACCGCCAACCTCTACGCCTACACGCTCGCCTTCACCAGCCAGCAGATCAACTACGCGGCTGCCGTCTCCTTCCTCCTCGGCCTGGTCATCGTGATCATCTCGTACGCCTTCCTGCTCACCGCGAACCGCAGGAGGCCCGCGTGACCACCACAACTCCCCCTGCGACCACTGTGGTCCGTACGGCGGACAAGGCATCCGCATCCGCCGAGCGGCGGCGGCGCCGGCAACCGTCCGGCCGCCGCAGCACACCCCTCACGATCGCCATGCTGGCGGTGCTCGCCTACTTCCTCCTCCCCCTCGTCTGGCTGCTGATCGCCTCGACGAAGAGCACCCGGGATCTGATCAACACCTTCGGCCTGTGGTTCTCCGAGGCCCCGCAACTGCTGACGAACATCCGCGCGACGTTCAGCCAGGACGACGGCGTCTTCCTGCGCTGGCTGATCAACACCTTCGTGTACGCCGGTGTCAGCGCCGTCGGTGCCGCGCTGCTGGCGGCCGCGGCGGGGTACGGGTTCGCCAAGTTCCGGTTCCGCGGGAACGGCGCCGCCTTCAACCTCGTACTCGGCGCGGTCATGGTGCCGACGACCGCGCTGGCCATTCCGACGTACCTGCTGTTCGCCAAGGTGGGGCTGGTGAACACGCCGTGGGCGATCATCCTGCCCTCGCTGGTGAGTCCCTTCGGCCTCTATCTCATGCGGGTGTACGCGCAGGACGCCGTGCCCGACAGCATCCTCGAAGCGGCCCGGATGGACGGGGCCGGCGAGTTCCGGATCTTCTTCCTGATCGTGCTGCGGCTGCTGTCGCCGGGTCTGGTGACCGTGCTGCTGTTCACGCTGGTGGCGACCTGGAACAACTACTTCCTGCCGCTGATCATGCTCAACGACTCGGATCTGTACCCGATCACGCTCGGGCTCTCCGCCTGGGCCGCCCAGGCGCAGAACGGCGGGGCGGGCGCCAGCAGCGACATGCTCGCGCTCGTCGTGACCGGCTCGATGATCTCGGTGGTCCCGCTGGTCGTGGCGTTCGTGCTGCTCCAGCGGTACTGGCAGAGCGGTCTGGCCACCGGCGGAGTCAAGCAGTAGCGCGCGCATTTCGCATACCGTTGTTCACCGTTTCCTCGGAGGTTCCCTTTCATGGCGGCTCTGCCTGCCCGTGTCCTCTTCGGCGCCGCGTACTACCACGAGTACACGCCCGCCTACGGCGACCGTCCCCAGCCCGACGAGCGGCTCAAGACCGACCTGGACCTGATGGCCGACGCGCATTTCACCGTCATCCGGGTCGGCGAGTCGGTCTGGTCGACCTGGGAGCCGGAGAACGGCCGCTTCGACCTGGACTGGCTCCAGCCGGTGCTCGACGGCGCCCACGAGCGCGGCATCTCCGTCATCCTCGGCACGCCGACGTACGCGGCGCCGCCGTGGCTGGCCCGCCAGTACCCGGAGATCACCGCCGAGCACGCCACCGGGCAGCGCCTCGGCTGGGGCGCCCGCCAGGAGATCGACTTCACCCACCCGGCCTTCCGCTTCCACGCCGAGCGGGTGATCCGCAAGATGGTCGCGCGGTACGCCGACCACCCCGCGGTCATCGGCTTCCAGGTGGACAACGAGCCGGGCCTGCACCAACTCCACAACCGCGGTGTCTTCGAGCGCTTCGTGGACCACCTGCGGGAGAAGTACGGGGACGTCGAGACCCTCAACCGCGAGTGGGGCCTGGTCTACTGGTCGCACCGCCTGTCCACGTGGGCCGACCTGTGGACGCCGGACGGCAACGAGCAGCCGCAGTACGACGTCGCCTGGCGGGAGTTCCAGGCCCGCCAGTGCACCGAGTTCATCGGCTGGCAGGCCGACATCGTCCGCGAGTACGCCCGCCCCGGGCAGTTCGTCACCACCTGCATCTCCTACACCCGCTCCGCCATCGAGGACGACGAGCTCACCGACCGCCTCGACATCGCCACCGGCAACCCGTACTACGACATGCAGGACGGCCTGCTGCTGCCGGACCCCACGCCCGACGACCACGAGCAGAAGTGGAAGACGACCGGCGTGTGGTCGATGTACCAGACCGCCGACTGGATGTTCTCCTCGCGTCAGGAGCCGTTCCTGGTCACCGAGACCAACGCCCAGAGCATCGGTATGGCGTGGGACAACCGGCCCGGCTACGACGGCCAGTGGCGCCAGGCCGCCTGGGCGCACGTCGGCCGCGGGGCCCGCATGATCGAGTACTGGCAGTGGCAGACCCTGCGCTTCGGCGCGGAGACCTACTGGGGCGGCGTCCTGCCGCACAGCGGCCGGCCCGGCCGTACCTATGCCGAGATCGCCCGCCTCGGCGCGGAGTTCGACGCCGCCGGCCCGCTCGTCGCAGGGCTGGAGCCGGACGCCGACATCACGATGGTGTACTCGATGCCCAGCAAGTGGCTGATGCAGAAGCACCCGCCGCTCGCGACCGCCGACGGCGACCCGGACCCCACCGCCTACCACCGCATCTTCGACCCGTTCTACCGGGGCGCCTTCGACGCCGGCCGCCAGGTCCGGATCGTCCACGCCCGCCAGCTCCACGACCCGCGCGGCGAACGGGAGGGCCTCACCCCCGAGGAGGCGGTGGTCCGGCACCCGGTCCTGGTCGTCCCGGCGCTGTACGTCGTCGACGACACGACCCTCGACTGGCTCGCCGCGTACGCCCACGCGGGCGGCCACCTGGTCCTCGGCCCGCGCTCGGCGTACGCGGACCACGAGGCGCGGGCCCGCCACGAACTCGCCCCCGGGCGCCTGGTGGACGCGGCGGGCGTCAGCTACGACGAGTTCAGCAACCTGGCGCAGGCGATCCCGGTGCGTGGCGTGCCCGGCGGCCCGCTCCGACTGCCGGACGGCGCGACGGCGACGCACTGGGCCGACAGTCTCACCGTCGCCGACGCCGAGCCGCTGGTCACGTACGACCACCCGCACTTCGGCCGCTGGCCCGCGGTCACCACCCGCCGCCACGGCGCGGGCCAGGTGACGTACGTCGGCACGGTGCCGGGCCGCGACCTCGCCCGGGAACTGGCGACCTGGCTGGCCCCCAGCGCCCGCAGCACCTGGGGTGACCTCCCGGCCTCGGTCACGGCGACCACCGGCACCTCCGAGGACGGGCGGCGCGTGCACATCGTCCACAACTGGAGCTGGGAGCCCGTGCGCGTCACGGCCCCGGCCGACCTGACGGACGTACTGGACGGCGGCGCCGGGATCCCGACGGGCACCGAGCTGGACCTCGGCGCCTGGGACGTCCGGGTGTTCAGCACGGAGGCCTGAGGCGCGGGAACGTCAACTGGCGTGAAAGAGGGGCCTGTTGGCGTCGTACGACGTCAACAGGCCCCTCTTCGCTCCCGATGCGCGGGGCGGGGTGACGGTCGGACGGTGTAGCGGGCTACACCAAGCATCCGGGAGAACGGTCCCTCGTGGTGGCGGGCCGGCGACGGGATCGTAGTCGTCAGAGATCGCACCGCGAGCCAATGATGTGAAGGGACCCACTCCATGCCCTCGAACCGCCGTCGTGGACGTCGTACCGCCGCCATCGCCACCACCGTTGCCGCCGTCACGCTGACCGCCGGACTCCTCACCGGCTGCGAGGACCTCGACAACTCCCTGGGCTGCCTCAGCAACGCCGACTCGATCTCGGACAGCATCAAGGCGATCAACGAAGCCGGCTGGGACGCGGTGAAGGATCCGTCGAAGACAGACGACTCCATCGACACCATCGACAAGAACCTGGACAAGATCAACAAGGAGACGGACGACAACGAGGTCGACAAGGCCGCCGACGACCTCGGCAAGGCCATCGACGACTACAACAAGTCCATCCTGAACGGCGACACGACCCCGGACTCCAGCAGGATCGACGCCGCCGCCGACAAACTCAAGGACGTCTGCACCTCGTGACGAGACCCGGCCCGACCAAGCGGAAGCCGTCGTCGGAGCCGGCCTCGCTCAGTCCTGCGGTTTCCCCGGTTCCCCTGGTTCCTCCGGTGTCGCCGGCGGCTCGGTGGGTGTCGGCGCGGGCGGGCGGAAGAGCACGGCCCGGGCCACGGGTGGCGCGAACAGGGCGGTGACGGGCTCGGAGAGGGTCAGCACGGAGCGGAAGGCGCGCCCCACGACGGGGTCACCGGGGGCCCGCTCCGTGACCCGGCTCAGGTACCAGCCCGCGACGCGGTCCGCGGGCCCGCCCGCGACGGCGGTGCCGACCGCGCCCGGCATCGTACGGTCCGCTCCGGCGGAGATGTCCCACGCCTGCCGGGACGCCGCGAGGAGCACCTGCTGCACGCGCCGCGTGGTGGGCGTCCGGCGCCGGTCCGCGAGCGCGTCCCGCAGGGCGACCGCGCTCATCGCGGCGATGGCCATGCCCTGCCCGTAGATCGGATTGAAGGTGCACAGGGCGTCGCCGGTGGCGAGGAATCCGGCCGGACGGCGGCCGGGCAGGTCGTAGCGGCGACGGATGTTCGAGGTCCGCCGGTTGCCGAACGCCGGCGTGAGCGGTTCGGCGTCGTCCAGCCACCGGTCCAGGAGCGGATGCCCCAGCCGCTTGGTGTACGCCTCGAACTCGTCGTCGTCCGTGGGCGGTTCGTCGCCGCGCAGCCCCGAGACGATGACCAGATGGCTGCCGTCCTCCAGCGGCAGCGCACCGCCGCCGTGGGGTTGGTCGGGGCCGGCGTAGACGTAGTAGCCGAGGGTCTCGCCGCCGAGGGCGCCGTTCCTGCCGCGGTAGATGCGGGAGGCGTAGGCGAGCCCGGTGTCGATGGTCTCCTCGGGCGCAGTCTCGGCGCCGATCGCCGCGAGCCACTGCGGTGCCTTGGTGCCGCTGCCGGAGGCGTCGACGACCAGATCGGCCTCCAGGGCCCGGTGCTCCGCGCCGGCTCCGCCGGAGCGGTCCCGCAGCAGTACGCCCCGCACACGCGAGGAGTCACCGAGAAGCCCGACGGCATCGGTCCCCTCCACCACGCTGATCACCGGGTCGGCGAGAACCCGCCGCCGCACCAGCCCCTCCAACTGCGCGCGGGAACCGGTGTAGATGTGCGTCGACGCGGGCAGCCGGCGGAACCAGCGGCCGTTCTGCCACATCACCATGTCCGACGGCATGCCCACCCGCGGCGCACCCGCCGCCCGTAGCTCTTCCAGGAAGCCCGGCAGCAACGACTCCAGGGCCAACTGCCCGCCCTTCAGCAGGACATGCGGATGCCGTCCCTGCGGTACGCCGGGCCGTGACCCGGTGCCGTCCGGGAACCGGTCGCGCTCGACGACGGTCACCCGATCGGCGTATCCGGCCAGGACGTGCGCCGCGAGGAGCCCCGCGAGGCTCCCGCCCACGACGACGGCATGCCGCCCGCCCCCGCTCTCGCCCCAACGGCCCGTACCTACGGCAGAGTTCACCGATCCGCTCCCTTGGTCGCCACGTCGTGAGAAGACCAAGTATCCCGCCCCGCACAGCGGGTTGACCGTGTTCCGGCCCTTCTGCTGCGTGAGACGGGATGACCGGCTCAGCCGGAGAAACGCGTGTCAGCCCTCGTCCGGCGTCAACCGCAGCGAGATGCTGTTGATGCAGTACCGCTGATCGGTCGGAGTCGGATACCCCTCCCCCTCGAACACATGACCGAGATGCGACCCGCACCGCGCACACCGCACCTCGGTGCGCACCATCCCGAGCGAGCGGTCCGAGATCAGCTCCACCGCGTCCGTGTCCTTCGGGTCGAAGAAGGACGGCCAGCCGCAGTGCGACTCGAACTTCGTGTCCGAGGTGAAGAGTTCGGCACTACAGGCCCGGCAGGAGTAGACGCCCTTCGTCTTGGTGTCGGTGTACTCACCCACGAAGGCGGGCTCCGTGCCGGCCCGACGCAGGACCGTGTACTCGGCCGGCGTCAGCTCCGCGCGCCATTCCTCGTCCGGCTTTTCGACGTCGTACGACATGAAGCTCAGCCCCTTACTGCGAAAGTCACCGTGACAGGCGGTCCAGGATCCGCGGACCCAGGTCGGTCACATCACCCGCGCCCATGGTGAGAACGAGATCACCGGGCTTCGCCATTCCCGCGACGATCTCGGGCACCTCGGCCTTGTCGGACACGGCCGTCACATCCGCGCCCGCGGCCCGCGCGGCATCGATGATCAGCGTGCTCGTGACGCCCGGGATCGGGTCCTCGCGGGCCGGGTAGATGTCGAGGACGACCGACGCGTCCGCCAGCGCCAGCGACCCGCCCATCTCCTTGCCCAGCTCCTGGGTGCGGGAGAAGAGGTGTGGCTGGAAGACGACCAGGATGCGTGCGTCACCGACCGCCGCCCGCATCGCCTCCAGGTCCGCCGTCATCTCGGTCGGGTGGTGCGCGTACGAGTCGATGACCTGGACGCCCGCCGCCTCGCCCTTCAGCTGGAGCCGCCGCTTCACCCCCGTGTACGCCGCCAGGGCGGCCGCCAGCTCACCGGCGGGCACACCCAGCGCGACGCCCGCCGCCAGCGCGGCCACCGCGTTGTGCGCGTAGTGCCGGCCGGGAACGGACACGGTGAAAGTGATCCGATCCCCGTCCAGCTCGACGGTCACCTCGCTCTTCAGCCCCTGGGGCACGACGGACAGCACCCGCACATCCGCGTCCGCCGACTCCCCGTACGTCACCACCCGCACGGAGTCCGGCAGGCGCCGCGTCAGCTCGCGGGCGCCCTCGTGGTCGGCGGAGATCACCAGCGTGCCGCCGGGCACGATGCGGCCCGCGAACGTCTCGAACGACTCGTAGATCTCGTCCATGGAGGCGTAGTTGGCGTGGTGGTCGAGTTCGACGTTGAGGACGATCGCGACCTCGGGCGCGTACTTGTGGAAGCTGCGGTCCGATTCGTCCGCCTCGGCCACGAAGATCTCGCCGTCGCCGTGCAGGGCGTTCGAGCCGGGCGCGTCCAGGTCGCCGCCGATCGCGTACGAGGGGCTGCGCCCCAGCGCGCTCAGCGACACCGCCAGCATCGACGTGGTCGTCGTCTTGCCGTGCGTGCCCGCGACCGCGATCGGCCGCAGACCGTCCATCAGCCGGGCGAGCGCGTCCGAACGGTGGACCACCGGAATCCCCAGCTCCGCCGCCCGCGCCAGCTCCGGGTTGTCCGCGCGGATCGCGGAGGAGACGACGACACACGTGGCGTCGTCGGCGAGATGCCCGGCCGCATGCCCGATGTGCACGGTCGCCCCCAGCGCCCGCAGCGCCGCAGCGGTCTCCGACTCCTTGGCATCACTCCCGGCCACCGCGGCCCCGCGCTGCGCAAGAATCTTCGCGATCCCCGACATCCCGGCGCCCCCGATGCCGATGAAGTGCGGTCGGTCCATGGCGGAAGGAAGGCCGGGTGCCATGTGCGTTTCTCCCCAGATGCGGTACGAAGCTGAGCCCCCAGCCTATTAGCCAGACCGACGGCACTTAACAAGGGACGCCGCGGAGGCGTACGTAGGGGCGCGGGGAACTGCGCGACCAGCCCCCACTCACCCGCACCCGAAGAACTACACCTTGCTGTGCGAGAACAACTTCAACACCGGCACCCCCACCTTGTGCCGAGCCCGAGAAGCCCAGTCCCGGTGGAAGAACTCCTCCACGTAGTGGGGATCGGTCAGCACGATCACCTCATCCGCCTCGATCTCGTCCACCAACCCCCTCAACGCATCGAGCGGATGGTCCTCGACGATCCGCCCCTCCGCCTCATGGCCAGAACTCCGCAGCGCCGTCAGAGACACCTCCAGTGCCTGCTCCCCCAGAGCAACCGCGTCCTTGCCCTCGGGCGTCTCCCGTTCGTGTGCCGCCTCGTCCAGCTCGCCGAGGGCAATGTCGTCGATGGCCCGCAGCAGGCGGTCGGCCTGGTCGCCGCGGGGTTGGAGCAGTACGTGGAAGGCGACGTCCTCGTCTCCGTGCAAGGTGGTGACGAACTCCACGTCGGCGGACGTCAGGGCCTTCTCGATCATCAGTACGCTTGTGAACACGACAGGCGCCCTTCTGCTCCGTGGGCCGTCCGTAGGCCCCTGCGGAAACCATCCTGCCCCGTGATCGCACGGGGGCTGCGAAATTTAGTGTGCCCAGCGAAAGCTAAACGGAACGACAGATTCCATATCGTGTCGGGACGAGTGACACCCGAACGGGACCTCGCACGTCACGAGCGGCAATACCTGCTGAACAGGAACCCGGCCTCCTCCAGCAAGGACACCAGTTCGAAGCGCCGGGGGACCTGCACCGAGGGCCCGCCGGAGATCCGCTGGGCGTCCCCCACCGTGAGCATCGGGGAGATCGTCAGACACAGCTCGTCGAGCACACCGGCCGCCACCAGCTGACCCAGCAGCCGCGGCCCGCCCTCGGAGAGCAGCCGCGTGTGACCGAGGCCGACGAGGGCCTGTACGGCGCGCGCCGGGTCCACGCCCATGCCGTCGCCGGCGACGACCACCTGGGCGCCCGCCTTCTCGGCCGCGGCGACACGGTCGGGAGCTGCGGCGGCGCCGGTGAGGATCAGGGTGGGCACCAGGGGCGAGGTGAACAACGGGAGCGAGAAGTCGAGCTCCAGGCTCGCGCTGACGATGGCGACCGCCGCCGCCTCCGCCTGCCCTGCCGCCGCCCGGGCCGCGGCGAACTCCGCACGCGCGCGTGCCGGCCGATAACCCTCCTGGCGTACCGTTTCCGCACCGACGAGCACCACGTCGGCCAGCGCCCTCAGGGTGCCGAAGACGCGCATGTCTGTCGCGGAGGAGATCGGCTGGGAACGGCCGTCGTGCTGGGCGGCGCCGTCGAGCGTGGACACCATGTTGGCCCGCAGCCATGCTTCCGGGCGCCCGTTCACCCGCTCGGGGTACGCGTAGGCGGCGGCCAGCTCGTCGAGGCTCCACTCGCGGTCGACCGCCCCGGAACCCCCGGGCGAGCCACCGGCACCACTGCCACCCGGGGCCCCTCCCGAGGTCCCGGCCACTGTCTCTTCGGTCACAGGGAACAGGCGTCGCATGCCAGGCAGTCTTACATGACGCCTACCATGGGGAACCGTGCCTACCACCCCCGCCGTCCCCGGTTACGGTCCGATAGCCGACGCGGCCCCGCTGTCCCTGTGCGTCCGTGAGCCGCGTGTCCCCGCGGACCGGCTGGTCGCCGAGATGGTGCCGCCGCCCCGGTTCGACTCGGTGCGCTTCGGTACGTACATCCCGGACCCCAACCAGCCCAGCCAGACCGAGGCCGTCCGCGTCCTCGACGGCTTCGCCGGCGGGCTCGGCGGGGCGCACGCCGTGGGGGGCGGCAAACGGGGGTTCTTCGGGTTCGGGAAGGTCAAGGCGTCCAAGGTGCCGACCGGCCCCCGCGGCGTCTACCTCGACGGCGGTTACGGCGTCGGCAAGACGCACCTCCTCGCCTCCCTCTGGCACGCCACCCCGGCCGAGCCCGCGCTCAAGGCCTTCGGCACCTTCGTGGAGCTGACAAACCTCGTCGGCGCCCTCGGGTTCCAGAAGACCGTCCAGACCCTTTCCGGCCACCGGCTCCTCTGCATCGACGAGTTCGAACTGGACGACCCGGGCGACACCGTCCTGGTGTCGACCCTCCTCGGCAAGCTCGTCGACGCGGGCGTCGCGCTAGCCGCCACCTCGAACACCCTGCCGGGCAAGCTCGGCGAGGGCCGGTTCGCGTCGGTCGACTTCCTGCGCGAGATCCAGGGCCTGTCCGCGCACTTCCGCTCGCTGCGCATCGACGGCGAGGACTACCGCCACCGGGGGCTGCCCCAGGCCCCGGCGCCGTACTCCGAGGAGCAGGTGACCAAGGCGGCGTACGCCACCCAGGGCGCGTCGCTCGACGACTTCCCGCATCTGCTCGACCACCTCTCCCGCGTGCACCCCAGCCGGTACGGCGCCCTCACGGACGACCTGAAGGCCGTGTGCCTCACCGATGTGCGGCCGGTTCCGGACCAGTCGACGGCGTTGCGCCTGGTCGTGCTCGCCGACCGGCTGTACGACCGCGAGGTGCCGGTGCTCGCCTCCGGCATGCCCTTCGACCAGTTGTTCAGCGAGGAGATGCTGAACGGCGGCTACCGCAAGAAGTACTTCCGCGCGATCTCCCGGCTGACCGCTCTCGCCCGCGACGCCAAGGGCCTCGTAGAGCCTGCTTAGTCAGCAAGTCGGGCATCATATGAACTTCCCCAGGTCAAGGGCCAGTTCACGTCATCCCACCCATGCTTTCAGGCTCTCTTCAGCATGAAACGCTAAGTTAACCCTGCAAACAACTTCGCACGGTTAACGTGTTTCTTGACCCGCCGTTGACCAACCGTTGACGCATACGAGAGACCTCGATCCGCCGCGATCGACCATCACCTGCCTGGAGGGGGGCGCATGTTCCGAGGTACGACGGCCAGGACCGTGGTTTCACTCCTCGCCGCCGCCCTGCTGGCCCTCCAGTTCTTCGCCCCCACGGCATCCTTCGCATCCGCGCACACGGTCCGTCAGGCCGAGGCCAAGACCGAGCCCAGAAACAAACCCCGGGCCGAAGCGCTGCGCGACGAGTGGGTTACCTGCGGTAATGACGGCCGCTCCAACGACCCCGGCCGGCCCCTGCACATCCGCGACCGGCATCGAATCGTCGATTCGGGTCCCGAGGCGCCCGAGCGCCCGCTCCTGACCGCGGACCCCACGGCCCCGCACGAACCGGAAACGCGCGTCAGCTCCCGCCATCAGGCGCCCAGATCACTGACCGCGCACACCCAGGCCGCACTACAGGTGTTCCGCTGCTGACAGCGGAGCCCGTCCCCCCACGTTCCGTCATTCACGTCCGACTGTCATGTACGTCCGACGCGCCATCGAGGCGCGCCAGGAGGAGTCACCACATGCAGCCCCTCATCGACAACGCCCGCACCTTCGGTCAGCGCCCTGAGGAGTTCGCCAAGCTCGCCGAAGGCCAGTCCCCCCAGGTCCTGTTCATCACCTGCTCCGATTCCAGGGTCGTACCGGCCCTGATCACAGGTGCCAGGCCCGGCGAGCTCTTCGAGCTGCGCACCGCAGGCAACATCGTCCCGCCGTACGCCTCAGGCCGCCCCACCGGCGAGGCGGCCACCATCGAGTACGCCGTGGAGGTTCTCGGCGTCAGCGACATCGTGGTCTGCGGCCATTCCCACTGCGGTGCCGTCGGCGCCCTGGTGCGCGGCGACGACCTCACCGCCGTTCCCGCCGTACGCGACTGGCTCGCGCACGCAGCCGACGACCCCACGGCCACAGCCACGGCCCCGTCCGACACCGACGACCCCACGGTCGCCTCGGGCGTCCAGAACCACGTCCTGGCCCAGTTGCTGCGGCTGCGCTCCTACCCGTGCGTGGACCAACGCCTGGCCAGGGGCCAACTGCGGTTGCGCGGCTGGTACTACGAAGTGCACACCGGGTCCGTGCGCGAACACCGCGCCGCCACCGACACGTTCGAAGCGCTGTGAGCGCCGACATGACCAAAAACCCTCACCTCATGACCAAGTTTCCTCATCTGCGGCAGGACTTCGCCGCCTCGCTCGTCGTGTTCCTGGTCGCCCTGCCGCTGTGCGTGGGCGTCGCCGTCGCCTCCGGTGTGCCGGCCGAACTCGGCCTGGTCACCGGCATCGTGGGCGGTATCGTCACCGGACTCCTGCCGGGCAGCAGCCTCCAGGTGTCCGGACCCGCGGCCGGCCTCACGGTGCTGGTCTTCGAGGCCGTACGGGAGCACGGCCTGCCCGCGCTCGGCGTGATCGTGCTCACCGCCGGGCTGCTCCAACTCGCCATGGGCGCCCTGAAACTGGGGCGCTGGTTCCGGGCCATCTCGGTGTCCGTCGTCGAGGGCATGCTGGCCGGAATCGGGCTCGTGATCATCGCCGGGCAGCTGTATGCGGCGGCCGGGCTGAAGGCGCCGGCCGCCGGGCTCGACAAGATCGCCGGGCTGCCCGGAGCGGCGGTCGAGGCCGCGGGGAGCGGCAGCGCGCTGGCCTCCCTCGCCATCGGCGCGGGCACGATAGCCGTGATCGTCCTGTGGCAGCGGCTGCCGAAGAAGGTGCGGGCGGTGCCGGGCGCGCTCGCCGCGGTGGTCCTGGCGACCGTCGTCACCCTCGTCTTCAGCCTGCCGGTGGCAACCGTCGAGGTGAAGGGCCTGCTGGACGCCGTCCAGCTGCCCGGGCTCGGCGCCTTCGGCGAACTGGCGAGCCTGAGCGTCCTCGGCACGGTCGTGGCGTTCACGCTGATCGCGTCCGCCGAGAGCCTGTTCAGCGCCGCCGCGGTGGACCGGCTGCACGACGGCCCGCGCACGCGGTACGACAAGGAGCTGATGGCCCAGGGCGTCGGCAACACCGTGTGCGGGGCGCTGGGCGCACTGCCGATGACCGCCGTGATCGTCCGCAGCTCGGCGAACCTCCAGGCGGGAGCGCGGACGAAGGCGTCCCGGGTCCTGCACGGCGTGTGGCTGCTGCTGTTCGCGGCGCTGCTGCCCGGCGTGCTGGCGTACATCCCGCTGCCCGCGCTGGCCGGCATCCTCGTCCACGCGGGCTGGAAGCTCATTCCGCTGCGCGGGGTCGCCTCGCTGTGGCGCGAGCACCGGGGTGAGGCGCTGATCCTGGTGATCACGGCCGTCGCGATCGTGTCCGTGAACATGTTCGAGGGCGTGCTGATCGGGCTGGCCCTGTCGGTGGGCAAGACCGCCTGGGAGGCCTCGCATCTCAAGCTGGACGTCATAGACAAGGGCGCCGGACCCGTCCAGGCGTATCTGTCGGGCAACGCGACCTTCCTGCGGCTGCCGAAGATCCTCGACAGCCTGGAGGCGCTGCCCCAGGACCGGCCGATCGAGCTGGACCTGTCGGGCCTGCACCACCTGGACCACGCCTGCCGCACGGCCCTGGAGAGCTGGGCGGAGCGGCACAGCGCGGTCGGCACGGAACCGGTCAAGATGATGACGACGCCGTAGCCTCCGCGAACGTCACGGCCTTTGCGGCCTTCGTGTGCGAGGTTGCCCGGTCCGAGGCTCGACCCGAGCCCCGGACCGGGCATATCGTTTGTTAAGGGTGCCAACCGGCACGCACGGGGACGGCTGCGAGGGGTCGTCATCATGCTTGAGGAACTGCTGACCGCGGGCATCGCCGCCGCATCCGCCGGACTCGTCTACATCGGAGCGGCGGCGCGGATCGTCAAGCAGTACGAGCGCGGGGTCGTCCTCCGGTTCGGCCGCCTCGCGGGCGACGTACGACCGCCCGGGTTCACCCTGGTGGTCCCGCTCGTGGACCGGCTGCACAAGGTCAACATGCAGATCGTCACGCTGCCGGTGCCGGCCCAGGAGGGCATCACCCGCGACAACGTGACGGTCCGCGTGGACGCGGTCGTCTACTTCAAGGTGATCGACGCGGCGAACGCACTCATCGAGGTCGAGGACTACAAGTTCGCCGTCTCCCAGATGGCCCAGACCTCGCTGCGCTCGATCATCGGCAAGAGCGACCTGGACGACCTCCTCTCCAACCGGGAGAAGCTCAACCAGGGCCTGGAGCTGATGATCGACAGTCCGGCGATCGGCTGGGGCGTGCAGATCGACCGGGTCGAGATCAAGGACGTGTCGCTGCCGGAGACCATGAAGCGGTCGATGGCCCGCCAGGCCGAGGCCGACCGTGAACGCCGGGCCCGGATCATCAACGCGGACGCCGAGCTGCAGGCCTCGAAGAAGCTCGCGGAGGCCGCCGAGGTGATGTCCGAGCAGCCCGCCGCACTCCAACTCCGGCTGCTCCAGACCGTGGTGGCGGTCGCGGCCGAGAAGAACTCGACACTCGTCCTGCCCTTCCCGGTGGAACTGCTCCGCTTCCTGGAACGGGCACAGGCCCAGCAGCCGCCGCCCCCAGGCGGTTCACCCGGGTGAGGCGCGCTACGCGCGTGGTTCCCGAGGCCCGTGCGGCGTGATACACACAGCAAGGTCACAGTCCTGTCCGCCAGCAGGAAGGTTGCCCCCATGTCCGCGTTCGGCACGCCCGAAAACGACGGCCCCGCAACACCCGCTCCCCCCACGGCAGTTGACGGCTCCCCCGCCTCCCGACGGCGGGTTCTCGCCGGTACCGGCGCCCTGGGTGTCGGCATCGCCTTCACCGGAGCCCTCTCCGAACTCTTCGCCGGTACCGCCGCCGCCCAGGAACTGGGGCACTCCGGCTACGGCCCCCTGATCCCCGACCCGAAGCGTCTGCTCGACCTGCCGAAAGGTTTCCGCTATCGGGTCCTGTCTCGCGAGGGCGACCCGCTGCGCTCCGGCGAGGGCCCGGTCCCCTCCAACCACGACGGCATGGACGCCTTCGCGGGCCGGCACGGCCGCGTCCACCTGGTCCGCAACCACGAGAACCGCAACACCCCGAGAATCCCGGTCCCGACGGTCGCGGGCCTCACCTACGACCCGATGGGCAAGGGCGGCTGTACGTCCCTCACCCTCGACCGGGACGGGGACGTCCTCTCGGAACGGGTCGCCATCGCCGGTACGGCCGTCAACTGCGCGGGCGGGCCCACGCCTTGGGCCACCTGGCTCACCTGCGAGGAGACCGAGGACAAGGCCGGCACCAACGGCTACACCAAGGACCACGGTTTCATCTTCGAGGTCGACGGGGCCGACCCGCACCGCACCGGCGCCGTGCCGCTCACCGCGATGGGCCGCTTCCAGCACGAGGCGATCGCCGTCGACCCGAAGAACGGCATCGTCTACGAGACCGAGGACGCCTTCCTCCGCCCCTTCGGCCTCTTCTACCGCTTCCTGCCCAAGAAGCCCCTGGGCGGGGTGGGTTCGCTGCGCGCGGGCGGCCGGCTCCAGGCGATGCGTGTGCCCGGAGTGCCCGACCTCTCCTCGATCCAGGAGCCGGGTGCCGCCTTCGACGGCGTCGAGTGGGTGGACGTACCGGATCCGCTCGCGGCCCAGACCCCCATCCGGCTCCAGGACTTCGGCCCGAAGGGCATCACGCACGCGCAGAAGCTGGAGGGCTGCTACTGGGGCGGGCGGTGCGTGTACTTCGTGTCGTCGTTCGCCCGGGCGAGCGACGGCTCGGCGGCCACCCACTTCGGCCAGATCTGGCGCTACGACCCCGCCGCGCGCCGCCTCACCCTCGTCATCGTCTTCGGCCCGGACACGGACGTCCAGCTGCCCGGCGAAGAACCGGACAACATCTGTCTCGCCCCCAGCGGCGGCCTGATGGTGTGCGAGGACGGGGAGGGCGCCCAGCACGTGTACGGCGTGACGCGCCGGGGCGAGGTGTACGCGATGGCCCGCAACGCCCAGAACATCGGCACCGAAAGCGCCCCGGAGTGGGGCGAGTTCGCGGGCGTCGCCTTCTCTCCCGACGGCCGGACGATGTACGTCAACTGCTACGCGCCGGGGACGACCTTCGCGGTGCGGGGACCATGGAAGCGGTGATGGGCCCCACCCCCTGAACGGAACATGGCGGGCAGGCCCATAACCTGTCCGCCATGAACGTACCGGGGGATGTGATCGACGGCCGGTTCGAGCTGCTGGAGCGGCTCGGCAGCGGTGGGATGGGAACGGTGTGGCGGGCCCGGGACGCCGTACTGCACCGCCAGGTCGCGCTCAAGGCGGTACGGCCCGACGCGGCGGCGACCGACGCCGTACGGGAGCGGGTGCTGCGCGAGGCCCAGGCGCTGGCCCGGCTCAGCCACCCTCATGTGGTGACGGTCCACCAGATCATCGACGACGACCCGCATCCCTGGATCGTCATGGAGCTGGTGCCGGGTGTCGCGCTCGACAAGCGCCTGGAGTCGGGCCCGCTGACGCCGGTGGAGGCGGCGCGGATCGGCGGCCAGGTACTGGACGCGCTGCGCGCCGCGCACGCGGCGGGCGTCCAGCACCGGGACGTGAAACCGCCGAACATCCTCCTGCGGCCGGACGGCAGCGCGGTCCTCACCGACTTCGGGATCGCCGCTCTCCAGGGCGCGACGGCCCTGACGATGACCGGCGAGCTCATCGGCTCCCCCGAGTACATCGCCCCGGAACGCATCCGCGGCCCCTCCGACGACCCGGCCTCCGACCTGTGGTCCCTGGGAGTGGTGCTGTACGTGTGCGTGGAGGGCAAGAGCCCCCTGCGCCGCGAGACCTCACTCTCGACGCTGGCCGCCGTCCTGGAGTCCGAGGTCCCGCCGCCGTCCCGCTCCGGCCCGCTGACCCCCGTACTCGAAGCGCTGCTGGTCCACGACCCGGCGGCCCGCCCGGACGCGGCCCTGCTGGCGTCGATGCTGGCGCAGGTGACGGCCGGCGGGCGAGTGCGGCGGAGAGCGACGGCGCCCCAACCGATGGGCGGTGCCCCGGAGCTCGGTGGGACATCACCGCACTCCGCACCCGCGCCGACCGTTCCGGCCCTCCGCCGCCGCAAGCGGGCCGCCGTGTCCGCCGCGCTCGCGGTCCTCGTCGCCGTCTGTGCCGGGTTCCTCACCCTGCGCCTCCTCGACGGGAACGGGACGGACGGGGACCCGGGCAAGGCAGCCGGTACGACGACCTCGTCCGCCCCCTCGACGACCCCGCCCGCAGCGGCCGGCCGCTGGATCGCCCAGCTCTTCTCCGAACCGGTCGCCTCCGGAACCGCCGCCCGGGACGCACGCCTCGCGGCGATCAGGGAGTCCGTGCCGGAGGCGGAAGTCCTGCAGAGCGACACGTACGCGTCCCTGCGCCCGGGCTACTGGGTGATCCACGCCCCCGGCCCGTTCACCGACGGCCGGGCCGCGCTGACCTTCTGCCGCGAACGCGGTCTCACGACGGCGAGCACCTGCCTGGGCCGCTACCTGAGCGCCAGTGCCGCCGACTTCGCCCTCCAGTGCGCCCCGCCCGCCACCGCCCCCACCGGGCGCTGCACACGGCCCTAGGGTCTGCCCGACGGCTGGCGCGCCCCGCTTCCGCGTCGCACGATCGAGGGACCGGACCGGAAGAGGTGCCCCATGGCCACGAAGGGCTCGAAACAGGACTCCACGAAGGGTACGGAGGGCACGCTGGGTGAGCTGCTGCGCGTCCCCGGCGGGGAACCGGTCGACCTCGGCGCGTACGACGCCGGGGGCACCCCGGGCGGCCCCGGGGACAAGGCCACGGGGCTCGCCGCCACCGCGCTGATGGGCGAAGAGCTCGCGAGCCTCCAGGAGCGCCTGTGGGCGGCGGGCTCGGCCGGTGACCGGCGGCGGCTGCTGCTCGTCCTCCAGGGCATGGACACCAGCGGCAAGGGCGGCACCGTCAAGCACGTCATCGGCCTGTTCAACCCGTCAGGCTGCCGGATCACGGCGTTCAAGGCACCCACCCACGAGGAACTGAGCCACTCCTTCCTCTGGCGGATCAAACGCGCGCTTCCGCAGCCCGGCGAGATCGGCATCTTCGACCGCTCGCTCCCCCACTCTCGACTTCGCTCGACCGGGGGGACCCCCATCGAGGACATCCTGATCGCCCGGGTCCACGAGCTCGTCTCCCGCGCCCAGCTCACCGCCCGCTACAACCAGATCAACGGCTTCGAGAAGTCCCTCGCCGACGACGGCGTGACCGTCGTGAAGTGCTTCCTGCACATCTCCTACGACCAGCAGCGGCGCCGCCTCCTCGAACGCCTCGACAACCCCGACAAGCACTGGAGGTTCAACGCCGGCGACATCGACGAGCGCGCCCTGTGGCCCGCGTACCAGGAGGCGTACGAGATCGCCCTGGAGCGGTGTTCGGTCGGCGCGCCCTGGTACCTGATCCCGGCGGACCGCAAGTGGTACCGCAACTGGGCGGTCAGCCGGCTCCTCCTGGAGCACCTGGAGGCACTGGACCCGCAGTACCCGAAAGCGGACTTCGACGTGGCGGAGTACAGGCGGCGCCTCCTCGCCACCTGACACAGCCGGGCGGGTGACATCCGGTGACATCCGCGCGGCTACCCCACGCGGCGGCCCACCGCGCAGCTCCGGCATTCCTACCTTCGTACGATGATCACTCCCGTACGACGAGTCGTCACCGGCTGCGTCCTCGGCGCCACGCTCACCGCCCTCGCCGCCTGCGGCACCGCTCACACCCCACCCGCCGAGCGGCCTTCCGCACCCCCGTCCGCCGCTCCCACCCTTCCGCCCACTCTCGCCCCCGGGCCCGCCGGGTTCATGCCCGTCTTCCGGAACGGCCCACGCATGCAGGGCAAGACGGTCGCGCTCACGTTCGATGCCGATATGACCGCCGGCCAGGGGGACCGGGCGGCGGGCGGTGAGCGCTTCGACAATCCCCGGCTGGTCGCCGCGCTGCGGACGCTGAAGGTGCCGGCGACCGTGTTCATGACCGGCCGGTGGGCCGAGGAGTACCCGGTCCAGGCCCGGTCCATCGGACGGGACCCCCTCTTCGAGGTCGCCAACCACTCGTACAGCCACTACGCCTTCACCGAGGACTGCTACGGACTGCCGACGATCTCCGGCTCCGATTCCGGTTCCGACGACCGGATGCGCGCGGACGTCGAGCGGGCGTTCACCGCCTTCCGGGCCGCCGGGGTGCCGAGGTCCATGCCCTACTTCCGCTTTCCCGGCGGGTGTTACGACCGGCGGGCGCTGCGCGCGCTGAGCGCGTCCGGGGTCACCGCCGTGCAGTGGGACGTGGTCGGCGGGGACGCCTTCGCGACGGACGCCGATGCCGTGGCCCGGCAGGTGCTGGACGGCGTACGGCCCGGGTCCGTCGTCGTCCTGCACTGCACGCTCAGTGCGGCCCCGGCCACGGAACGGGCCGTCCGCACGATCGTGCCGGAGCTGCGCGAGCGCGGCTTCCGGTTCGTGAAGGTGTCCGAGCTGATCGGGGCCACGGGCGGGCGGCGATGACCGGCTTACGCTGGTGGCATGAGCGACACGGACGAGGCCTCCGGCAGCGGCAACGACGAACCGACGTATGCGGAGTGCGTGCTGTGCCGGAAGCCGACCGAGTACCCGCGGTCGCAGAAGGGCATCACGCTCTGCCCGGTCTGCGAATGGCAGGAAGCACAGCGCAACGCCTGCTCAGGGTGAGCGGCCGACGTGACTGAGTCGCATATCGAGCACAGCCCCGCGCCCCTGGGTTGGCAGACTGGACGACGTGAACAGTGAACCGACGTCTCCTGACGACAGTCCCTTTCGGTCCGAGCCCAGCGCACGCGACCACGCTCCCCAGTTCGTCCTCCCCCTCGTCGCCCGGATCGAGAAGGGCGGGCCGCCGGCGCGTACCGACGCGCTGGAGACCGCCGCCCGGGCCGTTCTCGCGATCCTCGGCGACGAGCGGTCCGCCGGGGAGGGCGAGTGGGCGCAGGTCATGCGGGACTGGCAGGACGCGCGGATCCGCAAGGTCGTGCGGCGGGCGCGGGGGGCCGAGTGGCGGCGGGCCGAGGCGCTGCCCGGCATCACGGTCACCGGGAAGGCGGCCGAGGTACGGGTCTTCCCGCCCGTTCCGCTGGACGGCTGGCCCAAGGACCTGGCCCGCCTCCAGGTCTCCGGCACCGATCTGGACGACCCCGAGCCGCCGCTCGACGCCGACCCGGCCGTTCCCGTTCTCTGGCTGAATCCCGGTCTGGAGATGTCGGCCGGCAAGGCGATGGCCCAAGCGGGACACGGTGCTCAGCTGGCGTGGTGGGAGCTGTCGGACGAGGCGCGCGCAGCCTGGCGGGACGCCGGTCACCCGCTCGCCGTCCGCAGCGCGGACCCGGACCGCTGGCGTGAACTCACCGCGAGCGGACTCCCGCTGGTCCGGGATGCCGGGTTCACGGAGATCGCGCCGGGTTCGGCGACCGTGGTCGCGGACCATCGTCCCCTGGGTCGCACAGGATTCAAACATCTTCGTTGAACACCGCGGGCCTCCTCCACGTACCTCCTGACGCTGGCCAAGCAACATCTGCCCAACGACCAGTTGGTTTCCCCGGGAGGCTCCATTGCCGCGCATCAACCACTCGGCCCTCGTCATCGCTGCCCTGACGACCACCATGGCCGCGCTCGCGTTCCCTGTGTGGTCCTATGCCGACCGCTCCGGCACCGGAGCAGCGAACGTGGCCGCAGGCACGGTGAACACCCAGTGGGGTCCGCTGACCGCCACCGACCGCGACCTGATCGTGCGCGTGCGACTGGCCGGCCTCTGGGAACTGCCCGCGGCGGAGCAGGCGATGAAGCGCTCCACCAGCCCCGCGGTCAAGGAGGCGGCGGACCACCTGATCGTGGGCCACGCCGACCTGGACAAGCGGGCGCGGAGCGTCGCGGCCCAGCTCGGCGTCGAACTGCCCAACCAGCCGACCGCGCAGCAACAGGGCTGGCTGGCGCAGATGGACGCGTCCCAGGGCGAGGCCTACGACCGGACCTGGGCGAACCTTCTGCGGTCCGCGCACGGCAAGATCTTCCCCGTCATCGGGGCGGTGCGGAACGCCACCCGCAACACGCTGGTGCGTCAGCTGGCCACGGACACCAACCAGACCGTGCTCGACCACATCACGTACCTGGAGAAGACCGGTCAGGTCGACTTCGACGGGATCGCCAACGGCACCGTGTGACTCGTGCCTGAACGTCCCGACCCCTGTTCACGTTTCTCTTCCACTGGCCAAGTGACAGTCCCCAGCGGCCAGTTGGTTTCCTCCGGGAGGCTCCTTTGCGGCGCATCAACGGCTCGATCCTCGTCGGCCTGGCAATCGCCGGCACGATCGGCTCCATCGCGTACCCCGTGTTCTATTCGTACCCGCACCGTAATGACGCGGCGACGGCGAGTGCCGCCACCGGAGAGACGGTGAACACCCAGTGGGGTCCGTTGACCGCCCTCGACCGCGACCTGATCGTGAAGGTGCGGCTGGCCGGCCTGTGGGAACTCCCCGCGGGACAGCAGGCCATGGAACGCTCCCCCAGCGCCGCCGTCAAGGAGGCCGCGAACCACCTGATCGTGGGCCACAACGACCTCGACAGGCGGGTGAGGACCATGTCGGTGCAGCTCAACGTCCCGCTGCCCAACCAGCCGACCGCACAGCAGCAGGGCTGGCTGGACGAGATGACGGCAGCCCAGGGCACGGAGTACGACAAGGTCTGGGCGAACCTTCTGCGCTCCGCGCACGGCAAGATCTTCCCCGTCATCGCGGCGGTGCGGAACAACACCCGCAACTCGCTGGTGCGCCAGCTGGCCTCGGACGCCAACCAGACCGTGCTCGACCACATCACGGTGCTGGAGAAGACCGGCCAGGTCGACTTCGAAGCCATCGCCGAGGCCGCGGCCGGGCCCAGCGCCAGTCCGAGCGGTCCGCCGCCGCCGGCCCCCGGAGTGGTGCCTCCCGCCGCACCGGCGGCGGAACCCAGCACCGACCCCGACGTGCGCTCGATACCGTCACCGACGGTACCCGGCGTGGTCAACACCAACCGGCCGGAGGCGAAGGATCCCAACGACATCCTGGGGACCCAGTAGGCGGGCCGAAGCTCAAATGTTGCTCTGAAGGTCCCCCTGGAGGGGTTCGACCCCTGGGACACGGGCCATCACTGCCTGGAGGGTCGAGAAGGAGACACACGATGAAGCGACTGGGTACGGGAATCGGGTGGCGGCCGGAGATCGCGGACGCCGTGGAGGCCATGCCGGGCATCGAATGGGTCGAGGCCGTGGCCGAGAACCTCTGCCCGGGACATCTTCCCGAGTCGCTGCTGCGGCTGCGCGAGCGCGGTGTGACGGTGGTCCCGCACGGCGTCTCCCTGGGCCTGGGCGGGGCGGACCGGCCGGCCGAGGACCGGCTCACCGCGCTCGCCGAGCGGGCCCAGACGCTGGGGTCGCCGCTGGTCACCGAGCACATCGCGTTCGTCCGGGCGGGCGGCCCGCTGACCGCGTCCCCGCTGCTTGAGGCCGGTCACCTGCTGCCCGTGCCGCGCACCCGGGACGCGCTCGACGTGCTGTGCGAGAACGTCCGCATCGCGCAGGCGGCACTGCCGGTGCCGCTCGCGGTGGAGAACATCGCCGCGCTCATCGCCTGGCCGGGCGAGGAGCTGACGGAGGGCCAGTTCCTGTACGAACTGGCCGACCGCACCGGCGTACGCCTCCTCATCGACGTCGCCAACCTGCACACGAACCACGTCAACCGGGGCGAGGACCCGGCGAAGGCCCTGGCCGAACTGCCCGTCGAGGCCATCGCGTACGTCCATGTCGCGGGCGGCTTCGAACGGGACGGCGTCTGGCACGACAGCCACGCCCACCCGGTCCCGCGCCCGGTCCTCGACATCCTCACGGACCTCGCCTCCCGGGTCACTCCGCCCGGGGTACTGCTGGAGCGGGACGACAACTTCCCCGAGGCGGGCGAGCTGGCAGGGGAACTCGAAGCGATCCGGGGGGCGCTGAAGCGGGCCGGGACCCCGCAGGCACAGGCTTCGGAGGCGGACACGCCCCGGACGCCGGCCGACGAGGCACCCGACAGCCCCGGCCCCGATTCCGCCCCCGCCCCCGCCCGCCAGCGCCTCGCCCTCGCGCAGGCCGCGCTGCTCTCCGCGCTCGTCGCGGGGACGCCGGTGCCGGAGGGGTTCGACCGGGTGCGGCTCGGGGTGCAGTCGCGGGCGCTCGGAGCGAAGCGGGCCGATGTCGTGGCGAAGGTCGCGCCGGAGCTGCCCGAGATCCTGGGGACCGGATACCGGCCGGCCTTCCTCGCGTACGCGCACGGGCACCCCATGTCCGACGGCTACCGGCACGACGCGCTGGACTTCGCCGCTCACCTGCTGCTCGGCGGTCAGCCCGAGGATACGGAGACCCGGCGGCGCCTGCGCGAGTGGTGGCTGGACCGGTCGGGCCCGGCCCCGCGCTCCCAGCGCCCCACGGCCAGGCTGGCCCGCGCCACCCGCCGCGTACTTCTGCGCCGCTGACGCGCGCTCCGGCCCTCAACTGCCGCGAACTGTGCGGCGGTTAACAACGCCGGCCGCCCATTCCGCCCAAGAGCCGGACTTGTTGGCATTTCGCGCGGTATGCACAGGACGCGCGCTCCGGCATCCGGCGTCCGTCTCCTCCCCCGTCGCCGTCTCCCCTCGTACGGAAGTTGACGTAGCACCCGCAGTAGGATGTCGACTCCGTGCCCGAAGCGCATTAGCGTGCGGTGCCGCAACAGGAGGCAAAGGCACCATGCGATCCATCCAACGTTCCGGTCTGGGCGGCACCGGGCTCGTCATCGCGGGACTGGCGGCGACCCTCGTCGCGCTGATCTTCCCGGTCTGGTCGTACGAGGACCGTTCCGGGACCGGTGTGGACGTGCTCAACGCGCAGACCGTGTCGACCCGGTTCGGTCCGTTGTCGGCGCTCGACCGCGAGTTCCTCACCAAGGTCCGGCTGGCCGGGCTGTGGGAGCTGCCGGCCGGCCAGCAGGCCCAGGAGCGCGGCACCACCGAGGCCGTACGGATCGCGGGCCGGCATCTGATCGAGGGGCACACGTTTCTCGACGAACGGGTCCGGGACGTCGCCTCCCGGCTCGGGCTCGAACTGCCCAACCAGCCCAGCGAGCAGCAGCGCGAGTGGCTCAGCACCATGGACGCGGCCCAGGGCGAGGACTTCGACCGCGAGTTCGCCAACCTGCTGCGGATGGCGCACGGCAAGGTGTTCTCCGTCGTCGCGCAGGTCCGCGCGAGCACCCGCAACGCCCTGGTCCGCGCCCTCGCCGACGACGCCAACACGACCGTGCTCGACCACATCCAGGTCCTGGAGGCCACGGGGTACGTCGACTTCGACGCCCTGGCCCGGGACATGGCCGCCGCGAGCACCCCGCCGCTCACCAACTCCCCGGCCCCGCCCGGCCCGGCGGCCGTCCCGGGCCCGGCCGTACCGGTGACGCCCTCGCCGGTCGCGACCTATCCGCTGCCGCCGCCCGCGACCGGCCCGCCGCCGGAGCCTTCCGAAGCACCCTGAACAGTCCTGAACCGGCCACCGCGCATACGTCGCGTACCGGCCATACCTCGTCCATATCCTGAAAGCCCATGGCGTTTCGGGAACCCTTCGCATAGAACAACGGCATGTTCTGGTCCTTCCTCCTGCTGCTGGCCTGGATCGCCGCCGGTACGGCGTGCACCCGGCTGTGTCTGGCCGCCGTGCACGCGGCCGCCGCCGACCCGGACGCGGGCCCCGGCGGGCGCGGACGCGCTCTGACGCTGTACGAGGCCGCGTTCCTGTCCGGCGGACCGGCGCGCGTCGCCGATCTCACCCTGGTCTCGATGGCCCGTCAGCGGCGGTTGCTGCTCGCCCACACCGGCTGGGCGACCGTCGTGGACCCCAGCGGGCGCGACGAGATGGAACGGTCGGTGATCGGGGCCATCGGCCCGGAAGGACAGTCACGCATCGCTCCGGTGCGGACGGCCGCGGCGGGTGCGGAGGCGGTACGCGGGCTCGCGGACCGGCTTGTCGCGGCGGGCCTGGCCGTGCCCGACGGCGCCCGGCGCGGGATCGCGTTCGCGGTGCGCCAGGTGCAGGCCGCCGCGCTGGCCGTCCTCGCGCTGGGATCGGTGGCGCTGCTGCTGCCCGGGCGGGGTGCCGTACCGCGTGACCTGGTCGCCCTCTGGTTCGCGCTGCCCCTCGTCCTCACCCTGAGCTGCCTCGCCGTCGCCCGGATAGAGGTCCACCCGTACTCGCGCTGGGCGTCACCGGCCGGTCAGCGGCTGCTCACCGCCCTGAACCGGCGCACCAGAACCGCCGGCCACCGGGGCGCCGGTGACGAACGCACCTACCTCACCTCCGTCGCCGTACTCGGCGTCCGCGCGGTGGACGAGCCCGATCTCCGCGCGGCCTTCGCACACCGGGAGTCCTAGGGGGCCTGCGCGGGGGCGCACTGGAGTGTTCGGGGCGACACCGAGCGGCCGGTGCTTGCCTTCGCCGGCGGCCGCCCGAAACATCCCTTCTGTTGCCACCGAAGGGATACGCCATGCGAGCTGCCGCCCTCTACTCGGCTGCGGGGTCCTTGCTGCTGACCACCCTGGCCGCCGCCCCGGCGGACAGCGCCCCGGGCCTGCCCGACCGTCAGGGCGGTCCCGGCTCGCCCGAGTTCCGGGGCTCCGTACTGGCCGCCGCGCGGGCCGAGATGGCCGGAATCCGCTTCGGGGAGTGCGCGGCGGAGGAGGACCTGCCGGACAGCCTGCGCTGCGGCACCGTCACCGTGCCGCTCGACTACGCGCGCCCCGACGGCGAGCAGATCAAGCTCACCGTCAGCCGGGCGGAGGCGACCGGCAAGGATCCGCGCAACCCCAAGCACAAGGTGCCGCGCCAGGGCTCCCTCGTCTACAACCCGGGCGGCCCCGGCGCCTCCGGCATGTTCTTCCCGCTGATCGGCGTCCTCCCGGAGTGGAAGCGCATCGCGGGGGCGTACGACCTGGTCGGGTACGCCCCGCGCGGGGTGGGCCGGTCGGCGCCGCTGTCCTGCAAGGACCCGAAGCGGTTCTTCAAGGGGCCGACGCAGGCACCGACGCACCCCTCGGAGTCGTACAAGCGGGAGCGCGTCGCCGAGGCGAAGGCGTACGCGCGCGGGTGCGCCGAGCGCTCGGGCAGCGCCCTGCGCCACTACCACTCCCTCAACAACGCCCGTGATCTGGACGTCCTGCGCGCCGCGCTCGGCGAGGACCGGCTGACCTTCATGGGCGCGTCGTACGGCACCTACTTCGGGGCGCTGTACGCGACGCTGTTCCCCTCCCATGTGCGGCGGATGGTGTTCGACTCGGCGGTGAACCCGGACCCCGGCGGGATCTGGTACCGCAGCAACCTCGACCAGTCGGCCGCGTTCGAGCGCCGCTGGGCGGACTTCCGGGCGTGGGTGGCACGGCACGACGACGTGTACGACCTGGGTGCTACGCCCGAGGCCGTCCTACGGAGCTACGACAAGGCCGCGGCACAGCTCGCCGCCGAGCCGGCCGGCGGGGAGGTGGGACCGGGCCAGCTGCAGGGCGCGTTCCTCCAGGCCGGCTACTACGACGACTACTGGCCGCACCGCGCGCACGCGCTGTCCGCCTACCTCAAGGGCGATCCGCAGCCGCTGATCCAGCAGGCGTCGCCGGTGACGGAGGCGGCGGTCGAGTCGGAGAACGGCAACGCGGTCTACACGGCCGTCGAATGCAACGACGCGTCCTGGCCGACGAGTTGGCGCGTCTGGGACCGCGACAACACGCGGCTCGCGCGCACGGCGCCCTTCGAGACCTGGGACAACGTGTGGATGAACCTGCCGTGCGCCTACTGGCCGGCGCCCCGGCAGACGCCCCTCGACGTACGCACCGGGCCCGGTGAGCTTCCCCCGGTGCTGATCCTGGCGGCCGAACGGGACGCGGCGACGCCGTACGCCGGCGCGCTCGAACTGCGGCGCCGACTGCCCGGCTCCGCCCTGGTGACCGAGCGGGGCGCGGGCACCCACGGCATCGGCGGCGGCCCCAACCGTTGCGTCAACGGCCACCTGGACGCGTATCTGCTGACGGGCCGCCTGCCGGAGCGGAGCGCGGAGTGCGCCCCGCATCCGGAGCCGCAGCCCACGGCCCCGGCCGGCCGGTCCCAGAAGGAACACAAGGAGAAGGCCGCCCAGGGCGCGTGAAAGGGACCCTCGTCAGGCGAGCAGCTCACCTATGTCCCTACGCCGCCCCGTGCTGCATCTCCCGGGGGCCAACCCCCGGACCCCCGGCCGCCCACAGAGCACCGCCTCCGGTCAGGCGAGACCCTCGACAAGCTCAGCCACCGTCTTCCGGCGCCCCGTGTAGAACGGCACCTCTTCGCGGACGTGCATGCGCGCCTCCGAGGCCCGCAGGTGGCGCATGAGGTCGACGATGCGGTACAGCTCGTCGGCCTCGAAGGCCAGCAGCCATTCGTAGTCGCCGAGGGAGAACGAGGCGACCGTGTTGGCGCGCACGTCCGGGAAACCGCGGGCCATCTTGCCGTGGTCGGCGAGCATGCGGCGGCGGTCCTCGTCGGGCAGCAGGTACCAGTCGTAGGAGCGCACGAACGGGTAGACGCTGATGTAGTTCCGGGGCGTCTCGTCGGCCAGGAACGCCGGGATGTGCGAGCGGTTGAACTCGGCGGGGCGGTGCAGCGCCATGTTCGACCACACCGGCTCCAGGGCGCGGCCCAGCTTCGTGCGGCGGAAGAGGTTGTACGCCTCCTGGAGCTGGTCGGCGGTCTCGGCGTGCCACCAGACCATCAGGTCGGCGTCGGCGCGCAGCCCCGACACGTCGTACGTGCCGCGGACGGTGACGTCCTTCGCGGCGAGCTGGTCGAAGAGCTCCTGGACCTCGTCGGCGTAGCCCGTGCGGTCCTCGGGCAGGACGTCCTTCAGCTTGAAGACGGACCACAGGGTGTAGCGGATGACCTCGTTGAGGTCCTTGGCCAGCTTGCCCTTGTTCGGGATGCGGGCCGCGTCGGTGGTGGGGGCGTCGTCACTCATGCGCCTATTCTCCCGCTCCGTCGGGCGCGCTCGGCACCGGGTTGGCTTCCAGGGCGTCGACGGCGGCATAGGCGCTCGCGATGCACGCCGGGATACCGACCCCGTCGTACGCCGCGCCGCACACGGCGAGGCCCGGGAGCTTGGCGATGTGCTCGCGGATGCGGTCCACGCGCGCGTAATGGCCGACGGGGTACTGGGGCAGGCCGTCGTCCCAGCGGGTGACGCGGGTCTCGACGGGGGCCGCCGTCAGTCCGGTCGCCTCCTTGAGGTCGTGGCGCGAGACGTCGACCAGGTCCGCGTCGGGGCGCTGGAGGATCTCTGTCTCGGCGTATCGCCCCACGGAGGTCCGCAGGACCAGCAGGTCCGGGTTCTCGTCGGCGATCCAGCCCCACTTCTGGGAGGCGAACGTCGACGCCTTGATGGTGCGTCCGTCGACCGGCGGGACGAGGAAACCGCTGCCCTCGGGCAGGCGGGCGTCGGCGCGGCGGTAGGCCAGGGTGATCAGGGCCATCGAGGCGTACTCCACGCCCGCGAGCTCGGCCGCGGCGGCCGGTGCCTCGGCGCGGAGGAGGCCCGCGGCCACCGGGGTCGGTACGGCGACGACCACCCCGTCGGCGTCGAGCACCCGCTCCCCGGCGACGACCCGCCACGCCGCCGATGTCCCGGCCGCCCTGCGCAGCTCCGTCACGGGCGCCCCGGTGACGATCTCGCCGCCCCGCGCGCGCACCGACTCCGCGACGGCGAGCGGCAGTTGGCCCACGCCACCCCGGATGCCCATGAAGACCGGGCCGCCCTGCTGGGGGGCGGCGGCCATCCGGGCCTGGATGCCCCGCACGCCCTCCGTCAGTGACGCGTGCTTCTTGGCCACCTCGAAGAGCTGGGGCACGGCCGAGCGCATCGAGATGCGGTACGCGTCGCCCGCGTACACACCGCCGAGCAGCGGCTCCACCAGCCGGTCGACGACCTCGCGGCCGAGGCGCGCGGCGACGAACTCCCCCACCGCCACGTCGTCCCCGACCTCGGTGCGCGGCAGGTCGGCGTCGCGCTCGATACGGGCCAGCCCCTCGTCCGAGACGACGCCGGCCAGCGCCGAGGCGCTGCCGGGGACACCCATGACGTGCCCCTTGGGAAAGGGGCGCAGCGCGCCCCGGGTCCAGATCGAGGCCGTCGAGGTGGCGGGCGGCTGGAGTCGGTCGTCGAGGCCCACCTCGCGGGCGAGCGCGACGGCTTCCGGTCTGCGGGCGAGCATCGACTCGGCGCCGAGGTCGACCCGCGCGCCCGCGATCTCGCCGGGCAGCAGCTTGCCGCCGACGCGGTCCGAGGCCTCCAGGACCGTGACCCGCACACCCCGGTCCAGCAACCGGTGGGCGGCGGCCAGTCCCGCGATCCCGCCCCCGATGACGACGACATGTCCGGCCCCCGCACGGGCCTCCACTGCGCTCATGCCACCACCTTCTCAGAACCCACTGACACTCCCCGCACCGCCTGTGCACGGGGGCGGTGTCCGGCGCGAGTCCTGACCGTGACCTCATCGGGACCGTAACCGCCCAACGTCCTGGCCCCCTCGGGCGTCGAAGGAGCGTCAGTCGTCCACGAGGACGGCCCAGCGACAGCCCTCGGGGGGAATCCGCCAGATGAACACCCTGCGCACACGCCGTACCCACCCTGCACCACGCTCCGTACGACCTGTTCAGGCCCTGTCGGGCCTGCTCCTCGCCGCGGCACTCGCACTCACCGGCTGCAGCATGGGCGCCGGCGACTCCAGCACGGCCGGCGACTCGGCCGGCTCTGCCGAGAAGGCCGCTCCGGGCGCCCTGGAGGACCAGGCCGCGGCGGAGAGTAAACCGGGCGCCAAGGCGAGTAAGGCGCCCCAGGCGGCCACCGGTCCACACATCATCCGCACCGTCTCCGTCTCCGTGCAGGTCAAGGACGTACGGAAGGCCCTGGCCAAGGTCCGCACCACCACGGAGAACGCGGGCGGTTTCGTCGGCAGCGAGACGACGACCCTGGGCGAGGAGGAGGGCAGCGAGACCACCGACGTCGTCCTGCGCGTGCCCGTCGCCGAGTACGAACAGGTCCTCGCCGACCTGGAGGGCACGGGCAAGCTTCTGCACCGGGAGGCGCAGGCGAAGGACGTCACCGAAGAGGTCGTCGATGTGGAGAGCCGCATCACGACACAGCGTGCCAGCGTCAACCGCATCCGTGAGCTGATGGACAAGGCCACCAAACTCTCCGACGTGGTCACCCTGGAGGGCGAGTTGAGCAGCCGTCAGGCCGACCTGGAGTCGCTGCTCGCCCGTCAGTCCTCCCTCAAGGACCGCACGACCCTGGCCACGATCAACCTCTCCCTGTCCGAGAACCCGGTGAACGCGTCCGGCGAGGACGACGACCCGGGCTTCCTGGACGCCCTCTCGGGTGGCTGGAACGCGTTCGTGGCGACACTGCACTGGATCCTGGTGGCGATCGCCGCGGTACTCCCGTTCGCGGCGCTGGCGGCCCTGCTGGTGTTCGTCTGGCTGCGTCTCGCCCGCAACCGCCGATCGGGCCACGCCCCGGCGACGGTCACGGGCCCGGAACCGATGACCTCCTTTCCGCCGGTTCGCCCGGCGCAGTCGAAGGGCCCGGAACAGGACTGAAATGCCGGGCCCCCGTAGCGTGTTCGTATGAGCATGAGCGATGGCCGTACGAGGGACACGAACCGTGGGACCGAGCGTCTGGTCGTGATCGGCGGCGACGCGGCGGGCATGTCCGCCGCGTCGCAGGCGCGCCGTCTCAAGGGCCCCGACGAGCTGGAGATCGTGGCCTTCGAACGCGGGCACTTCACCTCGTACTCGGCTTGCGGCATCCCCTACTGGGTGGGCGGCGACGTCTCCGAACGGGACCAGCTCATCGCCCGTACGCCCGAGGAGCACCGGTCCCGCGACATCGACCTGCGGATGCGTACGGAGGTCACGGAGATCGACGTCCAAGGCGGCCGGGTACGCGCCCGTGACCTGGAGACGGGCGCCGAGTCATGGACGTCGTACGACAAACTGGTGATCGCCACGGGTGCCCGCCCCATCCGCCCACCGCTGCCGGGTGTGGACGCTCCCGGGGTGCACGGCGTGCAGACCCTGGACGACGGCCAGGCGCTCCTGGACACCCTGGCCGGCACCAAGGGCCGGCGTGCGGTGGTGGTCGGCGCGGGCTACATCGGTGTGGAGATGGCCGAGGCGCTCATCAACCGCGGTTACGAGGTGACGGTCGTCAACCGCGGCCAGGAACCGATGTCCACGCTCGACCCGGACATGGGCCGCCTGGTGCACCGGGCCATGGAGGGGCTGGGCATCACCATGGTGAACGACGCCGAGGTCACCAAGGTCCTCACGGGCGACGACGGCCGGGTGCGCGCGATCGCCACGGAGGACGCCGAGTACCCGGCGGACGTGGTCGTGCTGGGCATCGGCGTCCACCCCGAGACGACGCTCGCACGGACGGCGGGGCTCCCCGTGGGCGACCACGGCGGCCTCCTCACCGACCTGGCGATGCGGGTGCGCGGCCACGAGACCATCTGGGCGGGCGGCGACTGTGTCGAGGTCCTGGACCTCGTCTCCGGCCGGGAACGGCACATCGCCCTGGGCACGCACGCCAACAAGCACGGCCAGGTCATCGGCGCGAACGTCGGCGGCGACTACGCCACCTTCCCCGGGGTGGTCGGCACCGCCGTGAGCAAGGTCTGCGACCTGGAGATCGCCCGCACCGGCCTGCGCGAGAAGGACGCCCACCGCGCCGGCCTCCGCTTCGAAACGGTCACCATCGAGTCGACGAGCCGCGCGGGCTACTACCCCGGCGCGGCCCTGATGACGGTCAAAATGCTCGCCGAACACCGCACAGGCCGCCTCCTCGGCGTCCAGATCGTCGGCCGCGAGGGCGCGGCAAAACGAGTCGACATCGCGGCAGTAGCCCTCACAGCAGGCATGACGGTGGAACAGATGACTGCCCTGGACCTGGGCTATGCCCCACCATTTTCCCCCGTCTGGGACCCAGTACTGGTAGCGGCAAGAAAAGCAGCCACGGCGGTACGCAAGGGAGCTTTCTAAGAGGCGCACAGGTCACCCACCCAGGGGCGCGGGGAACTGCGCGACAAGCCACACACGGCCCGCACCCGGCAACCAACCGCACCCCCTATGGCGCTACGCCGTCCCATTGATCCGATCAATAGCCTGCCGAGCCTGCTCCCCCGGCGGCCGAGAAGGCAACGAAGACACAGATGCCGAAGCCGCCACAGACGGCGGCGCCTGCGCCGCTGCCGGCTTCGCGTGCGCACCCAACCCACTCGACCGCAACCGATGACTCACCGCCTCGTCGAGCGACACCGGCCGCTGCATCTGCGTGGCCAGCCGCCCCGCCTCCTGGCCGAGCCGGGCCACGTCCTCCCAGGGCAGGTGGACCACCAGGGCCAGTTCGGCCTCTCCGTTCGGCAGAGCCTGCATCGGAGGAGTAACTCGGTCGTTCATTCGCCTGTTCCTCACGTCGTCCCCGCGACCCGCCTTCACCGTGCCACGGACGTTGAGGACAGATACGGACACACGCACAGCCGCGTTCACCGGTTCACCGGTTCACGGGGCGCATCGGGGGCACTACTTCCTTGTGGTCATCCCCGTCCATGACGTGAACCCCGCAAGCCGCACCCCTTGGGTCACGTACGCGCTGATCGCCGCCAACGTCCTCGTGTTCCTCTCCATGCCCGGCACCACGGGCTCGGTGACGGGCGAGAGCGGTCTGGCACAGCTGTGCCACCTCCAGGCCTTCCTGGACCACTACGCCGCCGTGCCCCAGGAACTGATCCACCACCAGATGCCCCGTCTGGTGCCGACAGGCGACGTCGGGCTCGGCTCCGGCGGACCGGGCTGCGTGCTCGGCCCGCCCGCCTACGACAAGTCGCCCGCCCTGTCCGTGTTCACGGCGTTGTTCCTGCACGGCGGCTGGCTGCACCTGCTGGGCAACATGCTGTTCCTGCTGATCTTCGGCAACAACATCGAGGACCGCCTCGGTCACGTGCGCTACGCGCTCTTCTACGTCGTCTGCGGCTACGCGGCGTCGTACGGCTTCGCGCTTCTCAACGCCGGCTCGGGCGACCCCTTGATCGGCGCCTCGGGGGCGATCGCCGGTGTCCTGGGCGCCTATCTGGTGCTGTTCCCGAAGGCCAGGGTGTGGGTCCTCGTTCCGTTCCTGGTCTTCCTGCCGCTGCGGCTGCCGGCCTGGCTGGTGCTGGGCTTCTGGTTCGTGCTGCAGGCGGTGTACTCGTCCGGCGAGGGCGTCTCCGAGGCCGGCACCGTGGCGTACGCGGCGCACATCGTCGGCTTCCTCGCGGGCATGGTGCTCGCCTGGCCGCTCAGGGCAGGCACCCCGCCGCCGCCCGAGCCGGGCCGCCTGCTGTGGGGCAGGCAGGCACGGCATACGTGGTGACGGGCGCCGGCCCGTGACTCAGCGGGCGGTGTTCGTGTGGACGTACTCCACGAGCCGCGTCAGGGCGTCCGGGGGTGTGTCCGGCATGACGCCGTGGCCGAGGTTGAAGATGTGGCCCTCCAGGCCCTTCGCCGAGTCGAGGACTTCCCGGGTCTTGGCCTCGACGGCCTCGGTGGAGGCGAACAGAACCGTCGGGTCGAGGTTGCCCTGGAGTGCCTTGCCGTGGCCGACGCGACGGGCGGCCTCGTCGAGCGGGACGCGCCAGTCGACGCCCATGACGTCCACACCGGCCTCGCTCATGGGGGCGAGCAGTTCGCCGGTGCCGACGCCGAAGTGGATGCGCGGCACGCCGTACCCCTCGACGGCCTTGAAGACCTTCTGGGAGGCGGGGAGCACCGAGCGGCGGTAGTCGGCCGGGGCGAGGGCGCCGGCCCAGGAGTCGAACAGCTGGACGGCGGCGGCACCCGCCTCGATCTGGACCTTGAGGAAGGCGGCCGTGATGTCGGCGAGGCGGTCGAGGAGGTCGGCCCAGAGCTGCGGGTCGCCGTACATGATCGCCTTGGCGTTCTCGTACGTCCGCGACGGGCCGCCCTCGACGAGGTAGCTCGCGAGGGTGAAGGGCGCGCCGGCGAAGCCGATGAGCGGGGTCGAGCCGAGCTCGCGGGTGAGCAGGCCGATGGCCTCGGTGACGTAACCGACGTCCTCGGGGGTGAGGTCGCGGAGCTGGGCGAGGTCCGCGCGGGTGCGGATCGGCTTCTCGACGACCGGGCCGACGCCGGGCTTGATGTCGAGGTCGACGCCGATGGCCTTGAGCGGGACGACGATGTCGCTGAAGTAGATCGCCGCGTCCACGTTGTGCCGGCGCACCGGCTGGAGCGTGATCTCGGTGACCAGCTCGGGCCGGGTGCAGGACTCGAGCATCGGGATGCCCGCGCGGACCTTGCGGTACTCGGGCAGGGAGCGCCCGGCCTGCCGCATGAACCACACGGGGGTGTGCGGCACCGGCTCGCGTCTGCACGCCTTCAGGAAGGCGGAATCCTTCACTGCGTCGGGCGTAGTCGCTGACTGCTGGTCGCCTGCGGGGCTCTGGTTCGCGCTCACGACCCAAAGTCTCGCACGCCCCGCTGACACTCCCGCGAACAGCCCCACTGAGGGCCGCGGCCGGGACTGTGGTCCGTCCCACGGGTGTTCCTCCCCGCACGAAGGCTCCGTTCCCCTTAATCTTCCCGGCATGGCTGCGGCTCAGGGACGACTGTCGGACGGCGCTGGCGGAATGGACGACGCGAAGGAGGGGGACCGGAATGCGGGGGAGGCGGCTCCGTTGCCCTTCCGGGCTGCCGTCGACGCATTGCGGTCCGCGCGGCTGAGGCCGCAGATCGAGATCGAGCCGACGCGGGCGCCCCAGCGCCTGGCGCCGTTCGCGTACGCCCTGGAGGCGGCGGTCGTCGACGGCGAGGAGGATCTGGCCGACGGCCGGCTCGTCCTGCTGCACGACCCGGCCGGGCACGACGCCTGGCAGGGCTCCTTCCGGCTGGTGACGCTGGTCCGCGCCGAGCTGGAGCCCGAGATGGCCGCCGACCCGCTGCTGCCGGACGTGTGCTGGTCCTGGCTGACCGGGGCGCTCCAGGCACGCGGACTGTCGTACGGCGAGGCGAGCGGCACCGTCACGCGCGCGAGTTCGCACTATTTCGGCGGGATGTCGGAGCGGCCGGCCGCGTCCCAGATCGAGATCCGTGCCTCCTGGACGCCCCGCGAGGGCCTCGGCGGCGTCCCGGACACGGCGTCCCACCTCGCCTCCTGGTGCGACCTGCTCGCCCAGATCGCGGGCCTGCCGCCGGCCGGCCCCGGGGACGCGTCGATCGTGACGCTCCCGCAGCGGCGGGGACCCCAGTCCCGCTGACTCCCGCCACCTCCTCTCGCACACGGTGCGGTCCCCGTACGGGGACCGCACCGTTTCCGTTTCCGGTATCGGCACGCCGTCTTTAGTAGCTCTTTGTCGATACGGCCACTTTCGGCCGCGTATCGACGCAGAGCGAAACCGTTCGATCTTCGGATGATCGATCGCGTGTCCGAATTGCACGGATTGTTACTCACCAGATCGTGATCTTTCTCTAAAGGAGCACAGGTTTGATGCCGAAGACCTCTGTGACCTTGAAAGCACGGTTGGTCCGGCTTCACCCCCAGAGCCGGTAGCCGTCCCGCACTCCAGGAGGCCTGGTGTCCGTTCTTCTTGAGCAGCCCGCAAGCCTGGTCGCCTACCGCCCGAACAAGCCGACCGCCATGGTGGTCGTGGCCGACCCGCGCGTCCGCTCCACCGTCACCCGCCATCTATGGGCGCTCGGTGTACGCGATGTGATCGAGGCCTCGTCCATCGCGGAGGCTCGTCCCCGCATCGGCAACCCCCGCGACATCTGCGTCGCCGACGTCCACCTGCCCGACGGCAGCGGGCTCACCCTGCTGTCCGAGACCCGCGCCGCGGGCTGGCCCAACGGCCTGGCCCTGTCCGCCGCCGACGACATCGGAGCCGTACGCAACGCCCTCGCGGGCGGTGTGAAGGGTTACGTCGTCACCGGCACCCGCAACAACGTCGGGCTTCCCACCCGGCCGGGCGCCGCCCCCATCGGTGCCGGCGCCCGTATGCACCGCCGCCCCCCGGGTGCCCCGAGCCACCCGGGCGGCTACCGCGAGCTGTCCGGCCGCGAGGTCGAGGTCCTGCGACTGGTCGCGGAGGGGCAGTCGAACAAGGCGATCGGCGTCTCCATGGGCCTGTCCGCACTGACCGTCAAGAGCCACCTCGCCCGTATCGCCCGCAAGCTCGGCACGGGCGACCGCGCCGGGATGGTGGCGGTGGCCCTGCGGACCGGGATCATCCACTGACCACTGACGACCACTTCTGGCCGAGATCACCGACCGAATTCACTGACACGTGTGACACGTGACCGGTTTACGACCCCAAGGCGCCCGTCGACGGAACGTTCCGTCGGCGGGCGCCTTCCATACACAGATACCCTTGACAGGTGACCGAAGCCCAAGAGACCGCAGCAGACAGCTCACTGCGAACCACCGGAGGCGCTCCTCCGGACGACAACGGATCTTCTGAGGCTCCGGCGCCCATCCCACTCCTCGAACCCCGTGACGGAATTCCGCCTGTCGTCACCGACGAGAACGCGCTCGCCGAAGTGATCGCCGCGTTCGCCGCGGGCAGCGGCCCTGTCGCCGTGGACGCCGAACGCGCGTCCGGTTACCGCTACGGACAGCGCGCCTATCTGGTGCAGCTGCGCCGCGAGGGCGCCGGCACCGCACTCATCGACCCCGTCGCCTGCCCCGACCTGTCGGGCCTCGGCGAGGCGCTCGGCGGCGTGGAATGGGTACTGCACGCCGCCACGCAGGACCTGCCTTGTCTGCGTGAAATAGGTATGGTCCCCGCCCACCTGTTCGACACCGAGCTGGCCGGACGACTGGCCGGGTTCCCCCGCGTCGGCCTGGGCGCGATGGTCGAGGGCGTCCTGGGCTTCGTACTCGAAAAGGGCCACTCCGCGGTCGACTGGTCGACCCGGCCGCTGCCCGAGCCCTGGCTGCGGTATGCGGCGCTTGACGTCGAACTCCTGGTCGACCTGCGGGACGCCCTGGAGAAGGAGCTTGACCGGCAGGGCAAGCTGGACTGGGCCCGGCAGGAGTTCGACGCGATCGCGTCGGCCCCGCCGCCCGAGCCGCGCAAGGACCCGTGGCGCCGTACGTCCGGCATGCACAAGGTGCGTCGGCGCCGGCAACTCGCCGTCGTACGGGAGCTGTGGGAGACCCGGGACGGGATCGCCCAGCGCCGGGACGTGTCGCCGGGCAAGGTCCTGTCCGACGCGGCCATCGTCGAGGCCGCGCTCGCCGTGCCGGCCAACGTGCACGCGCTGGCCGGGCTGACCGGTTTCGGGCATCGGATGGGGCGGCGTCAGCTGGAGCAGTGGCAGGCTGCCGTGGATCGCGTGAAGACGCTGACCGACGCACAGTTGCCCCAGCCGGGGCAGCCTGTGATCGGGCCTCCGCCGCCGCGGGCCTGGGCCGACAAGGACCCGGTGGCCGCGGCTCGGCTGTCCGCCGCGCGGGCCGGGGTTTCCGCGCTGGCCGAGCAGCTGAACATGCCTCAGGAGAATCTGATCACTCCGGACACGGTGCGAAGGGTCTGCTGGGAGCCGCCTGTTCCGGTGGACGCGGAGTCCGTGGCTACCGCCCTTGCGGGGTACGGGGCTCGGGCCTGGCAGGTGGAGCAGGTGACGCCGGTTCTGGTGGAGGCGCTGTCCGCCGAGGTGGCGTAGGGGTCTGTTGGCGGGTGCGGGTCCGCTGTGGCTGATCGCGCCCACGCGGCGGAGCCGCACATTGATACAGCCCCGCGCCCCTAAAAACTCACCTCGTCGCGCCCTTCATGAAGCCGTTGTAGATGAAGCGCTGCAGGAACAGGAAAGCGATCAGTGTCGGCAGGATGACCAGTACCGCTCCTGCCGAGATCGTCTCCCAGTGGGCCGCGAAGGGGCCCTTGAAGCGGAAAAGGGACGTCGAAATCACGCCAAGATCTTCGGACGGCATGTACAGGAAGGGGATGTAGAAGTCGTTGTAGACGGTGATCCCCTTCACGATCACCACGGTCGCGATCGCCGGTTTGAGGAGCGGGAAGATGATCTTCCGGTAGATCGTGAAGGCGTTCGCTCCGTCGAGGCGTGCGGACTCGTCCAGGGAGATCGGGATCGACCGGACGAACTGCAGGAAGATGTAGATCGACACGATGTCGGTGCCCATGTAGAGCGCGATCGGCGCCCAGAGGGTGTCGAACATGCCGAAGCTGTTGACGATCTGGAAGGTCGCCACCTGGGTCGTGACGCCGGGGACCAGGGTCGCGACCAGGAACAGGGCGATCACCAGCTTCCGGAAGCGGAAGGTGAAGCGGTCGATCGCGTACGCCGTCATCGAACCGATGAGAACGGTTCCGGTGACCGCGAACAGCAGGATGAAGGACGTGTTGGCGAACGCGGACAGCATCTCGCCGTCCTGGAACGCCGTCACGTAGTTGTCGAAGTTCAGGAAGTCGCCCGGCAGTGTGAGCGCCCCGCTGTCGTCCGCCATCTCCTGCTCGGACTTGAGCGAGGTCAGGACGATCACGCCCAGCGGCAGCAGGACGACCACCGTCGCGAGGATCAGGGACAGGTACACGAACGTACGGGCAACCGCTCGGCGCGTCATACGAGGTCCACCCTGTCGTCCGGAACGAGCCGCCGCTGCAACCAGGTCACGGCCAGCACGATCAGCAGCAGTACGACGGCCGCCGCCGAGGCCAGCCCCGTCTTGTTGAACTGGAACGCCAGCTTCACCGTCTGGATCACGAACGTCTCGGTGCCGGTCGCCCCGCCGGTCATGATGTACGGGATCTCGAAGACAGCCAGCGAGCCCGAGATCGACAGGATCACGCTCAGACTCAGCACCGGTTTGATGCCCGGCGCGATGATGTACCGGAACTGGTGCCAGCGGTTCGCGCCGTCGAGTTCGGCGGCCTCGTACAACTCCCCGGGGATGGACTGGATCGCGCCCAGAAACAGCACGAAGTTCAGGCCCGTGTAGCGCCAGACGGAGACGCCGGCGAGGGAGGTGTTCGCCGACTCCGGCGTGCCCAGCCAGGCGTGGTCCGTGTGGACGCCGAACACGCCCAGCACCGAGTCGAGGGTGCCGCCGTCCTGGAAGAAGTAGAGGAACACGAAGCCGATGGCGACCCCGTTGATCAGGTACGGGAAGAACAGCACGCCCTTGAAGAAGTTCCGGAAGCGGACGTTGAAGCTCAGGACCGTCGCGAAGTAGAGCGCGGCGGCGATCTGGAGCGCGGAGGCGGCCAGGTAGTAGCCGCTGACGAAGAACACCTCGAACAGCTCGGGGCGCGTGAGGAGTTCGGTGTAGTTCTCGGTGCCCGTGTAGTGCAGTTCGGGGCTGACGCCGTCCCAGTCGGTGAAGCTGTACGCGACCATGTTGACGATCGGCGCGTAGGTGAAGACCAGCAGAAGCGCGAGCGGGGCGACCAGGAACAGCCAGGGGGTCAGGCCCCGTAACAGGCGTGCCCTGCGCGGACGTCGAGGTGGCAGTGATTCGGTGCCCGCCGGCGCGGGCGGCGCTCCCTTCGCCCGCGCCGACGTTCGCGCCGCCGTACCGGCCTCGGTCGTGTCCGTCACTGCGACCCCACGGACTGCTGTGCCTCGGTCCAGCGCTTGGTGAGGTCTCCGAGGAAGTCGTCGAGGCTGCCCTTGCGGGCGCCCCGGGCCAGGTCGACGAGATCCTGACGGTAGTCGGGGCCGTAGATGCCGACCTCCGACTCGGTGTCGACGAGCTTGAGCCGGGCTCCGTCGGCGTCGTCGACCTCGATGAACTTCACCCCGGCGTCCTCGTACGGCTGCATCACGGCGGGCAGCGGGGCGTCCTTGAGCGGGGAGATGGCCAGGTTGTCGTCCGCGTAACCGGACTTGTCGGTGAACCAGTCGATCCAGGCGCGGGCCGCCGCCTTGTGCTCGGAGTGGACGTTGACGGCCTGGTTGTAGTCGGGGCCGACAACCGCGCAGAACTTGCCGTCCACCTGGGCCGGGAACGGCATGAACCCGATGTCGGCGGGGTCGACGCCGGCCTTCTTGGCCGCGTCCTGGAACTGGACGATCGCCCAGGTGCCGAGCCACTGGGTGGCGATCTTCCCCTTGGCCAACTGAGGCTTGGACGCCTCCCAGTTGGTGGTCGTCGGGTCCTTCTCGGCGAGCCCGTCGTGCACGATGTCGTAAAGCAGCGTGTCGCCGACGCGCAGGTCGGCGTCCTTCGCCCACGGGTCGCTCTCGACCAGTTTCGTCGTCGCCCCGGTGTCGCAGTTGACCGAGCCGTTGACGTACGTCCATGACGTGAGCGGCCACTGGGCGGCGAAGTTGGTGTAGTACGGGTCCGCGTCCGTCTTGGACTTGATCGCCTTCAGAGCGGTCAGGAACTCGGCGGGTGTGGTGGGCCAGTCGGTGACCCCGGCCTCCTGCCAGGTCTTCTTGTTGTAGACGAACCCGGGCGTCACGCCGACCGGGCTCTGGCCGTAGACCTTGCCGTCGACCGTGGTGGTGTCGGTGAAGCGGTACTTCTTGGCGCGCTCGGACTCGGTGCCGAGCGAGGCGAAGAACTTCGGGTAGTCGCTCTTCTTGATCACCGCGGGGATCAGCAGCACATCGCCGTAGTTCTCCGTGTTCATACGGATCTTGACTTCGGCCTCGTAGTTGGTGAGCGCCTCGAACTCGACCTTCACCTTGGGATACGTCTTGCGGAAGTCGTCGGCGTACTTCTTCATCGTGCCGTCCTGCACGAGGTCGGTCCGTACGGTCAGGACCTTGATGGTTCCGCTCACTTTTGACGGATCGTCAGCCGCCTTGGCGTCAGCGCCCTTCGAGGTTCCTCCGGTTCCGGTGCACGCGGAGAGCAGCAGGCCGGCGGTGAGGAGTGCGGGAATCGTACGGCGGTTCATGTGCATCAGCTCCGTTCGGGACGGACGAGCACTACAGGGATGGCTGATTCGGCACTCTGACACCACTTACTGAACCGGTAAAGTCCCTATTTCGCCAAGGGTGCCACCATGTTTTCCGCGCTTGACCCACGCGGGAATGGAACGGTTTAGGGAGTGCGCATGCTGGAGGCCACACCGCTCACCGAGGGCTGGACCGTGCGGCACGAGGGGAGCGAACTTCCCGCCACCGTCCCAGGATGCGTGCACACCGACCTGTTGGCGGCGGGTGTCGTCCCGGACCCCTTCATCGGCCAAAGCGAGGCCGCGGTGGCGTGGGTGGGGCGTCGGGAGTGGACGTACGAGACTGATCTGACCGGCCTGGCGAACGGGTCCGTCCAGGAACAGACCGATCTGGTCTTCGACGGGCTCGACACAGCCGCCGAGATCCTGCTCGACGGTCAACTCCTGGGCCGGGTACGGAACATGCACCGCTCGTACCGGTTCGACGTGACCGGCATGACAGGGCGGCTGTCCGTGCGGTTCGCGTCCGCCTACGCCGAGGCGGAGGCCGTGCGCGAGCGGCTGGGCGAGCGGCCCGGCGCCTATGCCGAGCCCTACCAGTACATCCGGAAGATGGCGTGCTCCTTCGGCTGGGACTGGGGTCCCACGCTGGTCACCGCCGGGATCTGGCGGCCGGTGCGTCTGGAGCACTGGTCGACGGCCCGGATCGCGCAGGTGCGGCCCGAGGTGACGGTCGACGAACACGGCTTGGGGCGCGTCCGGTTGGCAGTCGAGGTGGAGCGCACCCGCGTCGAGGCCGGGCTCACGCTGGAGGCCCTGATCCGGGGCGGTGACGGCAGTGAGGTTCGGGTGCGGGGCCCGGTCGACGGGACCAGTGGTGTCGTACGGCTGGAAGTGCCGGACGTGGAACTGTGGTGGCCGCGCGGGTACGGGGCACAGCCGCTGTACGACGCCGAGTTGACGCTCCGTCATGGTGACGTCCCGCTGGACGGCTGGCGGCGGCGGGTCGGGTTCCGGACCGTTCTCCTGGACACGTCCACCGACGCCCACGGGACCGGGTTCACCCTGGTCGTCAACGGGGAGCGGCTGTTCGCGCGGGGCGTCAACTGGATCCCGGACGACGTGTTCCCGTCCCGGATCACCCGGGAGCGGTACCGGGCGCGGCTCGCGCAGGCGGCCGGCGCCGGTGTGGACCTCGTGCGCGTGTGGGGCGGCGGGATCTACGAGAGCGAGGACTTCTACGACGCCTGCGACGAGTTGGGGCTGCTGGTCTGGCAGGACTTCCCGTTCGCGTGCGCCGCCTATCCCGAGGAGCAGCCGCTGCGGGGTGAGGTGGAGGCGGAGGCCCGGGAGAACGTCGTACGGCTGATGCCGCATCCCTCGCTCGTGCTGTGGAACGGGAACAACGAGAACCTGTGGGGCTTCAAGGACTGGGGCTGGGAGCAGCGGCTGTCCGGGGAGTCGTGGGGTGAGGGGTACTACCTGGGCGTACTGCCGCGTGTGGTGGCCGAGTTGGACCCGACGCGGCCGTACTCGGCGGGCAGTCCGTGGTCCGGGTCCTGGGAGCGGCATCCGAACGATCCGGCGCACGGTACGCATCACTCGTGGGAGGTGTGGAACCGGGACGACTATGCCGACTACCGGCTCGAAGTCCCGCGCTTCGTGGCCGAGTTCGGATGGCAGGCACCGCCCGCGTACGCCACCCTGCGGCGCGCCCTGCCGGGTGAGCGGCTCGCCGCCGACTCCCCCGGCATGCTGCACCACCAGAAGGCCGACGACGGGAACGGGAAGCTGGAGCGCGGGCTCGCCCGGCATTTCCCTTTGCCGGAGGGGGACTTCGACCGGTGGCACTACCTCACCCAGGTCAACCAGGCCCGTGCCGTGGCCGCCGGGATCGAGCACTGGCGCTCGCACTGGCCGGTGTGCGCCGGGACGATCGTGTGGCAGCTCAACGACTGCTGGCCGGTGACGTCCTGGGCGGCGATCGACGGGGACGGGCGCGAGAAGCCGCTCTACCACGAGCTGCGGCGGCTGTACGCGGACCGGCTGCTCACTCTTCAAGTGCGGGGATCCGGGCTGGTGTTGGCCGTCGTCAATCAGTCGGCGGAGCGGTGGTCGGGGACGGTGGAGCTGCGGCGGATGTCGGTGGACGGGGGTGCGGTCGGGTCGGTGCGGGTCGGGTTCGTGGCGGAGCGGCGGGCGGTCGCCGAGGTGCGCGTACCCCGGGAACTGGAGCCGGTGGGGGCGAAGGAGTTCCTGGTCGCGGACGCGGGCTCGGACGCCGGTACGGAGGGGCTGCGGGCCCTGTATTTTCCGGTGCCGGACCGTGAAATCCCCTACCCCACACCAGAGTTCGACGTGAGTGTTGCTCCAGGGGCGGTCACGGTGACGGCTCGTACCCTCGTACGGGATCTCCTGTTGCAGGCGGACCGGCTGGACCCGGCGGCGCGGGCCGATCGTGGACTGGTGACCCTCTTGCCCGGGGAACAGGTGACCATCGGGGTGGGTAGCTGGGAGACTCCGGATGCCGAGACCGCCCGATCGGCCCTGTACTGCGTGGAGCCAGCACGATGACGGCATTGCCGACCCCTCGAGTCACCATCAAGGATGTCGCCGCGCGCGCCGGTGTGTCCAAGGGGGCCGTGTCCCTCGCGTTCAACCACAAACCGGGGCTCGCCGAGGCGACCCGGGACCGGATCTTCACCGCCGCCCGTGAGCTGGGCTGGGAGCCGAACCTCACCGCCCGGATGCTGGCCGGGGCCCGGGTGGACGTGGTGGGGCTGGCGATCTGCCGGCCGGCCCGGCTGCTCGGGCTCGAACCGTTCTACATGGAGTTCATCTCGGGCGTGGAGAGCGTACTGACCGAGCATTCGTGCTCGCTGCTGCTCAGGCTCGTACGGACCCTGGAGGAGGAGGTCGGGCTCCAGGAGTCCTGGTGGAAGGGGCGGCTCATCGGCGGGGCGATCCTGGTGGACCTCCGGGCCGACGACCCCCGGGTCCCGGCCGTCGAACGGCTCGGGATGCCCGCGGTCGCGGTCGGGCATCCGTCGCTCACCGGTGGGCTGACCTCGGTGTGGACCGACGACGCCACGGCCGTGACGGAGGCGGTGCGGTATCTCGCGGCGCTCGGGCACCGGCGGATCGCCCGAGTGGGGGGCGCGGCGGCGTTCGGGCACACGGCCATCCGTACGGCGGCCTTCGACGAGGCGGCCCGGGGGCTGGAGCTGGCCGGAGCGTCACAGGTGGCGACCGACTACTCCGGCGACGCGGGGGCCCGGGCCACCCGGTCGCTGCTGTCCGCCTCGGCGGCGGACCGGCCCACGGCGATCCTGTACGACAACGACATCATGGCCGTGGCGAGCCTGTCCGTGGCCGCGGAGATGGGGCTCGATGTCCCGGGGGACGTGTCGTTGCTGGCCTGGGACGATTCCCAGCTGTGCCGGTTGACGCGGCCCACGCTGTCGGCGATGAGCCATGACGTGCACGGGTTCGGGGCGGACGTCGCCCGGACGTTGTTCGGGGTGATCGCCGGGGGTGGGGGCGGGTCGCATCCGGTGGCTACGCCCGTACTTACCCCCCGGGGGTCTACTGCTCCGCCCAGGGGATGAGAGCTGCTGTTACCGGCGGACCGCGCGGACGTGTGTAACCGGGGGTAACATGCGAATCCCGTGTGACCTTCGCCGCTCACCCGCTCAGGGGTGTGCAGCGCGGTTACCCGCAAGTAGCATGGGGACTGAGCGCGCGCTCAGTGGAGCCTCGCTCAGCGCATCGCAGCAGTGCCATCCCGCACCCTGGAGGAGAGCCATCGTGCCTCGTACCGTCAGGGATGTCGTCTTCGTCGACGGCGTCCGCACCCCGTTCGGCAAGGCGGGCCCGAAGGGCATCTACCACGAGACCCGCGCCGACGACCTCGTCGTGAAGGCGATCCGGGAGCTGCTGCGCCGCAACCCCGGGCTCGACCCGAAGAAGATCGACGAGGTCGCCATCGCCGCGACCACGCAGATCGGCGACCAGGGTCTGACCCTGGGGCGCACCGCGGGCATTCTCGCCGGGCTGCCGCAGTCGGTCCCGGGTTACTCCATCGACCGGATGTGCGCGGGCGCGCTGACCGCCGTCACCGCCACCGCCGGTTCGATCGCCTTCGGTGCCTACGACGCCGTCATCGCCGGTGGCGTGGAGCACATGGGCCGCCACCCCATGGGCGAGGGCGTCGACCCGAACCCGCGGTTCGTGAGCGAGAAGCTCGTCGACGAGTCGGCCCTGTTCATGGGCATGACCGCCGAGAACCTGCACGACCGTTACCCGCACATCACCAAGCTGCGCGCCGACGAGTACGCCGTGCGCTCGCAGGAGAAGGCCGCCAAGGCGTACGCCAACGGCAAGATCCAGCAGGACCTGGTGCCGATCTCGGTGCGCAACACCAACGACCAGGTCGGCGAGACCGGCTGGGGTCTGGTGACCGCCGACGAGCCGATGCGGCCGGGGACCACCCTGGAGAACCTGAGCGGGCTCAAGACGCCCTTCCGGGTGCACGGGCGGGTCACCGCCGGTAACGCGGCCGGTCTGAACGACGGCGCCACCGCGTCGATCATCGCGTCCGAGGACTTCGCGCGCGAGAACAACCTGCCCGTCAAGATGCGCCTCGTCTCGTACGCCTTCGTCGGCGTCGAGCCCGAGGTCATGGGCTACGGGCCGATCCCGGCGACCGAGAAGGCGCTCGCCAAGGCGGGCCTCGGCATCGGTGACATCGGTCTGTTCGAGGTCAACGAGGCCTTCGCCGTCCAGGTCCTGGCCTTCCTCGACCACTACGGCATCGCGGACGACGACGCACGCGTGAACCAGTACGGCGGTGCCATCGCCTTCGGTCACCCGCTGGCCTCGTCGGGTGTGCGTCTGATGACGCAGCTCGCCCGCCAGTTCGAGGAGCAGCCGGAGGTCCGTTACGGCCTGACCACGATGTGCGTCGGCTTCGGCATGGGCGCGACGGTCGTCTGGGAGAACCCGCACCACAAGGACGCCGGAGGCGACAAGTGAGCACCACCACTGAGCTGTTGAAGGGCGCGGCCGAGCTGTTCCCCGACGAGGTCGTGACGTCCGCGCACGTACGCCACCTCGACCTGCCGTTCGGCGCCGGCCGTTTCGCGCTGATCACGCTCGACAACGGCTTCGACCACACCAAGCCGACCACCTTCGGTCCGGCCTCGCTGGCGAACCTGAGCATCGCCATCGACCAGGTCGAGAAGGAGGCGTCGGCCGGCGAGATCGTCGGTGTCGGCGTCACCGGCAAGCCGTTCATCTTCGCGGTCGGCGCGGACCTCAAGGGCGTAGAGCTCCTGAAGAACCACGACGACGCGCTCGCCATCGGCAAGGGCGGCCACGAGGTCTTCAAGCGGCTGTCCGGGATCGCCGTCCCGACCTTCGCCTACTACAACGGTGCCGCCATGGGCGGTGGCGTCGAGGTCGGTCTGCACTGCGCGTACCGTACGGTCTCGAAGGCCATCGCGGCCTTCTCGCTCCCCGAGGTCTTCCTCGGCCTGGTCCCGGGCTGGGGCGGCTGCACGATCCTGCCGAACCTCATCGGCGCGGACCGTGCGGTGAGCGTGATCATCGAGAACTCGCTCAACCAGAACAAGCAGCTCAAGGGCCAGCAGGTCCTCGAACTGGGCATCGCCGACGCGCTGTTCGAGGGCGCGGACTTCCTGGAGCAGTCGCTGATCTGGACGGCTTCCGTCCTCAAGGGTGACATCGAGGTCGTACGTCCGGCCATCGACCGCGGCGACGCCTGGGACCAGGCGGTCGCGAAGGGCCGCTTCATCGCGGACAGCAAGGTGCACGGCGCCGCTCCGGCCGCGTACCGCGCGCTGGACATCATCGCCGCGGCCAAGAACGGCGACCTCCAGCAGGGATACGACGCCGAGGACGTAGCCCTCGCCGACCTGATCATGGGCGGCGAACTCCGGTCCGGCATCTACGCGTTCAACCTCGTCCAGAAGCGCGGCAAGCGCCCCGCCGGTGCGCCGGACAAGTCGCTGGCCCGTCCGGTCACCAAGGTCGGTGTCGTGGGCGCCGGCCTGATGGCCTCGCAGCTCGCGCTGCTCTTCCTGCGCCGCCTTGAAGTGCCGGTCGTGCTGACCGACATCGACCAGGAGCGCGTCGACAAGGGTGTGGGCTACGTCCACGCCGAGATCGACAAGCTGCTCGGCAAGGGCCGTGTCAACCAGGACAAGGCCAACCGCCTCAAGGCCCTGGTCACCGGTGTCCTGGACAAGGCCGAGGGCTTCTCCGACGCCGACTTCATCATCGAGGCCGTCTTCGAGGAGATCGGCGTCAAGCAGCAGGTGTTCGCGGAGGTCGAGGCGGTCGCCCCGGCGCACGCGATCCTCGCGACGAACACGTCTTCGCTGTCGGTGACGGAGATGGCGTCGAAGCTGAAGAACCCCGAGCGGGTCGTGGGCTTCCACTTCTTCAACCCGGTCGCGATCCTGCCGCTGCTGGAGATCGTGCGCGGCGAGCAGACGGACGACGCCTCGCTGGCCACGGCGTTCGGTGTCGCCAAGAAGCTGAAGAAGACCGCGGTGCTGGTGAAGGACGCCCCGGCGTTCGTCGTCAACCGGATCCTCACGCGCTTCATGGGCGAGATCCAGAACGTGATCGACGAGGGTACGTCGGTCGAGGTCGCGGAGAAGGCGGTGGAGCCGCTGGGGCTGCCGATGTCTCCGCTGGTGCTGCTGGAGCTGGTCGGTCCGGCGATCGGGCTGCATGTGTCCGAGACCCTCAACCGGGCGTTCCCGGACCGGTTCACGGTCTCCCCGAACCTCGCCGCCGTCGTCAAGGCCGGCAAGCGTGGCTTCTACGTGTACGACAGTGGGAAGCCCGAGCTGGATCCCGAGGTCGCCGCGCTGCTGAAGCAGGGGGATGTCTCCCTGACCGAGGAGCAGGTACGGGACCGGGTGCTCGACGCGGTCGCCCAGGAGATCGGGCTCATGCTCGACGAGGGTGTCGTGGCCGAGGCGCAGGACATCGACCTGTGCCTGATCACTGGCGCGGGGTGGCCCTTCCACCTGGGTGGGATCACGCCCTACCTGGACCGTGAGGGTGTCTCCGAGCGGGTGAACGGGAAGCGGTTCCTGGAGGCCGGGGTGGCTTCCGTCCCCGCGTAACGGTTCGTCGGTGGTGCCGAGTGCCCTGCATGCCCTGGTGGCGTGCGGGGCATTTGGTTTCGCCCCCGCCGCCCCTACCCGTCCCATCCCTGGGGGCTGCGCCCCCAGACCCCTGCTTCGGCCCTGAACGGGCCTTGTCCTCAAACGCCGGACGGGCTGAGATGCCTGGGCCTGGGCAGTAGAAGCGGCGGGGGCTGGTGGGCGGGGAAGAAGCTGGCGCGGTCCGGCCCGGCCCATTTCAGCCCCTCCGGCGTTTGAGGAGCGGGGGTTCGGGGGCGGAGCCCCCGAGGATGGGACGGGTAGGGGCGGCGGGGGCGAAAGAACCCCCCGTCACACCGTCCGCCATGCCTCCAGGGCCAGGCCTGGTTCCTGTTTTCTGCGGGTGACCCTCAGTTCTCCGCCGCCGGGTATCGCCGTCGCGGCGACCACCCCGCCGTCCGCGTCCTGGGCCAGTGACACCCTTGCGTTCAGGGGGAGTTGGGGGCCCGACTCGGTCCACCACGCGCCCGCCGACTCCTGCTCGGTCGGATACGCGGCGAACGCCACCCGCCCGCTCGACGACCGCTGGGCCAGCAGCGTGCAGTCGACCTCGTCCAGGGTGCACCTCAGGACCGAGACGGGGCCGGGACCCGCGCCCGGGAGCAGCTCGACCGGCTCACTGCCCGGGCGCCACGCGCACACCGTGTCCGTCTCGTCCAGGTAGAACAGCGTCACGTGCTCGTCGGACGTGACCAGCGCCCGCAGAGTGCCCGGACGGGCCGTCGCCTTCAGCGGGGTCTCGTCGAGTTCCGGGATCCAGCCGGGGCCGCCCTGCGTCCAGCGCAGGATGCCGTGGGGCGAGTTGCCGTACAGCTCGACGCGTCCGGACGTACGCGTGACGGCCGTCAACTGTTCTTCCATGTCGTGGCCCTTGAGGTCGCGCCAGGGGCCCCAGCCGCCGCGCTCCTTCTGGCCGCGCATGCTGACACCGCCCACCGCGTTCCGTACGAAGACATGCGCGCGGCCCTCGGCGTCGACAGCGACCGCCGGTACGCCGGTCCAGTCGCCCTGCTGGTTCGGGTGGCCGAGGCGCGTCCAGTCGAGGGCGGCGAGTGCGGGCCGGAAGTGCGTGGTGTGGACGAGGCCGGCCTCACCCTTGACCGTCGGCCGCCAGGCCGCCAAGTGGGCGTATTCGTCGGCGCCTTGGCCGACTCCGAGCATCGGGTGCACGCGCTGGTCGCCGCCGAGGTGTCTGGGCGCGAGCCAGGGCCCGCCGGGCCAGGACTCCGCGCGGCAGACGATCGCGTCTCCCACGGCGTCGTACGTGCTCAGCCGGCCGTCGCGGCCCCGTATGAGCCAGTCGCCGTTGACCGACTCGGGACGCTCCGCAGCCGTGGTCGCGGAAGGAGGAACAATGGGCACTGGACCACTTTAGTGTGCTCTTACCTTGGCCGCGCCGCCCGGCCCCTCATCCGGTACCTGTGATTCCGCCACCGCGTGCGACCCTGATTCCCATGGACGCCCCCCTGCTCGTGATCGTCGACGCCGCGAATGTCGTCGGCTCGGTACCCGACGGCTGGTGGCGGGACCGGCGCGGGGCGGCGGAACGCCTCCGGGACCGGCTGACGGCGTACGCGGAGAGCGGGTTGCCGGGGCGGCCGGGGCCCCTGGAGATCGTCCTCGTGGTCGAGGGCGCGGCCCGCGGGGTCGATTCGGTTGCGGGTGTACGGGTCGAGTCGGCTCCCGGCAGCGGGGACGACCGGATGGTCGAGCTGGTCGCCGAGGCCGGGGGGCGGGAGTGTCTCGTCGTCACCGCTGACCGGGAACTGCGGCGCAGGGTCGGGGAGTTGGGCGCCGAGGTCACCGGGCCCCGTACGGTACGGAATTAGCGCACCGCACGCAGCCCGGTGGTCGACTCGGCTGATCGCTCGGCTCAGTTGCCCTTGGCCGGGGGCTTCAGCACCTGGCCCACCGTCGTCTCCTCCTCGCGGCCGAGACGGCTGTGGGAGCGGCCGTACACGAAGTACACGAGGAAGCCGAGCGCCATCCAGATTCCGAACCGCAGCCAGGTCTCGGTGGGCAGGTTCAGCATCAGCCAGAACGACGCGAGCACCGACAGGACCGGGATGAACGGCACCCACGGGGTGCGGAAGGCCCGGTGCAGGTCGGGGCGGGACCTACGGAGGATGATCACGCCGATCGCGACGACCACGAAGGCGAACAGCGTGCCGATGTTCACGAGTTCGGCGAGCTCGCTCAGTGGGGTGAAGCCGGCGAGGATCGCGATGACCACGCCCAGCAGGATCGTCGGGCGGTGCGGGGTCTTGAACCGCGGGTGGACGTGGGAGAAGAAGCGGGGCAGCAGACCGTCGCGGCTCATCGCGAAGAAGACCCGGGTCTGGCCCAGCAACAAGATCATGCAGACCGTTGTCAGGCCTACCGCGGCGCCGAAGCTGATGAAGCCCGCGAACCACGGATGCCCGGTGGCCTTGAAGGCGTCGGCGAGCGGTGCGGTGATGGACAGTTCGGTGTAGTGCTGCATGCCGGTCACCACGATCGACACCAGGACGTAGAGGGTGGTGCAGATGATGAGTGAGCCGATGATGCCCCGGGGCATGTCCCGTTGCGGGTTCCTCGTCTCCTCGGCGGCCGTGGCCACGACGTCGAAGCCGATGAAGGCGAAGAAGACGACCGAGGCGGCCGTGAAGATGCCCATCACGCCGAAGTTCGAGGGTGCCCAGCCGAACATCAGCTGGATCAGCGGCGATTGGAGGCTGTCGCCGGCCGGCACCTCCTGCGCCTTGGGGATGAACGGGTCGTAGTTGTCGCTCTTGATGAAGAAGGCGCCCGCAATGATCACGGTCAGCACGACCGTCACCTTGATGGCGACGACGATCGAGGTCACGCGCGCCGAGAGCTTCGTGCCGAGCACGAGGATGCCGGTCAGCACCAGGACCAGCGCGGCGGCGAGGATGTCGAAGCCGAAGCCGTCGGCCCCGTCTCTGCCGCTGAGCGCCGCCGGCAGGTGCCAGCCGGCGTTGTCGAGGAGCGAGTCGATGTAGCCGGACCAGCCGACGGCGACCACCGCCGTGCCGAGCGCGAACTCCAGCACCAGGTCCCAGCCGATGATCCAGGCGGGCAGCTCACCGAGCGAGGCGTACGAGAACGTGTACGCGGATCCGGCCACCGGCACCGTGGACGCGAACTCGGCGTAGCAGAGCGCCGCGAGCGCGCACACGACGCCGGCGACCGCGAAGGCCAGGGCGACGGAGGGGCCCGCGTTGTTCCTGGCGACCGTGCCGGTGAGGACGAAGATGCCGGTGCCGATGATGACGCCGACGCCGAAGACCGTCAGGTCCAGCGCCGACAGGGATTTCTTGAGCGCGTGCTCTGGTTCCTCGGTGTCGAGGATGGACTGCTCGACCTTCTTCGTCCTGAAGAGGGTGCTGCTCACGGACGTACCTCCCACGCTGTGTCGTCCCGGACATGATCGAGAGGGGGCGTGGTGCGTATGCCCTGACACCAGGGATTTCACGCTAATGGGCCGGTCTCACCACCGTAAAGGGTGGGGAGACCGGCCCATTGGGGCTATTCCGCGGTTCAGTCGCGGGCGGGCTCCACCGAGTCGACCTCGGCCGGCTCGAACCGGCCGTCGATCTTCGAGACCAGGCCGGTGACCTGGCGGGCGATGTCCGGCGCGGTCAGGCCGATCTCCGCCATGACCTCGGCCCGGGAGGCGTGGTCGAGGAAGCGCGGCGGAATACCGAAGTCACGCAGCGGTACGTCGACTCCGGCGTCCCGCAGTGCCTGTGCGACGGCCGAACCGACGCCGCCCACCCGGGAGTTGTCCTCGACGGTGACGACGACGCGGTGCCGTTCGGCGAGCGGCGCCATGGCCTCGTCGACCGGCTTGACCCAGCGCGGGTCGACGACGGTCGTGGAGATGCCCTGCTGGTCGAGCAGCCCGGCGATCTCCAGGCACATGGGGGCCAGCGCGCCCACGGAGACGAGGAGCACATCCGGCGTGTCGGTGCCGGGTTCACGCAGGACGTCCATGCCGCCGACGCGTCCCACGGCGGGTACGGCGGGGCCGACGGCGCCCTTCGAGAAGCGGACGACGGTCGGCGCGTCGTCGACCTGGACGGCCTCGCGCAGCTGGGCGCGGACCTGGTCGGCGTCGCGCGGAGCGGCAAGTCTGAGGCCGGGTACGACCTGGAGGATCGACATGTCCCACATACCGTTGTGGGAGGCGCCGTCGGTGCCGGTGACGCCGGCCCGGTCGAGCACGAACGTCACGCCGCACTTGTGCAGCGCCACGTCCATGAGGACCTGGTCGAAGGCCCGGTTCAGGAAGGTGGCGTACACCGCGAAGACGGGGTGCACTCCCCCGGTGGCGAGTCCGGCCGCCGAGACGGCGCCGTGCTGCTCCGCGATGCCGACGTCGTAGATACGGTCCGGGAAGGCGTCCGCGAACTTCTTCAGACCGACGGGCTGGAGCATCGCGGCCGTGATGGCGACGATGTCCTGTCGCTCGTGGCCCAGCTTGACCATCTCGTCGCCGAAGACGGAGGTCCAGTCGGCGCCGGAGGCCTTGACCGGCAGGCCGGTGTCGGGGTGGATGGGGCCGATGCCGTGGAAGCGGTCGGCCTCGTCCTGGAGGGCGGGCTGGTAGCCGCGGCCCTTCTCGGTGAGGCAGTGCACGATGACGGGCCCGCCGAAGCGCTTCGCCCGCGCCAGCGCGGACTCCAGTGCCTCGATGTCGTGGCCGTCGATGGGGCCGACGTACTTGAGCCCGAGGTCCTCGAACATGCCCTGCGGGGCGATGAAGTCCTTGAGGCCCTTCTTGGCGCCGTGCAGGGTCTCGTACAGCGGCCTGCCGACGACCGGGGTCCGCTCCAGCAGATCCTTGCCCCTGGCGAGGAACCGCTCGTAGCCGTCGGTCGTGCGCAGGGTGGCCAGGTGGTTGGCGAGCCCGCCGATGGTGGGCGCGTACGAGCGCTCGTTGTCGTTGACGACGATGACCAGCGGGCGGTCCTTGGCGTCGGCGATGTTGTTCAGCGCCTCCCAGGCCATGCCGCCGGTGAGCGCGCCGTCGCCGATCACGGCGACCACGTGGTGGTCGTCGCGTTTGTGGACCTGGTTGGCTTTCGCGAGGCCGTCGGCCCAGCCCAGGACCGTCGAGGCGTGCGAGTTCTCGATGACGTCGTGCTCGGACTCGGCCTGCGAGGGGTAGCCCGACAGGCCGCCCTTCATCTTCAGCTTGGAGAAGTCCTGGCGGCCGGTGAGCAGTTTGTGGACGTAGGACTGGTGCCCCGTGTCCCACAGCACCTTGTCCTTCGGCGAGTCGAAGACGCGATGCAGCGCGATGGTGAGCTCGACGACACCGAGGTTGGGGCCGAGGTGGCCGCCGGTCTTGGAAACCGCGTCGACGAGGAAGGTCCGGATCTCCTCGGCCAGCTGGTCCAGCTGCTCCAGGCTGAGCCGGTCAAGATCGCGCGGTCCCTTGATGCGGGTCAGCAGCGGCACCCGTGCCTCCTTGCAGTAGAGCTGATCGAGCTTTCGCCGGGCGTGTCGAGTCTAGTGTTCCGCCTTTGCGACCGACGCCCGGCCTCTGCGTGATACGTCACGCGATCGGCCGTACCCAACAACCATCGCTTCTATGACACGCCTGTGGCCCGGCATCACGTTCGATACCGGGCCACAGGAGCGCCCTTCAGGGGCGCGGGGAACTGCGCGATCAGCCACAGCGGGCCAGCAGTAAACAACCCACCCGCACCCCTACGGCGCCATCAAGCTCGACCGGCCGCCTTCTGACTCTTACGGGACACCGAGTCGATGACAACCGCACCCAGCAGCACCGCACCAGTGATCATGTACTGGATCGACGTGTTCATGTTCAGCAGATCCAGACCCGTCTGGATCGACTGGATCACCAGCATGCCCAGCAGCGCCGACCACACCGTGCCACGCCCGCCGAAGAGGCTGGTCCCACCGATGACCGCCGCCGCGATCGCCAGCATCAGCGTGTTGCCGCCACCGGACGTCAGCGAAGCGCTCTGCGTCTGACCGGCGAAGAACATGCCGCCGATCGCCGCGAAACCACCGGCGATCGCGAAGACCGCGATCCGGATCAGCGGGACGTTGATACCCGCACGCCGCGCCGCCTCGATGCCGCCGCCGACCGCGAAGACCTTGCGGCCGAACGTCGTACGCCGCAGCACGAAGTCCACGATCACCAGGCACGCGAGGAAGATCACCAGCGCGTTGGACACGCCGGAGGCGGAGTTCAGCACGTACGCCGAGACGAACGCGGCCACCGCGAGCGCACCGACGCGCAGCGCGATCTCGGCGTTGGTCCGGTAGGGCACTCCCGCGTCCTTGCGGCGGCGCTGCTCGATGATCGATCCGGCGAGCAGGGAGACGACCCCGAGGCCGGCCAGCAGATAGGCGCCGATGATGGCCTGGTCCATGAAGAAGGACCGCTGCCCGAGGAGGTGCACCGGGCCGGTGTCGGGGATGTTGATGGTGCCGGTCGAGCCGAGCAGCCACAGCATCAGGCCGTTCCAGCCGAGGAAGCCGGCCAGGGTGACCACGAAGGCCGGTACGCCGAGTTTGGCGAAGAACCAGCCGTGCAGGCTGCCGATACCGACACCGACAGCAATGGTCAGCAGCAGGGAGAGCCAGACGTTCACCCCGTGGTTGACCACGAACACGGCGAACAGCGTGGACGCCAGGCCGCTGACGGAGGCGACGGACAGGTCGATCTCGCCGAGCAGCAGCACGAACACCAGGCCGATGGCGATCATGCCGGTGGCCGACAGGTAGAAGCTGATGTTGGACAGGTTCTCGGCACTGAGGAACCGGTCGTTCTTCACCTGGAAGATGGTCCAGATGACGATCAGACCGATGACGACCGGCAGGGAGCCGATCTCGCCGCCCTTCACCTTGCGCTTGAACTCGGTCCAGTAGCCCTTCAGGCCCTCTTCGCGGACCAGCAGACGCGGGTCGACGACCTGCACGGGCGCGGCCGTGGGGTCGTCGGCGGGGGCCACGGTGGCCTGAGTCTTGACCACGCCGTCCTTCTTCACTGACTTCGACGTGTCGCTCACTTCGCGGCCTCCGTGCTGCGACGCCCCGCACGACGGGTCACGGCGTTTTCCGTGGCCCCGGTGATGGCGGAGATGATCTCTTCCTGACTGGTGTCCTTCACGGAGAAGGAACCGTTGTTCTTGCCCAGGCGCAGCACGGCGACCGTGTCGGCGACCGCTTTGACATCGGCCATGTTGTGGCTGATGAGGATGATGCCGAGGTTGCGCTCGCGCAGCCGCTCGACGAGGTCGAGAACCTGTGCGGTCTGCTCGACGCCGAGGGCGGCGGTGGGCTCGTCGAGGATGACGACCTTGGGGTCGCCGATCAGCGCGCGGGCGATGGCGACGACCTGGCGCTGTCCGCCGGAGAGACTCGCGATCGGGATGCGCACGCTGGGGATACGGATGGAGAGCGTGCTCAGCAGTTCACGCGAGTTCTTCTCCATCGTGACCTCGTCGATGACGCCGCGGCGCAGCAGCTCGCGTCCGAGGTAGAGGTTGCCGACCACATCGAGGTTGTCGCACAGCGCGAGGTCCTGGTAGACCGTCGCGACGCCGAGTCCCTGGGCGTCGTGCGGCCTGTTGATGCTGACCGGCCTGCCCTCCCACTCGATGACGCCGTCATCGATGGGATGCACACCCGCGATCGTCTTGACCAGGGTGGACTTTCCTGCGCCGTTGTCGCCGACGAGCGCGACCACTTCTCCGGCGTGGACCTCCAGTTCGACATCGGTGAGGGCCTGCACCGCACCGAATCGCTTAGAGACTCCGCGCAACGCCAACACGGGCGTAGCGGACACGTGAACCATCTCCTTCGCCGCCTGACCGGCGGGGATGCCGCGCTGTCAAAGGGCGCGGAGGGTTGTGCACAAGGCACTGGTTTACAAGGTGAACATGCGCGATCCCGCTGCCGATGGCAACGGTTCCGTCCGACGCCCGTCCCGGCAGCGGGGTATGAAGGCCGGGGCGGGCGTCGGACAGGTCTCGCGGGACCGCCGGGCGGTCATGTCCGGGTGAGCGCCCGTGAGAGCGCCCACCCGGTGCCGGCGGACTCCTTTGTGCACTGGCGTGCCTACTGCAGACCGGCGGTCTTGCAGGCGGCGGCGAACTCGCCGGTGCAGATCTCGGCGACCGTGTACAGCTTGTCCTTGATCACGGTGTCCTCGATGTTGTCCTTGTTCAGCGTGACCGGGGTCAGCAGGTTCGAGGGCACCTCGTCACCGGAACCGCTGGTCAGCTTCGTGGCGGCCAGCGAGTCGATGCTCTTGCCGTCCAGCAGGGCGACGGCCAGCTCGGCGGCGCCATCGGCCTCGGGCTTGTACGCCTTGTAGATCGTGCTGGCCTGCGTGCCGGCGAGGATCCGCTGGATGCTGCTGAGCTCGGCGTCCTGACCGGTCAGCGGAACGGTGCTGATGCCCGCGCCCTTGAGGACGGTGGCGATGCCGCCGGCCATGCCGTCGTTGGCCGAGTAGACGCCCGCGATGTTCTTGGCGCCCAGCTGGGTGATGGCGGCGGACATCTTCTGGGCGGCGACCTTGTCGTCCCAGTCGCCGGCCTGCTCGTAGGCGATGTCGACCTTGCCGTCGAGGACGCTGTGGGCGCCCTTCTTGAACAGCGCGGCGTTCGGGTCCGAGGCCAGGCCGTTGATCATGACGACCTTGGCCTTCGGGGTGGCCTTGTCGCCCATCGCGTCGAGCAGGGACTGGCCCTGGAGCTGGCCGACCTTCTCGTTGTCGAAGGAGATGTACGCGGAGACCGGGCCCTGGGCGAGACGGTCGTACGCGACGACCTTGATGCCCTTGTCGACCGCGGCCTGGATGGAGGACTTGATGGCGGCGGAGTCCACGGCGCTGATCGCGATGACCTTGACGCCCTTGGTGATCATGCTGCTGACCTGCTGGGCCTGCGTGGCCGCGCTGCCCGCCGCGTTGGCGTACTCCAACTTGCAGTCGGCGCAGAGCTCCTTGACCTTCGCGTCGAAGTACGGCTTGTCGAACTTGGCGTAGCGGGTGGTGACACTGTCGGGCAGGAGCAGGCCGATCGACTTGTCCGAGCCGCCGCTGCCGCTGTCGGAGTCGTCGTCGCCGGCCTTGCCACAGGCGGCCACGGCGAAAGCCATGGAAACAGCCGTGGTACCGATCACGATTCTGCGCATCGTCGCGTTCATTCTGGTGGTGCCTCCCTGACAGGGCCGCAACGCTGCGGCCGAGGTGGCTGGAAGTCAACTCGGCCACACGTGCGACGTCAAGAAGTAAATCCTTAACGGGTTGGCAACGACTCTGCGCGTTCTTTAGGTGAAGACAGGAGTGGCTGTGGTCAGCGTGCCGTCCAAAAGGGTCGAATCGCCCATTTCGCTCAGCGCGAGAGCGAGCGCTCCGAGTACCTCCGCACGACCTCCAAGTGCCCCTGGAAGAACGGACAGTTGACGTGCCGCGCTGGGGATCGCATAGCGGCCGACGGACTCTCTGATGGGACCGAGCACCAGCTCACCGGCCTCGGCGAGATCACCGCCGAGTACCACCCTGCTCGGGTTCAACAGATTGCAGAGATTGGCGACTCCACTGCCGATATGACGGCCGACGTCGGCGATCACGCGACGGCAGCCCGGGTCGCCGTCCCGCGCCAGCCGCACGACACCTTCCATGGTCAGGTCCGTTCCGTGGCTGGACTGGAGGAGCGGAAGCACATAGCGCGCCGCCGCGAAGGTCTCCAGGCAGCCCCGGTTTCCGCAGCGGCAGACGGGGCCGGATTCATCAAGAGTAATATGCCCGATTTCTCCCGCTGTGCCACCCGGGCCGCGGTAGATCTTGCCCTCGATCACCAGCCCGGCGCCGACACCGCTCGCGACCTTGATGTACGCCAGGTCGCGCACCCCCCGGCCGCTGCCCCAGACCAGCTCACCGAGGGCGCCGAGGTTGGCGTCGTTGTCCACGTGCACCGGCACGCCGAGGCGCCCGCGCAGCTCCTCGCCGGGTCTGGTGCCGATCCAGCCGGGCAGGATCGCGCTGGAGCCCAGGGTGCCGGACTTCACGTCGATCGGACCGGGTACGCCGAGGCCCACGCCGGCGATCTTGGAACGGTCGACGCCCGTTGCTGCGATCAGGCGATTGACCAGCTCTTCCGCCCGGTCGAAGCCCTGCGCGGCGGAGGCGTCCACGTCCAGCGGCTCGGACTCCTCGGCCAACACCTGGTGGGCGAGATTGCCTATGGCGACCCGGAGGTGCGTATGCCCGAAGTCGACGCCGATCACGATGCCGGCGTCACCGCTCAGCGAGACGGCCCGGGCCCTGCGGCCACCTGCCGAGGTGGGTGTGACCTCGACCGTTCCGCCGTCCTTGAGCTCGCGCACGATGTTGGAGACCGTGGCCGCGGACAGCCCGGTCGACCTGGCGATCTCGGCCTGGGTGAGCGACCCCGCGAGGCGCACGGCCCGTACGACCCGTTCCAGGTTGGCTCGGTGCAGTGACGACTGCGATCCCGGAGTCTCCACGACGACCTCCTGCGCACGAGACCGCATCGATGAGGCCCCGTCTATGTCCAACTAGTGAACTCTAAGCTGAGCCGTTCGGGTCGCCTCCCGTCAAGAGGTTGAACTGCATCCGAGGTCTTGTCCACATAGTGGCGCGCGTGCACCGTTTGTGGCATGCACGCGCGCGTACAGCGGCTGAACAGAGGGTTCCGGTTACTTCAGCGCGCCCGCCGTCAGCCCCTGCACCACCTGCCGCTGGAAGACGATGTAGGCGGCCAGTACGGGAATCATCGCCATCACCAGTCCGGCGAAGAGACCCGACCAGTCACCCTTGTAGCCCTGGCTGGCGGCCAGCTGCACCAGGCCCTGGGTGAGGACCCGCTTGTCGGGGTCGGTGTTGAGCACCGTCGGGAGCATGTACTGGTTCCACTGGCCGAGGAAGTTGAAGATGCCCACGCTGATCAGGCCGGGCTTGGCCATCGGCAGCATGATCTGGAAGAACGTCCGGGAGTGCGAGGCGCCGTCGACGAAGGCCGCCTCCGCCACCGAGCTCGGCAGGGTCCGGAAGAACGAGGTCAGGAAGAAGACCGTGAACGGCAGCGAGTAGGCGATGTAGACCAGGATCAGCCCGTGGATCGTGTTCAGCAGGCCCATGTTGTTCACGACGTAGAACAGCGGGACCAGCGCCAGCATGATCGGGAAGCTCATGCCGCCGATGAACAGGTAGTAGATGAACCGGTTGCCCGGGAAGTCGAAGCGGGCCAGGACGTACGCCGCCATCGAGCCGAGCACCAGGGTGCCGATGAGTGAACCGCCCACCACCAGGATGGTGTTGAGGAAGTAGTCGCTCATGTTGGCGTCGGTCCAGGCCCGGGCCCAGTTGTCGAAGTGCAGCTTGTCCGGCAGGGACCAGGGCGAGCTGAAGATGGCGTTGTCGTCCTTGAAGGACGTCATCACCGCCCACAGGAGCGGCATCACGACCAGGAACGCCCACAGGACGAGCACGCCGTGCGAGAAGACGTTGAGGACGGTGCCCTCTTTCTTCTCCCGGTCGTCCTTCGTGGCGGCGTCCACCTTGTGCACGGGCGTGCCGGGCCCGGGAACCGTGTCGGGCGGTGTGGTGTCGGTCGTCTTCATAGGGCTAGTACTCCAGCCGCTCGCGCCGGCCCAGTCGCATCACGAGGGCCGCGAAGGCCAGCGTGACGACGAGCAGGGCGACCCCGATGGTGGTTGCGTAGGCGGCCTGACCGTCGCGGAAGGCCTTCTGGTACACGTACAGGACCATGACGGTCGTCGAGTAGTCCGGCCCGCCCGGCCCGGTCGTCATGATCTGGACGACCGCGAACGCCTCGGCGCCCAGCGCGAGGATGCCCATGTAGACCCAGCCGGACTGCACGGTGTCCCACAGCAGCGGCAGGGTGATCCGGAAGAACGTGGTCGCCCGTCCCGCGCCGTCGAGCAGCGCGGCCTCGTACAGGTCCGCGGGGATCGACGCCATGCCCGCCGAGAACAGCACCACGAAGAAGCCGACCGTCGACCAGACCAGCACCGCCATCACACACCACAGGGCGAGGTCCGGGTCGCCCAGCCAGAGCGGCTGGACGCTGTCGAGCCCGATGCCGCGCAGCAGCGAGTTGATCGAGCCGCTGTCCGGGTTGTACGCGAAGGCGAACAGCAGCGCGACGATCGCGATCGACAGCACCTGCGGAAAGAAGTAGACGATTTTGTAGAACGAGGAACCGCGTACACCGGAAATCACCGGTCCACCGCGGCGGCGCTTCCCACCCACATTGATCATGAAGGCGAAGAACAGCGCCAGACTGATCGTCACGAGCGGCAGCAGCAACGCGAACAGGAGGCTGTGCTGCAGCGACTTCCAGAAGATGGCGTCGTCGAACATCCTCTCGTAGTTGTCGAAGCCGACCATCGTGAATTCCGGGCTCAGTCCGGTCCAGTCCGTGAACGAGTAATAGATGGACTGGATGAACGGCCAGACGACGAAAAGTGCGTACAGCCCCAGAGGGACCGCCAGGAATCCCACGATGAAGCGGTATTTTCCGTGCTGCATTACCACAGACCCCGTTCCGTACGCGGGTGCCGCCGCCGGTGACTCGTCATCAACTCTGGATCACTGGTGCTTGTAGTGCTTGATCGACGTGTCCTTGGCGGTCTCGTCGGCGAAGTCCTGGATCTTCTTGATGGCCTCTGCCGGAGTGAGCCGTCCGGCCATCATCTCGCCGAGCCCCGAGACCCCGATCTTCTCCTTCTGGAGCTGCACGTACCAGTCCTGCAGGCGCGGGTTCACCACGTTGTCGCCCGCCTTCTCCAGCGCCGCCACACCGGACTTGAGGCCCGGGGTGAGGGTGATGCCGTCGGTGCCGCCGTTGTACGCGGTCAGCGACTTGACCTTGGTGGTGAAGTTCTTCGAGGACGCCTCGCTGAGCATGATGCGCAGCTGCTCCATGCCGCCCGCCGTGTTCTTCGCCTTGGCCGGGACGATGAACGGCTCACCGCCGGAGGCCCAGATCGTGCCGAACGGCAGCTTGTCGGAGCTGTCGATGCCGGTCGGCGCGGAGACGGCGAGATCGAAGTCGGCCGGCATGACGTTGGCCGACTCGTTCTCCACCCAGGAGCCGTTCGGGATGAACAGCGCCTTGCCCTTGGCCCACGCGGTCTGCGACTGGATGTGGTCCAGACCGGGGGTGCCCTTGAGGACGTACCCCTTCTTGTAGAGCTCGTAGTACGCCTCGAAACAGGCCTTGACGGCCGGGTGCTTCCAGGCGTTCGGCTCCAGGTTGTCGATCGCGTCGAGGACCTCGACACCGCCGACCTTGCCGATCATCGGGTAGAGCGAGAAGGGCAGGTAGTACGGGTACTTGCCCGCGTACGTCCAGCCGGCCATGCCCTTTTTCTTGGCCTTCTCGCACACGGCGAGCATCTCGTCCCACGTCTGGGGATAGGCGGAGTCGAGCGAGTCCAGGGCCTTCTGGGAGTACCAGACGCCGTACACCGTGTAGGCGTAGTACATGATCCAGACCGGGTCGCCGTCGAGCTGGCCCATCTCGACGATGCCCGGCCGCAGGGTGTCGCGGACCTTCTTGTTCGGGTCGTCGAAGGACGGGGCGTCGAGCAGTGGGGTGAGGTCCGTGAGCTGGTTCTTGCCGGCCAGGACGCCCATGTCCATCTGCTCGGCGCCGGAGTTGTCGATGAGGTCCGGCGGGGTGCCCTGGTTGAAGCGGGGCTGGAGCGTGGACTGGATCTTCTGGGTGGCGGAGAACTTGACCTTCGCCTTGGGGAAGTTCTGCTCGTAGATCTTGACCGAGTCCTCGGCGTACTCCTTGCCGAAGCCGCCGTCGAAGAGCACGAACTCCATCTGCGCGGTGTCGTTGACCGCCAGGGGGTTCTTCGCGGTCTTCTCGCCCGACTCGGCCTTGTCCTCGCCGTCCCCGCCGCTGCTCGCGCAGGCGGACAGGAAGCTCATCGTGGGGACGGTGATCAGGCCGAGCGCGGCGGACCGCTTGATCAGGTCGCGGCGGCCGAAACCGGTCGTGGCCGTGGTGCCGGTGGTGTGTTCGGGGGTGCGGCTCTCGTCGGAAGTGGATCCCATGCTCAAGTCCTCGCCTTCTCCAGGACTCAGGCGGTGAACCGGATCCTCCGGCACCGCGATCGGGTCGAACTGGGTCGTGCAGGAAGTGCTTAGTGCGTGATGCGCCCTGATCAGAGGGAATACCCGGCGGGCCGCGCGTTCGGCACGCCAAACCACCCTTCCGGCTCTCTGGGACCTGTCGCTGACCGGTCGAACAGCTAGGCAGACGCCGACAGGTATAGTCCACTTCCCGTCAAAGGGGCAAGATCGAATGCAGGGTTGGCCACGGGTCTTTTCCGAGTTGAGACCTCGCGGAAATGTGCAGCCCGCACGGATCCCTTTGAACGGGAAATTCGCGATATTGGACCCGAATGCCACACCCAACGCCCTTGACACCACTGGTCACTTGACTCCCTACTGGTTCCTGCGCAGCCAAGGTGACAACGTTGTCCGGTCCTCAGGGAGGGTGCTCGCGCATGCGGCACGGAGTTCGCTACGGAGTTCGGTACGGATGGCAGTCAGGGTCGGTCCCGGCGCTGGCGGCGGTGTTCGCACTGGTGATCGGCGGACCGGGTGCGGCCACCGCCCTGCCCGCCGCCGCACCGGCCGGCGACCGGGAGTTCGCCTCCTCGTTCGAGACGGGTGAGCCGGCCCCGGACTGGCTGAACACCGTCGACATCGCGCCGGACGGCACGAAGCGGACCTCCGGTGTCGACGGCGGCTACCGGAGCGGCATTCCGGGCAATGTGACCGACCAGGTGACGGACGTACGGGCGAGCGGCGAGAACACCGGCGGGGGCGAGGTGAAGGAGAACCTCGTCGACGGTGAGCCGGGTACCAAGTGGCTGACGTTCGCGACGAACGGCTGGATGGAGTTCGACCTGGACGAGCCGATCAGGCTCGTCACCTATGCGCTGACCTCGGCCAACGACCGCGCAGAGCGCGATCCCGCCGACTGGACGCTCCTGGGCTCGGCGGACGGGAAGACGGACTGGAGGACTCTCGACAGCCGTAGCGGCGAGTCGTTCCCCGAGCGGTTCCAGACCCTCTCGTACGACCTTGCCGAACCGGTCGCGTACAGGCACTTCCGGCTCGACCTCGGGCGGAACAACGGCGGCGCGATCACCCAGCTCGCGGATGTCCAGTTCTCGACGGGCGGCAGCGCGGGTGATCCGGTGCCGAAGGACATGCTGTCGCTGGTCGACCGGGGCCCGAGCGGCTCGCCGACCGCGAAGGCGGGCGCCGGTTTCACCGGCAAACGGGCGCTGAGGTACGCCGGCAGACACCTCGCGGACGGACGGGCGTTCTCGTACAACAAGGTGTTCGACGTGAACGTGGCCGTCGGCCGGGACACCGAGCTGTCGTACCGCGTGTTCCCGTCGATGGCGTCCGGCGACCTCGACTACGACGCCACGAACGTGTCCGTGGACCTGGCCTTCACCGACGGCACCCATCTGAGCGAACTGGCGGCGGTCGACCAGCACGGCTTCGCGCTGACACCGCAAGGGCAGGGCGCGGCCAAGGTGTTGTACGTCAACCAGTGGAACCATGTCGCCTCGCGCATCGGGGCGGTGGCGGAGGGGAGGACCGTCGACCGGGTTCTGGTCGCGTACGACTCCCCGGCCGGTCCGGCGAAGTTCCGGGGGTGGCTCGATGACATCGCTTTGCGGACCGTCGTCCCCGAGCCGCCTCGGGAACACCCGTCCGACTATGCGGTGACGACCCGGGGCACCAACTCCAGCGGCGGCTTCTCCCGCGGCAACAACTTCCCGGCGACAGCTGTGCCGCACGGCTTCAATTTCTGGACGCCGGTGACCAACGCGGGCTCACTGAGCTGGCTGTACGACTACGCGCGGGCCAACAACTCCGCCAACCTGCCGACGATCCAGGCGTTCAGCGCGAGTCATGAGCCGAGCCCCTGGATGGGCGACCGGCAGACCTTCCAGGTGATGCCGTCGGCCGCCGCCGGCACCCCGGACACCGGACGTACGGCACGGGCGCTGGCCTTCCGGCACGAGAACGAGACCGCGCGGCCCTACTACTACGGGGTGCGGTTCGAGAACGGCGTCAAGGCCGAGATGACGCCGACCGACCATGCGGCGGTCCTGCGCTTCACCTACCCCGGCGACGACGCGAGCGTCCTCTTCGACAACGTCACCGACCAGGCGGGCCTGACCCTGGCCCCGGAGAACGGCACCTTCACCGGCTACTCGGACGTGAAGTCGGGGCTGTCGACGGGGGCGACCCGGCTGTTCGTGTACGGGGAGTTCGACGACGACGCCGTGGTCACGGACGGGTCGTCGAGCGGGGTGAAGGGCCATCTCCGGTTCAGGGCTCCGACCGGGGTGGTGACGCTTCGGCTCGCCACCTCCCTCATCAGCGTCGAGCAGGCCAAGGCCAATCTGCGGCAGGAGATTCCGGACGGTGCGTCCTTCGAGGCGGTACGGGCCGCTGCGCAGCGGCAGTGGGACGGGCTGCTCGGGAAGGTCGAGGTCGAGGGAGCGACGCCGGACCAGCTGACGACGCTGTACTCCAGCCTGTACCGGCTGTACCTGTACCCCAACTCCGGCTTCGAGAAGGTCGGTTCGAAGTACCGGTACGCGTCTCCGTTCTCCCCGATGCCGGGTCCCGACACCCCGACGCACACCGGCGCGAAGATCGTGGACGGCAAGGTGTACGTCAACAACGGCTTCTGGGACACATATCGGACGACCTGGCCGGCCTACTCGCTCCTGACGCCCCGTCAAGCGGGTGAGATGGTCGACGGGTTCGTGCAGCAGTACAAGGACGGCGGCTGGACGTCGCGCTGGTCCTCCCCCGGGTACGCCGACCTGATGACCGGCACCTCGTCGGACGTGGCGTTCGCGGACGCCTATGTGAAGGGCGTCGGTTTCGACGCGAAGTCGGCGTACGACGCAGCCGTGAAGAACGCGACCGTCGTGCCCCCGACGTCGGGCGTGGGCCGCAAGGGCATGGCGACCTCGCCCTTCCTCGGCTACACGAGCACCGAGACACGTGAGGGCCTGTCGTGGGCGCTGGAGGGCTACCTCAACGACTACGGCATCGCACGGATGGGTCAGGAGCTGTACCGCGAGACGGGGCGGCACCGCTACAAGGAGGAGTCCGCGTACTTCCTCAACCGGGCCCAGGACTATGTGCGGTTGTTCGACACGAAGGCCGGCTTCTTCCAGGGCCGGGACGCGCGGGGCGACTGGCGGGTGGAGTCGTCGGCGTACGACCCGCGCGTCTGGGGCCACGACTACACGGAGACCAACGGCTGGGGGTACGCCTTCACCGCCCCGCAGGACAGCCGGGGCCTGGCCAACCTGTACGGCGGCCGGGCGGGCCTCGCGGACAAGCTCGACGACTACTTCGAGACCCCGGAGACCGCCTCGCCGGAGTTCGTGGGCTCGTACGGCGGGGTCATCCACGAGATGACGGAGGCACGGGACGTCCGGATGGGCATGTACGGCCACTCCAACCAGGTGGCCCACCACGTGAACTACATGTACGACGCGGCCGGCCGGCCCTGGAAGACACAGAAGAACGTCCGCGAGGTCCTCGCCCGCCTCTACACGGGCAGTGAGATCGGGCAGGGCTACCACGGCGACGAGGACAACGGCGAGCAGTCGGCCTGGTACCTGTTCTCGGCGCTCGGCTTCTACCCCCTGGTCATGGGCAGCGGTGAATACGCCATCGGCTCCCCGCTGTTCACCAGGGCGACGGTCCATCTGGAGAACGGCCGGGACCTGGTGATCAAGGCCCCGGAGAACAGCGCGCGGAACGTGTACGTACAAGGCTTGAAGATCAACGGCCTTCCCTGGACGTCGACTTCACTTCCCCACTCGCTCATCTCCCGGGGCGGAACCCTGGAGTTCGACATGGGCCCCGAGCCCTCGACGTGGGGAGCGGCCAGGCACGCGGCCCCGGTTTCGATCACCCAGGACGACGAGGTGCCGACGCCGCGGGCGGATGTGGTCGTGGGTGAGGGGGCGTTGAACGAGGAACTGTTCGACAACACGTCGGCGACGAACGCGGCGGTGACTTCCGTGCACCTGCCGGTTGCCGGTCCCACGACGGCCGTTCAGTACACGCTGACGTCCTCGGACCGTACGCAGGCCCCCACGGGCTGGGTGTTGCAGGGCTCCTCCTCCGACGGTGCGAACTGGCGGACGCTGGACCGGCGTTCCGGGGAGTCGTTCAGGTGGGACAGGCAGACCCGGGCGTTCTCGGTGACGTCCGGGGGCTCGTACACGCGCTACCGGCTGGTCCTCGACAGCGAGTCGACGCTGGCGGAGGTGGAGCTGCTGGGCTGACCACTCCCCGCCCGTTCACCCGCCCGCTTCTCCCGGTCAGCGCTCGGGGAAGCGGGCGGGGAGGCGGGGCAGCAACCGGCGCAGTCCTTCCGCGTGTTGGTGCACGCGCATGAGCAGGGTGCGCCGGTTGTGGACCGTGATGGGGACGTCCTGTGCCGGGCCGCAGCCGGCGGCTACATAGAGATCGTCCAGCGACGCACCCCATCCTCGCGCGCCGTCCGGGGTGATCGGGCTCAGATGCGTCCACACTTGGGGCTCATGTCCGCCATGGAACCCGAGGCTCACTTCCAGGTCCGCGCGGCAGTACGTCAGTTCAGAGCCGTAGAACCCCGGCCGGAGGTCGTCGTCCTCCGGCTCGGCGAAACCCTCGCTCTCGACGAGGAACGCGAAGGCGGCGCGCGCCTCCGACCTGAACTCCTCGGGCAGGTTCGGCCGTTGCCCCATCCCACGATGGTCTCGCCCAACGGCGTACCCCGCCAGAGGTGGTGATGGCCGGTCAGCCGGTGGCGAGGGTGAAGACGTGCAGGTTGGCGTCGGCCGGAAGCCGTACGCTCGCGATGCTCCGGCCCGCCGGTGCCTGGAAGGGCCTCGTGGCGAAGACGTACGTCGGGACCGGATCCCGGCCCGCTCCGGCCACGTTCCGGTACGTGGTCCTCGCGACGACCTCGTTGCCGTACTGGACGGTGCCCGTGCCGCCCCCGAGGGTCCAGTCGGTGAGGGCGAGGTCGACCGTGTCGGTGGTGCCGTCGGTGTAGGTGACGGTCGCCTGGGTGTGCCGGTTGCCGAAGACCGCGCTGCCGATGAACGACAACTGGGCCGTTCGGGCCGGGAGTTCGATCGTCCGGGCTGCCGCCGAGGCGTTGTCCGGGCGGCCCGTCGGCGAGGTCGGCCAGGTGAAGGCCAGGCCGCTCGGCAGGGTGCCCCGACCACCCGGGACCAGGCCCGCCGCTGCCAGGGCCTGGCGTGAGTAGCTCCAGCCGCCGCCGTCGTAGTCGGCCTCCGTGTGGTCGCCGATGTCGTCGGAGGTGCCCGTGTTGTTGTACGCCGCGAGGAGGGAGCCCGGGGCGGCCACGGTGAGGGAGATCGGCTGTCGCTGCTCGTACGCCGTGTCCGTCGAGGTGACCTTGATCCTCGCCGTGGAGAAGCCCTGCTCGGCGCCAGGATGCGCGGCGAGCGTGATCCGCTGGTTGCCGTCAACCACCGTTCCGGAGGCGGGCGTTGCCGTTACTCCGGTCGGGGTCGCCACCTCGAAGCGCACCTCCGGGCCCTTGCCTGGGCCGCCCGTCAGGGACAGTGCGCGGATGTCCACCCCCGTGCTGCCGCCCGGTGCGATCGTCGCCGTGGTGGGGCCGACGCCGATCTGGTACGGCTGCTCGCCCTCCCGGAAGGACGGCGGGGCGTCGGACGGGGCGCTGCCCCAGGTGGGGTTCGGGGTGGCGGCGAGGGTGTAGTCCAGGGTGCCGCCACGCCGGACGAACGACGTGGGGAGCCAAGGGCGGGTCGTCGTACGGCCGTTGACCGCCAGGGAGTGGACGTACGGGGCGTCCGCCGCCGCTCCCGCCGCGCGGATCGAGATGTCGTTGCCGTACGGGCGGTCGATCTCGATCCTCGGGAACAGGGGTGAGGCCAGAACCAGTTCGGCTCGGGACGGCACCTGGGGGTACATGCCGAGCGCGGCGAAGACGTACCAGGAGGACATCGCGCCCAGGTCGTCGTTGCCGGGGATGCCGCCCGGGTCCGTCGACCAGAGCCTTGTCATCGCCGCCCGCACCGTCTCCTGGGTTTTGTGCGGGGCGCCCGCATAGGCGTACAGGTAGGGGACGTTGACCGAGGGTTCGTTGTCCAGCTCGGACTTCTCGCCGCCGTTGCCGGTGAGCGCCCAGCTGCCGTCGGCCCGGTGGAAGAAGGCGTCCAAGCGGTCGACTGCCGTGCCCTTCCCTCCCATTGCCGCGAAGAGGCCCGCCGGGTTGTGCGGGACCATCCACGTGTACTGGGCTGCCGTGCCCTCGACGAAGCCCTTGCCGGTGGCCGGGGTGAAGCCGGTGACCCAGCTGCCGTCCGCCTTGCGGTCGGCGATGTAGCCGCCGCTGGGATGCGCCGCGAGGTTGAAGTTGTTCTGCCACCACTGGGCGCGCTTCATGAAGTTGTCCGCCGTGCGTGTCCGCCCTGCCGCGCGGGCCAGTTCGGCGAGGGCGAAGTCCGCGCCCGACATCTCCAGCGTCTCCGCCGCGCCACCCCAGGCGTTGGACACGGATGGCATGTAGTGGTGGGTCACGTACTGGTCCAGGGACGGGCGTTGACCGGCCGACAGGACCGGCTTGCCCGCCGGGGACAGGTCCTGCGGTGTCGGTACGGTCGCCGCCCGCACCAGGGAGTCCAGCGCGCCGCGCAGGTCGAAGTGGGTGCCGCCGAAGGCACGGATACCGGCGAGGGTGGCGGGCGAGGGGTCGCCGTTCATGACGTGGGTGCCGCTCGCGCCGTGCAGCCAGCGGTCCCACAACCCGCCGTTCTGGCGGGCGAGTTCGTAGAGGGACTGCGCGATGTCCGAGCCGGTGCGGGGGTTGAGGAGGGTGAGCAGCTGGACCTGGGAGCGGTAGACGTCCCAGCCGGAGAAGGTGCCGTACTGGTTGTCGTGGCTCGCGCGGACCAGGTGGACCTTGCCGTCGCTGCCCCGGTATCGGCGGTCGGCGTCGCTGATCACGTTCGGGTGGAGGAGGGAGTGGTAGAGGGCGGTGTAGAAGGTGGTGCGTTCGGCTTCCGTGCCGCCGCCGATCCTGATGGCGGCGAGCTGGTCCCGCCAGGCGCGTTCAGCGGTGTACTGGACGTCGGTGAACGAGCGGGTCGGCGGGTTCTCGGCCGCGAGGTTGGCCTCGGCGCCCGCCCGACTGACGTACGAGACACCGACCTTGACACCCACTGGGCCGGTGCCGGGCTCGAACTCCACATAGCCGCCCGCCCCTTTGCCGGTCACCGGGCGTCCCTTGTTCGAGAAGCCGCCGGTTCCGCCGGACGCGGACGTGGCGCCGGGGTTCACCCGGTCGTCCTGCCAGGTGCCCGTCGTCTTGAAGGGGCGGTCGAAGCGGGCCGTGAAGTGGAGGGTGTAGTAAGGCCGTTGACCCTCCGGGTCGAGGTGGCCGCAGAAGTTGCCGGAGGTGACCGAGCCCGAGACCGTACGGGCGGCTGGGTCGATCATGACCGTCGAATCCGTCGAACCCACCTCGGAGTTGGCGGTGCGGATCAGCAGCGAGGCCGGTCTGCCGGGCGGGTAGGTGAAGCGGGCGGAACCCGTACGCGTGGTCGCGGTCAGGTCAGCGGTGACCCCGGACGCCATGCCCACCTTGTAGTGGCCGGGTTCGGCGATCTCGTCGGCGTGGCTGAAGTCGGCCGCGTACACCGCGTCCCCGGTGTCGCTCGCCGGGGAAGACGTGACCTCGCCGGAGTACGGGAAGAACGGGATGTCCCCGCTGCCGCCCGCACAGCCCGTGCCGGACATGTGGGTGAGGCTGAAGCCCCGGATGCGGGTGGCGTCGTAGTGGTAGCCGCCGGGGGCCGCCGTGCGGGTGGCGTCGCCCCGGGTGTTCTCCGGGCTCCAGGAGAGCATGCCGAACGGGACGACCGCGCCCGGGAAGACGTCGCCGCCGTTCCTGGTGCCGATGAGCGGATCGACGTACGCGGTGGGGTCCTGGACCAGGTCCGGAGGTGGCGCCGGCGTCGCGTCGGTCGCCGCGAGGGCCTGGGCGGGGGTGCCGAGCGCCAGGGCGGCGGCGAGCAGCAGGGACGTGGGGCGGACACGCATGACGCGGACCCTCCTCCTTCGGACGGGTCGCGCTCCACAGGGCGCACAAGCCGCGGGGACAGTGACGTGCGCCAGCCGTACCACGGGACGGTGTGTGCCTCCGGGGGACGCGCGTGCGGGTCATGCGTACGGGGGACGGAGTGCACTCCTGCCAGGGAGGCAACCGGTTTGACGAGGTCGTCCAGTGGGGCGATAGAGTGTTGTCCAGACCACTGGACAACGTTGTCTCCAGCCGGTCACCTCCCAGACACCCTCCACCCGGGCCTCATCCCCCGTGCCGGCCCGGCTCGCGGACCCGGTGGGTATCGACCACCGGGTCCGCCCTGAGCAGCTTGACTCGAAACCGCAGCCCCGCGGGCCTAACCGACCCGGCAGGGCAGGGTAGTTGCCGTATCACCCCCGGAGCCCTGAACGACGTATCCGAACGTCGCACTCTTGCCCGGATCGAGCGAGCCGTTCCAGTTGGCGTTGTGGACCATCACCGCCTGGCCGTTGTAGGTCGCGTTGCCGTTCCAGAGGCTGTCGACCTTCTGGCCCGCCGGAAGTGTCCAGTCGACCATCCAGCCGAGCATCGGCACGTTCCCGGAGTTGGTGACGGTCACCTGGGACTGGTAGCCGCCGTTCCAGCTGCCCGTCGTGCTGCGGGTGGCGGTGCACGCGCCGGGCGGGGGTTCGGTGTTCGGGTTGCCCGGGTCCTTGATGCCCGTGACCTCGCCGTTGCCGCCGTCGAAGACGACGTCGGAGCAGGAGTAGAAGGTCTCCGCGCTGTCGGAGCGCTGCCACACCATGTAGATGAGGTGACGGCCGGACTTGTTCGCCGGAAGCTGGCCGTTCCAGGAGTAGTTGGCCTCGACGTTGCCCGGGGAGCCGTTGAGCGGCGGGTGGTCGACGCTCAGGAACGGCTGGGACTCGATCGCGTCCCAGGTGAGCGTCTTGGTCGGGTCGAAGCCGTCCTTGGTGATGTAGACGTAGAACCAACCCGGGTGCGCCGCCCACGCGTTGTACGAGAAGTCGACGTTTGCGCCCGAGGTGAGGTGGGTCAACGGCCAGTCGGCGCTGGGGGTGTTGAACCCGGTGAAGTTGGTGTTGCCGCCGCTGCACAGCTCGCCGTCGGGGACGAAGCCGCGGGTGCGGCCGGCTCCGTCCGAGCGCAGTACCGAGAACCAGTTGTAGAACGGCGTGGTTCCGCTGACCTGTTGTGCCGTCTTGCACGCCGGGTTGATCGCCTTGATCTCACCGGTGTCGGTGAGTGCGTCCTGCCAGCACAGGAAGGTACGGCTGCCCGGCTTCATCGGGGTGCCGTGCGCCTCGGCGTCGCCGCCCGTCGTGACGACCAGGCCGAGGGCCGGGATCGCGGTGAGCAGTGCCAGGAGGACGAGGAAGAGGGATCTGCCTCGGGTGGGGAGCGGTAATCGGCGTGGGGTCCGGGGGGAGGATGGGGACGTTGATGTCATGGCCATGTCATGATCTCCTTCAGTCGTACGCGGTACGCCGTACGCGGTGCGGCGCGTACGGAACGTGCGGGTGAAGGGGCTCGCCCGGCGAGGGGCGTGCGTGGGGTGCGATGTGCACCGTGTGATGCGTGGGGGGTGGTGGGGTAGGAGCGGCCCCCGCTTACGGGTTCCGGTCCGCTCGGTATGGGAGCGCTCCCACCCCACTCTCCTTCGAAGCTAGCGCCGTACGGTGCGGTTGTAAACGTCTGGCGCGAGGGCCTGTTCGGCGGATCAGGTCGCAGGAAATCGGCGGTGTCTCATGAGTGCCGGTGAGCGGGGTGATGGGGGTCCCCCCGCGCGAGGGTGTTCGAGCGTGGGGGAGCGTGCAGCTGCAAGGCGGAGGAGGGAGTCGACGCGGAGCGATGGGGGTCCCCCCGGTCGAGCGAAGCCGAGAGTGGGGGAGAGTGACGACAACGCCGCAGATGTGCGTGCCAGACCCCGCGTCTGCGGCATGATCCGCCGGACAGGCCCTCGGGCCGCACCCGGGTGGGTGCGGCCCTCGCGGAACAGAGAACCGGGGCTGGAGCCGGGGTCAGTCCTCCGGCTCCTGCGCGGTCGCGGTGGCGAGGCGTGACCTCAGTTCGGCGTTCTCCGCCTCCAGGATCACGATCCGTTTCCTGGCGAAGTAGAGCTCCATCACCGCGTCGTGGAACTCCGAGACCAGCTCCTCGGGCGTCAGTTGCACGGTTTCCTCCTGTACCTCAGATACGTCAGGCCGGTGCGATCGTCGTGACCGTGCCGTTGGAGCCGCGCCACAGCAGGGCGCCGCCCGACGCGTACAGGGCGCCGCCGCCCGCGCTGTCCACCGACACCGGCACCGTCCCGGCGTTCGCGATGCGTACCGAGCCCTCGACCAGGAGCGCGGCGGGAGCGCCCGTCCGCTGGACGATGTGGACCTGGGCGCGGGGAGTGGCCGCGCGGTCGACGCCGACGCCGATGCGGCCGGTGCCCTTCACGACGAAGTCGTCGAGACCGTCGTTGTTGCGCAGGACGATCAGGTTGCCCTTGGTCGCACCGTTCGTCGCGGTGAGGAAGATGCCCTGGGCCGCGGTGCCGTCCGTGCGGAGGTCGATCGACAGGGCGGCGGCGTTGGCGTCGGAGCCGTCGGCGTATCCCCGGTGGGTGATCTTCAGGGTGCCGCGGCCGGTCTCCGTGCCGGAGAGGTACATGGCCGAGGTGCCCGGGTTGTCGGAGACCACGTTCAGCGCGGCGCCGCTGCCGGCCGTACCGGCCTGGTAGACGGTCGCCGCGTGGTTCGTCTCCGACGTGGTCTTGAGGAACGCGGCCTCCAGGGTGGTGTCCGCGCTGAACCTCTCGGCAGCCACCGGTCCGTCGAAGGTCGTCGTCGCGCCGTTCTCCCCGGCGGCCGAGGCCGTACCCGTCGCGGCGGCCGTCGCGACGGTCACCGCGCCCGCGGTGAAGCTCCCCAGAAACAGTCTGCGTGCCAGTGGCATGCGTCGTCCCCCACCTTTCGTGTGCTGTGATCGGAGGGACATGCGGGTCCCCCGAGACACGACAACGATCAACCCCGAATGGTTGTACGGAGATCGGGGCGGGCTGTCGCCACAGGCACCACCACCGGTGCCGCTGTGGGCAGCTCGATCGTGAACTCGGTGTGTCCCGGGGCGCTTTCGACGGCGATGCGGCCCCCGTGCGCGGCCACGACCGCCGTCGCGACGGCGAGGCCGAGGCCCGAACCCCCGTCCTGTGGACCGGTGCGGGCGCGGGAGGCGTCGGCGCGGGTGAAGCGTTCGAAGACGGACGGGAGAAGGTGCGGCGGGATGCCGGGGCCGTCGTCGTGTACGCGGATGACGCACCGCTCGTCCACGATCTCGACCGAGGCCGCCACCGTCGTGCCGGCGGGTGTGTGCACACGCGCGTTGGCCAGCAGGTTGGCCAGCACCTGGTGCAGCCGTGCCTCGTCGCCGACGACCAGCGCCGGGGAGTCGAGGAGCAGCGCCAGTTGCCAGTTGTGGTTCTCACCGGCGGCCCTCGCGTCCCACACCGACTCGGCGACCACCGCCGCGAGGTCCACCTCGGCCGACTGCAGCGGACGCCCCTCGTCGAGGCGGGCGAGCAGCAGCAGGTCCTCCACCAGCCCGGTCATGCGCGCCGACTCCGCCGACACCCGGCGCCAGGCCAGCTCGGGTTCGATGCGCTGCGGACCCCGGTTCATGAGTTCCGCGTATCCGGCGATCGAGGCGAGCGGGGTACGGAGTTCATGGCTGGCGTCGGACAGGAAGCGCCGCATGCGTTCCTCGCCCGCCTGGCGCTCGGCGAGGGACGACTCGACGTGGTCGATCATCCGGTTGAGGGCGGCGCCGACCTGGCCGGCCTCGCTCCCCGGGTCGGTGTCGCGTTCCGGAACACGGGTGAGGCCGACGACCTCGCCCCGGCCCAGCGGCACGCGGGAGACCTCGACGGCGGTGGCGGCGACCCGGCCGAGGGGCCGCAGTTGGCGCCGTATGACGACCGCGCAGAGGCAGCCCGCGACCGTCAGTCCGAGCCCGGCCACCACGGCCTCGACCACGATCAGGCCCCTGATCATGTCCTGGACGTCGTCCATCGGAAGCCCGGTCAGCACCCGGACGCCATCGTCGGCAGCGCCGCCGACCGCTGTGATCCGGTAGGTGCCGAGGCCCGGCACGGTACGGGTGTGCATCGAACCGTCGGCCTCGATGCCGGCGAGCGCCGACCGCTGGGCGGGGTCGAGGTTCCTGGGCGCCGCGTCCTGGGCGACGACCTGGGCGGTGAGCAGGGTGCCGTCGGCGGCGAGCCGGGCGGCCAGCGTCCCGGCAGGCTGGCCGTTCTCGTCGAGGAACCCGAGGCCGGCGTCGCGCTCGGGGTGGAGCGCGGCCCAACCCTGGCTGCGCTGAACGGCGTTGGTGACGCGGTCGTCCAGGTTGCCGAGCAGGTACCTGTGCTGGGCGAAGACGGTGGTGACCGCCATCGCGGCGCACACGACGGCCAGGGTGACCCCGATGAGGAGCAGCAGGCGGGTCCGCAGTGAGCGCCCGCGCAGACGTACCGTCATCTTCCGTCCTCCCCCGCCCGAATCACGTGGCCGCCGCGGACCCCAGTAGTGCCAGACATGTACGAATCGTGTCCCGGTTGCCTGGGGGAATCCTGTGTTCAACCTGAGGCGCAGCCGTGGGACGTCCTCGCGGAGGCGTCGGACGCGGTCGGACGCGGTCGGACGCCGTGGCCGAAGGCGGCATTGGCACTCCCCGGCCACCCGAATCCCTTGAGCCGCTTTCCGCGCAGCGCTCACTCTGATCACTGGCTTCCGCTCACCGGGCCGGAAGCGTTTTCAGCGTTCAGGGGAGGACGTCCACCCATGCGAAGACTCCATGCTCTCTGGGCCGTGGCAGGAGCGGCCGGACTGGTCGCGGGCGCGGTCGCGCCCGCGGCGGCCGGTCCCGTGTCGCCGGTCACCGAGCCGGGCGCCTTACGCCCGCAGAGTGCCGCCACGCCCGTCACCGGGCAGGGCGCCACGAGCACCCAGATCGTCACCCTCATCACTGGCGACACCGTGTCGCTCACCGCGGGACCGGACGGCAGGAGCGCTGTCGAGGTCCGGCGCGGCAAGGGCCGCGAGGCCGCCACCTTCCTGTCCAGCGAGAAGAACGGCGAGGTCAGTGTCCTGCCGGCGGACGCGATCCCGCTGATCCGGGCGGGCCGCCTCGACCCGGCCCTGTTCAACGTCACCCAGCTGGTCAAGCAGGGCTACACGGACGCCAAGACCGGCGTCACCCCCGTGATCGCGACGTACAGCAAGGGCAGCGCGACCCCGGAGGGCGCGCGCCGGACGCTCGCGCTGCCCGGCATCGACGGCGCCGCGCTGAGCGCGAGCAAGTCCCCCGCCTTCTGGGCGGACATCGCGCCGGCTCTCGGCACCGAGTCCACCTCGAAGGCCGCGAAGCAGCTCGGCGAGGGCATCGACAAGCTCTGGCTGGACGCCCAGGTGAAGGCGTCCCTCGACGTGAGTGTGGGACAGATCGGCGCGCCCGAGGTGTGGGAGGCGGGCTACGACGGCAAGGGCGTCAAGGTCGCGGTCCTCGACACGGGCGTGGACGCCGGGCATCCGGACCTCGCGGGGAGGATCGCGCAGTCGACGAGCTTCGTACCGGACGAGGCGGTGCAGGACGGCCATGGGCACGGCACCCATGTGGCGTCCACGATCGTCGGCTCGGGCGCGGCCTCGGAGGGCAGCCGCAAGGGGGTGGCGCCGGGCGCGGAGGTGCTGGTCGGCAAGGTGCTGAACAACGCGGGCCGGGGCCAGTCCTCCTGGATCATCGCGGGCATGGAGTGGGCGGCGCACTCCGGTGCGAAGATCGTGTCGATGTCGCTGGGCGGTACGGCGGCCGGTCCCTCCGACGTGCTCAGTGAGACCGTCGACGAGCTGTCCTCGTCCACCGGCACCCTCTTCGTGATCGCGTCGGGCAACTCGGGCCCGGGCGCGCAGACCGTGGGCACCCCTGGCATCGCCGACTCGGCGCTGACGGTGGGCGCGGTCGACAAGTCCGACGTACTGGCCCGGTTCTCCAGCCGGGGCCCGCGCCCCGGCGACTTCGCGGTCAAGCCGGAGATCACCGCGCCGGGCGTGGGCATCACGGCGGCCCGTGCCGCGGGCACCGCCATGGGCACGCCGGTGGACGACAACTACACGACGGCGAACGGTACTTCGATGGCGACCCCGCATGTCGCGGGCGCGGCGGCGCTGGTCGCGCAGGCCCATCCGGACTGGACGGGCCAGCAGATCAAGCAGTCCCTGGCCAGTACGGCGAAGACAAACGCCGACAACTCCGTGTTCGAGCAGGGCGACGGCCGGGTCGACGTCGTACGGGCGGTCGGTCAGCAGGTCTTCGCGACGCCGACGCTGAGCTTCGGCATGTTCGAGGACGGCGACACCGAGGTCGCCACCAAGGACATCACGTACACCAACACCACTGACAACGCGGTGGAGTTGACGCTCTCGTCGACGCTCGCCGACCTCTCCCTGGGCGGCAGCACCGTGACCGTGCCCGCGCTGGGCACCCTCACGGTCCCGGTCGGCGTCGACCCCGCGAAGGTGACCCGGGGCCGGTACACGGGTCACGTCACCGCTTCCGCCGACGGCGTCCAGGTCACCACGGGCGTCGGCTTCGAGAAGGCGCCGAAGACGTACGACCTCAAGGTCTCCCTCCTGAACCGCGACGGCAAGCCGACCAGCGGAGGGTCCCTCTTCACGTTCATGGAACTGAACGGCGCCCACCCCGACGGCTACGGTTTCCTCGGCTCCACGTCGACCTGGCAGGTCCCGGCCGGTACGTACTCCATCGCGGCCTGGATACCGGACCTGGACGCGGGCGGTCTGGCCGTCGGCACCTCCATCGTCGGCAACCCGGAGATCAAGGTCGGCGGGGACACCGAGGTCGTCCTCGACGCCCGCAAGGCCGTGGAGATCAAGCCGCGGACGAAGGACGACTCCGAGTTCCAGGGCTTCAGCACCAACTGGCACCGAGAGGGCCCCGGCAACGCCTGGGGGCTCACCTACAGCCAGGGCTTCTGGACCGACCACGTCTATGTGACACCGACCGAGCAGGTCACCGAGGGAACCCTGGAGTTCTCCGCCAAGTTCCGGCTGTACGCGAAGGAGTTGACGGCGAGTGTCACCGGCCCGGAGAAGTCCGCGCTGTCCTCGCTCTACTACTCGCAGACGTACGAGGACTTCCCGTTGAAGATCAGCGGTGACCGCAAAGTTCAGGCGGTGGACGCGGGCGGCGGCACCGAGGCCGACTTCGCGGGGCTCGACGTCAGGGGCAAGGTCGCGGTGGTCGGGCTCGGCGCCACGGAGCGGGCACAGAGCGCTCTGGACAACGCGACCAGGGCCGGCGCCGGTTACCTCATCGCGTACCGCAAGACCCCCGGCTTCTGGATCGAGGCCGTGGACCGCGCGACCACCGTCCCGCTGATGATCGCCACCGGCGAGGAGGGCGCCAAGCTCGCCGGCCTGCTGCAGACCGGCAAGAAGGTCACGCTGAAGCTGGGCGGCACACCGGTCAGCCCGTACGTCTACAACCTGCTCGCCGCGCAGACCGGCGCCATCTCCACGGACCAGACGTACCGCCTGGACGCTTCCAACACGGTGAAGCGGACGGCCCGTTACTACGGAGCGACGGCCGGCGAGCTCGGCGCGGACACCTTGTACACCTTCCGTCCCTGGCAGCTCTACGGCATCGAGAACAGCAAGTACATGCAGTTGGGCACGGAACGCGACGAGTACTACTACGTCGACCCCGACACCCGTACCTGGCACGTCGTCTACCCGAACTGGGAGGCGTTCAGGGGCCAGTGGAGCCCGCTGCGGACTTTCAGCGAGGCGGCCACGGAGAAGCAGGCGGAGAACTGGCTGCGTCAGGTCGTCCGCCCCGGAACCAGTGAGGAGTACGGACTCTCCGAACGCACCGGCGACCAACTCACCCTCTCGGTGGCGGAGTTGACCGACTCCACGCCGGGTCACTACGGCTACGTCGACGGCACCGACAGCACCGCGAAGGGCAAGCTCTACGCGGACGGGCAACTGGTCGGCGACTCACTGATCGGCGGGTACGGCGTCTTCGACGTGACGGCCGCGAAAGCCTCGTACCGCTTCGAGCTGGACGTACAGCGCCGGGCGGGCTGGGCCAAGTACTCCACCAGCAGCCACACCGCATGGACCTTCGCCTCGGCGCACACCGACGCCACGACGGCGCTGCCGCTGCTCACCGTCGGCATCGCCCCGAAGGGGCTGGACCTGCTCAACCGGGCGGACAGCAGGCGGGAGTTGGAGATCGCGCTGCCCGTCGCCGACCAGCTGGGGAGCGTCAGGGCGAGCAGCCTCAAGGCCTGGGTCTCCTTCGACGACGGCACGTCCTGGAAGCAGGTGAAGGTCCAGGGCGGCACGGCGCGGTTCAAGGCCGCGAAGGGCGCCGAGTCGGTGTCGCTGCGGGTGCGGGCCGCCGACCGGGACGGCAACGGGATCGACCAGACCGTAGTGCGGGCGTTCGGCCTGAAGTAGGCGACACCCGTAACTCGTGCACCAGCCTTAACAACGATCGTCTAGCGTGCCGAGCCATGGTGAACACGGCATATGACACGGCAAGACAGGCCCCTGCCGCGAGCCCCTGGTCCGCGGTGGGGGTCTCGGCCTTCGACGAGCTGGTGTACCAGTCGGTCCTCCATCAACCCGACGCGGGCGCGGCCGGCTGGGCCCTGCTGACCGGCGCCGCTCCCGCCCGGGTCCGCGAGTCCTGCAACCGGCTGCTCACGCTCGGTCTGCTGCAACCGCCGGACTCCATGGGCGGGTTACGCGCGGTCGACCCGCGGGTGGCGATCCGCGCGCTGATCCGGCGGCGTGAGACGGAGTCCGAACTGCTCTTTGCCACCGCCGAGGAGATGGCGACCGCGTACGAGGCGGGGCTGCTGCGGGAGGAGCCGTCCCGGCTGGTCGAGGTGGTCTCCGGGGAGGGCGCCAACGCGGCCCGGCTGGAAGAGCTGTACGCGCGCGCCGAGCACGAGGTGTGTGTCTTCGACACTCCCCCGTATCTGGCCCCGCGCACCCCGCAGTTGGACCTCCAGTCCGATCTGCTCAGCCGCGGGATCGTGTACCGCACGGTGTACGCGGCGACCGCCCTGGAGGATCCGGACGTCCTCTTCCACGCCTGGAAGATGGTCGAACTCGGCGAGCAGGCCCGGGTGTTGCCCTCGGTGCCGGTCAAGTTGCTGGTGGTCGACGGACGTCGGGCGATGCTTCCGCTGACCTCGTCCGACGCGGGCGGCTACTGCGCGGCGGTCGTCCGGCACTCGGCGGTGACCGAGGCGCTGCAGAAGCTCTTCGACCTGGCCTGGCAGCAGGCGACACCGCTCGGCCAGGGGGTCGGTGACGGTGAACTCTCCGAGGGCGAGCGGACGTTGACCCGGCTGCTGGCGGCCGGAATGAAGGACGAGGCGGTGGCCCGTCATCTCGGGGTGAGCCTCAGGACCCTGCGGCGACGGGTGAGCGAGTTGCAGGACCGGCTGGGTGCGGCGAGCCGGTTCCAGCTGGGGGTGCGGGCCGCTCAGCGGGGCTGGGTGTAGCTCGGTTCCGAGCCATGGGCCGGTCGCATACGAAGGGCCGCACCCCCCGAGCGGGGAGTGCGGCCCGACTGCCGTACCGGATCGCCTACTTGGTGATCAGGCTGCGCAGCACGTACTGGAGGATGCCGCCGTTGCGGTAGTAGTCGGCCTCACCCGGGGTGTCGATGCGGACGACCGCGTCGAACTCCACACCGGTGTCGGTGGTGACCTTGACCGTGCGGGGCGTGGTGCCCTCGTTCAGCTCGGTGATGCCGGTGAAGGAGAAGGACTCCTCGCCGGTCAGCCCGAGGGACTCGGCGGACTGGCCCGCCGGGTACTGGAGCGGGATGACGCCCATGCCGATGAGGTTCGAGCGGTGGATGCGCTCGTACGACTCGGCGATGACGGCCTTCACGCCGAGGAGCGCGGTGCCCTTGGCGGCCCAGTCGCGGGACGAGCCCGAGCCGTACTCCTTGCCGGCCAGGATGACCAGCGGGATGCCCTGCGCGATGTAGTTGCGCGAGGCGTCGTAGATGAAGGAGACCGGCCCGCCGTCGACGGTGAAGTCGCGGGTGTAGCCGCCTTCCGTACCCGGCGCGATCTGGTTGCGCAGGCGGATGTTGGCGAACGTGCCGCGGATCATGACCTCGTGGTTGCCGCGGCGCGAGCCGTAGCTGTTGAAGTCACGACGCTCGACACCGTGCTCCGTGAGGTACTTGCCTCCGGGGGTGTCGGCCTTGATCGCACCGGCCGGGGAGATGTGGTCGGTGGTGACCGAGTCGCCCAGCTTGGCGAGGACGCGGGCGCCGGCGATGTCCGAGACCGGGGTGGTCTCCATCGTCATGCCCTCGAAGTACGGGGGCTTGCGGACGTACGTCGACTGCGGGTCCCACTCGAAGGTGTTGCCGCTCGGGATCGGCAGCGCCTGCCACTGGGCGTCGCCCGCGAAGACGTCCTTGTAGGACTTGTTGAACATGTCCTCGCCGATGGCGTTCGCCACGACGTCGTTGACCTCGGCCTCGGTCGGCCAGATGTCTTCCAGGTAGACGGGCTTGCCGTCCTGGTCGACGCCCAGCGCGTCCTTGGTGATGTCCACCTTCATGGAACCCGCGAGGGCGTACGCGACGACCAGCGGCGGGGACGCCAGGTAGTTCATCTTGACGTCGGGGTTGATCCGGCCCTCGAAGTTACGGTTGCCGGAGAGCACCGACGTCACGGCCAGGTCATGGTCGTTGACGGCCTTGGAGACCTCCTCCGGCAGCGGGCCGGAGTTGCCGATGCAGGTGGTGCAGCCGTAGCCGACGAGGTTGAAGCCGACCTTGTCGAGGTAGGGGGTGAGCCCCGCCTTGTCGAAGTAGTCGGTGACGACCTTGGAGCCGGGCGCGAGGGTGGTCTTGACCCACGGCTTGCGGGTCAGGCCCTTCTCCACGGCCTTCTTCGCGACGAGCGCGGCGGCGACCATGACGTACGGGTTCGAGGTGTTGGTGCAGGAGGTGATGGCCGCGACCGTCACCGCACCGTGGTCGATCTCGTACGTCGAGCCGTCGGCGGCGGTCACGGTGACCGGGTTCGACGGGGCGCCGTTGGGCGCGACGGCCGGGGAGTCGGAGGCCGGGAAGGACTCCTTGCCCGCCTCGTCCACGTCGTCGACGTAGTTGCGGACGTCGACCTTGAACTGCTCGGCGGCGTTGGCGAGGACGATCCGGTCCTGCGGACGCTTCGGGCCGGCGATCGAGGGGACGACCGTCGAGAGGTCGAGCTCCAGCTTCTCGGAGAAGTCGGGCTCGGCGGCCGGGTCGAGCCAGAGGCCCTGCTCCTTGGCGTACGCCTCGACGAGCGCGACCTGCTGCTCGTCGCGGCCGGTGAGCTTCAGGTACTTCAGAGTCTCGCCGTCGATCGGGAAGATCGCGGCGGTGGAGCCGAACTCCGGCGACATGTTGCCGATGGTGGCACGGTTCGCGAGGGAGGTGGCGGCCACGCCCTCGCCGTAGAACTCGACGAACTTGCCGACGACACCGTGCTTGCGGAGCATCTCGGTGATCGTGAGCACGAGGTCCGTGGCGGTGGTACCGGCCGGCAGCTCACCGGTCAGCTTGAAGCCGACGACGCGCGGGATGAGCATCGAGACGGGCTGGCCCAGCATCGCGGCCTCGGCCTCGATACCGCCGACGCCCCAGCCCAGCACACCGAGGCCGTTGACCATGGTGGTGTGCGAGTCGGTGCCGACGAGGGTGTCGGGGTACGCCTGGCCGTTGCGGACCATGACCGTACGGGCCAGGTGCTCGATGTTGACCTGGTGGACGATGCCGGTGCCGGGCGGGACGACCTTGAACTCGTCGAACGCGGTCTGGCCCCAGCGCAGGAACTGGTAGCGCTCCTTGTTGCGGCCGTACTCCAGCTCGACGTTCTGGCCGAAGGCCTCCGGCGTACCGAACTTGTCGGCGATGACGGAGTGGTCGATGACCAGCTCGGCGGGGGCGAGGGGGTTGATCTTCGCCGGGTCGCCGCCGAGCTCCTTGACGGCCTCACGCATGGTGGCGAGGTCGACGACACAGGGCACGCCGGTGAAGTCCTGCATGATCACGCGGGCCGGCGTGAACTGGATCTCCTGGCTGGGCTGCGCCTGCGAGTCCCAGCCACCGAGGGCCCGGATGTGGTCGGCGGTGATGTTCGCGCCGTCCTCGGTACGGAGCAGGTTCTCCAGCAGCACCTTCAGGCTGTACGGAAGGCGAGCCGAGCCTTCCACCTTGTCCAGCCGGAAGATCTCGTACGACTCGTCGCCCACGCTGAGCGTGCTACGGGCGTCGAAGCTGTTCGCCGACACGACAGTCTCCTTCATTGATGTGCGCGTTCCACCGCATCCTGCCGCCACGCCTACTTGGCCGATCCGCTAAGGTAAGGCTAAGTTAGGCAAGCCTTAGTCGTGGGCAGATATCTCGATGTCGAGATAACTCTAGTACATGGGTGGCGGATGGTCATGCCCGGCCGCCGTGTGATGTGGCCATCACCGCGCCGATTCGGGGTAACCGACCCCTATGCCTCTCACCTTCCGCAAGAGCTTCCGGATCCTCCCGGGAGTACGACTGAACATCAACAAGGGCTCCTGGTCGATCACGACCGGCGGCCGCCACGGACCCCGCCGCACCCACAGCAGCACAGGACGGCGTACGACGTCCATGGACCTGCCGGGACCTTTCGGGTGGCGTCGCACCCGTTCCGCCAAGCGCCGCTGACGGTACGTCACCCACACGGACTCCCCCAGAAGGCGTCATCTCATATCTGAGATAGCCTCAACCTCATGGCAGACGACTACCTCGTACGTATCGGCAAGCTCATCCGTGACGCCAGGCAGCACCGGGGCTGGACTCAGTCGCAACTCGCCGAGGCGCTCGGCACCAGTCAGAGCGCCGTCAATCGCATCGAGCGCGGCAATCAAAACATCAGCCTTGAGATGATCGCCCGAATCGGTGAAGCCCTCGACAGTGAAATCGTCTCGCTGGGCTACGCGGGTCCCATGCATCTGCGGGTGGTCGGCGGTCGTCGGCTGTCCGGCTCGATCGACGTCAAGACCAGCAAGAACGCCTGCGTCGCGCTGCTGTGCGCCTCGCTCCTCAACAAGGGGCGCACGGTGCTGCGCCGGGTCGCCCGCATCGAAGAGGTGTACCGCCTGCTGGAGGTGCTCGGCTCGATCGGCGTACGGACGCGGTGGATCAACGAGGGCGTCGACCTGGAGATCGTGCCGCCGGGCGAGTTGAACATGGAGGCCATCGACGCCGCGGCGGCCCGCCGTACGCGCTCGATCATCATGTTCCTCGGGCCGTTGCTGCACCGTATGGACAGCTTCCAACTGCCGTACGCCGGCGGCTGCGACCTCGGCACCAGGACCATCGAGCCGCACATGATCGCGCTGCGCCGGTTCGGGCTCGACATCGCGGCGACCGAAGGGCTGTACCACGCCCGGGTCGACCGCTCGGTCTCCCCCGGCCGCCCGATCGTGCTGACCGAGCGCGGGGACACCGTCACCGAGAACGCGCTGCTCGCCGCCGCGCGCCACGACGGCACGACGGTCATCCGCAACGCGTCGTCGAACTACATGGTCCAGGACCTGTGCTTCTTCCTGGAGGCGCTGGGCGTACGGGTCGAGGGCATCGGCACCACCACGCTCACCGTGCACGGCGTACCGACCATCGACGTGGACGTGGACTACTCGCCCTCCGAGGACCCGGTCGAGGCGATGAGCCTGCTGGCGGCCGCGGTCGTCACCGAGTCCGAACTGACCGTGTGCCGGGTGCCGATCGAGTTCCTGGAGATCGAGCTGGCGGTCCTGGAGGAGATGGGGCTCGATCACGACCGTACGCCCGAGTACTTCGCCGACAACGGCCGTACGCGACTGGTGGACCTGACGGTCCGGCCCTCCAAGCTGGAGGCGCCGATCGACAAGATCCACCCGATGCCTTTCCCGGGCCTGAACATCGACAACGTCCCCTTCTTCGCGGCCATCGCGGCGGCGGCCCAGGGCAAGACCCTCATCCACGACTGGGTCTACGACAACCGCGCGATCTACCTGACCGACCTGAACCGCCTCGGCGGACGCCTCCAACTCCTCGATCCGCACAGGGTGCTGGTCGAGGGCCCGACCCGCTGGCGCGCCGCCGAGATGATGTGCCCACCCGCCCTGCGGCCCGCCGTGGTCGTCCTGCTGGCGATGATGGCGGCGGAGGGCACGTCGGTGCTGCGCAACGTGTACGTCATCAACCGCGGCTACGAGGATCTGGCGGAGCGGCTCAACTCGGTGGGGGCGCAGATCGAGATCTTCCGGGACATCTGAACGACGGATGCCGCCGCACCCTTTCTGACCTGCATGGATGCTGGCCAGAAAGGGGTGCGGCGGCACCTGTGGGACTTCTCTGGGACTTTGGGCCAGGACCGGGCTTCTGCCGGTCGGCCGGGCTACGCGAAGACCGCGTCGATGGCGGTGCTGCCGCACGCACCGGCGCGGGGCAGGAAGTGCGCGTACTTCCGCAGCGTGAACCCGGGGTCCGAGTGGCCGAGCCACCGGGCCAGGGACACGACCGACTCACCGGCCTCCAGTTGCTCGGAGGCGTAGAAGTGGCGCAGCGCATGGTAGCCGTGTTCTCGGGACGACTCCCAGACTCGGGCCCCGTCCAGGGCGCTCTCCTCCAGGGTGGGCGATCACGCCGGCCCCGGCCAGGGCCGGCTTCCAGACGTGGGAGTTGAAGTAGTTCCGGTTGATCGCCTTGCGTTCACGCCCCGTCACCAGGAGGTTGTACGTCCTCGGCCGCCGGTGCTTGGCCTCCACCGACGTCTGGGCCGGGCGGGGGTCGTGCCACGCCATGGTGACACGCCGCGGACCTTGCGGCCCTTGGGGAGCGCGAAGCACAGCTTCGTCCGCACCATCTTGATCTGACGGCGGACGTGGACTACGTCCGCATCGAAGTCGATGTCCTCCATGGACAGGCCGAACGCTTCTCCCTGTCGGAGTCCGAGGCCGGCTCCGATCTCGACGAGGACGCGCTAGCGCTCGGACAGAGTTGCTCGGACCGCCAGGACACGGTCGGGCGCCACGCCTCGACCCTGCCGGGCGCGGCTGCCGGAGGGCGGACGGTACTGGCGCGGCATGGGTTGCGTGCAAGGCGACGGTCTTCGACGGCGGCTTGGAGTACGCCCGACAGCGTCGCCCAGACGAGGCGGATCGAGGTAGGGCCGAGGTCCTTCTCCAACCGCTTCTTCCAGCCCCGCAACGCCTCCGTTCCGACGCTGTTCAGCGGCAGCGCATCGAGGTGCGGAACGATGTGCCGACGGACCCGCTGCTCGATGCGTTCGAGAGTGGACGGGTCGCCGCTCTGGGTGGGCCACCAGTGAGTCGCGATGTAGTCCTTGAGGGAGATGGCTCCATCGCGTGGATCGACGAACTCGCCTCGACGGGCGTCGGTCTGGGCCTGCGCGAGCCAGGTCTTGGCATCCTGGAGTGCGTCGAAGAATCGGTCCTTGACAGCGGGGATGCCCTCGACGCGGTAGCGAGTGCACTTGCCGTACATGGCCGTACATGGCCGTGCGCTCGCGTCTACCGGTCTTGGGGTTGGGGCGCTTCCTGAGCCATCGGTCTTCTATGTGGCCGGCCAGGTGGAACTCCTTGAAGAAGGGCAGATGCGGTGCTCTAGGACACGAGGGCGTCAGGCACCGGGGATGTAGGCAACCCGCTGCTGGGGTGCGGTACTCAGCGGGCTCCGGGCCGTGTTGGAGCGGGAGTCGGCCTGCTCCTGTTCGCGGATCCAGCTGTCGAGGGCTTCGCGCCGGTACATGACACGGCCGCGAGGACCCGTCCGGAAGCTGGGCGGGCCCTGCCGCCGGTGCCGCCAGACGTAGAGCGTGTGAGGTGAGAGGCCGAGGTATTCGGCGGCGTCCTTGACGGTCAGGAAGGCCGCGGCAGAGACGAGCTGGTAGCGCGCGGGCATGAGAACTTTCTGCGAGATTGCGGCCCAGGGGCACGAGCGGGAGGAGCGGGCTGAGTTCCCTCTGATCGGGATCCGGTGAAACTGGAGCTGCGCGGAGGAGTCGTAACTTGCGCTGGCCTACCGGCTGGTCGTCGCTGCGAACGGACCTGTGCCCGACACCCGCACCGCGGAGAACGCGGACATCGGGCGACGTTGCACGACAGCGGGTGTGAACCACCGGGACAGGCGCAGGTTTTGGCTACTGGTCCCAGCTTTCGGCTTCGGTCTGTGTCTGCTCGGTCGGCTGCTGGCCGGCCTCGCGTCCGCCGGCGCTGACCAGACCTGTCTCGTAGGCGACGATGACGGCCTGGACACGGTCGCGGAGTCCGAGCTTGGCGAGGATGCGGGCGACGTGGGTCTTGACGGTCGCCTCGGCCAGGTGGAGGCGGGTGGCGAGTTCGGCGTTGCTCAGTCCTCGGGCCAGCAGGCCGAGGACCTCCAGTTCGCGCGGGGTGAGTGAGGCGAGGTCGCGGTGGAGGGCGGCGGTGTCGCTGCCGTGCTGGGCGAACCTCTGGACGAGGCGGCGGGTGATGGCGGGCGCGAGGAGGGCGTCGCCGGTGCGGACCGTGCGGATGGCCGCGGTCAGCTGCTCGGGGGTGACGTCCTTGAGGAGGAAGCCGCTGGCCCCGGCGGACAGTGCCGCGTAGACGTACCGGTCGAGGTCGAAGGTGGTCAGGATGATGACGCGGGGTGTGTCGGGGGCGCCGTTGAGGATGCGGCGGGTGGCCTCCAGGCCGTCCATCTCGGGCATCCGTACGTCCATCAGGACCACGTCGGGCCGGGTGCGGCGGACCCCTTCGACCGCTTCGGTTCCGTTGGTCGCCTCGGCGACGACGTCGATGCCGTCGGCCCGGAGGATCAGCCGGAATCCGGTGCGGACCAGAGTCTGGTCGTCGGCGACGAGCACCCGCAGCGGCTCGGTCACGGTGTCTCCAAGGGGATCAGGGCCTCCACACGGTAGCCGCCGGTCAGGCGCCGGCCTGTGGTCAGGGTTCCGTCGTGGACGGCGAGGCGCTCGCGCAGGCCGATCAGGCCCCGGCCGTTTCCGGTGGGCGCGCCCGCGCCCGGGTGTCCACCGGTGTCGGTGACTTCCACCCGGAGCCGTTCCGGGCCGTATTCGACGGTCACGGCGGCGGTGGCGCCGGACGCGTGCTTCACGGTGTTGGTCAGGGCTTCCTGGACCACGCGGTAGGCGGCGAGTTCGAGGCCGGGCGGGAGGGGGCGGGGCGGGCCGGTCACGGTCAGGCCGACGGGCAGGCCGGTGTCGCGGACCCGTCCGACCAGGGTTTCCAGCTGGTCCAGGCCGGGTTGCGGGGTCAGCTCCGTGGCCGTGTCGGCCAGGTCCGCAGCTGCGTCCGTCCCCTCGCCCTCGTCGGTCATGGTGAGCAGTCCCATGACGTGGCGCAGCTCGGTCATGGCCGCCCGTCCGCCCGCCTCGACGGCGAGCAGCGCCTCGCCTGCCTCCTCGGGGGAGGTTTTCATGATCTTGCGGGCGGCGCCCGCCTGGATGATCATCACGCTGACGTTGTGCGTGACGACGTCGTGCAGTTCGCGCGCGATCCTGGCCCGCTCGTGCTCGACCGCCCGGCGCAGCGCCTCGGCCTGTTCGCGTTCCAGGGCGGAGAGCCGGGTGCGGCCCTCGTCGGTGCGGAGTTTCCAGGTACGCAGGCCGACGGCGGCCACGGCCATCGGGACCAGGATCAGCAGGGCGATGTATTCGTTGGGGACGATCGGGGTCACCGAGTTCCCCGAGGTGCCGACCAGGATGACCGACACGGGCAGCGCCGCCAGGGTCGCCACCCGGTACGGGCTGTAGACGGCGGCGCTGTAGACGGCGATGACGAACGCGTAGAAGGTCAGCCGCATGACGCTCTGCGGTGTCGCCAGTGTCGCGGCCGTCACGACGCACAGCACGGCGAGCGGGTAGCGGCGGCGCAGCGCCAGGGCACCGGAGGCGATGGCCGCGAGGGTCACCATGAGGGCCAGGCCGCCGGGTCCGGACGGGCGCCGAATGACGTACTCCACGCCAGGTGCGATCTCACGGATCACGACGTTGTTGGCGTTGTCGATGCCGTAGTAGACGGTGACGATTCCGAGTACCAGTGCCACCAACGCGTCGAACTGCCAGGCGCGCCGGGTGAGTTGTAGCGGCGGGCCGCTCGGAAGCCTGGCGTCGCGGACCGTCCGGCGGGCGGCTTCCAGCAGCCGTTCCAGCGTCGTACGTACGTCCATCACCGGTTCATTGTCGCCGCCGTGCGGACTCGTGGAGTCCGTCCCTGTGGTCATTCTCATCGCCCTTGATACATCACCCGCCTACATCGCAGGGATGACGTTTGAGGGGCTCAACCCAGCGCGGTACCGCAAGGGGTTCGGGCGGGGGACGCGTGCGGGCCGGGCCCGCTCCTAGCGTTCACCCAGCCAACTGCCCCTACCTGAGGAGTCTTTCGTGACCACGCCGGTGATCGAACTGCGCGAGGTGAGCCGACGGTACGACGACGGCCCGCCCGCTCTGCACGAGGTGTCGCTGACCGTGCGGCCCGGCGAGGCCGTCGCGATCCTCGGCCCTTCCGGCAGCGGCAAGTCCACGCTGCTCAATCTGATCGCGGGCCTGGACCGGCCCGACACGGGGACCGTCACCGTGGACGGGGTGCGGGTGGACCGGCTGGGCGAAGCCGGATCGGCGCTCTACCGGCGGTCGAGGATCGGCATGGTCTTCCAGTTCTTCAACCTGCTCGACGATCTGACCGTCGCGGACAACGTCGTCCTGCCCGCGCGCCTCGCGGGTACGGCACGTGGTGAGGCGGACCGCCGGACGGCGGAACTCCTGGAACTGCTGGGCATCGACCGGCACGCCCGCGCCTACCCGGGACGGCTGTCCGGCGGCGAGCGGCAACGCGTCGCGGTGGCCCGGGCGTTGATGAACCGGCCGGCGCTGCTCCTGGCCGACGAGCCGACCGGGGCCCTCGACACGGCCGCCGGACAGGACGTCAGCGAGCTGCTCACCGACCTCAATGCCGAGGGCCAGACCGTCGTCGTGGTCACCCACGACCTGGCTCTGGCCCGGTCCTGCACGAACCGTACGGTCCGGATCGCCGACGGCCGGATCACCGAGGACGTCCGGTCACAGGCCGTCGCCCCGGAGGCCGTCCGATGAGCGCACTCGGCAAGGTGGTGCGCTCGGGGGTGGGACGACGCCGGGTGCAGACGCTGGTGATCGGGCTCGCCACGATGATGGCGGTGGCCGCCTCCGTCCTCGGCGGATCGCTGCTCGTGGTCTCCGGCGCACCCTTCGACGACGCCTTCACCAAGCAGCACGGCGCGCATCTGTCCGTCCAGTTCGACGCGGGCAAGGTGGGTGCCGCGCGGCTGTCGAGGTCCAAGGACACCGAAGGGGTGAGCAGTGCGGCCGGGCCGTTCCCTACGACGACGGTCACCCCGCGGTCGGAGGGGGCGGGCCCCGAGTGGCCGATCACCGTGGTCGGCCGGGGCGATCTGGGCCGGGACGTCGACGAGGTGGCGCTGCTCGACGGGCGGTGGCCCACGCGCTCCGGCGAGATCGTACTGTCCGCCGACTCCTCGATTTTCGCGACCATGGGCATGAAGATCGCCTTCCCTGATCTGTCCGGCGATCCGGCACTGACGGTGGTCGGTGTGGCCCGCTCGGTCACGCAGACCGCTGATGCCTGGGTGGTTCCGTCCCAGATGCCGGCGCTCACCGCGCCCGGCAGCGGCGGCTACCAGATGCTGTACCGCTTCACCGACGCGGGCACCGCCGCGCAGGTCATCGCGGGCGGCAAGGCGGTGACGCAATCCCTGCCGCCGGGAGCGGCCGTCGGCGAACAGTCATGGCTCACCGTCAAGAAGACCGCCGAGCAGGACACCGCTGTCTACGTCCCGTTCCTCATCGCGTTCGGCGCCCTGGGCCTGGTCATGTCGGTGCTCATCGTCGGCAACGTCGTCGCGTCTGCGGTCGGCACAGGAACGCGCCGTATCGGCATTCTCAAGGCCGTCGGCTTCACCCCGGCCCAGGTCGTGCGGGCCTACGTGGGCCAGGCGCTGATCCCGGCCGCGATCGGCACGGCCCTCGGTGTCCTCGCCGGCCATCTGCTCGCCGTCCCCGTACTGGCCGAGGCCGAGGAGGTCTACGGCACCTCGTCCCTGACCGTCGCCCCCTGGGTGGACCTGGCGGTGATCGCCGGGGTGCTCGGCCTGGTGGCGGCGACCGCGTGGGCGAGTGCCTGGCGGGCAGGCCGACTGCGTACGGTCGACGCACTCGCCGTCGGGCGTACCGCCTCGGCGGGGCGCGGCCGGTGGGCGGCCCGGCTGGCCGGACGGCTGCCGTTGCCGCAGCCGGTCGCCCTGGGCCTGGCCCGGCCCTTCGTGCGGCCCGCCCGCTCGCTGGCCATGGGCACGGCGGTCCTGTTCGGCGCCGTAGCCGTCACGTTCACCGTGGGGATGGGCGCCTCGCTCGGCGAGGTGATGAAGGCCAGGGCCCACGACGCCGCCGATGTCGTCGTGCCCACGCCCCTGCCGGACTTCGGCCCTCAGGGTCCTGCCACCGAGAAGCAGCCCGAGGTCGATCCCGCCGCGGTCGCCGCGGCCATCGAGGCCGCCGCCGGAACCGGGAAGTACTACAGCGCCGCGACGGTACGGGCGACCGTGTCCGGCCTGACCGGCACCGTCAACGTGAACGCCTTCACCGGCGACGCCTCCTGGGGCGGATACACGATGGTCTCGGGCCGCTGGATCGGCAACCCCGGCGAGGCCGTGGTCCCGACCCCCTTCCTGGCCGCCACCGGCACCCGCATCGGCGACACCCTCACCCTGAACGGCCTGGCCGAGCCGGTCACGGTCCGGATCGTCGGCGAGGTTCTCGACCCGCGCAACGACGGCATGCAGGTCTTCACCGACGCCTCGACCCTCACGATCGCCCATCCCGACCTGGCGGAGACCAGCCATCACATCGCGGTCACCTCAGGCACCGACGTGACCGGCTACGTCGATGCGCTGAACAAGGACCTGGCACCGCTGGGAGTCACCGCTCGGGCCGGTGGGCTCGACTCCGGCAGCGACATGGTCGTCACGCTCAACGCGCTGTCCGCGATCCTCACGCTGATGCTCGTCGCCGTGGCCGCGCTCGGCGTACTGAACGGCGTCCTGCTCGACACCCGCGAGCGCGTCCGGGAGATCGGTGTCCACAAGGCGCTCGGCATGACCCCCCGCCAGACCGTCGCAATGGTCCTCACCTCGGTCGTCCTGACCGGACTGGTCGCGGGCGCGCTGGGCGTGCCGCTCGGCGTGGCCCTGCACGGCTGGGTCGTCCCCGCGATGGGCGACAGCGTGGGACTCCGCCTCCCCCGTTCCGTCATCGCCGTCTACCACGCGGCCGAGCTGCTCCCCCTCGCGCTCGGCGGCCTGCTCATCGCCACCCTGGGTGCGCTCCTGCCCGCCGGCTGGGCCGCCAGAGCCCGAACCGCCATAGCCCTGCGCACCGAATAGGAGATCAGGTTCAGAGCCCGTACCTCCGACCCCCACCGCAGGAACGGTGGGGGTCGGTTGGCTGGTTTCCTCCACGTGCCCTGCCGGTGCAAAACGCCATCTCCAAGCCGCGTCCCGCCGTCCCGGTGGCGCAAAAGCGCGCTTCTGAAAACGATTGTCATCGTGCTACGGTCGGTGCGCGTTCAACCTTTGACCATGCCTTTACTCGGAGTGTCCCGTGCGTCTCCCGGCCCGTTCTGTCTCCCTCACCGCGGTCACCACCGCGGCCTCCGCCCTGCTCACGGGCTGTTTCTCGTCGACGGGCACCGGCGAGGGCGCCGCCTCCGGTGACGGCAAGCGGATCCGTGTCGCGATGATGCAGCCGCCCCGCTCGGGCCTGTCGCCGCTGTCCGACGACGCGTTCAAGCTGTCGCGCTGGTCGACCGCCGAGACCCTGGTGAAGCTGAACGCGGAGGGCGACGCGCAGCCCGCGCTGGCCACCGGGTGGAAGCAGTCGGGCAAGAAGTGGACGTTCACGCTCCGCGACGGCGTCACCTTCCACGACGGTACGAAGCTGACCGGCGAGACCGTCGTCAACTCCCTCACCGAGGCGGCCACCGCCGCGCCCAAGCCCCGCATCCTCGACGGCGTGGACCTGACCGCGCAGGCCGACGGCAACACCGTCACCGTCACCACGGGCACCGAGGACCCGCTGGTCCCGCAGCGCCTCAGCTCGCCGCAGCTGTCGATCCTCGCGGCGAAGGCGTACAAGGGGAAGACCGTCAACCCGCTGGGTGCAGGCACCGGTCCGTTCGAGCTGACGAAGGTCAACGGCACCTCGTCCGCCGCCCTCGACCGCTACGACGACTACTGGGGCGGCAAGGCCAAGGCCCCCGGCATCGATGTGAAGTTCGTACCGGACGGAACCGCCCGCGCGGCCTCCCTGCGCAGCGGTGAGGCCGACATCGTGGAGGCGGTCCCGGTGTCGCAGGCCGCCGTGCTCGACCAGGACCTGATCACCGAGGTCCCGATGCCCCGCACCAACACCCTTTACCTGAACACCGAGAAGGGCGTCTTCACGGACGCCTCCCTGCGCGCCGCCGCCCGCGCGGCCATCGACGCGAAGTCGATCGTCGAGGGTGTGTACGAGGGGCGGGCGGATGTCGCCGAGGGCCTGCTGGGCCCCGCGCTCCCCTGGGCCGCCGAGCTGCGGTCGGCCGTGAAGCGCACCAAGGCCGGTGACCCGGACGGCAAGAGCATCACCATCGGCACCTTCACCGACCGCGCCGAGCTGCCCGAGGTCGCGGCCACGCTGCAACAGCAGCTGCAGAAGGCCGGGTTCAAGGTGAAGCTCGACGTGCGCGAGTACGCGAACATCGAATCCGACGCGCTGGCGGGCGAGTTCGACGCGTTCATCCTCTCCCGGGCGACCGTCCTCGACTCCGGCGACCCGGCAGCGTACCTGTACAGCGACTTCGCCTCCGACGGCTCCTTCAACATCTCCCAGCTCTCCGACAAGACCGTCGACACGGCCCTCGACACGGCCGCCGACACCGCTGCCGGTGACGCCCGCCGCAAGGCCGTCATCGACGCCGAGGCCGCCGTCCTCACCACCGACGCCGCCGTGCCGATGCTCCACGAGCGCGTCATCCAGGGCGACGCGGCCACCGTCGTGGACGCGGCGCACGACCCGCGCGAGCGGGAGCTGGTCACGGCGGACACCTACGTCAAGTGAGGAAATCCGTAGGGGAGTCGGTAGGTCCGGCCCAAGTGAAGCGTGCTGTAAGGACGTTGGTCGGCGCGGCCGGGCTGACCCGCTTCGTCTGTCTGGTCGTCGTGCTGACCGTCGTAGGTCTGCTGCCGTGGCTGTCCGGCCGCGACCCCGCGCTGACCGTGCTGCGTGCCCGGTCGGCCGAGCAGGAGGCGACGCCCGAGGCGCTGGCCGCGATCCGTGACGACCTCGGCCTGGGCGCCGGTCCGCTTTCCCTACTGGGGAGTTGGGCCTCAGGTCTGCTGCGCGGCGACCTCGGTACGTCGTGGGTGTCGGGCACCGACGTACTCCCCTCGATCATCTCCGGTTTCCAGGTCTCCCTCGGCCTGATGGGCGCCGCCTTCACCATCGCGCTGCTGCTGGCCTGCGCGCTGGTCGCCCCGGTGCTCGTACGGGGCCGGGGGTCGGCCGGCGCGTTCGCCGCGATGCTCGCCGCCGTGCCCGAGTTCCTGCTGGCCACAGTGGCATTGCTGGTGTGCGGGGTATGGCTGGGCTGGCTGCCGACGTCCGGCTGGGCGGGCCCCGAGTACCTGGTCCTGCCCGCGATCGCCCTCGGCGTCCCGGCCGGCGGCCTGCTGGGCCGCCTGGTCGCGGACGCGCTGCCCGCCGTGCTCGACGAGCGCTGGGTGGAACTGTGGCGCGGCGCGGGCGTGAGCCGGGCCCGTGTCTCGGCGGCCGCGCTGCGCCGTGTACTGCCGCCGTTGGTCCCGCAGTTCGGCATGGTGGCAGTGGGTCTGACGGGCGGCGCGGTGCCCGTGGAGACGGTGTTCTCGGTGCCCGGCATCGGCCGTACGGCACTGGGCGCGGCCAAGTCCCAGGACCTCCCGCTCCTCCAGGGCTCGGTGCTCGCCCTGCTCGCGCTGGGCCTGGTCGCGGGCGCTCTGGCCGCCCTCGCCCGGCGCCGGCTCCTCGGCCCCGCCCTGCGCGACGCGGGCCTCACCCTCCCGGCCGTCCGCCCGGTCCGCAGCCACCCGGCGGTGCCGCTGGCTCTCGCCGCGCTCCTGCTGGTCACCATCGGCTGGGGCTTGCTGCGCGACCCGTACGCCGTGGACACGACCACCCGCCTGCTGGCGCCGTCCTGGGCGCATCCGCTGGGCACGGACGGGCTCGGCCGTGACGTACTGGCCCGCCTCGGCCACGGCGCGGCGTCCACGGTCGGCACCGCGGCGGCGGTCTGCGCGCTGAGCCTTCTCGTCGCCCTGGCGCTCGGCTTCCTGCCCGGCGTGGCCGCGGGCGCGGCGGACATCGCCAACGCGCTGCCCCCGGTGATCGTCGGCATCCTCGTCGCCGCGGCGGCCGGCCCCGGCACGGGCGGCGCGGCCCTCGCCGTGGCACTGATCTCCTGGCCCCCGCTGGCCGCCCACTCGGCGGCCCTGGCCCAGGAGGTCCGCGCGTCCACGTTCCTGACCGCCCAACGGGCCATCGGCGCAAGCCCGTTGTGGATCCTCACGCGGCACGTCCTCCCGTCCGTCGCGGCCCCGGTCACCCGCCACGCCGTCCTCCGCCTGCCGGGCATCGCCCTGGCCCTCGCCTCCCTCGGCTTCCTGGGCCTGGGCGCCCAACCGCCCACCCCCGAATGGGGGTTGCTCCTCGACGAGTCCCGCGCCTACGTGGAACGCGCCCCGTGGGCGGCCCTGGCCCCGGCGGTCGCCCTGGCCCTGCTGGCCGGGCTCGCGGTGTCGAGCGCGGCGTTCGCGGAGGGACGGCGTGGCCGGAAGTCCGGCCGGAGTACACAGAACTCCAAGGGGCCCAAGGGCTCGAAGAGCGGGAAGAAAATGACGAAGGAGGCCCCCGTTGGCGTCTGACGACGTGCTGCTGTCGGTGCGCGAGCTGCGGATCGCGTTCGACGGGGTGGAGGCCGTGCGCGGGTTGTCCTTCGACGTCCGCCCGCGCGAGGTGCTCGCCCTGGTCGGCGAGTCGGGCGCGGGCAAGTCCCTCACGGCCCGGGCGCTGCTCGGGATGCTGCCCAGGGGCGCGACGACGAGCGGAACCGTGCGGCTGCGGGGTGAGACGGATCTCGCCGCCCAGCGTGGCCGCCGTATCGCCCTCGTCCCCCAGGACGCCCTCTCCGCCCTGTCTCCCGTTCACCCCGTGGGTGACCAACTCGCCGCCGCCGTACGGTCGGTGGCAGGTGTCTCGCGCAAGGAGGCCCGTGCCCGGGCGGTCGCCGCGCTCGACCGGGTGGGCATCCCCGACGCCGTACGCAAGGCGCGGGCGTATCCGCACGAGTACTCCGGCGGTATGCGGCAGCGAGCCGTGATCGCCATGGCGACGATCAACGAACCGGACGTCGTCGTCGCCGACGAACCCACGACCGCGCTGGACGCGGAGCTCCAGGAACAGGTGCTGCGCGTCCTCGGCGAACAGCGCGAGGCAGTCGGCGCCGCGCTCGTGCTGGTCACGCACGACCTGGGCGTGGTCCGGGAACACGCCGACCGCGTGCTGGTCATGTACGCCGGGCGACAGGTTGAACAGGGCCCGGCGAAAAGGGTGTTGGGGCGCCCTCGGGCGCCGTACACGGTGGGGTTGCTGGCGTCGCTGCCGCCCGACGAGGGCAACGGTGGTGGCGCTCGTCGCCGTCGGCTGCCCTCCATCCCCGGATCCCCGCCCACCCCCGACGCCCTCCCGCCGGGCTGCGCCTTCGCGCCCCGCTGCCCACTCGTCGAGGACCGCTGCCGTCGCGAGGACCCGCAGCCACGAGCGGCGGCCGACGACGGCCATGAGGTCTCCTGCCACCGCTGGGACGCAGTCCCGTACCCCGCAACCGAGTTGTTCCAGGAGTCCGCATGAACCGGAGCGACCCCCTGCTCGACGTGCGCGACATGGTCGTCCGTTACGGCACGGTCATCGCGGTCGACCAGGTGTCCTTCACCGTGGACGCGGGCGAGACCCTGGCCCTGAACGGCCCGTCCGGCTGCGGGAAGTCCTCCACGGTCGCCGCCGTGCTCCAGCTGCACCGCCCGGAGTCGGGCGAAGTCCGTTTCGAGGGGCGGGAGTTGACCACCCTCAGCGAGCGCGAGCTGCGCCCGCTCCGCCCCCGTATGCAGCCCGTCTTCCAGGACCCGTACGGCTCGCTCAGCCCTCGCCACCGCATCCGGGACGCGGTGGGCGAACCCCTGCGCGTCCAGGGCCGCTGGGACGCCACGGGCCCCTCGCGGGTCGCCGAACTCCTCGACCGGGTCGGCCTGGACCCGGCCTACGGCGACCGCTTCCCGCACGAGCTGTCCGGCGGACAGTGCCAACGCGCCGGAATCGCCCGCGCGTTGGCGTCCGAACCCCGCCTGCTGGTCCTGGACGAGCCGGTGTCCGCCCTCGACCCCTCCATCCGGGCCGGAGTCCTCAACCTGCTCGCCGACCTCCAGGACGAGCTGGACCTGGCGTACCTCTTCATCTGCCACGATCGTGCGGTCGTACGCCACTTCGCTGACCGTTCGATAGAGATGCGCGCGGGGAAGCTCGTACCGGCCTAGCGGTGGCTTTGCCCCTGCCCACAGCACTACGACGGCGCCGCAGCGGAGCGCTCAGCTCCTCTTCCCACCCTCCTTCCCGTCCCGGGCCCGGCGCCGCCCCGGCCACAGTGACGACAGCAGCAACGTCAGCGCGATCAGGGCCACCACCAGGCCAAGGACGGTTTGCGCCGAGGTCAGGAACTCGACGACGCCGTGGCCGTTGTCGCGTGGTTGCGGCACGTACGGCTGGTCATCTGCGAGAAAAAGGAATACTGCGGGCACAGCGGACACTCCGGTGTCGGTGAGGGCACGCCGAAGTCAGGCGTGCGGGTGGGGTGTTGGTGCGGCGGAGTGTCGTGCGGTTTACGGCGCGCAGGGCTGGGCGCGGTGCAGCAGGACCGTGAGCGCGTGCGGGCGTGGGAGCGACGCGTCGGGCAGAGGCGGACGCGCGGGCCGGGGCAGGAGCGTGACCACGAGCCCCAGAGCCACGGCGATGACGTACCGCAGGCGCGTCCACCAGCCCCGCACCGTTCCGTGCCACGGCGTGCGACAGCCGCCCGGGCAGGTGGGAGGCGCTGCGGAAGAACCAGATCAGGGCGAGGCCCGCGAGGAGGTTCAACGCGGCCATGGCCAGCGTGTTGTGGTGCCAGGCCGACGGCAACCGCAGGTGGCCGTCCAGCGTCGTGGCCGGGACCACGGTGCCGGTCGATTCGAGGTACGCGGGCAACAGGGCCTGTACGGCGGCCAGTGCGAACACTCTCCAGCGAGGTGCCCCGTCGCGCAGGACGGCGTAGGCGCACCCGGCCAGGACGACCGCCGCGAGCGTCAGTGCCGGCCAGGAGATCCGCCGAGTCGGTCGTCGCGTGGTGCAGGGTCCGCAGGCTCCCCCCGCGACTGCGCCCCGAAGGGCGCGGGATCCGGGTCGCGCAGGCTGCTCTGGTGGCCTGTGGTGTGGTGGCCGCCGCAACGCTGGTCGTCCTCGGCGACACATCCGAGACGGCGGAGGCTGAGGGCAGCTGCCAGGTCCGCGACCGTACCGAATCGTTCACCGGCAACACCGGACACCCGACGGACTTCACCGAACCCGGCGAGCGCGCTCCGGAGTCCGGGTTCGGCCATGTCATCGGCGACGGATACGTCATCGTCCAGTACCGGCCCCAGCTTCCCGCCGCCGATCTGGACGCCCTGCGCAGCTACGTCACCAACCCGCAATCAGGTCGGGTGGTCGGAGGCCCCGCCCCGGACCAGAAGCCGGACCTCAAGGCCGTCCACGCCTACCTCACGCTGACCTGCACCGAGTTCGACCTCGAAGCCCTGCGCGAATTCACCGAGGAATGGCGAGCCGACCCCCGCATGCGCCAAGTCGGGTAAGGCCGGAAGGGCGAGCGGGGCCGTGCCGCGTGCGGCCCCGACGCCAGGAAAAGACGGGCCCTCCGGTGCTCAGCTCAAGGCCGGGCCCCTTGCCTCCCTCGGTCCGGACCACGCCACGGTAGCGCCCGCCGGACGCCGGCGAGACCGGCTGTGCCCGGCCCGGAAGAGGCTGTCGGTCAGATGGAGGTGGGCGCCTCCCGGACGGTGCTGCGCGAGTCCTGCTCGCCGCCGCTTCGTCGCCGCGAAGGGGACCGCTAGAAGTTCTCCACCAGCCAGGTCGCCATCCACAGCAGCACCGCCACGGCGGCGAGCGCCCCGACCGCTCGAATTACCCAGCCCGGCATCCTGTGCATCGTGTCCGTCCTCACCTCGGGTCGCGCCCTGCTTCTGCCCCGTCTCCTCTGCCCGCCTCGGATAAACCCGCTCGCACCGGGTACCCAGACACAGGACCCAACCCGGAGGTAACGGTCCATGCCCGCTACGACACGACGAGCGGCCCGCGCGCTGGCCGCAGCCGCCGTTCTGGTCCTCGCGAGCTCCTGCGACGGAGGCGACGGCGGCCGCAAGGACGCGCCGGGGACGAGCCGTCCGCCTGCCTCCTCCGCGACGACGCCCAGCGACACGTCACCGTCCCCGTCGGTCTCGGAGCCCTCCTCCCCCGTCCCGGCCGGTACGGCACCGGAGGACCCGGAACAGGCCGAGCAGGAGATCAGGGAAGCCTGGCGGACCTTCTTCGACCCGGCATCCTCCTCCAAGGACAGGAGAGAAGTCGTCGAGAGCGGCGACGGGAACGAGCTGATGATCATCAACCTCTTCACCGACCCGCTCGGCGGCAAGCTGCGCGCAGAGGTGACCTCGGTGTCGTACACCTCGGACCTGAACGCCGACGTCGCCTACACCCTCACGCGCGAGGACCGACAGCTCGACACCCGGGGCCCGGGGGCGTCGGTCCTCCAGGACGGCACCTGGAAAGTCGCGCTGCGTACGGTCTGCGACCTGACGCGGCACGCGAAGGACGCCTTCAAGGCTCCGGCCTGCGACCAGCCGACCCCTTCAGGCCCTTGACCAGGTCTGCGGGACGCTCGCCGCGGCGGTGGGAGCCGATCAGTCCGTCCCCGGCCCGCTGAGCGGCTTTCCGGAGCCGGCCGGCCTCATGGCCCGCTTCCCTTCCTGGGGCTCACGCGGCTCGCGGCTGGTTGGGCTTCCTCGCGCGGGCCGCATGAGGGCACCCTCCGCACACCGGACTCGACCCGCGCGCCGGGTGCGTGGTGGCTGCTGTCGCGGCTGCGCGGCCGTGCGTTCCGGTCGGCGTTCATCCCCGAACAGGCAGGGCTGGAAGGCCAGTTGGCAGCCGTGACGCTGGACACTCCGGTCGGTCACCGGACCGGCCGTGGTTCAGCGCCGCACTCGCCTACCGCGGCCTCCAGGCCGTCGATGCAGGTAGCGACCGCGCTGGCTCTGGTCACTTGCGTGCGGTCCAGGCCGCCGCCCGGGCATGGTGCGGCGGACCCTTCAACCGGACTACGTCAGGACGAGAGGCACGGTGATGGTGAGGTGTTCGTCGGTGGTCGGCAGGGCGGTCGCAAGAGCGTTCATACGAACTGCGAGGTGGCCGATCACCCGGCTGGTCAGTTCCTCGTCCCACTCCCCTGTGCCTTCCGGCGGCAGGTGCATCTCCTCCCTGGCAGGTGGGTTGTCACCGAGGTAGCGCGCGGTGTCCATGTTGACGACCCAACAGGCCAGTGCGATCTTCACCTGCCCGGGTGCCGCCCACTGCGCCCGTACGTGGGCGCACATGGTGAAGTCGTCCCCGCCGAATGTGACCGTCGTGGAGAACGGCCGGCCACGGGGGTATTGCCGTATCAACTCGAGTACTGCTGGTTCCACAACGGCTCGCGCCATAGGTTCGGTATACATCGTCTGTCCCCCTGTCGAGCCTGGCCTTCAGCATCCCAGACGGGGCCTGCGACGGACAGATCGGCTGCCGTCCCGACTGTTTCCCCTCCAGGGGAACGCTGTGCATCTCGTGGGCATGTGAACGGCGCCGCACCCTGGGGGATGCTGTTGGCCAATCGGGACTTGGCGTGACGTCGGTCTTCAGGATCTGGCCCCGGTGGCCGGCTGCGGAACAATCGCGGGCAGCCCGTAAGGAGTAGACCGGCTTGGAAGACCTTTGGCACCACCCGCTGATGGGGTTCGTCGACCACGGCCGCGGTGGGGTCGGCGAACCCGTCGTGGGCCTGTTGCTGTCTGGCAATGCGGATGTCGATCGCGTAGCCGATGCGCGTACTCGGCGCGCTGCGCGCTCGAAGTCGCCACGGGCACCCGGAAGTTCCTCGTCCACGGGAACAAGGACATCAGCACTCCCTGTTCCCGCCGACAAGAGGCACTCTCTCTGCGCCGGGGGCAAACGGTCGCCCTACATGAAAGCCGGGGTCAGGTGTAGACGTTGAACTCTGCGACTGACCACCAGCTACGCGCAACATTGCCGGTGTTGACGACCTTGATGTAGCGAGCTGTCTGCGTCGGGAAGGAAATCAGGTGGACTCGTTGGCCGTCCGCTACGGAAGAAACCTTGGTCCAGTCGGTTCCATCCGTGGATACGTATACGTCTGCGCTGCGCGCATAGTCGCTGACACTGCCGCCGACATCCAGCACAATCTTGTCGAAGGTCTGCGTCTGCCCCATGTCCACTTGGATCCAGAGGCCGTCGTACTGCCCTGTTCCGGAGCTGTACCGAGTGTCGGAATTGCCATCGATCATGTTTCCGGGCGCATCCCACTGACTTGCGTCCGAAGCCTGTGCGGTCCAGGTCGTCCGGGGCAGTGCAGCACCTGGATCGATGACGTCGAACGATGATCGTCCTGCGTCTGCTCCGCTGGTTCCCTTCACGGAAACCGTGACCTTCCCCGCCGGAAGTCCCTTCGGAACGTAGGCGCTGATGCTGGTGTCCGACCAGGTGTCTATTTCGGCATAGCTCGATCCGAAATACACCGTACCCAGCCCCTGCGCATCGCCGAAGCCAGAACCGCGGATCGTGAACTTGGAGCGCGGCATGCCCCGTTCCGGCTTCACATCGCTGAACGTCGGCGATGGGAAAGTCGACAGCTTCTTGGTCGTGAACATCGCCGAGGTGCCGCCCGGCAGCATATAGGTATACGAGCCATCGGCGGATACCTTGAAACTCTTACTGTCGGTGGTCCCGTTGAATACTGCGGTGACCTGCTCCCCTTCCTTGCCGGCCCAGGTCTTCATCTGGAGGCCGTTCGATACCGCTGCCGGAGCTGTGATCGAACCGGTTCCACGCGCAGACCCGTACACCGCTATGTCGCCGATGGCCCACCAGAAACCGGAGGCCGCAGTACTGACGATGCGAATGTACTGTGCCGTCCGGGTCGGCAACGTGACGGCTGTCTTGCCAATGCCTCCGCTGCCGCTCGCAATCGCGCTGCCCCAATCGACGCCATCGTTCGACACGTATATCTGGTACTTGGTGACGTAGTCGAACGAATTGTTTACGCCGGTGTCCAGGACGATTTTGTCGAAGCTCGTAGGGCTCCCCAGATCGATCTGGAACCAGTCGCCGCTCGTCGGCCCATGCCCCAGACTCCACCTGGTGTTGATGTCGCCGTCGATCGCGTTCGCGGCCACACCCCAATCCGGCTGCGCCGAAGCCGTGGCGGTCCACTTGCTGCGGCTCAGTGCCCTTCCTGTCGTCTGGACGGAAGCTCCGATCGGAAGGGAATACGTGACCAGCTTGTTTCCGGTACGGATCGAGTTCTGGTAGGGCAGCAGCGCCGGGTCATACGTGACGGTGACCGGACCGGATGGCGACGTGAACGTGAAGTCGTGTGTCGGGTCCGCGACCTTGGTCGCTGCGGGAGTGTGGCCGCTCCGCGTAGGCCCGGCATACGTGAAGGTGACGGCGTCGCCGGCGTTGAGGGTGTAGTCGAACGAGTGTGTCCCGTCCGCGACGCTGAAGGTTTTCGCCGCGCTTCCCGAGTTGTGCGCGATCAGGACCTTCGATCCGTCCGGGTTCTGGAACGCGACGTTCTCTATGCTGCCTTCCCCGAAGGTGTTCGAGTAGATCCGGTGTGCTCCGGGCTTGACGAACTTGCTGGCGTGGGCGAGGGCGTGGTAGTCCACGTTGTAGGTCACCCGCCCGTCGGCAGGGTCGATCGTGAGCAGGCCCCGAAGCATGGGTATACCGGCCGTGTCGCTGTTGAGCGGGCCCCGATCGGGGTCGAGTGCGATGTTCCACAGCATCACCCCGTTCGCCCAGTTGCGCGTGCCGTTGATGATCCACGTACCCAGTGCTTCGCTGAACGCCGTCTGGTCGCTGTCCTGCCAAACGCCTCCGGTGGCTTCCGTGATGAACGTTTCCTTGCTCGGGTAGTCGTTGTGGACCAGCGTCTGGTAGTTCGGGTTGCCGCTGTAGATGTGCCACCCGGTTCCCGCGGTGTACTTGGAGGCTGCGGGGTCGCTGAAGATCGTCTCGGGGTACGAGGGCACGTCCCAGTTGTGGTCCCAGGCCAGGATCTTCGTGGAGATTCCGTTGGCTTCGAACGCCTTGCCGATCTCCTGGATCAACTCGGCTTCCTGGTACGCGGACAGGAACATTCCGGGCCAGGTGGGAGTACCCATGGGTTCGTTCTGCGGGGAAATGTAGGAGATGGGCACGCCGGCTTCGCCACAGGCTTGTATGAACTTGAGGAAGTAGGTGGCGAGCGCGGAGGTGTACTCGCTCTTGAGGGTGCCTCCGATCATGGAGTCGGAGGTCTTCATCCAGCCTGGCGGGCTCCACGGGTTGGCCATGATCTTGATGGACGGGTTGAGTGAGAGGGCCTGCCGCAAGGCCGGAATGATGTACGGCACGTCGTGCTGGATGGAGAAGTCGGACAGCGTCGGGTCCGATTGGCCGGCGGGCATGTCGTTGTAGGAGTAGTTCCCGGACGCGTTGAAATCCGTGGCGCCCATCGGGGAGCGGAGCAGGCTGAGGCCGATTCCCTTCAAGGGATCGAACAGCTTGTTCATCAGCTTGGTCCGCTCGGCAGTGGACAGCTTGTCGATGAGCCAGGCGGAGGAGTCGGTCATGGCGGCGCCGAAGCCTTGGACCTTTTGGTACTTGACGCTGTCGTCGATCTTGATCGTGAGCGGATTGGCCGTTCTCTTCGCCTTGAACAGCACATCGTCCTGGCCGGCGACCCACTGGTCGGCCGATACGTCCGTCAGCCACACACGGACGGAATTGCCACGTGCGGCCTGCTTCAGCTGCGGGGCGGCGATGGCGTTCCCGGAAACCGAGGTCCAGGCGGCGGCGACACCGACGGCGGTGGCCAGGAACTGGCGTCGTCCGAGACCGTATGAGCTCATGGAAGATCCTCCTTCGGACCTGCTTGGTCACTACTTGGGAGAGGGGGTGGGACGCATTGCCGAGGTGGGGATCTACCGGTTGGAGTCGGTTCTACGGCGACGTCGGCGCCGACGCTGCGGTGCCGGTGCTCGGCTCCTTGATCACAAGCGGGTGCAGCTCCCACGCGTCGACCGCGAAGCCGAGGCGCGTACCCGGTGCGCTGCGGGCCTCAAGTCGCCACGGGCCTTGCCCTGTGGGGTAGAAGCGCAGGCTGAGGACCTGGCCGGTGGTGGTCAGGAAGATTTCGGCGATGGAGTGGTCGACGACCACGCGCAGCTCGACCGGCTGACCAGAGGGGCAGGGCATCCGGTAGGAGCCGCCGCGGGCCCGGGGGTCCAGTGAGGCGTGGTCACGGTCGACGACCAGTTCGCCCGCGTCGGCATCAAGGCGGATGTCGAGGTACTCGGAGCCTGCCGGGGTGGTGAGCAGCCGCAGACCGGCGTTTCCGGTCGGCTCCAGACGGGCCGTCAGGTCGAAGGCTCGGCCCACGTTGCCGAGGTCCACCGGCTGCGGGCCGTGCGTCGCTCCTGTGGCGTGGATGATGTGTTCGCCGCGCAGGGCGAGCAGTTCGGTGGCGGGCTGCTGGCGCAGGGTGCCGTCGTCGTCGACGTGGATCTCGCGGGGCAGGGTGAGGACGCCGGCCCATCCGTCCGCGACGGCCCAGGCTTCGTCGCGGGCTTCCCATGACCAGCCCCACAACAGCCACCGGTTGCCCGGTGCGCGCTGCAGGGCGGGCGCGTAGCAGTCGGGGCCGTGGTCGGCGGGTACCGCTGGGCCGGCCTCGAAGTGGCCGTCGTGCTCTTCGCCGATCAGGGCCGCGACCCTCAGCGGACCGGTGGGTTCGGTCCAGGTGCTGAAGAGGAGGGCGCCGGGTCCGTCGGCTGCCGGGAGGTATTGGGGGCATTCCCAGCCATCGCCGGTGAGCTCCTCGGTGCCGCCGACGGGCTCCGGACGGCGGGCTGCGAAGGGCCCCCGGTAGGTCCAGTTCTCCAGGTCGGGTGAGTCGTAGAGAAGGGCGGCGGCGCGGCCGTCCGTGAGGGCGGCGCCGACCAGCATCCGCCAGCCGTCGCCGTCCTGCCAGACGTACGGGTCGCGGTACATGGTGCAGCCCTCGGGCAGCTCGGGGATGAGCAGTTCGCCGCGCGGGCGGAAGCTGTTGCCGCCGTCGTGGGAGACGGCGCAGGTGACCGGCTGGTGCTGGAACGAGCGGTCCTCGCGGTGCGCGGAGTAGAAGGCGACCAGCCGGTCGCCGTCGGAGACGGCGTTGCCGGAGAAGCAGCCGTCGGCGTCCACGCCGTCGAGGGTCGGGGACAGGGCGATCGGCAGTGGCTCCCAGGTCAGCAGGTCGGGGCTGCGGAAGTGGCCCCAGTGCATGTTCGCGTGGATCGCTCCGTGCGGGTTGTACTGGTAGAAGACGTGGTAGTGGCCGTCGTGGAAGACCAGCCCGTTGGGGTCGTTGATCCAGTTGCGGGGCGGCCGCAGGTGCGCCACGGGGCGGTGCGGATCGCGGGGTGTGGTGGACACACGCGTGCCTTTCGGTGTTTCCGATGGAACCCGCCCCGCCGGCCCTCGATTTGGCGGGGCGGCAGGCCGACGGGGCGGGGGTCTTCGAGCCCGTATGCGGGCTACAGGTCCGGATACGGGGTTCAGGTCCGGATACGGGGTTCAGGTCCCGATGCGGAATCCCGCGCTCAGTTGCTGCTCCCGCCGTGAGCTGGGGCCGACGCGGAGCATGAACTCACCCGGTTCGACCACTCGGCGGTTGTCCGCGGTGACGAGTGAGCAGTGAGTGGCCGGGATGTTGATGGTGGCGTCCAGGCTTTCGCCGGGAGGGATCTCGACCTGGGTGAAACCCTTCAGCTCCTGCTCGGCCCAGGTGACGCTGGTGGTCAGGTCGCTGATGTACGCCTGGACGGTTTCCAGGGCCGGACGGCTTCCGCTGTTGGTCAGTCGTACCGTCGCGTCGACGGTGCCGTCGGCAGGGACGTCCGGGTCGTGCACGACGAGGTCGGAGTAGGTGACGGTGGTGTAGGTGAGGCCCTCGCCGAACGCGAACAGGGGGTCTTGGGTGAGGTCCGCGTAGCGGTTGCCGTGCTGGCCGCGCACCTGGTTGTAGAAGACCGGTTGCTGACCGACGTGGCGTGCGAACGAGACCGGGAGCCGGCCGCTGGGTTCGATGAGTCCGAGGAGGAGTTCGGCGATGGCGCGGCCACCGCGCATGCCCGGGTTGAACGCCTCGATGAGGGCTGCCGCGTTCAGTGCCGACTCCGGGAGCGTGCTCGGCTTGGACTGGGCGAGTACGACGATCACGGGTGTGCCGGTGGCGGCGACCGCGTCCAGCAAGGCGAGCTGGCCTCCTTGGAGGTCGAGCGTGGCCGTCGAGCGCACCTCGCCGGTGAGGGCGATGGTGTCTCCCACGACCACGACGGCGTAGTCGGCAGCCTGCGCGGCGGCGGTGGCCTCTCGAAGCTGTGCCTGGTCGACCGGGGCGGGGGTGAAAACGGGCGGCAGTGGCTGGCCGTCCGGCCCGGTGGACCACTCGGGGGCATGGGTGGGACTTGCTATGTCGGCTCCGCGGGCGTGCGTGACGGTCCAGTCGGCGGGTGCGACGGCGCGAAGGCCGTCGAGCACCGTCTCCACCGTCTCGCGGGGATGGCCTTCGGGCATCCACGGGACCTGCCCGGTGGCGCCCGCCCAGTCGCCGAGCATGGCTTCCGGGCTGTCGGCGTTGGGGCCGATGACCGCGATCGTCCGCGGTGCGCCCTGGCTCGCGGCGCGGCCCGTTCCGTCCGAGGTCAGCCCGCCTTCGAGGGGCAGGATCCCCTCGTTGCGCAGCAGCACCAGGGAGCGCCGGGCGGTCTCGAGGTTGAGGTCGGCGTGGGTGCGGCAGCCGATCACCTGTGCCTGCCGCTCGGGGTCGGGGGCGCGGGGGTCCTCGAAGAGCCCGAGCTCGAACTTCAGCCGCAGAACCCGCCGTACCGCGTCATCGATCTGTTTCTCGTCGACCAAGCCGCGGGCGACCGCCTCCTGCGCGCCCTCGAAGAACTGCGGCGTGGCCATGATGAGGTCGTTCCCGGAGTTGACGGCGACCGCCGCCGCCTCGGCGTAGTCGGCGCAGGTCCGCTGGTCGTAGACCATCCGGCCGACGTTGTCCCAGTCGGTCACCAGCGTCCCGGTGAAGCCCCACTCGCCCTTGAGCACATCGTTGATCAGCCACTGATTCGCGGTGATGGGCACGCCGTCGATCGACTGGTACCCGAGCATGAAGCCGCGGCAGCCGGCCCGAACGGCCTGCTCGAACGGGGGCAGGAACCACGAGCGCAGCTTGCGCGGGCTGAGATCGGCTTCGCTCGCGTCGCGCCCGCCCAGGGTTTCGGAGTAGCCCGCGAAGTGCTTGGCGTACGCCAGCACGGCCGTCGGGTCGCTGAGTCCCTCGCCCTGGTAGCCGCGCACCATCGCCGCGCCGAGTTCGCCGATCAGGAAGGGGTCCTCGCCGAACGTCTCGTTGATCCGGCCCCAGCGCAGGTCCCGGGTGATGCACAGCACCGGGGAGAACGTCCCGTGGATTCCGGTCGTCGCGATTTCGGTCGCGGACGCGCGGGCCACCCGGTGGAGCAGAGCGGGGTCCCAGGTGCAGGCCATGGCCAGCTGGGTCGGGAAGATGGTCGCGCCGGGCCAGAACGAGTGACCGTGGATGGCGTCGTCGGCTGTCAGCAGCGGAATGCCGAGCCGTGTCCGCTGGGCCATTTTCATGGCCTCGGGCATCCGTTCGGGAGTCACATGCAGAACGGACCCGGCCAGCTTGGCCGACAGGATGTCCACCAGGTCCCCGTGTTGTGCGTCGAGCATCAGCAGCTGCCCGACCTTCTCCGGCAGGGTCATCCGGGACAGCAAGTCCTCGGTTCTCGATTCCACGGCCGCTTCCGGATCCAGGTACAAGGCAGAGTGGACCGGCTGTCCCACGGTGTTCTCCAAGAGATGAGTCGTCACAGATCAGAGAGTTGATGGGCGACGCGAGTGCCTCGTCGCGCGCACGCTGCCGCCCTGCGCGGCGGGGCTCGCGCGCCGTCTGTCCGCCGCCCCGGGCGGGACCAGCACGGCAGGGGGCGGCGGGGTGGGAACCGGGGTGTCACTTCAGGCCGGTGGTGGCGATGCCGGCGATGAACTGGCGCTGGAAGATGAGGAAGACGATCATCACCGGCAGCAGGACGATCACGGCACCGGCGAGCAGGATGCCGAAGCGGGTGAAGTCCTGTCCGCTGCTGGCCAGGGCGAGGCCGACGGGGAGGGTGTACTGGCTCTCGTTCTGGGCCACGACCAGGGGCCACAGGAAGTTGTTCCAGGAGCCGAGGAAGGTGATGATCCCGAGGGTGGCGAGGGCCGGCTTGGTCAGCGGCAGGATGATCCTCCCGAAGATGGCCAGTTCGCGGCAGCCGTCGACGCGGGCGGCGTCGATCAGCTCGTCGGGCAGGGTGGAGATGAACTGCCGCATCAGGAACACCCCGAAGGGGCCGGCCAGGAACGGCAGGATCAGCCCGAGCATGGACCCGGTCAGCTGCATGTTGGACACCAGCACGTACAGCGGTACGAAGGTGACCAGGCCGGGGATCATGAGCGTCCCCATGACCAGCAGGAACACGGCGCGCTTTCCGCGGAACTCCAGCTTGGCCAGGGCGTATCCGAGCATCGAGCAGAAGATCAGGTTCCCGGCGGTGACGGCCAGCGCCACGATCACGGAGTTGGCGAACATGCTCGTGAAGTCGAGCGTGCTGAACAGCTCACCGTAGTTGGCGGTCGTGGGCGCCGTGGGGAGCAGGACGGGCGGGACGCTGCGGATGTCGGCCTCGGGTTTGAAGGACCCGGACAGCATCCACAGGAACGGCGCGATCATCAGCAGCAGGGCGCCCGCGAGCGGCAGATACAGCCAGGGCTGGCCCCAGGTCCGGCGGATGCGGCGACGCTTGAGGATGCGGTCCGTGCCCGGTTGTGCCGTGGGGAGAGTGGAGAGGGTGCTCATGGGTCGTCAGTCCTTGTCTCGCAGCACGCGGAACTGCAGCACGGTCAGCGCCACGATGAGGACGAAGATGACGTAGCTGGCGGCCGACGCCATCTCGTAATTGCCGTTGCCGAACTGTTTGTAGGCGTACAACGTGGCCGACAGGGTGGAGTCCAGCGGTCCGCCGTCGGTCATGACGAACGGTTCGTCGAAGAACTGCAGGTAGCCGATGCCGGTCGTGACGGCGGTGAGCAGCAGGGCGGGACGCAGGAGCGGGAAGGTGACACGCCAGAACCGCTGCCAGGGCCCGGCACCGTCGAGTTCTGCCGCCTCCATCAGGGACAGGGGCACGGACTGCAGCCCGGCCAGCATGATGATCATGACGGTGCCCAGGTTGCGCCATACGGCCATCAGGATCATGACGGGCAGTGCGAAGCGGGTGTCCGCAAGCCAGGCCGGGCCGTCGATCCCGAACCAGCCCAGGACGAGGTTCACCAGTCCCGCGCGGGGTTCGAGGAGCGTCTTCCACACCACCGCGACGGCCACGATGCTGGTGATCACCGGGAGGTAGAAGCCGACCCGGAAGACGGCCCGGAAGCGGCGGATGCCCCGGTCGAGGGCGACCGCCGCGGCGAGCCCGGCGGCCAGGGTGAGGGGCAGGGCCACCAGGACGAACACGGCGGTGTTGCGCAGGGCCGTGAAGAACTGATCGTCCTGGAAGAGCCGCACGTAGTTGTCGAAGCCGACGAACGACACGTTCAAAGGGGTGCGCAGATCGGCGCTCTGAGTGTCGGTCAAACTCATCAGCAGCGACCACACCACCGGCAGCAGCATGAAGGCCGCGAACAGCGCGAGGAAGGGACCGGCGAGGAGCCAGGCGGCCCGGGCCTGCCTGCCGTGCGCCGGGCTCCGGAGCGTGAGGCGCCGGCGATCGGCACTCCGCTCCGGCCCCCCGGTGTTCTGCTTGCCGGTGTCGCCCCGCCCGGGGAGCGTATTCGTGGACATGGATGTCATCCCTCCCTACGAGGGGTGCTCATCGCGGCGGCGCTCATCGGCCGGTGCCGATGCTGGTGGCCTTGGACTGCAGCGTCTTCTGCACCTCGGCGACGGTGACCTTGCCCAGGGCCAGCTTTTCCAGTTCGGAGTCGATGGTGTCGGCGATCTGCTGCCAGGTGGTGATGGCCGGCGGCGCCTTGCTGACCTCGAGCTGCTCGGCGAACGCCTTCATGTTCTCGTCCTCGGTCAGCTTGCCGTCCGTCCACGCCTGGGGCGCGGGGGGCAGGCTGCCGGTGGCCTTGGAATAGGCCGCGAGATTGGCAGGCTCGGTCAGGAACTGGGCGAACTTCCATGCCGCGTCGGGGTTCTTGGCCTCCTTGAACACCGCCAGGTCGCTGCCGCCGGCGAACCCGGCGGGCTGCTCGGTGTACGGCACCGGCATGGTCTTCCACTTGCCGTCCAGCTCCGGGGCGTCCTTGTGGAAGGTGCCGCCGGCCCACGCACCCTCCTGGTAGACGGCGATCAGCCCGTCCCGGAAGCCCTGGACGTTGTCCGACCTGTCGGTCGGCGCCAGGCCCTGCTTCGGGACGCTCGCCCAGTCCTCCAGCGCCTTGGCGACCTCGGGCGAGTCGAAGGTGAACTTCCCGGTCTTGGCGTCGTAGATGTCACCGCCCTGCTGCCACACCATCGGCACCCAGAAGATCCAGGAGTTGAAGCCCATCACCAGCCCGCTGGCGTGGCGCAGCTTGGGGTTCTCCTTGCCGGCGGTGGCCTGGATGGCCTCCAGGTCCTTCAGGTATCCGGCCCGGTCGCCGGCCAGGGCGCCCTTGATGCCGGCCTTCGTGGTGAGGTCGGTCCGGTAGTAGATCGCTTGGGTGTCGGCGATGAACGGGACGCCGTAGGAGGTGTCCTTGTACTTGGTGGTGTCCCACTGGCCGGGGTAGAAGTCCGACGACTTGATCGACGTCGGGGTGGCCTGGAAGGCGTTCATGGCGGCCATCTCGGCCATCCAGGTGCTCCCGATCATGGACATGTCCGGGGTGTTGCCGCCGGCGACCGCGGTGGTCAGTTTGTCGTGGGCGGCGCTCCACGGGATCGCTGTGATCTTGACGGTCGCGTCCGGGTTCTCCTGCTCGAACTTCTTGGCCAGCTCCTTCAGGTCCTCGTCGGGGTCGCCCATGGACCACATGACCACGGTCCCCTTGGCCTTGCCCGCGGCTATCTCGGCGGGTGCGTCCTTGCCGGGGCCGGAATCCTCGCTCCGGCCGCAGCCGGTGGCCACCAGGGCGGCCGTGACGGTGACACACAGGGTCTGGACGGTTCTGACAGCGTGACGGGTGGTGATACGCATGATGCGGCTCCTTGCCGTTGGGCGAAACAGGCGCGGGGGGGCTAAGGGTGAGAGCGGGCGGACGTCCGGATGGGCCGGCGCACGGGTGGGGACCGTCTGCGGTGACAGCGGCGTCGGCGGGCAGCCGCAGGGCGCGGCCGGCGCATCCGACGCGGAGTGGGTAGGGGCCGGGCGGGGTGGGCCAGGCGCGCCGTTCGGTGTCCCGGATCGGGAACGCGCGAACGGAAAAGGTGCTGGTGGGCGGTGCCGCGTGAACGCGGGCGCAGCCGCTACGGGGTGCGAGGAAGACGAGGCCGAAGAGGTCCGCCGGGGTTTCGGGGAGACAGGGGCGGTGCGTCACTTACCAGCGACACACCGCCCGACCGCGAGGCGCCATCACGTACGCATCGTGATGACGTCGCGTCAGTTCGAGCTCGGCTCTAACGTCGAACCGCGGATCACGAGGCTGGTGGGAATGATGCGCGAGGGGGCGGCCTCGGGCGATCTGCGCACGTGGTCGAGCAGCAGACGCGCCGCTGCCTCACCCATCTCCCGCATCGGCTGGCGGATGGTGGTCAAGGCCGGATAGGTGTACGACGCCACCTCTACGTCGTCGAACCCCACCACGGCGACATCCCGCGGAATCTTGAGGCCGGCCTCGTGCAGGGCCGCGAGCACGCCGGCCGCCGAGGGGTCGTTGTGCCCGAAGACCGCGTCGAACTCCACGCCGTCCGCGAGAGCTTGTGCCACCGCGCTCCGGCTGCTGTCGAACAAGAAGTCGCCGCAGATGATGCTGCGCGGTTCGAGCTCGATCCCGGCCTGCGCATAGACGTCGACGAAGCCGCCCAACCTTTCCTGAGTGCAGCCGTACTCATCAGGACCGGTCACCACCAGAGGGCGACGGCGACCGAGGTCCAGCAGGTGGCGCGCCGCCTGCTCACCGCCCTCCCGGTTGGTGGTGGCCACATAGGGGAATCCCGGCCGCTGGAAGCGGTCGTCTATCAGCACCACCGGCAGTCCGGCCTCGTGCAGTTCCGTGATGGCCGCCAGGGCCCCCTCGGGCTCTATCACCAGCAGACCGTCGAACGACTTGGCGGCGACCTGCACGCCCAGCCTGCGCAGTGACTCCTCACCGCCGTTCACGGTCAGCATCCGCAGCCCGAAGCCCTCGGCCTCCAGCGTCTCGACGACCGCCTGCACGATGCCGGCCCAGACCCAGGCCAGGTCAGGGACCAGCATGCCGATCATCTGTGTCGTGCCGCGTGCCAGCCCCACTGCCCCGGCGCTCGGCACATAGCCGAGCTCCGAGATCGCCTCGCGGACCTTCACGACGGTGTTCTCGTGGATCTCGCCCTTGCCGTTCAGCACCCGCGAGACCGTCGTCTTGCTGACGCCGGCCCGCGTGGCCACGTCGGCGATAGTGACTCCCATGTCACCTCCCCTCCCTTCCTACAGAGGCGGAAGACTTCCCTCCCGCACCGAAGGGACGATCGTACAGAGACCCGTGCAACCGGTACCGGAAGCAGTTCCGGAACCGGTTTCGGTACCGGTTCCGGAAGTGAAGCATCGAGAGGCCTCACCGGTCAACACCCCGGAAACAACTCGTTAACGCAGCCGGTCTCGGTCTCGCACGAGGCCGCGGAAGCCTGCCGGTCGCCACCCAAGCCACCGCTCTGACCTGCGCGGTTGCCGACTCCAACCCGTCATGGCCGAGCTCGTTGGCGCGGCTGCCGGCCGCCGACGACGCCCGATGGACCGCAGACCCGTCCCGGAGCAATCGCGCCCGCACCGTTGACGCACTGACCGGATCGCCCTTCATAATCGGGCACTCGCTGTCATCGATGACATTCGTCGTCGATGACACCCCAGTCGGCTGCGTGGACGTCGACGCCGCTGGGATGTCACTTTTCGGTCCGTCCGCGCCGGGGCCGCAGTCAGTGCTGCGCCGACGAGCTGCGGGACTAGGAGACACCATGAGCTCTGCACGCGTATCCCGGCATGCCCGCATACGGATGATGGCGGCGGTGGCGACCGTCTGCGCCCTGTCCGCAGCGCCGCTCGCCCCCCAGGCCGTGGCTGCCGACACCCCGCCGTACTCCGAGACCTACCGGCCCCAGTTCCACTTCACTCCGCAGAAGAACTGGATGAACGACCCCAACGGCCTCGTGTACTACAAGGGCGAGTATCACCTCTTCTACCAGTACAACCCGAACGGCAACTCCTGGGGTGACATGTCCTGGGGGCATGCGGTGAGCCGGGACCTCGTGCACTGGGAGGAGTTGCCGCTCGCCCTGTCGCACGACGACGAGGAGATGGTGTTCTCCGGCAGTGCGGTCGTCGACTGGAACAACACCACCGGGTTCGGTACGAAGAAGAACCCGCCCATGGTGGCGATCTACACCAGCGCCTACAAGGACGGCGGCAAGCAGGCCCAGTCGCTCGCCTACAGCACCGACCGCGGCCGCACCTGGACCAAGTACCAGGGCAATCCCGTCATCGACATCGGCTCCGACAACTTCCGCGACCCCAAGGTCCAGTGGTACGCGCCGACCAAGAGCTGGCTGATGACGGTGTCGCTGTCCGCCGAGCACAAGGTGCAGTTCTACTCGTCCAAGAACCTCAAGGACTGGAAGCTGCAGAGCGAGTTCGGGCCGACCGGGGCGACGGGCGGCGTGTGGGAGTGCCCCGACCTGTTCCCCCTCGCGGTCGACGGGGACAAGAAGAAGATCAAGTGGGTCCTGGTCGTCAACATCAACCCCGGTGGTATCGCGGGCGGTTCGGGCTCGCAGTACTTCATCGGTGACTTCGACGGCAAGAAGTTCACCGCCGACGACAAGGGCACCTACACCCCGCCCACCGGCACGGTGGTCCAGGACTTCGAGGGCACCGATTTCGGTTCCTGGACGACCACCGGCACCGCGTTCGGTCAGGGACCGGCAACCGGTGCGGTGGACTGGCAGGGGCCGGTCACCGGCTTCGACGGCAAGGGCCTCGCCAACAGCTTCCACGGCGGTGACGGCGCCACCGGGACCCTCACCTCACCCGAATTCACCGTGGACAGCCCCTACCTGAACTTCAAGGTCGGTGGCGGGCGGCATCCGCACGAGGCCGGAACCGTCATGGACAGGACTCCGCCCGAGGGCACGGTCCTCGCCGACTTCGAAGGCGGCACCTACGGCGACTGGACGGCAACCGGGGACGCCTTCGGCTCGGCACCGGCCACCGGGACCCTCCCCGACCAGGGACAGGTCTCCGGCTTCCTGGGAGACGGGCTGGCCAACACCTTCCTGAACGGCGACGCCAGTACCGGCACCCTCACCTCGCCCGAGTTCACCCTCGACAAGAAGCACATCAACTTCCTCATCGGCGGCGGCAACCACCCGGCCGACTCCGACAACCCCACCGCCGTCGAGCTCCTCGTGGACGGCCAGGTCGTCCGCAGCTCCACCGGAAAGGACGGCGAGGCACTCAACTGGGCCTCGTGGGACGTCGGCGACCTCGCCGGCAAGAAGGCGCAGATCAGAATCGTCGACAACAACAGCGGCGGCTGGGGCCACCTCAACGTCGACCACATCATGTTGTCCGACACCCAGGCCCAGCGCGTCTCCCAGGAGACCTCCGTCAACCTGCTCGTCGACGGCAAGGTCGTCCGCAGCGCGACCGGCGCCGACAGCGAGAGCCTGGACCGGGCGTCCTTCGACCTGCGCCCGTACGCCGGCAAGAAGGCGCAGATCCAGATCCTCGACATGAACACCGCCGGCTGGGGCCACGTCATGGCCGACCAGTTCACCGCCGCCGACAAGCCCGCCCAGTCCGTCGTACAGCGCGCCGACTGGACCGACTACGGCAAGGACTACTACGCGGCGGTGTCCTGGGAGAACGCACCGGGCGGCAAGCGCTACATGATCGGCTGGATGAACAACTGGGACTACGGCCAATCCATCCCCACCTCCCCCTGGCGCAGCGCGCAGAGCGTTCCCCGGGAAATGGCCCTGCGCACGATCAACGGCCGGATCCGGCTGACCAGCAAGCCGGTGGGCAGCCTGGAGTCCCTCCGGCAGCAGCACCCGGCGACGGCGTCAGGCGTCACCGTCAAGAGCACCTCCAAGCCGCTGATCAGCCGCGCGGCCACGGGCAAGGCACTCGATATCGAGGCGACCTTCTCCCTCAAGGACGCCGACCGCTTCGGCCTGAAGGTGCGCACCGGCGCAGGCGGCGAGGAGACCGTCATCGGCTACGACACCACCACCCAGGAGCTGTACGTCGACCGCACCCGCTCCGGCGCCGTCGACTTCAACAGCACCTTCCCCGGCGTCCGGACCGCACCCCTGAAGCCCGAGAACGGCAAGGTCACGCTGCGTATCCTCGTCGACTGGTCCTCCGTCGAGGTCTTCGGCGGCAACGGCGAGGCAGTGATCACCGACCAGATCTTCCCCGACCCCTCCAGCACCGGCGTCGAGGTCTTCGCCGAGGGCGGCACCGCTGCCCTCGACCACATGCGGGCGTGGCAGCTGAAGTCCATCTGGCGGTGACGCGCCGCAGGTCCGCGCGCCGGCCGGCCAGGAGCGGCTTCCGGCGCGCGGCTCTCGGCGCACGGCTGACACTGGTGTGACTCGACGGGAGTGCCCTTGGAGAACTGCTCAGAAGTGGGTGGTGATCCCGAAGGTCTGCCGGAGCTGGGCCATGTCGCGACGGTCGTGATCAGCAGGTTCATAGCCCTGGTGGAAGTAGACCTGCTGCTCGGGCGACAGGCACGGGACGGTCGCCCCGAGGATGGTGCCCGTGACGAAGCACGAGCCGGGATAGGTGAACGGATGTTCGGGGTCGGGTGACGCCTGCACGGCGGATCCGTCCCCGGCAAAGATCAGAGGGTGAAGATCGATCTCCCGGTCGTGAGGGTCGGTGACGACGAACCGCACGGGGCGCCAGTCGAGGGTCTCGACGAACCCGGCGTCCGCGAGAGCCGCCACAACGGCCGCTTCCTGGTTCTTGCGGTGCATCAGGTCCAGGTCACGGTGCTGGCGGGTTTGCTCGCCGACCAGGGCGTCGATGCCCCAGCCACCGCCGATCCAGATGTCGACGTCCGCGTTCCGCAGCACGGCGAGGATGGACAACACATCGTCGGCCTTCATCACCTCACGCACGCTAGCGGTGATCACGTGGGCGGGCGAGTGGATTTGCAGTCGATCTCCCCGCGCTCCAGCTCCGCGTCGCCGCCGGTGTTCAACGCTCGTCACGGATGCGTGGCCAGCGGGTCGAGGAACGTCAGGACGGAGGCGTCCTCCTCGATCAGCGGGGTGAGGGCGGCGTTGAACGGACCGCCGTACGGGGCGTTCAGGTGCGTCTGGAAGGCGTCCTCGTCCCGGTAGACCTCGAAGATCCAGTAGGCGCGTGGGGTGGCCGCCTTGGTGTAGACGTCGAAGGCCAGGTTGCCTTCCTCTGCGTGCACCTTCAGGGCGTAGTCCCGGATCAGGCGGGCGACTTCGTCCTCCGCTCCCTCTCGGGCGGTGAACTCGGCGAGCAGGGTTTTCGTCATGGTTTCGTGTCCTTGTCAGTGAGTGGAGTCGAGGTGCTGGGCGATGGTCTTTTCCGTCGCGAACCTTGCCAACTGGCTCTCCCACGGCGGGTTGGGGCCGACGACCGAGCAGGTCAGGGCCGCGACCTGCGTGGCGAACAGGCAGGCGGCCTCGACATCGCCGATACGCAGGTCGGTCAGCCGGCCGCCGAGGAGTCCGCGGGTGCCGAGGTCGTGCAGCAGTCCGGCGGTGAACGAGTCCCCCGCACCGACTGTGTCGACGACCTGCGTCGCCACTGCGGGGACCTGCACCCGTTCCCCGTCGAGTGAGGCCAGGGCGCCGTCGGCGCCGCGCGTGATCACGACGAGCCGCGCCCCCGCCGCATGCCAGGTGTCGCACGCCTGCTCGGGCGGGGTTCCGGGCAGGAGGAGATCGAGGTCGTCCTCGCTCAGCCGCAGCACATCCGCGAGACCGCACCAGTGCGCCAGCCGGGCGCGGTAGACCTCGGGGTGCACCAGGAGCGGGCGGACGTTGGGGTCGATGCTGATGGTGGCCCTGGGGGCGGCCACTGCCAGGAAGTCCTCCACCACCGCCGCCCCGGGTTCCTTGACCAGGGCCAGCGATCCGGTGTGTACGCAGGCGGTGTCGGCGAGGTCCACCCCGGCCAGTTCCGCGCTCGTCCACTGCCAGTCGGCGGTGGCCTGCGCATGGAAGGAGAACGTGGCCTGGCCCTGGGGGTCCAGCGCCGCCACGGCCAGCGTGCTGGGCTCGGCGGCCTCGACGGCGTGCGACAGGTCCACGTCCGATGCCGTGAGGTGGGCGCGGAAGAGACGGCCGAACACATCGCCGGACAACCGCGCGAGGAAGCGGGCCGGGGTTCCCAGGCGGGCCAGGGCCACCGCCGTGTTGGCGGGTCCGCCGCCCGGCAGCACCCGCAGGGCGAGTTCGTTCCGGGTACCTGCGGGTTCGGTGAACCCGTCGGCGACGCACTCTCCCAGGACGGTGATCTGAGGCGGGGTCATGGGCTGCTCTTTTCTTGGAACGCGCTGGCAGAACGGGCACGTCGCGGGCAGTCGCTGAATGGCTTCGGGCGGGCGACGGCTGCGGGCGTTGCCGATTTGTGACGGGTGCAAGGCATTGACGTTGCCTGGAGGCGGAGTCCATCATCCTGGCCAAGCAGTGTCAACGATGACATAAGTCAACGATGACACTTCGGGACGGCATGCCTCGATGCCGGCCGCTCGCCCGCAATCCCGCAGGAGTCGTTCATGTCACGCATCTCTCGTCTGCCCTCCTCCTTGCTCAGAGCCGCTGCCTGCACGGGTGTCGCAGCCCTCGCCCTGACCGCCTGTGGATCCGGATCCGAATCGGGCACCGCGAGCTCCGGCTCGGGCAGCGTCAAGGTCGGCCTGATCACCAAGACCGACACCAACCCGTTCTTCGTGAAGATGAAGGAGGGCGCGGAGAAGGCCGCCAAGGAGAACGGTGTCGAACTGTCCACCGCCGCAGGCAAGTTCGACGGTGACAACGCCGGTCAGGTCACCGCTGTCGAGAACATGGTCGCCGCCGGCGTGAAGGGCATCCTGATCACGCCGAGCGACTCCAAGGCGATCGTGCCGGCCCTCGAGAAGGCCAAGGCCAAGGGTGTTCTGGTCATCGCCCTGGACACCCCGACCGAGCCGGAAAGCGCGGTCGACGCACTCTTCGCCACCGACAACGTCAAGGCGGGCGAGCTGATCGGCGAGTACGCCAAGGCCGCCATGCAGGGCAAGTCGGCGAAGATAGCCACCCTTGACCTCGCGCCCGGCGTCTCCGTCGGCATCCAGCGCCACGACGGCTTCCTGAAGGGCTTCGGCGTCGAGGAGGGCGACTCCTCCATCGTCTGCTCCCAGGACACCGGCGGCGACCAGGCCAAGGGCCAGACCGCGATGGAGAACTGCCTGCAGAAGTCTCCCGACATCAACGTCGTCTACACCATCAACGAGCCGGCTGCGCTGGGCGCGTACACCGCGCTCAAGGCCAAGGGCCGGGAAAAGGACGTCCTGATCGTCTCCGTCGACGGCGGCTGCACCGGCACCCAGGCCGTCAAGGACGGCAAGATCGCCGCGACCTCGCAGCAGTACCCCCTGAAGATGGCCGCCGAGGGCGTCAAGGCCGTCGCGACGTACGCCAAGGACGGCAAGAAGGCGTCCGGTTACACCGACACCGGCGTCACCCTGATCACCGACAAGGCGCAGGACGGGGTCACCTCCAAGGACACCGCCTACGGCCTGGAGAACTGCTGGGGCTGAGCCGCCGACGCCCAACTGCCGCCGTTCGAAACCCCTCAGCGGGGCGGCCGGCCCCTCCTCCCCGACCGGGGACGGCCGCCCCCTCGTCCTCTTGCCGTCCGACAAGGACCGACAAGGACTTGAGTCTTCCGACAAGGACCTCGCATGACTGCCACGTCCACGCCACCCTCCACGTCCACGCCGTACGCCGACCTCAAAGGACCGACCACGGTCCGCAGACTGCTCACGCAACCGACCACCGGCCCGCTGGTCGCCCTCCTCCTGGCCTGTGTCTTCTTCTCCGTCTCGACCGAACAGTTCCTGACCGGCGGCAACTTCTCGCTGATCGTGCAGCAGGTCATGGTCGTCGGCACACTCGCCATCGGCCAGACGCTGATCATCCTCACCGCGGGCATCGACCTGTCGTGCGGTGCGGTGATGGCGTTCGGCAGCATCGTGATCGCGAAGATGGCCGCAGAGGGCTCTCTGCCCCCGCTCGCCGCCATCGCTCTGGGCCTGGTCGTCTGCGGCGGCTTCGGCCTGCTCAACGGGGCGTTGGTGCAGAAGATCCCGCTGCCGCCGTTCATCGTCACCCTCGGCATGCTCAACGTGGCGTTCGCGCTGACCCACATCTACTCCGAGGAGCAGACCGTCACCAACCTGCCCGGCCCGCTGACGGCCCTCGGGCAGACCTTCCCGCTCGGCAACACCGACATCACGTACGGCTCGCTGGTCACCATCGCCCTGTTCCTCCTCCTCGCCTACGCGCTGAGCAACACCGGCTGGGGCAAGCATGTCTACGCCCTGGGCAACAGCCCGGAAGCCGCGCGGCTGAACGGCATCCGCACCTCCCGGCTGACCATCGGCGTCTACACCGCGGCCGGCGTGCTGTACGGCATCGCCGCCGTGCTGCTCATCTCCCGCACCGGAGTCGGCGACCCCCAGGCCGGACAGACCGACAACCTCGACAGCATCACCGCCGTGGTCCTCGGCGGCACCAGCCTCTTCGGCGGACGCGGTTCGGTCCTTGGCACGTTCATCGGCGTCCTCATCGTCGGCGTCTTCCGCAACGGCCTGCAGCTGATGGGCGTCGCCTCCATCTACCAGACCCTGATCACCGGAGTCCTGGTGATCCTCGCGGTGACCGTCGACCAGCTCTCCCGGAAGAAGGCCCGATGACCGCCACCTCCTCCCCCACGCCCGTGCTGCAGGCCCGTGGTCTGGTCAAGCGGTACGGCCAGGTCACCGCCATCGACGGCGCCGACTTCGACCTGCTGCCCGGCGAGGTCCTCGCCGTCATCGGCGACAACGGCGCCGGCAAGACCAGCCTGATCAAGGCCCTCACCGGCGCGGTGACCCCGGACGCGGGCGAGATACGCCTGAACGGCGAACCCATCACCTTCGCCGGTCCCCAGAGCGCCCGCGCCCACGGCATCGAGACCGTGTATCAGGACCTCGCCGTGGCCGCCTCCATGGACATCGCCTCGAACATGTTCCTCGGGCGGGAGCTGCGCCGCTCCGGCGTCCTCGGCAGTGTCTTCCGCATGCTCGACAAGAAGCGCATGCGTCAGGAGGCGGCCGAGCACATGGCCGACCTGAAGATCGGCCTGCGTTCCCTGACGCAGTCGGTGGAGACACTCTCCGGCGGACAACGGCAGGCCGTCGCGGTCGCCCGTTCCGTCGCCTGGGCCAGCAGCGTCGTCGTCATGGACGAACCCACCGCCGCCCTCGGCGTCAAGGAGTCGGGCCAGGTTCTCGACCTCATCCGCCGCGTCCGGGACAAGGGCATGCCGGTCGTTCTGATCAGCCACAACATGCCCCACGTCTTCGAGATCGCCGACCGGATCCACGTGCACCGCCTCGGCCGGCGCGCCGCCGTGATCAAGCCCTCCGACTACTCCATGGCCGAGGTCGTCGCCATCATGACCGGCGCGCTCACGGTCGACGAGGCCGGAGATACTGTCGTAGCGGACGCGGAGGCCGCGAAGGCCGCCGGAGTCCAGGCCACCTGACAGCACAACACCGCGCTCGCAGTTCCCGGCCGAGGCCGCGGCCGGAACCGAGAGCCCTCAGGAGACGGTTTCCTCCATGGCAGCGAACCGCCGCCCAACCCTTGCCGACGTCGCCCGAGAAGTCGGCGTCAGCGCCAAGACGGTCTCCCGAGTCCTCAACGAGGACGGACCCGCCTCCGCGCAGACCAGGGAACAGGTACTCGCCGCAGTGGCCAAGCTCGGCTTCCAGCCGAACCTCATGGCCCGCAACATCCGCGTCGGCGGCCCGGACACCACCATCGGCCTGGTCATTCCCGACCTCGCCAACCCCTTCTTCGGAGCCGTGGCCCGCGCCATCGAGGACACCGTCCGCGAACGCGGACTGACCCTCCTCATGGGCTCCTCCGCGGACGCCCCCGAGCGAGAACGCGCCCTGACGGACAAGTTCCTCGCCCGCCGCGTCAGCATCCTGATCGTCGTTCCGTCCGTCGGCGCCGACCACTCCCACCTCAAGTCCCACCGTACGGCGGGACTGCCCGTGATCTTCCTCGACCGCCCCGGAGTCGGCCTCGCCACGGACAGCATCGTCAGCTCCAACCGCGCGGGGGCCCAAGACGGCGTCGCCCACCTGATCGCCCACGGGCACCGCCGCATCGGATTCATCGGTGACCTGCCCGTCAAGCTGTACACCCGCCGCGAACGCCTCGCCGGATACCGCGCGGCCCTGCAAGAAGCCGACATCCCCCACGATCGCTCCCTGGCCGCCAGCGCACACGACCAGCCAGGCGCCGAGGCCGCGACCTACCAGCTCCTCGAACTGGCCGATCCCCCCACGGCCCTGTTCGCCGGCAACAACATCATGGCGCTCGGCATCGTCGCCGAACTCGCCCGCAGCAAGCGCAAGGACGTAGCCGTCGTCGCCTTCGACGACGTATCACTCGCCGAGGCACTGGAACCGGCCCTGACCGTCGTCGCCCAGGACCCCGAGGAAATCGGCCGCAGCGCCGCGGCCACTGCCCTGGCCCGGCTCGACGGCGACCGCTCCCGGGCCCGCACCATCACCGTTCCCACCCGGCTGATCGTCCGAGGCTCGGGGGAGCAATCCGCGCCCAAGCCGTAAGCGGCATGGCCCCGTCGGACGACGAATCTCAGGGTCTGGCCAGCGACGCAACCCGCCTGACGCTCCATCAGAACGAGCGTCACCGAAAGACCATATGCCCGGGCCAACGACCCACCACCGCTCGACACAGCAGGTCACGCGGCCTGCTGGTCTCTTCCGGGACATCTGACCGGAGGCGCGCACCGGCGCGGGGCAGGAGGTGCGCGTTCTTCCGTAGCGTGCACCCGGGGCCCGGGTGGCCGAGCCACTGGGCCCAGGACACGACCGACTCGTCGTCCGGCGCCCGGACTCGGGCCCCGGCCGGGGCGCTCTCCTCCGGAGTGGCGATCACGCCGGCCCCGTCCGGGGCCGACCGAGCCCCTTGTCCGCCAGCGTATTCAGCAGGTCCGTGATGGCCCGTCCTCGCCTCGGCGGACCGCGGTGAACGCTCGGCGCCTGGGGGATCAGAGGTGCGTACGCACCGTCACATCGGCGGACGCGGCGAGCTGGACCAGCCACATCACCCTCCAGCCTCCTCCCGCGTGAAACCTGCGTTACGAAAACCCCTATTCAGGCCGGGGCCCCACCCCTATGGGGTTCAGCTAGGGGCCGTCTAAGGGTGCCCAAGGCTATGGGGCACCGAGGGTAAATGCGTAGCGTTTCCGGCGTCGGGGAACGCATGTCGGACAGTGCCGATCCCCCTCACATCTCAGGCAGGCCCGAGTTGGCGGCTTCCATCCTGGAGCAGTCGCTTTCCCGACGGAAGAGGTTGGCATGGATGTGTTGACCGAGGCTCTCCTGGCGGGGGCCGAGCGGGCGGAAATCGAAAAAGCAGAGTTGCCCGACACGTATCTGGCAGCGCATCTCCGTGCCGAAGAGGCCGGCATGTTCGACGGGATTTCCGACAAGGACGTGCGGAAATCCCTGCATGTCGGCCAGGTTCCCATGCCGGAGCTGGCCCCGGACGAAGTCGTCGTCGCCGTGATGGCCAGCTCGATCAACTACAACACGGTCTGGTCGGCAACATTCTCCCCCGTCTCCACCTTCAATTTTCTTGAGCGTTTCGGGCGCGAGGGCGGATACGCCGAACGCCACGACCTGCCGTATCACGTGCTGGGGTCGGACGCCTCGGGTGTCATCGTGCGCGTGGGCGCCGGTGTCCGCCGCTGGCGGGCGGGCGACCATGTGGTGGTCAGCTGCGTCCAGGTGGACGACCAGGAGCCGGCGACCCACGCCGACGGCATGCTCGGTTCCGGTCAGCGGATCTGGGGTTACGAGACCAACTTCGGCGGCCTCGCGCACTACACCGTCGTACGCGCGAGCCAACTCCTGTCCAAGCCGGCCCACTTGACGTGGGAGGAGTCGGCCGGCGTCATGCTGACCGCGGCCACCTCCTACCGGATGCTCGTCAGTGACAACGGCGCTCGGATCAAACAGGGCGACATCGTGCTGATCTGGGGTGCGACCGGTGGCCTGGGAGCCTTCGCCGTTCAACTGGTCAAGAACGCGGGCGGTATCCCCGTCGGGGTGGTCAGCTCGGAACGGAAGGCCGGCATCCTGCGCTCCCTCGGCTGTGATGTCGTGATCAACCGCACCGAGATCGGCCTCGGCGGCGACGACGCGCTGACGCCGGAACGCACCATCGAAACGGGAAAAAGACTCGGCCGGGCCATCAGGGCAGCCGTGGGTGAAGACCCTCACGTCGTCTTCGACTTCATCGGACAGGCCACCTTCGGAATTTCGGTGTTCGTGGTGCGGCGCGGCGGTGTCGTCGTCACCTGTGGTTCGAGTACGGGCTATCAGCACGAGTTCGACAACCGTTATCTCTGGATGAATCTCAAGCGCATTGTGGGCAGTCACGCCGCGAATCTCCAGGAACAGTGGGAGTGCAACCGGCTCGTCCAGCTCGGACGGCTGTCCCCTGTTCTCTCAGATGTTTATCCGCTGGCCGAGGTTGCCGAGGCCGCCAGGCTCGTCCAGCAGAACAAGCACACCGGAAAAGTCGGCGTACTGTGTCTGGCCCCGGAGGAAGGTCTCGGTGTCACCGACGCCGAGAAGCGGGCCGCCCTCGGGGTCGAGCGGCTGAATCCGCTGCGGGCCACCGGAACCGACGCTGCTTCCGCGCGTGCGAAGTCCCAGGAAAGGGCTGCGTGACGTGACAGAGAAACGAATCGGAATCATATCGACCGGTTCCTATCTGCCCAAGGAAGAAGTGGGCAACGAGGAGGTCGCTGCCCGGGCCGGCGTCACCGCCGAGTGGATAGAGCGCAAGACGCAGATCGTGTCGCGCCGCTACGCCGCACCGGACGAGGCCACCTCGGACCTGGCCGTACATGCCGCGAACCGGGCGCTGGAGCAGGCGGGACTGACCGCCGACCGTATCGACTACCTGATCGTGTCGACGTCCACCGGCGACTTCCCCCAGCCGCCCACCTCCTATCTGGTGCAGGACGCGCTCGGCGCCTACGCGGCCGCGTGCTTCGACATCAACGTCGTGTGCAGTGGCTTCGTCTACGCGCTGGAACTCGCCCGGAGCCTCGTCGAGGGCCGACCGGACTGCCACGTCCTCGTGATCGGCGCGGACCTGTACTCGCGGATCCTCGACTTCGGCGACCGGCGGACGGCGGTCCTTTTCGCCGACGGCGCCGGAGCGGCCGTCGTCGGACCCGTGGCCGAGCCCTACGGCATCATCGGCATCGACCTGGTCAGCCGCGGCGACGCCCACGACCTGATCCGCGTGGAAGCCGGCGGCAGCAGGAACCCGGCCTCGGCCCGCACCCTCGCCGAGGGCGGTCACTACTTCAGGATGAACGGCCGCGGCGTGCGCGACTTCGTCACCGAACAGGTGCCCCCGGCCCTGGCCGTGCTGGCCGAACGGGTGGGCGTCGGCCTGGACGAGGTGGACCACTTCGTACCGCACCAGGCCAACGGCGTGATGCTCGGCGAAGTCGTCGAGCTGGCGGGGCTGACCCGCGCGACCACCCATCGCACCCTGCAGAAGTACGGCAACGTGGGCAGCGCGTCCGTGCCGGTCGCCCTCGACGAGGCGAACCGGTCGGGTGCCCTCGCGGCGGGCGACCTCGTCCTGCTCGCCGGTTTCGGCGGCGGTATGTCCATCGGGGCCTCGCTGCTGCGCTGGGGGGTGGCGGCGTGAGCGGGCCTGGAACCGACGCCCCGGCCACCTCGGAGATTCGTCGGGTCGGTGTCGTCGGCAGCGGCATCATGGGCGCCGGCATCGCCGAACTGTGCGCCAAGGCGGGCTGCGACGTCCTGGTCGCCGTCTCCTCCGAGCGCTCGCTGGAGACCGGGCCGAGGCGGGTGGCCCGCTCGCTGGACCGGGCCCTGAGCAAGGGGAAGATCACCGAGGAGCAGCGCGACGACACAGTGCGGCGCATCGGTTTCACCCGCGATCTGGGTGAACTGAGCGACCGTCAGCTGGTCATCGAGGCTGTGAAGGAGGACGAGGCGCTCAAGCTCGACCTCCTCGGTTCGCTCGACAAGATCGTCGAGACACCGGACGCGATCTTCGCCTCCAACACCTCCTCGCTCTCCATCGCCCGGCTCGCCCGTGCCACCGGCCGACCCGGACAGGTCCTCGGCGTCCACTTCTTCAACCCCGTGCCGGTACTGCCCCTCGTCGAGATCGTCGAGTCGGTGCTGACGGATCCCCGGACCACTTCCCGGGCCGAGTCGTTCGTGGCGGACATGCTCGGCAAGACCGTCATCAAGGCTCCGGACCGGGCCGGTTTCGTGGTGAACGCCTTGTTGTTCCCCTACCTGCTGTCCGCGATCCGCATGCTCGACTCCGGTCTCGCGACAGCCGAGGTGATCGACCGCGGCATGACCCTGGGTTGCTCCCATCCGCTGGGACCACTCCAACTGGCCGATCTCATCGGCCTCGACACCACGGTCTCGATCGCCGAGGCCATGTACGAGGAGTTCAAGGAGCCCTTGTACGCACCGCCCGCACTGCTGCTGCGCATGGTCGAGAGCGGACTGCTGGGCAAGAAGTCCGGCCGCGGTTTCCACACGTACACGTGAGCGGAGCGGGAGCGCCCGAGGCCGCCCCCCGCCCGCCGACCGCACCACATCACGTACGTCCACGCGCACGGGTCGCCTCGTCGCGCGCGGTTTCGCCGACAGGGAGAGCGAAGAACATGGCCATCCGTCCCGGGTCCGGTCGTCCCGAGGGTTATGAGGGTTCTACGGTGCTGGACGGGTCCATCGCCGTCGTCGGTCTGTCCTGCCGCTTCCCGGGCGCCCCGGATCCCGACGCCTTCTGGCAGCTGCTGGCGAACGGCGAAAGCGCCGTCGGTCCCGTCCCCGAGGGCCGTCCCGGGCTGCCGGCCGGTGCCGCGGTGCGGCCGGCCGGGTTCCTGGGCCGCATCGACACGTTCGAGCCGGAGTTCTTCGGCATCTCACCGCGCGAGGCGGCGGCCATGGATCCGCAGCAGCGGCTGGTCCTCGAACTGGCCTGGGAGTCGCTGGAGAACTCCGGCATCCGGCCTGCCGAGCTCCGCGACACGTCGGCGGGCGTCTTCATCGGCGCGATCTGGGACGACTACGCCAAGCTCGCCCATCAGTACGGCGCCCAGTCCGTCACCCATCATTCGATCACCGGCACGAGCCGTGGCGTCATCGCCAACCGCGTGTCCTACGTGCTCGGGCTGCGAGGCCCCAGCCTCGTCGTGGACACCGGTCAGTCCTCGTCCCTCGTCGCTGTCCAGCTCGCCTGCGAGAGCCTGCGCAGCTCAGAGTCCTCCGTCGCGCTCGCCGGTGGCGTCAGCCTCAACCTGGTCCCGGAGGGCTTCGCCGTCGCCGAGGGGTTCGGGGCGCTGTCCGCCGAGGGCCGTACGTACGCCTTCGACAGCCGCGCCGACGGCTATGTGCGCGGGGAGGGCGGTGGTGTCGTCGTCCTGAAGACGCTGCGCCGCGCGATCGCGGACGGTGACCAGGTGTACTGCGTCATCCGCGGCGGAGCCGTCAACAACGACGGAGGCGGCGCCACGCTCACCACACCGCGGGGCGCGGCGCAGGAGGACGTCCTGCGCCGGGCGTACTCCGCGGCCGGGGTCGAGCCGTCCGCCACACGGTTCGTCGAGCTGCACGGCACCGGGACACCGGTCGGCGACCCCGTCGAGGCGGCGGCGCTCGGCGCCGTGCTCGGCGCCGGACGTGCCGAGGACGCCCCCTTGCTCGTCGGTTCGGTGAAGACCAACATCGGGCACCTCGAAGGCGCGGCGGGGATCGCGGGCCTCGTCAAGGCGGCGTTGTGTCTGCGCGCGGGCACCCTCGTACCGAGTCTCAACTTCGAGCGGCCCAACCCGGCGATCCCGCTCGACGAACTGCGGATCGCGGTCGGCGACGCCACTGTGGCGCTGCGTGGCCCCGAGGACGGGCCGGTCGTCGCCGGGGTCAGTTCGTTCGGTATGGGCGGAACCAACTGCCATCTCGTGCTGACGGACTGGCCGGGAGCGCCGGTCGCCGAAGACGCCGTCGTGCCGGTGGCCGCGCCCGTCGCCGTACCGCTGTCGGGGCGGACCGAGGAGGGGCTGCGCGCCCAGGCGGACCGGCTGCTGCGCCATCTCACGGACCGCCCCGGGACCGGGACCGCCGACGTGGCGTACTCCCTCGCCGCCACCCGTACGCACTTCAAGCAGCGTGCCGTGGTGCTGGCCGACAACCGTGCGGGACTGCTCGCCTCGCTGGGCGCGCTGGCCGGCGGGGAGTCGGCACCGGGTCTGGTGACGGGGTCCGCGAGCGACTCCACCACCGCTTTCCTCTTCACCGGTCAGGGAAGCCAACGCCATGGCATGGGGCGGGAGTTGTACGAGACGTTTCCCGTCTTCGCCCGGGCCCTGGACGAGGTGTGCGGTCATCTTGACGCCGAACTCGACCGGCCGCTACGGGAGGTGATGTTCGCCGATGCGGACGCCGCGGACTCCGGCGAGGCGGCGCTTCTCCACCAGACCCGTTACACACAGCCCGCCCTTTTCGCGTACGAGGTCGCCCTCTACCGGCTCCTGGAGCACTGGGGTGTCACGCCCTCCGTCGTCCTGGGCCATTCCGTCGGTGAACTGGCAGCCGCCCATGTCGCAGGTGTGCTGTCGCTGCCGGACGCCACGGCGCTGGTGGCCGCGCGCGGCCGGTTGATGCAGCAACTGCCCGAGGGCGGCGCCATGGTGTCGGTCCAGGCGTCCGAGGAGGAGTTGCTGCCGGCCCTGGCGGGGCGGGAGCGGGAGGTCACCGTCGCCGCGGCCAACGGCCCGCTGTCGACCGTGATCGCCGGTGACGAGAACGCCGTCCTGGAAGTGGCCCGGAGCTGGGAGGAACAGGGCCGCAGGACCAAGCGGCTGCGCGTCAGCCATGCCTTCCACTCGCCGCGGATGGACGGCATGCTCGACGCGTTCCGGCAGGTGGCGGAGAAACTGACGTATCACCCGCCGCAGATCACCGTCGTGTCGAACCTGACGGGCCGCGCGATCGCCGCCGAGGAGATCGCCGCGCCCGAGCACTGGGTGCGTCACGCGCGTGAGGGGGTCCGCTTCCTCGACGGTATGCGTGCCCTGGAGGAGCACGGTGTACGGACGTACCTGGAGGTCGGTCCGGACGCCGTGCTGGCGGCCATGGGCCGCGACTGCGTCGCCGCCGATGCCCGCTTCGTGCCCACCGCGCGCCGTTCGCGCCCCGAAGTCACCACCGTTCTCGCGGCGTTGGCCGAACTGCACGCGCACGGGGTGCCGGTCGCGTGGGAGCGGGCGGCCGAGACCTTCGGCGGTCGCCGCACGGAACTGCCGACGTACGCGTTCCGGCGCACGTCCCACTGGCTGCGGGCACCGCTGCGCGGCGGGGATGTGGGCGCGGCCGGGCTGGTGGCGGCGGGACACCCGCTGCTGGGCGCGGTCGTGCGGCGCGCCGACTCCGGTGAACTCCTGCTCACCGGACGGTTGTCGGCCCCCGATCACGCGTGGATCCCCCACCCTTCCGGGTCACGGGCCGCCGTACTGCCCGCGTCGGCGTTCGTGGAGCTCGCGCTCCAGGCCGGCGAGGAGGTGGGCGCCGTACGCCTCGACCGGCTGACGACGCACGCGCCGCTCGTGCTGCCCGAGCCCGGAGCCGTACGCGTCCAGGTCGTCGTCGGGGCGCCGGACGAGGACGGGCGGCGCGCGCTGGCCGTGCACACGCGGCCCGAGGACGCGGACGCCGAGGCGCCATGGACCCGGCACGCCGACGGTGTGCTCGCGCCGGCCGAGGAGACGGGCCACGCCGAGGAGGCGGGCTTCGACCTGTCCGTCTGGCCCCCGTCGGGAGCGGCCGAGACCACGCCGGACGCCGATCACGCGCCGCGGGGGCTGCGTGCTCTGTGGCGGCGCGGCGACGAACTGTTCGCGGAGATCGCGGTCGAGGAGGCCGAGGGCTACCGGCTCCACCCGGCGCTGCTGGACGCCGCGTTCCGCGCCGCCGCCAACGCGCCGTTACCCCGGGAGGCCCTCCCGCTCGCCCAGGAGACCGCCGTCCTGAGGGTGGACGTACGAGGGGTCCGTCTGTACGCCGTCGGAGCCGAGCTGCTCCGGGTCCGTGTCCTGGGCGACGGTGCCGACGGGTTCTCGCTCCAGGCGGCCGACGCGGCCGGGCGGCCGGTGCTGGCGGTGGACGCGCTGCGTCCGCGCGCCGCCTCGGCCCAGGAGCTGCGGGCCCTCGCGCACGTCCCGCGGCGCGGTTCGCTGTTCCGCGTGCGGTGGAGCGGTCTGCCGCTGTCCGAGGAGAGGGCGACCGCGGGCCCGTGGGCCGTGCTCGGTGCGGACACGCTGGGTCTGAGTGCCGCCCTGACCACCGCCACCGACGGCGTGGAGCTGTACCCGGACCTGGCCGCTCTCTCGCAGGCCACCAGGCACCGTGTCCCCCCTCTCGTGCTCGTACCGTTCACACCGGGCGAGCAGGGCGCGACAGGGAGGGCCGAGGCCACCCGTACCGCCGTGGCGGACACGGCGGACCTGTTGCGGAACTGGGTGGCCGACGAGCGGTTCGCCGGGTCCCGGCTGGTCCTGGTGACCCGCGGCGCGGTCGCCGCGGGCCCGGACGACAGAGTGCCGGACCTGACGCACGCACCGCTGTGGGGCCTCGTACGGTCCGCCCAGGCGGAGCATCCCGGCCGGTTCGTCCTCCTCGACCTGGGTGAGCGCTCCGAGTCCCTGCGGGCACTGCCCGCCGCCCTCGCCTCCGGTGCGCCCGAACTCGCCCTGCGCGGCGGCCGCGTCCTCGCGCCACGGCTGGAGAAAGCCGCACCCGCGACGGACCTCTCCGCCGTGTGGGAGTCCGACGGAACCGTTCTGATCACCGGCGGCACGGGGGCACTCGGCGGACTCGTCGCCCGTCACCTCGCCGCCGAACAGGGCGTACGGCATCTGCTGTTGGCGTCCCGCAGGGGTCCCGACGCGCCCGGTGCGACTGAACTCGCTGCGGAAATCAGGGAGTTCGGCGCCGAGGTCACCGTCGCGAAGTGCGACGTCGCCGACCGTGAGGCGCTCGCCGCACTGATCGCCGCGGTCCCCGCCGCCCGTCCGCTGACGGCCGTCGTCCACGCGGCGGGCGTGCTGGACGACGCCGTACTGGAGAACCTCACCGCCGAGCAGGCCGGCCGTGTGCTGCGGCCCAAGGTGGACGCGGCACTGCATCTGCACGAGCTGACCCGCCAGTTGAAGCTGTCGGAGTTCGTCCTGTTCTCGTCGGTCGTCGGTACCGTCGGCAACGCGGGGCAGTCCGCGTATGCCGCCGCCAACTCCTTCCTGGACGCGCTGGCCCACCACCGCCGCGCCGAGGGGCTGCCCGCCCTCTCGCTGGCCTGGGGCCTGTGGGAACGGCGCGGCGAGCTGACGCGCGGACTGGGCGACGACGACCGGGAAAGGCTTGCCCGCGCGGGACTGCTGCCGCTGGCCGACGAGGACGGGCTCGCCCTGCTCGGGACGGCCCGCGCGCTCGACGAACCGCTGCTGGTGCCGGCGCGGTTCGACCGGGCGGCGCTGGGTGAACGCGCGGCTGCGGCCGGCCTTCGTCCCGCGCTGTCCGGACTCGTCCGGACCCCGGTCCGTCAAGCCGCCTCGGCGGACCGACGCCCTCAGGGTTCCGACGGCGCGCCGTCTGCCGGATCCGCCGCCGGGCAGCAGGTCTCTCGTCCCCTGTCCGGCCTGGCCGAGCGGCTCTCGGGGTTGCCGGCGGCCCAACGTGAGCGCGCCGTCGCCGACCTGGTGCGGGGCGAGATCGCCGACGTGCTGGAGCTGGCGTCGGCCGACTCCGTCGACACCGGGCTCACGTTCAAGGAGCTGGGGTTCGACTCGCTCACCGGCGTCGAGCTGCGCAACCGGCTGAGCGCGGTCTCGGGGCTGCGGCTGCCGGCCACGCTGGTCTTCGACCATCCGACCGGGGAGGCGGTCGTGGGGCATCTGCGGTCCGCGCTGCTGGACTCCCCTCGCGCTGCCACGGCCGGCACCAGGAGGGTCGCGGCCGACGACGACCCGGTCGTCATCGTGGGCATGAGCAGCCGGCTGCCGGGCGGTATCGGTTCGCCCGAGGAGCTGTGGGAGCTGGTGGCGTCCGGCGGCGACGCGATCTCCGGGTTCCCGGCCGACCGCGGCTGGGACCTCGAGTCCCTCTACGACCCCGACTCCCAGCGAGCCGGCACGTCGTACACGCGACAGGGCGGATTCCTGGAGGGAGCCACGGAGTTCGACGCCGCGTTCTTCGGGATCTCGCCGCGTGAGGCGCTCGCGATGGACCCGCAGCAGCGGCTGCTGCTGGAGACCTCGTGGGAGGCGCTGGAGCGGGCCGGTATCGACCCGACCGGGCTGCACGGCAGCGACACCGGCGTCTACGCGGGCACGTTCATGTTCCGCGACCAGGACGGCGGGCGGGGCAGCACCGGCGCCGAGGGCCAGCGCATGACCGGTTCGGCGGCCAGCGTGCTCTCGGGCCGGGTGTCGTACGCCTTCGGTCTGGAGGGCCCGGCGATCACCGTCGACACGGCCTGCTCGTCCTCGCTGGTCGCCCTGCACATGGCGGCCCAGGCGCTGCGCCAGGGCGAGTGCTCGCTCGCGCTCGTGGGCGGGGTGACCGTCATGTCGACCCCGGACACCTTCGTCGAGTTCAGCAGGCAGCGCGGACTCGCGCCCGACGGCCGCTGCAAGCCCTTCGCGGCCTCGGCCGACGGCACCGGCTGGTCCGAGGGCGTCGGCGTCCTGGTCGTGGAACGGCTGTCGGACGCCCGCCGGCAGGGACACCGGGTCCTGGCCGTCGTACGCGGCAGCGCGATCAACCAGGACGGGGCGAGCAACGGCCTCACCGCACCCAACGGCCCCTCCCAGCAACGCGTCATCCGCACCGCCCTCGCGGCAGCCGGGCTCACGGCGTCCGACGTGGACGCCGTCGAAGCACACGGCACCGGCACCCGCCTCGGCGACCCCATCGAAGCCCAGGCCCTCATCGCCACCTACGGCCAGGACAGGGACGCGGAACAGCCGCTGTGGCTCGGCTCACTGAAGTCCAACATCGGTCACACCCAGGCCGCGGCCGGTGTCGCGGGCATCATCAAAATGGTCAAGGCCATGGAGCACGGGGTACTCCCCCGCACTCTCCACGCCGAAGAACCTTCCCCTTTCATCGACTGGGAAGCGGGTTCCGTCCAGCTCCTCACCGAACAACAGACCTGGCCCGACACCGGCCGACCCCGCCGCGCCGCCGTCTCCTCCTTCGGCATCAGCGGCACCAACGCCCACATCGTCCTCGAACAAGCCCCACCCACCCAGGAACGCGCACAAGAGACCGTGCGGGAACCGGCCCCGGCGACGAGCGGCCCCGTCCCCGTCCCGCTGTCCGCCAAGACCCCGGACGCCCTCCGCGACCAGGCACGGCAGCTGATCGCCCACCTGGAGGCGACCGAGGACGTCGACCTGCGGGTACTCGGTGACTCGCTCGCCCGCTCCCGTGCGGCGCTCGATCACCGCGCTGTCGTTCCGGCCGAGGACCGCGACGGGCTGTTGGCGGAGCTGGCCCTACTGGCCGACGGCGGCTCGTCGAACCGGCTGGTACAGGGCGAGGTCGTCATGGGCGACACGGCGTTCCTGTTCACCGGCCAGGGCAGCCAACGTTCCGGAATGGGACGGGAGTTGTACAAAACGTACCCCGTCTTCGCGCAGGCCCTGGACGAGGTCTGCGGGCACCTCGACGCCCACCTCGGACGCTCCCTGCGCGACCTCATGTTCGCCGATCACGAGGACGCCGAGTGGGACGCGGAGCTGTTGGACCAGACGGTCTACACGCAGACGGGACTGTTCGCGCTGGAGGTGGCGCTGTTCCGGCTGGCCGAGCACTTCGGCCTGCGGCCGCAGTTCGTGGCCGGGCACTCGATCGGCGAGCTGACGGCCGCGCATGTCGCCGGTGTGCTCTCGCTCGCCGACGCCTGCACCCTGGTGGCCGCCCGCGGCCGTCTCATGCAGGCCCTGCCGCAGAACGGCGCGATGGTCTCCGTGCTCGCCACCGAGGAACTGGTCACCGCGCGGCTGTCGGGACGCGAGCACGAGGTGTCCGTGGCCGCCGTCAACGGGCCCACCTCCACGGTCGTTTCGGGCGATCTGCTCGCCGTGCTGGACGTGGCCAAACGGTTGGAGGAGGAGGGCGTCACGACGCGGCGGCTGCGGGTCAGTCACGCCTTCCACTCCCCGCACATGGACCCGATGCTGGCCGAGTTCGCCGCCGTCGCCCGCCGGCTGACCTATCACCCGCCCCGGCTCCAGGTGGTCTCGAACGTCACGGGCACTCTCGCCACCACCGAACAGCTCACCTCACCCGACTACTGGGTACGCCACGTCCGCGAGACCGTCCGCTTCCACGACGCCATCACCACCCTCCACCAACGCGGTGTCACCACCTACCTCGAACTCGGCCCCACCGGCGTCCTCTCCGCCATGGGCCGAGCCTGCATCCCCGACACCACAGACCCCACCAACACCCCAGACCCCACCACCGAACCCGCCTTCATCACCGCACTGCGCAAAGGCCAACCCGAACCCACCACCCTCACCGAAGCACTCGCCCAACTCTGGGTACGCGGCACCACCCCCGACTGGCAAGCCATGTTCGGCAACCGGACAGCACAACGGATCGACCTCCCCACCTACCCCTTCCAGCGCAAGCGCTACTGGCAGCCGAACACGGCCCCGACCAGGGACGTGGCCTCCATCGGGCTCGGCGAGATCGACCATCCCCTGATCGGCGCCGCCGTCACGCGGGCCGACAGCGACGAGTTCCTGTTCACCGGGCGGCTCTCGCTGCGCACCCACCCATGGCTGGCCGACCATGTGGTCCTCGGCCGCGTACTGCTGCCCGGCACGGCCTTCGTGGAACTGGCACTGCGAGCGGGTGGCGAGGCAGGGTCCGGGCAGCTGGAGGAGCTGACCCTGGAGGGTCCGCTCATGCTTCCCGAACACGGTGCCGTGCAGTTCCAGGTGGCCGTCGGTGCCGCCGACGAGTCCGGGCGGCGCTCGCTGAGCGTGTACTCCCGGCTGGACGGCGGGGAGTTCGACCAGCCGTGGGTCCGGCACGCCGGCGGTGTGCTGACCTCCGAGGAGGGCCGGCAGACGGGCCGGGAGCTCACGGTCTGGCCGCCGCAGGGTGCCGAGCCCGTCGACCTGACGGGCCGTTACCAGACGCTCGCAGAACAGGGGTTCGACTACGGCCCGGTCTTCCAGGGGCTGCGCGCGGTGTGGCGGCGCGGTGACGAGGTCTTCGCCGAGCTGGCCCTGCCCGACGCCCGGCGCGCGGAGGCGGGCGCGAGCGCTGACGCGGACGCCTTCGGCCTGCACCCGGCGCTGCTCGACTCGGCGCTGCACGCCATCGAACTCGGCGCCCTGCCGGGCACCGGTGAGCCGCGGCTGCCGTTCTCCTGGAGCGGCGTGCGGCTCCACGCGACCGGTGCCACGACCGCCCGGGTGCGGCTGGCCCCGGCCGGCCCCGACACCGTGACGATCGACGTCGCGGACCTGGCCGGCGCTCCGGTGGCGTCGGTGGAGTCGCTGGCGGTGCGGGCGGTCTCCGCGGCACAGCTCGGTGCGGCGGGGAGCCGGGTCCACGAGTCGCTGCTCCGCGTGGAGTGGGCTCCGGTCGCGCCCGGCACAGCCATGGTCGACACCACGGTCGTACGGCTGCGGGGCACGGACTCGGTGCACGCCACCGTGCACGGGGCGCTGGCGCGGGTCCAGGAGTGGCTGGCCGAGGACCGGCCGGAGAACCATCGTCTGGTCGTCGTCACCGAGGGCGCCGTGGCCGTGTCGGACGACGAGGACGTGCGCGACCTGACAGCGGCGGCGGTCTGGGGCCTGCTGCGTTCGGCGCAGACCGAGAACCCGGACCGGATCGTGCTCATGGACGTCGAGGACCTCGACGACCCCACCGCCCCGGACCGGGCGCTCACCGGCGCGGACACCCAGATCGCGGTACGGAACGGACAGGCGCTCGCACCCCGGCTGGCGCGGGTCACCGTGCCCGAGGCCGTCGGTTCACCGTTCGCATCGGGCGGTACGGTCCTGATCACGGGGGCGACCGGCGCGCTCGGCGGGCTGCTCGCCCGTCATCTGGTCACCGAACACGGTGTACGGCAGCTGCTGCTGGTCAGCCGTCGCGGCGGGAGCGCCGATGGTGCACAGGAGTTGCGGCGGGAGCTCACCGGTCTCGGCGCCGAGGTCTCCTTCGCGGCCTGTGACGTCACCGACCGGGCCGCCCTCGACGAACTGCTGGCCGGCGTTCCGGCCGAGCACCCGCTCACCGGTGTCGTCCACGCGGCGGGCGTCCTCGACGACGGCGTCTTCACCGCGCTCACTCCCGAGCGCGTGTCGGCCGTGCTGCGTCCCAAGGCGGACGCCGCCCGCAACCTCCACGAGGCCACCCGCGACCTGGACCTGTCCGTCTTCGCGCTCTTCTCCTCGATCCAGGGTCTGGCCGGAGGCGCGGGCCAGGCCAACTACGCGGCGGCCAACGTCTACCTGGACGCGCTCGCGCAGCACCGCCACGCTCTCGGGCTTCCCGCCGTGTCCCTGGCCTGGGGTCCATGGGCGGAGGGCGGCATGGCGGCGGCGCTCAGCGAGGCCGACCGCAAGCGGTTCGCGAAGAGCGGCATGGTGCCCATCGCTCCGGCCCAGGGCATGGAGCTGTTCGACACCGCGTTGGCGTCGGGCCTGGCCGGTGCCGTCCCGCTGCCGCTCGACGTCGCCGCGCTACGGGCCCTGGGTGCGGAACTTCCGCCGCTGCTGCGCGGGCTGGTCCGTACGCCGGTGCGCCGGGCGGCGGTCGGCGGTGCCTCGGCGGCGGAGGCGTCCGGCCCCTCCTTCGCACAGCGCCTGGCGGGTCTGGCCGAACCGGAGCAGGAAGAGCTGCTCGTCGATCTGGTCAGGGCCGAGGTCGCCGCGACGCTCGACTACGCGGGCCCGGACGCGGTCGACGGGCGCCGCAGCTTCAAGGAACTCGGCATCGACTCCCTCACCGCCGTCGAACTGCGCAACCGACTCAACCGAACCACCGGACTGCGCCTGCCCGCCACCCTCGTCTTCGACCACCCCAACCCCCTCGCCGTAGCCCACCTCCTGCGCACCGAACTGGGCGGCGCCGACGGCGAGTCCGCAGCGGAGGCCACCCCGACCGGCGGCGCCATGGCGGAGCACGACATCCGCAGGATGCTCACCGCGCTCTCGATCGACCGGCTCCGGGGCTCCGGCCTGCTGGACGCGCTGTTGAAGCTCGCCGAACCGGAGGCGGGCGCGAGCGGCACGGCGACCGACGGCAACGGTTCCGCCATGGATGCGGACGGTCCGGACACCGACATCGACATCGACGCCCTGGACGTCGACGCCCTCGTACGGATGGCTCGCGAGAGTCACGGCTCCTGAAGAGTCCTGAACAGTCCTGGAGAAGGAACAGCATGAACACCACCTCGTCCGAAGCGGTCGTGGCAGCGCTGCGGGACTCGCTCAAGGAGACCAGCAGGCTGCGCCAGCAGAACCAAGAGCTTCTCGCCGTGTCCCGCGAGCCCGTCGCCATCGTCGGCGTCAGCTGCCGCTACCCCGGCGGAGTGACCTCGCCCGAAGACCTGTGGGAGCTGCTCGAACAGGGCACCGACGCCGTCTCGCCGTTCCCCGTCGACCGGGGGTGGGACCTGGAGCGGCTGCACGACACCGACCCGGACCGACCCGGTACGTCGTACACCCGTGAGGGCGGATTCCTGCACGAGGCGGCGGAGTTCGACGCCGAGTTCTTCGGGATCTCACCCCGCGAGGCACTCGCCATGGACCCGCAGCAGCGCCTCCTCCTGGAAGCCTCCTGGGAGGCCTTCGAACGCGCCGGCATCGACCCCACCACACTCCACGGCACCGACACCGGCGTCTACGCGGGCATCATGTACCACGACTACGGGCCGTATCTGTTCGAGCCCGTGGAGGGCGCCGACGGCCATCGGCTGACCGGGGGCGCCGGAAGTGTGCTGTCCGGCCGGGTGTCGTACGCCTTCGGTCTGGAGGGCCCGGCGGTCACGGTGGACACGGCCTGCTCCTCCTCCCTCGTCACCCTGCATCTCGCGGCCCAGGCGCTGCGCCAGGGGGAGTGCTCACTGGCTCTCGCGGGCGGGGTGACGGTGATGTCGTCGCCGGGTACGTTCGTCGAGTTCAGCAGGCAGAAGGGGCTGTCTCCGGACGGGCGTTGCAAGTCCTTCTCGGCCTCGGCCGACGGTACGGGCTGGTCCGAGGGCGTCGGCGTCCTCGTCCTGGAGAAACTCTCCGACGCCCGACGCAACGGACACAACATCCTGGCAGTCATCCGGGGCTCGGCCGTCAACCAGGACGGCGCGAGCAACGGCCTCACCGCACCCAACGGCCCCTCCCAGCAACGCGTCATCCGTTCCGCGCTGGCCTCCGCGGGCCTGACGCCGTCCGACATCGACGCCGTCGAGGCACACGGCACCGGCACCCGCCTCGGCGACCCCATCGAAGCCCAGGCCCTCATCGCCACCTACGGCCAAGGACGCGACCCGGAACAACCGCTGTGGCTCGGCTCGCTCAAGTCCAACATCGGCCACACCCAGGCCGCAGCCGGCGTCGGCGGCGTCATCAAAATGGTCAAAGCCATGGAACACGGGGTACTCCCCCGCACCCTCCACGCCGAACAGCCCTCACCCCTCATCGACTGGGAGACGGGCGCCGTCCAACTCCTCACCGAACAACAGACCTGGCCCGACACCGGCCGACCCCGCCGCGCCGCCGTCTCCTCCTTCGGCATCAGCGGCACCAACGCCCACATCGTCCTCGAACAAGCCCCACCCACCCAGGAACGCGCACAAGAGCCCGCGCGGGAACCGACCGCGGGCCTTCCCATGACGGTTCTGCCGCTGTCCGCCCGTACCCCGTCGGCGCTGGCCGCCCAGGGGGCCCGGCTGGCGGCGCGGCTCACCGGCGGCGTGTCCGGTGACGACCTCGGGTTCTCGCTGGCGGCCACCCGTGCTCCGCTGGACCTCCGGGCGGTCGTGCTGGCCTCCGACGAGAACGGGCTGCTCTCCGGGCTGGACGCGCTCGCCGCCGACGGCTCCGCGCCCACGCTGGTGCGCGGTCCGCGCGGCGAGTCCGGGGGCGGCGGTTCTCTGGCCTTCCTGTTCACCGGCCAGGGCAGCCAACGCCCCGGCATGGGACGGGAGTTGTACGACACGTACCCCGTCTTCGCCGAGACGCTGGACACGGTCTGCGGGACGTTCGACCGGCAGCTGGACCGTCCGCTGCTGGACGTGATCTTCGCGGCGGAGGGACAGGAAGAGGCCGCGCTGCTCGACGAGACCGCGTACACGCAGCCCGCGCTCTTCGCGGTCGAGGTCGCGCTGTACCGCCTCGCCGAGTCGTGGGGGCTGCGTGCCGGCCATCTGATGGGTCACTCGATCGGCGAACTGGTGGCCGCGCACGTGGCCGGTGTGCTCTCGCTCGCCGACGCCTGCACCCTGGTGGCCGCCCGCGGCCGTCTCATGCAGGCGCTGCCCGCCGGGGGCGCCATGCTCTCCGTACTCACCACCGAGGAGGAACTCGCTCCGCTGCTCGCCGGGCGCGAGCACGAGGTGACCGTCGCCGCCGTGAACGGCCCCGCCTCGACCGTGATCTCGGGCGACGAGGCAGCCGTGAGCGCCATCGACGAGGAACTGGCGGTGCGCGGAATCAAGACCCGGCGGCTGCGGGTCAGTCACGCCTTCCACTCGCCGCACATGGACCCGATGCTCGACGAGTTCCGGACCGTCGTCGGCCGGCTGTCGTTCCAGGAACCGCGGATACCGGTGATGTCGAACCTGACCGGCCGCACCGCCACCGCCGAGGAGCTGTGCTCGCCGGAGTACTGGGTACGTCATGTCCGTGCGGCCGTCCGCTTCCACGACGGCATGACCGCGCTCGTCGAGGCGGGCGTGACCACCTTCGTCGAGCTGGGCGCGGACGCCGTCCTGACCGCGCTCGCGCAGGAGTCCCTGGCCGACCGGCCGGAGGCCGCCGCGCTGGTGCCCACGCTGCGCCGCGGCCACGCGCAGGCCGAGACGTTCACGGCGGCCGTCGCGACGGCGTACGTGCGCGGCGCGGACGTCGACTGGCAGGCGGCGTACGCCGGTTCGGGCGCACGCCGGGTGGAGCTGCCGACGTATCCGTTCCAGCGGCAGCGCTACTGGATGGAGGCGCCCGGCACGGACGTGCCGGCACCCGGCTCGGTGGAGGCCCGCTTCTGGGCCGCCGTCGAACACGAGGACCTCGACACGCTGGCCGGCACGCTGAGCGCCGACGAGACGGCCGCACTGGGCGAGGCACTGCCGGCCCTGTCGGCCTGGCGGCGCAGGCACACCGCGCAGCCGGCGGCCCCCCTGCCCGACGCGGCCATCGACGCGGCCCAGGCCGAGACCGTGGAGAACCTGGGCGTCGTACTCGCCGGGCTCGCCGCGGCCGAGCGGGAGCGCCGGGTCCTCGACCTGGTGCGCACCGAGATCGCCGCAGCGCTGCAGTACCCGGGCAAGGAGGCCGTCGAGCCGCGCAGGTCCCTCAAGGAGCTGGGCTTCGACTCGCTGGCCGCCGTGACTCTGCGCAACAGGCTGGGGGCGGCGACGGGCCTGAGCCTTCCCGCGACGCTCGTCTTCGACCACCCGACGCCGGTGGACCTGGCCGCCCGGCTGGCCGGGGAACTGGCCCCGCGGACTGCGGGCGCCGACGTCGACATGGACGGCGAACTCGACCGGCTGGCAGAGGCGTTGGCCTCGGCGGACGACCACGGCGTACGCGAACGGGCCGCCGCCCGGCTCCAGGCCATGCTGTCCGCGCTGAACGTCCCGGCGGCGTCCGCCGGTCCGGCCGGCGAGCTCGCGGACCGGCTCCAGGATGCCGACGACGAGGACCTTTTCGACCTCATCGACTCCGAACTGGGTTCGTCCTGACCCCACCGATCCCCCACCGCCCTGAACCAGCGAGGAACGCGATGTCTGAGTCCGACGAAAAGAAACTGCGGGACTATCTGAAGCGGGTGACGGTCGAGCTGCGCGATTCCCGGCTGCGGCTGCGGGAGGCCGAGGAATCCTGGAACGAGCCGATCGCGATCGTCGGCATGAGCTGCCGGCTGCCGGGCGGTGTGCGCTCCCCCGAGGACCTGTGGACGCTGGTGGAGACCGGCACCGACGCGATCTCCGAGTTCCCGGCCGACCGTGGCTGGGACGTCGACGGGCTGTACGACCCCGAGCCGGACCGGCCCGGCAAGTCGTACACGCGGCGCGGCGGATTCCTGTACGACGCCGCCGAGTTCGACGCCGGGTTCTTCGGGATATCCCCGCGCGAGGCCCTCGCCATGGACCCGCAGCAGCGGCTGTTCCTGGAGGCCTCCTGGGAGGCGCTGGAGCGGGCCCGGATCGACCCGGCCACGCTGCGGGGCAGCAGCACCGGCGTGTACGCGGGGTGCGTCACCTCCGACTACCAGGTACTGCTCACCTCGGCTCCGGAGGAGATCGAGGCGTACCGGATGACCGGCTCGGCGACCAGTGTGCTGTCGGGCCGGGTGTCGTACCTCTTCGGGCTGGAGGGTCCCGCGGTCACCGTCGACTCGGCGTGCTCCTCGTCGCTGGTCGCGCTGCATCTGGCGGCGCAGGCCCTGCGCCGCGACGAGTGCTCACTGGCCCTGGTCGGCGGGGTCACCGTGATGGCCACGCCGACCGGGTTCGTCGACTTCAGCCGGCAGCGGGGCTTCTCGCCGGACGGGCGCTGCAAGGCGTTCGGAGCGGAGGCCGACGGTACGGGCTTCGCCGAGGGGGTGGGCGTGCTGGTGGTGGAGCGGCTGTCGGACGCGCGCCGCAGCGGCCATCGGGTCCTGGCGGTGCTGCGGGGCAGCGCCGTCAACCAGGACGGTGCCAGCAACGGCCTGACGGCGCCGAACGGGCCCTCCCAGCAGCGCGTCATCCGTGCCGCGCTGGCCTCGGCGGGCCTGGCGCCGGCCGAGGTGGACGCCGTCGAGGCGCATGGCACCGGCACCCGCCTCGGTGACCCCATCGAAGCCCAGGCGCTCATCGCCACCTACGGACACGGGCGCGACGCGCAGCAGCCGCTCTGGCTGGGTTCGGTGAAGTCGAACGTCGGGCACACACTGGCCGCGGCCGGTGTGGTCGGTGTCATCAAGATGGTCAAGGCGATGGAGCACGGGGTGCTGCCCCGCACCCTGCACGCGGACGAGGCGTCGCCGTTCGTCGACTGGGAGGCGGGCGCGGTCGAGCTGCTGACCGAACGACGCGCCTGGCCGGAGACGGGACGGGTGCGCCGCGCCGGGGTCTCCGCCTTCGGCATGAGCGGGACCAACGCCCATGTGGTCCTGGAGCAGGGCCCGCCCGCCGAGGCCGGTCCCACGGCTGCGGAGCCGTCCGTGGAGCCGGTGGTGGTGCCGTATCCGCTGTCGGCGCGCGACGACGCGGCGCTGCGGGCCCAGGCCGCCCGGCTGCGGACCCATCTGCGCACCCACCCCGGGCTGTCGCCCGCCGATGTGGGCCACTCCCTGACGGTGACCCGATCGGCTCTCGACCATCGGGCGGTGGTGCTGGGCACCGGAGCGGACGAGCTGGCCGCGGGTCTGGAGACGCTGGCCTCGGGCGAGGCGTCCGCGCAGGTCGCCGCGGGTGTCGCCAAGGAACGCGGCAGGACGGTGTTCGTGTTCCCCGGGCAGGGCTCGCAGTGGGCCGGCATGGCCGTGGAACTGCTGGACACCTCACCGGAGTTCGCAAAGTGGCTGCGCGCCTGCGACGCCGCTGTCGCGGCCCATGTCGACTGGTCGGTGGAGGACGTTCTGCGGGAACGCGACGGCGCGCCGTCGCTGGAGCGGATCGAGGTCGTCCAGCCCGTGCTGTTCTCGGTGATGGTGTCCCTCGCCGAGCTGTGGCGCCACCACGGAGTGGAGCCGGACGCGGTGGTCGGCAGCTCGCAGGGCGAGATCGCCGCGGCCTGTGTCTCCGGTGCGCTGACGCTCCAGGACGCGGCCCGGATCGTGGTGCTGCGCTCCCAGCTGTTCGCCGACGAACTGGTGGGGCGTGGAGCGGTGGCGTCCGTCGCGCTGTCCCGCCGGGAGATGGACGAGTGGCTCGCCCCGTACGGGGACGAACTGGCCGTCGCGGGTGTCAACAGTCCCCGCCTGGTGACCGTGGCCGGGGCGCCCGAGCCGCTGGCGGAGCTGGTGGCGGCGCTGACCGAGCGGGACATCCGGGCCAGGATCGTGCCCGCGACCGTCGCCTCGCACTCCCCGCAGGTGGACCGGCTGCGCGGCCGTATCGCCGAGCTCCTCTCCTTCGTACGGCCCCGGAAGGGCCGCGTACCGCTGTACTCGACCGTCACGGGCGAGGCCCTCGAAGGGCCGGAGCTGACGGCCGACTACTGGTTCGAGAACTGCCGCCGCCCGGTGGACTTCGAGCCGGTCGTGCGCACCCTGCTCGACGACGGCTTCGACGTGTTCGTCGAGTCGAGTGCCCATCCGGTGCTGGTCCTCGGCGTGGACGAGACGGTCGAGGACGCCGGCGCGGACGTGCTGGTGACCGGCACGCTGCGGCGCGGCAGCGGCGGCATGAAACGCTTCCTCACCTCCCTGTCCGAGGCGTACGTACGCGGTCTCCGGGTCGACTGGGGGGCGGTCCTCGGCGCGGGGCGCACCACGGTCGAGCTGCCCACGTATCCGTTCCAGCGGCAGCGCTACTGGGTCGATCCGGTCGAGGACCGTGGCCCTCTGGGCGATCCGGTCGGCGCCGCTTTCTGGGACGCCGTGGAACGCGGGGACGTGGCGGGTCTCGCCGCGTCGCTGCATCTCACCGACACCTCGGCCCTCGTCGAACTGCTGCCCGCCCTGTCCTCGTGGCGGCGCGACAGCGAGGAACTGGGTGCCGTGGACTCGTGGCGCTACCAGGTGGTGTGGCGGCCCGTCGCCGAACCCGCCTCGGCCGTCCTCGCCGGCGACTGGCTGGTGGTACGTCCGTCGCACCCCTCGGCCGACCCGGTCGCCGCGGGACTCGCCCGGGCGCTGGCGGACGCCGGCGCCCGCCCCACGACCGTCGAGGTGGACGAGGAGACCGATCGTCCGGATCTCGCCCGGAGGCTCGCCGAGGCCGCCGGATCCCTGGCCGGCAAGGCCGTGGCAGGCGTCGTGTCGCTGGTGCCGCTCGGCCCCGGGGAGGGTCCGCGTCCGGCGGTGTCCACGGGGCTCGACCGGACGGTACTGCTGCTGCAGGCCCTCACGGACGCGGAACTCACGGCTCCGGTGTGGACGGTGACCTGCGGCGCGGTGTCGGCCGAACCCCCGGACCGGGTCGGCTCCCCGGAGCAGGCACAGGTCTGGGGCCTGGGACAGGTCGCGGCGCTGGAGACTCCGGCGCTGTGGGGCGGCCTGATCGACCTTCCCGAGGACACGGCCGACGACCGGTCGCTGTCCCGGCTGACCGCGCTGCTCATGGCACCCGGCGGCGAGAACCAGACCGCCGTACGCGGTTCGGGTGTGTACGTACGCCGGCTCGTGCCCGCCCCCGCCCCGGCCCCGGCGCCCGACCTGGGGCTGTACGCCGACGGCGGCACCGTCCTGGTCACCGACGGCGTCACCGGTATGGGCGCGCACGTCGCCCGGCTGCTCGCCGGGAAGGGCGCCGCAAAGAGCGCCGGACGGCTGCTGTTGACGACTGCGCCCGGCACGGACCCCGCGCTGATCGGCGACTTCGAGGCCGAGCTGACCGCGCTGGGCGCGCGCGTGACCGTCGCCGTCTGTGACGTGGCCGACCGCGACGCCCTCGCGGAGGTGGTCGCCGGCGTCCCGGACGAGGCGCCGCTGACCGCTGTCGTGCACACGGCCGGGGTCCTGGAGGACACCCCGCTGGACAGCCTGACCACGGCGGATCTGGAGCGCGTTCTGCGGGCCAAGGTGCTCGGCGCCCGTCATCTGCACGAACTGACCCTGCACGGCGGCCTTTCGGCGTTCGTCCTGTTCTCGTCGGTCACCGCGGCCTTCGGAGGTGGCCTCGGCCTCGCCGCCTACGCGGCGGCCAACGCACACCTGGACGCGCTGGCGGCTCACCGCAGGTCCCTGGGCCTGCCCGCGATCGCGCAGGCGTGGGGCGTATGGCGGAGCGAACCCGTCGAGGACGAGGCCAGGGCCCTGGAGGAGTCCCGTAGGGAGCGACTGGGCCGACGCGGACTCCCGCTGCTGCGCCCGGCTCCCGCGCTCGCCGCCTTCGAGCGGGCCATGGACCCGGCGGCCGGCGCGATCGTGCTCGCCGATGTCGACTGGAACCGCTTCGCCCAGGTCTTCGACGGTGACCGGCCCAGCCCGCTCGTCTCCGAGATCCCCCAGGTCAAGCGGGCCCGCAAGGAGTCCGCCACGGCTACGGCCGGCGCGTCGAAGGCATGGGGCCGGCTGGCCGGGCTGCCGCCGGCGCGCCAACGAGAGCTGCTGCTCGACCTGGTCAGCGCGGAGGTCGCCGCGGTGCTCGGACACGCGGAGCCGGGCGCGGTCGCGGCGCAGCGCGAGTTCCTGGAGCTGGGCATGGACTCGGTGACGAGTGTGGCGTTGCGCAACCGGCTCAGCGCCGCGACCGGACTGCGTCTGCCGGCCCGGGTGGTTCTCGACCGGCGGACGCCGGAAGCGCTGGCCCGCCATCTGGCCGACGAACTGGCCGGCAGTGCCCGGGAGCCGGGGTCGCAGGGCGCTCTCGCGGAGCGGTTCTCGGCTGCGTACGCGAGCGGGGACACGGCCGACGTCATGGACCGGCTGGCCGAAGCCGCCCGCGAACGGCCCGTGTTCGCCGTACCGGAGCCGGGCGACCTGCCCGAGCCGGTACGGCTCACGGAGGGATCCGGTGGCCCTCGGCTGCTGTGCTTCCCCACCGTCCTCGCCACCTCCGGACCCCACCAGTACGCGCGGTTCGCCGCGCCGTTCGCCGGCGACCGGGACGTGTTCGCCCTGTCGTTGCCCGGTTTCCGGGACGGTGAACGGCTGCCTTCGACACTGGACGCCATCGCCGACGCGGCCGCGACAGCGGTCCGCCGGAACACGGAGGGCGGACCGTTCGTCCTCGTCGGCTACTCCTCGGGCGGCGTCGTCGCCCACGAGACCGTCCGGCTGCTGGAGAGCTCCGGGGTCTACCCGGACGCGCTCGTCCTGCTCGACACGTACGCGCCCGGCGACGAGGCTCTCGCGGCGGCCGGGCCCGCGCTGATGGGGCAGATGGCCGGCCGGCTCGAGGAGTTCGGCCCCGTCGAGGACGCCCGGCTGACCGCGATGAGCGGCTATCTGAGCCTGCTCGACGGCTGGCGGCCCGGCCCGGTCAAGACACCGGTACTGCTGGTCCGCCCGTCCGAGCCGGTACCCGGCACCCCGCCGGCGGAGGGGGACGGCTGGCGGTCGTCCTGGCAGCCGCCGCACGAAGCGGCCGATGTGCCCGGGGACCACTTCTCCATGATCGAGGAGTACGCGCCCGACACCGCCGAAGCCGTCACCGCCTGGCTTGTCACCCTCAACACCCGGGAGCCGGTGTGAACGCGGACCAGATGAACCAGAGGGACCAGAGACCGGAGGCCGACCCGAACATGAAGGACACCAAGACGACGGTGGTGATCGCGGGCGCGGGCCCGGTCGGTCTGGCCGCCGCCTGCGCCCTGTGGCAGCGCGGCGTTCCCGCCCGCGTCCTGGAGGCCCAGGACTCCCCGCACCGCGGATCGCGCGCCGTACAACTGCACGCCCCGACCCTGCGGGTCTTCCGCGAGCTGGGCATCCTGGACGAGGCGGAGCGGCAGGGCCTGCGGATCCGCGCGAACGAGTACCACCTGGCGAACGGCCGCACCCTGCGCATCGAACTCGGCGCGCTCAACGAGCCGTTGATGCTCCCGCAGGAGAGCACCTGCGCGCTCCTGGAGCGGCGCCTCGGAGAGCTGGGCGGCCACGTGGAACGCGGCGTCGAGGTCACCAAGATCGTCCCGTACGAGGAGACGGTCGTCGTCGAGACGGAGGGTCCGGACGGGACGGCGCGGATCGAGGCGGACTGGCTCGTCGCAGCCGACGGGGTGCGCAGCCCGATCCGTGAACAGCTCGGCATCGACTTCGCCGGCAGCCCGGTTCCGGTCAACTTCCTGCTGGCCGAGGGCCGGTTCGAAGGGCGGCCCGCGGACGACGCGGTCACGTACTTCCTGGGTCTGGCCGGCTCGGTCGTCTTCGCCTCGATGCCCGGCGAGCGGGTCCGCGTGTCCGCGGCCGTCCCCGTCGGCCACCCCCTCACCGAGGAGGGGGTGCAGCAGATCCTCGACGAGCGCGGGCCCGGCGGTCTGCGCATCGCCTCGCTCGACATGGTGAACAACTTCAGCAGTCAGGAGCGGATCGCGGTCCGGCTGCGCGAGGGACGCGTCTTCCTGGCCGGGGACGCCGCCCACACACACTCCCCGCTCGGCGGCCAGGGCCTCAACCTGGGTATCCAGGATGTGCACAACCTCGCCTGGAAACTGGCCGGTGTCATCAAGGGGACGCTGAACCCGGCCGTGCTCGACAGCTACGAGCCCGAGCGGCGGCACGCGGCCGAGCAGATCGTCCGCAACACCCACCAGTTCCTGAAGGTGTTCACGCTGGGCCCCACCGCGGCGCGGGTCCGCAACACCGTCTGGAGCACGCTGGAGTCCCTGGGGCTGCTGCGCCGTTGGTTCGCACCGCTGCTGGCAGGCTGGCGGGTCCGCTACCCGGCGGACCGGGCGGGCGGCCGGCTCGGCGGGCGCCGTCTTCCGGAGCCGGGCACCCGCTCACCGCACTGGGCCTCGTCACACCCGGACGGGGACCGGTACCGGCTGGTGACGCTCGGACGCGGGGACCGCGAGGGGGAGCTGCGCGGCCGGGCACTGGCCGGGCTGCGGCCCGCGCTCGTCAGCCACAGCCATGTACGCAAGGGCGGCGGCGGGTTCCTGCTGCTGCGCCCCGACGGTTATGTGGCGGCCTGCGGCAGCACACGCACGGACTGGGAGCACGCCTCCCGGCTGCTGGCCGAGGTGGCGGCGCACTGACCGCGCTCCGCCCCGACCCGTCCCTTCAACGTGACAAGGAGTACGTCCGTGACGCCCCAGACCCAGACCCAGACCCAGACCCAGGACCGCATAGCCGAACTGCACGCGCTCAAGGAGCGGGCCCGGCAGGGACCCGACCCCGAAGCCACCGACCGGCAGCATGCCCGCGGCAAGCTGACCGCCCACGAACGCGTCGAACTCCTGCTGGACAAGGGTTCGTTCCAGGAGATCGAGGCCCTGCGCCGACACCGGGCCAGTGGTTTCGGCCTGGAACACAAGCGCTACCACTCCGACGGGGTGATCACCGGCTGGGGCACCGTGCACGGTCGGACGGTCTTCGTCTACGCCCATGACTTCCGGATCTTCGGCGGTGCCCTGGGCGAAGCCCACGCCGCCAAGATCCACAAGCTGATGGACCTCGCCGAGGCGGCGGGCGCCCCGCTCGTCAGCCTCAACGACGGAGCGGGCGCCCGTATCCAGGAGGGTGTCACCGCGCTCGCCGGATACGGCGGCATCTTCCAGCGCAACACCCGCAACTCCGGTGTGATCCCGCAGATCAGCGTGATGCTGGGCCCGTGTGCGGGCGGTGCCGCCTACTCCCCCGCCCTCACCGACTTCGTCTTCATGGTCCGCGACACCGCGCAGATGTTCATCACGGGACCCGATGTGGTGCAGGCCGTGACCGGTGAGGCGGTCACGATGAACGGCCTCGGCGGCGCCGACGTGCACGCCTCCGTGTCGGGCGTCGCCCAGTTCGCCCACGACGACGAGGAGACCTGTCTGGAGGAGGTCCGCTATCTGCTCTCGCTGCTCCCGCAGAACAACCGGGAGCTCGCGCCCGTCACCCCGACGTCCGACCCGGCCGACCGGCGCAACGACGCACTGCTGGATCTCGTCCCCGCCGACCCCAACCAGGCGTACGACATGCGGTCGGTGATCGAGGAAGTCGTCGACGACGGCGAGTACTTCGAGGTCCACTCCGCCTGGGCGACCAACATCGTCTGCGCCCTGGCGCGCCTCGACGGCCATGTCGTCGGCGTCGTCGCCAACCAGCCGTCGTCGGTCGCCGGTGTACTCGACATCCACGCCAGCGAAAAGGCGGCGCGCTTCGTCTCCGTCTGTGACTCCTTCAACATCCCCCTGGTCACCCTGGTGGATGTGCCGGGCTTTCTGCCGGGTGTGGACCAGGAACACGGCGGCATCATCCGGCACGGCGCCAAGCTGCTGTACGCGTACTGCAACGCCACGGTCCCGCGCATCTCCGTCGTCGTCCGCAAGGCCTACGGCGGCGCGTACATCGTCATGGACTCCCGGTCCATCGGCACGGACGTGTCACTGGCCTGGCCTTCGAACGAGATCGCCGTCATGGGCGCCGAGGGCGCCGCCAACGTGATCTTCCGCCGTGAGATCAACGGTGCCGAGGACCCGGACGCGATGCGCCGGCAGAAGATCGACGCGTACAAGTCGGAGCTGATGCACCCCTATTACGCGGCGGAGCGCGGGCTCGTGGACGACGTGATCGACCCCCGTGACACCCGATCGGCGCTGATCGGTTCACTGGCCATGCTGCGCACGAAGCACGCCGATCTTCCCTCGCGCAAGCATGGAAATCCCCCGACGTGAAGCCGACGTACGAAGGGACGGCGGACAGATGAACGCGTTCAAGGTGCTGCACGGAAACCCCAGCGACGAGGAGCTGGCAGCGGTGGTGGCCGTGCTGCTGTCGGCCGGACAGCAGCAGGAGTCGGCCGCGGAAAGCGGCGACGGTACGAACGGGCCTGCCAGGACGGCCTCTTGGAGCCGGGGCAGCCGTGCGTACGCGGCCCCTGCCGCGTCCTGGAAGTTCTTCTCATGAGTGTGCGGCGGAGGAAAGTGCGCAAGGTGCTCATCGCCAACCGTGGCGAAATCGCTGTCCGCGTTGCCCGGGCCTGCCGGGATGCCGGGATCGCGAGCGTGGCCGTGTACGCCGAGCC
>NZ_JBIRRV010000008.1:0-317025 GCF_044333925.1 Streptomyces sp. NPDC020898
CAAGCTCCGATGCTCGACGACCCGGATCACGAGCCTCGTCCAAGCTGTCCTCACCCTCCAACTGGCCAGCTCAGACTGAGGATGGAAAAGGCTCATTGAGTGATGCGGTGACCGAGACTTCCTTGAACTCAGCCTGATCGAGCCATGCCCAGGTGGGGAGATTGACCTTGGTGATGTTTTCGGGGGCGAGTGTGACTTTGGTGTCGGGAACCTTGATCCTGTTGTATGCGATTTCAGCGAGTATCTCGGGAGTCACAGCGTTCTCGACGTCAGGTGTCTCGCCGTTCTCCACCCAGAACGTGGCCGTGTCGCAGGCGAAGGCAGCGGGGTCACCCGATTCTTCGCGCGAGGTGTCCCGGACCGCGTCCCACCACATTCCCTTGCCCGTCTCCGACTCGTTGAAGTCTTTGTACGGGTTGCCGTTCTTGTAATGGTCCTGGGCCAGGGCGTATGCCTCCCCCACTCCGCTGGAGTGGGGAATGTTCCATTCGTTCTGGAACTCCTTGGCGAACTCGGCAGGTGTCCACTTGGGCTCGTACCAGCAGGCGGGTGGAGACCAGTCGCCGACGGGTGTGAACCCTCCGGAGCTTCCGTTCCCCGAACCTCCTGTGGGGCCGGTGAAGACGATGCGAGACTCCAGGGTCTGCCCGCTGTCCTTCTCGTTGCTGCCTTCGACGTCGAACTGCGACCCTCCCGGGTCCTTGGCGAAAGCCAAGGTGGGAGTGATGAGTACGCAGGCCGTGGCGAGCGTCCCAGCGGCAGTGAGAGTGCGAGCCCTAGTCACTGAACGCATGTTTTGCTCCCCCGCACAGACGTACCGCTGGTCGTCTGCCAGACGCCTTGCTCGCTCTTCTCCAGGCGGGTGTTGTACAGCACGTACGAGTCGTTGTCGGCCGGTGACTTATCGACTTGACCGGTCTTGCGGTCCTTGTTGTACGCCTTGCTCTCATCAGCGCAGAAGGAGACGCCGGCGGACTTTGCATCAAACATCTTGATGGTCGGGCTGTAATAGCGTGTGGTCCCGGTGTAGGTGATCCCGGCATCCAGCCACTTCTGTACCCACTTGACGGACGTCGTGAGGGCTTCGCCCTGGTAATAGAACGTCAGGCCCGCGGTGTCCGATTTCCCTTGAGGATGGCGTTGTTCATGGCGGTCTGCGCGCGTGCGGCATCCGCGAGAACCGCGTCCTCTGTTGTGTCGCCCGTCTTCCAGGCCTCGAAGACGTCTTTGGCGTCGGCGGAGAGCGTGATGTCAGGCCGCTCGATGGAGTCCGAGGTGCTCGGGCTCGGCGATGCCGAGGGTGTCGAGCCACCGGCGTCGGCTCCGGCGATCTCGTCGTTGTTGCTGGACTTGTCATCCCCGCTGCCACACGCCGTCAGCAACAGGGCTGCGGTTGCGGCTAGCGCGGCAGCAACGGGCAAGGAACGGCGGTTCACGGTCGGCTCCCGGTGGGGCGAGGGTTGGTCGAGGTCAAGGGCAATGACGCTAGCGGTGTGGTTCCTGGTTTCGCCAGAGCGAACCCGTCAGCGAAGGGGGCAATTGGGGATCTAGCCGGTTGGAATCGACAGTTCCGTGTCCTGATCGTGTTCGGACGGGGCCGGCGGCGAAGAGGTGGCTCAGGAGGAGGTGGCTCACGACCAGACGATCCAGAGGGTCGCCAGGAGCGGTGCGAGCAGTGCGCAGCCACCCAAGGCTGCCGCACGGTGGCTGCGCGGAAGTGCTCGTACGGTGGAGAAGCAGCACGCGATGGCGCACAGTGATCCGCTGATGATGACAGTCATGGGTGCCAGCAGGACGTTGGGGACGCCGAACTCACGGTGAAGGCTGACACCGAACATCCCCGCCGAGGCCACGAGTACCAGGTTGAAAGCGCAGCGCAGCATCCCGAACGCCCATGGGGCGACGACGTACAGCGTGCAGAACACAGTGGCGCCCCACAGTGCTGCACCGAGCATGATCGCGCCAGGTTTGCCGGGGCGTCGGCGCGGAAGCAGGCTGGGCGGCTGCGTGTTCATCTGCATGGTCAAGAGGGTGCACGGTGCGGTAGGGCGCCCGCATGGGTACGGGTACTCATTTCCTGTCTCCCGGCTTCCGTTTAGTGTCTGCAAACGATGGACTCGCGGGGAGCGGGTCCGCACGGAGACGATGGAGATGTACGAGATGCCGCTGGTCGCGCAGACCGAGTCGCCCGCCGACCACACGACCGCGGCCTCAGCGTCGGGTCACGCACTCAACACGCTGAAGTGGGCCCTCCTCATCCCGGTGACGGGTGTCGCCGCCGGGGTCCTGGGCCAGTACTCCTACGGCATGTGGGCCGGAGTCGTCGTCACCTTGGCCGTGGCAGCCACCGCCGCTGTCGTCGCGGGCGGTGTCTGGCATCGCGCGGGCGCGGCGACGCTCGCGTCCGTGGCCGCGTTGGCGCTCCCCTTCTTCGCCGGGCCCGCGTTCTATGAGACGTACATCAAGCAGCTCGGTGAGCGGGTGCACGCCGTGGTCGCGGACACGGGGGAGCGCCGAGGGGTGAAGAGGAGCACTCAGCTGGCCGTCTGCCGGGTCGTCGACACGACCGGGACGGCGCGCGATCTGTCGCAACAGCAGAACTGCTACGGCCAGTTCGAGGTGGGACAGGAGGTCGTCCTCTTCAGAGATCCGCAGGGAGCGCTCGGCCCTTGGATCGAGGCGCGGCCCGGTGCCCGAACTCCTGATGTCCTCGGCTTGGGGATTACGGCTGGACTCTTCCTGACGGCCGGTTCAGCCCTCTTCTACGCCGGGCAGAGGCGCCGATCCTAGGGTTTGTCGCTGTCCTGGCTCCGCCTCGTCCCCTGGCTCCGCCTCGTCCTCGTCTCCATCTGCGCCGGAGCGGGGGTGAGTTGCTGTGAGAGGCCGATCGTTTGCTCCCATTGCCCTCCCTTTACTATGGCGTCGGGTTTCGGTCGGCGCGGTTCGGCCTGGGCGGTGGAGGAGCGGGAGGTGTCAGGCGTATGAGTGGGGTTTCGTTCGAGCTGCAACGTTCGGCATCTGCCGAAGGGGCCCGTGGCGAGGTCTTCTCGTGGGTCGGCCAGGTGAACGGGCTCGGCGAGATCCAGCTGGCCCTTCCCACGGAGCACGGCGACCACCCGCCGGAGTACTGCGAGGTGGCGGTGAGCGGCGAGGGCTTTCCGCTCACCACGTACCTCGGGCTGCGCTTCCTGAGGCGTCCGCTGCTGGCCCGGGGCGAACTGCGCCTCGACTGGGACACCGCGGAACTCTCCCGGAGCGTGTGGTGGCCCGGAAAGAAGGGGCGAGCTCTCCGGATCCGGGTCAAGGAACGCACGTACACCTATGCCCAGTTGGGCGGTAAGCGCAGTCACCAGCTGACGCGGTCCGGTGCGGGCGTGCGGATGAGCCGCTCGAGCTGGACGAATCCGCGCACCATCTCGGGGACCTGTGTGGGCGATGCGGACGCCCTCGACATCAGCATCGCGCTCGTCCTTGAGGGTGTGTACACGCGGAACCTCTCGGCGTCCGGTGCGCTGGTGTCGCTGCCAGGACGGTTCCTCAACCGATTCAACGATCTCTAACCGGCTCAACGATCTCTGATCGCAGTCTGATTGCAGGGGGACAGGAAAGAATGCCTTCCATTGATACGGCTCGGCGTCGGCTGCGGCTGTCCGATTCCCATGTCAGTGTGCTGGGACTCCTTGTGGAGGAGGGGCAGGTTCCAGGTGAACTGGCGCAGGCGCACTCCGAGTTGAAGGAGGCGGGGATCCTCGATGCCGAAGACAAGATCTCGGCCGATCTGTACCCGCTCGTCGCCACGCTGATGGAACCGAGAGTCATCGCCCGGGTCGAGATGACCGGCCCGCAGGGCGTGTCCAGCAACGGGGCCGTCGTCGGCGACGACTTCATCTTCACGCACGAGTGCTGGCCGGGCGACCAGGAGTCGGAGTACACACCCGCCGAACCCGAGACGCTCGTATGGGCTCTCGCCAGGATGGTGGATCTGCATCGCGACTTCACGGACGCGACCGACAGCGGTGAGGAGATCGTCTCGACCATGGGCGCGCTGGATCAGGTGATCGCGCGTATGGAGGCCGGGGAGTTCGAGGAGCCGGAGGCCGTGGCCGGGGTCGTCGGGTCGCCGGTGCGGCTCGCCGAGGTGCTGGCCCAGCTCAACTGCATGTGGCGGATGACCGTGGTCTGGCAGGGGGACGGCCCCAAGTTGAACGCCGGCGGAGCGGCCGTCTCCGCGCTGGCCGTGTGGGACTGCGGACTTGAGGGGTACTGGCTGCGCGAGTTGCCCGCCGAGCCGGTCGTCGACGGTCAGGTGGACGCGAGCAGCGAGCTGAAGGTGCGGCGCACCTCGGCCAAGGAACTCTGGCAGCTGATCACGGATCTGCTGCCGGACGGGAGCCAGCTCGCCGCGAAGTCTGCATAAGGGTGAGGTTGGTTGGTTCTTCGGCGTTCCATGCTGTTTTGAGTCCAGCTGATCGCGAGATCCACACTTCGCGTATCACTTTGATCACCACGGGGAAAAAATGAGCGACAGTTCCAAGCGCATGGCCAATCCGGAGGACATGGAACACTTGGCCCGACTGCTCGACGGCAGAGGCCAACTGCGGGACAAACTGGACGAGGCATTCACTCGTGCGTCCCAGCTCGGCGTCACCGACAAGCTGAGCGCCCTCAAACCCATACGTGCCTGGACCGATGACACGGCGGTCGACCTTCGGCGGCGTTCGGCTATTCTGCGAGCGGAAAAAGGCGATCCTAAGGCTGCTGCTCTGTACGCGGGTTTCACCGCCGAGGAACTGAAGGGCGCGAACCTTCCGCCCGACGCGATGCTGATCGCGAACGCCTCCGTCGCGAACGGCGACAAGTTCGATACCAAGTGGCTGGAACGGCAGAAGGGCGAGACGCTCTCGGACTGGATCCAGCGCATCAAGTCCGATGGCGTCGCCAAGATCACGAATGACAAGAACCTCGGCGAAGTGGTCGGGGACTACATCGATATCACAGCGATGGCCTCCACAGTTCCGGGCGCGTTCAAGATGACGGCGGCGGGCACACTCCAACTGGTCAAGTACTTTAAAAGCCTCAAGAATCCCGGCAGGGTCGAATTCCTGAAGGCGCCTGGGACCACACTCGCCCAGCTCCTGAAGGGGCAGTCGACGTCCCGTCTTATTCCTTCACAGATCCGTTCTCTGGCTGCGACCATCGGGTCACGTACTCCCGCTCCGATCCTCGACGTACTGACCGGAAAGGACAGTCTCGCCGCCCTTTCGGGAAAGCAGTGGGCCTGGGAGGCGAACCTGCTCAAGGTCGGCCAGAACGCCTCCAACTTGAGCAGGGCTACCGGAGCGAGCCGCTTCGGGGCCTTCGCGTCTGGAGCCGGGACCGCCCTGCGTACCGCCGGCTGGTGGCGTGCGGCAGGCGTCGGCGGCAGCGCGGTGTCCACGGTGATCGGTGCCGTCGACCTGGTGCAGGAAGGAAACCCTGTCGATGCCTTCAAGCGGGACAAGGCCGGGTACGTGGCGAAGGTCTCCGGCGTGGCCTTCAACGCCTCCCTCACGGCGGCGATGATCGCTCCCAACCCCATCACGATCGGCGCGGCGGTGGTCACCGGTGCGGTCTATGGTGTCGCAACCATTGTCGACAACTGGGACACCGTCAAGAAGTTCCCTGGAAAGGTCGCGGACGCCGGAGCCTGGGCAGGGGAGAAAATCGGCGAAGGAGCCGGCAAGCTCGCCGACGGCGCGAAGAGCGTCGGCAAGACCATCGGTGGCTGGTTCGACTAGGCGTGATTCAACTGAGCGCGAGATGACTGAGTGTGAGATGACTGTGGCTGAATTCAGGTTCGAGCTCGAGCGGTACAAGAACACCGTTACCTCGCGGGAACAGGCTCACGTGACCTTTTGGCGTGGCCCTGTAGGGCAGCTGGGTCTCGTGGAACTGACCCTGCCTGCCCTGGAAGTCGTAGAGGTGTCCGAACCCAGGGGGATCATTGGTGCCGCGGTGACCGGCGAGAACATTCCCATGTCCTCCTTCAAAAGCATTCGGTACGGTGGCCGGCCCCGCTTGGCCGAAGGGAAGCTGAGCGTGGCGGGGCAGCATGCGTCCTTCAGCCGGAAGACCTTGCGGATGAGCAGGGGAGGCCGGGCTCTGAAGATCTGGGCGGTGGGACGGGAGTACCGATACCGGGAGGAAGGAAACCGGCGGCATCACGTGCTGGAACGCCCGGAGTCCCGGATCGTCATGGCTCGTTCCAGCGCGTCAGACCCGAAGAGCATTTCCGGAACGGCTCACGGGGCGGTGGACTCCGTGGACATCAGTCTCGCGATCCTCTTCGAGGGCGTGTACACACGGAACCTGTCGCTTCGCGGTGCGCTGATCTCGGCTCCAGGGCGGTTCTTGGACGGGTTGTCCTCACTCTCTTGAGGCCGGGATCCGGGCGACGACGCCCGGATCCTCCCGCAACCGGCGTGCCCTGTCAGGCAAGCTTCGCGTTCTGTGCCTTGACGAGGGCGGCCGGGATCTTGGCCTGGCCCTGTCGGCCCTGCACCAGACTGCCGCTGTCCAGCGAGAAGTAGTTGGCGATCGTGTCGCCGAAGCGGAAGGTCTGTGTGCGGAGGGTCTGCGTGACCCCCTGGTGCTGGAAGGTCGCGGCGGTGGCCAGGGATTCGTCGCCACCGGCGGGAGCGGTCTCCACGGTCACCGAGCCGTATGTGGTGGTGGCCCCGGAGGTCGACTTTGCGGTGTAGCCGCCGCCGCACGAGTCCGCTGCTGCCGTGAGCCCCTTCATCGCGGCCTCGGCCTTGCCGTCGGCGTAGGTGGCGAGCGTGATGAGGGTGAACATGGAGTCGGGCCCGTTGGCGACGCGCACGAGCGAGGCCTTCGGGTCCCCGACGGGGAGCTCGTTCATCGCGTATGCCAGCGGGGCACAGTCGGGCTTGTCGACGCTCATGTCGTCCTGGGACTGAGCGAGGGCTTCGCCCTCGGCGGGCTCCCTGACGGTGTAGTCGACGGCCTCGGCCTTGGTGACCAGGAGCTGCGCGAGCCGTTCGGCCGGGCCCAGTTGCTTGGCCTGCGAGGCCGAGGCGGGCGCCGTGGGCTTGTCCGCCGTGTTCGTGTTGCCGTCGCCGCCGGAGCAGGCGGTGAGTGCGGCGAGGGAGAGGGCGGTGACGGTGAGGGTCAGGGCGGCGCGCTGCATCGGGGGGAGTTCCTCGGGTTTCGGCCGGTGAGTGTGCGTTCGGCGAGTGCGGGGGGTGTGACCGGTGCGGACGGTGTTTGCCGTGGCGTCGTCCTGGTCGTCCTGGTCATCCCTGCGATCAAAGTTTGATGCAAGATCATGGCACGGTGGTTCCACCGTCGCGTGAGCAAATCGTGCAGGCCTCATGACCGACTCGTGCGGCGGTCGGTGCCGGGTGCGGAGTGGATGAGGCGCAGGGAAGGCAATGGATTCGCGGTTGCACAGTAGGTGCCGTCCGTAGATCGCTGTGCCCAACGGGGAAGCGTGCGGACGTAGTTGCAGGTGAGTAACGTTGTGTCTCGCGCTGTTCACGATCCAGAACGCGCCTTGAGGGGCTTATGTGCGGCTGATACGGTGCCATGGCTTGACACTCACTCCAGCGCTGGCTAATTGGCCAGGTCGGGCGGTACGTCCGGCAAGGGCGTATCGCATGCATCGCGCGTGAAGTGTCCTATTTAGCACTTAAATTGGCAGAATTTTTCTTGGGTGTACGGGGAGCTGTTGCGTGAAGATCCAAGAGCGTACGGGTGCGGGCGGCGGCCGTTCCGCGGTACCGGCTCAGCCCATGACCGGTGAGCGGCTCCCGGCACCGCCTCGCGAGCGCAAACCGGCTCTTGCCGCTCTTGCGGTGCTTCTGATCCTGGTCGGCGCGCTGGGCGCGACGATGCTCGTGCTGCGGGCGGGGGACCGGATCGAGGTCGTCAAGATCACCAAACCGATCCCGGCCGGAGGGTCCGTCACCAAGGCCAACACGGAGGCTGTCCTGGTCGCGGCCGACGACAGCATCGACTACATCCCGTGGGAGCAACTGACAGGCCTGATGAAGCTGAAGGCCGTCAGTGCGATCCCTGACGGGGTCGTCCCCGTCGGGCAGATGTTCACCGGCGCGACCGGCCTCGCCGCCGGGCAGGCCATCGTCGGGCTCTCCCTCAAGCAGGGCCAGTACCCGAGCGGCCTCAAGCAGGGTGACATGGTCGCCGCCTACCGCGTCAACTCCACTGCCACCGGTACCGGTTCCAGCACGGGTTCCGGCGACTCCTCCTCGTCCGGCGCCAGCACGAGTCTGATCGTGGACAAGGCGAAGGTCAGCGACGTAAAGACCTCTGATGGCAGTGACGTAATAAGCAGTACCAACCTCCCCGTCACCCTCACCGTCGACAGCACCAAGGCCGCCGAACTCGCGCAGGCCGCTGCCACCGGCGCGGTGGCCCTCGTGCTCATCCCCAGCAGCTGAAGGCGGCCCCAGAACCATGGCGCTCATCGTTCTTGCCGCCGACAAGGGTTCCCCCGGCGTGACCACCGCGGCCGTCGCGCTCGCGGCGGTCTGGCCCCGGCGGGCGCTGCTCGCCGAGGCCGATCCGGCCGGCGGGGACCTCATCTACCGCAGTGCCGCCGCGCACGGCGGGATGCTGAACCCGAACACCGGCATGCTGTCGATTGCCGCGACCGCCCGGCGTGGGCTCGTTCCCGATCAACTCTGGGACCACGTCCAGCCGTTGAGCGGGGGGCTCGAAGTGCTCGTCGGGCTCGGCATCGCCGAGCAGGCCGCCGGGCTCGCCGGCCTCTGGGGCACCCTCGGCGGTGCTTTCGCGCAGCTCGCCGACTCCCCGAACGCGCCCGCCGACGTCATCGCCGACTGCGGACGGATCAGCGGGGACACGCCTGTCGTCGAGCTGTTTCCGCATGCCGCGCTGGTGCTGCTCATCTCGCGGACCGAACCGGAAGCCATCGCGCGCGTGCGCGACCGTGCCGCCGCCCTCTCCACCAAGCTGCACGGCGGTCCGCGCGGCGCCGCCAGCCTCGCCACACCCCTCATCGGGGTCGTCCTCATCGCCGACCCGAACAACTCGGGCAAGCTGGTCAACCAGGTCAACGACATGCTCGTACACGCCCAGACGGGCGCCCGAGTTGTCGGCACGCTCGCCGAAGACCCGGCCGGGGCCGAGCAGTTGGCGGGGCGCAAGCGCGGGCGGCTCGACAAGTCGATGCTCATCAGGTCGGCCCGCAAGGTGACTTCGGATCTGTACCAGCAGTACGGCGCCGCATGGTCCGTACCCGGTCAGGTACAGGGTCAGGGTCAGGCCGCCGGGTACATGCCCGGTCAGACGCACGCCCAGCCGGGCCAGCAGACCGGTTACTCCGGCCATGCCGGAGCCGGCCGATGACCGTAGTCGACCATTCGCTGGTCAAGCGGTTCCGGCAGGACGCCGGTGACCGGATCGCCGATCAGCGTCGGCTCGATCAGACCTCGAACGTCACGCCGATGTCGGGCGAGGACGAGCGGCAGTACGCGCGGGCCGTCATAGCCCAGATACTGGAGGACTACGCCCGGACGGAGATCAACGCCGGGCGTACGCCGCTGGATGCCGAGACCGAGGAGCAGTACGCGGCCGCTGTGCACGCCGCGCTGTTCGGGGTCGGGCGGCTGCAGCCGCTGCTCGACAACGTCGACGTCGAGAACATCGACATCAACGGGTACGACCAGGTTTTCGTGGGTTACTCCGACGGACGTGAGGTCGCCGGTGACCCGGTGGCCGAGTCCGACGAGGAGCTCATCGAGCTCATCCAGGTGCTCGGCGCCTACTCCGGGCTCTCCTCCCGGCCCTTCGACTCCGCCAATCCGCAGCTCGACCTGCGGCTGCCGGACGGGTCGCGACTGTCGGCCGTCATGGATGTCACGCGACGCCCGGCGCTCTCGATTCGTCGTGCGCGCATGGGCAAGGTTTTTATCTCCGACCTGGTCGGGAACGGGACGGTGACTCCGGAAGTCGCGCACTTCATGGCCTGTGCCGTGCGCGCCCGGAAGAACATCATGATCGCGGGCGCCACCAACGCCGGTAAGACGACGCTGCTTCGGGCCCTCGCCAACGAGATCCCGCCGCACGAGCGGCTCATCACCGTCGAGCGCGCGCTGGAGCTGGGGCTCGACCAGTTTCCCGAACTCCACCCCAACGTCGTGGCGTTCGAGGAGCGGCTGCCCAACTCCGAGGGCCAGGGCATGATTTCGATGGCCGAGCTGGTGCGACGGTCGCTGCGTATGAACCCCTCCCGCGTCATCGTCGGTGAGGTGCTCGGCGACGAGATCGTGACGATGCTCAACGCGATGTCGCAGGGCAACGACGGCTCGCTCTCCACGATCCACGCCAACAGCTCGCACGAGGTCTTCAACCGTATTTCCACGTATGCGCTCCAGGCGAAGGAGCGGCTGCCCATCGAGGCCAGCCAGATGCTCGTCGCGGGCGCCGTGAACTTCGTCGTCTTCATCCAGCGGCGCAACAACTTCCATACGGGCGGCAAGCTCCAGCGCATGGTGACCTCGGTCCGTGAGGTCAACGGCGTGGACGGCCGGGTGCTGTCCAGCGAGGTCTTCGCCGAGACCCCGGACGGCCGCATCGTGCCGCACGCGCCCCTTTCCTGCCTCGACGATCTGGTCGCGCACGGGTACCGGTTGCCCGGCGGGAACTGGGGGTGACCATGACGACGTACAGCAATATGCATGCCTACGGGGACTCGTACGGGGACACGTACTCGGCGGCCGCCGGCTCGCTCGGTTCCATGGGCGGTCTGTTCTCCACCGAGGTCCTGTACTCGCTCGTGGCCGGCATCGCTGTCGGCGGCGGGCTCGCGCTGCTCGCGATCGCGATCCGCGGGCTGCCGGCCAAGCCGGAGCACGAGAAGCAGAAGGCCAGCGAGCGCGCCAACGAACTCATGCGGTTCGTGGGGCAGCGCGGTTCGCTCGCCGCCCTCGTCGGACTGGCCGTGCTGGTGCTCACCCGGTGGGCGGTGGCCGGTATCGCGGCCGGTGTCCTCGTCTTCTTCTGGGACCGCCTCTTCGGAGGCGCGGCGGAGGAACGGGCCGGCATGCGGCGCGTGGAGGCCCTCGCCTCCTGGACGGAGTCGCTGCGCGACACGATCGCCGGTGCGGTCGGTCTGGAGCAGGCGATCCCGGCGTCGGCGCGCGCGGCGGCCCCGGTACTGCGTCCGCACCTGGACGCGATGGTCGACCGGCTCCGCTCGCGCACCCCTCTCCCCGACGCGCTCCAGCAGCTCGCCGACGAGATCAACGACGCGTCCGCCGACATCATCGTCGCCGCCCTCATCCTCAACGCGCGGCTGCGCGGGCCGGGTCTGCGGCAAGTCCTGGGCGCACTCGCAAAGTCGGCGCGCGAGGAGGTCGACATGCGGCAGCGCGTCATGGCGCAGCGGTCGTCAACTCGGCGGTCCGTACAGATCGTTGTCGTGGTGTCGGTCGGCTTCGTCCTCGGACTCGCCATCTTCAACCGCGAGTTCGTCGAGCCGTACGGCACACCGATCGGTCAGGTCGTACTCGCCGGTGTCTGCGGCCTGTTCGCGCTCGGCTTCTGGTGGCTGCGCAAGCTGTCGACCATCGAGACACCCGAACGCTTCCTGGTACGGGACGACCCGTCGGTGCAGTTCGTACGGCCGTCCCGGACACCCGCCCAAGGAGCCCCGGGCCCGGCGCCCTACGGGGCTGAAGAGGGGGTACGTCGATGAACGACCTGACCATGCCGGTAGTGGTCGGTGCGGTACTCGGCCTCGGCATCTACGTGCTCGTACGGGCGTTGATGCCGTCGAAGCGGAGTGCGGTCTCGCAGGTCGCGCGGGTCGACGCGATGCGGGCGAGGGGAGCGGCGTACGAGTCGGCGCATCGCACGAAGGACGCCGGCCGGATCGGCTCGTTCCGTGCCCAAGTGGGCGCTCGCGTCTCGGACGTCTACTTCCAGCAGGGCTGGGAGCAGCGCTCGTTGCGGGCCGATCTGGCCGTCCTGGACCGGAGTTGGGAGAACTTCCTGGCGACGAAGGTGCTGCTGGGGGCGGCCGGTCTGTTCTTCGGCCCGTTCCTCTTCGCCATCGTCTGGACGCTGGGCATCGGCAAGAGCCCGGCCATCCCGGTCTGGATGGCCCTGCTCTTCGCGCTGATCTTCTTCTTCCTCCCCGACCTGGAGGTACGGCGGGACGCGGCCGAAAAGCGGCGCGACCTGCGGCGCGTGATCGGGGCGTACCTCGACCTGGTGTCGATGAGCCTGGCCGGTGGCCGGGGTCTGCCGGAGGCGCTGATGGCGGCGGCGGACATCTCTGACGGCTGGGCGACACAGCGCATCCGCAACGCGCTGAACGACGCCCGTATCACCGGTACCAGCCAGTGGCAGGCGCTCGGTGCGCTGGGCGAGGAACTGGGCGTCGAGGAACTCAAGGACCTTTCCACCTCGTTGGCGCTGGTCGCGGACGACGGCGCGAAGGTTCGCGACTCGCTCGCCTCACGCGCGGAGACCATGCGGCACCGCGAGCTGGCGGAGATCGAGGGCAGCGCGGGCGAGAAGTCCCAGTCGATGCTCGTGGCCCAGCTGCTGCTGTGCGCCGGGTTCCTGGTGTTCCTGATCTATCCGGCGGCGATGCGCGTGTTCCAGGTCTAGCCGTTTCCAGCACTGATTCCAGTACTGCCACTCCCCAAAATTCGTTTCGAAAGGACAACCCACCATGAACGGACGGAACTTCAGCACCGGGATCCCGGCAATGGACTTCCTGGTCACCTTCCTGCAGGGCCGGGTGCAGCGCGCCCGCTCCGGCGAACTGGACCGCGGTGCGTCCGCGGTCGAGTGGGTCATCATCTCCGCGGTCGTCGTGGCGATCGTCGGCGTCGTCGCCGCGATCATCAACACCGCGCTGAGCGACGGCGCCAACAAGGTCGGCGACTGCATCGCGGGCGCCAAGGCGACCGGCACCTGCTGATCGCACGTACGAAAACGGGGTGTACGGGGTCGAGTTGACGGGGTTGCTCGTGGGTGGCGCAGGCAGATGGGTACGCCGCAGGGTGGAGGCCGCACGGAAGTCGGCGTCCGCCCGCGGTGACTCCGGCACGTCCGACTCGGGCATGACCGCGATCGAGTTCGTGCTGCTCACGCCCGTACTCTTCTTCATGATCTTCGCGACGGTGCAGTTCGCGCTGTACTCCTTCGCCGACCACGTGGCCCAGGCGGCGGCCCAGGCCGGTGCCCGCAAGGCTCGGGCCATGGCGCACGACCAGCCGGGCGCGTGGCGGGGCGAGGCGCAGGACGTGGTGGACAGCTACATCCAGCAGCTGGGCCCGACGCTGGTCCTGTCGCCGAACGTGGAGATGCTCCAGCCGGAGCAGAACACGGTGGGCGTGGAGATCACGGCACGGGTGCCCATGGTGTTCCCGGGGTTCGATCTGACGGTGCACGCGCAGTCGATGGGGCCTGTGGAGCGGTTTGTACAGGAGGGGGGGAACTGATGAGCCCGTTCCCTCTCCGGGGTGACCGGTTCAGGCGTGACCTGGGCGACCGGGGTCTGTCCACCATCGAGGTGGTCATCCTCGCCCCGGTGATGATCATGTTCATCCTGGTGTTGGTGGCCTTCGGGCAACTGGTCGACGGGCGCGGGGCGATCGAGGGGGCGGCGCGGGACGCGGCCCGGGCCGGATCGATCCAGAAGGATCACGCGACGGCGATGGCGGAGGCCAACAAGGCGGCGGAGGCCGACCTCACGGACATCTGCGCGGGCCCCGTCACGGTGACCCAGACCAGCGCCGGCTTCGTGGCCGACACCATCTTCACGGTCGAGGTGAGCTGTGAGGTGCGGGGCCTGGCGATGCTCGGCCTGGACATCCCCACGACGCTGACGGCGAGCTTCAGCTCACCGCTGGACCCGTTCCGGAGGACGGTGTGACGCTGCCACTGAGGGTGCCCTCTGCCGTACGTGACTGGTCCGAGCGTCGGTGGGCCCGCTTGGACGACCGAGGCTCGGGCGCCGGTGCGGTGATCATCTTCGCCCTTCTGTTCCTCTCCCTCTCCGCCTTCGTGATCGACGGCGGCCTGTCCATCTCCAAGCGTGAACGAGCTGCGGACATCGCGGAACAGGCGGCGCGTTACGCCGCCCAGGACATAGACCTGGAAGCCCTCTACGGCAACGCTGCCGGCGGCGCCCCGATCAACTTCCAGAACTGCGACGCCCGGGTGAGGGCCTTCGCCCAGGAGATGGACATGTCCGTGGCGGACACGGCAGCGTCCCACTGCGTGGCGGCAGACGCCGACCAGGTGCAGGTCGAGGTGCAGTTGACGTACTCGCCGGTGTTCACGGGGCTGTTCTACGGCGGGGACGTGACGGTGCGGGGTGAGGCTGTGGCGGAGAACGAGGTGGGGTGAAGGGCCGTTGCCCTTCGTTTCCTGGGTCTCCACCTTGTCGTTGACCTGCTGGGCGACGTCGTCGTCGAGTACGTGAAACACATCACCCAGGAGATGCGATGCGGAAGTATCGAGTGGCTCATGGCGCCGTCGCGGTGGCCGGAGCCCTTGCCCTTGTCGTCGGTGCGACGGCCCCCGCCGGCGCGGCTGATACCAAGCTGAAACTGAAGCGCGGCGGGCACACCATCGGCACCATGACCCACCTCGACCCCGACCCCGACACCTTCCGCGTATGCGACACACGAGCCGACGGACACGGTGTCACCGGCAAGCTCTACATGTACCAGGCCGGGTGGCAGTTGAAGGAGACGAAGGCGGACGGCGGCGATGCCGGCTGCGACTACTTCGACTACAACGTTGTCCCTTATGCGGCCGCGTATCTGATGAAGCTGTGCTGGAACGGTCCCGGCGAGGTCTGCGTCAAGAAGGAGTTCAACGAGGAGTGAGCCGGCCAAGGCGATGGCCCCCAAGGGGCGGGCGACGACCGTGCCGCTGTGGTGACACGGAGGGCCAACCCTCGTCACCGCGCGGTTATTCGTGGTCCGAGACCGTTCCTGGGCCGACGTGAGGTCAGACGGCCGTGTGTGAAGTGTCGGCCTTGAGTGTCTCGACGAACGCGGTGAAGGCTCGGGGTGGGAAGGTGAGCGAGCCGTGGTTTGGGTCTTTGGAGTCGCGTATGGCGATGCGGGCGCGCAAGTCGGCTATCTCCACGCAGGTGTTGCCCTCGGCGCCGCTGGAGAAGGTGGACTTCCGCCAGTTCAGGGACTGGGTCATGGGGCGTGCCTCACAGTTCCTTCGACAGCCGGTGGATGAAATCCCGGGACGCTGTGGGGTCCAGCGTCGCCTCCTCCACCTTACGGAAAAGCGTTCGAAGCGTGCTCAGTTGAGGTTCTACGTCGATGAACGCGGTGTCGGATGCGCCGTCCCGGAACCCGGTGTCGAGTTGGGGCACGGGGCCACCCATGTACATCATTGAGGCGCCCGCACCACCGAAGCCGTCCTGATCGGTGGGAATGACGCGCAGGGCGACGTGCCCCTGCTCGATCTGGTCCAGGATCTGCCGGAGTTGAGCACGGGAGACCTGGCGGTCGGCCACGCGGATGCGTAGGGCGAACTCGTGGACGATCGTCTCGTACGGGGTGGGGGCGTTGCCCTCGATAACCGTGCGCCGCCTCATGCGGTGCTCCACCCGGGGTGCCAACTCGCTCTCCGGTAGCTCCGGGCGCATGTACCCGAAGACGGCGCGGGCGTAGTCCGGGGTCTGGAGGAGCCCGGGAACGTGGGTGATGACGACTTCGCGCAGGAAGGTCGCGTGGTGCTCGGTCTCTGCCACATCCAGGTTCACCGGGGGCAGGACTCCCCGGTAGTCCTCCCACCAACCGCGTGTGCGATCGGTCGCCATCGCCGCCAGCGCCTCGACCAACGCCTCGTCCGTGCAGGCGTAGTGCGCTGAGAGGCGGCGTACGCGTTCGGCGCTCACGCCCGCGACGCCGGACTCGATCTGGCTCATCTGGACCGAGTCGGCTCCGAGTAGTGCTGCGGCCTCGCGGGCCTTCATACCCGTTGCCTCGCGCAGTTTGCGCAGTTCGGTGCCCAGACGCACTCTGCGAGCCGTGAGATGTCTCTTCGGCGGCACCGATTCCTCCTCGATCCAACTGCCTCGCTTGTATGCCCCGTTCGGGTGTCAGCGTACGGGAACGGGTTGCACATTCCTAAAGTTAGGAAATACCGTCGGTATCGCGACGCACACGCTGCGGAATCACCGGAACCCCGGAAGCGCACCGCCCCGTCCTGCCATGACGGCTGCGGCACTGCCACCCCCGGCGCCCTCAGCGGCAAGCCAACTCCCCTCCCCACCAACGGAGTCAACGCATGCCCGAAACCGAAGGAAACGCCCCCACCGCGAACGAACCGTGGGAGTACGTCCTCCACATCCCCCACGACTTCCGCGCCGTCACCGTCTGCCGCCGTACCGTCCGCCTCATCCTCACGATGCACGGCCTGATCCGCCTCACCGACGTCGCCGAGCTCCTCGCGGCCGAACTGGTCAGCAACGCCGTACGCCACACCAAGGGCCCGGTGGCCCTGCGCCTGCGGATGCGCGACGGCTTCCTGCGGGTCGGGGCGTGGGACGCCGATCCCGAACCGCCTACACCGCCGCCCTCATCGGAGGCGTTGACGCAGCTCACGCACACGGAAGAAGGGCGCGGACTCGCCCTGGTCAGTTCCTGTTCCGACCACTGGGGCTGGCAGCCGCTGACCAGGCATGGCCGGCGAGGCAAATACGTGTGGGGTGACCTCGTTGCGGCATAGCTCGTTGATCGCACCGAACAGAAGATGGAAAGGAGAGCGGATGGTCGGCTCGTCGCATGAGGCGTTGCACCGGATCTTCCAGAAGGATCCGGCATTGCTGACGCGTGCCTTACAGGGCGTGCTGCATGTCCCGTTTCCGGAGCCGCGCGACTTTGCGGTGCTGAACGCGGACCTGACGGAGGTCGAGCCCATCGAGCGACGCGTGGACACGCTTTTGCGGGTGGAGACGGACGACGGCGCCTATCTCCTGGTCGTGGAGTCGCAGGGGAAGAAGGACGAGGACAAGCGCGGCAGTTGGGCGTACTACCTGTCGTTCCTGTATGCGAAGTACCGCTGTGAGCCGGTGCTGATCGTCATCACCCAGAGCGCGGCAACGGCTCGGTGGGCGGCGGAGCCCATCCGGCTCGGCCTGCCCGGCTGGCACTCGCTCACGGTACGGCCGCTCGTGCTGGGCCCGGAGAACGTGCCGGTCATCGCGAACGAGCGGGAGGCGGAACGGGACGTACCGCTCGCGGTGCTCTCGGCCATGACACATGGCAGGGGCCCGCAGTCCGCCGCCATACTGGAATCCCTGGCTGTCGCTCTGCGGACCATTGATTCCGAGAGCGCGGCTGTTTTCGTGCAGTTCGTCGATTCATGCCTGGCTGACCCCCGGGCGAAACAGATCTGGAGGGACCTGATGACGGCGATCAACTACTTCTGGCGGCACCCGCTGGCGGAACAGGTGCGCGAAGAGGGCCGGGTCGAGGAGGGGGCCAGAATGACCCTCGGCATTCTGGAGTGGCGCGGCATCCCGGTGCCCGATGCGGTTCGGGAGCGGGTGCAGGCCTGCACGGACCTGGAGCAGCTCAAGACCTGGGCCCAGCGGGCGGTCCATGCGACTGCCGCAGAGGACTTGTTCGTTGGCGAGGACGATCGAACCTGACGAGGCCGCCGGGAGTATCGTGGACGACCGGACCCCGTGAAAGCCGCTTCTCCACATCTGGCACGAGTCCGCGGAGCCGAGCGTGGCTGGAGGCCGCAGAGCAGGCATTCAGCGAGGGCTTCGAGGAGGGTTTCCGGGCGGGCCTCACGCAGAGAGTGATCCTGCGCCTCTTCTACTGGCGGGGGATCGAGGTGCCGGAACCCGTCCGTCAGAAGGTCCGCGTCGGCACAGAACTGGGCCAAGAATGAATCTGGCGTGACCGCGCGTATGAAGTGAACGACCAGGAGGGCCTGTTTGCCGACGACCGGCCCTGATCCGGTCGTCGGGAAGTTTGACGCATCACCGGTTGGCCGACCGACCCCACCGCTTCCGACGGCGTGAGTCGACGTCGACGTGAGAACGATCGTGACGAGCGACGCGGTTGCCAGAGACGGCCATCCGCGAGGATGCCTCGTCACGAGCAGGCGCCCCTCTCCGAACGGACGGACACGTTCTGCCAGACGCCCTGTTCGCTCTTGGCCAGGCTGGCGATGTAGAAGATCTCGGGGTCCGTCCCAGCAGGGTTTCCCTCGACCTGGCCGGTCTTGCGGTTCTTCGAGTAGGCCTTGCTCTCGTCGGTGCAGTAGGAGAGGGACGCCGAGGTCTTGTTGCCGCCGATGGTGACCTTGGGATCGAACGCGGGCAGCTTGCCGAACACCGTGAGGTCCTTGCCCGTGTACGACTTGATCCACTGCCGGTCCTGGGAAAGACCGGATTCGGTGTCGTAGAAGGCAAGGGCTTCGCCGCCGTCGGGCTCGTTCGCGATGATCGCCGCGTATCCGGCCCGGAGCTGTTCCTTGGCGTCGGTGAGGACGGCCTGCTCGGCGGGGTCGCTGCTCGTCCAGTTCTCGAACGTCAGCTGGAAGTCGGCCGGGAGCGTGATCGCCGGACGCTTCACCCCGGATGGCGCGGATGCCGACGCCGAAGCAGAAGCCGAAGCACTCCCCGCCCCCGAATCCGCCCCCTTGATGTCATCCGGCGAGGAGTCGTCGCCACCGCCGCAGGCGCTGAGCAGCAGGGCCGCTGTTGCAGTGAGCGTGGTGACGGTGATGGACAGGGCGCGGCGGGCCACGGTTGATCTCCCCCGGAGTTGGACGTGTGTATACGGCAGGGAACGAAGCTATCAGGGGCACGTAGAGGGCATTCGCGTGCCGCCGGGGGATTGTGTGGGGACCGTGAGGAGTGTGTCGTCGCGGTTGCGAACGGTACGTGTGCCGAGGGGTGTCGGCCTTCTCCACTCACCCTCAACTCGGACTCGGTGGGCGATAACGGGCGAGTTCCGTACCCCCGGACACCGCCTCCCCAACCCGGCCCTCCACAGGCCTCCACGCCCGAAATAAGATCCCGATAGGCTCAGCACACCCCCACACCGCACCCCACATCACACACCGCACCCCCTATCTCCCTCCCACCCCACACGACACGAACCCAGGACACCCGCCATGCCGCGACGCAGCACTTCAAACCGGACGGGAAGCCCGTCGGGCAGCCGGACCGGAGGCTCGCCGGGGCCGGGGAACTCGCCGACGCCGAGGAACCGGACTCCGCAGCCTCTGCCGAGGCGGCGGCGCAGTTTCGGTGACTTCGTCAAGGCGTTCCTCGCGTTCGTCGCCCTCGTCGTCCTGCTCGCCGGTGTGCCCTACGCGCTCGCCGTGACGGTCGGCTGGCCGTTCCCGGGTGGGTCGCCGTCCCTGGACTGGTTGCAGGAAGAGATCACGGTCAACACGTTCCTCGGGGTGCTCGGGGTCATCGTGTGGATCGCCTGGGCCCAGTTCACGGCGTGTGTGCTCGTCGAGATCAAGGCCGCGCTGTCCGGGGTCGGGATGCCGGGGCGGGTGCCGGGCGCCGGGCCGAGTCAGCTGCTCGCACGCCAGCTCGTCGCCGCGCTCCTGCTCGTGGGTGCCACGGCCGCCTCGCTCACACCGGGGCTCTCGCAGCTCGGGAACAGCTACGACGACAACCAGAAGGGCACCGTCGCCTCCGCGCAGGCCACGCCCGGCGGTTCGCTGAGCGGGATGTTCGCGCAGCAGCAGGAACAGGCGGCCGCCACCGCCGCCGCGCTCGGCCAGCAGGCCGCCGATGCCGCGAGCCACGCGGAGGTCGGGGGTCCTTCGGTCAAGGCCGAGGACACCAAGTACTACCGGATTCAGCCCCCTGAGGGCCGTCACCACGACTCCCTCTGGGAGATAGCGGAACGGCACCTCGGCGACGGCCGCCGGTACAGCGAGATCTACCAGCTCAACAAGGACCGGGTGCAGCCCGACGGTTCGCGGCTGTCCGAGGCCAGTCTGATCCGGCCCGGCTGGATCATGCAGATGCCCGGCGACGCCCGCGGCGGCGACCTCGTCGAGATGACCGGCGCCGCCACTCCCGATGCCGGGCCCGCCGTCTCCTCGCAGGTCCAGCAGCAGATCAACGCGTACGCCAAGGCCGGCGGCGACCATGCCCAGGGCGGCGGCGCAGAGCAGGGTTCCGCCTCCCTCGACAACCGCACCACGCGCATCAGCCTCCCCCAGCAGGGTCCCGGCGGCTCCCACGCCACCCCCGCCGTACAGCACGAGCAGCACGCCACCGCGTCCGGTGAGGTGTCCGCCGAATCCGACGCCGGGTTCTCGTTCGGGCTCCCCGAAGCCCTCGTCGGCGCCCCCCTCCTCGCCGCCGGTCTCCTCCTCGCTCTCGGACGCCGACGCCGTCAGGCCCTGTGGCAGTCGGCGCTCGGTGCGGTCGGCGGGCGGCGCGGTATGGAGCCGCCCACGCCGACCGGTGCCGCCGCCGACGCCCAGGACGCCCTCCTCATCGGCGCCGACCCCGAAGGCGTACGCCTGCTGGACCTCTCGCTCCGCGGTCTCGCAGCCTCTCTCGCCGAGGAGTCCCGGCCCCTCCCCACCGTCTACGCCGCCTGGCTCAGCAACGGTGATCTGCACCTCCAGCTCGCGCAGCCCGCCGGGAGGCCGCCGGCCCCGTGGCAGCTAGGGCAGGACCAGACCTTCTGGCTGCTGGCCCGGACCGACGCCGAGCGGTACGGGGATGTCGACACCGCCGCTCCCTACCCGGGGCTCGTCAGCCTCGGGACCATGGACGACTCGCGGCTGCTGCTCAACCTGGAATCGGTGCCCGGCATCGTCTCCCTGACCGGCAGCGAGTCCGACCGCGCCGCCGTGTTCGCCTCCGTCGCCGCCGAGTTGGCCACCAACGGGTGGTCCGACCGCATGACCATCACCCTCGTCGGGTTCGGCCAGGACCTCACCCCCCTCGCCCCCAGCCGGCTGCGCCACCTCGACGACATCGAGGCCCTCGTGGAGACCATGGAGGCCGAGACACGGCAGCGGCGCGGCGCGCTCGGTGCCGCCGGGCACGACTCCGTGCTCACCGGTCGTACCGGGCCTGCCCAGCACACCCGTTGGGCGCCGCACCTCGTTCTCCTCGCCGCCGAACCCAGCGGCGAGGACGCCGTCAAGCTCGCCGAACTCGCCGCCGACGCAAGCCGGTTGGGCATCGGATATCTCGTCGGCACGGAGAGCGGTGATCTGCCGGGCGCCGCCTGGGAGTTGGAGATCACCGGCGAGGGCAAACTTCTCGCGCCCCTGCTCGGGCTCGAACTCGACGCCCAGGTACTGCCGTTGGCCCAGCAGCGGGCGGTCGTCGAGCTGTTCACCGCCGCCGACCCCGAGCGCACTCCCGACGGACCGGCGACCGCGCCCCCCTTCCTCGTCGACATCAGCGAGCAGGGACGGCCGGCGGTGTACGCCCGGCTCGTGGGCCCGTACGAGATCATCGGCCTCGACACCCCGGACGGCGAGCGCAGCCCGCTCCAACACGAGGCGCTCGCACTGCTGTTGCTGCACCGCGAAGGTGTGCACCCGCGGGTACTGGCCTCCGCGCTCTGGCCGCGCGGTGTCACCGACGACGTACGTGAGGCGCTGCTCGACCGGCTGCGTGTCTGGCTCGGGACCGACCCCGACGGCACCCCGCGCCTCGCCACCGACGCCAACGGGCGGCTCACGCTCGCCAAGTCAGTCGTGTCCGACCTGGATGTGCTGCGCTCGCTCTACCACGAGGCCACGCAGGGCAGGGGCGTCGACAGCCGGGTCGTACGCGGGCGGCTGCTCACCGACGCGCTCGCGCTGGTGCGCGGGCCGCTGCTCGCCGACCGTGCCGAGGGCCGTTACGGCTGGCTCACGCACGAGATCATCGATGCCCAACTCCCGTTGCTGGTCGCGGACATCGGGCTCGCCCTCTCCGAGTTCCACCTGGTGAAGAACCGCGCCGAGCGGGCCATCGAGGCGCTCACCGCCGCGCTCAACTCCGCCCCTGGCGACGAGCGGCTGTGGCACGAACTCCTGCGCGCCACGCACACGACCGGCGACACCGACAAGCTCCAGCAGCTCGCCGCCGACCTGATCCGCCGCAGCGGCGCGCGCGGCCTGCCGCCGCGTACCGAGGCGCTGCTCGACGAGCTGCTGCCCACGTGGCGCGACGGCGCCGCGGCCGTGGGATGAGCATCGACCAGCTGATCGTCGCCGTCGCCGCGCTGTGGGGCGCGGCGGCCGGGACGCTGCTGCCCCGCGCCGCCTACCGCTTCTCCGTCCCGCCCGAGGAGACCTGGCGGGACCGGTGCCCGCGAGGGCATGCGCTCGGCGGCTGGGTGGGCTGGGCGCGGTGCGCGGCCTGCGCCGGTACGGGTGCCAGGGACCAGTCGGTTGGCGGGCACCTCGCACCGGGCGCGGCAGCCCCCTCGTACAGCGAAAGCACGTCGTCGTACGGGCCCAGCACTCCCCTCCTCGCCCTCGCCACCGCGCTCGTCTGTGCCGCCCTCGCCGTCGCGACCGGTACCCGGCCCGAGCTCGGGGCCTGGCTGCTGCTCGCGCCCGTCGGGGTGCTGCTCGCGGTCGTGGACTTCCGGGTGCAGCGGCTGCCCGACCTGCTGACCTTCCCGCTGGCCGCCGCCGCCCTCGTCCTCCTGGGCGTGGCCGCGCTGCTGCCCGAACACGCGGGCGACTGGCTCACCTCCCTGCTGGGCGCCCTGGCGCTCGGCGGCGCGTACTTCGTGCTGTTCCTCATCAGCCCCAACGGCATGGGCTTCGGCGATGTGAAACTCGCCCTCGGGCTGGGGGCCGTCCTGGGCTGGTACGGCTGGGGGAGTGTCGTGCTCGGCACCTTCGCCGGGTTCCTGTTCGGGGGGCTGTACGGGCTCGCGCTCGTCGTCCTGCGGCGGGCCGGCCGCCGTACGTCGATCCCGTTCGGACCGTTCCTTGTCGCGGGCGCCTTCGTGGGACTGCTGATGGGGGCGTACGCGGCCTGACGTCGGTCCGTGTACCCGTCTGACGTAGGCTGGAGCGGTCCGCCGCCCATAGGCATTGCAACCCGAAAGGGACCGTCCGGTGACCGAGAAGGCCGACCTCCAGTCTGTGCTCGACCGTGCCGCCGCCGGTGGGCGGATCACCCCCGAAGAGGCCCTCGACCTCTACCGCGACGCCCCGCTGCACGCGCTCGGCTCGGCCGCCGACGCCGTTCGCCGGCGCAGGTACGCGGGTACGGAGCACATCGCGACGTACATCATCGAGCGCAACATCAACTACACGAACGTGTGCGTCACGGCGTGCAAGTTCTGCGCCTTCTACGCCGCCCCCAAGGACAAGGCCAAGGGCTGGACCCGGGACCTGGAAGACATCCTGCGGCGCTGCGCGGAGACCGTCGAACTCGGCGGTACGCAGATCATGTTCCAGGGCGGCCACCACCCGGACTACGGCGTCGAGTACTACGAGACGCACTTCGCCGCGATCAAGGCCGCCTACCCCCAGCTGGTCATCCACAGCCTGGGGGCGAGCGAGGTCGAGCACATGGCCCGGATCTCGAAGGTGTCGGTCGAGGAGGCGATCACCCGCATCCACGCGGCCGGTCTCGACTCCTTCGCCGGCGCCGGCGCCGAGCTGCTCCCCGCCCGTCCCCGCAAGGCCATCGCGCCCCTCAAGGAGTCCGGCGAGCGCTGGCTGGAGATCATGGAGACCTCGCACGGGCTGGGCGTCGAGTCGACGTCCACCATGCTCATGGGCACCGGCGAGACCAACGCCGAGCGCATCGAGCACCTGCGGATGATCCGTGACGTACAGGACCGGACGGGCGGCTTCCGCGCCTTCATCCCGTACACCTACCAGCCCGAGAACAACCACCTCAAGGGCCGTACGCACGCCACGATCTTCGAGTACCTGCGCATGATCGCCATCGCCCGGCTCTTCATGGACAACATCGCCCACATCCAGGGCTCATGGCTGACCACGGGCAAGGAGGCCGGCCAACTCTCCCTGCACTACGGCGCGGACGACCTCGGCTCGATCATGCTGGAGGAGAACGTCGTCTCCGCCGCGGGTGCCAAGCACCGCTCCAACCGTATGGAGATCATCGACCTGATCCGCAGGGCGGGCCGCGTCCCCGCCCAGCGGACCACGACGTACGAGCACATCGTCGTCCACGACGACCCGGCGAACGACCCGGTCGACGAGCGCGTCATGTCCCACATCTCGTCCACCGCGATCGAGGGCGGCACGGCCCACCCCGAGCTCAAGCTCCTGGCTTCCAACTAGCCTGCCCGTGCTGACGATTCACGCCGCCGACGAACTCCGGACCGACTGGGACGCGGAACCCCTGAAGGACGGTGCCGTCGCGGTCGACGGCAACCGGGTCGCCGCCGTGGGCCCGCTCGCCGAGGTGGCGGAGCGGTTCCCGGGGGCGCGGGTGCGGCGCTGGCCCGGTGTCCTGGGCCCCGGCCTCGTCCACGAGGGCCCACTCCCGGACGCCCCGAGTCCGCGCGAACGCGTCCACGCCGTGCTCAAGGGGGGTGCGGTGGCGGTGCTGGAGGCATACGCCGACTCGCCCGAACTCCGGTCGGCGGCCGCCCGCAACGAGGTCCTCGTACTCCGGCACACACGAACTCCGGTCATTGCGGACGGCGAGCGAGCCGACCTTGCGGTCTTCGACGGGGATGGGCTGTGCATGGCGACGGTATGCGCGGGACGCCTGGTGCATAGACGTAAATAGGGGTCTGGCTTCTGTACCGGGTCAGGGCGAAACGGACCGGCCTTTAGGGGCGCGGGGAACTGCGCGACTAGCCCCCACCTGCCCGCAGCCGACAAACAACGAATGTTACCCCGAAAACGCCACCCCAAACGCCCCCGCTTCTTGAGAAACCCCACTGCAATTAGTAGCCGCATCATCAGCCGCAGCAACCCCCTCCTCGCACTCCTGATCCCGAAACGTCGACCACATCGACACCCACGCAACCCCCTTCTCCTCCGCGAACGCCCGCACCTCCGCCGCGTCCGTCAAAGAGAACGTCTCGTTGTCGACGTCATTCACACCGATCATCGACGTCAACGCCATTCCCCGCCACGCACCCTCGTCCGACAGGCCGAAGACGTCGGCGAGCTGATCGTGCGTGGCAGCGGCGGCGGCCAGTGCGTAGTCCCCCATGTCACCGGCATGCTCGCTGCTGTAGTTCATCGTCATGATGTTGACGGTGGACACCTGTACGGAGTTGTTGTTGGCCGAGTCGAGCAGGGCCACGCTGTCGTCGTCGAGGCCGGTCGGCATGACGGGCAGGGTGAAGGTGACGCTCAGGTCGGTGCGCTTCTCCTGGAGCAGGGCGATCGCCTCCGAACGCAGCTCGATCGAGGCCGAGTCGGTGAGCGCGTCGCCCTCGACGTCGAAGTCGGCCTGGGTCGAACCCGCGGCGTCCAAGGCGGCGCCATAGGCCTTGGCCAGCGAGGACGCGCTGTCGCAGACCTCGGCCAGCTCCTTCCCGTCGGCGCCGCCGAAGGAGACACGGACCGATGCGCCGGTCGTGGTGAGCTTCGCTATGCGGGACTTGACGGCCGAGTCGCCGATGGCCGTCGTACCGTTCCACTTCGGCGTACAGGTCGTACCGTCCGAGATCACGAACGCGAGGTTGTACGTCCCCGGTGAGCCGGCGCTGTCGTTGCCGGACGCGTCGGTGGCACTGACGTACGGGGCGAACGTGGTGACGGAAGCCGTACTCGCCGAGGCGGAGGCGCTCGGCCGGGCCTGTTTGGAGGGGGACTCGGAGGCTGCGTCGGACCCGTTGTCCGCGCCGCTTTCCGAGTCCGATGAGCACCCGGCGCAGGCCAGTGCCACCAGGCATGTCAATCCGGCGGCCGGCCTCAGGAAACGCCTCATCGCGTATGCACCCGCTCTCGTGATTTCCGTCTCAGGATGGAAACAAAGTGTGTTTGCCGAGTGGAAACCTCTCACACAAGGCTGTCCTTCATGAGGACAGTGCACACACAGAAAGCTCATGGACCACGCACCGCGAAGGGTGCGAATGGGGCAAGTGAGGGGGCAAGTAAGCGGGACATTCAACTCCTTTCCATGGAGGGCCGGTTGCGCAGGCTTCCGGGGAATCTCTCAGGGAATGCACAGATTAAGGAGTTTCTCATGGGCGTCTCACATGGGAACCAGAGTTTCCGTCACATAAACGCCTCCTAATGTCCGGGGAATGCATTCCGAGCCTGCCATCGAAAACCGAACCGCCGGCCGCGGCCGTCGCCGTAAGAGCGGCAACGGGTCCAACGGGGCCGCAGACGGTCCCGTGTTCGTTGACAACTCCGGCCGCCGGGCGAAACTGCTCCGCCGGTTCGGCACCTTCCTCGGTGTCGTCTGTCTTGGGTATGCCGCCGTGCTCGGCATGGCCTTCATGGGCTGGGGCACCTCGCTCACCCCGTCCTCGCTGCTGCCCTTCGGGGGCAACGGCCCCGGCGGCATCCAGGGCCCGGGCGGCCAGCAGCCGCAGGGCGGCATCGGGGCGGCCCCGTCGGGCGCTCCCACCGGAGCCGCCGTCCCGCCCGCCAAGCCCTCCGGCACCCCGCCGACGGGCGTTGCCACGGGCGAGCCGCCCGCTTCGGCACCGACCGCCACCGCGTCCGCCTCCGCGGCCGCCAACTGACCGGAACGCAGCCACCACATGACTACGACGACCACCTCGCGCGGCCGCAGGCGCGCCCCCTCGAAGGTGCAGCGAGCCGCCGGCAAGGCCGCGGCGCTCCAGAAACCGCGCGTCATCCTCGCGATGCTGCTCCTGCTCGCGCTGACCAGCGTGATGCTGCTCGACGGCTATCTGCGCGCGGAGGTCGGCGGTGACCAGCGCGTACGCACCGGGGCCAGCGCCGGCGAAGTCCCCGACAAGATCATCGACGGCGGCCCGATCCTCTCCTTCCGCAACGGGCAGGCCGTGACCCGGTCGGTGCCGGAGAAGACCATCGCGCTCACCTTCGACGACGGTCCGAACCCCACCTGGACGCCCCAGGTCCTGGCGATCCTGGAGGAGTACGACGTCCCCGCCACGTTCTTCGTGGTCGGCTCGATGGTGTCGCGCTACCCGAGCATCGTGAACACGATGGTCGATCAGGGCAACGAGATCGGCATCCACACCTTCACGCACGTCGACCTCTCCTACCAGAGCGACGCCCGCGTCAACCGCGAGATGGAGCAGACCCAGCTCGCGCTGGCGGGCGCGGCCGGCATCACGACGACGTTGTTCCGCGCGCCGTACTCCTCGGAGGCGGACGCCATCGACAACTACAGCTGGCCCGTCTACCAGAAGCTCGGCGAGGAGGGCTACACCAGCGTCTTCGTCGACACCGACAGCGACGACTGGAAGCGGCCGGGCGTCGCGAACATCATCAAGTGGGCCACGCCCGAGGACGGCAAGGGTGCCTCGGTGCTCTTCCACGACGCCGGTGGCGAGCGCTCGCAGACGATCAAGGCGCTGCCGACGTACATCAAGAAGATGAAGGCGGCGGGCTACACCTTCACCACCATCAGCGGCGCGATCCAGCAGGACGAGACGAGCGCCCAGCAGGCCGCCACCGGCACGGGTACGGGGACGGCGGGTACGAGTACGGGTACGGGCGCGAGCTCGGACGCCACCGCGGGGACGGGTACCGGTACGGCCACGGGCGCCCCGGGCACCGCAGCGGGCCGGCAGCCCGGCGGCGCACCGAACGGCCAGTTCGACACCGGCGGCCAGGCGGGCAACGGCCCCGGAGGCGGGGGGACTTCGAGCCTCCAGGCGGCCCACCGCACCGCCACCGGCGCGACCCTCTACCAGGGCAAGACCCTCATCGCGGCCGTCGCGGTCGCCGAGTGGGCGGTACCGGGGCTGGCAGTCGGACTGGCGGTCGTCGGCTTCGCCGTCATGGGCCGGTTCGGGATGATGCTGATCCTCGCCCGCCGCCACTACCGCCAACGCAACCGGAAACGCGGCAAGGGCGGAAAGTTCAGCTGGGGGCCGACGGTCACCCGGCCGGTGACCGTGATCGTGCCCGCGTACAACGAGAAGGAGTGCATCGCCAACACCCTTGAGTCGCTGGCGAAGAGCACCCACCCGATCGAGATCATCGTCGTCGACGACGGCTCGGACGACAACACGTCCCAGATCGCCCGCGACGCGGCCATCGCCTTCGGCATGACGAACGTCCGGGTCATCCGCCAGGAGAACGCGGGCAAGCCGGCCGCCCTCAACAACGGTGTCCGCAGCGCCAGTTACGACATCGTCGTCATGATGGACGGCGACACCGTCTTCGAACCGGACGCCGTCCACCAGCTCGTGCAGCCCTTCGCGGACCCCGAGGTCGGCGCGGTCGCGGGCAACGCCAAGGTCGGCAACCGCAACACGGTCATCGGCGCCTGGCAGCACATCGAGTACGTGATGGGCTTCAACCTCGACCGCCGCATGTACGACCTGCTGCGCTGCATGCCCACCATCCCCGGCGCGATCGGCGCGTTCCGCCGCGACGCGGTCCTGGAGGTCGGCGGTATGAGCGAGGACACGCTCGCCGAGGACACCGACATCACCATCGCGATGCACCGCGCGGGCTGGCGGGTCGTCTACCAGGAGCACGCCAGGGCCTGGACGGAGGCGCCCGCCTCGCTCAAGCAGCTGTGGTCGCAGCGCTACCGCTGGTCGTACGGCACGATGCAGGCCCTCTGGAAGCACCGCAAGTCCCTCACGGACAAGGGCCCTTCGGGCCGCTTCGGCCGCGTGGGCATGCCGTTGGTGGTCATCTTCCAGGTCATCACGCCCGTCTTCGCGCCGCTCATCGACGTGTTCACCGTCTACTCGATGATCTTCATCGACTTCCAGGCGGCCCTGCTGGCCTGGCTCGCGGTGCTCTGCGTCCAACTCGTCTGCGCCGCCTACGCGTTCCGCCTGGACCGCGAGAAGTACCGCTACCTGCTGATGATGCCGCTCCAGCAACTGGCGTACCGCCAGATGATGTACCTCGTCCTGATCCACTCCTGCATCACCGCCCTCACCGGCGGCCGCCTGCGCTGGCAGAAACTGAAGCGCACGGGCGAGGTAGGCACCCCAGCGGGGGCGAGCTGATGAGCTGGGGGACGGGCCAGCAGGGCTACGGCCACAACCACGGCTACGGCGACGGCGACGGCACCAACTATGGCTACGAGTACGGACAACAGCCGTATCCGTATCCGCAGGAGCCGTTCCCCCAGCAGTACGCCGACCACGGCCAGGTCGGCTACGGCCAACCGGAGTACGTGGCGCCCGACGCCCCGTCCCAGCCCGACCCAGAGCCAGAGCCAGAGCCCGAGATCGCGCCGAAGCCGAGAACCGGTGGTGGTGGCCGGGACCGTTACTTCGACACGCTGCGCGCCGTCGCTCTCGTGCGCGTCGTCAGCTACCACACCTTCGGCTGGGCCTGGGCCGGCATGGTTTTCCCGTCCATGGGGGTCATGTTCGCCCTGGCCGGCACGCTGATGGCGAAGTCCCTGGAACGCCCGGCCCTCAAGGTGATCAGGAGCCGGGTCCGCCGGCTCCTGCCCCCCTTCTGGTTCTGGGGCTTCTTCGTGATCGTCGCGATGATGGTCCACGACTGGATGCCGGGCTGGCAGATCGTCTTCTGGATCGTGCCGCTCGGCGACCCGCCGGGCAACGCCTGGGGCCGGCAGGCCTGGGAGATCCTCTGGTACCTGCGCACGTACCTCTGGTTCGTCCTGCTGTCCCCACTCCTGCTGAGGACGTTCCGTCTGGCCCCGGTGGCCGTACTGCTCCTCTCGCTGGCTCCGATCGTGGTGCTCCACTACCTCTGGGAGCCCCCGGACAACCGCTTCGGCACCGGCCTCACCGACCTGGCCACCTTCCTCTTCTGCTGGATCCTCGGCTTCGCCCACCGTGACGGAGTCCTGCAACGGCTCAAGCCGGCCCTGGTCGTCCTGCTCTCCCTCGCCGCCATCGGGTTCGGCGGCTGGTACGCCTTCACCCACCAGGCCGAGACGGGCTCCTACGACCTCGACGACATTCCGCTCGCGCAGGCGTTCTGGTCGGCGGGCTTCGTGACGCTGCTGATGTACGCCAAGGCGCACTTCGCGATCGACTTCGCCGGCCTCACCCGCTACAAGCGGCTGGACCGGATGGTGACGATCTTCAACGCGCGCGCCGTCACCCTCTACCTCTGGCACGAGATCGCGCTGATCCTGGCCGTCCCGCTGATCGACCAGTTCTGGAACATCCCGGCCTTCGAGACGTACCTGCCGCTGGAGAGCCAGTGGTTCATGTTCGGCGTCGGCTGGATCCTGATCGCCGTGTTCCTCCTGCTCTGCGGCTGGGTGGAGGACGTGGCCGGCAAGAAGAAACCGAGGATGCTGCCGTAGGTGGCCGAGCGTGGTGGTGACGGGCCGGGCGCTTCAGGTACGCCCGGTCGGTGCCCGTGCCGCCCGGAGGCGTGGAGGTCCGTACTGCCACAATGGGCACGTGACCCGCGCATCCCTGAACAAGCAGCCGCACGAAGTCGCCTCGATGTTCGACGACGTGGCGGAACGGTACGACCTCACGAACGACGTGCTGTCGCTCGGCCAGGACCGCGTGTGGCGCAAGGAGGTCGCGAAGGCGGTCGACGCCCGCCCGGCGCAGAAGATCCTCGACCTGGCCGCCGGCACGGCCACGTCCTCCCTCCCGTTCGCCCGCACGGGCGCGTACGTCGTCCCGTGCGACTTCTCCCTGGGGATGCTCAGGGTCGGCAAGCGGAACCACCCCTGGCTGCCCTTCACGGCGGGCGACGCCACCCGGCTGCCCTTCAAGGACGACACCTTCGACGCGGTGACGATCTCCTTCGGGCTGCGCAACGTCCAGGACACGGACGCGGCGCTGCGCGAGCTTTACCGGGTGACACGCCCGGGCGGACGGGTTGTGATCTGCGAGTTCTCGCACCCGGCCTGGGCGCCCTTCCGCACGGTGTACACGGAGTACCTGATGCGCGCCCTGCCCCCGGTCGCCCGCGCGGTCTCCTCGAACCCCGACGCGTACGTCTACCTCGCGGAGTCCATCCGCGCCTGGCCCGACCAGCCGGCCCTGGCCGAACTCCTGCGCGGCGCGGGCTGGTCGAAGGTCGCCTGGCGCAACCTGACAGGCGGCGTCGTGGCCCTGCACCGAGGCTTCAAACAGCCGTAACTGATCACCTGGTCATCTCGAACGCGTCCCCGGGCCGGTCGAGTTCGCGCTCCAGCCCGCCCCTGGGCGGCTTCGGCACCCGAGGCTCACGCACCCCCGCGCCTCCGCCGCCTTCCCCCTCCCCGAAGTCGAACCACACGGTGACGACGGCACCGCGCGGTATCCCGGCACCAGGCGGGGGATATTGCCGTACGACGTAGTCGACGACGGCGAGAGAGAACTCGGGTCGGGTCGGGCGCGGCGAGCCGTACTCCGTGTGCCGTGGCCGTCTCGCGCGCGTCCATGGCCATCAGGCCGACGAGTTCCGGCACGCGCACTTCGGGTGTTCTGGGTGTCCTACCCACAGACGTCACCCCCCAGCGGTACCGGGCAGAGTAACCCCGGCCGGGTACCGCCCGGAAGCGTTCAGTGGTCGTTCCGGCCCAGCGGTTACCCCGCGTCACTCACCTCGTTGAGATCGAGCCGGTAGCAGTGCCCCTCCTTGTCGGACGTGGGCGTCGTGAAGACCTCGGTGAGCCGCATGCCCAGCCGCCGGGTGACCGCGATGGACCGCTCGTTCTGGGCGAGCACCATGGCGACCACGCTGGACACGCCCGCCGCGCGCACCCGTTCCAGGGTCAACTCGGCCGCCGCGGTGGCGTAACCCTGGCCCCAGTAGGCCCGGCCGAGACGCCAGCCGATCTCGATCTCCCCCTTGGGGCCCCAGTCCTGCGGCCACGGCTGGGCGCCCGTGAAGCCGATGACCTGGTCCGACTCGTCGAGCATGGTCCAGAAGCAGAACCCGTACTCGGCGTCGTGCCGGCGCTGGCGCGCGGTGAGTTCCTCGTACACGGACAGTTCCGCCGATCTGCCTCCGTGGAACTCCATCACATCGGGGTCGTCGAAGATCCGGTGCCAGGCGAAGGCGTCCTCGTCGGTGGGAACTCGGAGGCGTACTACGGGCAGAACTCGGTTCACAGGGCAGCCCTTCGGCAGGGTGATCAGTGCTGCTGAATAGACTGCCCATGTCCAGTGCCGGTCGGCACGCAGATTTGAGAGTCTTGGGGAGAACCCGCCGTGACCGAGCCCCTCTCCGAAAACACCGCCGATGTGATCGTCGTCGGCGCCGGGCCAGCCGGTTCCACCACCGCCTACTACCTGGCGAAGGCCGGACTCGACGTACTGCTGCTGGAGAAGACCAGCTTCCCGCGCGAAAAGGTGTGCGGCGACGGCCTGACGCCCCGTGCGACCAAGCAGCTCGTCGCGATGGGCATCGACATCTCCGAGGAGGCCGGCTGGCTGCGGAACAAAGGCCTCCGCATCATCGGCGGCGGCGTCCGCCTCCAGCTCGACTGGCCGGAACTCGCCTCCTTCCCGGACTACGGCCTCGTCCGCAAGCGCGACGACTTCGACGAACAGCTCGCCCACCAGGCCCAGAAGGCGGGCGCGCGCCTGTACGAGCGCTGCAACGTCGGCGCCCCCATCACCGACGACCGCACCGGCCGCATCACCGGCGTGCACGCGAAACTCGGTGAGGACAAGCGCGAGGTCACCTTCCACGCCCCGCTGGTGGTCGCGGCCGACGGCAACTCGACCCGGCTGTCCCTGGCGATGGGCCTGCACCGCCGCGAGGACCGCCCGATGGGCGTCGCGGTCCGTACGTACTTCACCTCGCCCCGCCACGAGGACGACTATCTGGAGTCCTGGCTGGAACTCTGGGACCGGCGAGGGGCCGAGGACCGGCTGCTCCCCGGCTATGGCTGGATCTTCGGCATGGGCGACGGCACGTCCAACGTCGGCCTCGGTGTCCTCAACACCTCGGACTCCTTCAAGGAACTGGACTGGCGCGAGGTGCTCAAGGCCTGGTGCGCCTCCATGCCGGAGGACTGGGGCTACACCCCCGACAACATGACCGGCCCGATCCGCGGCGCCGCCCTCCCCATGGCCTTCAACCGCCAGCCCCACTACACGAAGGGCCTGCTGCTCGTCGGCGACGCCGGCGGCCTGGTGAACCCCTTCAACGGCGAGGGCATCGCCTACGCCATGGAGTCCGGCCAGATCGCCGCCGACGTCATCGTCCAGGCCCACGCGCGGGCCACACCGGCCCAGCGGGAGATCGCGCTCCAGCGCTACCCGCGCGTGCTCAAGGACACCTACGGCGGCTACTACACGCTGGGCCGCGCCTTCGTGAAGCTCATCGGCAACCCGAAGGTCATGAAGATCGCGGCCGAACGCGGCCTGACCCACCCCCTGCTGATGAAGTTCACCCTCAAGATGCTGGCCAACCTGACCGACCCGACGGGCGGCGACGCGATGGACCGGATCATCAACGGCCTGAGCAAGGTGGCCCCGAAGGCGTGACCGGCGCAGGCTCCCTCAGGAGGTGAGGCCCTGCTGCTTGGCGGCCCGTCGCGTGAACACCGCCTCGCGACGGTCCGCCACCTGCCGCAGCGCTTCCTTCCGCTCCCGCGTGGAGAGCCGGTCCAGATACACGTGCCCGTTCACGTGGTCGGTCTCGTGCGCCAGACACCGGGCGAAGTACCCCGTCCCCTCGACGACAAGAGCGTTCCCGTCCTGATCGAGCCCGCGCACGACGGCACGGTCCGGGCGGGGTACGTCCATCACGGCCCCCGGCACGGACAGGCAGCCCTCGTCCTCGTCGAGGAGACGCCGGTCGGCGGCATCGAGCGGCTCCAGCACCGGGTTGACGATGTGTCCGACGTGCCGGATCCCGTCGTCGTCCGGGCAGTCGTACACGAACAGCCGCAGATCGACGCTGACTTGATTGGCCGCGAGTCCGGCTCCGTCGGCCACATACATCGTCAGGAACATGTCGTCGATGAGCGCGGCGAGTTCGGGCCCGAACTCCGTGACGTCCCGGCACGGTTTGTGCAGGACTTCTTCACCGACCTCGGTGATGCGCCGCACGGCTCCACGCCGAGCCCCGGGCGTGAGCCGCGGATACGAGTCGACGGGCCTGCCCTGTACGAAGACACGAGGCATCGCTGTCTCTCCTTCTGCTGTCGGGTGTGCTGAGGTTTCAGCCTCACACGGCCGTTCCGGCAGAAGGCATCGGTCGGAAAGCACCGATACGTGTGAAGGGTCGCTGCCCCCGAGCGGCAGCGACCCTTCACACGACATGACGTCGGGCTGGTTCAGAGAACGCGCACCGCACCCGTCGCCGGGTACCCGGACAGGTCCTGGATGACGACGCCCTTGGACGGGTTGGCCGCGTCCAGGTACTGGCCGTCCCCGATGTACACCCCAGTGTGGTAAGCCGACCCCTTCGCACCCCAGTACAGGATGTCCCCGACCTCCAGGTTGGAGAGCGAGACCTCCGTGCCGACCGTCGACTGGTCCTGCGAGACCCGGGGGAGATCTACGCCGACCTCCTTGAACGCGGCCTGGACCAGCGCGGAGCAGTCCCACGCGTTGGGGCCCGTGGCACCCATGACGTAGGCATCGCCCAGCTGAGCCTTGAGGAAGTCGATGACAGTCGCGACGCTGCCGCTCGCCGGTGCGGTCACCTGTGACGACGCCGACGAGGAGCCGGAGTCCGAGTCCGAGCCCGAGTCGGAGGCGCTCAGCGTGGCGCGCTCGACGGAGCGGGAGACAGCGGCCTCCGCAGCGGCCTTGCGGGCGGCCTCGGCCTTCTCCTTGGCCTCCGCCTTCTGCTTCGCCTCCGCGAGGTCCTTCCTGGCCTCCTGGGCCGCCTTGGCGGCTGCGGCGTCACGCTCGGCCTGGAGCTCGTAGTTCGCGGCCGCCTGCTGCGTGGCGTCCGCGGACTCGGCGATCTGAGCGGCCAGGTCGGCCGTGAGGGCGGGCAGGCTGAGCGTCTGCGTCGTCGACTCGGCGGCGTTCGCCGCACTGGACGCACCGGCCACTGCCAGGGTGCTGAGAACGCCACCGGCGACTCCGGCGCGCATCGCCAGCGACGAGTTGCCGGCACGCCGGGGCTTCCGGTGGCTTCGTATATGAGCGGTAGCGGTGTGGGACATGGGTACAAGCGGTACCAGCGACTCCTCCATACCTTCAAGAAACGTGTGGTGCGCCACAGTTGTTCAATCGAGCCCCCAAATTCCCGAAGCGTCACTCTTTATTGACGCCGTAACGGGCATTGCGGACACGGTCGATCATGCCTGTGATCATGCGCTTTCATCGGTACGCCCGAATTGCCCGCTGCTTACCATCGGTTGCTGTCGGTGGCCAACCCCCGATCTTTGGGGGCCTTGCGAGTGTGGCGCAGGTCACGGAACGGTCGCCCCGCTGGCGCTCGTGAACGCGTGCACGTGCATGCAGGCGTCCACATCTCCCACTCGTCTCCCTCTGATGTGTGAACGCGTTCCACTATCAAGCGACCCCGTCCATCTCCAATTTGCATGCAGAGGAAGTCTCTTGATATGGAGACTCCGCTTGTGACCAGCGGTAACCGGAGAAAAGGTCACCTCTGGTGATCGCGTGGCCGCTTCGAGTGTGAAGATCACCGCTCATCCGACTTCATGATCCTTGGCCAGGTGGTGGAGATCACAAAGCTTGTGCAATACCCCGTGTCGCAGATCACAGACCGCCGGGCATAAGATGCGGGGCAGTTGGGCTTGTGACCTGCTTCACATGTTCTCGATCTTCGCCAGGACGGGCGGGGTTCGCGGGGCGGACGGGGCGGGGGTGCCGGCCCAGTGCAATCGCCAGCAGTCAGTGCCGACTGAGAGGAGCGAGGAGCGGTGAACGCGTATGCGCCCATCCTCGTACTGGGAGCCCTCGGGGCAGGCTTTGCGATCTTCTCCGTGATCATGGCTTCGTTGATCGGCCCGAAGCGGTACAACCGGGCCAAACTCGAAGCTTATGAGTGCGGGATCGAGCCGACACCCACGCCGGCCGGCGGTGGGCGATTCCCCATCAAGTACTACCTGACGGCGATGCTCTTCATCGTCTTCGACATCGAGATCGTCTTCCTCTACCCCTGGGCCGTCACCTTCGACGCCCTGGGTGTTTTCGGGCTCGTGGAGATGTTGCTCTTCGTGCTCACCGTCTTTGTCGCGTACGCGTACGTATGGCGGCGCGGCGGCCTGGAATGGGACTGAGGGGCCTCTAAGACATGGGACTCGAAGAAAAACTGCCGAGCGGATTCCTGCTGACCACCGTCGAGCAGGCCGCGGGATGGGTGCGCAAGGCGTCCGTCTTCCCCGCCACGTTCGGACTCGCCTGCTGCGCCATCGAGATGATGACCACCGGTGCGGGCCGCTACGACCTCGCGCGCTTCGGCATGGAGGTCTTCCGCGGTTCACCCCGCCAGGCGGACCTGATGATCGTGGCCGGCCGGGTCAGCCAGAAGATGGCGCCGGTGCTGCGGCAGGTCTACGACCAGATGCCCAACCCCAAGTGGGTGATCTCCATGGGGGTCTGCGCATCGTCGGGCGGGATGTTCAACAACTACGCCATCGTGCAGGGCGTCGACCACATCGTCCCGGTCGACATCTATCTGCCCGGCTGCCCGCCGCGGCCCGAGATGCTGATCGACGCGATTCTCAAGCTCCACGAGAAGATCCAGACCTCCAAGCTCGGCGTGAACGCCGAGGAAGCCGCCCGCGAGGCGGAGGAGGCCGCGCTCAAGGCACTCCCCACGATCGAGATGAAGGGGCTGCTGCGATGAGCGACGCGAACGGGGTCAACCCCGAGAAGGACCTCGCCGCCTCCAACCTCCCCGGCCAGCGCGGCGACGGCGGCGAGGAGATCCGCGTCCAGCGCGGCATGTTCGGCGCCGCCAACGGCGGCGACACCTCCGGCTACGGCGGCCTGGTCCGCTCCATCCGGCTCCCGGGCGCCTCGGCGAGGCCGTACGGCGGCTGGTTCGACGAGGTCGCGGACGAACTCGAAGGCGCCCTGGAGGAACAGGGACTCGTCCCCGAGAACGTGATCGAGAAGACGGTCGTCGACCGCGACGAGCTGACGTTCCACGTCGAACGCGCGTACCTGCTCGGCGTCGCCCAGACCCTGCGCGACGACCCCGCCCTGCGCTTCGAACTCTGCACGGGCGTCAGCGGAGTCCACTACCCGCAGGACAAGGGCCGCGAGCTGCACGCCGTCTACCACCTGCGCTCGATCACCCACAACCGGCTGATCCGCGTCGAAGTCAGCGCCCCCGACAGTGACCCGCACGTCCCGTCCCTGGTCTCCGTCTATCCGACGAACGACTGGCACGAGCGCGAGACGTACGACTTCTTCGGGATCGTCTTCGACGGTCACCCGGCCCTGACGCGGATCATGATGCCGGACGACTGGCCGGGCCACCCGCAGCGCAAGGACTATCCCCTCGGCGGCATCCCCGTCGAGTACAAGGGCGCCCAGATCCCGGCTCCGGACCAGCGGAGGTCGTACTCATGAGCACGCAGCACGCAACTCCGCGCGAGACCACCGAAGGGACCGTGTACACGGTCACCGGTGGCGACTGGGACGAGGTCGTCCAGTCCGCGGCCCGTGCCGACGACGAGCGCATCGTCGTCAACATGGGCCCGCAGCACCCCTCCACCCACGGTGTGCTCCGCCTCATCCTGGAGATCGACGGCGAGACGGTCACCGAGGCCCGCTGCGGCATCGGCTATCTGCACACCGGCATCGAGAAGAACCTCGAGTTCCGCACGTGGACGCAGGGCACCACCTTCGTCACGCGCATGGACTACCTGACGTCCTTCTTCAACGAGACCGCCTACTGTCTCGCCGTCGAGAAGCTCCTCGGCATCGAGGACCAGATCTCCGACCGGACCACCCTCATCCGCGTGCTCCTGATGGAGCTCAACCGGCTCTCCTCGCACCTGGTGTGCATCGCCACCGGCGGTATGGAACTCGGCGCCACCACGATCATGATCTACGGATTCCGTGATCGTGAAATGATTCTCGACATCTACGAGCTCATCACGGGCCTGCGGATGAACCACGCGTACATCCGCCCCGGCGGACTCGCCCAGGACCTGCCGCCCGGCGCGGTGGACCACATCCGCGAGTTCGTGAAGAAGATGAGGAAGAACCTTCCCGAGTACGACAAGCTCGCCACCGGGAACCCCATCTTCAAGGCCCGTATGCAGGACGTCGGTTACCTCGACCTGGCCGGCTGCATGGCCCTCGGCGCCACCGGCCCGGTCCTGCGCTCCACCGGCCTCCCGCACGACCTGCGCAAGAGCCAGCCGTACTGCGGATACGAGACGTTCGACTTCGACGTCCCCACCGCCGACTCCTGCGACTCCTACGGCCGCTTCCTGATCCGGCTGGAGGAGATGCGGCAGTCCCTCAGGATCGTCGAGCAGTGCCTGGACCGGTTGCAGCCCGGCCCGGTCATGGTCACCGACAAGAAGATCGCCTGGCCCGCGCAGCTCGCCCTGGGGCCGGACGGCCTGGGCAACTCCCTGGACCACATCAAGAAGATCATGGGCACCTCCATGGAGGCCCTGATCCACCACTTCAAGCTGGTGACCGAGGGTTTCCGCGTGCCGCCGGGACAGGCGTACGTGGCTGTCGAGTCACCCAAGGGCGAACTCGGGGTGCACGCCGTCTCCGACGGAGGCACCCGCCCCTACCGGGTCCACTTCCGCGACCCGTCCTTCACCAACCTGCAGGCCATGGCGGCGATGTGCGAGGGCGGCCAGGTCGCCGACGTCATCGTCGCCGTCGCGTCCATCGACCCCGTGATGGGAGGCGTCGACCGGTGACCACCACCCCCGAGGGCGTCAGCCTGGGCATGCCCCAACTGCCCGCGCCCGCATACCCGGACGACGTTCGAGCCCGGCTCGAAGCGGACTCCCGCGAGGTCATCGCCCGCTACCCGGACTCCCGGTCCGCCCTCCTGCCGTTGCTGCATCTCGTGCAGTCGGAGGAGGGGCACGTCACGCGCACCGGGATGCGGTTCTGCGCGGACATGCTGGGCCTGACCACGGCCGAGGTCACCGCGGTCGCCACCTTCTACTCCATGTACCGCCGGGGCCCTTCCGGCGACTACCAGGTGGGCGTCTGTACCAACACCCTGTGCGCGGTACTGGGCGGCGACGCCATCTTCGAGACCCTCCAGGAGCACCTCGGCGTCGCCAACGGCGGGACCACCGAGGACGGCAAGGTCACGCTGGAGCACATCGAGTGCAACGCGGCCTGCGACTTCGCACCCGTGGTGATGGTCAACTGGGAGTTCTTCGACAACCAGACCCCGGCCAGTGCCAAGCGCCTTGTCGACGACCTGCGCGCGGGCACGCAGGTCGAACCCACGCGCGGTGCCCCCTTGTGCACGTTCAAGGACACCGCCCGCATCCTGGCGGGCTTCCCCGACACCCGGGACGGGGCCGTCGAGGCGAGCGGCAGCGCCGGCCCCGCCTCGCTGATCGGGCTCCGGCTGGCCAAGGGCGAGAGCCCCGCGCGCGTGGTGCACCCCAGGGGGACCGCCCCCAGGACCGCGACGGTGCATGACCCGTCGCCCGCCGAGCACCTCAGTTCGCACGACGCGCCGCAGGAGACGGCCGCTTCCGACCCCTCCCACCCGGCGGGGCCCGTCACCGAGGAGGGGGAGTGATGACATTGGCACCCGAGATCAACGAGACGAGCCCCGAGAAGCTGCTCGCACCCGTGCTGTCGGCCTTCTGGGACGAGGACCGGTCCTGGAGCCTGGACGTCTACCGGAGGCACGAAGGGTACGAGGGACTCCGCAAGGCCCTCGCGATGACACCGGACGACTTGATCGCGTACGTCAAGGAGTCCGGTCTGCGTGGCCGCGGCGGTGCGGGATTCCCCACGGGAATGAAATGGCAGTTCATTCCTCAGGGTGATGGAAAACCACACTATCTAGTTGTCAACGCCGACGAATCGGAGCCGGGAACCTGCAAGGACATCCCGCTCCTCTTCGCGAACCCGCACAGCCTCATCGAGGGCATTGTGATCGCGTGTTATGCCATCAGGTCTTCGCATGCCTTCATCTATCTGCGTGGTGAAGTCGTGCCAGTGCTGCGGCGGTTGCACGAGGCCGTACGTGAGGCCTACGCGGCGGGCTACCTCGGCAAGGACGTCCTGGGCAGCGGACTCGACCTCGAACTCACCGTGCACGCGGGCGCGGGCGCGTACATCTGTGGTGAAGAGACCGCACTGCTCGACTCCCTCGAAGGCCGCCGGGGTCAACCGCGGCTCCGTCCCCCCTTTCCTGCCGTCGCAGGGCTCTATGCGTGCCCAACTGTTGTAAATAACGTCGAGTCGATCGCGTCAGTTCCCGCGATTCTGCAAAAGGGCAAAGAATGGTTCCGGTCGATGGGCAGCGAGAAGTCCCCGGGCTTCACGCTCTACTCACTCAGCGGCCATGTCACCAATCCGGGCCAGTACGAGGCCCCGCTCGGCATCACGCTCCGCCAACTCCTCGACATGAGCGGCGGGATGCGTGCCGGCCACCGGCTGAAGTTCTGGACACCGGGCGGCTCCTCGACGCCGATGTTCACCGAAGAGCACCTCGACGTCCCTCTTGACTACGAAGGAGTGGGCGCCGCGGGTTCCATGCTCGGCACAAAAGCACTCCAGTGCTTCGACGAGACCACCTGCGTCGTCCGGGCCGTCACCCGCTGGACCGAGTTCTACGCCCACGAGTCCTGCGGCAAGTGCACACCCTGCCGCGAAGGGACGTACTGGCTCGTGCAGTTGCTGCGCGACATCGAGGCCGGCAAGGGCGCCATGTCCGACCTCGACAAGCTGAACGACATCGCCGACAACATCAACGGCAAGTCCTTCTGCGCCCTCGGCGACGGCGCCGCCTCGCCGATCTTCTCCTCCCTCAAGTACTTCCGCGAGGAGTACGAGGAGCACATCACGGGCCGGGGCTGTCCTTTCGACCCGGCCAAGTCCACGGCCTGGGCCGACCGCACGGAGGTGAACGCATGACGGTGACCACGAGCGCTCCCTCCGGAGGGGGCGAGGCGGCGGTCCCGCCGGAAGATCTCGTCTCGCTGACGATCGACGGCATCGAGATCAGCGTGCCCAAGGGCACCCTGGTGATCCGCGCCGCCGAACAGCTCGGCATCGAGATCCCGCGCTTCTGCGACCACCCCCTCCTCGACCCGGCCGGCGCCTGCCGTCAGTGCATCGTCGAGGTCGAGGGCCAGCGCAAGCCCATGGCGTCCTGCACGATCAGCTGTACGGACGGGATGGTGGTGAAGACTCACCTCACCTCGCCCGTGGCCGAGAAGGCCCAGCACGGTGTGATGGAACTGCTGCTCATCAACCACCCGCTCGACTGCCCGGTCTGCGACAAGGGCGGCGAGTGCCCGCTGCAGAACCAGGCCATGTCGCACGGTCAGTCGGAGTCCCGCTTCGAGGGCAAGAAGCGGACCTACGAGAAGCCCGTGCCGATCTCCACGCAGGTGCTGCTCGACCGCGAACGGTGCGTGCTGTGCGCCCGCTGCACCCGCTTCTCCAACCAGGTCGCGGGCGACCCGATGATCGAGCTGATCGAGCGGGGCGCCCTCCAGCAGGTCGGTACCGGTGAGGGCGACCCCTTCGAGTCGTACTTCTCCGGGAACACGATCCAGATCTGCCCGGTCGGCGCGCTGACCTCGGCGGCGTATCGCTTCCGCTCCCGCCCCTTCGACCTCGTCTCCTCGCCCTCGGTGTGCGAGCACTGCTCCGGCGGCTGCGCCACGCGCACCGACCACCGGCGCGGCAAGGTCATGCGGCGCCTGGCCGCCCCCGACGTCGAGGTCAACGAGGAGTGGCTCTGCGACAAGGGGCGCTTCGGCTTCCGGTACGCGCAGAAGCCGGACCGGCTCCGGACGCCCCTGGTTCGCAACGCCGACGGTGTCCTGGAGCCCGCCTCCTGGCCCGAGGCGCTGGAGGCGGCGGCGCAGGGACTCCTCGCGGCGCGCAGTCGTACGGGCGTTCTCACCGGCGGTCGGCTTACCGTCGAGGACGCCTACGCGTACAGCAAGTTCGCGCGCGTGGCCCTCGACACCAACGACATCGACTTCCGCGCGCGCGTGCACAGCGCCGAGGAGGCCGACTTCCTGGCCGCCCGGGTCGCCGGACGCGGACGTGACCTCGACGGTACGGGTGTCACGTACACCTCGTTGGAGAAGGCGCCCGCGGTCCTGCTGGTCGGGTTCGAGTCCGAGGAGGAGGCGCCCGGCGTCTTCCTGCGGCTGCGCAAGGCCTGGCGGGGACATGGGCAGAAGGTCTACTCGCTGGCCACGCACGCCACCCGCGGCCTGGAGAAGGCCGGCGGCACGCTGCTGCCCGCCGCCCCCGGCACCGAGACCGAGTGGCTGGACGCGCTCGGCAGCGGGTTCGGTCTGGAGGAGGGCGGTGCGACGAAGGCCGCCGAGGCGCTGCGCACCGAGGGTGCCGTGATCGTCGTAGGAGAGCGGCTGGCCGCCGTGGCGGGCGGACTCACCGCAGCCGTGCGGGCCGCGGCCACGACCGGTGCCCAGCTGGTGTGGATTCCGCGCCGGGCCGGGGAGCGCGGCGCGGTCGAGGCGGGTGCGCTGCCCTCGCTGCTGCCGGGCGGACGTCCGGCGACCGACCCGCGCGCGCGGGACGAGGTCGCCGTCGCCTGGGGTGTGGCCGAGCTTCCGCACCGCTTCGGCCGCGACACCGGCCAGATCGTCGAGGCCGCCATCGCGGGCGAGTTGCGGGCCCTGGTGGTCGCCGGCGTCGAGGTCGCCGACCTGCCGGACCCGGCACGCGCGCGTGAGGCCCTCCACGAAGTGGGCTTCCTGGTGTCGCTGGAACTGCGGCCCAGCGAGGTCACCGAACACGCCGATGTCGTGCTCCCCGTCGCTGCGGTCGCCGAGAAGGCGGGCACCTTCCTCAACTGGGAAGGCCGGGCCCGTCTCTTCGAGGCCGCGCTCAAGCCCGACCAGATGACCCGCCGCCTCGCGCCGGCCGACGCCCGCGTACTGCAGATGCTCGCCGACGCCATGGACGTACACCTGGGCCTGCCGGATCTGCGGACCGCGCGCCTGGAACTGGACCGGCTCGGGGCCTGGGACGGGGCGCGGGCCACCAACCCCCTGGAGATCGCCACCCAGTTGCCGCGTCCGGCCGCCGGGGAAGCCGTGCTCGCCGGACACCGGCTGCTGCTCGACCAGGGGCGTCTCCAGGAGGGCGACGACGCGCTCGCCGGGACGCGGCACGCCGCACACGCGCGCGTGTCGGCCGCCACGGCCGCAGAGGCGGGCGTCAAGGAAGGCGACCTGCTCGCCGTGACCGGCCCCTCAGGGGTGGTGCGACTGCCGTTGCAGGTCACCGAGATGCCCGACCGCGTGGTCTGGCTGCCGCTCAACTCCACCGGAGGCGGCGTCGCCTCCGACACCGGGGCGCTGCCCGGCGCACTCGTCCGCATCGGCCCGGCGACCCTCGCCTCCGACGCACCCAAGGAGGTGGAGGCATGAGCCCGTACCTCGCCGCTGAAGACCTCTCCATGTTCGGCACCGACCCGTGGTGGCTGGTCGTCGTCAAGGCGGTCTTCTGCTTCGCCTTCCTGATGATCACCGTGCTCTTCTCCATCGTGTGGGAGCGCAAGGTCGTCGCCTGGATGCAGTTGCGTGTCGGCCCCAACCGGCACGGCCCCTGGGGCATGCTCCAGTCGCTCGCCGACGGCGTGAAACTGATGCTCAAGGAAGATCTGATCGTCAAGCGCGCGGACAAGGTGGTCTACGTCCTCGCGCCGGTCATCGCGGCCATCCCGGCCTTCATGGCGATCGCGGTGATCCCCTTCGGGCCGGCCGGCAACGAGGTGTCGATCTTCGGCCACCGTACGACGATGCAGCTCACCGACCTGCCGATCGCGATGCTCTACATCCTCGCGGTCGCCTCGGTCGGCATCTACGGCATCGTGCTCGCGGGCTGGAGCTCCGGATCCACCTACCCCCTGCTGGGCGGTCTGCGGTCCTGCGCCCAGATGATCTCGTACGAGATCGCCATGGGCGCCGCCTTCGCCTCGGTGTTCCTCTACTCCGGGTCCATGTCGACCTCGACCATCGTCGAACAGCAGCACGACCGCTGGTACATCGTCCTGCTGCCGGTCTCCTTCCTCATCTACATCGTGACGATGATCGGTGAGACCAACCGCGCCCCCTTCGACATGCCGGAGTCCGAGGGCGACCTGGTCGGCGGCTTCAACACCGAGTACTCGTCGATCAAGTTCGCGCTGTTCATGCTCGCCGAGTACGTCAACATGGTGACCGTCTCGGCCGTGTCGGTGACGCTCTTCCTGGGCGGCTGGCGGGCTCCCTACCCCATCAGCACCTTCTGGGAGGGCGCCAACCACGGCTGGTGGCCGATGCTCTGGTTCGTCATCAAGGTGCAGTTGCTGCTGTTCTTCTTCATCTGGCTGCGCGGCACGCTTCCGCGCGTCCGTTACGACCAGTTGATGAAGCTCGGCTGGAAGGTCCTCATCCCGGTCTCGCTGGTCTGGCTGATGCTCGTCGCGACCGTACGGACCCTGCGCAACGAGAACTACGACTTCGCCGACATCGCCCTCTACATCGGCGGCGGTGTTCTCGCCCTGCTCCTGCTCTCCTTCGTGGTCGACATCTTCCGCGACCGGGGCAGGGCGCAGCAGACGGCCACCGCCGAACCCGTCGCCTTCGACCCGATGGCGGGCGGATTCCCCGTACCGCCATTGCCGGGACAGGAGGCGCCGACGGTGCCGCGCAGGCGCCCGCGCCGTGAGCGCGAGTTGATTGTCAGTGGTGGACCGGATACTGGCAGTGACGGATCTCTGGATGGAAAGGAGGCGTCCGATGGCTGAGGAGCCCAAGGAGGCCGGGCAGACGACGCCTGGCTTCCAGAACCCCGTGGCCGGCTTCGGCGTGACCTTCAAGGCCATGTTCAAGAAGCGGCTGACCGAGCAGTACCCCGAACAGCAGAAGACCACCGCTCCCCGGTTCCACGGACGGCACCAGCTCAACCGCCATCCGGACGGCCTGGAGAAGTGCATCGGCTGCGAACTGTGCGCCTGGGCCTGCCCCGCGGACGCCATCTATGTGGAGGGCGCCGAAAACACCGAAGAGGAGCGCTACTCCCCGGGCGAGCGGTACGGCGCCGTTTATCAGATCAACTACGCCCGCTGCATCCTGTGCGGACTGTGCATCGAGGCATGCCCCACGCGCGCGTTGACGATGACGAACGAGTTCGAGCTGGCCGACAGCAGCCGCGCCAGCCTCATCTACACCAAGGAACAGCTCCTCGCCGGACTCGACGAGGGCATGGTCGACTCGCCCCACTCGATCTTCCCGGGCACCGACGAACAGGACTACTACCGGGGACTGGTCACCGAGGCCGCGCCCGGCACGGTCCGCCAGGTCGCCGTCTCCAAGGGCGAGAAGCCCGAAGAAGAGGGGGTGGGGGCATGAGCGCGCAGCTCGCCGCCACAGCCACTCTTTCCGCCGCCACCTCCACGGGTGAGGCGTTCCAGTTCTGGGTGCTCGGAACCGTCGCCGTGGCCGGAGCCCTGTGCACCGTCTTCATGAAGAGGGCCGTACACAGCGCGCTGTGTCTCGCCGGAACCATGATCATCCTGGCGGTGTTCTACCTGGCCAACGGCGCCTACTTCCTGGGCGTCGTCCAGATCGTCGTCTACACCGGCGCGATCATGATGCTGTTCCTCTTCGTGGTCATGCTCGTCGGTGTCACCGCCGCGGACTCGCTGAAGGAGACCATCAAGGGCCAGCGCTGGCTGGCCCTGGTGTGCGGGCTGGGCTTCGGCATCCTCCTGGTCGCGGGCGTCGGAAACGCCTCCCTGTCGGAGTTCACCGGCCTCGGCCAGGCCAACGCGAACGGCAACGTGGAGGGCCTCGCCGCCCTCATCTTCACGAAGTACGTGTTCGCCTTCGAGATCACCGGCGCCCTGCTGATCACGGCCGCCGTCGGCGCCATGGTGCTCACGCACCGCGAGCGCACCGAGCGCGCCAAGACCCAGCGCGAGCTGGCCGAGCAGCGCGTACGGGACGGCAAGCACCTGCCGCCGCTCCCGGCCCCCGGTGTGTACGCCCGGCACAACGCGGTGGACATCGCGGGCCTGCTGCCCGACGGCACCCCCGCCGAGCTCTCGGTCATGCAGACGCTGCGTCAGCGCGGCCAGATCCGTGATGTGTCCACCGAGGCCATCAGCGACCTCAAGGCCCTGGAGCAGCGCGCCGAGGACCGCCTGGAGCGCACCAACAGCGGGGAGGCGTCGAAGTGAACCCGGTCAACTACCTCTATCTCGCCGCCCTGTTGTTCACGATCGGTGCCACCGGCGTCCTGATCAGGCGCAACGCGATCGTGGTCTTCATGTGCGTCGAGCTGATGCTCAACGCCTGCAACCTCGCGTTCGTCGCCTTCTCCCGGATGCACGGCAACCTCGACGGCCAGGTCATGGCCTTCTTCACGATGGTCGTCGCCGCCGCGGAGGTCGTCGTCGGGCTCGCGATCATCGTGTCGCTGTTCCGTTCCCGCCATTCGGCCTCGGTCGACGACGCCAGCCTGATGAAGCTGTAAGGGGTCGCTGAACCGTGAACGCTGAGAACCTGATTGCGCTGCTGGTGGCGGCGCCACTGCTCGGAGCGGCCGTACTGCTGTGCGGCGGACGACGGCTGGACGCCGTCGGCCACTGGATCGGCACGGCCCTCGCCGCCTGCTCCTTCGTGATCGGCGTGGTCCTCTTCGTCGACATGCTGGGCAAGGACGCCGAGCACCGCGCTCTGATGCAGCACCTGTACAGCTGGGTCCCCGTCGAGGGCTTCCAGGCCGACGTCGCCTTCCAGCTCGACCAGCTGTCGATGACGTTCGTCCTGCTGATCTCCGGCGTCGGCACGCTGATCCACGTGTACTCGATCGGGTACATGGAGCACGACGAGCGGCGCCGCCGCTTCTTCGGCTATCTGAACCTGTTCCTCGCGGCGATGCTGCTGCTCGTCCTCGCCGACAACTACTTCCTGCTGTACGTCGGCTGGGAGGGCGTCGGCCTCGCCTCGTACCTCCTGATCGGCTTCTGGCAGCACAAGCCCAGTGCCGCGACCGCCGCGAAGAAGGCCTTCCTGGTCAACCGCGTCGGCGACATGGGCCTGGCGATCGCCATCATGCTGATGTTCACCACCTTCGGGACCTTCGCCTTCGGGCCGGTCCTCGAAGCCACCGGTGAGACGAGTGAGGGCAAACTCACCGCCATCGCCCTGATGCTGCTGCTCGCGGCCTGCGGCAAGTCCGCCCAGGTGCCGCTGCAGTCCTGGCTCGGGGACGCGATGGAGGGCCCGACCCCGGTCTCGGCCCTCATCCACGCGGCGACGATGGTGACCGCGGGCGTATATCTGATCGTCCGCTCCGCGGAGATCTTCAACGGGGCGCCCGACGCCCAGTTGGTGGTCACCGTGGTCGGCGCGGTCACGCTCCTCTTCGGTGCGATCGTCGGTTGCGCGAAGGACGACATCAAGAAGGCGCTGGCCGGCTCGACCATGTCGCAGATCGGCTACATGATCCTCGCGGCCGGCCTCGGCCCCATCGGCTACGTCTTCGCGATCATGCACCTGGTGACGCACGGCTTCTTCAAGGCCGGACTGTTCCTCGGCGCCGGCTCGGTCATGCACGGCATGAACGACGAGGTCGACATGAGGAAGTACGGCGGCCTCAGGAAGTACATGCCGGTCACCTTCGTGACCTTCGGCCTCGGGTACCTGGCCATCATCGGCTTCCCCGGTCTGTCCGGCTTCTTCTCCAAGGACAAGATCATCGAGGCGGCGTTCGCCAAGGGCGGCACCGAGGGTTGGATCCTCGGCGGCGTGGCCCTGCTCGGCGCGGCCATCACCGCCTTCTACATGACGCGCGTGATGCTGATGACGTTCTTCGGTGAGAAGCGCTGGCAGCCCGACGGGAACGGCAACGAGCCGCACCCGCACGAGTCGCCCAGGTCGATGACGATCCCCATGATCGTGCTCGCCTTCGGGTCGGTCTTCGCGGGCGGGTTCTTCAGCATCGGCGATCGCTTCCTGCACTGGCTGGAGCCCGTCACCGGGCACTCGCACGGACACCCGCCGGTCAGCGCCCTCACGGTCACGCTGGCCACCATGGTCGTACTCGTCATCGGCGTGGGCACCGCGTACGTCCAGTACGGGCGCCGTCCGGTCCCGGTCGTCGCCCCGCGCGGATCGCTGCTCACCCGGGCGGCCCGGCGCGACCTGCTCCAGGACGACTTCAACCACGTCGTCCTCGTACGCGGCGGAGAGCACCTCACGCGCTCCCTGGTGTACGTCGACCACACCCTGGTCGACGGGGTGGTCAACGGAACGGCGGCCTCGATGGGCGGCCTCTCCGGACGGCTCCGCAAGCTCCAGAACGGCTATGCGCGCTCGTACGCGGTCTCGATGTTCGGCGGTGCGGCGATCCTCATCGCCGCGACCCTGCTGATGAGGGCGGTCTGACATGTCCTTTCCCCTACTCACGGCGACGGCGGTGCTCCCGGCCCTCGGGGCGATCGCCACGGCCGCCGTACCGGCCACGCGGCGCACCGCCGCCAAGTGGCTGGCGCTGCTCGTCTCGCTCGCCACGCTCGTGCTCGCCGCGATCGTCCTGGTGCGCTTCGATCCCGGCGGCGACCGCTACCAGCTCACCGAGTCCCGCGCCTGGATCGAGGACTTCGGGGTGCGGTACGAGCTGGGCGTGGACGGCATCGCCGTGGCGCTCATCGCGCTGACCGCGCTGCTGATCCCGTTCGTGATCCTGGCCGGCTGGCACGACGCCGACCCCCTGGAGACCGGCAACACGCGCTGGCGGCCCACTCAGGGTTTCTTCGCGCTGATCCTGGCCGTCGAGGCGATGGTGATCATCTCCTTCGAGGCCACCGACGTCTTCCTCTTCTACATCTTCTTCGAAGCCATGCTCATCCCGATGTACTTCCTCATCGGCGGCTTCGGCGACCGTGCCCACGAGCACGGCGAGGAAACGGCGTCCACGCAACGCTCGTACGCGGCAGTGAAGTTCCTCCTCTACAACCTCGTCGGCGGCCTGATCATGCTGGCGGCCGTGATCGGCCTCTATGTGGTGGCCGGGAACTTCTCGCTCACGGAGATCGCCGCCGCGCGGGCCAACGGTTCGCTGGACATGGCGACGAACACCGAACGCTGGCTGTTCCTGGGCTTCTTCTTCGCCTTCGCGGTGAAGGCGCCCCTGTGGCCGCTGCACACCTGGCTGCCCAACGCGATGGGGGAGGCCACCACGCCGGTCGCCGTGCTGATCACGGCGGTCGTCGACAAGGTGGGCACCTTCGCGATGCTCCGCTTCTGCCTCCAGCTGTTCCCGGAGGCGTCGAAGTGGGCGACGCCCGTCATCCTCGTACTGGCGCTGATCAGCATCATCTACGGGGCCTTGCTCGCGGTCGGGCAGCGGGACATCAAGCGGCTGGTCGCGTACGCGTCGATCTCGCACTTCGGGTTCATCATCATGGGCATCTTCGCGATGACGAGCCAGGGCCAGTCGGGCGCGACGCTGTACATGGTCAACCACGGGATCTCGACGGCCGCCCTGATGCTGGTGGCCGGGTTCCTGATCTCGCGGCGCGGCTCGCGGCTCATCGCCGACTACGGAGGCGTCCAGAAGGTCGCCCCGGTGCTCGCCGGCACGTTCCTGATCGGTGGGCTCGCGACGCTGTCGCTGCCGGGCCTCGCGCCGTTCGTGAGTGAGTTCCTGGTCCTGGTGGGCACGTTCGCGCGCTATCCGGTGATCGGCATCATCGCCACCTTCGGCATCGTCCTGGCCGCGCTCTACACCCTCGTCCTCTATCAGAGGACGATGACGGGCCCGGTGAAGGCGGAGGTCGCCGAGATGCCGGACCTCAGGGTGCGTGAACTCGTGGTCGTGACGCCCCTGATCGTGCTGCTGATCTTCCTGGGCGTCTACCCGAAGCCCCTGACGGACATCGTCAACCCGGCAGTCAAGCAGACCATGTCCGACGTCCAGAAGAAGGACCCCCAGCCCGAGGTGGAGGCGGCCAAGTGAGCGCAGTAGCCGTCCACAGCCTGTGGACAACGGCGGCCGACCCGATCGCGAAGATCGACGCGCCGAAGATCGAATACGGGCAGCTGTCGCCCACCCTCATCATCATCGGCGCGGCGATCATCGGGATCCTGGTCGAGGCGTTCGTACCGCGCAAGTCCCGTTACTACGTACAGCTGTTCGTTTCCGTCGTCGCCCTCATCGCGGCCTTCGCCGCGGTCGTCGGGCTCGCGGCGAGCGGATACGGCACGACCAAGGCCGGCATCGCGGCGATGGGCGCGATCGCCGTCGACGGGCCCGCACTGTTCCTCCAGGGCACGATCCTGCTCGCGGGACTGGTTGGACTGTTCACCTTCGCCGAACGGCGGCTCGACCCGGAGGCCCACGGCAACCGCGTCGACTCGTTCGCGGCGCAGGCCGCGTCCGTGCCGGGCAGTGACAGCGAAAAAGCCGCGGTGAAGGCCGGGTTCACCACCACCGAGGTGTTCCCGCTGCTGCTGTTCGCGATCGGCGGCATGCTGATCTTCCCGTCGGCCAACGATCTGCTGACCCTTTTCGTGGCCCTGGAAGTCTTCTCGCTGCCGCTGTACCTGCTGTGTGCCCTGGCCCGCCGCAAGCGGCTCATCTCGCAGGAAGCCGCGGTCAAGTACTTCCTGCTCGGCGCCTTCGCCTCCGCGTTCACCCTGTTCGGCATCGCACTGCTGTACGGCTACGCGGGCTCGATGTCGTACGGGACGATCGCCCAGGTCGTCGACGGCACCATCCAGGACGTCAGCCCGGCGCTCGCCGAGACCATGGGCAACGACGTACTGCTGCTCATCGGCGCCGCGATGATCGTCATGGGCCTGCTGTTCAAGGTGGGCGCCGTGCCGTTCCACATGTGGACGCCCGACGTGTACCAGGGCGCGCCCACTCCGGTGACGGGCTTCATGGCGGCGGCGACGAAGGTGGCGGCGTTCGGCGCGCTGCTGCGGCTGCTGTACGTCGTGCTGCCGGGCCTGCGCTGGGACTGGCGGCCGGTCATGATGGGCGTCGCGGTCGTCACCATGCTGGGCGGCGCGATCGTCGCGATCACCCAGACCGACATCAAGCGACTGCTGGCGTACTCGTCCATCGCGCACGCCGGGTTCATCCTCGCGGGTGTCATCGCGATGACACCGGACGGGATCTCGTCCGTCCTCTTCTATCTGGCCGCGTACTCGTTCGTGACGATCGGGGCATTCGCCGTGGTCACTCTCGTGCGGGACGCCGGCGGCGAGGCGACCCATCTGTCCAAGTGGGCGGGACTGGGGCGCCGTTCACCGCTGGTGGCCGCCGTGTTCGCGGTGTTCCTGCTGGCCTTCGCCGGCATTCCGCTGACCTCGGGGTTCGCCGGGAAGTTCGCCGTGTTCAAGGCGGCGGCGGAGGGCGGTGCGGAGTCGCTGGTCGTGGTCGGTGTGATCTCGTCGGCGATCGCCGCGTTCTTCTACATCCGAGTGATCGTGCTGATGTTCTTCAGCGAGCCCCGGCCCGACGGACCCACCGTCGCCGTGCCGTCGCCGTTCACCATGACGGCGATCGGGGTGGGGGTGGCCGTCACCGTGGTGCTGGGTGTGGCGCCGCAGTACTTCCTCGATCTGGCGAACCAGGCGGGCGTCTTCGTGCGCTGAGCGGCAGGATCGGTATTCGTGGACTGCGCTGGGCCCCGGTCTCCTTGCGAGACCGGGGCCCGGTGCGTGTTTCGGATGTTCGGGAAGGTCAGGTCGCCGGGCACTTCACCGCGGGGTTCCCGCCGGAGAACATGCCGCTGGGGTTCTTCTTCCAGACCCAGGCGTGCAGGTCGTAGTGGATCGGCATGCCGGGTTCGTGGCCGGCCATCGGGCCCTCGAAGGGGACACCGAACAGGCTGGGGCGGTCGTCGTCGGTAGTCAGGTCCTGGTCCTTGTCCACCACGATCCACTGCGCGGCGACGAGTCTGCGTGACGCGGAGGAGCGACAGGCGGGGCGTCCCCGTCGAGCGCGTCCAGATCGTCGACCCAGCTCGCATCGGAGACCTCGTCCATCCAGTCCTCGTGGGCCCGGTCCTCGTACAGCAGAGCGGCCGGTTTCGCCGGATCGAGTGAACCGTAGAGCTTCTTGTTGACGTAGTGGTGGTCCGTCCCGCCGAGTGTCGCGTCGGCCGAGCACCAGGCGGGCTGGTAGCCGTCCGTGACGGCGAACGGGGCGTACTGGTACTTCGCCGTGCCTTCGAGTGTCTTGGCCAGCTCTGTCCAGACCTTGGGGTCCACGGGGTCGCTCGCGGCGGAGCGCGCGGGGGCGACGGCCAGGGAGAGGGACGCGGCGCCAGCCGTGGCGAGGGCGACGGTGACCTTGAGCTGGTGGCGGGGCATGGGGGAACTCCTTGAGCGGGAGAGGCGCGCGGGAAGGGACGCCGGCCGAGAGGCACGCGGGGGGCGCCGGTCCGTTGGCGGGCCTCCCCTCGTCCCGCCCGAGCAGCATGTCCCGGGGCATTCGGGGGCGCCACGTGAAGGGGCCATTGGGTTGAACGCCCCCGACCGGCAGTGGGGGGTCCGCCGGTGGGGTTCGGCGGTGCGGTGACGGCGGCCTGTGGATAACTCCGGGGCTGTCGGTGCGGGCCCCTATGGTGGACGCAGTGGTCGAGGCGCGACGTACGGGGGACACGACGATGAGCGCGATGAGCGTGATGGGCGGGTCAGGAGTGATGACGGAAGCGGGCGCGGGGCCGGGCGCGGTGGCCGGATGGGCCGGGGCGGAGGACAGTGAGGCGCTGGCCACGCTGCACCGGGTCTTCGGGTACGACTCCTTCCGCGGGGAACAGGCGTCGGTCATCGAGCATGTGGTGGCGGGCGGTGACGCCGTCGTCCTGATGCCGACCGGCGGTGGAAAATCGCTCTGCTACCAGATTCCGTCCCTGGTCAGACCTGGTACGGGGATCGTGGTCTCGCCGCTCATCGCCCTGATGCAGGACCAGGTGGACGCCCTGCGGGCGCTCGGTGTGCGGGCCGGGTTCATGAACTCCACGCAGGACTTCGACGAGCGGCGGGTGGTGGAGGCCGAGTACCTGGCAGGTGAGCTGGACCTCCTCTACCTCGCCCCCGAGCGGCTGCGTCTGGAATCGACCCTGGAGTTCCTCTCCCGGGGGAAGATCGCTGTCTTCGCCATCGACGAAGCGCACTGCGTCTCGTCGTGGGGGCACGACTTCCGCCCCGACTACCTGGCGCTGTCGCTGCTGGGCGAGCGCTGGCCGGACGTCCCGCGGATCGCGCTCACGGCGACGGCCACGCATGCGACGCACCAGGAGATCACCCAGCGGCTGGGCATGCCGGACGCCCGCCACTTCGTGGCGAGCTTCGACCGGCCCAACATCCAGTACCGGATCGTGCCCAAGGCCGACCCCAAGAAGCAGCTGCTGTCCTTCCTGAAGGAGGAGCACGCGGGCGACGCCGGCATCGTCTACTGCCTGTCGCGCAACTCCGTGGAGCGCACGGCGGAGTTCCTGTCCGCGAACGGAGTGGAGGCGGTGCCCTACCATGCGGGGCTGGACGCAGGCACACGTGCGGCGCACCAGTCGCGCTTCCTGCGGGAGGACGGTCTCGTGGTCGTGGCGACCATCGCCTTCGGGATGGGCATCGACAAGCCCGACGTCCGGTTCGTCGCCCACTTCGACCTGCCCAAGTCGGTTGAGGGCTACTACCAGGAGACGGGCCGCGCGGGGCGCGACGGACTGCCGTCCACGGCCTGGATGGCGTACGGGCTGAACGACGTCATACAGCAGCGGAAACTGATTCAGGGCGGGGAGGGCGACGAGGCGCACCGGCGCCGGTCCGCCGCGCACCTGGACGCGATGCTGGCACTGTGCGAGACGGTCCAGTGCCGACGCAGTCAGCTCCTCGCCTACTTCGGGCAGGACCCGGAGCCGGGCGGCTGCGGCAACTGCGACACCTGCCTGGTGCCGCCGGACACCTGGGACGGCACGGTCGCCGCACAGAAGGTGCTGTCCACGGTGTGGCGGCTGGAGCGTGAGCGGCGGCAGAAGTTCGGTGCCGTGCAGATCGTGGACATTCTGCTGGGGCGGCGGACGGCCAAGGTGATCCAGTTCGACCACGACCAGCTCTCGGTGTTCGGCATCGGAGAGGAGCTGACCGAGGGCGAATGGCGCGGTGTCGTACGGCAGATGCTGGCGCAGGGACTCCTCACGGTCGAGGGGGAGTACGGGACGCTGGTGCTGACCGAGACGAGCGGGTCGGTGCTGCGGCGCGAGCGGGACGTGCCGATGCGGAAGGAACCGAAGAAGGCGGCGACCTCGAAGTCGGCAGGCGGCGGCCGAGGTGAGCGGAAGGCGAAGGCGCCGGCGGTCGAGTTGCCTCCGGAGCTGCTGCCGGCGTTCGAGGCCCTGCGGGCCTGGCGCGCCGAACAGGCCCGTGAGCAGGGAGTTCCGGCGTACGTCATCTTCCACGACGCCACACTCCGGGAGATCGTCAGCATCCGCCCCGGATCGGTGGCCGAGCTGGGCGGGATCAGCGGGGTGGGCGAGAAGAAGCTGGCGACGTACGGCGAAGGTGTGCTGGCGGCGCTTGCGACGCTGGGCGAGGCGCCGGCTTCGGGGCCCGGGTCAGCGTCCGGGACCGGCACCGGCTCCGCGGGCGGCGAGGGCGCCGCGTCCGGGCGGGGGCCGGACCCGATGAGCACGGACCCGATGGGGCCGGACGACTGGCCCGAGATGGAGATGGAGCCCGAGCCGGAGGACTGGATATAGAGGACTGGATATAGGAGAGGGCGTGGAGCGGGCGGGCAGGGCTGCGGCGCGTCGGCTTCCTCTCCGCCGGGGCCGGCGGCCGGGCGCGTGGCCCGGCCCGCTGTTCCTCGGGCGCTGCGCTCAGCTCTGCGGGGCGATTCTGCCCGTCACCTCGCCCAGACCCACGCGGGTGCCGTCGGGGCCGGGGGCCCAGGCGGTGAGGGTCACCTCGTCGTTGTCCTCCAGGAAGGTTCGTTTGCCGGTGGGGAGGTCCAGGGGGGTCGTGCCGTTCCAGGTGAGTTCGAGGAGGGAACCGCGTTCTCGTTCGGTGGGGCCGCTCACCGTGCCTGAGCCGTAGAGGTCGCCGGTGCGCAGGGACGCGCCGTTGGCGGTCATCTGGGCGAGTTGCTGGGCGGCCGTCCAGTACATGGTGGAGAAGGGGGGCTCGGAGATGGTGTGGCCGTTCACGGCGACGGAGATACGCAGGTCGTAGCCGCCCGGCTCTTCCTCGGCGTCGTCGAGGTAGGGAAGCAGCGGGTGGGTGCGGGCGGGCGGTGGGACCCGGGCCTCTTCCAGGGCGTCCAGTGGGGTGATCCACGCCGAGACGGACGTGGCGAACGACTTGCCCAGGAACGGGCCCAGCGGGACGTACTCCCAGGCCTGGATGTCGCGGGCGGACCAGTCGTTCAGGAGGCAGACGCCGAAGACGTGGTCCCGGAAGGCGGACAGGGCCACGGGGCTGCCCATCGGGGACGGCGCGCCCACCACGAAGCCGACCTCCGCCTCGATGTCCAGGCGGACCGACGGGCCGAAGAGCGGGGCCGGGTCGGTGGGGGCCTTGCGCTGGCCGGACGGGCGGACGACCTCCGTGCCGGAGACCACGACCGTGCCCGAGCGACCGTGGTAACCGATCGGCAGGTGCTTCCAGTTGGGGGTCAGGGAATCCGCGGCGTCGGGGCGGAAGATCTGGCCGACGTTCCGGGCGTGGTTCTCGGAGGCGTAGAAGTCGACGTAGTCCGCGACCTCGAAGGGGAGGTGCAGGCTCACCGAGGAGAGGGGGTGGAGAAGCGGGGCGATGGTCTCCTGGTGGGACGGGACGGTGACCCAGGCCGTGAGGGCGCGGCGGACGTCGGACCAGGTCGTACGGCCTGCGGCGAGAAGGGGGTTGAGAGTCGGGCGGGCCAGTACGGAGACGTAGGGGGAGCCGAGGGCGGCGGCTGCGGCGCCCGCGTCCAGGACGTGGTCGCCGAGTCGGACACCGACCCGGCGGTCCGTGGAACCGGCCGGGGAGAACACGCCGTACGGGAGGTTGTGCGGGCCGAAGGGGTCGCCCTCGGGGACGTCGAAGGGGGGCATCGGGTGCTGCCTCGCTCTCGTGTGTCGTCGACGCCTGTTGGCGTGGACGGTCTGTGTGCCGGGTGTGGCGTGTGTCGGTCCGGTGTGGCGTGCCGGGCTGCGCCGTGGGGCCATGTGGTCGCGCCACAGGTTACGGGTGAGTTGCGGGCTCAGGGCAGTGTCCCCAGTGTCTAAAGAGTTCGTAATGTCCGGATAGGTCTTGTCCGGACTCCGTCATTCCGGCTTAGCGTCCTCTGGGGGGCGCGGACGGGGTGGGTCCGGGTCCATAGGGGGGACACGTGGGGGGACCCGTGGCCAGGAGCAGCAGTGTGCCGTTTTCGGCCGACCGTGCCGTGCCGGCGCTGATCGTGAAGTTCGGTGACTATCCGCTGCACCACGGAGGTGTCGGGGCCATCCGCAGTCTGGGACGGCTGGGCGTTCCGATGTATGCGATCACCGAGGACCGTTGCACGCCGGCGGCCTCGTCCCGTTATCTGCGGCGCGCGTTCGTCTGGCCGACCACGGGAACCGAGGAACCTGCGCGGCTCGTCGATGGGTTGCTGCGGATCGGACGGCGGATCGGGCGTCCCGCTCTCCTCGTTCCTACTGACGAGGAGGCGGCCGTGCTGATCGCCGAGTGGCAGGAGGAACTCGGGGACGCGTTTCTCTTCCCGCGCGTGGAGGCGGGCCTGCCGCGTCGGCTCGCCAGCAAGCAGGGGTTGCACGAGTTGTGCGTGGAGCACGGCATACCGACTCCGGCCGCCGCCTTTCCGCGGTCGTACGACGACATCGAGCGGTTCGCGCAGACGGCCCGGTTCCCGCTGGTGGCCAAGAACCGGGAGGCGTTCGTGCGGCGCGCGCGGCCCGCAGTCCACGGCACCACGCGCATTGCGAGTCGGGGGGCGCTGCTGGCTCTGGCCCGCGACTGGGGTGAGCGGCCCGGCGTGATCCTTCAGGAGTACCTGCCGCGGGAGGAGGCCGAGGACTGGATCGTGCACGCCTACTTCGACGCCGACTCGGCTCCGCGCGCGCTGTTCACGGGGGTGAAGGTCCGCTCCTGGCCGCCGCACGCGGGAATGACGGCAAATGCGTACGTCGTCGACAATCCGGAACTCGCGGACCTCGCCGCACGTTTCATCAAACAGATCGGCTTCGCCGGAATCATCGACCTCGACCTGCGCTTCGACCGGCGCGACGGACAGTACAAGCTCCTCGACTTCAATCCACGGATGGGCGCCCAGTTCCGGCTCTTCGAAAGCGAGTCGGGGGTGGACGTCGTCCGGGCCATGCATCTCGATCTGACCGGGCGCACCGTTCCCAAGGGGGAACAGCGCGCCGGGTACCGGTACGTCGTGGAGAACATCGACCTGCCCGCCCTCCTCGCCTACCGGCGCAGCGGCTATACGACGCCGCACGCGCCGGCCCGGGCGAGCGGAACGGAACTGGCCTGGCTCGCGGGTGACGACCCGCTGCCGTTCTTCACGATGCTCGCCCGCTTCGTGCGGCCAGGCGCGAAGCACCTGTATCAACTGTGGCGGACCAGCCGTCGTGACGGCGGCGGCGGCGGCGGCGGACGGTAGCGGCAGCATCCGTACGCGTACAGAAACGACGTAGTGGTTGGCGAAAACGAAGTAGTAGTCGGCGAAGTGGCGTCCTGGGGAGGGGACTTCGTGAATCATCCGGTAGCAGTCATTGGCGCGGGGCCGTTCGGCCTGTCCACCGCCGCGCATCTGCGGGCGCGCGGCATTCCGGTGCGGGTGTTCGGTGAACCCATGGTGAGCTGGCGGGACCACATGCCCGCCGGGATGCTGCTCAAGTCGACGCCGGCGGCCTCCACCATCGACGCCCCGCAGCGCGGCCACACCCTCGCCGACTACTGCGACGCGGTGGGCAGGTCGCGGCTGGTCACGGACGAGGACATCATCCCGGTGGAGACCTTCGTCGCGTACGGCGAGTGGTTCCAGCAGCGGCTCGTGCCCGAGTTGGAACGGGTGCGGGTGGTGTCCGTGGACCGGCACAAGGACGCGGTCGACGGCACCGGTAACAGCCGCGGTAACGGCCGCGGCGGCTTCGAACTCAAGCTGGACTCGGGCGAGTTGTTCACCGCGCGGGCGGTCGTGGTGGCGACGGGGCTGTCGGGGCTCGCGCATCTGCCCCCGGAGCTGGCCGGCGCCGCGCCGGACGGGCCCTCGCCCACGGGCCCGCTGTCCCACAGTTCCCAGCAGCATGACCTGAGCCGGTTCGCCGGCAAGGAGCTGATCGTCGTCGGTGCGGGCCAGTCCGCGCTGGAGACGGCGGCGCTGGCGGCGGAGGCCGGGGCGCAGGTGCGGGTGGTGTCGCGGGGGCGCGGTCGGGTCGGCTTCGGTTCGCCCCCGTGGCAGCAGCCCAGGCTGCGGCCCGAGTCGCCGTTCGGCAACGCCTGGTCGCTCTGGGCCCTCAGCTACTACCCGCACCCCTACCGCTACCTTCCGGCCCAGGCTCGCCACTACCTGGTCCGCAGGGTCCTCGGACCGCTCGGGGCGTGGTGGCTGCGCGACCGGTTCGAGGGGAAGGTGCAGGTGAGCGAGGTCGCGGGGATCGTCCGGGCGGAGGCGACGGGGCTTGCCGAGGCGATAGGCAGGCGGCCGGTGCTGACCGTCCAGGATCTCGGCGGCCGTACACGGGAGTTGGCGGCCGACCATGTCATAGCCGCGACCGGGTACCGGGTCGCCATCGCCGCGATGGACTTCCTCGGGCACGAGCTGCGCACGGAGTTGGCGGTGAGCCGGGGGACACCGAGGCTCGGTGCCGGGTATGTGTCGTCGGTGCCCGGGCTGTACTTCACGGGGTTGCCGGCGGCTGCCTCGTACGGGCCGGTGATGCGGTTCGTGTGCGGTACGGAGTTCGCGTCACCGCGGCTGGTGGGACATCTGGCGGCGGCGCACGGGTAGGGCAGGGCACGGGAGTTGAGCGTATGCGTGGGCGTGTCCGCTCGGTGCGTCTCTCGCTCGATCTTGTGAACCAGCGGCTCGCCCAACGCCGTTGCTGTGGTGCCTGGGTGGTGGTGATGCCGGGGGAGTCGCCGTACGCGCGAGGGCCGTTGCTGTCGGGATGCCGAACGTCGTCCGGTTCGGACGGAGACCGATGAGCCGAACGATCCGTATTCTCTGGATCATGGCCGCTCCCACCGCATATGCACTTATCGCCACGGACCTGGACGGAACGCTCCTGCGTGCCGACGACACGCTCTCCGACCGGTCGCGGGCCGCGCTGGCGCGCGCCACGGCCGCCGGTGCCCGGCATCTGGTGGTGACGGGCCGGCCGGCGCCGAGAGTCAGGCCTCTGCTGGACGACCTCGGTGCCGGGGGGCTCGCGGTGTGCGGGCAGGGCGCGCAGTTGTACGACGCCGGCGCGGACCGTCTGCTCTGGTCAGTGACCCTGGACCGGGAGCTGGCGGAGACCGCGCTCGGCAAGATCGAGGCCGAGGTCGGGCAGGTGTACGCCGCCGTCGACCAGGACGGTGTCGACGGGCTGACGCTCATCGAACCCGGGTACCTGATGCCGCACCCGACGCTGCCCGCCGTACGCGTGCCACACCGGGACGACCTGTGGGCCGCGCCCATCAGCAAGGTGCTGCTGCGCCACCCGTCCCTGTCCGACGACGAGTTGGCGTCGGCGGCGCGCGGAGCGGTCGGTTCCCTCGCGACCGTCACCATGTCGGGGCCGGGCACCGTCGAACTCCAGCCATGCGGCATCACCAAGGCGACGGGGCTCGCGCTCGCCGCCGAGTACCTCGGGCTGACCTCGTCCGCCACCATCGCCTTCGGCGACATGCCCAACGACATCCCGATGTTCGACTGGGCGGCCCACGGCGTCGCGATGGCCAACGCCCACCCCGAGCTCAAGGCCGTGGCGGACGAGGTCACCCTCTCGAACGAGGACGACGGGATCGCGGTGGTGCTGGAGCGGTTGTTCCGGGACGGGCGGGGCTAGTACCTCTCCGGCTGGTACCTACCAGGGTCAGTACCTACCAGGGTCAGTACCGCCCCGGGCCGGTGTCTCCGGGGCTGGTACCTACGCGGGCTAGTAAGCCCCGTACACGTTGTCGATCGATCCGTAGCGTGCCGCCGCGTAGTTGCAGGCCGCGGTGATGTTCGCGATCGGGTCGTAGGGGTCGTACGCGGTGCCGGCGACGTGGTACGCCGCGAAGGTCGGGTCGATGACCTGGAGGAGGCCCTTGGACGGGGTGCCGGCCGCTGCGTTGGAGTCCCAGTTGTTGATGGCGTACGGGTTGCCCGACGACTCGCGGATGATGTTGCGGTAGATGCCGTCGTACGTTCCGGGGATTCCGTTCTGCGCCATGATGTCGAGCGATTCGCGGATCCAGCCGTCGAGGTTGTTCGCGTAGTACGTCGTCGTCGAGGACGTCGAGGAAGACAGTGACGTCGAGGATGTGTACGACGGTGCGGCCGATGCGGTTGTCGCGGTGAGGAAGGGGAGGGCCAGGGCTGCGGCGCTCGTTCCGGTGATGGCGAGTGTGCGCGTACGTGTGATCGGGCGGCGGGGGGTTCTCGCGCGGCGGTGCTGACCTCGTGCGGGCATGGTGCGTTCCTCTCCGGCGCCTGCGAGGTGAGCTGTCGGGTTCGGGCGGGAGATGCCCGGTCGTGCGCGTTGTCGGCGCACGGCTTCACCCCTAGCCGCTCCGGCGTCGCATCCGGACCGGCGGCTTACCTGGGTCCCCCGCTCCTGCCTGCGTGAGTCACGTGTGGGTGGGTGGGATGTGTGCTCTACGGGCGGTGGCAGGATTCGGCGGTCCGCCCGGCGTGGCGCGAACGTATGCGAGAGCACACGGGTGGAACAAGGGGCGGATTTGCATGACTTGCCCATTTAGGGCGCTCTCATGGGACAAAGCGGGCGCGCCTGGGGGGTGAGTGGAGGGCAACTTGTCTTTTGCGAACGGGGAGTTTGTGGAGAGGGGCGCTCGGGGGTGATTGCTGGAGTGACTTGAATCACGGAGTGGGGGTAGGGGTGGAGGTGTGGGTGGGGGTAGTGGTGCGGTTGGGATGTTGAGGTGCGTTTGAGTTATTTACCGCTTTTGTTTCGATAGTGGGCATGTGGGTGTGAGTGTGTGTCGGCTGCTGGTGTGGTCGTGGGCATGGGTGTCCGCCGACTGGGGAGTGCGCGCTCATGGGCGGGGCAAGCGGTGCCTATAAATGTCCATGCTTATGTGCTGATCAAAAACATTCCGGTCGTGATCCGATACCGCCTGGCCTGGACGGGCGGGCGCTCGTGGTGATCGAAACGTGACCGGATACGCTGACTTGAGTGATGGCAGCGACCTTCGACAAACCGTGTGACCGCCAGTAGACACCAGCAGACAGGAGATCCCTCGTGACCGTCGTCGGGCCGTTCGGGCTGAGCGTGCGGGACCAGGCTCTCGAAGCCGATGTCCAGGCCGGATTGACGGCTGTCGAGGAAGGCCTGCTCGAAGCCACCAAGAGCGAGGTCCCCTTCATCACGGAGGCCGCGCAGCATCTCGTGCGGGCGGGCGGGAAGCGGTTCCGGCCGTTGCTCGTGATGCTCGCGGCGCAGTTCGGGGACCGGCACGCGCCGGGGATCGTGCCGTCCGCCGTGGTGGTCGAGCTGACCCATCTGGCGACGCTCTACCACGACGACGTCATGGACGAGGCCGAGGTGCGGCGCGGGGTGCCCAGCGCCAACACACGCTGGGGGAATTCCGTCGCGGTGCTGACCGGGGACTTTCTGTTCGCGCGCGCCTCGCACATTCTCGCCGACCTCGGGCCGGAGGCGGTCCGGGTGCAGGCGGAGGCGTTCGAGCGGCTGGTGACCGGGCAGATCCTGGAGACGGCGGGGCCGTCGGACGGGCGGGATCCGGTCGAGCACTATCTGGATGTGCTGGGCGGGAAGACCGGGTCGCTGGTGGCTGTGGCCTGCCGGTTCGGGGCGATGATGTCCGGGGCCGACGACAGTGTCGTGGATGTGCTCACTCAGTACGGGGAGCGGCTCGGCGTCGCTTTCCAGCTCGCGGACGATGTGCTGGACATCGCGTCCGACTCCCACGAGTCGGGCAAGACGCCGGGGACGGATCTGCGGGAAGGCATTCCCACGATGCCCGTGCTGCGGTTGCGGGAGCGGGTGGCTCGGCTGGGGCTGGCCGAGGATGTCGCGTTGTGCGAGTTGCTGGATTCTGACCTGAGTGACGACGCTCGGCATGCGGAGGCGTTGGCTCGGCTGCGGGAGCATCCGGCGTTGGAGCAGGCTCGGCGGGACACGGTGCGGTATGCGCAGGAGGCGCGGGCTGCGTTGGTGCCGTTGGCTGAGTGTGATGCGAAGGCTGCGTTGGCGGAGTTGTGCGATGCGGTGGTGCATCGGGCCGGGTAGGTTCGCCCCCGCCGCCCTTACCCGTCCCATCCCTTCCTGGGGGCTGCGCCCCCAGACCCCCCTTTCGCGCTGAACGCGCTCGTCCTCAAACTCCCCCAGAGGGGGGACCCCCAACGGGCTGGATGGTGCCGGCCGCGGCGCTCAAGGGGTACCGCTGTCGCACCACGTGACCCCTACGGGTCAGGGGAGGGTTTTCCTCCTCGTGTCATCCCGTGGCAGTACGCGGAGTTGAGCCCACGGTCTGACGATTCCTCATCGGGGATTTGGTCAGATGGTTAACACCACTCCTCACCGGTTCGGGTGAGAATGGCGGCTCAGGGTGGACAGGTGTGGGACTGACAGCCGCCGCCGACGACGGAGGTAAGGCACACATGGCACCGTACGAAGAGGCCCAGGTCGGGAACCAGAACGAAGCTGAGGACGTGCCGTCCCGGCGCCGCAAGGTCGCGCGGTACGCCGCGCCGGCCGTGGTGATCGGTCTGACGGTGGCGACGATCGGGCTGGTACCGGCGTTCGCCGGCTCCGGTGACCCCGATCTCCCGAAGATCAGCGCGCAGGAACTCATCGAGAAGATCGCCGCGTCGGACGTACAGCAGTTGTCCGGCACGGTGAAGATCAGTACGGATCTGGGGCTGCCCGACCTGGGCGGTCTCGAGAGCAGTCTTCTGTCGGGCGGGAGCCTCGGCGGCGGTTCCGACGACTCGGGGTCGGCCGCCGATCCGAGCGCCAAGCTCCTCGAACTGGCCTCCGGCACGCACACGGTCCGTGTCGCCGTCGACGGCCCCGACAAGCAGAAGCTGTCGCTGCTGGAGAAAGCAGCCGAGTACAGCGTGATCCACAACGGCGACGAGGTGTGGGCGTACGACAGCGCCTCGAACGAGGCGTACCACGCGACCGACCCCGAATTCGAGAGCGGCGACGGCAGCAAGGGCGAGAAGGGCAAGGACCAGGCCCTGCCTGACGACGTGCCCTCCACGCCCAAGGAGTTCGCCGACGAGGCCCTGAAAGCGGTCGACGACACGACCTCCGTGACCGTCGACGGCACCGCCCAGGTCGCCGGCCGGGACGCGTACAAGCTGGTCATCAAGCCGAAGGCGTCCGGGTCCACGGTCGGGGCGATCAGTATCGCCGTCGACTCGAAGACCGGGACGCCGCTGAAGTTCACGCTCACCCCGGCGAGCGGCGGTGCCGCTGTCGTGGACGCCGGCTTCGTCGACGTCGACTTCGCCAAGCCCGCCGCCTCGACCTTCGACTTCACCCCGCCCAAGGGCACGAAGGTCACCGAGGAGGGCGCGGGCGAAGCCGCGGCCGAGAAGAACTCCGGCAGGGACTTCGGCAAGGAGTTCGACGAGGACCTCAAGGGCGATCTCAAGATCGACGTCAGCGGACTTGAGGGCCCCGAGGAGAGGGCGGACGGGTTCGAAGGTGATGGCTTCAAGGTCATCGGCGAGGGCTGGAACTCCATCGCCACGTTCGACTCGGGCACCGAGGGCGGTATGCCGTCGGCCGGCAGCTCGCCCGACGCCGGTGCGTTCGGCGGCTTCCTCGACTCCTTCGGCGACGAGGTGTCCGGCGACTTCGGCTCCGGCACGGTCTTCAAGACCCGCCTGATCAACGCCCTGATGACGGACGACGGCAAGCTCTATGTCGGCGCCGTCACGAAGGACGCCCTGGTCAAGGCGGCGAACGCAGCCCAGTAACTCCCGTACGGGAACCGTCGTACACGCATGACGATTGAGGGAGCCCATGGAGGAGCCGTCCGCCGCGGAGCGGGAAGAGACGGAGCCGGAAGAGGTGAACCGGGGTGACGACGACGCGGTCATCGTCACCCGTGCCCTCACCAAGCGCTTCCGTGGCGGACAACTCGCCGTCGACGCTCTCGACCTCACCGTCCCGGCGGGCAGCGTCTTCGGTTTCCTCGGGCCGAACGGCTCCGGCAAGACGACCACCATCCGCATGCTGATGGGATTGATCGAGCCGACGTCGGGTACGGCGCGGGTGCTGGGGCGGCCGATGCCCCGTGCCACCCGCGCCGTGCTGCCGCATGTCGGCGCGCTCATCGAGGGGCCCGCGCTGTACGGCTTCCTCTCCGGCCGCGACAACCTCGTCCGGTACGACGCCGCCGACCCGACGGCCGATCCGCGCACCCGGCGTACGCGCGTCGCGCACGCGCTGGACCGGGTGGGCCTGACGGCGGCCGCCGGCAAGAAGGCGAAGGCGTACTCGCTGGGCATGAAGCAGCGGCTCGGGCTCGCGGCGGCGTTGCTCCAGCCGCGCCGGCTGCTGGTCCTCGACGAGCCGACCAACGGGCTCGATCCGCAGGGCATGCGTGAAATCCGTTCCCTGGTGAGGGAGTTGGCGTCCGACGGCACTACCGTCTTCCTCTCCTCCCACCTCCTCGACGAGATCGAGCAGGTCTGTACGCATGCGGCCGTGATGGCGCAGGGGCGGCTCATCACCCAGGGCGCGGTGTCCGAACTGGCCGCCGGGGCGCGCGGCCGGCTGGTCGTGACGACGCCCGACGCGACGGATGCGGCTCGGGTGCTGAAGGAGCAGGGGGCCTCGGATGTCGTCATCACCGAGGACCGGGTGACCGCCGAGCCTCCGGATCGTGAACTTGCCGACCTCAACGCCGAGTTGGTGAGGGCGGGTGTGCGTGTCCGTGGCTTCGGCGTCGAACGGGCCTCCCTGGAGGACGCGTTCGTGGCGCTGACGGGGGAGGGCTTCGATGTCGCAGGCTGAAACCGCCCGTACGGAACCGGGACCGTCCCTCACCGAAACCTCCGGTTCAGGAACCGGGCTCGTCGCAACCCTTCGTAAGCCCAGTCCCCTCTGGACCCTTGGCCTCTTCCGCAGCGAACTCGTCACCACCTTCCGGCGCTGGCGCACCATCGCCCTCCTGGGCGTCCTGGCGGCAGTACCGGTCCTCGTCGGCATAGCGGTCAAGATCGAGACCGGCGACGGTTCCTCGGCCGGCCCGGGCGGGGGCGGCCCCGCGTTCATCTCGCAGATCAGCAACAACGGCCTGTTCCTGGTGTTCACGGCGCTGGCCGCGACCCTCCCCTTCTTCCTCCCGATGGCCATCGGCGTCATCGCGGGCGACGCGATCGCCGGCGAGGCGAACGCGGGCACGCTCCGCTATCTGCTGGTCGCCCCGGCCGGCCGCACCCGCCTGCTCCTCACCAAGTACGCGACCATCCTGACGTTCTGCCTGGTGGCGACGCTGGTGGTGGCGATATCGGCGCTCACCGTCGGCGCGTTCCTCTTCCCGCTCGGCGACCTGATGACCATCTCGGGTACGACCATCAGCTTCGCGGAGGGTCTCGGGCGGGCGTTGCTCATCGCCCTGGCCGTCGCCGCGTCACTGATCGGCGTGGCGGCCCTCGGCCTGTTCGTCTCCACGGTGACGAGCAGCGGTATCGCGGCGATGGCGACGACCGTCGGGCTGCTCATCACGGTCCAGATCCTCGACCAGATCCCCCAACTGCACGCGCTCCAGCCGTACTTCTTCTCCCACTACTGGCTGTCCTTCGCCGACCTCATGCGCGAACCGGTCTACTGGGACGACCTGTTGAAGAACCTCGGCATCCAGGGCCTGTACGCGGCGGTGTTCGGTTCGGCCGCCTGGGCACGGTTCACGACGAAGGACATCTCCGCGTAGGGCGTAGCGGTCCCGGTCTTACGAAGCCTGGTGCAGGTAGCGGGCGAGCGGTGCGTCCCGGTCGAAGAACGTCTTCGCCCGGGTGAGTGCCTCGGTGTCGTTCCGTACGTCACCGGGCTTGCTCCCGTTGCCGAGCAGCACCCCGCCGAACCGCATCCCCAGGTACGCGGCCGAGTTGTTGAGCGTGCCGATCAGCGGGTCGGCGACCGTCGGTTCCGGGTCGGCGAGGACGGTGACGCCCCACAGGGTGCGTCTGGCGAGGGTGGCCTTGAAGTCCAGGTCGGGGGTGCGCAGCCAGCCCGCCCAGTGGTCGAGGTAGCGCTTGACGGAGGTGGACACCGAGTACCAGTACAGAGGCGAGGCGATGACGATGTCCGTCGCCGCGAGCGTGGCGTCGAGGAGCAGGGCTGCGTTGTCTCCGGTGGGCCGGACGTGGTCCGCGTCGTGGCGCAGATCCTCGAAGTCGGGCAGCGCGAGCTCGGCGAGACTCAGCCAGCGCTGCCCGACACCGGCGGGCAGCTGTTCGGCGGCGCTGCGGGCGAGGAACTCGGTGTTGCCGTCGCTGCGGCTGCTGCCCAGCAGGAAGAGGAAGTTGCGGTCCATGGTCGGCCCCCGGTGTGGTTGGTGTACGGCGGGTGGGTGCGCGTACGGTGACTGCATGCGTACGCAGTTTATGCACATGCATTGATGAAGGGCCAGCCCCGGCGCGGCCCTCAGTCCCAGACGTCCTGAACCCGACCCTCAGGTGGTGCTATCGCGCCCTGGGTGCCCGCAGTCCCGCCCGTTCCTCCGCCTCCGCCATGACCCGCAGCAGCACTTCCTCCTCGCCGTGCCGGGCGACCACCTGGAGTCCGACCGGGCAGCCGTCCGGGCCGAACCCCGCGGGGATGCTCGCCGCCGGGTGCCCGCTGAGGTTGAACGCCCAGGTGAGCGCGGTCGAGTACCGGTCGCCGGGGCCCTCGTGACCGTGCGGCGGGTTCGGGGTCGTCGGGGTCAGGAGCAGGTCGGCCCGGCTGAACAGCTCCGCCAGCCGCCGGTCGTTCGCCGCCCGCAACCGGCTCACCGCCGCCGTGTCGCCGTCCGCGCCCGGCGTACGCAGTGCCAGCCAGGCCGGCGCCGGGTCGTCGAGGCACACGGGAGTATCGCCCGGCGGCAGCAGCCGTACGATCCCCGCACCGCCTAGCCGCAGTGCGGCGCCGTGCGCGACAAGGGCGGGCCCGGCATCGGTGCGGGCGAAACCGAGGGAGTCGGACCACAGGGCGGTGAGCGGGCGTGGGCGCCCTTCGGACTCCCGGCCGCCGCCACCCGTACCGCCGGTGGCACCCGGCGTGCTCGCCGCACCCGGTGTGCCCGCCGCACCCACCACGTCCACCGCACCCGTCACGCACCGCCAGTACGCCCGCAGGTCCGCCGCCCGTCGAGCGACCGCCCCGACCGTGCTGAGCCCCGTCCGGTCGGGATGCGGCAGGCGTCCGTTCGTCGACTTGAGGCCGAACACCCCGCACCACGCGGCCGGGATGCGTACCGACCCCGCCCCGTCGGCGCCGGTCGCGAGGGGGACCAGGCCCGCTGCCACCGCCGCCGCTGCCCCCGCCGACGAACCGCCAGGCACACGGTCCGCCCGCCACGGGTTGAGGGTCGGTCCACCGGCCCCAAGTCCCCACGTCTGCCAGTGAGTTCCGGGCCCCGGTACGGAGGTGGCGCCCACCGGCACACACCCGGCGGCGATCAGCCGTACCGCGTCCGACGCCCGCTCCGCGTACCGCCCCTTGACCGCGATCGGAACGCCCGCGAGCGGCAGCCGCTCACCCGCGGCCACTCTTGCGTCGACCTCGCGCGCCCGCCGTACCGCCGCCTCGCCCCGCACCTCGGCGAACGCGCACAACTCCGGCTCCACGACGGTGATCCGCGCGAGGGCGGCCGTGACGACGTCGACGGCGGTCACGTCCCGCGCGCGTACGGCGGCGGCGATCTCCGCGACCGTGAGGTCGGTGAGATCCGTGAGGTCCCTGTGATTCGTGAACTCCCGCATATCCGGGCTCAGTTCTCCACGCGCCCCGAGAGCAGGATCCCGCCGCCCTCGATCCAGGTGAGGAAGACGCCTGCGCCGGCCGGCGTGTACGCGGGCACCTCCGTGCCGGTCGGCAGAGCCTCCGGCGTGCCCGTCGCGGCCGGGATCTCGACGGCGACGCGCGGATCCGAGCCCGGGACGGTGCCGTACGCCGTGCCGTCGTCGCGCACGGAGTCGATCATCATGTCCTTGCGGCCCTCGTCCCCGCCCGCGCCCTTGGCGAGACAGACCACGGTGCCCTTCTGGAGGTCGAAGAGCATCCAACCGTACGAGAGATAGCGGCCGTTGGGGGAGACGGAGGTCAGGACGCTGTCACCGAGGACGGTGTCGTCGCTGTCGAACGTCTCCGTGAGCGTGCGGTCGCGGCACTCGGCGCGCACCAGCACCTCGCCGGTCGCGGCGTCGTGCACGGTCCGCACGATCTCCTCGGAACCGTCCTCGTTGGCCTCCTGGGCGGGCTCCCAGGAGGCGACGACCTTGCCGTCGGCGACCGTCTGGGCGGTGCCGTTGACCAGGTCGACACCGAAGCCGCCGGTTTCGGCGGCGGCGCCCTCGGGGGCCACGTCCGTGCTCGACCAGCCGCCGGGCACGCCGAATCCGCCGCCGGAGGAGTTCGTCACGGGCCCTCGCTCGCCCAACCCGACGACGGTGCTTTCCTCGTCGTACGTGGTGACCTTGCCGCTGGTGACGTCGACCGCCGCCGAGCCGTCGGACCAGCTGACGAGGGCCTGGCCGGCGCCGCCGTCACGGACCACGGCGTCGCCCTGGGCGGTGCCCCGGTCGGCGTCCACGGGAACGTCGACACTGCGCAGCGGCGCGACCGCGTTCCCGGAGGCGTCGGCCGCGTACACCTCGGCCTGGACGATCTCCTTGCCGTCGTGCAGCTCGTCCTTGCCGGACAGCCCGTGCGCCCACGCGACGAAGTACTCGCGCCCGCCCGCGCTCACGGCGGTCACCGAGGCGGGCGCCGTGGCGGCGGGGTCGTAGCCCGCGGAGTCGTCCAGTGACCCCGGCGGGGTCCAGGGGGCGCTCGTCCACAGGACCTTGCCCGTCGTGGCCCTGCGCACCTGGACGTACATCTCGGACTGGTCGGCGATCACATACGCGACGGTGCCGGAGGCGGGTGCGACGGCGACGGGCGCGGTCTCGGAGCCCTCGCGGACCCAGGGCAGTTCCTGGTCCCAGCCGCGGGTGGCGTCATAAGCGGCGGGGACGGTCAACTCGGCTAGCGTAACGGCCGGTTGACCGTCCGCCTTGGGATCGCCGGCATCGGCGGCCTTCTCCGGCTGCGCCGACCCGCCGCATCCGGCGAGGACCAGCCCTGCCACGACGGCCGCCATCACTCTCGTACCCGCACTGCGCATGGATGTGCCTTCCCCCGTACCGAACCGACTGACTGCCTGCCTGCATACCGATCTTGGCATCCGTGCGATGGCATCGCGAGTGCGGTACGGGGGAGTTGGGCCACGGAGTCATGAAGTGCGGGTGTTACTCCGACAGTTCCCACACGGCGTACGCGGCCGCGTCGCTGTTGCGGTCGAGGGCGGTGTCGTTGATGTTGGCCGTGGTGTCGCAGGACGAGTGGTAGCAGCGGTCGAACGCCTGGCCCGACGTACCGCCCCACTTGGCCGCCTGCGCCGCCGACTTGGTGTTGCTGGCGCCGGTGAACAGACCGCCGACGGGCACGCCCACGTTCTTGAAGGGGGCGTGGTCGGAGCGGCCGTCGCCCTCGGTCTCGATCTCGGTCGGGACGCCGAGACCCGCGTAGTAGTCCTTGAAGGTCTGCTCGATGGTCGGGTCGTCGTCGTAGACGAAGTAGCCGGGATTCGGCGAGCCGATCATGTCGAAGTTCAGATAGCCGCTGATGCGCGCACGGTTCGCGGCGGAGAGGTTGTTGACGTGGTAGCGGGATCCGACCAGGCCCAGCTCCTCCGCTCCCCACCAGGCGAAACGCAGATGCTTTGTGGGCTGGTACTGGGCACGGGAGACGGCGAGCGCGATCTCCAGGACGGCGGCCGAGCCGCTGCCGTTGTCGTTGATACCGGCGCCGGAGGAGACGCTGTCGAGGTGCGAGCCCGCCATGATCACCTGGTTGGTGTCACCGCCGGGCCAGTCGGCGATCAGGTTGTAGCCGGTACGGCTGGACGCCGTGAACTGCTGGATGGTCGTGGTGAATCCGGCCGCGTCCAGCTTGGCCTTCACATAGTCGAGCGAGGCACGGTAACCGGTTCTGCCGTGCGCCCGGTTGCCGCCGTTGGCGGTGGCTATGGACTGCAACTGGGTCAGATGCGCCTTGACGTTGGCCAGGGGCAGATCGGGCGCGGCGGCGAGTTTGACGGACCGTGCGGAGGTCGCGGAGTCGGGGGCGGGGGCCGCGCCCGCCGCGGTGCTCGTGGTGAGGAGCGCGGTGGTGGCGAGCACGGTGACGGCCACAGCGGTGGCTGTGGTGCGTCCGGGAACCGAGAGCTTCATGTGGGGGGCTCCGAATTCCTTGGGAATCACAGGGATTCCACAGCGAATGGGTGCCTGGATGGTGAAGCTCTGGCTAACGGTTCGTCAAGAGTGCTATCCGGACAGGGAGTTCGCATACCGGATGAACATGGGCATGACTAGTCCGGCAAGGCCTGTTCAGTGCACGCAGAACTCGTTTCCCTCCGGGTCGGTCATCACCACCCACTCCCCGCCCATCTCCCGCACCTCCCGCAGCACACTCGCCCCCAGCCCGCTCAGCCGCTCGACCTCGGCCGTGCGCAGGTCCGGGCCCGGGTGCAGATCGAGGTGCAGCCGGTTCTTGCCCGACTTCGGCTCCGGTACGCGCTGGAAGAGCAGCCGCCGGCCGAGCCCGGTCCCGTTCTCCTCCTCGTACGGGTCGTCCGGATGCCGTACGGCGGCCAGGTCCCGCCAGGCACGGTGGCCGTGCGACTCGACGGTCAGCTCGGCCGGTACGGCACCGAGGCCCAGCAGGCGCTCGATCAGCGCGCTGTGGTCCTCGACCGTGTACGCGAGGGCGGCGGCCCAGAAATCGGCCTGTGCGTGCGGATCCGCACAGTCGATGACCAGTTTCCAGTGCACCGGCGTGGGGGCGGTCGAAGGTGTCAGTGTCATGGAAACCACTTATAACGCGCCCCACTGACAGTGGCCCGCTTTCAGCGGCGGACGTCCTCCGTGGCGCCCGCGGCCGGTGTCGCCGTCAGCGGCGCGGGCATCGCGTCGACGGCCCCGTCGCCCGCGAGCGCCCGTGCCTGCGCGCCCCGCCGGGCCGCCCGCAGCGCGTCCCAGGTCAGCAGGACGAGGGCCAGCCAGACCAGCGCGAACCCGGCCCAGCGCTCCGGCGGCATCGCCTCGTGGAAGTACAGGACGCCGAGGAGGAACTGGATGACGGGGGCCAGGTACTGCAACAGCCCCAGCGTCGACAACGGCACCCGGATCGCCGCCGCGCCGAAGCAGACCAGCGGGAGCGCGGTGACCACGCCGGTCGCCGCGAGCAGCGCCGCGTGTCCGGCGCCCTCGGTGCCGAAGGTCGACTCGCCCTGTCCGCCCAGCCACAGCAGATACGCCAGCGCGGGCAGGAACTGGACCGCGGTCTCGGCGGCCAGTGACTCCACGCCGCCGAGGTTGACCTTCTTCTTGACCAGGCCGTAGGTGGCGAAGGAGAAGGCGAGGCAGAGGGAGATCCAGGGCGGGCGGCCGTATCCGACCGTCAGGACGAGTACCGCGGCCAGACAGACACCGACCGCCGTCCACTGCACCGGCCGCAGCCGTTCCTTCAGCAGGATGACGCCCATGGCGATGGTGACGAGCGGGTTGATGAAGTACCCGAGGGAGGCCTCGACCACGTGCCCGGTGTTCACGGCCCAGATGTAGACACCCCAGTTGACCGTGATGAACCCCGCCGCGGCCGTGACCAGCAGCAGGCGGCGCGGCTGCCGCAGCAGCTCGCCCGCCCACGCCCAGCGGCGCAGCACCAGCAGCGCGACGCCGACGGCGACGAGGGACCACACCATCCGGTGGGCCAGGATCTCGACCGCTCCGGACGGCTGGAGCAGCGGCCAGAAGAGCGGGACGAGGCCCCACATCCCGTATGCCGCGAAGCCGTTCAGCAGACCTGTGCGCTGCTCGCCCATCGGCTTCCGGGCCACCGGTGCCTCCCCCTCGTACCACCGCATGGGTGTCTCGTACTGCCGCATGACCATAGGGGCATGTGCCCACGACGGTAACGCCGAGCGCCCCCGCCTGTCATGCCCGTATCGGCATACGGTCATGACAGGCGGGGGTGGGTGTGCTCAAGGGCGTGACGGGGGAGTGCACGCCCTTGAGCGGTCGGGGGTCAGCCCTTGAGCGCGGCGGCGATCGACTCGGCGATCGGCGTGGTCGGGCGGCCGGTCAGGCGGGACAGGTCGCCCGGGGTGCCGGCCAGCTGGCCCTGCTCGATGGCCACGTCCACGCCCGCGAGGATCGCGGCGAGGCCCTCGGGCAGGCCGACGCCGACCAGGATGCCGGTGAGGACGTCGGCGGGGACGGCGTTGTAGGCGACGTCCTTGCCGGACTGCTTCGCCACCTCGGCGGCGTACTCGGCGAAGCCCCACGCGGTGTCGCCGCTCAGCTCGTACGTCGAGTTCTCGTGGCCCTCGCCGGTCAGCACCGCGACAGCGGCGGCGGCGTAGTCGGCGCGCGCGGCCGAGGCGACCTTGCCGTCGCCCGCGGCCTGGGTGACGCCGTGCTCAAGGGCGACGGCGAGCTGCTCGGTGTAGTTCTCGTTGTACCAGCCGTTGCGCAGCAGGGAGTACGTGACGCCGGACTCGAGGATCGCCGCCTCGGTGCCCTTGTGGTCGTCGGCCAGCGCGGCCGTCAGGGTGCCCGGGGCGCTGGTGTACGCGAGCAGCGCGGCGCCCGCGGCCTTGGCGGCGTCGAGGACGACCTTGTGCTGGCCGACGCGGCCCTTGTCGAACTCGTTGCCCGAGATCAGCAGCACCTTGTCACCGGCGGCTATGACACCGTCGAACGTCTCGGGCTGGTTGTAGTCGGCGACCGCGATCTTCACACCGCGGGCGGCGAAGCCGGAGGCCTTCTCCGCGTCGCGCACGACGGCGGTGATCTGGTCGGCCGGAACCTTCTCCAGCAGCTGCTCGACCACGTGACGACCCAGCTGGCCGGTTGCTCCGGTGACGACGATGCTCATGGTGTGTATCTCCTTGTGGGGTGCGGGCTGGCACTAACTGTAGGGGTTGCGCTAACTCCGCGAAAGTACCCACTTTGAAGTAGGGTACTTACATGGAAGTAAGTGCCACGCCGGTAAGCAAGCCGGTAAGCAAGCCGGTAGACAAGAAGAGCCCCGAGATCGAAGCCGAGGGCATGTGTCCGCACCGGCTGGTCCTGGAGCACGTCACCAGCCGCTGGGGTGTGCTCGTCCTCATGGAGCTGCTGGAGCGCCCGTACCGCTTCAGTGAGCTGCGCCGGGCCATCGGCGGAGTCAGCGAGAAGATGCTGACGCAGACCCTCCAGACGCTGGAGCGCGACGGCCTGGTCCACCGGGACGCGAAGGCGGTCATCCCGCCCCGCGTCGACTACTCGCTCACCGACCTCGGCCGCGAGGCCGGCGTCCAGGTCAAGGCCCTGGCGGCCTGGACGGGGGAGCGCATGCCGGACGTGGAGCGGGCCCGCCGGGCGTACGACGAGGCCCGAGCCGAAAGGGCCCGGGCCTCGTAACCGCTCCGTATGCCGTTAGGCCGTAGGACTCAGCCGACGACCGTCCAGGTGTCGCCGCCGGCGAGGAGTGCGCCCAGGTCGCCCTTGCCGTTCTGGACGATGGCGGTGTCGAGCTGGTCGGCCATCTGGGTGTCGTAGACGGGCCGGTCGACGGACCGGAAGACCCCGATCGGCGTGTGGTGCAGGGTGTCCGGGTCGGCGAGCCGGGAGAGCGCGAAGGCGGTGGTCGGGGACGCGGAGTGCGCGTCGTGCACGAGCACGTCGCCCTCGTTGTCGGCGGTCACGGCCACCACCTTCAGATCGCCGGTGGCCCGGTCCCGTACGACACCTTTGGCGCCGTCGGCCCCGAAGCGGATCGGCTGCCCGTGTTCCAGGCGGATCACCGCCTCCTCGGCCTGCTGCCGGTCCTTGAGGACCTCGAAGGCGCCGTCGTTGAAGATGTTGCAGTTCTGGTAGATCTCGACCAGCGCGGTGCCGGGGTGGGCGGCGGCCTCGCGCAGCACGCTCGTGAGGTGCTTGCGGTCGGAGTCGACGGTCCGGGCGACGAACGACGCCTCGGCACCGATGGCCAGGGAGACCGGGTTGAAGGGCGCGTCGAGCGAGCCCATCGGGGTCGACTTGGTGATCTTCCCGACCTCGCTGGTGGGCGAGTACTGCCCCTTCGTCAGCCCGTAGATCCGGTTGTTGAAGAGCAGGATCTTCAGGTTGATGTTGCGCCGCAGGGCGTGGATGAGGTGGTTGCCGCCGATGGAGAGGGCGTCGCCGTCACCGGTGACGACCCAGACGGACAGGTCGCGGCGGCTGGAGGCGAGTCCGGTGGCGATGGCGGGGGCGCGGCCGTGGATGGAGTGCATCCCGTACGTGTTCATGTAGTACGGGAAGCGGGAGGAGCACCCGATCCCGGACACGAAGACGATGTTCTCCTTCGCCAGCCCCAGTTCGGGCATGAACCCCTGGACGGCGGCGAGGACCGCGTAGTCCCCGCAGCCGGGGCACCAGCGCACTTCCTGATCGGACTTGAAGTCCTTCATGGACTGCCTGGCCACGGCCTTGGGCACCAGAGTCAGTGCCTCGATCGCGCCGGTACCGGAGCCTTCCGTGGACGTCTCAGCCATCGATGGCCTCCTTGAGAGCCGTGGCGAGCTGTTCGGCCTTGAACGGCATACCGTTGACCTGGTTGTACGAGTGGGCGTCCACCAGGTACTTCGCCCGGATCAGCGTGGCGAGCTGGCCGAGGTTCATCTCAGGGATCACGACCGTGTCGTACCGCTTCAGCACCTCGCCGAGATTCCGCGGGAAGGGGTTGAGGTGGCGCAGATGGGCCTGCGCGATCGACTCCCCGGCCGCCCGCAGCCGCCGTACCGCCGCGGTGATCGGTCCGTACGTCGAACCCCAGCCCAGCACCAGGGTGTTCGCCGTGCCGGACAGGTCGTCGACCTCCAGGTCCGGTACGTCGATGCCGTCGATCTTGGCCTGGCGGGTACGGACCATCAGGTCGTGGTTGGCGGGATCGTAGGAGATGTTGCCGGTGCCGTCCTGTTTCTCGATGCCGCCGATGCGGTGTTCGAGCCCGGGGGTGCCGGGGATGGCCCACGGGCGGGCCAGGGTCTGCGGGTCCCGCTTGTAGGGCCAGAAGACCTCGGTGCCGTCGTCGAGGGTGTGGTTGGGTCCCTGGGCGAACTGCACGCGCAGGTCGGGGAGTTCGTCGACCTCGGGGATGCGCCAGGGCTCGGAGCCGTTGGCGAGGTAGCCGTCGCTCAGCAGGAACACCGGGGTCCGGTAGGTGAGCGCGATGCGGGCGGCTTCGAGGGCGGCGTCGAAGCAGTCGGCGGGCGTGCACGGGGCCACGATCGGGACGGGGGCCTCGCCGTTGCGCCCGAACATGGCCTGGAGCAGATCGGCCTGCTCGGTCTTGGTCGGCAGCCCGGTGGAGGGCCCGCCCCGCTGGATGTCGATGACCAGCAGCGGCAGTTCCATCGAAACGGCCAGCCCGATCGACTCCGACTTCAGGGCCACGCCCGGACCGGAGGTGGTCGTGACGCCGAGGGCCCCGCCGAACGCGGCGCCCAACGCGGCCCCGATACCGGCGATTTCGTCCTCAGCCTGGAAGGTCCGGACACCGAAGTTCTTGTGCTTGCTGAGCTCGTGGAGGATGTCGGAGGCCGGCGTGATCGGGTAGGAGCCCAAGTACAGCGGCAGATCGGCCTGTTGACCGGCCGCGATCAGTCCGTACGACAGGGCCAGGTTCCCCGAGATGTTGCGATAGGTACCGGTGGGGAACGCGGTGGAGGCCGGCGCCACCTCGTAACTGACGGCGAAGTCCTCGGTCGTCTCACCGAAGTTCCAACCCGCCCTGAACGCGGCGATGTTGGCGGCGGCGATCTCGGGCTTCCTGGCGAACTTGGTGTTCAGGAACTTCTCGGTGCCCTCGGTGGGCCGGTGGTACATCCAGCTCAACAGCCCCAGCGCGAACATGTTCTTGCTGCGCTCTGCCTCCTTGCGGGAAAGGGCGAAGTCCTTGAGCGCCTCGACGGTGAGCGTGGTCAGGGGCACCGGGTGCAGGCTGTACCCGTCGAGGGAACCGTCCTCCAGCGGACTGACCGGGTACCCCACCTTCTGCATGGCCCGCTTAGTGAATTCGTCCGTGTTGACGATGATCTCCGCACCGCGCGGCACATCACCGATGTTCGCCTTCAGGGCGGCCGGATTCATGGCGACCAGCACGTTGGGCGCATCGCCGGGCGTGAGGATGTCGTGGTCGGCGAAATGCAGCTGGAACGAGGAAACGCCCGGCAGGGTGCCTGCGGGCGCTCGGATCTCGGCGGGGAAGTTCGGAAGAGTGGACAGATCGTTCCCGAAGGACGCCGTCTCCGACGTGAACCGGTCGCCCGTGAGCTGCATACCGTCCCCGGAGTCCCCCGCGAACCGAATAATCACCCGATCGAGGCGGCGTACGTCCTTCACACCTGTCGGATTGCGCTGTTCTCCCACGACGGATCCGACGGCTCCGACGTCTGAGCCGGCCTTCTCCGTTGAACCGTTCGCTGAGCTGCCTGCTGAACTGTCCGCTGGACTGCTGACCTGGCTGGTCACTGAACTGGACCTCCTTCGAGGCGGCGGCCTGGGAGCGGTCCTCCCGCGGACCCTCCCAGGATCAACAGTACGTCGGTAAGGGTCGCCTTCTCTGGACCGATCGCATGATGGACGCCATTTTGAGACGGTTCGACGCCCGGACTTGTCACGATTTCTCGCCCCTGTACTGCCTCTGTAGACGCTCCCGGCCGACGCTTCGGTTCGGTTGCTGACACAGTGTCAGGAGATCAGGTGTTGAGGTAGGTGAGGACGGCGAGAACACGCCGGTGGTCGCCGTCGCTGGGGGAGAGTCCCAACTTCAGGAAGATGTTGCTGACGTGCTTCTCGACGGCACCGTCACTCACGACGAGCTGCCGCGCGATGGCCGAATTCGTCCGCCCCTCGGCCATGAGCCCCAGCACCTCGCGCTCCCGGGGAGTGAGCCCGGCGAGTACGTCCTGTTTACGACTGCGGCCGAGCAGCTGAGCCACGACCTCCGGATCGAGCGCGGTGCCCCCCTGGGCCACCCGTACGACGGCGTCGACGAACTCGCGCACCTCGGCGACCCGGTCCTTCAGCAGATATCCGACGCCACGACTGGACCCGGCGAGCAGTTCGGTCGCATACCGCTCCTCCACGTACTGCGACAGCACGAGCACACCGAGTCCCGGGTGCGCTTTCCGCAGCTGTACGGCGGCCCGGACCCCTTCGTCGGTATGGGTGGGCGGCATCCGCACATCCGCGACGACGACGTCCGGCAGCTCGTCCTGCGCGGCAAGCTCGGTAATGGTCTTGATCAGCGCGACCCCGTCACCCACACCGGCGACGACGTCATGCCCACGGTCGGTCAACAACCGGGTCAGGCCCTCCCTCAGCAGCACTGAATCCTCGGCGATGACCACCCGCACCCTGTCCTCCACGATTCCCGGCCCCCCCAGCCCGTCCGAACACGAGACTCCAGCATCCCAGTATTCGGACCGGGGCGGGGGGTTGTCGGCGGGTTGATGCAACCGTTTTCCATCCAGCCCGTCCCGCGTTGAGGACAAGGCCCGTCCCGCCCCAGCTTCTCTCCCACCCACCCGCCCCCGCCGTGTCTTCACCCCAGGCTCAGGCATCTCAGCCCGTCCGGCGTTTGAGGACAAGGCCCCTTCAGGGCCGTAAAGGGGGGTCTGGGGGCGCAGCCCCAGGGATGGGACGGGTAAGGGCGGCGGAGGCGAAACACCTACCCCCGCCAGGGCAACTCCGCAGTCACCCGCGTAGGCCCCCCCACCGGGGAATCCACCACCAGAATCCCGTCCACCGCATCGAGCCGCCCCGCCAACCCCGCCAACCCGGACCCCCCACCCGCATCCGCGCCCCCCACCCCGTCATCCACCACCTGCAGCATCAGCCGGTTCTCCACCCGCCACACATCCACCGACGCCCACGTCGCCCTCGCATGCTTACTGATGTTCTGCAGCAGCTCGGACACCGTGAAGTACGCGATCCCCTCGATCGCCGCGGCCGGCCGCTCCACCAGGTCCACCTCCACCTGCACCGGCACCACACACCGCGACGCCACCGAGGACAGCGCCGCATCCAGCCCCCGGTCCGTCAGCACCGCCGGATGGATCCCGCGCGCCAGATCCCGCAGCTCCTGCAACGCCGTCTTCACCTCACCGTGCGCCTCACCCACCATCCGCGCCGCCGCCTGCGGGTCCTCCGTCAGCTTCTCCTTCGCGAGCCCCAGATCCATGGCCAGCGCAACCAGCCGAGCCTGCGCCCCGTCATGCAGATCCCGCTCGATACGCCGCAGATCAGCCGCCGCGGTGTCCACGACAACCCCCCGGTCGGACTCCAGCTCGACCAGCCGGGTCGCCAGCCGCGACGGCCCCAGCAGCCCCTGCACCATCAGCCGGTCCACCATGGTCAGCGCCCGCACGATCCAGGGCGTGGCCATGGTGAACAACAGCCCGACCAGCGCGGTCACACCGACCTCGAACGGGTTGTCGAGGCGGATCGAGTTGGCCTCGCCGCTGTGCACCACCTGGAGACCGTCCGACCCGGCGTTGATGGGGGAGGCCCAGAACCACAGCGGGTACGTGAGCAGCGCCCACCCGTAGATCCAGAAGGACACCGCGACCACGAACGAGAACACCGCCCACGGCAGATGCAGCACCGAGTACAGCAGGTGCCGCCATGACGTACCGCTCTTGAGCACGGCCCCCATCCACGACGTCGACGCCCCCGGCTTCCGCGCCCGCACCGGCTCCGGTTCGGCCACGTCGGCCCCGAGCAGCCCGCGCGCCATCTTCCGCTCCAGCACCCCGAACCCCCGGCACCCCGCCAGACCCGCGGCCAGCACCGGGATCCCGAGGAAGGTGATCAGCAGCGCCGAACCGGTGGAGGCCAAGGTGACGGCGTACGAGAACGCCAGCACGCTGATCGGCAGGCTCAGCAGCACATACGCGAACTCACGCCAACTGCGTGCCTCGACGGGCGCCCGCAACGCGGCCGGCAGCCGATGCCGACGCCGCCCCGGCCGCCACTCCCCGGTGTCCCCGTCCACCGTTGCGTGGAATCCGGCCCCGGGCCCGCCCTGCCGCCCGTACCCCTGTCCGTACTCCGTGGCCATCGCCGTAGTCCGTTCTTCTAGTCGGCTCATCTGCTCATCGGCTCGTAAGCCGCAGCCCTGCCCGCTTGTCCGCTTGCCCTCAGCCCCGCCTGCCTTCAGCCTGCTCGCCCCGACCCCCACGGACCATGGAGCACGTAGGCGTCTTCCCCCGGGGGTTTTCCCTACCTACGCCCATGCCGACGACTCGCCGCCGAGGAGCCCGATGCCCAGGAGCCCGCCAGCCGCACGTCAGCTGCTTACGAGTCCGCCCGTTCCCGCCAGGGCAACTCGGCCGTGACCGTCGTGGGCCCGCCCTCGGGCGAGTCGATGACGAACAGCCCGTCCACCGCGCCCAGCCGGTCCGCCAGCCCTGCCATGCCCGTACCGCCGTCGAGCCGCGCACCGCCGCGCCCGTTGTCCCACACCTGGATCAGCAGCCGTTCATCCGTACGCCAGACGTCGACGGAGGCGTTCCGCGCCCCGCTGTGCTTGCTGATGTTCTGGAGCAGCTCGGAGACCGTGAAGTAGGCGATGCCCTCGATGGCGGCGGCCGGCCTGGCCGGCAGATCGGCGGTCACCTGCACCGGCACGGTGCACCGCGAGGCCACCGAGGACAGCGCCGCGTCCAGCCCCCGGTCGGTCAGCACGGCCGGATGGATCCCGCGTGCCAGATCGCGCAGCTCCTGCAAGGCGAGCTTCACCTCGCCGTGCGCCTCCTCGACCATCGCCGCCACGTGTTCGTCGGCCTGCCCCTCCAGGAGCTTCTCCTTGGCCAGCCCGAGCCCCATGGCCAGATTCACCAGCCGGGCCTGCGCCCCGTCGTGCAGATCCCGCTCGATACGCCGCAGATCGGCCGCGGCGGTGTCCACGACGACCCCCCGGTCGGACTCCAGTTCGGCGATACGGCGTTCCAGCTCGTCGGAGGGCGACAGCAGCCCGCGCACCATCGCCCGGTCCACGTTCGTGAGCCCCCGGGCCAGGAACGGCAGCACCGGCCACAGCACGAAGAGCGAGACGAGCACGACGGAGAACGTGAGGACGGCCCAGGGCAGCCGTACGAAGTCGTACAGGATGGTGCGCCAGCCGACCGGGTCCTTCACCGCCAGCCACAACTGCCCGAAGAACCCGAGTTCCTGGCCACGGGTGCCCCGTCTGCTGCCCAGCGGCAGCGGACTCGGCTCGTCCACGCGGACCCCGAGCAGTGCCCTCGCCCGTGCCCGTTCGATCCGGCCCAACTGGCGTGCGCCCATCAGCCCGGCGCCGAGCAGCGGCAGGCCGATCACGGTGAGGGTCATGAACGACCCCACAGACACCACGGTCACCACGTACACAAAACCGAACAACGCCATCGGCAGATTGAGCAGGAGATGGAAGATCTCCTTCCAGGTCTGCCGGTCGAGGGCGAAACGGGCAGGAGGCAGACGGTCGTCCTCGGGTTCCGCGCTGGTGGCGGTGATACGTGCGCTCATGACCGCCAGCCTGCCCGGCACCGCGCCCCCGCGCCATGAGGCGGACCGCCCGGACGGACGGGGGAAAACCCCACCCCGGCCCCCACCCCGGACCCATCCCTGGACATAACTCCGAACACGACCCGGAACAGGACCCCGAACACAACCTCGGCCACCACCCCGCACGTGACTCGAACCCGACCTTGGACATGGCCATGCGTGACGGGCTGCTTACGGTCTCTTTAGCAGGCCCTAGACTCCCGTCCGTACAGATCTCCGTACAGATCGCCGAACGACGACAGGGGAGCGAGGGACGGACGTGCCGGTACCGACCGCCGTAGCCACGACGGAGCACATCGAAGCGTCGCACCACATCGCGGCGTCGGAGTACTTCCAGTCCTACTCCGTCGTCGGACTGCTCGCCGTCGTCGGCGTGCTCTTCGTCGCGGTCGCCTTCGGGGCGGGCCGCCTGCTGCGCCCCGTGGTCCCGACCCCCGAGAAGCTCCTGACGTACGAGTGCGGTGTCGACCCCGTCGGCGAGGGCTGGGCGCACACCCAGGTGCGCTACTACGTCTACGCCTTCCTGTACGTCATCTTCGCCGTCGACTCGATCTTCCTGTTCCCCTGGGCGACGGTCTTCGCGGCCCCCGGCTACGGCGCGACCACCCTCGTCGAGATGTTCATCTTCCTCGGCTTCCTGACCGTCGGCCTGCTCTACGCATACAAGAAGGGCGTCCTGACATGGACGTGACGCCACCCGCCCCCGAGCCCGTGCTGCTGCCGGAGCCGAAACGGCTGGGCGCCCTCGCACGCCTGGCCCCCGAGCCGATGAAGGTGGTCCTGAACTGGGGCCGCCGCTATTCGCTCTGGGTCTTCAACTTCGGCCTCGCCTGCTGCGCGATCGAGTTCATCGCCGCGTCCATGGCCCGCCACGACTTCATCCGCCTCGGCGTGATCCCCTTCGCCCCCGGACCGCGCCAGGCCGACCTGATGGTCGTCTCGGGCACGGTCACGGACAAGATGGCCCCGGCGGTACGGCGCCTGTACGAACAGATGCCCGAGCCCAAGTACGTCATCTCCTTCGGCGCCTGCAGCAACTGCGGCGGCCCTTACTGGGACTCCTACTCGGTGACGAAGGGCGTCGACCAGATCATCCCGGTCGACGTGTACGTCCCCGGCTGCCCGCCCCGCCCCGAGGCGCTGCTCCAGGGCATCCTCAAGCTCCAGGAGAAGATCGCCCGGGAGTCCCTGAGCGAGCGCTACGGCACGACCCGCCCCACCCCGGCCGCCCTCCAGAGCGACCTGGTCCGCCCGCCGGCGCCGGGAGACCCCCGATGACGGAATCAGGTACGGGAGACGCGGGCATCGGGAGCGACGGGAGCGACGCGGGCGTCGGCTGGCTGCCGGCCCCGGCGGAGGAGTTGTTCGGCCCGGACGCCAGAGCCGAGGCGTCGTACGACCTCCTGACCGTCGACGTCCCCCCGACCGCATGGCTCGCCGCCCTCCGCACCGCACGTTCCACCCTCACCTGCACGTACTTCGACTGGCTGAGCGCGGTCGACGAACCGAGCACGGCGCCGGACCCCGGGGCGGGACCGGAAGCGGGCTTCCGCGTGGCGGCCCACGTGGTCGCCCTCTCCCCAGTACGCCGTCTCCTCGTACGGACGACAGTCCCGCACGCCACCCCCGTACTCCCCTCGGCCGTGGACATCTACGCGGGCGCCGCCTGGCACGAACGCGAGACGCACGAGATGTTCGGCGTACGGTTCGAGGGCCACCCCGGCCTGGACCACCTCCTTCTCCCGGAGGGCTTCGAGGGCCACCCCCTCCGCAAGGACTTCGTCCTGGCAGCCCGCGTCGCCAAAGCCTGGCCCGGTGCGAAGGAACCGGGGGAGTCGGAACACGGCGGCCCGAAGCGCCGCCAGATGCTCCCCCCGGGCGTCCCCGACCCCAACGAATGGGGCCCCCTGAAGGGCCAGCTCCCTCCGGCCCCCACCCGCCCGGCCCGCGCCGCAGGAGCCCGCGCCGCCGGCGACCGCCCGGTACGCCGCGCCCGCACAGCATCGGAGGGCTCGGCAAGCCAGACCCCAGCAGCAGCGGCGGCGGACGCGGCAGGCCACACCCCGTCGGCGCCGGAGGGCGCTCCCACGGAGACCCCGCCGGCCGCACCCCGCCGGGCCCGCAGCGCGAGCCAGGGCTCCGCCTCGCAGCGCCCACCGTCACCACCACCCGAGGCGACAGGCCCAGGGACGACGGACGCCACAGAGGCAACAGGGACGAGAGAGGCGACGGAGGCCCCGGAAGTGTCGGAGGCCCCAGAAGCGCCAGAGGCCGCGGCCGCCGACACCGCTCCCGAGCCGCCCAAGCCACCCCACTCACCGCCCGCAAAGCCCCGCAGCGCGGACGCCCCCTGGCACCACGCCCGCCCCGCCTTCGACGAACCCGATCCGAAGGACGCCGAGTCGACCCCGAGCGCGACCCCGACCCCGACCCCGGCGCCGGCGCCGGAGACCAGGGATGCCGCGCCCACGGAGTCACCGTCGTCCGACAGCGAGGCCCCCTCCGAGCGCACCCCCGAAGACCCCATGCCGGACAACCCCACCCCCGAAAACCCCGCAGGAGGCTCGCAGTGAACGACGCGCTCGACGTCGCCCTGCGACTCCTGGTCGTCTTCGTCGTCTTCCTCACCTTCCCCCTGATCGTCGGTCAGGCCGAGCACAAGGTGATGGCCCACATGCAGGGCCGTCTCGGCCCGATGTACGCCGGCGGCTTCCACGGCTGGGCCCAACTCGTCGCGGACGGCGTCAAGTTCGCCCAGAAGGAAGACATCGTCCCGGCCGGAGCCGACCGCCGTATCTTCCAGCTCGCCCCTGCTGTGGCCCTCCTTCCGTACCTCCTCGTCCTCCTCGCCATCCCGATCGGCCCGGGCGAGGGCGCCGTCGGCGAGGTCGTCGACGCGGGCATCTTCTTCGTACTCGCCGTCATGGGCGTCGGCGTTCTCGGCTCCCTCATGGCCGGCTGGGCGTCGGCCAACAAGTTCTCCCTCCTCGGCGGCCTCCGCACGGCCGCACAGCTCCTCGCCTACGAGCTCCCGATGCTGCTCACCGCCGCCTCGGTCGCGATGGCGGCGGGCACGGTCTCCCTGCCGGGCATCGTCGACGCCTTCGAGTGGTGGTGGCTGCCCTGGCAGATCGTCGGCGCGATCGTCTTCTTCGTCGCAGGCCTCGCCGAACTCCAACGGCCCCCCTTTGACATGCCGGTAGCCGACTCTGAGATCATCTTCGGCGCCTACACCGAGTACACCGGCCTCCGCTTCGCTCTTTTCCTCCTCGCCGAGTACGCCGGAATCGTCGTTCTGTGCGGCCTGACCACCGTCCTCTTCCTGGGCGGCTGGCACGGCCCGTGGGGCGCCGACGGCCTCGGCTGGGTCTGGACCCTCCTGAAGACGGCCGTCCTCGCGTTCGTCGTCATCTGGCTGCGCGTGACCTACCCCCGCCTGCGCGAGGACCAGCTGCAGAAACTCGCCTGGACCCTCCTCGTCCCCCTCTCTCTCGCCCAGATCGCCCTTACCGGCATCGTGAAGGTGGTGATCTCGTAACCATGGCTGAGCCTCTCCCGCCCGCCCGGCCCCGCATCCCAGGCATCGGCCTGGCCAAGGGCCTGGCCGTCACCCTCCGCACGATGACGAAGAGGACCGTCACCGCGCAGTACCCGGACACCCAGCCCGACCTCCCGCCCCGCACCCGTGGAGTCATCGGCCTCTTCGAGGAGAACTGCACGGTCTGCATGCTGTGCGCCCGAGAGTGCCCGGACTGGTGCATCTACATCGACTCCCACAAGGAGACGGTCCCGGCCGCCGCCCCCGGAGGCCGCGAGCGCAGCCGCAACGTCCTCGACCGCTTCGCCATCGACTTCTCCCTCTGCATGTACTGCGGTATCTGCATCGAGGTGTGTCCTTTCGACGCCCTTTTCTGGTCCCCGGAGTTCGAGTACGCCGAGACCGACATCCACGAACTCACCCACGAACGCGACAAACTCCGCGAGTGGATGTGGACGGTCCCGGCCCCGCCCGCCCTCGACCCCGCCGCCGAGGAGCCGAAGGAAATCGCCACCGCCCGCAAAACCGCCGAAAAACTGGCAGCAACCAAGCCCACCCCGACGGCCCCCACCGACCCAACGGCCCCCAACTCCCCGGCACCGCCTGCCGAGCCCGCCGCCCCGGTCGAGCGAACCGACCTGCAGGGACAGCGAACCGATCCCCAGGGACAGGAGGGAGGAGAGTCGTGACCCTCGCCTCCGCCGCGGCGACAGCCGCCGCCACCGAGCCGCACGGCTTCCTCTCCCCGACCGGCGTCGAGATCGCCTTCCTCCTCGTCGGCCTGGTCACCTTCGGCGCCGCGCTCGTCACCGTCACCACTCGGCAGCTGGTGCACGCCGCCCTGTGGCTGGTGGTGACCCTCGGCGGTCTCGCTGTCGAATACCTCCTGCTCACGGCCGAGTTCATCGCCTGGGTCCAGGTCCTCATCTACGTCGGTTCCGTCGTCGTCCTCCTCCTGTTCGGTCTGATGCTCACCAGGGCCCCCATCGGCCGCTCCCCGGACGCCGATTCCGGTAACCGGTGGGCGGCCCTCGCCGTGGCCCTTGCCTCGGCCGCCGCCCTGGTCTGGGTCGTCGTCGACGCCTTCCGCACGACCTGGATCGATCTGGACGGTGCCGCCGCCGGCTCCACCGCGGTCACCGGCGCCAGCCTCTTCCAGAACTGGGTCCTCCCCTTCGAGGCCCTCTCCGTCCTCCTCCTGGCTGCCCTGGTCGGCGCGATCGTCCTGTCCCGCAAGGCGAAGGCGGAGTCGAGCTCTCCCCCTGTGAACTCCCAGGCTGCGACCGGTAGTTCCCCATCCGTCCCAGATTCCCGGAATCACCCGATCGAGCGAAGCAACCCGGCCGAGCAGGAAGGTGCCCACTGATGCACCTCGCCTATCCCGCCGTACTCTCCGCCCTCCTCTTCTGCACCGGCCTCTACGGTGTCCTGGCCCGCCGCAACGCGATCCTGGTCCTGATGTCCGTCGAGCTGATGCTCAACGCCGTCAACCTCAACCTCGTCGCCTTCGACGTCTGGCTCAGCAAGACGGCCCGGGACACCCTGCACTCCGGCCAGGCCCTCACCCTGTTCACCATCGCCATCGCCGCCGCCGAGATCGGCATCGGCCTGGCGATCGTCCTCGCCGTCCACCGCAACCGCGGCACCGCGGACATCGACAAGCTCCGCGACACCGCCGAGGGTCACGAAACCGACGGCACAGACGGCACTGACAGCGACGCTCCCGCGGCCGGGTCGACCGCCGAGAAGGCTGAGGCCACCGCGTGACCACGACCACCCTCGCCGTCCTCGTCCCCCTCCTCCCGTTTCTGGGCGCCGCGGCCGGCCTCCTCCTGGGCCGCACGGCCCCCGGCTTCGTACGCCCCCTCGCCGTACTGCCGCCCCTCACGGCGCTCGTCCTCGCCGTACTCGTCGCCGTACGCCAGGGCGGCGAGCGGCCCGTCGACGCCGCCACCGAGCTCACGCCCACCGGCTCGGTCCCGGTCGAACTCGCCCTGCACATCGACGGTTTCGCCGCCCTCGTCGCCGTCCTGGTCGCCCTGGTCGCGACCTGCGTGCAGATCTACTCGACGGGCTATCTGCGCGACGACCCGCGCTACCCCTCGTACGCCGCTCTCGTCTCCCTCTTCACCTCCGCGATGCTGCTCGTCGTCTACTCCGGCGACCTGATGGTGCTGCTGGTCGGCTGGGAGATCATGGGCATCTGCTCGTACTTCCTGGTCGGCCACTACTGGGAGACCCCGGAAGCACGCGCCGCCTCCCTCAAGGCATTCCTCGTCACCAAACTCGGCGATGTCCCCTTCCTGATCGGCCTGTTCGCGCTCGCCTCCGACGCCGGGTCCTTCCGGATCACGAAGATCCTCGGCACCGTCGCGAGCGGCGGACTCGACCACCCGACGCTGGTCGCCCTGCTCCTCCTGGCCGGCGTGGCGGGCAAGTCGGCGCAGTTCCCGTTGCACACCTGGCTCCCCGACGCGATGGCGGGCCCCACCCCCGTCTCGGCGCTGATCCACGCCGCGACGATGGTCGCCGCCGGTGTCTACTTCATCGCCCGGCTCCTCCCGGTCTTCGCGGCCTCCTCGGCCGCACTGGTCGTCCTCGCCGTCATGGCCGCCGTCACGATGGCCGGCTCCGCCCTCGCCGCCCTCGCCCAGGACGACATCAAGCGCGTCCTCGCCTACTCGACGATCGGCCAGCTCGGCTACATGACCGGTGCCCTCGCCGTCGGCGACCGCGGTGCCGCCGTCTTCCACCTCCTCACGCACGGCGCCTTCAAGGCGCTGCTGTTCCTCGCGGCGGGCGTGATCATCCACGCCGCCGGCACCAACTCGCTGGCCGCCATGTCCCGCATGGGCAACCTGCGCGACCGCGTCCCCGACGCCTACTGGACGATGACCGTGGCGCTTCTCGCCCTCGCCGCGATCCCGCCGTTCAGCGGCTTCTTCTCCAAGGAGTCCGTCCTGGGCGCCGCCGAACACGTCATCACCGGCCACGCCGAGGACGTCCCGGGCGCCGCCGGCTGGATCGTCCTCGTCGCCGGCCTGGTCTCGGCCCTGCTCACCGCCGCCTACGCGACCCGCCTGTGGCTGCTCGCCTTCCGCGGCCGAGGCGCCGAAGCCCCGGACCACGGCAGGCAGCCGATCGCGATGACCTCGGTGCTCTGGGTCCTCGCGGTCCCGTCCCTCGCCCTCGGCGGATTCGCCTACGGCAGGCTGCCCGACTGGTTCGACGGCCACGACCTGACCCCGACCCTGACCACCTCCGTCCTTGGCACGGGAGTGGCCCTGGTCGGCGGCATCGTCACCTACGGAGCCTGGCGTCAGACCACTGCCCTGGCGGCCCACGTCCCCCTGGGCGCGGTCGCGGCCCACCCGGAGGGCGACGCCGGACTGGTCGAGGCGGAGGCGATCACCACCCACACCCCCGCCTACGGAGACGCGGCCACCGCACCCGACCCGGCAGACCCCGGCCGCCTCCTGCTCGGCCCGCTGCACCGCCACGCGGCCGTCGGCTTCCACCTCGACGCTCTGTACACGGCGCTCTTCGTCCGCCCGGTCCAGGCCGGTGCCACCCTCGTCCGGTTCCTCGACCGTGAGGTCGTCGACACCTACGTACGCGGCGCGGGCGCCGTGCCCCGTCTGCTCGGCGGTGCCGTACGGCGCGCCCAGACAGGCAACGTCCAGACCTATATGAGCGCGTTGCTCGCCGGCACCGTCGTCCTGGTGGTCGCCGTTCTCCTCGTCGCCACGGGAGCGTGAGCACGCGTGATCGATATCAACGAGTCAGTGATGCAGTTCCTTCTGGCGTTTCTCGTCGTGGGCCCGCTGATCGGTGCCGTCGCGGCTCTCCTCCCGCCCCCGCCCGGGCTGAAGGGGAAGTCGCCGGACCAGGCCGTGCTGCGGCACGGCGTGACCGTCACCGGCGCGGTGCTCATCACCGCGATCGCCCTGGCACTCGGCTTCGACCATGACCATCCGTCAAAGATGCAGGCCACGACCGACATCAGCTGGATCCCGGCACTCGACGTGCGGATCCACCTCGGCGTCGACGGCATTTCCCTCCCCCTTCTGGTCCTGACCGCGCTCCTGACCTTCCTCTGCGCGCTCTACTCCTACTTCAAGATGCCTGCGGGGCCGTCCCCGAAGGCCTTCGTCGCACTTCTCCTCGTCCTGGAGTCCGGCACCCTCGCGACCTTCGCCGTCCTCGACCTGCTGCTGTTCTTCCTCGCCTTCGAGATGGTGCTCATCCCGATGTACTTCCTCATCGCCCGCTGGGGCGGTGAGCAACGGACCCGGGCGGCCTGGAAGTTCATCCTCTACACCCTGCTCGGATCCGTCGTCATGCTGCTGGGCCTGCTCCTGATCGGGATCAAGGCGGGCACGTTCGACATCATGGCACTCGCCACTGACAACGGCCCTGGACTGACCACATCCGTGCAGGTCATCGCCGCTTTGGCGATCGGAATCGGGCTCGCCGTCAAGACGCCGATGTGGCCGCTGCACAGCTGGCTGCCGGACGCCCACACCGCCGCCCCGACCGTCGGCTCGGTCCTGCTGGCCGGCGTCCTGCTCAAGATGGGCACGTACGGGTTCGTGCGCATCCTGCTGCCGATCACACCCGACGGATTCCGGACCTTCGCGCCCTACCTCGCCGCCTTCGCCGTCGTCGGGATCATCTACGGCTCCCTGGCCTGCCTCGCGCTCGCCCGGCGGGGTGCGAAGGGCGACCTCAAGCGGCTCATCGCCTACTCCTCCGTCGGCCACATGGGCTTCGTGCTCCTCGGCATCTCGACCATGACTCCGACCGGCGTGAACGGCGCGCTCTTCGCCAACATCGCCCACGGCCTCATCACCGGCCTCCTCTTCTTCCTGGTCGGCGCGCTGAAGGACCGCACGGGCACCAGCGACCTCGACACCCTCGCCGACAAGACCGGCGCCGCCCTCTACGGCAGGGCCCCGCGCCTCGGCGGCCTCGTCGCCTTCGCCGCCGTCGCCTCGCTCGGACTTCCCGGCCTCGCCGGGTTCTGGGGCGAGATGCTGGCCCTGTTCGGCGCGTTCGACCCCGCCGACGGTCTGAGCCGCCCCGCCTTCCTCACCTTCACGGCGATCGCCGCGTTCGGCACCCTGCTCACCGCCGCGTACATGCTCGTCGTCGTACGCCGCGTCTGCATGGGTGCCGCCCTCGAGCCGGACGCCCCCCAGCTCGCCGACGTACAGACATACGAATTCGCGGCCTGGACCCCGCTCGTCGCCCTCACCGTCGTCGCCGGCCTGTGGCCGAAGGCTCTCCTCGGCCTGACCGACCCGGCTGTGCAGCAGCTCCTCTCAGGAGGCCCTCGATGAGCGCCCTGGCCCAATCCGCAGCTCAATCCGTCGTCCAGTCCGTCGACTGGCTCGCCATCGCGCCACCCACCGTCGCCGCCCTCGTAGGACTCGCGGTTCTTGTCGCCGACCTGTTCATCGGCGACACCAAGAAGGCACTGCTCGGCTGGATCTCGGTCGCAGGCCTGGCCGCCTCCGCACTCCTCCTGCTGCCCCTCCTGGACGGCGACCGCTCCACCTTCTGCCTGACCGGCAGCACGGACGTGTGCAGCTACACGGCCGACCGCTTCACCCTCGCCATCCAGTTCCTGGTCCTCGGTGGCGCGCTCCTGGCCGCCCTCCTCTCGGTCACCGCCCTCAAGGACGCCGACCGAGGACTCCCCGAAGGGGAGTACTGGTTCCTGCTGCTGTCCTCCGCCGCCGGAGCAGCCCTCCTGCCCGCCTCCCGCGACCTCGCGACCCTGATCGTCGCCCTGGAAGTCGCCTCCCTGCCCGCCTTCGCCCTCGTCGGCATCCGGCACGGCGACCGGAAGTCCTCCGAAGCAGCCCTGAAGTTCTTCCTGTCCTCGGTGACGGCGACCGCGGTCAGCCTCATGGGCATCAGCTTCGTGTACGCGTCCACGGGCACCCTCTACCTGACAGAGATCGCCGACCGTATCCAGGACGTCGACCCACAGCTCCACACCCTCGCCCAGGCGGGCGTCGTCCTCACCCTCATCGGCTTCGCCTTCAAGACAGCCGCCGTCCCCTTCCACTTCTGGGTACCCGACACCTATGTGGGGGCGCCCCTGCCGATCGCCGCCTATCTGTCGGTCGTCGGCAAAGCCGTCGGCTTCTCCGGCCTCATCCTCGTCACCGTCGTCGCCTTCCCGTCGTACGCCGACGTCTGGGGCCCGGCCCTGGCCGCCCTGGCCGCGCTCACCATGACCGTCGGCAACGTCGGTGCCCTGCGCCAGCAGTCCACGCGCGCGTACAGCGCGGTACGCCTCCTCGCCTGGTCCTCCGTCGGCCAGGCCGGCTACCTCCTCGTACCGATCGCCGCCGCCGCGTACTCCGACGACGCCCAGAAGTCGATCGGCTCCACCGTCGCGTACGCCCTCATGTACGCCGCCGTGAACCTCGGCGCCTTCGCGGTGGCGGCCCTGGTGGCCCGTACGAAGCCCCTGAACCGCGTCAGCGACTATCGAGGCCTGTACGCCACCCGCCCCCTGGCAGCGCTCGTCCTGGGCTTCTTCCTGCTGTGCCTCGCCGGACTGCCGCCGGGCATCATCGGCCTCTTCGCGAAGGTCACGGTGTTCTCCGCGGCCGTCGACGCCGGACTCGGCTGGCTGGCCGTGATCATGGCCGTCAACGTGGTGATCGCCCTCTTCTACTACCTCCAGTGGACCGCCCTGCTCTTCCGCGCCCCCGAGGGAGCCGAGGAACGCCACCGCGCCCCGGCCCCCCTCACGGCCGCGATCGCACTGACCGCCGTACTGGGCATCGCCCTCTCAGGCGCACCCCAGCTGATCCTGCGCTTCGCCGACACCGGACTCTTCTGAGCCCTCGGCGCCCGCACGCGCGCGTGGACCCTCACCCGGACGGCCCACGCGCGTCGCCGTACGGGCAAGGGAACTGCGGACCCCCGCCTGGCGTTGACCAGTACGGAAGAGTCCACTGGACCTGACACCACGGACCAGTGACAGCAGACCAGCGACCAGAGATCAGCAAGCAGAGATCGACCACGCAAAGGGTTCCCCTGCCGCACCACTTGGAGGGCGTACCGTGCACCGCCGGCACAACGGGCTCAGGACCGCCGTACTCCTCGGCGGACTGTCCGCACTCATCATCGTCATCGGCAGCTTCTTCGGCCGTACGGGCCTTGTGATCGCACTCTTCATCGCGATCGGCACGAACGCCTACGCGTACTGGAACAGCGACAAGCTGGCTCTACGCGCGATGCGCGCCCGCCCGGTGAGCGAATTCGAGGCCCCGGCCCTGTATCGCATGGTCCGTGACCTTTCCACCCAGGCCCGCCAGCCCATGCCGCGCCTGTACATCTCGCCGACCGAGGCGCCGAACGCGTTCGCGACGGGCCGCAATCCGCGCAACGCGGCCGTGTGCTGCACCGAAGGCATCCTGCGCATCCTGGACGAGCGCGAGCTGCGCGGGGTCATCGGCCATGAGCTCAGCCACGTCTACAACCGCGACATCCTCATCTCGTCCGTCGCCGGCGCCCTGGCCTCCGTGATCATGTTCCTGGTCAACTTCGCCTGGCTGATCCCGATCGGCCGGTCCAACGACGACGACGGCCCCGGCATCCTCGGCATGCTGATGATCATGATTCTGGGCCCGCTCGCGGCCACCCTCATCCAGCTCGCCATCAGCCGCTCCAGAGAGTACGAGGCGGACGCGTCCGGTGCCCAGCTCACCGGCGACCCACTGGCCCTCGCGAGCGCTCTGCGCAAGCTCGAGGCGGGCACGAAGCAGCTTCCCCTGCCCCCCGAGCCGCGGATCGAGACCGCGAGCCACATGATGATCGTCAACCCCTTCCGTCCAGGCCAGGGACTCTCCAAGATGTTCTCTACGCATCCGCCGATGGCGGAGCGCATCGCCCGGCTCGAAAAGATGGCAGGTCGCCACCAGTGAAGACAATCCTCAACGTCATTTGGCTCGTCCTGAGCGGCTTCTGGCTGTTCCTCGCCTATCTGCTGGCGGGCGTGCTGCTCTGCATCACGATCATCGGCATCCCGTTCGGCATCGCCGCCTTCCGTATCGGCGCGTACGCCCTGTGGCCCTTCGGCCGCACGACGGTCGAGCGCCGGGACGCGGGCGCCCCCTCCTGCGTCGGCAACGTCCTGTGGCTGGTCCTCGCGGGCTGGTGGCTCGCACTGACCCACGTCGTCACCGGCGTCCTCCTCTGCATCACGATCATCGGCATCCCGTTCGGCATCGCCAACTTCAAGCTCATTCCGGTCTCACTGCTGCCGTTGGGCCGCGAAATCGTGCCCACCGACCAGCCGTTCAGTTCGCGCTGGTAGCAAGGCCGGGGAAGGCCGCCGGCCGCCTCGCCCGACTGTTTTCCACAGCCTGCTGGTGGGATTGCACCGTCATCGGCTGGTTATCCACAGGCCCGCCCGATTGTCGGTGGCGGCCTGCATGATGAATCCATGACCGAGATCGAGCAGTTGCTGACACGGGTGGCAGCCGAGGCGCGCAACACCCGTCCGTGGGGCTGGCCTTCACTCCCCGACCCCGTGGACGCGGCCACGCTCGACCGGGCCGAGACCGCCCTCGGTTTCCCCCTGCCGCCGCTCCTCGCCGCCCTCTACCTCCAGATAGGAGACGGCGGATTCGGCCCGGAGTACGGCCTGTTGCCTCTGCTCGACAGCCCGCCCGCCGGTGAGCCGCCCGTCGTTGCTCAGTACCTCGCCAACCGCGAGGAGGGCCGCAAGGACCTGGACTGGCCCTGGCCCGAGGGCATCCTGCCGATATCCCACTGGGGCTGCGGGATGTACGCGTGCGTGGACTGCCGCACACCGGAGGGCACCGTCCTGCTCTTCGAGCCGAACGCCCACGACGCCGACCACGCGTGGTACGCCGACGCCCCCAGCCTCGCGGAGTGGCTGCACACGTGGCTCGACGGCAAGGGCTGGTACGAGGAGTCCAACGACGATACGGACCTGAAGCCCTGGCCCGACTTCCGCATACGTACGGCGACGACGACGGCAGAAGCACAGGCCTCGTAACCGACCTGGAGTCCGTCAACGGCGGCCGTCGCAGTCTCCACCCGCCCCGGCTCCCAGGCAGCCACCACCCTCCCAAGCCGCCCAGGCGGAAGATCAGCGCCCTGTGCGCCCCGGCGACCGCGAAGCCAGCCATCGCCGTACGCCGTATGCGGCCGCCCCCAAGCCCAGCACCCCTGCGCCCGCGACCACCGACACCCCCGGAAGCGCGAACGCCAGCGTCACGCAGCCGAGGAGCCCCACCACCGGCACCACTCGTGACGCCGGAGCCGAACTCAGCGTCCAGGCGGAGGCGTTGGCCACCGCGTAGTACGCCAGCACCCCGAAGGAGGAGAAGCCGATAGCGCCCCGTACGTCCACGGTCGCGGCCAGCACCGCGACCACCGCGCCCACCGCCAACTCGGCCCGGTGCGGCACCTGGAACCGAGGATGCACGGCGGCCAGGGCACCGGGCAGGTGACGGTCACGGGCCATGGCCAGCGTCGTCCGTGAGACGCCCAGGATCAGGGCGAGCAGCGAGCCGAGGGCGGCCACGGCGGCACCGGCCCGCACCACCGGCACCAGCCCGGGCATGCCCGCCGCCCGTACCGCGTCGGCCAGTGGAGCGGTCGCGTGCCCGAGCCCACCCGACCCCAGCACGGAAAGGACAGCCACCGCCACCGCCACGTACACCACCAGGGTGATGCCCAGAGCCGTCGGGATCGCGCGGGGGATGGTGCGCGCGGGATCCCGTACCTCCTCGCCGAGGGTCGCGATGCGGGCGTACCCGGCGAACGCGAAGAACAGCAGTCCGGCCGCCTGAAGCACTCCATCCACCCCGCCGGAGGCCCCGGCGTCCAGACGGCCGGCATCGGCGACCTCGGAGCCCAGGCACACGACCACCACGGAAGCGAGGACAGCGAGGACCACTGCCACGATCGCCCGCGTCAGCCAGGCGGACTTCTGGATGCCGCCGTAGTTCACCGCGGTCAGCGCCACCACGGCCGCGACCGCCACCGCGTGCGCCTGCCCCGGCCAGACGTACGCCCCCACGGTGAGCGCCATCGCCGCACAGGAGGCCGTTTTCCCGACGACGAACGCCCAGCCGGCGAGATAGCCCCAGAAGTCGCCGAGCCGTTCGCGCCCGTACACGTAGGTGCCGCCGGAAGCGGGATAGAGGGCGGCCAGCCGGGCGGACGACATGGCATTGCAGTAGGCGACCACTGCCGCTGTGGCGAGCCCCAGCAGCAGCCCGGATCCGGCCGCGCGTGCGGCGGGCCCCAGGGCCGCGAAGACGCCGGCCCCGACCATCGAGCCGAGCCCGATGACCACGGCGTCCCCGACGCCCAGGGTGCGTCGCAGCTCGGCGGGCGATTCGGCATCGGACTGTGTCATGCGCCGCACCCTACTGACCGGTGCAACCGCCAGGCATCGCGTTGACGTCGTGTACAGCAACACGGCACCAACAACGCGCGAACACGAACGCACCGACACCAACGCGACCAGGCCGGCCGGCGGTAGATCTCGGCATCACGCCACCAAAGGGCCGACCAAGTCACAGTGCCGGGACAGTTCGAGCACAGTACAGAGGGGCAGGTTCAGGGCATGAGCATCATCGGCTGGATCATCCTGGGGCTGTTGGCCGGGGCCATCGCCAAGTTCCTGCTGCCGGGACGCGACCCGGGCGGCTTCATCGGCACGACGGTCATCGGCGTCGCCGGCGCGTTCATCGGCGGCTGGATCTCGGCGCGCTTCCTCGACCACCCCATCAGCAAACAGTTCTACGACGGCACCACGTGGGCGGCGGCGGTCGGCGGCTCGCTGGTGCTGCTGGTCGCGTACCGCATCCTGTTCGGCAACTCGCGCGACTGAGCGCGCACCTGATCCGCAGCCGGCAGAAGGGAGGGGCGGGCACCGCGGGGTGCCCGCCCCTCTTCCGGCTCAGCCGACTGCCGAACCGCGGTGAGCCACGCCTGAACCACTCGTTGACTACCGGTAGTTCACGAACTGAAGTGCGAAGTCGAAGTCCTTGCCCTTGAGCAGTGCCTGCACAGCCTGCAGGTCGTCACGGCTCTTCGAACTGACGCGCAGCTCCTCGCCCTGGACCTGAGCCTTCACGCCCTTCGGGCCCTCATCGCGAATGATCTTCGCGACCTTCTTCGCGTTGTCCTGGGAGATGCCCTCCTCGATCGAGGCGAAGATCTTGTACTCCTTGCCGGAGAGCTGAGGCTCACCCGCGTCCAGGGCCTTCAGCGAGATGCCGCGCTTGATCAGCTTGGTCTCGAACACATCGAGGACCGCCTTGACCCGCTCCTCGGAGTTCGCCTCCATGAGGATCTTCTCGCCGGACCACGCGATCGAGGCACCCACGCCCTTGAAGTCGTAGCGCTGGGAGATCTCCTTGGCGGTCTGGTTGAGGGCGTTGTCGACCTCCTGCCGCTCGACCTTCGAGACGATGTCGAAACTGGAGTCGGCCATGTCCTGTGGCTCCTTGTATGGGGTGCTTGTCGGGTTCTGTGGGGTGTGTATCGGCATGCGTCAGGGCAGCAGCCGAGCCCGGCGTACGTCCCGGGCCGCATCCGCATAAGCCTAGCCACCCCCTCCCCTCCGGGCGCCGCTCAATCGAGTGGCGAAGCACCCCTGTCCATCGGGTATCGTTTACGTCGTTGCCAAAGAGCACCGTCGAAATACGGTTCGAAGGGCAGCAAACCTTGGCGGTGTGCCCGAGCGGCCAAAGGGAGCAGACTGTAAATCTGCCGGCTCAGCCTACCCAGGTTCGAACCCTGGCGCCGCCACAGTGAGAGATCCTCTCTGATCTGCGATTACGCAGACCGGAGAGGATCTCTTTTGTTTCCGGGTGAGACTCGGGCGTGGACGAGACGCGGACGGAGTCAGGTGAGGAGTCTCACGTGGGGGTGTCCAGGGCACACTGATCCCATGCCATCGCCCTCACGAGCGTCGTTCGCGTCGTCGGCCCGTCGCCGGAACTGTCCCGAGTGCCGTCGTGAGATCGCTGTCGTCGCAGGGCGGTTCGCGCGCCACGATCCGCCGGGGGCCCACCGGAGTGGCGAACTCGTTTCATGTCCGGGTTCACGGCGGCAGGCGGAACTCGGGGCGGCCCAGCCCTCGTTGGACGGGTACGTCCAACCCGGATTCCCCGGCCAGTTGCCCCTCTTCTAGTTTCCGACCCCTGTCGGTCGGCTCCTCAGTTCCCCGCGACCGACTTCACCGCCACCGAGACCGGCGTCGATCCGCCCACCAGCTCCAGCGTGAGGCCCGCTGTCGCCGGCGTGTCCAGCAACTCCGTGAGTACGGCGGCCACATCGTCGCGGGGGACCGCGCCGCGCCCCGTGTCGGCCTCCAGGCGTACGCGGCCCGTGCCGGCGTCGTTCGTCAGCGCGCCGGGGCGCAGGACCGTCCAGTCGAGGGCGTCCAGACCGCTGACGTACGCGTCCGCTTCGCCCTTCGCCCGCAGGTAGACGTCGAACACGTCGTCGCCCGGGTGGGCCGGGTCCGCGCCCATCGACGACACGACCACGTGCCGGCGTACCCCCGCCCGAACCGCCGCGTCCGCGAACAGCACCGCTGCTCCCCGGTCCACGGTCTCCTTGCGGGACGTCCCGCTGCCCGGGCCCGCGCCCGCCGCGAAGACCGCCGCGTCCGCGCCCCGCAGCAGTTCCGCCACCTCCTCCACCGACGCCGACTCCAGGTCGCACACGACCGGTTCCGCGCCGGCCGACCGCAGATCGTCGCCCTGTTCGGGGCGGCGGACGATGCCCGCGACCTCGTCACCGCGTGCGGCGAGCAGACGCTCCAGCCGCAGCGCGATCTGACCATGACCTCCAGCGATGACTATGCGCATGCCTTTGACCGTACGCCCGGACGGACCCGTTCGCCGCACAGCCCCTACGACGTCCGTCGCTTCCGGTACGGCCCCGCCCGCCCCATCCGCCACTCACCTCACGACAGTTCCGTACGTCCCTGCCTTGGCAGGTCCAGGGCCGCCGCGGCCGCCGAGTTGCAGTACTCCCGTACCGCGCTCGTCCGCGCTACAACGCGCCCCCTGTGCACCACGATTCGGCTGTAGGCGAGGGACAGCGCGCCTGCCAGACGGTCGCCCCGCACGGCAAGCAGTTCCGCCGGGAAACCGGCCTCCACCCGTACCTCCGGCAGGCCGAGCACCGATCGCGCGGACGCGCTCACGGCGTCGTACGCCTCCTCGGGGCGCAGGCCGTGGCGGGAGGCGAGCAGATACGCGGCCTCCAGGGGGTCCCCGCGGCCCACCGGGTTCGACACGTCCCGCAGCGCGCCGCTGCCCGCTGCGACCCGGACTCCGGCCGCCCGCAGCAGTCGTACCGGAGCAGTGGCGCGGCGCTCAGCGCCCCCGCAGCCGCCCTGTGGGAGGCACACCACCGTCACGCCGGCCGCCGCGAGCTGGTCCGCGGCCCGGGAGGCCGCCTCGGCGGGCAGACGGCCGAGGCCGCCGCAGGGGCCGAGGGTCACACCGGGGCGCAGACCGCCCGCCATCGCCGCGAGACGGGCGAGGCGGGCCGGGTCGTCGCCGTCCGTGTGCAGGTCGACGGGGCAGCCGTGCTCGGAGGCGACCTCCAGGACCGCCTCCACGTAGCCGGTCGGATCGGGGTCGCGGTCCGGGCAGCCGCCCACCACGGACGCGCCCATCTTCACCGCGTCCCGCAGCATCGCCAGACCGTCCGCTCCGGCGACGCCGGTCAGCACCCGGGGCATCGCCACCGTCGTCAGCTCGGTCAGCCCGCGCAGCGCCCGCCGCGCCTGGAGCACGGCGCCCAGCGCGCCCAGCCCCGGTACGTCGCCGATGCGGATGTGCGAACGCAACGCCGTGGCCCCGTGACCGAGTTGCAGCAGCGCCGCCTCGGTGGCCCGGCGCTGGACATCCTGCGGATCGTACGAGACCGGGCCGTCGGCGTCGGCCGACAGAGCCGTGTCGCCGTGGGCGTGCGGTTCGGCGGGGGCCGGCAGGAGGAGGTAGCCGCTGAGGTCCACCCGCGTCGCGTACGCGCTGAGGCTGCCGACCGTGCCGACCGCCTCGATACGCCCGCCACCCAGCCGTACGTCCACGGTCCGGCCGTCGGTGAGGCGCGCCCCGCACAGGAGGAGAGCGGCCGGGTCTTCCGAGGAGGCGGCGGACGAGGACGAGGAGTGGGGCGGCTGCGGCTGGCTGTCGGGCATCGCGCTCCTGTGCTCGGGGGCGGCTGCGCGCAAGGGGGACACAGGATCACGCAGAGTGAGTCGAGCCTAGGGCGGCCGTCCGCCCGTGTTGCGGAGGAGCGCAATAGTCGTACCGGTGTGGTCCGCCGTATGAGAAAGGTCGCAGGCGAGGGCGTGTGGGAGCGGTTGCGGGAGGGGGCTCCGGGGCCGTTGGGAGAGGGGTTTTCGGGGCGCCGAACGGCTGCCGGAACAGGCCGGGGCGGGTGCCGCGAAACGGATTTGGGTGAACGGTGGCCGAGCGTGTAATGTCTTCATCGCTCGCCCCAATAGCTCAGTCGGTAGAGCGTCTCCATGGTAAGGAGAAGGTCTACGGTTCGATTCCGTATTGGGGCTCTGGTGTGAGAGGTTCCCGTCGCAAGGCGGGAGCTGATCGCATCACAGCGGTGTAGCTCAGTCGGTAGAGCAAGCGGCTCATAATCGCTGTGTCACCGGTTCAAGTCCGGTCACCGCTACTGACAGTAGCCGATTGCGGGGTCGGTCCTTCGATCGGCTACTCTTTTATGCGTTCATCGTCCCATCCGTTCGTCAAGGAGCACTCCTGTGGCTGCCACCGACGTCCGCCCGAAGATCACGCTGGCCTGCGTGGAGTGCAAGGAGCGGAACTACATCACCAAGAAGAACCGGCGTAACAACCCGGATCGAATGGAGATGAAGAAGCACTGCCCGCGTTGCAATGCGCACACCGCGCATCGCGAAACGCGATAGTTAGATCAGGCTCGTACACGAGGCCGTCCCCCGCTTGTCGGGGGGCGGCCTCGCGTCGTTGTGCGAGCTCGGAAGCCAGTGCGAACCAGCGAGTACCAGTGAGTACCAGCGTGCGAATCAGGAGGTACCGGGATCATGGCGCTCGACCAGTCCTTCGTGGGGCGGTCCTATCCGCCCACCGACCCCTATGAGGTCGGCCGGGAGAAGATCCGCGAGTTCGCGGAGGCGGTGGGGGACGCCAACCCCGCGTACACGGATCCCGAGGCCGCCAAGGCCCTCGGCCACCCCGATGTGATCGCCCCGCCCACGTTTGTGTTCGCGATCACTTTCAAGGCGGCGGGAGAGGTCGTGGCAGACCCGGGGCTCGGCCTGGACTACAGCCGTGTGGTGCACGGCGACCAGAAGTTCTCCTACGTCCGTCCGGTCCGCGCGGGTGACCGGCTCACCGTCACCTCGACCATCGAGGCGATCAAGTCCATGGCGGGCAACGAGATCATCGACATCCGCGGCGAGGTCCACGACGAGGCGGGCGAGCATGTCGTGACTGCCTGGACCAAGCTCGTCGCCCGCAAGGCCGAGGAGGCGTGAGCAGATGACCACCAAGATCACATACGCGGATGTCGAGGTCGGCACGGAGCTGCCCGCCCAGACCTTTCCTGTGACCCGTGCCACGCTCGTCCAGTACGCGGGCGCATCCGGGGACTTCAACCCCATCCACTGGAACGAGAAGTTCGCGGTCGAGGTCGGTCTGCCCGACGTCATCGCGCACGGCATGTTCACCATGGCCGAGGCGATCCGTGTCGTCACCGACTGGGTGGGCGACCCGGGAGCGGTCGTCGAGTACGGCGTCCGCTTCACCAAGCCGGTCGTCGTCCCGAACGACGACCAGGGCGCCACCGTCGAGGTCAGCGGCAAGGTCGGGGCCAAGCTCGACGACAACACGGTCCGCGTCGATCTCATCGCCATGTGCGCCGGCCAGAAGGTGCTGGGCATGTCCCGGGCTGTTGTCCGGCTGAGCTAAGTACGGAACTGACTACCGAGCTGGGTACGGAAGTTCGGGTAAGGGGCGTTCGCCATTGGCGGGCGCCCCTTACCCGTGCCCCCTCCTGACTTGGTTAGTGATTGAGCACTCACTTCGATGCATGGTCAGGATGAGCGCAGAGGAGCGACGCGAGAGCGTCATCCGCGCAGCGATCGCCGAGTTCGCTCAGAAGGGCTTCTACGGCACGTCCACCGAAGTGATCGCCAAACGGGTGGGCGTCTCGCAGCCGTACCTCTTCCGACTCTTCCCGGACAAGAAGGCCATTTTCGCCGCCGCCTCCCGGCGGTGCATCGGCGATGTGTGCCGGGTCTTCGCGGAGGCGTCCGAGGGGCTGGAGGGCGACGAGGCCCTGCACTCCATGGCGAACGCGTACACGCAGTTGATCATCGATCACCCCGAGCGGCTGCAGATGCAGATGCAGGCGTACGTCACCGTCGCCGCCGCCGAGGCCGAGGGTGACCATGAGTTCGGCGAGGCCGTACGGGCCGGCTGGATGAACCTCTGGGAGACCGTGCAGGTGCCCATCGGGGAGGAGACGACGACCTTCATGGCGTACGGAATGCTCGTCAACACCCTTGCGGCCATGGGGTTTCCGCCTGGTCATCGGGTCTGGCAGGGGATGTACCCGTCGGCGCAGATCAAGGGGAATCCCGAAGCCTGAGGGGTGCGGGCACGTGTCCGTGGCCTTCGTCTGCCCTGAAAAGTTAGTGATCAATAACTAAATTTGAACCACCTCACCGAAACCGCCGATAGCGAGCATCCCCAGGGGGAGCGATGTCGCTACAGGAGAGCAAGCAGGGCAGGACCGACGGACCACGGGGCCGAGCCGTCTGGGCCCTCGTCATCACCAGCGTCGCCGGTTTCATGGCGGCCCTCGACAACCTCGTCGTCACCACCGCGCTGCCCTCCATCCGCAAGGATCTCGGGGGCGGCCTGGACGACCTGGAATGGACCGTGAGCGCCTACACGCTCACCTTCGCCGTGCTGCTGATGTTCGGCGCCGCGCTCGGTGACCGCTTCGGACGGCGCCGGCTCTTCCTCGCCGGGCTCACCGTCTTCACCGCCTCCTCCGCCGCCGCGGCCATGGCGCCCGGCATCGACTCGCTGATCGCGGCCCGCGCGGTCCAGGGCGTCGGCGCGGCCATCATGATGCCGCTGACGCTGACCCTGCTCACGGCCGCCGTCCCGGTCGCCAAACGCGGGATGGCGTACGGCATCTGGGGTGCCGTGAACGGGCTCGCCGTGGCCTCCGGGCCGCTTATCGGTGGCAGCCTCACCGAGCACATCTCCTGGCACTGGATCTTCTGGCTGAACGTCCCGCTGGGCCTCGCCCTGCTGCCGCTGGCCCGGCTGCGCCTCGCCGAGTCGTACGGCACCGGCGCACCGCTCGACATCATCGGCACCCTGCTGGCCAGCGGCGGCCTGTTCGGCATCGTCTACGGGTTCGTGCGCGGGCCGGCCGACGGCTGGACCAGCTCCTACGTCCTGACCGGACTGCTCGCGGGTGGCGCGCTCCTCGTCGCCTTCGTCGTCCACGGCATCCGTGCGAAGAACCCGATGCTGCCCATGCGGCTCTTCCGCTCCCGCGCCTTCGCCGGGATCAACGCGGCTTCCCTGCTGATGTTCCTCGGGATGTTCGGGTCGATCTTCCTGCTCAGCCAGTACATGCAGGGCGTGCTCGGCTACTCGCCCACCGAGGCGGGCCTGCGGATGCTGCCCTGGACCGGTATGCCGATGCTCGTCGCGCCGATCGCCGGCATCCTCTCCGACCGCATCGGCGGCCGGCCGGTCGTCGCCACCGGCCTCTTCCTCCAGGCTGCCGGCCTCGGCTACATGGCCTCCGTGGTCACCGCGGACGCCTCCTACGCCATCCAGCTGCCCGGCCTGATCATCAGCGGCATCGGCATGGCCCTGTTCTTCGCCCCGGCCGCCAATCTGGTGATGTCCAGCGTCCGCCCGAGCGAACAGGGCATCGCCTCCGGTGCCAACAACGCCCTGCGCGAGGTCGGCGGCGCCCTCGGTATCGCCGTCATGGCGTCGATCTTCGCGGCCCAGGGCGGTTACGAGACCGGCCAGACGTTCGTCGACGGCCTGCGGCCCGCCCTGGTGGTCGGCTCGGCGATGGTGGCACTCGCCGGCATCGCGGCCCTGCTGATCCCGGCCGCCCGCCGCCACGCCCCGGCGACGGGCCAGGAAGAACCGGCCCCGGTCCTGGAGACGGCCGCCCACTGAACCCTGTACGACGAGCGACGACCGCTGCACGCGCGCGTACGGCCCCGATCCTCACCGGTGGGCCGTACGCGCGCGTACAGCCTGCTGTCGGATTGGCGTCCTGGGCTGTCAGTGGGGTCTCGTAGTCTTGGGCGCGTGCAGGAAATCCACGACGCTCCTCTCGCCCCGCTGACCACCTTCCGGCTCGGCGGTCCCGCGGACCGGCTGATCACGGCGACGACCGACGCCGAGGTGATCGCCGCCGTCCGTGCGGCCGACGACTCCGGGACCCCGCTGCTGGTCATCGGCGGCGGCTCGAACCTGGTCATCGGCGACAAGGGGTTCGCCGGGACAGCCCTGCGGATCGCCACGACCGGCTTCGACCTCGACGGTACGGGGCTCGAACTGGCCGCCGGCGAGGTGTGGACCGAGGCCGTCGCGCGTACGGTCGGGGCCGGGCTCGCCGGGATCGAGTGCCTCGCCGGGATTCCCGGTTCCGCGGGCGCGACGCCCATCCAGAACGTGGGTGCGTACGGGCAGGAGGTGTCCTCGACCATCACCGAGGTTGTCGCCTACGACCGGGCCACCCGCGAGACGGTCACCCTCGCCGGCGCCGACTGCGGCTTCTCGTACCGACACAGCCGTTTCAAGGCCGCCCCCGAGCGCCATGTCGTCCTGCGCGTCCGCTTCGCCCTGGAGGACGCGGACGGGCTGTCGGCGCCCCTGAAGTACGCCGAGACGGCCCGCGCCCTCGGCGTCGAGCCCGGCGACCGGGTGCCGCTGGACGCGGCCCGCGAGACCGTGCTGAAGCTGCGTGCCGGCAAGGGCATGGTCCTGGACCCCGAGGACCACGACACCTGGTCCGCCGGGTCCTTCTTCACCAACCCGATCCTCACCGACGCGGAGTTCGCCGCCTTCCACGCGCGCGTGTCGGAGCGGCTCGGCACCGACGCCGTACCGCCCGCCTACCCGGCGGGGGAGGGCCGTACCAAGACCTCGGCGGCCTGGCTGATCGACAAGGCCGGCTTCACCAAGGGGTACGGCACCGGTCCCGCCCGCATCTCCACCAAGCACACCCTGGCCCTCACCAACCGCGGCAAGGCCACCACGGAGGACCTGCTCGCGCTCGCCCGCGAGGTCGTCGCCGGCGTCCGGGACGCCTTCGGGGTCACCCTCGTCAACGAACCGGTGACGGTCGGCGTCAGCCTCTGAGACCCCCGGCGACATCGCTCAGTCGGCCAGCCACTCGTCGATCCCCGCCAGCAGCTTCGCCCGTACGTCCTCCGGCGCCGCCGAACCCCGTACCGACTGCCGGGCCAGTTCGGCCAGTTCCGCGTCCGTGAACGCGTGGTACTGGCGTGCGATCTCGTACTGGGCCGCCAGCCGGGAACCGAAGAGGAGCGGGTCGTCGGCGCCCAGCGCCATCGGGACACCCGCTTCGAACAGTTTCCTCAGGGGTACGTCCTCGGGCTTCTCGTAGACCCCCAGGGCGACGTTCGATGCGGGGCACACCTCGCAGGTGATCTGGCGGTCCGCGAGGCGCTTCAGCAGCCGCGGGTCCTCCGCCGCCCGCACTCCGTGGCCGAGCCGGGTCGCGTGCAGGTCGTCCAGGCAGTCGCGGACCGACGACGGGCCCGTCAGCTCGCCGCCGTGCGGGGCCGACAGCAGGCCCCCTTCACGCGCGATGGCGAAGGCCCGGTCGAAGTCCCGGGCCATGCCCCGCCGTTCGTCGTTCGAGAGCCCGAAGCCCACGACACCCCGGTCCGCGTACCGCACGGCCAGCCGGGCCAGCGTGCGCGCGTCCAAGGGGTGCTTCATACGGTTCGCGGCCACCAGGACCCGCATCCCGATCCCGGTCTCCCGCCCGGCCGCCTCCACGGCGTCCAGGATGATCTCCAGCGCCGGGATGAGACCGCCCAGGCGAGGGGCGTACGACGTCGGGTCGACCTGGATCTCCAGCCAGCCCGAGCCGTCCTTCACGTCCTCCTCGGCGGCCTCGCGGACCAGCCGCTGGATGTCCTCGGGCTCGCGCAGACAGGACCGGGCCGCGTCGTACAGCCGCTGGAAACGGAACCAGCCCCGCTCGTCGGTCGCCCGGAGTTTCGGTGGCTCGCCGCTGGTGAGGGCGTCGGTCAGCGCCTCGGGCAGCCGCACACCGTACTTGTCGGCCAGTTCCAGCAGGGTCGCGGACCGCATCGACCCGGTGAAGTGCAGGTGCAGATGGGCTTTCGGCAGTTCAGAGACATCACGTACGTGCTCCATTCTCGGATCCTGCCGTACGTCCCGGTCGAATCGGTAGCGCTTTCCCTGAACGTGGTCTTGCTCGCACTGAGAGACGACTGAGAGACGAAAGAAGGCCGCTTCCCTTTGGGAAGCGGCCCACTTGCGTCAGATCACGTCAGGACGTTCAGTCCGTCGCCTCCGCCAGCAGCTTCTGCACGCGGCTGATGCCCTCGACGAGGTCCTCGTCACCCAGGGCGTACGACAGGCGCAGGTAGCCCGGTGTACCGAAGGCCTCGCCGGGTACGACCGCGACCTCGACCTCGTCCAGGATCAGCGCCGCCAGCTCGACCGAGTCCTGCGGACGCTTGCCGCGGATCTCCTTGCCCAGCAGGGCCTTCACCGACGGGTAGACGTAGAAGGCGCCCTCGGGCTCGGGGCAGACCACGCCGTCGATCTCGTTGAGCATGCGCACGATGGTGTGGCGGCGACGGTCGAAGGCCACACGCATCTCCGCGACGGCGTCCAGGTTCCCGGAGACAGCGGCGAGGGCGGCGATCTGGGCCACGTTCGACACGTTGGACGTGGCGTGCGACTGGAGGTTCGTCGCCGCCTTGACGACATCCTTCGGGCCGATGATCCACCCGACCCGCCAGCCCGTCATGGCGTACGTCTTGGCGACACCGTTGACCACGATGCACTTGTCGCGCAGCTCGGGGAGGATCGCGGGCAGCGAGGTGAACGTCGCGTCGCCGTAGACGAGGTGCTCGTAGATCTCGTCCGTCATCACCCACAAGCCGTGCTCCACGGCCCAGCGGCCGATCGCCTCGGTCTCCTCGACGCTGTAGACCGCGCCGGTCGGGTTGGAGGGGGAGACGAAGAGGACGACCTTCGTCTTCTCCGTGCGGGCCGCCTCCAGCTGCTCCACGCTGACCCGGTAGCCGGTGGTCTCGTCCGCGACGACCTCGACCGGGACACCGCCGGCGAGACGGATCGACTCGGGGTACGTCGTCCAGTACGGGGCCGGGACGATGACCTCGTCGCCCGGGTCGAGGATCGCGGCGAAGCCCTCGTAGATGGCCTGCTTGCCGCCGTTGGTCACCAGGACCTGGGAGGCGTCCACCTCGTAGTTGGAGTCGCGCAGCGTCTTGGCGACGATCGCGGCCTTCAGCTCCGGCAGACCGCCGGCCGGCGTGTAGCGGTGGTACTTCGGGTTCGAGCAGGCCTCGATGGCGGCCTGGACGATGTAGTCCGGCGTCGGGAAGTCCGGTTCACCGGCGCCGAAGCCGATCACCGGGCGCCCGGCGGCCTTCAGGGCCTTGGCCTTGGCATCCACGGCGAGGGTGGCGGACTCGGAGATCGCGCCGACTCGGGCGGAGACCCGGCGCGCGGTGGGAGGGGTTGCAGCGCTCATGGTGCCCATCGTTTCAGACCGGAAACCTCCCCGGCACACTGGTTTCACGGACTGGTCAGACTGGACCCCGGACCGGGTCACCGACGGGACGGCAGAGAGGCACAGTGCCGGGCGGACGGCTGAACAAGCGTCCGGATCCGGGGCCTGGGCTGGGCGATCTTCCGTCGGCAACGCCCCAGTGGGCGCTTTCTGTTCGACGATCGACGCTTGAGCACGTACACTCTCACCTCGTTGGCCTTCACCGGTCCGCGCTTATCCGGTGCACATTGAGCATCCGGACGAGTACGGTACGTTGGAGTAACCACAAAGGGTCGTAGCTCAATTGGTAGAGCACTGGTCTCCAAAACCAGCGGTTGGGGGTTCAAGTCCCTCCGGCCCTGCTACACACGCCTGTCACCAGGATGTGTGCGCATGTACGTACTGCATTGCACCGCCGTGCGGCTCAGACCGGGCGCGGCACGGCCACGACCCGGGAACAGGTGAGGATGAATGGCGGACGCCGTGGGCTCCATCGACATGCCTGATGCCCAGGACGAGGCGCCCGAGTCGGACAAGAAGACTCGCAAGGGCGGCAAGCGTGCCAAGAAGGGCCCGCTGAGGCGCCTCGCGGTCTTCTACCGTCAGATCGTCGCGGAACTCCGCAAGGTCGTCTGGCCGACGCGCAACCAGCTGACGACGTACACGACCGTGGTGATCGTCTTTGTGGTCATCATGATCGGCCTGGTGACTGTGATTGACTTTGGCCTCGACAAAGCCGCCAAGTACGTCTTCGGCTGAGCCAAGAGCGAAGGGCGCCGGGTGCGGCGCCCCTTTCGCATGTTCCACCCACATGTATCCAGGAAGAAGCAGCCACCGTGTCTGACCCGAACCTGAACGACGCCATCGTGCCGGACGAGTCCGTGGATGACGAGCTCGACATCGTCGAGGGCGCTGACGAGGTCCAGGACGAGGTCGACGCTGCCGACACCGCCGTGGGGGAGCCCGCCGAGGAAGCCGCAGTCCACATCGAGGACGATGAGGACAGCGACGTCGCCGAGGCTGACGCCGACGTCGACGAGGACGAAGAGCTCGTCGAGGACGAGGCTGAGGACGACGAGGCCGAAGCCGAAGCAGAGCCTGAAGAAGAGGCCGAGCCCGTCGACCCCGTCGAGGCCCTCCGCGAGGAGCTGCGCACGCTCCCCGGCGAGTGGTACGTCATCCACACGTACGCCGGTTACGAGAACCGCGTGAAGACCAACCTCGAACAGCGTGCCGTCTCGCTCAACGTCGAGGACTTCATCTTCCAGGCCGAGGTGCCGCAGGAAGAAGTCGCCCAGATCAAGAACGGCGAGCGCAAGACGGTCCGCCAGAACAAGCTTCCCGGATACGTTCTCGTCCGCATGGACCTGACGAACGAGTCCTGGGGCGTCGTCCGCAACACCCCCGGTGTCACCGGCTTCGTGGGCAATGCGTACGACCCGTACCCGCTGACGCTGGACGAGATCGTCAAGATGCTTGCTCCGGAGGCCGAGGAGAAGGCCGCCCGGGAGCTCGCCGAGGCCGAGGGCAGGCCGGCTCCGGCCCGCAAGCTCGAGGTCCAGGTGCTGGACTTCGAGGTCGGCGACTCGGTCACCGTCACCGACGGCCCGTTCGCGACGCTGCAGGCGACGATCAACGAGATCAACGCCGACTCGAAGAAGGTCAAGGGCCTCGTCGAGATCTTCGGCCGCGAGACTCCGGTCGAGCTGTCGTTCGATCAGATTCAGAAGAACTAGTACGCCACACAGCTTCCGTCCAGGTCAGGTCGGCTCTCTTGGAGCCAGCCTGACCTGCTCGGTTTCACGCCTTGCCACGGTGTCGTTTATCGTGGTGCGGTTGCCCGGCTTCTGTCGGGCACAGCGAAGACCGAAGAAAACGAAGATAGAGGACCCGGAATGCCTCCCAAGAAGAAGAAGGTCACGGGGCTCATCAAGCTCCAGATCAACGCCGGTGCGGCTAACCCCGCTCCGCCGGTCGGCCCCGCGCTCGGCCAGCACGGCGTCAACATCATGGAGTTCTGCAAGGCCTACAACGCCGCGACCGAGTCGCAGCGTGGCTGGGTGATCCCGGTGGAGATCACGGTCTACGAAGACCGCTCCTTCACCTTCGTCACCAAGACGCCGCCGGCCGCGAAGATGATCCTCAAGGCCGCGGGTGTCGAGAAGGGCTCGGGCGAGCCGCACAAGACCAAGGTCGCCAAGATCACGCAGGCGCAGGTCCGCGAGATCGCCACGACCAAGCTTCCCGACCTGAACGCCAACGACCTGGACGCCGCGTCGAAGATCATCGCCGGCACCGCCCGTTCCATGGGCATCACGGTCGAGGGCTGAGCCCCACCTCGTACGCCTTGTAGTGCGTGGCAGGACCTGCTCGGTCCGTACCACGACTCCTCAGAACAACATCAGGAGCAGTAGTGAGCAAGCGCAGCAAGTCTCTCCGCGCTGCGGACGCCAAGATCGACCGGGACAAGCTCTACGCCCCGCTCGAGGCCGTCCGTCTCGCCAAGGAGACCTCCACGAGCAAGTTCGACGGCACCGTCGAGGTCGCCTTCCGCCTGGGTGTCGACCCGCGCAAGGCCGACCAGATGGTCCGTGGCACCGTGAACCTCCCGCACGGCACCGGTAAGACCGCCCGGGTCCTGGTCTTCGCGACCGGTGACCGTGCCGAGGCCGCGACCGCCGCGGGCGCCGACATCGTCGGCTCCGACGAGCTCATCGACGAGGTGGCGAAGGGCCGTCTGGACTTCGACGCCGTCGTCGCCACCCCGGACCTCATGGGCAAGGTCGGCCGCCTGGGCCGTGTCCTCGGCCCGCGTGGTCTGATGCCGAACCCGAAGACGGGCACCGTGACCCCGGACGTGGCCAAGGCCGTGACCGAGATCAAGGGCGGCAAGATCGAGTTCCGCGTCGACAAGCACTCGAACCTGCACTTCATCATCGGCAAGACGTCGTTCGACGACACCAAGCTGGTGGAGAACTACGGCGCCGCGCTGGAGGAGATCCTCCGTCTGAAGCCGTCCGCCGCGAAGGGCCGCTACATCAAGAAGGCCGCCCTCAGCACCACGATCGGCCCCGGCGTTCCGGTCGACCCCAACCGCACCCGCAACCTCCTCGTCGAAGAGGACCCGGCCTCCGTCTGAGCCTCCCGCTCACCCCGGTAGCCGCGCGTACGCGTTCGTACGACGGGCCCCGCAACCTTTCGAGGTGCGGGGCCCGTTGTCGTAGGGACGGGTTAGCGTGAAGATCACGGGGTGTACGAGGGGGTAGGGGTACGGATGAAAAACATCGGTGTACGGGGGATACGGCCGGCCACGGTGGGCGTCGCGCTGGCCGCTGTGAGCGTGGCGGTGTCGGCGTGCACCTTCTCCGGGGAACCCGATGACGGGGGCGCCGCGCAGACCGGCGCCACAGGCCGTCCCGACGCCCGTACGACCGCCGCGCTGCACGCCGTCGAGAAAGCCACCGACGGGGCGGGTTCCGCCCGGGTCAGCTCCAGCTCGGTCATGGGCGACCTGCTCTCCATGCGGACGACCGGCACCCTCGGCTGGGCCGGCGAGCCGGTCGGCAGGCTCAGCCTCACTTACACCGGCGGAGAACTGGCCGAATCCATGCGCGCGCTCAACAGCTCCTCCATGGAGGCCAGGCTGCTGCCCGACGCCTACTACGCCAAGGTCGGCGACAAGTTCGCCGCCCAGATGCACGGCAAGCACTGGATCAAGTACGCCTACGACGACCTGGCGGACCTGCCGGGCGGCTCCGGGACGTATCTGAAGGACCAGCTGCGCAGCACCGCCCCGATCCAGCCGGTCAAGCTCCTGCTGGCCTCAGGGGACGCCCGCAGGGCCGGGACGGAGACGGTGCGCGGGGAGCGTACGACGCACTACTCGGGCACGGTGGACGTGGAGGCCCTTGCCGACTCCGCCCTCAAGGAGCAGCTCGTCCAGGCCGGTGTCACCACCGAGACGGTCGACATCTGGGTCAACGACCGGAACCTTCTGGTCAAGAAGGTCGAGCAGGGTGAGCTGTCGAGCGGGCGGATGTCGTCGACGGCGTACTACAGCGCGTACGGTGTGAAGATGGCGGTGGAGGCGCCGGCGGCCGGGGACACCGCGGACTTCAAGGACCTGATGGGGAATTCAGGAGCCTCGTCCGTCCCTTCGGGTTAGGCTCGCGGTCGTTTCTGTGAATCGACCGTGTGTTCCTGATGTGCGTGTTCCTTGGGGGGAATCTCGTGGGTGCTTCTGTGCGCGTAGGGCTTGCCGTGCTGCTTCTCGGCGCCGGTGCTGTCGGCTGTTCCGAGGGGGCGTCGGAGTCGCCGAAGATGACGCCGGCGGCGGCTGTCGCCAAGGCGGCGAAGAACGTGGAGGACATCACCTCCCTCAGCTACCGGCTGACCGGCCGGACGCCGGAGGAGGGCCGCGTCAAGGCCGAGGCCACGATGCGCCTCAAGCCCGACGTGGCCATGAGCATGAAGATGACGGCCCTCGACCAGGGCGCGGACGGCACCGCCGAGATCCGTCTCGTCGACAAGGCCATGTTCATAGGCGGGGGCGCGGCGGCGGCCAAGGAGATGGACGGCAAGAGCTGGATCAAGTTCGACCTGGCCGCCCTGGGCGGCGCGGGAGGTGCCGGTGCCGGAGGCCTCGGTGCTGCCGGGCAGGCCGACAAGAACCCCGCCCAGGAGTCCACCTTCCTCACCGGCTCCAAGGACGTGAAGGAGGTCGGCACCGAGAAGATCGACGGCGTCGAGACCACTCACTACAAGGGCACGGTCACCGTCGACGAGCTCCGCGCGTCCCTCAAGACCGAGGACAAGGCGACCCGCGAGGGGCGCGAGAAGAGCCTTGAGCAGTACGACAAGCTGGGCATCGAGAAGTTCACGATGGACATGTGGATCGGCGAGGACGAGCTCACCAAGCAGTTCCGCATGCGCGGCCAGGCCGACAAGGGCCCCCTCGACATGACCATCACCTTCCTCGACCTCAACAAGCCCGTGACGGTCACCGCCCCGCCCGCCAAGGACGTCGTGGACCTCGCCGAGATGATGAAGGGCGCGGAGCAGGGCTGAGACGCCCCGGACTGCTCCGTACGGGCGGATTTGCTTGTCGGCGAGCCGTTCACGTACTCTCCTCCAGAAGCCAAAGACCGCTGGTCGTTGCCGTGCCCTCGTCAGAGGGTGCGGTGGCCGAAGGATCCGCTGAACTGCGGACGACCCGCGTAGGTGACTGTGGATGTACTCCCGGTCGGATTCCGCTCACGGAATCCGGTTGGTCGAGTTCACGCCCCGTGCGCCTGCGCCGGGGCGTTTCGTTTTCCCAGTCTCCTTCTGAGCGGTCCTCATCACCCGGAAGGAGGCCACGCTTATGGCAAGGCCCGACAAGGCTGCCGCGGTAGCCGAGCTCGCGGACCAGTTCCGCAGCTCGAACGCCGCTGTGCTGACCGAGTACCGGGGTCTCACCGTGGCGCAGCTCAAGACGCTGCGTCGTTCGCTCGGTGAAGACGCCCAGTACGCCGTGGTGAAGAACACGCTGACCAAGATCGCGGCCAACGAGGCCGGGATCTCGACGCTCGACGACCTGTTCAACGGTCCGACGGCGGTTGCCTTCATCACCGGTGACCCGGTGACGTCGGCGAAGGGTCTTCGTGACTTCGCCAAGGACAACCCGAACCTCGTCATCAAGGGCGGTGTCCTTGACGGTAAGGCGCTGTCCGCCGACGAGATCAAGAAGCTTGCGGACCTCGAGTCCCGCGAGGTTCTGCTCAGCAAGCTGGCAGGTGCCTTCAAGGGCAAGCAGTCTCAGGCTGCTTCGCTCTTCCAGGCGCTTCCGTCGAAGTTCGTCCGCACCGCGGAAGCGCTTCGCGTCAAGCTCGCCGAGCAGGGCGGTGCCGAGTAATTCGGCTCGCACTTTGACCGCCGCCTGACGTGGCGGTCGGCGCGGGCCGAACGTACGCCCGCCGACACTTACATCGGCACCTGCCGAATTGACTGGAAGGATCGCCCATCATGGCGACGAAGCTGTCCCAGGAAGAGCTGCTCGCGCAGTTCGAGACCCTCACCCTCATCGAGCTCTCCGAGTTCGTTAAGGCCTTCGAGGAGAAGTTCGACGTCACCGCCGCCGCCGCGGTCGCCGCTGCCCCGGCCGGCCCCGCCGCCGCCGCTGAGGTCGCCGAGGAGCAGGACGAGTTCGACGTCATCCTCACCGGTGCCGGCGAGAAGAAGATCCAGGTCATCAAGGTCGTGCGTGAGCTGACCTCGCTGGGTCTCAAGGAGGCCAAGGACCTCGTGGACGGCGCCCCGAAGCCCGTTCTCGAGAAGGTCACCAAGGAGGCCGCCGAGAAGGCTGCCGAGTCCCTCAAGGCCGCTGGCGCGGGCGTCGAGGTCAAGTGACCCCACTGAGGGTCCGCTGAGGACTCTCGTGGACGCTGAGCAGGGGCTACCGACAGCCCTGTAACGCTGAAGCTGTGAAGAGCGATCATCCATCTGGGTGGTCGCTCTTCGGCGTTCGAGGGGTCGGGTCGTGGCTGCCTTGCACGGTCGGTGACGGCAAGTAAGGTGATCTTCGTCTGCCTCCGAACGCCCTTGGTGATGTGCCGCACGTGACGATGGCAGCACCGGGTTTGGGCATGGGGGCCTTGACGAACCGCACGCAGCGCGCAATTCTCAGGACGCGTCGTCACAACGATCCGAATCCGAGGCATGGATCGGTGGCGAAGAGGGCAGTATCGATGTGCATCGAGGACGTGGCTTGTCGCAGGTGTTGAGAACAGCGAGGGTCTCCCAGAACCCGCACTGGACATCAGTGGGCCTAGTGGCTACACTGACCCTTTGCGCTGCCTGTTAGCTGCCTCCTGCCCGTCACCAGGGGCATGCCCTCGCTTGAGCACCGACGATCGGACCTTCTCCGACCTGGCCTTTTCTGGCCGGTCGTGGAGCGCCTGTCTCTGTGCCCCTGTGAGGGGCCGGTACGCGCGTAGTGAGTCCGAGCCCTCGGAAGGACCCCCTCTTGGCCGCCTCGCGCACTGCCTCCGCGAATACGAACTACGGCGCCAGCACTGCCCCGCTGCGCATCTCTTTTGCAAAAATCAAGGAGCCCCTCGAGGTTCCGAACCTCCTTGCGCTGCAAACCGAGAGCTTCGACTGGCTGCTCGGTAACGCCGCGTGGAAGGCTCGTGTCGAGGCGGCTCTGGACAGCGGACAGGACGTCCCCACCAAGTCCGGTCTGGAGGAGATCTTCGAGGAGATCTCCCCGATCGAGGACTTCTCCGGGTCGATGTCCCTGACGTTCCGCGACCACCGCTTCGAGCCTCCGAAGAACTCGATCGACGAGTGCAAGGACCGTGACTTCACGTACTCCGCGCCCCTCTTCGTCACGGCCGAGTTCACCAACAACGAGACCGGCGAGATCAAGTCCCAGACGGTCTTCATGGGCGATTTCCCGCTCATGACCAACAAGGGCACCTTCGTCATCAACGGCACCGAGCGTGTCGTCGTGTCGCAGCTGGTCCGTTCGCCGGGTGTCTACTTCGACTCCTCCATCGACAAGACGTCCGACAAGGACATCTTCGCGTCCAAGGTGATCCCCTCCCGGGGTGCCTGGCTCGAGATGGAGATCGACAAGCGCGACATGGTCGGTGTCCGCATCGACCGCAAGCGCAAGCAGTCCGTCACCGTCCTCCTCAAGGCTCTCGGCTGGACGACCGAGCAGATCCTCGAAGAGTTCGGCGAGTACGAGTCGATGCGCGCCACCCTGGAGAAGGACCACACCCAGGGCCAGGACGACGCGCTGCTCGACATCTACCGCAAGCTCCGTCCTGGCGAGCCGCCGACCCGTGAGGCCGCGCAGACGCTTCTGGAGAACCTGTACTTCAACCCGAAGCGTTACGACCTCGCCAAGGTCGGCCGTTACAAGGTCAACAAGAAGCTGGGTGGCGAGGCCCCGCTGAACGCCGGTGTGCTGACCGTCGAGGACATCATCTCGACGATCAAGTACCTGGTGAAGCTGCACGCCGGTGAGACCGAGACCGTTGGCAACAACGGTGTGTCGATGGTCGTCGAGACCGACGACATCGACCACTTCGGCAACCGTCGTCTGCGCAACGTCGGCGAGCTCATCCAGAACCAGGTCCGTACGGGCCTGGCGCGTATGGAGCGAGTCGTCCGCGAGCGGATGACGACCCAGGACGTCGAGGCGATCACGCCGCAGACCCTGATCAACATCCGGCCGGTCGTCGCCTCCATCAAGGAGTTCTTCGGCACCAGCCAGCTGTCGCAGTTCATGGACCAGAACAACCCGCTGTCGGGTCTCACCCACAAGCGCCGCCTGTCGGCTCTTGGCCCGGGTGGTCTCTCCCGTGAGCGGGCCGGCTTCGAGGTCCGTGACGTGCACCCCTCGCACTACGGCCGCATGTGCCCGATCGAGACCCCTGAAGGCCCGAACATCGGTCTGATCGGCTCGCTCGCCTCCTACGGCCGGGTCAACGCGTTCGGCTTCGTCGAGACCCCGTACCGCAAGGTCGTCGAGGGTGTCGTCACCGACGACGTCGACTACCTGACGGCCGACGAAGAGGACCGCTTCGTCATCGCCCAGGCGAACGCGATCCTCTCCGAGGACATGCGCTTCGAGGAGTCCCGCGTTCTCGTCCGCCGCCGTGGCGGCGAGATCGACTACATCCCCGGCGACGACGTCGACTACATGGACGTCTCCCCGCGCCAGATGGTGTCCGTCGCGACCGCGATGATCCCCTTCCTGGAGCACGACGACGCCAACCGTGCCCTCATGGGCGCGAACATGATGCGCCAGGCCGTGCCGCTGATCACCGCCGAGGCCCCCCTCGTCGGTACGGGCATGGAGTACCGCTGCGCCGTCGACGCCGGCGACGTCATCAAGGCCGAGAAGGCGGGTGTCGTCCAGGAGGTCTCCGCGGACTACATCACCGTCGCCAACGACGACGGTACGTACACCACGTACCGCGTCGCGAAGTTCTCGCGCTCCAACCAGGGCACCTCGGTCAACCAGAAGGTTGTCGTGAACGAGGGCGACCGGATCGTCGAGCACCAGGTTCTCGCCGACGGGCCGGCCACCCAGGAAGGCGAGATGGCGCTGGGCAAGAACCTGCTCGTCGCCTTCATGCCGTGGGAGGGTCACAACTACGAGGACGCGATCATCCTGTCGCAGCGCCTCGTGCAGGACGACGTCCTCTCCTCGATCCACATCGAGGAGCACGAGGTCGACGCCCGTGACACCAAGCTCGGCCCCGAGGAGATCACCCGGGACATCCCGAACGTCTCCGAGGAGGTCCTCGCCGACCTCGACGAGCGCGGCATCATCCGTATCGGTGCCGAGGTCGTCGCCGGTGACATCCTCGTCGGCAAGGTCACGCCCAAGGGTGAGACCGAGCTGACCCCCGAGGAGCGCCTGCTCCGCGCGATCTTCGGTGAGAAGGCGCGCGAGGTGCGCGACACCTCGCTGAAGGTGCCGCACGGTGAGATCGGCAAGGTCATCGGCGTCCGCGTCTTCGACCGTGAAGAGGGCGACGAGCTGCCGCCGGGCGTGAACCAGCTGGTTCGGGTCTACGTGGCGCAGAAGCGCAAGATCACGGACGGTGACAAGCTCGCCGGCCGCCACGGCAACAAGGGTGTTATCTCGAAGATCCTTCCGATCGAGGACATGCCGTTCCTCGAGGACGGAACTCCGGTCGACATCATCCTCAACCCGCTGGGTGTGCCGTCCCGAATGAACCCGGGACAGGTACTGGAGATCCACCTCGGCTGGCTCGCCAGCCGCGGCTGGGACGTCTCCGGGCTCGCGGACGAATGGGCGCAGCGCCTCCAGTCCATCGGGGCCGACGTGGTCTCCCCCGGCACGAACGTCGCCACCCCCGTCTTCGACGGTGCGCGTGAGGACGAGCTGGCCGGTCTGCTGAACCACACGTTCCCGAACCGCGACGGTTCGCGCATGGTGCTCCCGACCGGTAAGGCGCCGCTGTTCGACGGCCGCTCCGGTGAGCCGTTCCCCGAGCCCGTCTCGGTCGGCTACATGTACATCCTCAAGCTCCACCACCTGGTCGACGACAAGCTCCACGCCCGTTCGACCGGTCCGTACTCGATGATCACCCAGCAGCCGCTGGGTGGTAAGGCCCAGTTCGGTGGCCAGCGCTTCGGTGAGATGGAGGTGTGGGCGCTGGAGGCATACGGCGCCGCGTACGCCCTCCAGGAGCTGCTGACCATCAAGTCCGACGACGTGACCGGCCGCGTGAAGGTCTACGAGGCCATCGTCAAGGGCGAGAACATTCCCGAGCCCGGCATCCCCGAGTCCTTCAAGGTGCTCATCAAGGAGATGCAGTCTCTCTGCCTCAACGTGGAGGTGCTGTCCAGTGACGGTATGTCCATCGAAATGCGTGACACCGACGAGGACGTCTTCCGCGCGGCGGAGGAACTCGGCATCGACCTGTCCCGGCGTGAGCCGAGCAGCGTCGAAGAGGTCTGACGGGAGTTCGGCGGGCCTTGAGCGATCAAGGCCCGCCGGCCCCAGGACCCCCGTATCAGACCCCATGACTTACAACCCTGAGAGGGATTGACGCATAGTGCTCGACGTCAACTTCTTCGACGAGCTCCGGATCGGTCTGGCCACCGCTGACGACATCCGTCAGTGGAGCCACGGCGAGGTCAAGAAGCCCGAGACGATCAACTACCGCACGCTCAAGCCCGAAAAGGACGGACTCTTCTGCGAGAAGATCTTCGGTCCGACCCGGGACTGGGAGTGCTACTGCGGCAAGTACAAGCGCGTCCGCTTCAAGGGCATCATCTGTGAGCGCTGTGGCGTCGAGGTCACTCGCGCCAAGGTGCGCCGTGAGCGGATGGGCCACATCGAGCTCGCCGCTCCCGTCACCCACATCTGGTACTTCAAGGGCGTTCCGTCGCGTCTTGGCTACCTGCTCGACCTCGCCCCGAAGGACCTCGAGAAGGTCATCTACTTCGCGGCGTACATGATCACGTACGTCGACGACGAGCGTCGTACGCGTGACCTGCCCTCGCTGGAGGCGCATGTCTCCGTCGAGCGGCAGCAGGTCGAGAACCGCCGTGACTCCGACCTCGAGGCCCGCGCCAAGAAGCTGGAAAGCGACCTGGGCGAGCTGGAGGCCGAGGGCGCCAAGGCCGACGTACGCCGCAAGGTGCGCGAAGGTGCCGAGCGGGAGATGAAGCAGCTGCGGGACCGTTCGCAGCGCGAGATCGACCGGCTCGACGAGGTGTGGACCCGGTTCAAGAACCTCAAGGTCCAGGACCTGGAGGGCGACGAGCTGCTCTACCGCGAGCTGCGCGACCGCTTCGGGACCTACTTCGACGGTTCGATGGGTGCCGCGGCGCTGCAGAAGCGCCTGGAGTCCTTCGACCTGGACGAGGAAGCCGAGCGCCTCCGCGAGATCATCCGTACCGGCAAGGGCCAGAAGAAGACCCGTGCGCTGAAGCGGCTGAAGGTCGTGTCTGCGTTCCTGCAGACCTCCAACAGCCCCAAGGGCATGGTTCTCGACTGCGTCCCGGTCATCCCGCCGGACCTTCGCCCGATGGTGCAGCTGGACGGTGGCCGCTTCGCGACCTCCGACCTGAACGACCTGTACCGCCGTGTGATCAACCGGAACAACCGTCTGAAGCGGCTTCTCGACCTCGGTGCTCCCGAGATCATCGTCAACAACGAGAAGCGCATGCTTCAGGAGGCCGTTGACGCGCTGTTCGACAACGGTCGTCGTGGCCGTCCGGTCACCGGTCCGGGTAACCGCCCGCTGAAGTCCCTGAGCGACATGCTCAAGGGCAAGCAGGGTCGATTCCGTCAGAACCTGCTCGGCAAGCGAGTCGACTACTCGGCGCGTTCCGTGATCGTCGTCGGTCCGCAGCTGAAGCTGCACCAGTGCGGTCTGCCGAAGGCGATGGCGCTGGAGCTCTTCAAGCCGTTCGTGATGAAGCGGCTCGTGGACCTCAACCACGCGCAGAACATCAAGAGCGCCAAGCGCATGGTCGAGCGCGGCCGCACCGTTGTGTACGACGTCCTCGAAGAGGTCATCGCCGAGCACCCGGTGCTGCTGAACCGTGCGCCCACGCTGCACCGCCTCGGCATCCAGGCCTTCGAGCCGCAGCTGGTCGAGGGCAAGGCCATCCAGATCCACCCGCTCGTCTGCACCGCGTTCAACGCGGACTTCGACGGTGACCAGATGGCCGTCCACCTGCCGCTCTCCGCGGAGGCGCAGGCCGAGGCACGCATCCTGATGCTGTCCTCGAACAACATCCTCAAGCCCGCCGACGGCCGTCCGGTGACGATGCCGACCCAGGACATGGTCCTCGGTCTGTTCTTCCTCACCACCGACGGTGAACTCCGTGACGTCAAGGGCGAGGGCCGCGCGTTCGGCTCCACCGCCGAGGCGACCATGGCGTTCGACAACGGCGAGCTCGCGCTCCAGTCGGCCGTCGACATCCGCTTCCCGGTGGGCACCATCCCGCCGCGCGGCTGGACCCCGCCGGCCCGCGAAGAGGGCGAGCCGGAGTGGCAGCAGGGTGACACCTTCCGCCTCCGTACGACCCTGGGCCGTGCGCTCTTCAACGAGCTGCTGCCCGAGGACTACCCGTTCGTCGACTACTCGGTCGGCAAGAAGCAGCTCGGTGAGATCGTCAACGACCTCGCCGAGCGGTACCCCAAGGTCATCGTGGCGGCGACGCTCGACAACCTGAAGGCGTCCGGCTTCTACTGGGGCACGCGTTCCGGCGTCACCGTGGCCATCTCCGACATCGTCGTTCCCGAGGCGAAGAAGGAGATCGTCAAGGGCTACGAGGCGCAGGACGAGAAGGTCCAGAAGCAGTACGAGCGCGGTCTGATCACCAAGGACGAGCGCACGCAGGAGCTCATCGCGATCTGGACCAAGGCGACCAACGAGGTTGCCGAGGCGATGAACGCGAACTTCCCCAAGACGAACCCCATCTTCATGATGGTTGACTCGGGTGCCCGAGGAAACATGATGCAGATGCGGCAGATCGCCGGTATGCGTGGTCTGGTGTCGAACGCCAAGAACGAGACGATTCCTCGTCCCATCAAGGCGTCCTTCCGCGAGGGCCTGTCCGTGCTGGAGTACTTCATCTCCACCCACGGTGCCCGTAAGGGTCTCGCCGACACCGCCCTGCGTACCGCCGACTCGGGTTACCTCACCCGTCGTCTGGTGGACGTCTCGCAGGACGTCATCATCCGCGAGGAGGACTGCGGCACCGACCGCGGCCTCAAGCTGGCCATCGCCGAGCTCGACGAGACCGGCGTGCTGCGCAAGACCGACAACGTCGAGACCAGCGTGTACGCCCGTGCGCTGGCCGAGGACATCACCCTCGACGGACGTGTGCTGGCCCCGGCCAACACCGACCTCGGTGACGTTCTCATCGACGAGCTGGTCCGGCACGGCATCGTCGAGGTCAAGACCCGCTCGGTCCTGACCTGCGAGTCCGCCGTCGGCACCTGTGCCATGTGCTACGGCCGCTCGCTGGCCACCGGCAAGCTGGTCGACATCGGTGAGGCGGTCGGCATCATCGCCGCCCAGTCCATCGGTGAGCCCGGTACCCAGCTGACGATGCGTACCTTCCACACCGGTGGTGTGGCCGGTGACGACATCACCCAGGGTCTGCCCCGTGTCGTCGAGCTCTTCGAGGCTCGTACGCCCAAGGGTGTCGCCCCGATCTCGGAGGCGGCTGGCCGCGTCCGTATCGAGGAGACCGAGAAGACCAAGAAGATCGTCATCACCCCGGACGACGGCAGCGACGAGACGGCGTTCCCGATCTCGAAGCGTGCCAAGGTCATGGTGCGTGAGGGTGACCACGTCGAGGTGGGCCAGAAGCTCACCTTCGGTGCCACCAACCCGCACGACGTGCTGCGGATCCTCGGTCAGCGCGCGGTCCAGGTCCACCTGGTCGGCGAAGTCCAGAAGGTCTACAACTCGCAGGGTGTGTCGATCCACGACAAGCACATCGAGATCATCATCCGGCAGATGCTGCGCCGTGTGACGATCATCGAGTCCGGCGACGCCGAGCTGCTGCCCGGCGAGCTGGTCGAGCGTGGCAAGTTCGAGACCGAGAACCGTCGTGTGGTCCAGGAAGGCGGCCACCCGGCCTCCGGCCGTCCGCAGCTGATGGGTATCACCAAGGCCTCGCTGGCGACGGAATCCTGGCTGTCGGCCGCCTCCTTCCAGGAGACGACCCGAGTCCTGACGGATGCGGCGATCAACGCCAAGTCCGACAGCCTCATCGGCCTCAAGGAGAACGTCATCATCGGTAAGCTCATCCCGGCCGGTACGGGTCTGTCCCGTTACCGCAACATCCGGGTCGAGCCGACCGAGGAGGCCAAGGCCGCGATGTACTCGGCCGTCGGCTACGACGACATCGACTACTCGCCGTTCGGCACGGGCTCCGGCCAGGCCGTTCCGCTGGAGGACTACGACTACGGTCCGTACAACCAGTAAGCGGTAGTTGGTAGCACGTAGGTAGTACGAAGGGCGGTCACCCCGGTTGCGGGGTGGCCGCCCTTCGGCGTGTCCGGGCTCAGGGCTGCTGCTGTTGCAGGTACGGCTGGAGGTGGTGCAGCCGGGTGTAGTAGTCCGGGTGCGAGGAGAGCAGCTTGCTGAGCGGGCTCTCCTCGGGCGGCACACCGCCGCTGAGCGCGGCGAGCGCGGCCGTCTGCCGCTGCTCCTCCTGGTGCAGCTTGCCGAGTACGGCGGCCAGCATCGGGGCGAAGCCGAGGGCTGCGGCGTGCTCGTCGGCGCGCAGCTCGGCGCGGCGGCCGACGGCGGCGAGGGCGTACGGCACGCCGAGGATCAGCAGGGGCAGGCCGTACAGGGTGCTGATGGTCGCCATGGCGATGCTGCCGAGGATGAGTACGACGAACCCGATGCCGAAGCAGGAGAAGGCGCGGGACACCTTGAACACGACCACGGAGACGGCGCGCAGGACCCGCCAGGCGATACGGCCGGGCTGTGCGTACCAGTAGCCGAGGAGCCCGGACCAGGCGTGGCCGCCGACGTGGTGGCCGAGCTCGTGTGCCATGACGGCGGCGAGTTCGCCGTTGGGGAGCTCGTTCATGGCGAAGCGGGTGACACCGACGATGTGGCCTGCGGCGGCGACCGCGTTCAGACCGTCGCTGTCCTCGACCCAGAGTTCGTAGGTGCGGCCCTCGACGCCTGCGCGGGCGGTGACCTCGCGCCAGACCGGTTCGAGTTTGGCTCGTTCTTGCGGAGTGGGGTAGCGCAGGTGGAGCAAACGGCGCGCGAGGGCGCTTTCGGTGGGCCGGTGGAACACGAGTGCGCCGCTGAGCACCCAGGCGATGATCACGAGGAACGCGAGGTCGCCGAAGAAGAGGGAGAACATGCTGACGACGAGGAGGCTGCAGAGGAAGTTCGGGAGATAGAGGAGGAGGTTGCCCACGGCGGTGGCGTCGGTACGGCGCTGGTGGGCGGAGATGTGGACGCGGCCACGGTCGGTGGGGATGTGGTGGGGGTGGGCGGTGGGAGCGGCTGGGGACGGGGGAGGCGTGGCGGGCGCAGGCGCGGTGGTCGGGGGTTGCTGTGGGGGCGCGTACTGCGGGGGGATGGGCTGCGCGGTGGCCTGGGGGAATGGCGGGGGTTGGGTGGCGGCTGCGCCCGGGTGCGCGGGGGGCTGAGTGGGGGCTGCGCCGGGGTAGGCGGGGGGTTGGGTCGGGGCTGAGCCGGGGTAGGCCGGGGGGTGCTGGTGCTGGGCGGCGGGGTCCGGGTACGGGGGCTCCTGCGCGGTCTGCGGGGCGTGGGGGGCCTGCGGGGCGTGTGGGTACGAGGGAGCGGGCTCGCCCGGGGAGGTCGGCGAGGTCGGGGGCTGGGCTGTCTGTCCGGGGTATGTGGGCGGGGCCTGAGCAGCCGGGGCTGGGTACGTGGGCGAGGTTGCGGCCTGAGTACTTGGGGCGGGATACGTCGGCGGGACCGGTGCCTGCGCGGAGGGCTCCGGGTAGGTCGGCGGGACCGGGGTCTGAGGGGTCACGTTGGGGTACGCGGGCGGGGCGGGGACTTGAGCAGTCTGGCCTGGGTACGTCGGCGGGGCGGAGGGCTGGGGGTAGGCCCGCGGGGCCGGAGCCTGAGGGGTCGGGTCGGGGTGTGTCGGCGGGGCCTGGGTCTGGGTGGAGGGCTGGGGGTGTGCCGGTGGGGTCGGGGCCTGAGGGGTCGGGTCGGGGTGTGTCGGCGGGGTCGGGGCCTGAGGGGTCGGGTCGGGGTGTGTCGGCGGGGCCTGGGTCTGGGCGGAGGGCTGGGGGTAGGCCGGTGGGGTCGGGTCGGGGTGTGTCGGCGGGGCCGGGGCCTGCGCGGAGGGCTCGGGGTAGGTCGGCGGGGCCGGGGTCTGAGGGGTCGGGTCGGGGTGTGTCGGCGGGGCCGGGGTCTGGGCGGAGGGCTGGGGGTAGGCCGGTGGGGTCGGGGCCTGAGCTGTCCGGTCTGGGTACGTCGGCGGGGCCGGGACGGAGGTCTGGGAGTAGGCCGACGGGACCGGTGCCTGAGTCGTCTGGTTGAGGTACGTCGGAGCGGCCGGGGCCTGAGCGGTCGGGTCGGGCTGCGTCGGCGGGACCGGTGCCTGAGTCGTCGGGTCGGGCTGCGTAGGTGGTGCCTGGGTGGAGGGGTCGGGGTGCTCCGGTGGGGAGGAGGGTGGTTGGGGCATGGGTTTCCTTCATGGGCGGGGGCGGGGAGTGAGCGGGTCGGTGTGGTCAGCCGATGAGTAGTGAGGCGGGGAGAAGGAGCGTGCCGGTGCAGAAGGAGTTCAGGCCGGTGCGGATCCACTGGTGCTTGCGCGCGGCGATCCTGCTCGTCTCCGCGAGCGCCGAGGTGAGCGCGGCCGTGGGGTCGCGTCGGGTGTCGGCGAGCGCGGTCTCCAGGTGGCCGAGCCGGACGGCCCGGTGGATGTCGCCGAAGTAGGCGAGGGGCTGGCCCGGAGCCCACGGTTCGGATCGGTGACGGGGCAGGACGGCAAGGAGCAGCGAGAACAGGGACAGCACCAGGGAAGCGGCCCCTACGCCCCAGACGACGGTGCCGAAGGTGCTGAGCGATCCAGGGTTCCAGTTCCGCCCGGCGAGCAGCCCGCTGAACACACCGGCGGTCATCCCGAGCGCGGCGACCAGGACGGACGCCTTGCTGTCGGCACGGGCGATCTCGGTACGGAGGTCCGCGAGGAGGCGCTCGCAGAGCTGGGCGGTGTCGGTGGGGGTGGTGCTTGGTGGTACCGGGGCCGGGGCCGGGGCCGGGGTGGGGCGGGGGTCCAGCGTCGTCATGTGCCGCTGGCCGTTCTGTTCGCCTCGGTTCCGTCGCCCGGTTCGGTGGCAGGGGGCGTCGGCGCCGCCGGCGCGTTCTGCTGGTCGGGGAGGGTCGGGGTGCTGCCGTAGCCCGGGGGCGGCTGCCAGGCGGGGGCGGTGCCCGGGGCCGGGGGCGCGTACGGATTCGGGGCGCCCGGCGGAGGAGTGGACGGGGGCGGCGGGATGTGGGCAGGGGGCGCGGGGAGCGTGGGTGCGCCGGGGAAGCCTGCGGGGCGCTGGGTGCCGTACGCGGGGCCGGGCGGAGTTGCCGTGGGCGGGGCCGCCTGGGTCGGGGGTGCGTCGCTCGGGGGGCGGCCGGGTTGCCCGTACGAGGGGTCCGAGGGGGCGCCGGACTGGCCGGGTACGAAGCCCGGTTGCCCCGCCACGCCGGGGATGCCCTCCGGGAGCGGCGGAGGGGTCTGGGGGACGCCCGGGAGGCGTTGGTTGAGGATGTCGCTCACTGTGCGCAGGGCCAGTTGTTTGGGGCCCTCCAGCTCGAACTTCTCCGCGTTGTCACCGTTCAGGAGATCCTTCACCAGGTCCATCTGGGCCTGGATCATGCGGAGTTGGTCCTCGCGCATGCTGGTCATGACCAGGCGGGAGTCCTCCGGGTGCTGGGCCAGATGGAGGGCCCAGGCCTGGACGCCGCCCTGGGAGAGGTGCCACTGGTAGAAGGCGATCTTCTCGGCCTCGACCTTCTGCAACTCCAGTTCCTGGTGGCCCTGTTGCAGCGCCAGCTGGTGCTGCTGGCTGCTCTGCAGGACCGCCTGCTCGTACTCCCAGCGCTGCTGCTGGAGGGCCAACTGCTGCTGCTGGACGCCGTACGACATCGCGCGCTCGATCTGGAGGGCGTCCTGCCCGCGGTTGCGGCGGTCCACCTCCACGTCGATCTCCGTGCCCCGCTGCGCCGCCCGCACCTGCTCGGTCGCCGAGTGGTCGATCGCCTGGAGGCGGCGCTGGTGGTCGATGTTCTCCTGGTCGCGGCGCAGCCGCAGGGTCCAGGTCGTCTGGAGGCCGGCCGGGGAACCCAGCGGCCCCAGGACGTCGACCGCCTGGAGCAGCGCCCCTTCGGCCGCCGCGCTGTCCGCGATCGGGAAGCGCCGGCTCACCGGACGCGCCGCGCGCTGGAGTTCGCCGATCAGCAGGCCCGGCACGTCCCGGTGACCGCTCTCCACGAACCGGGCCGGGTCGACGACCTGCCAGGACATGTCGACCTCGGCCGAGAACTCGAACGCGTCGTTGTCACTGGGGAGCGTCAGCGTGCCGGAGAAAGGGTGCACGCCCATGTCGACCTCGTACACCGCCGTGTAGCGCCGCGCCGCGATCTCGCTGCGCGTCGGGCGGCGGGGCGGGAGGTAGGCCTCGTAGCCGCCCTTGGGGGTCGCGAAGACGAGCGCGTGGTCGATACGGACCGTCGACTTCAGTGAGAGTTCGAAGCGCGACAGCTGTCGCACGGTGAGAACCGGGTCGATCAGCTGGGTGTGCCGGTCCGCGGACTGCTGCCACTCGGGCGGGCGTGAGAAGGCGGGCATCGTGCGTTGCTCCTCGGTGAGCGGTGTACGGGGCGATGTCTGACGGGCTAGCGGGTCGTCGGGAGCGTGGTCAGGAGGCGGGCCGCCACCGCGGGCGGGGCCGCGCCGTCCTCGCCGGGCATCGTCCGCAGGAGGTGGTCCAGGCGCTGGTGCTCCGCCGGGGTGGTGACCAGGGTCGGGAGCAGGTGCGCCAGGGCCCATTCCGTGGTCGTCGAGCGGTCGGCGACGAGGACCCACTCGCGCAGCACGTCCAGGGCGTACCGGGTCGCGTTCGGGTCGCCCAGGGCCGCCCGCCACAGGAAGGGGATGCTCCGGGCGGCGTCCGAGCTCTCGGTGACCGACTGCGCGTACCAGCCGAGGACCAGCGGATGGCCGTACCGCTCGTCGTCCTGGGTGTGGCGGCAGGCGCTGACGAACCCGCCGATGGTCAGGTCGTGCACCGGGCGGTCGTCGGAGAGGTGTCGGCGCAGTTCGGCGAGGACACGGTCGCCGGCCTCGGAGAGGAGCAGCAGAGCGATGGCCTCGCGGAGTTCGTCGGCCATCTCGCGGTCGAAGGCGTCCGGGTCGGCGAGGTCCCGGTAGAGGCTGCGGGCCGCGGTGCGCAGGGCGGCCAGGGCCTGTTCGGGGCGCTCCGGACCGATCAGCGCGTACGCCCGTACCGCCACCCAGCGCAGTCGCCGGTCCTCGCCCTTGGACCACTCGTCGAGGATGCGCGGGATGTTGGGTGTGTCGATGAGGTGGGCGAGGGTGAGGGCGTTGACGGCCACCAGACGGTGCCGGAAGCGGTTGGAGGTCGCCCAGGATTCGATGACCAGGGCCATGGCCGAGGGCAGGTCCGTGCGGGCCAGGACGGCCACCGTGGACGCGGCCCGGGTGCGGACGAGGGGGCGGCCGTCGTCGGCCAGCCGGCGCAGCCAGTCGATCAGCGCGGGGCGGGCGGACGGGTGGCCCGTCCACACCTCGCGCAGGAGGACGAGGGAGGCGCGGTCGTCGACGAACTTCGCCTTCTGCTGGCTCACCGGACCCCACTCGGTGTTCTCGTCCTCCGCGTACCGCTCGGCGCGGGCGAGTTGGAGGCGCTTGCCGATGTGGGTGCCGAAGACGGGGACCTCGGCGACGCCGGCCGGGTTCTGGGTCTTCTGCAGGAACCGGTAGAGCAGATCGCTGAGTTCGGCGGTGAGGGCGTACGGGCCGCCGTCGAACGCGGCCAGCGCGACCAGGAACGCCTTGTCGCGCAGATGGACCGAGGTCTCGTCCTCCTCGAACCACTCCTGGACCTGGTTCTCCAGGGAGACGAGGGAGAACTGGGCCACCGCGTCCTCGGTCATCTCCCCGGCCGCGTACCGGCCGAGCAGCTGTGCGAAGGCGGCGACCTCGCGCAGCTGGTGGCTGCGGCTCAGGAACTCGGTGACATCCGGGAGTTCGAGCAGCTTCGCCGCCGTCGCGTTCTCGCCGTCGCTGTCGTCGCTGTCGTCGCCGTCTGCGAGACGGGTGCGCAGGTGCGCGGCCAGTACGTCGGCCGCGTCCGGCGGCTGCCATTCGACGACCGGTACGTCCTCCAGCACGGCGGTGTGGCCGACGGTGACGACGAGATACGCGTCCTGCGCGGCGAGCCGGTCGCGGGCGGCGAGGAGATGGTGCTCACGGAGGGGGCGGTCGCGGCGGGTGGCCAGGTCGGCCAGGACGTAGCCGCGGGGCCGACCCGGGGACTGCCCGGCGGCCGCGTCCGGCGCGGTGAACCGGTCCGCCAGGGCGCCCGGTCCCGTGTCCCGGTCGAGCGTGTGTACGGGGGACGCGCCGAGCCGGTGCAGGAGCATCAGGGCGGCCGTACGTCTGCCGGTGAAGCGGGCGCCGGACAGGACGAGGACGCGGTCGCGGCGCAGCCGGGTGAGCAGGACCTCGATGGTCGCGTCGGGGGCCGTGAAGGAGGCGGCGAGCCGTTCGAGGGTGGTCCGCGGGACCTCGCCGGAGGCGGAGGAGGCGGCGGACGGGGCGGAGAACCCGGGTATCGCCCACTGGTGGATCTCCGTCTTGCTGCCCATGATCACGTCACCGGTGACCCGGCCGCCGCTGACGCCGTGCTGGTCGCCGCCGACCAGACCGCCGCCGAAGCGGGAACGGTCGCCGACGTTCATCGTCCGGGGGCTGTGGTCGATCAGATCGCGCCGGGCCGACCACGCGGTCTGGGGCTGCTCGCGTTCCTCGGAGTCCTCAGCGCCCTCGGCTCCCTTGGCGGCGCCCTCTCTGCCGTCCTTGCCGTCGTCGGAGCCGGCCGGGTCGTCGGCGCCACCCGCACCGGAGGCGTCGTCCGGGGTGCTCACGAGGCGTCACCCCCGTTGCGGCCGCCCAGGTTGACGTCCCCGGTGACCTGGCCGCCGCTGACGCCGTGCTGGTCGCCGCCGACGAGGCTGCCGCCGATGTTCACGGCACCGTTGAAGGTGAAGACGGGGCCCGGGGCGGGGCGGCTCTCGGGCGACGTGCCCTGCGCGGGGACGGTCGGGGCGTCCTCCTCCGGCGCGCCGGCCTGCGCCGGGACCTGCGGTGACGGCGAGGTCTGCGGCGCCGGGCGGTCCCCCGAACCGCCCGGCGCCTCCCCCGCCCCCGTGTCACGGTGGTCCTGGTCGGCCGGGCCGGCCACGGCCGCACGGTGCCCGCTGGGCAGCGGGCCGTGCAGCCAGGCCCTCATCGGGCCGTTCTTGGTGTCCACCCCGACCGGGTGGAACTCGTCGGCCGGGATGCCGGGATGGTCATGCCGTACGACACCTGCGTACAGGGCGTCCGAGACGATCAGCGCGAAGTCGTGGGGGCGTTCGGACAGGGCCGCGCGCAGCAGTTGGGCGTCCAGCAGCCGGCAGGCGTTGTTCAGGTCGGTGCCGACCCAGCCGTCGTGCTCGTCCACGGCCACGTAGCCGGTGGCGACGACCCCGCGCAGCCTGATCTGCGCCGAGCTGGACGCCATGCGGTTGACGGCGCGCAGCTGCGCCGGGACCTCCATGAGCAGGGCCCGCAGCAGGGCGGTGACCGGGGCGTTCGCGTCGATGAGCTCCATCACGGAGTCCCCGCGGTCGGCGCGCAGGCGGCGGGTCTCGTCGATGCCGGCGCTCTCCAGCGCGCGGTCGGTGATGTCGTACAGCATGCGCCGCAGGTAGGCCTGCTCCACGTCGTCCCGGTCGCTGAACCTCTCTATGTCCAGCAGCAGGATCGTGCGGCTCACGGGGTCGGTCATGGTCGCCCTTCGACATCGTGGTGGGGGGTGCTTGCAGCAGCGTGGCGGCTGGGGGCGTTGCGTTGTGAGGGCGGATGACGCAGTCGGAGTGTGACGGGGTACACATAACGCGTCCTGGGGGCTGCGGGGAATTGGTGTGGACGTCGCTGAGGGCTGCCGCCCCCAGGCCCCCGCTCCGGCCCTGAACGGGCCTTGTCCTCAATCGCCGGACGGGCTGGGGGTGCCGCCGGCGATCCGCCGCAATATGTCCGGCCGCCGTATGAGAAGCGCCCGTCGCCCCGTCTCCACCGCCTCCTTCTCGCGCAGTTCCCGCAGCAGCCGCTGGACCATCTCCCTGGAGGCGCCCACCGAGCCCGCCAGCTCCTGTTTGCTGAGCGGGACGGAGAGCTCGATGCCCTCGGGGGTGCGGCGGCCGTGGGTGCGGGCGAGGTCGAGGAGGAGGATCGCGAACCGTTCCCGGACGTTCATGGACGCGAACTCCAGGCGCCGGCGGTCGGCGGCCCGGGTGCGGTCGGCCGTCAGACCCAGCAGCGCGAACGAAACAGCTGGTGAACGGCCCAGGAAGTCCTTGAACCGCTCGTGTTCCACGGCCACCGCTCGCACCGCTTCCAGCGCGGTCACCGTGGCCGACCGGGGGCGCCCGGTGAGGGCCGCCGACTCGCCGACGATGTCGCCGGGGCCGCGCAGCGCGAGGAGTGCCTCGTAGCCGTTGGCCGCGGATGCCGTGACCTTCGTCCAGCCCTGGACGAGGAAGAGGACGTGGGAGGAGGGCTCGCTCTGGTGGATCAGGGCCACCCGGGTGGCGAAATTCAGCTCCCGGCCGAGGGACAGGAGAGCCGTGCGGTCCTCTTGTTCCAGGCGGGCGAGGAAGGGCACCCGGTCGTCCAGGCCCCCGTCGTCCGGTGAGTACGCTGCTGTCCTCATCATCACGCTCTGCCCCCGAATCGTCGCAGCGGACGGATCATGTACTGAACGGGCAGGCCGACGGGGCTGTAAAGGGCGCGATTCGGCCACTGTGGCTCGCAAGCCACCCAAAGTCACTGAAAGTCACCAAACGGGGGCTTCGGGGCCCTCGGGGGGCGGGCGGGTCGGGCCCGCGTCCATTTGTTTTGACCGGAGTCGTTGAGGTAGGTACGCTCAGACCTTGTGCCTGGGGTGTGCCCTGGCCCTCGTGCGTGCCTTCGAACCGTACGGGGAGCTGTAAGCGGCCACCGCAATCTGCGCCCTTTTCGCCTCGCGGCGGGAGTCTGCAGTATTCGACACACCCGACCGCGTGGGTCGGCGATGTTTCAGGTTAGCTTCACCATCGGCACACAGAAACCGGAGAAGTAGTGCCTACGATCCAGCAGCTGGTCCGGAATGGCCGGCAAGACAAGGTCAAGAAGAACATGACGCCCGCGCTTGAGAATTCGCCTCAGCGTCGCGGCGTCTGCACGCGTGTGTTCACGACCACCCCGAAGAAGCCGAACTCGGCCCTGCGCAAGGTCGCGCGTGTGCGTTTGACCAGCGGGATCGAGGTCACCGCTTACATTCCGGGTGAGGGACACAACCTGCAGGAGCACTCCATCGTGCTCGTGCGCGGCGGCCGTGTGAAGGACCTGCCCGGTGTTCGCTACAAGATCATCCGCGGTTCTCTCGACACCCAGGGTGTCAAGAACCGCAAGCAGGCCCGCAGCCGCTACGGCGCCAAGAAGGAGAAGTAGAAATGCCTCGTAAGGGCCCCGCCCCGAAGCGCCCGGTCATCATCGACCCGGTCTACAGCTCTCCTCTTGTCACGTCGCTCATCAACAAGATCCTGATGAACGGCAAGCGCTCCACCGCCGAGCGCATCGTGTACGGCGCCATGGAGGGCCTGCGCGAGAAGACCAGCAACGACCCGGTCATCACGCTGAAGCGCGCGCTGGAGAACATCAAGCCGACCCTTGAGGTCAAGTCCCGCCGTGTCGGTGGTGCGACGTACCAGGTTCCGATCGAGGTCAAGCCCGGTCGCGCCAACACGCTCGCGCTGCGCTGGCTGGTCGGTTACTCCCGCGCCCGTCGCGAGAAGACGATGACCGAGCGTCTGCTCAACGAACTTCTCGACGCTTCGAACGGCCTTGGTGCGGCCGTCAAGAAGCGCGAGGACACCCACAAGATGGCCGAGTCCAACAAGGCCTTCGCGCACTACCGCTGGTAGTCGCAGACCCCATCGAGACCGAGAGAAGACCGAAGCCTTATGGCTACCACTTCACTTGACCTGGCCAGGGTCCGCAACATCGGGATCATGGCTCACATCGACGCGGGCAAGACGACCACCACTGAGCGGATCCTCTTCTACACCGGCGTCAGCTACAAGATCGGTGAAGTCCACGACGGCGCCGCCACCATGGACTGGATGGAGCAGGAGCAGGAGCGTGGCATCACGATCACCTCTGCTGCGACCACCTGTCACTGGCCGCTTGAGGACAACGACTACACGATCAACATCATCGACACCCCCGGGCACGTCGACTTCACCGTTGAGGTAGAGCGCTCGCTGCGCGTCCTCGACGGTGCCGTCACCGTGTTCGACGGTGTCGCGGGTGTCGAGCCGCAGTCCGAGACGGTGTGGCGTCAGGCCGACCGGTACGGCGTGCCCCGCATCTGCTTCGTCAACAAGCTCGACCGGACCGGCGCGGAGTTCCACCGCTGCGTCGACATGATCAAGGACCGGCTCGGCGCCGTTCCGATCATCATGCAGCTCCCCATCGGTGCCGAGATGGACTTCAAGGGCGTTGTGGACCTGGTCCGCATGAAGGCGCTCGTGTGGTCCGCCGAGGCGGCCAAGGGCGAGATGTACGACGTCGTCGACATCCCCGCCACGCACGTCGAGGCTGCCGAGGAGTACCGCGGCCGCCTGGTCGAGACCGTCGCGGAGAACGACGACGAGATCATGGAGCTGTTCCTGGAGGGCCAGGAGCCCACCGAGGAGCAGCTGTACGCCGCGATCCGTCGTATCACCATCGCGTCCGGCAAGTCCGACGGCATCACGGTCACCCCGGTGTTCTGTGGTACGGCGTTCAAGAACAAGGGCGTCCAGCCCCTGCTCGACGCCGTCGTGCGCTACCTGCCGACCCCGCTCGACGTCGAAGCCATCGAAGGCCACGACGTGAAGGACCCCGAGCTGGTCGTCAAGCGCAAGCCGTCCGTGGACGAGCCGCTGTCCGCGCTGGCGTTCAAGATCATGAGCGACCCGCACCTGGGGAAGCTCACCTTCGTCCGGGTGTACTCGGGCCGCCTGGAGACCGGCACTGCCGTGCTGAACTCCGTCAAGGGCAAGAAGGAGCGCATCGGCAAGATCTACCGCATGCACGCGAACAAGCGTGAGGAGATCGACGCGGTGGGCGCCGGCGACATCGTCGCGGTCATGGGTCTGAAGCAGACCACGACCGGCGAGACGCTCTGCGATGACAAGAACCCGGTGATCCTGGAGTCCATGGACTTCCCGGCGCCGGTCATCCAGGTCGCGATCGAGCCCAAGTCCAAGGGTGACCAGGAGAAGCTGGGTGTAGCCATCCAGCGTCTCGCGGAGGAGGACCCCTCCTTCCACGTTCACTCGGACGAGGAGACGGGCCAGACCATCCTCGGCGGTATGGGCGAGCTGCACCTCGAGGTGCTGGTCGACCGTATGAAGCGCGAGTTCAGGGTCGAGGCCAACGTCGGTAAGCCGCAGGTGGCGTACCGCGAGACGATCCGCAAGACCGTCGAGCGTCACGACTACACGCACAAGAAGCAGACCGGTGGTACCGGTCAGTTCGCCAAGGTGCAGATCGCGATCGAGCCGATCGTGGACGGCGACGCTTCGTACGAGTTCGTGAACAAGGTCACCGGTGGCCGTATCCCGCGGGAGTACATCCCCTCGGTGGACGCCGGTGCGCAGGAGGCCATGCAGTTCGGCATCCTGGCCGGCTACGAGATGACTGGCGTCCGCGTCATCCTTCTCGACGGCGGCTACCACGAGGTCGACTCCTCCGAACTGGCGTTCAAGATCGCCGGCTCGCAGGCCTTCAAGGAGGCCGCGCGCAAGGCCAGCCCCGTGCTCCTGGAGCCGATGATGGCCGTTGAGGTCACCACGCCCGAGGACTACATGGGTGAGGTCATCGGCGACATCAACTCCCGCCGTGGTCAGATCCAGGCCATGGAGGAGCGTGCCGGTGCGCGCATCGTGAAGGGCCTCGTGCCCCTCTCGGAGATGTTCGGCTACGTCGGTGACCTCCGCAGCAAGACCTCGGGTCGCGCAAGCTACTCGATGCAGTTCGACTCCTACGCCGAGGTTCCCCGGAACGTCGCCGAGGAGATCATCGCGAAGGCCAAGGGCGAGTAACACACCCCGTTTGCACGCTTTAGGCTTGACACCGACCGCCGGGGCAACCCGGGAGGGAAAACCCCGGCGGGCGGCATCCCAGCAAAGATCACCTGGCGCCGATGAGTAAGGCGTACCAGAACCACTCCGCAGGAGGACCCCAGTGGCGAAGGCAAAGTTCGAGCGGACTAAGCCGCACGTCAACATCGGCACCATCGGTCACATCGACCACGGTAAGACGACCCTCACGGCCGCCATTACCAAGGTGCTGCACGACAAGTACCCCACGCTGAACGAGGCCTCGGCCTTCGACCAGATCGACAAGGCGCCCGAAGAGCGTCAGCGTGGTATCACGATCTCGATCGCGCACGTCGAGTACCAGACGGAGGGTCGTCACTACGCCCACGTCGACTGCCCGGGTCACGCGGACTACATCAAGAACATGATCACCGGTGCCGCCCAGATGGACGGTGCGATCCTGGTCGTGGCCGCCACTGACGGCCCGATGCCGCAGACCAAGGAGCACGTGCTCCTGGCCCGCCAGGTCGGCGTGCCGTACATCGTCGTCGCCCTGAACAAGGCCGACATGGTGGACGACGAGGAGATCCTGGAGCTCGTCGAGCTCGAGGTTCGTGAGCTCCTCTCCGAGTACGAGTTCCCGGGCGACGACCTGCCGGTCGTCAAGGTCTCGGCGCTCAAGGCGCTCGAGGGCGACGCCGAGTGGGGTCAGTCGGTTCTCGACCTCATGGCCGCCGTCGACGAGGCGATCCCGACCCCCGAGCGTGACGTCGACAAGCCGTTCCTCATGCCCGTCGAGGACGTCTTCACGATCACCGGTCGCGGTACGGTCGTCACCGGCCGTATCGAGCGTGGTGTCCTGAAGGTCAACGAGACCGTTGACATCATCGGCATCAAGCAGGAGAAGACCACCACCACGGTCACCGGCATCGAGATGTTCCGCAAGCTGCTCGACGAGGGTCAGGCCGGCGAGAACGTCGGTCTGCTCCTCCGTGGCATCAAGCGCGAGGACGTCGAGCGCGGCCAGGTCATCATCAAGCCGGGCTCGGTCACCCCGCACACCTCGTTCGAGGCGCAGGCGTACATCCTGTCCAAGGACGAGGGCGGCCGTCACACGCCGTTCTTCAACAACTACCGCCCCCAGTTCTACTTCCGTACCACGGACGTGACCGGTGTCGTGACCCTCCCCGAGGGCACCGAGATGGTCATGCCGGGCGACAACACTGAGATGACCGTCGAGCTCATCCAGCCCATCGCCATGGAAGAGGGCCTGAAGTTCGCCATCCGTGAGGGTGGCCGGACCGTGGGCGCCGGCCAGGTCATCAAGATCAACAAGTAAGTGATCTTGAACTGACCCGGTTCTTCCGGTAGTTCGTCAGGGAGGCCCGTACGACTTCGGTCGTACGGGCCTCTTTGCCTTTCCTGGGCTGCTGTTACGAAACTATTCGGCGCGCACGACCCGTTCCCCCCGCTGGTCACTCCCTCCACTATTTGTCATGCCACTGACCAAATTCGGGTGGAGGGGTGGTTACGTCATGGCTGGGTCCGTCAGTCGCAGGGCTGTGCTCGGAGTCGGTGTCGGTTCCGGACTCGCGGCGGTGCCGGTGCTGTCGGGGGTCGCGCGGGCGGGAGGGGGCGGGGCGCGCCGCACGGACTCCGGCGCGTACATCTCGTTCACCGGCGGCGCGTTCGCGGTCGTCGGGGCGCCGGTCGTCGTCAGCGCCGAGGACCACCCCGGGGTCGTACGGGTCGCCGGTGACCTGCGGGACGACATCGAACGCGTCACGGGTGTACGTCCGGGTGCCACCGTCGCCCGTGAGGTGATCCTGGTCGGCACGATCGGCCGCAGCCCGCTGATCGACGGTCTGGTCCGCGCCGGCAAGCTGGACGTCACGGGCATCGCCGGCCGCTGGGAGACCTCGCTCCAGACGGTCGTGGAGCGCCCGATGCCCGGCGTCGACCGGGCGTTCGTCATCGCGGGCAGCGACCCGCGCGGCACGATCTTCGGCGCGTACGACGTCTCGTACGGCATCGGCGTCTCGCCCTGGTACTGGTGGGACGACGTGCCGCCGGTCCACCGGGACGCGGTGTACGTGCTGCCGGGCCGCCATACGCAGGGCACCCCGGCCGTGAAGTACCGCGGGATCTTCATCAACGACGAGAACCCGGCGCTGGGGACCTGGGCGCCGAGGTTCTTCGGCCCCGGGAAGGCGCCGGGCCACCCCGGAGGCTTCAACGCGGCCTTCTTCGAGCGGGTCTTCGAGGTGCTCCTGCGCCTCAAGGCCAACTACCTCTGGCCGGCCGTATGGGGCCGGGCGTTCGCCGAGGACGACCCGGAGAACCACGCCAGGGCGAAGGCGTACGGCATCGTCATGGGCACCTCCCACGAGGCCCCGATGATGCGCGGCATCGAGGAGTGGAACCGGCACGCGGTACCGGCGGTACGCGACAGCGCGGGGAACATCGTGACGCCCGGCCGGGACCCCTACGGGGGCACGGGGGAGTGGTCCTACCGGCGGAACGCGGCGGCCGTCCGGGCGTACTGGCGCGAGGGCATCCAGCGGATGGTCGACCAGGAGTTCGAGGGCGTCGTCACCCTGGGCATGCGCGGCAACGGCGACACGAGCCTGCCGGACGGCGACGGCATCGAGCTGATGCGGGAGATCATCGAGACGCAGCGCGGGATCATCGCCGAGGTGACGGGGAAGCCGGTAGGGGAAACCCCGCAGGTGTGGACCCTGTACAAGGAGGTCCAGCGCTACTGGGACCGGGGCCTACGGGTCCCCGGCGACGTCACCGTCGTCCTGACCGACGACAACTGGGGCAACATCCGCAAGCACCCGGACCCGGCGGAGCCGGCGAGGAGCGGCGGCTACGGCCTGTACTACCACTTCGACTACGTGGGCGTCGGCCGCAACTACAAGTGGGTGGACACCGCCAACCTCCAGAACCTCTGGGACCAGCTCCACCAGGCGCACGCGTACGGGAACCACGGCCTGTGGGTGACGAACGTCGGCGACCTGAAGGGGAACGAACTGCCGACGGAGTTCTTCCTCGACTACGCCTGGAATCCGGCCCGTTGGGACTTGGCGAACCTGGAGGAGTGGGAACGGCGGTACGCCCGGCAGAACTTCGGGGCGGAGCACGCGGCGGCGATCGCCTCGGTGCTCGCCGAGTACGGGCGGCTCCAGGCCCGCCGCAAGCCGGAGCTGTTGAACCGCCGCATCACCCTCAATCCCGCGAAGGACCCGACGAAGGACGAGTCGGCGATCGTGTACGACGACCAGGAGACGCCCTTCCACTTCGGCCACCGCGAGTTGGAGCGGGTGACGCAGGAGTGGCAGGAGCTGGCGAGGACGGCGGAGCGGGTGGGACGCCGGTTACCCGCTTCCGCGCAGGACGGGTGGTACGAGCTGGCCGGGTACGCGGTGGAAGCGACCGCGAACCTGTACGGCCTGCGCGAGGCGGAGTTCAAGAACCTCCTCTACGCGTCCCAGGGCAGGGCGGCGACGAACGACCGCGCGGCGGAGGCGGAGGCCGGCCTGGAACGCGACTTCGCGCTCGCCGACCGCTTCAACCACCAGGTGGCGGGCGGCAAATGGGAGGGCTTCCAGACCCAGCCGCACATCGACTACGGGGACGTGGAACGGTACGGCCCCAACGCCCCCTGGCAACAGCCCGAGAAGGACAACGTGGCGTTGCCGGATGTCCTGTTCCCGGCGGTGCGGCGCGTACAGCTGCCGGTGGGCGGGGAGTTGGGGGTGTCGGTCGACGGCTCGGAGGACGCGGGGGAGTGGTGGCCGGGGGGTGCGGCCGGTCCGGCCGCGCTGCCGGTGTTCAGCCCGTATCAGACGCGGCCCGACCAGTACGTCGAGGTGTTCAACCGGGGGCGTACGCCCTTCGAGTACCGGGTGGAGTCGTCGGTGCCGTGGCTGGTGGTGGACCGGCCGAGGGGGCGGGTCGAGCAGCAGGTCAGGGTCGTCGTGCGGGTGGACTGGGGGCGGGTGCCGGACGGCCGTACGGATGCCTCGTTGACGGTGTCGGGCGCGGGCGCGTCGGTCACGGTGGCGTGTGTGGTGGAGAAGCCGTCGCGGAGGGAGCAGCGGGGCCTGAAGGGGTTCGTGGAGGCGGGGGGTTACGTGGCCGTTGACGCCGACAACTACGCGCGGGCGGTGGGGAGTTGGCGGCGCCTGGACCGCATCGGCCGGACCGGCGCCGGGATGACGCCATGGCCGGTGACGGCACCGCGCCGGACGCCGGGCGGGGCCTCGGAGCGGCTGGAGTACGAGGTCAGCCTCCTGAAAGGAGGGGAGGTCACGGTGTGGGCGTATCTGTCGCCGCGCAACCCGACGCTCCCGACGGGGGGCCTGCGCTACGCGGTCTCGTTCGACGGGGCCGAGCCGCAACAGGTGGACATCCACGCGGTCACGGGTGCGAACGACGGCCTGATGAACAAGCAGTGGGCCCGCCATACGTCCGACAACGTGAATGTGACGGCGACCCGGCACGCGGTGCCTGCGGCGGGCGTCCACCGGCTGAAGTTCTGGATGGTCGACCCGACGGTGGTGGTGCAGCGGCTGGTGATCGACACGGGCGGGCTGACACCGACGTACCTGGGCCCGCTGGAGAGCCACCGCGTTCGGTAGAGCAGGCAGTAGGCCATTGATGAAGGGACCGCACATGAACGTCTTCCGCATGCCCGTTTCCGCGACGGTACTGGGCGCGATGCTGGTGATCGCCGGCGCGGGTGCCCAACCGGCGTCGGCACACCCGGACCCTGTCCCCCTGCGGGCGCTGGCGGCCGGTACCGGCGTACGCATCGGTACCGCGGTGGACATGACGGCCCTGGCCGACGACACGGCGTACCGCAGAACGACCGCACGGGAGTTCAATTCCGTGACCGCCGAGAACGTGATGAAGTGGGAGTCGGTGGAGCCGAGCCGGGGGACGTACGACTGGCAGCAGGCGGACGACCTGGTCCGCTTCGCCCGGTCGCACGGCCAGGCGGTACGGGGCCACACGCTGGTGTGGCACAGCCAGTTGCCGGGGTGGCTGACGTCGGGGGTGGCGGACGGATCGATCGGATCGGCGGAACTGCGCGGAATCCTCAAGGACCACATCACCACGGAGGTGAAGCGGTACAAGGGCAGGATCTACGAGTGGGACGTGGTGAACGAGGTCTTCGAGGAGGACGGTTCGCTGCGCGACTCGATCTGGCTGCGTGAGCTGGGCCCCTCGTACATCGAGGACGCCTTCCGCTGGGCCCACGCGGCCGACCCGAAGGCCAAGCTGTTCCTGAACGACTACAACGTCGAGGGCGTCAACGCGAAGTCGACGGCCTACTACGACCTCGCGAAGCGCCTCCGGGCGGAAAGGGTCCCCGTACAGGGCTTCGGCATCCAGGGGCACCTCGCGATCCAGTACGGCTTCCCTGGCCAGGTCGCCGAGAACCTCGCCCGCTTCGAGAAGCTGGGCATGCAGACGGCGTTCACCGAGGTCGACGTACGCATGATCCTGCCGGTGGAGGAAGGGAAGCTGGCGGCGCAGGCTGCGTACTTCCGGGGGCTGCTGGACGCATGCGTCCAGGCGCGGCGGTGCACCTCCTTCACCGTGTGGGGGTTCAGCGACAAGTACTCGTGGGTGCCGGGAGTCTTCGGCGGGCAGGGGGCGGCGACGCTGATGGACGAGGAGTTCGGGCGGAAGCCGGCGTTCGCGGCGGTGGGGGAGGGACTGAGGGAGAGGGCCTGACGGTTTCGATCGGATGCCGGGGACTCCTACCCGAGCCCGGTGTCAGGGTCAGAGGAAGTGCCCGCTGGCCAGGTAGGGAGCCGGGGCAGGCATGTCGCGGACGGCGATGTAGCCCTCCTGGCCGATGTCCAGACGGGCGGCGAGGCCGACGTCGACCGCCCACTGGTTGGGCGTGGTGATGCAGTTGACGAGGGTGCGTCCACGGGCTGAGGCCAGGGCCTCCCACAGCAGGCTTCGCGCGGTCTCGGGGTGCGCGGCGGCCAGCAGGGAGGCTTGTCCCCGGTCGTCGATGTAGACGTACCCGGGTTTCCCGCGGTCCTCGGACACGACCAGCCGCAGGGAGTCGAGCATGTAGAGATGGTCGGGGCCATGACCCGCGCCCCGCAGGTCCCGGTCCAGCTGGTCCATCCACTCGAAGTCGTCAGCCAGGCCTTCCCTGAGGCCGCCGATCGCGGGGAGCGTGGACCGATCGACAGTGCCGGTCATCCGCATCTGCGGGTGCAGGGAGAAGCCCGCCAGCCGGTAGCGGCGGGTGGCGCCGGGGTGGACGCTGGAGGAGAAGATGCCGGGGCGCCCGGCGGCGTGGGCGAGGGAGGTGTCGATCAGGCGCTTGCCGAGGCCCTGTCCCTGGTGGCTGGGCAGGACGCCGTAGGTCGCGAGGAACCAGAGGCCGTCGCGGTTCTGCGAGATGGCGAACCCGACTGTCCGGTCGGATTCCGTCTTCTTCTCCACGGCGACCCAGCAACCACCCGGATCCACGCTCAGGAAGAAGCGCATCCGGTCGATCCACTGCTTCGAGCCGACCGGCGAACGCGCCTCGACCTCCGGATCACTGACCCGCCTGGTACCGCTCTCCGCCTCGAAGAAGGTCACGGCGGAGGCCCGTTCCGCTGAGGGGAGATCGGCTTCCTGCATCGGCCTGACCAGTACGGAGTCCATTCACGCAGGGTAGGGAACGGCCGGGCCGGCCCGCATCCGGGTTTCACGCCTCCCGCTCCCCTCAGCCCACCCCGCACTCCGCCCAGACCGTCTTCCGAGGACGCGGCCCCAGCCCCACTCCCCACCGGTCCGCCAGCGCCTCGACGATCACCAGCCCCCGCCCCGACTCGCTGTCCGGCGCCGACTCCCGCACCCCCGGCAGCAGGTCGTCCCGGGTGTCCGTCACCTCGATACGGAGGGTGGCGCCGATGACGTACAGCATGAGCCGGAAATCGCGTCCCGGAACGCGGCCGTGGGTCACCACGTTCGCCGCGAGTTCCGCGACGAGGTGTTCCGCGGGGTCCAACGGGAGCCCCCAGTCGCGCAGTTGCTGGACCGCGAGCTGACGGGCCTGCCGGGCTCCACGGGGAGTCGGCGGCAGGAGGGCACTGAAGTTGCGGATGGGGCCGGTGTGTTGGGTCCGGTGATCGGCGGTTTCCTGATTCATGTCACTCAGCGTGGCTGAACATGCTTGCCTTGACGTGCGGTGACGCCTGTGCGTATCCGCGCTGTCCGGTTCTTGTCTCGCTCTGTCTCGGCTGTCTCGGATGACGTGCGGGTACGGGTGCGCGTTGGAGGTGGGTGGGCATGAGCAATGAAAACGAAGGTGTGGACGAGTCCGGCTGGGATCTCGAACCCGGCGACGAGAGCGCGCCGTTGATCGAGGCGGTCGGGCGACTCGTCAAGTTCTGTCGCGAGCAGGCCGGGATGAGGGTGGCCGACTTCGCCCAAGTCATGGGGTACGGCGAGGACATGATCCGCAAGATTGAGCGCGGGGCGCGGATCCCGAGGGTGGAGTTCCTGGATCGGGCCGACGATGTCCTGAACGCGTATGGGCACCTGCGGGCGTTCATGGAGGACGTGGAGAGGGCTGAGTATCCGAAGAGGGTGCGTGAGCTGAAGAAGCTGGAGGACCGGGCGATCGAGGTCCTGCTGTACAGCAACCACAACATCCACGGGCTGCTGCAGACACCCGAGTACGCACGGTCGTTGTATGACATGCGGCAGCCGTCCCTCGCTCCGGAAGTGGTGGAGCGGGAGACCGCCGCACGCATGGCCCGCAAATCGATCTTCCAGCGGGAGCCTGCCCCGACGCTCAGTTTTGTCCAGGAACAGGTGACTCTGGAGCGCCCTCTTGGGGGGAAGATGGTGTTGCGTCGACAACTCGAACACCTGCTGGAGGTGGGCCAGTTGCGGAACGTCACGCTCCAGGTCATGCCGACCGACCGCGAGGAGCACGCGGGAGTGCACGGCTTGATCGAGGTGCTGAAGTTCGCCGACGGTACGGCGGTCGGGCGCTCGGACGGCGTGTTCAACGCCCGGCCGGTTTCAAGCCTCAGGGATCTTCAGATCCTCGAACTGCGCTATGGGATGATCCGGGCGCAGGCTCTCCCACCGAGAGAGTCGCTGGCCTTCATCGAGCAGGCGCTGGGAGCACTATGAGCACTTCGGAACTCGACTGGTTCAAGAGCAGCTACAGCAGCAGCAATGAGCCCGGCGACTGCGTCGAGATAGCCACCGCCCCCGGTGCCGTCCACGTCCGCGACTCCAAAGCCACCCAGGGCCCCCGCCTCACCCTCGCCCCCACCACCTGGGCCGAGTTCATCTCGTACGCTTCCGGCAGTTGATCGAGTAACTGCCGGAAGAAGGTGTGCATGAACGCAGGTATACGGGGCCGAAGACGTACCGCCGCAGTGATCGCGACAGCCGGAGCCCTCGCGCTCTCGGTGCTCAACGCGCCGGCCGCGCAGGCGAAGGACACGGGCATCGTCGTGTCGGGCCTTGTCATCAACAACGGCAAGCCGGTGGTGGTCGGCACGTCGCGGGTGGTGGAACCGTCCTTCACCTTCGATCTGGCCCTGCCTCCGGGGTACGACACGAACCACCCGCTCCGCTATGACGCGCAACCCTTCCTGTACCAGCGAAGCGTTCTGATTCCCGAGATCCAGCTGAGCGTCATGACCTGCTACGAGGTCAGCCTCAAGAAGGCCCATTGCGAGGGCACGCTGTCCATCGATCCCGATCCGTCGCAGGAGCAGATCGACTCCAACAGTGACGCCACCAAGTGGAAGATCGGCGTGGCCCTCGCGCTGTTCAAGGGCAACGGCGAAGTGGTCCAGGAGTTCGAGACAAGGCCCGGAGGGGTCTCCCTGAGACGTGCCGCGAAGCTCACCGTCGCCGACGTCACGCCCGAGCCGGTTGCCAAGGGCAAGAAGGTCACTGTCGTGGGCAAGCTGACTCGGGCGAACTGGAGCACCCACAAGAACGGCCCCTACGCCGGCAGTAGCGTGAGTCTCCAGTTCCGGGCCAAGAGTGCGACCACCTTCAAGACGCTCAAGAAGGTCACCACCAACAGCGCGGGTGCCCTCCGTACTCAGGTCACCGCCTCCACCGACGGATTCTTCCGGTGGGTGTACTACGGCAACACGACCACCGGCACCGCGACCAGCGGCCAGGACTACATCGACGTGCGCTGATCGTCGTACGACTTCACCGGGGTCGTTCGGAACCGTCCGGTCAGTGAGTGAGCCGTGTTCCCAGCAGTGGCAGCAACCGCTCCCGCAGCAGTCGCCGGGCCGGGTCCCAGGACGCCCACAGGAGTTTGTGGCGGGTGCCGTCCGTCATGACCACCTCCAGGCCGGAGGTGGTCACCCCGCCGTGCAGACGTGCCGTGGCAATTTCCGCGAACGGGATCAGCTTGTTCGTGGGGTGAGTGGCCAGGACCGTCGCCGGGTCGTGGGCGATGAGCCGGTAAGGATCCCGTGCCGTCAGGCCGGAACCGGAACCATAGGAGTTCGCCACCGTCGTCATGAAGCCGCTGCGGATGCGCAACAGGCCCGTGGGGAGCAGCCACAGCTCGCCGTGGATCCAGTCCAGCCAGCCGGTCGTACAGGTACTGGTCAGCAGGCGGGCCTGCACCAGGCGTAGGCGGGAGGCGCGGGCCACCGATTCCGTCAGCAGCGCGCTCCATGCGTCGAGGGACGAGACCCGGTGGCGTTCCTGGACTGACCCGGCCTTCGCGAGGAGGAAAACATGCGCCCGGCCGGCTCCGTACAGCTGCACGACGAGCTGGCCCGCCCAGGACGGGGACGTGATCCGCACCTCCAAGGCCGCAACGTCCGCTGCCCACAGGCCGTCCGAGACTTGCAGGCCGTCTGCCCGCCAGCCCTGGATGTGCGATTCCAGGCGGGCCGCCGCCATGTTCAGGTCCATGTCATGCGTCACACGAGGATCATGGCCGATGCCGCCGACCGGGGACACGCCCCGCCCGGGTTTGACCTTCGTCACCCCAGGGGTATTCTCTCCGGCCCGATTGGCGGAGCCCCTGCCCCGTATGGCAGACTGTCGGAGTTGCTCGGTCGAGTAGTCGATGCTGCGCGCCTCCCGCCGGGAGGACCGGAAGCGAGTCCCACAGTACTCGTCGCCCAATCTGTCGTAAGGCAGCGCTGGGGCGGACGTACGGGAATCTTTCGGGAAGCGTTAGTGCGGCACCGGCCAGGCACCCGGTGGGCCCGCGTCAGGTATCTGGCGCAGTCGTCCCCGGCTTGCGGTTCCGGAAGGGCCGTGCCTCCCGTGCAGGGATGTTCCGAAAGGGGACATCTGTGTCGGTGAGAGCGCGACACACCCGACCGCGTGGGTCGGCGGAGCAGGGCAAGCAGTAAGACGGAACACCGGGTTCCAGAGCGTACGAAGAGACAGGACTACTGAGTAGCCATGGCGGGACAGAAGATCCGCATTCGGCTCAAGGCCTACGACCACGAGGTCATCGATTCCTCGGCGAAGAAGATCGTCGAGACGGTGACGCGCACTGGTGCGTCGGTCGCGGGCCCGGTGCCGCTGCCCACTGAGAAGAACGTGTACTGCGTCATCAAGTCGCCGCACAAGTACAAGGACTCGCGCGAGCACTTCGAGATGCGCACGCACAAGCGCCTGATCGACATTCTCGACCCGACGCCCAAGACCGTTGACTCTTTGATGCGACTCGACCTCCCGGCCGGTGTCGACATCGAGATCAAGCTCTAGGGAACGGTGATCTGAGAATGGCTAAGCAGATCAAGGGCATCCTGGGCGAGAAGCTCGGCATGACGCAGGTGTGGGACGAGAACAACCGTGTTGTTCCCGTCACCGTCGTCAAGGCGAGCCCCAACGTCGTCACCCAGGTCCGTACGAACGACGCCGACGGCTACGAAGCGGTCCAGATCGCCTTTGGCGAGATCGACCCTCGCAAGGTGAACAAGCCCCTCAAGGGTCACTTCGCCAAGGCCGACGTCACCCCCCGCCGCCACCTCGTCGAGATCCGCACCGCGGATGCCTCCGAGTACACGCTGGGTCAGGAGATCTCCGCGGAGGTCTTCGAGGCCGGCGTCAAGGTGGACGTGACCGGCAAGAGCAAGGGCAAGGGCTTCGCCGGTGTCATGAAGCGTCACAACTTCAAGGGACTCGGCGCCGGTCACGGTGTCCAGCGCAAGCACCGCTCTCCCGGTTCCATCGGTGGCTGTGCCACCCCGGGCCGTGTGTTCAAGGGCGTCCGCATGGCGGGCCGCATGGGCAACGAGCGGGTCACCACCCAGAACCTGACCGTCCACGCTGTTGACGCGGAGAAGGGTCTGCTGCTCATCAAGGGCGCGATCCCTGGTCCGAACGGCGGCCTCGTCCTGGTCCGCACCGCGGCCAAGGGGGCCTGAGGTAACGATGAGCACTGTTGACATCCTTTCGCCGGCAGGCGACAAGACCGGGACGGTAGAGCTCCCCGCGGAGATCTTCGACGTCGAGAAGATCAGCATTCCGCTGCTTCACCAGGTCGTCGTCGCACAGCTGGCCGCTGCCCGTCAGGGCACGCACAAGACCAAGACGCGCGCCGAGGTTCGTGGTGGCGGTAGGAAGCCCTACCGTCAGAAGGGCACTGGCCGTGCGCGCCAGGGCTCGACCCGCGCGCCCCAGTTCGCCGGCGGTGGCGTCGTTCACGGCCCGCAGCCGCGTGACTACTCGCAGCGGACCCCGAAGAAGATGAAGGCCGCGGCCCTGCGCCACGCCCTCACCGACCGGGCCCGCAACGCTCGTATCCACGTCGTCACCGGCGTGATCGAGGGCGAGAACCCCTCCACCAAGGCCGCGAAGGGCCTGCTCGCCAAGATCAGTGAGCGCAAGAACGTGCTCCTGGTCATCGAGCGTTCCGACGAGGCCGGGCTGCTTTCCGCCCGCAACCTGCCCCAGGTGCACATCCTGGACCCGGGCCAGCTGAACACGTACGACGTTCTCGTCTCGGACGACGTGGTCTTCACTCAGGCCGCTTTCGAGTCCTTCGTGTCCGGCCCCAAGGCCACTGACACCGAAGGGAGCGAGGTCTGATGGCGATTCGTCACCCCGCCATTGCCTCCAAGGCGGCCAAGGCCGCCAAGGCCGCGCGCGTCGCCAAGGCGAAGCGCCACGAGGCCGAGGGCAAGAACACCGTCGTCACGCCGGTCAGCAAGTCGTACACGGACCACCGTGACGTCCTGCTGAAGCCGGTTGTGTCGGAGAAGAGCTACGCGCTCATCGACGAGAACAAGTACACGTTCATCGTCGCTCCCGGCAGCAACAAGACCCAGATCAAGCAGGCCGTCCAGGCGGTCTTCTCGGTCAAGGTCACCGGGGTCAACACGATCAACCGCCAGGGCAAGCGCAAGCGCACCAAGAGCGGTTTCGGTAAGCGCGCTGACACCAAGCGCGCGATCGTGACCCTCGCCGAGGGCGACCGTATCGACATCTTCGGCGGTCCGTCCGCGTAAGCGGGTCGGATCGTCCGATATCGGACGAGGACTGAGAAATGGGAATCCGCAAGTACAAGCCGACTACGCCGGGCCGTCGTGGCTCCAGCGTCGCCGACTTCGTCGAGGTCACGCGGTCCACGCCGGAGAAGTCGCTGGTCCGCCCGCTGCACAGCAAGGGCGGCCGTAACAACGCCGGTCGTGTGACCGTTCGCCACCAGGGTGGCGGACACAAGCGCGCCTACCGAGTGATCGACTTCCGTCGGCACGACAAGGACGGCGTGCCGGCGAAGGTCGCGCACATCGAGTACGACCCCAACCGCACCGCGCGCATCGCGCTGCTTCACTACGCGGACGGCGAGAAGCGCTACATCCTCGCCCCCCGCAACCTGTCGCAGGGTGACCGTGTCGAGAACGGTCCTGGGGCCGACATCAAGCCGGGCAACAACCTGGCGCTCCGCAACATCCCGGTCGGTACCACGATCCACGCGATCGAGATCCGTCCCGGTGGCGGCGCCAAGTTCGCCCGCTCCGCTGGAACGTCGGTGCAGCTGCTGGCGAAGGAGGGCACGATGGCCCACCTTCGTATGCCCTCCGGTGAGATCCGTCTGGTCGACCAGCGCTGCCGCGCCACGGTCGGCGAGGTCGGCAACGCCGAGCAGAGCAACATCAACTGGGGCAAGGCCGGCCGTAAGCGCTGGCTGGGCGTCCGTCCGACCGTTCGCGGTGTGGCGATGAACCCGGTTGACCACCCGCACGGTGGTGGTGAAGGCAAGACCTCCGGTGGACGTCACCCGGTCTCGCCGTGGGGTCAGAAGGAGGGTCGTACTCGTTCGCCGAAGAAGGCTTCGAACAAGTACATCGTCCGCCGCCGCAAGACGAACAAGAAGCGCTAGGAGCGGGTTTAGATGCCGCGCAGTCTCAAGAAGGGGCCCTTCGTCGACGACCACCTCATCAAGAAGGTGGACGTACAGAACGAAGCCGGTTCCAAGAACGTCATCAAGACCTGGTCCCGTCGCTCGATGATCATCCCGGCCATGCTGGGCCACACGATCGCGGTGCACAACGGCAAGACCCACATTCCGGTGTTTGTCACCGAGTCGATGGTCGGCCACAAGCTCGGCGAGTTCTCGCCGACGCGCACCTTCCGGGGTCACGTCAAGGACGACCGGAAGTCGAAGCGCCGCTAACGCGGGGTGGAATGACCATGACAGACACTGGAAGGACAACCATGGAAGCCAGGGCCCAGGCGCGGTACATCCGCGTCACGCCCATGAAGGCCCGCCGCGTGGTGGACCTTATCCGTGGCATGGACGCCACGGAGGCTCAGGCGGTCCTGCGTTTCGCCCCGCAGGCCGCGAGCGTGCCGGTCGGCAAGGTGCTTGACAGCGCCATCGCCAACGCCGCACACAACTACGACCACACCGACGCCGGCAGCCTCGTCATCACTGAGGCGTACGTCGACGAGGGTCCGACCCTGAAGCGGTTCCGTCCGCGTGCCCAGGGCCGCGCCTACCGGATCCGCAAGCGGACCAGCCACATCACCGTGGTCGTCAGCAGCAAGGAAGGTTCCCGGTAATGGGCCAGAAGGTAAACCCGCACGGGTTCCGACTCGGCATCACCACCGACTTCAAGTCGCGTTGGTACGCCGACAAGCTGTACAAGGACTACGTCGGTGAAGACGTCGCCATCCGTCGGATGATGACGTCCGGCATGGAGCGCGCCGGTATCTCGAAGGTTGAGATCGAGCGCACCCGTGACCGCGTCCGCGTCGACATCCACACCGCGCGTCCGGGCATCGTCATCGGTCGCCGCGGCGCCGAGGCCGACCGTATTCGCGGCGACCTGGAGAAGCTGACCAAGAAGCAGGTCCAGCTCAACATCCTCGAGGTCAAGAACCCGGAGACGGACGCTCAGCTGGTGGCCCAGGCCGTCGCCGAGCAGCTGTCCTCCCGCGTCTCCTTCCGTCGGGCCATGCGTAAGAGCATGCAGTCCGCCATGAAGGCCGGCGCCAAGGGCATCAAGATCCAGTGCGGTGGCCGTCTCGGCGGCGCCGAGATGTCCCGCTCGGAGTTCTACCGCGAGGGCCGTGTGCCCCTGCACACCCTCCGTGCGAACGTCGACTACGGCTTCTTCGAGGCCAAGACGACCTTCGGCCGTATCGGTGTGAAGGTCTGGATCTACAAGGGCGACGTCAAGAACATCGCCGAGGTCCGCGCCGAGAACGCTGCTGCCCGTGCGGGTAACCGCCCGGCCCGTGGCGGAGCCGGTGGCGGCAGCGACCGTCCGGCCCGTGGTGGTGGCCGTGGTGGCGAGCGTGGCGGCCGCGGCCGCAAGCCGCAGCAGGCTCCCGCTGCCGAGGCCCCCAAGGCCGAGGCTCCGGCGGCTGCCGCTCCGGCTGCTGAAAGCACCGGAACGGAGGCCTGACCGACATGCTGATCCCCCGTAGGGTCAAGCACCGCAAGCAGCACCACCCCAAGCGCCGTGGCATGGCCAAGGGCGGTACGACGGTTGCGTTCGGCGAGTACGGCATTCAGGCCGTCACGCCGGCTTACGTGACCAACCGCCAGATCGAGGCCGCACGTATCGCGATGACCCGCCACATCAAGCGTGGCGGCAAGGTCTGGATCAACATCTATCCGGACCGCCCGCTCACGAAGAAGCCTGCCGAGACCCGCATGGGTTCCGGTAAGGGTTCTCCCGAGTGGTGGATCGCGAACGTGCACCCGGGCCGGGTCATGTTCGAACTGTCCTACCCCAACGAGAAGATCGCCCGTGAGGCCCTCACTCGCGCAGCCCACAAGCTGCCGATGAAGTGCCGGATCGTCAAGCGCGAGGCAGGTGAAGCGTGATGTCGGCCGGTACCAAGGCGTCCGAGCTGCGCGAACTGGGTGACGAGGAGCTTCTCAACAAGCTCCGCGAAGCCAAGGAAGAGCTGTTCAACCTCCGCTTCCAGGCGGCGACCGGTCAGCTCGAGAACCACGGTCGGCTCAAGGCCGTCCGTAAGGACATCGCGCGGATCTACACCCTGATGCGTGAGCGCGAGCTGGGCATCGAAACGGTGGAGAGCGCCTGATGAGCGAGAGCAATGTGACTGAGCAGACCGAAGCCCGCGGCTTCCGCAAGACCCGTGAGGGTCTCGTCGTCAGCGACAAGATGGACAAGACCGTCGTCGTCGCCGTCGAGGACCGCGTGAAGCACGCGCTGTACGGCAAGGTCATCCGCCGTACGAACAAGCTCAAGGCGCACGACGAGCAGAACGCTGCCGGCGTCGGCGACCGCGTCCTCCTCATGGAGACGCGTCCGCTGTCCGCCACGAAGCGCTGGCGCATCGTCGAGATCCTCGAGAAGGCGAAGTAGCCAAGTAATCTCCTGCGGGCACCCCCGCAGGGCAGTTCCGCCAGGCTCGGTGAGCTCCGTAAGTCAGTTACGGAGCTCGCCGGGAACCGGCAGACAATCAGGAGATAGACGTGATCCAGCAGGAGTCGCGACTGCGTGTCGCCGACAACACTGGTGCGAAGGAAATCCTTTGCATCCGTGTCCTCGGTGGCTCCGGTCGCCGCTACGCGGGCATCGGTGACGTCATCGTCGCCACCGTCAAGGACGCGATCCCCGGTGGCAACGTGAAGAAGGGTGACGTCATCAAGGCGGTCATCGTTCGCACCGTCAAGGAGCGCCGCCGTCCCGACGGCTCGTACATCCGATTTGACGAGAACGCCGCTGTTGTTCTGAAGAACGACGGCGACCCTCGTGGCACCCGTATCTTCGGCCCGGTCGGCCGGGAGCTGCGCGAGAAGAAGTTCATGAAGATCATCTCGCTCGCGCCGGAGGTGCTGTAAGCATGAAGATCAAGAAGGGCGACCTGGTTCAGGTCATCACCGGTAAGGACAAGGGCAAGCAGGGCAAGGTCATCGCGGCCTTCCCCCGCGAGGACCGCGTCCTGGTCGAGGGTGTCAACCGGGTCAAGAAGCACACCAAGGCAGGCCCGACCGCCAAGGGTTCGCAGGCCGGCGGCATCGTCACGACCGAGGCGCCCGTCCACGTCTCCAACGTCCAGCTGGTCGTTGAGAAGGACGGCAACAAGGTTGTCACGCGTGTCGGTTACCGCTTCGACGACGAGGGCAACAAGGTTCGCGTTGCCAAGCGGACGGGTGAGGACATCTGATGGCTACCACCACGACTCCGCGTCTCAAGACGAAGTACCGCGAGGAGATCGCGGGCAAGCTGCGTGAGGAGTTCTCCTACGAGAACGTCATGCAGATCCCCGGTCTCGTCAAGATCGTGGTCAACATGGGTGTCGGCGACGCCGCCCGTGACTCGAAGCTCATGGACGGTGCCGTCCGTGACCTGACCACCATCACCGGTCAGAAGCCGGCCGTCACCAAGGCCCGCAAGTCCATCGCGCAGTTCAAGCTGCGCGAGGGTCAGCCGATCGGTGCCCACGTCACGCTCCGTGGCGACCGCATGTGGGAGTTCCTGGACCGCACCCTGTCGCTCGCGCTGCCGCGCATCCGCGACTTCCGTGGTCTGTCCCCCAAGCAGTTCGACGGCCGTGGCAACTACACCTTCGGTCTCACGGAGCAGGTCATGTTCCACGAGATCGACCAGGACAAGATCGACCGCACCCGGGGTATGGACATCACCGTGGTGACCACGGCGACCAACGACGCTGAGGGCCGCGCCCTTCTCCGTCACCTCGGCTTCCCCTTCAAGGAGGCGTAAGCGAGATGGCGAAGAAGGCTCTGATTGCCAAGGCTGCTCGTAAGCCCAAGTTCGGAGTACGCGGCTACACGCGCTGCCAGCGCTGCGGCCGTCCGCACTCCGTGTACCGCAAGTTCGGCCTCTGCCGCGTGTGCCTTCGTGAGATGGCTCACCGTGGCGAGCTGCCGGGCGTGACCAAGAGCTCCTGGTAGTCCCGTACTTCGGGATTCCGGAAGCTCTCGGTAAGCAATGGGCGTGTCAGGCGCCCACCCTTTCATGGCTTAGGCTTGGAGGGTTGGGCGCCTGATTGCCGCCCGTACGACTTACTACGCCGTAGGTCCCCCGCACCGCACCCGTCCCGCCACTGAGTGAGTGGGGAGAGGGATGGCGCATACAGGAAACCCCGGCGAGAGAGGCCGAAGGCCAATTCATGACCATGACTGATCCGATCGCGGACATGCTGACTCGTCTGCGTAACGCGAACTCGGCGTACCACGACGATGTCGCGATGCCGCACAGCAAGATCAAGTCGCACATCGCGGAGATCCTCCAGCAGGAGGGCTTCATCACCGGCTGGAAGGTCGAGGACGCCGAAGTCGGCAAGAAGCTCGTCCTCGAGCTGAAGTTCGGTCCGAACCGTGAGCGCTCCATCGCGGGCATCAAGCGGATCTCCAAGCCCGGTCTCCGGGTGTACGCGAAGTCCACCAACCTGCCGAAGGTGCTCGGCGGCCTGGGCGTGGCGATCATCTCCACGTCGCACGGTCTCCTCACCGACAAGCAGGCCGGCAAGAAGGGCGTAGGCGGAGAAGTCCTCGCCTACGTCTGGTAGAAGGGAACGGAGGAAACAGCTATGTCGCGTATTGGCAAGCTCCCCATCACGGTTCCCGCCGGCGTGGACGTCACCATCGACGGCCGTACGGTTTCGGTGAAGGGCCCCAAGGGCTCTCTCTCCCACACCGTCGCTGCGCCGATCGACATCGCCAAGGGTGAGGACGGCGTTCTCAACGTCACCCGCCCCAACGACGAGCGTCAGAACAAGGCCCTGCACGGCCTGTCCCGCACGCTGGTGGCGAACATGATCACCGGCGTGACCCAGGGTTACGTGAAGAAGCTCGAGATCAGCGGTGTCGGTTACCGCGTGGCGGCGAAGGGCTCGAACCTCGAGTTCGCGCTCGGCTACAGCCACCCGATCACCGTCGAAGCGCCCGAGGGCATCAGCTTCAAGGTCGAGAACCCGACGCGGTTCTCGGTCGAGGGCATCGACAAGCAGAAGGTCGGCGAGGTTGCGGCCAACATCCGCAAGCTGCGCAAGCCCGACCCGTACAAGGCCAAGGGCGTCAAGTACGAGGGCGAAGTCATCCGCCGCAAGGTCGGAAAGGCGGGTAAGTAAGCCATGGCATACGGTACGAAGATCGCTAAGGGCGACGCTTACAAGCGTGCTGCCATCAAGCGGCGTCACATCCGGATCCGTAAGAAGGTCAACGGAACGGGTGAGCGTCCCCGCCTGGTGGTAACCCGCTCGAACCGCCACATCGTGGCCCAGGTCATCGACGACATCAAGGGTCACACCCTGGCGTCGGCGTCGACCCTGGACGCCTCGATCCGCGGTAACGAGGGCGAAGACAAGTCGGCGCAGGCCGGCAAGGTCGGCGCACTCGTCGCCGAGCGCGCCAAGGCCGCCGGTGTCGAGACCGTCGTGTTCGACCGTGGTGGCAGCCGGTACGCCGGGCGTATCGCCGCCCTGGCCGACGCCGCCCGCGAAGCCGGGCTCAAGTTCTGAGCCGCCCGTCGCGCTTGCGGCTTGACCGCCGCAGCGCAGCGTAGCTAGCGGAAAAAGAGAGAGGTAATCCAATGGCTGGACCCCAGCGCCGCGGAAGCGGTGCCGGTGGCGGCGAGCGGCGGGACCGGAAGGGCCGTGACGGCGGCGCTGCTGCCGCCGAGAAGACCGCGTACGTTGAGCGCGTTGTCGCGATCAACCGCGTCGCCAAGGTTGTGAAGGGTGGTCGTCGCTTCAGCTTCACTGCGCTCGTCGTAGTGGGCGATGGCGATGGCACCGTCGGTGTCGGTTACGGCAAGGCCAAGGAGGTGCCGGCCGCGATCGCCAAGGGTGTTGAAGAGGCCAAGAAGCACTTCTTCAAGGTCCCCCGTATCCAGGGCACCATCCCGCACCCGATCACGGGCGAGAAGGCCGCGGGCGTCGTCCTGCTCAAGCCTGCTTCCCCCGGTACCGGCGTTATCGCCGGTGGCCCGGTGCGTGCTGTCCTGGAGTGCGCCGGCGTTCACGACATCCTGTCGAAGTCGCTCGGCTCGTCCAACGCGATCAACATCGTGCACGCGACCGTGGCGGCCCTCAAGGGCCTGCAGCGTCCCGAGGAGATCGCGGCCCGCCGCGGTCTGCCCCTCGAGGACGTCGCCCCCGCGGCTCTGCTCCGTGCACGTGCGGGAGCGGGTGCGTAATGGCTCGCCTCAAGGTCACGCAGACGAAGTCGTACATCGGCAGCAAGCAGAACCACCGTGACACCCTGCGGTCCCTTGGTCTCAAGGGCATCAACACGCAGGTCGTCAAGGAGGACCGCCCCGAGTTCCGCGGAATGGTTCACACCGTCCGCCACCTCGTGACGGTTGAGGAGGTCGACTGATCATGGCGGAGAACAACCCGCTCAAGATCCACAACCTCCGTCCCGCCCCGGGCGCCAAGACCGCCAAGACCCGTGTGGGTCGTGGTGAGGCGTCGAAGGGTAAGACGGCTGGACGTGGTACCAAGGGCACGAAGGCTCGTTACCAGGTTCCGGAGCGCTTCGAGGGCGGGCAGATGCCCCTCCACATGCGTCTCCCGAAGCTCAAGGGCTTCAAGAACCCGTTCAAGACCGAGTACCAGGTCGTGAACCTCGACAAGCTGGCGTCGCTGTACCCGGAGGGTGGCGAAGTCACCGTCGAGGGGCTCGTCGCCAACGGTGCGGTTCGCAAGAACAGCCTCGTCAAGGTCCTCGGCCAGGGCGAGATCTCCGTGGCGCTGCAGGTGACGGTCGACGCCGTCTCCGGTTCTGCCAAGGAGAAGATCACCGCCGCCGGCGGTACCGTCACCGAGCTCGTCTGAACACCACAGGCGCCTCGATGACCTGAGCGATCCCTGCCGGGGATACCCCACAAATGGGGTATCCCCGGTTGGTCGTTCCTAGGGAGGCGTGGTCGCCGGTATGGTGGCCAGCAATGTCAATTTGAGTCCGGTGCGCTCACGAGGAACTCCGGGCCCCTCTTGGCTGTTAGTTATCTGTCCGCTTATTCGTCGAACCTCAAGACCGTCACCTCTGACGCAGTAGCGCGGGGGTCGCAGGAGGCACCGTGCTCACCGCGTTCGCCCGGGCGTTCAAGACGCCCGACCTGCGCAAGAAGCTGCTCTTCACGCTCGGCATCATCGTGGTCTATCGGGTGGGCACACACATCCCGATCCCCGGTGTCGACTACCAGAACGTCCAGACGTGCATCAACGTCGCGAAGGACGGAAACCAGGGCCTGTTCGGCCTGGTGAACATGTTCAGCGGCGGGGCGCTGCTGCAGATCACGATCTTCGCGCTGGGCATCATGCCGTACATCACGGCGAGCATCATCCTGCAGCTGCTGACGGTGGTGATCCCGCGTCTGGAGGCCCTCAAGAAGGAGGGCCAGGCCGGTACGTCGAAGATCACGCAGTACACCCGTTATCTGACGGTGGCTCTCGCCATCCTGCAGGGCACGGGCCTGGTCGCCACCGCCCGCAGTGGCGCTCTCTTCAGCGGCTGCCCGGTCGCCGGCGAGATCGTCCCGGACCAGTCGATCTTCGTGACCATCACCATGGTCGTCACGATGACCGCCGGTACGGCCGTCGTCATGTGGCTCGGTGAGCTCATCACCGACCGCGGTATCGGCAACGGCATGTCCATCCTGATGTTCATCTCGATCGCCGCGACCTTCCCGTCCGCGCTGTGGGCCATCAAGACCCAGGGCAACCTGGCGGGCGGCTGGATCGAGTTCGGCACGGTCGTCGCCGTCGGCCTCGTCATGGTCGCGTTGGTGGTCTTCGTCGAGCAGGCTCAGCGCCGCATTCCGGTTCAGTACGCGAAGCGCATGATCGGCCGTCGGTCCTACGGCGGTACGTCGACGTACATCCCGCTCAAGGTCAACCAGGCCGGCATCATCCCTGTGATCTTTGCCTCCTCGCTGCTCTATATTCCGGCGCTGATCGCGCAGTTCTCCTCCGGAAGCTCCAGCTGGAAGACGTGGATCGAGCAGAACCTGACCAAGGGTGACCACCCGATTTACATCACCACGTACTTCTTGCTGATCGTTTTCTTCGCGTTCTTCTACGTCGCCATCTCCTTCAACCCCGAAGAAGTAGCCGACAACATGAAGAAGTATGGTGGCTTCATCCCGGGCATCCGGGCTGGTCGGCCGACCGCTGAGTACCTGAGTTACGTACTCAACCGGATCACCTGGCCGGGTTCGCTGTACCTGGGTCTGATCGCTCTCGTACCGACGATGGCGTTGGTTGGTTTCGGGGCAAACCAGAACTTCCCGTTCGGTGGGACCAGCATCCTGATCATCGTGGGTGTCGGTCTTGAGACCGTGAAGCAGATTGAGAGCCAGCTCCAGCAGCGCAATTACGAAGGGTTCCTCCGCTGATGCGAATCGTCCTCGTCGGGCCGCCTGGTGCCGGGAAGGGAACGCAGGCCGCGTTCCTTGCCAAGAACCTGTTGATCCCGCACATCTCCACGGGCGACCTCTTCCGGGCCAACATCAGCAAGCAGACGGAACTCGGGAAACTCGCCAAGTCCTACATGGACGCGGGGAACCTGGTTCCTGACGAGGTCACGATCGCGATGGCCAAGGACCGCATGGAGCAGCCCGACGCGGCGAACGGCTTCCTGCTGGACGGCTTCCCGCGGAACGTGTCGCAGGCGGAGGCGCTGGACGAGATGCTCAAGGTCGAGTCCATGAAGTTGGACGCGGTTCTCGACCTGGAGGTCCCCGAGGACGAGGTGGTCAAGCGCATCGCCGGCCGCCGTATCTGCCGTAACGACTCGGCACATGTCTTCCACGTGACGTACCAGACGCCGAAGGCCGAGGGCGTCTGTGACGTCTGCGGTGGCGAGCTGTACCAGCGGGACGACGACTCCGAGGAGACGGTTCGCAAGCGGCTGGAGGTCTACCACACCCAGACCGAGCCGATCATCGACTACTACAAGGCCCAGGGCCTCGTGGTGACGATCTCGGCGCTGGGGAAGGTGGAGGACGTCACCGGCAAGGCCATGGCCGCGCTGAAGGGTGACGACTAGCTCCGCCGGTCGTAGCAGTTTCAGTTTTGTGCAGGCGTAGGCCGCGGTTCCCTGGGGAGCCGCGGCTTACGTATGCGCGGGTTGCGGTCCCCGTATCTGTGGGCTTCGGGCCGGACTGCCTTGTCCTCAGGTGCCGGACGGGCTGGAAGTTACCGGGCCCGTATCTTTGAATGTGTTCGTTCGCTCCCCGGTCAAGAAAGGCCGTAGTCCCCATGGTGCAGATCAAGACCCGCGAGCAGATCGCCAAGATGCGCGAGGCGGGGCTGGTCGTCGCCGCCATCCACGCGGCCACTCGTGAGGCGGCCGTGCCCGGCGCCAGTACGAAGGATCTGGACATGGTGGCGCGGAAGGTGCTCGCGGAGCACAACGCGAAGCCGAACTTCCTTGGGTACGGCGGGTTCCCGGCCACTATCTGCACCTCCGTCAACGAGGTGGTCGTCCACGGCATCCCGTCCGACGAGGTCGTGCTGAAGGACGGGGACCTCATCTCCATCGACTGCGGCGCGATCATCGACGGCTGGCACGGGGACGCGGCGTACACGGCGTTCGTGGGGTCCGGGCATGCGCCGGAGCTCGTGGAGCTGTCCCGGGTGACCGAGGAGTCGATGTGGGCGGGCATCGCCGCGATGAAGCAGGGGAACCGGCTGGTCGATGTCTCGCGGGCCATCGAGACGTACATCCGGCGTCAGCCCAGGGCGGGCGGCGGGCGGTACGGGATCATCGAGGACTACGGCGGGCACGGCATCGGTACCGAGATGCACATGGACCCGCATCTGCTGAACTACGTCGAGCGCAAGCGGGGCAAGGGGCCGAAGCTGGTGCCCGGGTTCTGCCTCGCCATCGAGCCGATGGTGTCGTTGGGTACGCCGCGGACCAAGGTGCTTGAGGACGACTGGACGGTTATTACGACGGACGGGACCTGGTCGTCGCACTGGGAGCATTCGGTGGCGTTGACGGAGGAGGGGCCGTTGGTGCTGACGTCTCCCGACGGGGGTAGGGCGAAGCTGGCGGAGCATGGTGTGACTGCGGCGCCGGATCCGCTGGCGTAGGGGTTTCGCCCCCGCCGCCCCTACCCGTCCCATCCCCAGGGGCTCCGCCCCTTCGCCCCCGCCAGGGGGCTCCGCCCCCTGAACCCCCCGGCGGGGACTGCGTCCCCTGCACCCCGCTTCGGGGCTGTGCTCCTGGGTCCCTGGTCGGTCCGCACCCCCGGTGGGGACTGTGTTCCCTGGGCCCCTGCTCGCGGCGCGGCTCCCTTGGGCGCCCTGGCGGGGACTGCGTCCCCTGCACCCCGCTCTGGGGCTGTGCTCCTGGGTCCCTGGTGGTCCGTACCCCCGGTGGGGGCTGGGTGGACTGGTTCCCCTGGTCCTGGCTCGGGGCGCAGCCCCCTGTGTCCCGACCGGGGACTGCGCCCCCTGTGTCCCGACCGGGGACTGCGCCCCCTGGGCCCCGCTGCAGGGCTGTGCCCCTGGGCCCGTCCGTACGCCCGGTGGGGGCGGCGGCTGCATTCCCGGTGGGGAGTGCGTTCCCTGACCCCTGCTCGTGCCCTGGCGCCTGGCGGGGGCTGCGTCCCCTGCAACCCCGCTTTGGGGCTGTGCCCCCTGGGCACCCGGGTGGGGCCTGGGTGGGCTGCAGCCCCAGCCCGTTCCGGGGGCTCTGCCCCTGGACCCTGGTGGGTGCGCCTTGCACCCTCCCTGCTCCGTAGGCTCCGTTTCTGAATGGCCGGTGGGGACTGAGTCCCCTGCACCCGGCTCTTCCGCGCTGGGGGCTGTTCTGGCCGCCCTCGGAGACTGGGCGAGGGGGGCGTTTCCGGAGGGCGCTGCTCGGGCGTGGGCGTGGTGCTGGTTAAGGATCATCCCGGTGGGGCATTCTTCCTCGATTCGTCTTTCCGGGTGCGCTGACGTAGACTGACTCGTCGGCTCTCGTGCATCCGCATGTCCGCATGCGCCCTTAGGGGGAACGCATCGAGAGTCGATCAAGGTAGTCGATTCGAAGGGCGAAGCGTGGCCAAGAAGCAAGGTGCCATCGAGATCGAGGGCACTGTCGTCGAGTCTCTTCCGAACGCCATGTTCAAGGTTGAGCTCCAGAACGGCCACCAGGTGCTGGCACACATCAGCGGCAAGATGCGTATGCACTACATCCGCATCCTCCCTGACGACCGGGTCGTGGTGGAGTTGTCTCCGTACGACCTGACGCGTGGCCGGATCGTCTACCGATACAAGTAGATCTTGCCCACGTCCCGTGCGAGCGGGGCCGCCGGCAACTGACCCGGAGAACCTCACCCCATGAAGGTCAAGCCGAGCGTCAAGAAGATCTGCGACAAGTGCAGGGTGATCCGCCGTCACGGTCGGGTCATGGTCATCTGCGAGAACCCGAGGCACAAGCAGCGCCAGGGCTGACGCACGACCACCCTTCTGCACCCGCAGAAATTCGCGCGACGCGAGCAGTACATGTTCATACGCAGGGCCCAGATCCGAACGGATCTGATACCCCCGGTCGGAGGCCGGGGACCCAGTTCGTACCTAATCTTCAGTTGCGTCTGTCGCGCAGCGCGGAGAGGCCGGCGGATGGGAAACGGTCTTGTGGAAGACCTCCGAACGACAACTGGAGCCATTGAATGGCACGCGTTTCCGGTGTTGACATCCCGCGCGAAAAGCGTGTGGAGGTCGCCCTCACCTATGTGTTCGGCATCGGCCGGACCCTTTCCCAGCTGACGCTGGCGGAGACGGGCATCGACCCGAACACCCGTGTTCGGGACCTCTCCGAGGAGCAGCTCGTCGCGATCCGCGAGTACGTGGACGCCAACATCAAGACCGAGGGTGACCTCCGTCGCGAGATCCAGGGCGACATTCGCCGGAAGATCGAGATCGGCTGCTACCAGGGTATTCGTCACCGCCGTGGCCTGCCCGTCCACGGTCAGCGCACCAGCACGAACGCTCGTACCCGCAAGGGCCCGCGTCGCGCCATCGCCGGCAAGAAGAAGCCGGGCAAGAAGTAGTCCGCAGCGGACAACGCTTCATCAGCGGTCTTCGCTGTAGGACCGACCACCTCCCCGTAGGAGAATTAGATGCCCCCCAAGGGTCGTCAGGGCGCTGCCAAGAAGGTGCGCCGCAAGGAAAAGAAGAACGTCGCTCACGGGCACGCTCACATCAAGAGCACGTTCAACAACACGATCGTCTCGATCACGGACCCCGCGGGCAACGTGATCTCCTGGGCCTCTGCCGGCCACGTCGGCTTCAAGGGCTCGCGCAAGTCCACCCCCTTCGCCGCGCAGATGGCCGCCGAGTCGGCCGCCCGCCGCGCGCAGGAGCACGGCATGCGCAAGGTTGACGTCTTCGTCAAGGGCCCGGGTTCCGGTCGCGAGACCGCCATCCGTTCGCTCCAGGCGACGGGTCTCGAGGTCGGCTCCATCCAGGACGTCACCCCGACTCCGCACAACGGCTGCCGTCCGCCCAAGCGCCGTCGCGTCTGACGCACGGTTGTTTCGGGTTTGAGGTTTCGGGCGGTATGGCTCCTTCGAGTCGTATCGCCCTTACCCTTGTAGTACTAGTCGGGCATCAAATAGTGGGTGCCCATGACTGAAGGATCGCAACATGCTGATTGCTCAGCGTCCCTCGTTGACCGAAGAGGTCGTCGACGAGTTCCGCTCCCGGTTCGTCATCGAGCCGCTGGAGCCGGGCTTCGGTTACACCCTCGGCAACTCCCTTCGCCGGACCCTTCTCTCCTCGATTCCGGGTGCGGCTGTCACCAGCATCCGGATCGACGGCGTGCTGCACGAGTTCACGACCGTGCCGGGTGTCAAGGAAGACGTCACCGACCTCATCCTCAACATCAAGCAGCTGGTCGTCAGCAGCGAGCACGATGAGCCGGTCGTGATGTACCTGCGCAAGCAGGGTCCCGGTCTCGTCACCGCCGCCGACATCGCGCCGCCGGCCGGTGTCGAGGTGCACAACCCCGACCTCGTCCTGGCCACGCTCAACGGCAAGGGCAAGCTGGAGATGGAGCTGACCGTCGAGCGCGGTCGCGGCTACGTCTCCGCCGTGCAGAACAAGCAGATCGGGCAGGAGATCGGTCGTATTCCGGTCGACTCCATCTACTCGCCGGTTCTCAAGGTCACGTACAAGGTCGAGGCGACGCGTGTCGAGCAGCGCACCGACTTCGACAAGCTGATCGTCGACGTCGAGACCAAGCAGGCCATGCGTCCCCGTGACGCCATGGCGTCTGCCGGTAAGACGCTCGTTGAGCTGTTCGGGCTTGCCCGTGAGCTCAACATCGACGCCGAGGGCATCGACATGGGCCCGTCCCCGACCGATGCCGCGCTGGCTGCTGATCTCGCGCTGCCGATCGAGGAGCTGGAGCTCACGGTAAGGTCGTACAACTGCCTCAAGCGTGAGGGCATCCACTCCGTGGGTGAGCTCGTGGCTCGTTCCGAGGCCGACCTGCTCGACATTCGTAACTTCGGTGCGAAGTCGATCGACGAGGTCAAGGCGAAGCTCGCCGGGATGGGTCTCGCGCTCAAGGACTCGCCTCCCGGGTTCGACCCGACCGCCGCGGCTGACGCCTTTGGCGCCGACGATGACGCGGATGCCGGGTTCGTCGAGACCGAGCAGTACTAAGAGCTCGGGTCAGACGGTTCTGTTTTTGGGTGCGGGAGCGCTGCGCTTGATCGCGCAGTTCCCCGCGCCCCTTCCGGACTGGGCCCCTTCGGGGCCTTGTCCGGATCTTCGACGGGTATCCGCCCGCTCGGACACTGACCTCGGTACCTGATACGGCCGGGGCAGACACCTAGGAGAAAGACCATGCCGAAGCCCACCAAGGGTGCCCGTCTGGGCGGCAGTGCCGCGCACGAGAAGCTGCTCATCGCGAACCTGGCGAAGCAGCTCTTCGAGCACGGCCGCATCACGACCACCGAGGCGAAGGCGCGCAAGCTGCGTCCGTACGCCGAGCGGCTGGTCACCAAGGCGAAGAAGGGCGACCTTCACAACCGCCGTCAGGTTCTCCAGGTCATCACGGACAAGAGCATCGTCCACACGCTCTTCACCGAGATCGGCCCGCGCTACGAGAACCGCCCGGGTGGTTACACCCGTATCACCAAGATCGGTAACCGTCGTGGCGACAACGCGCCCATGGCTGTCATCGAGCTGGTGGAGGCCCTGACCGTGGCTCAGCAGGCCACCGGTGAGGCCGAGGCGGCCACGAAGCGTGCCGTCAAGGAAGACGTCCTCAAGAAGGACGCCCCGGTCGAGACCGAGGCTGCCGACGAGGTCGTCGAGGACGCCAAGCCGGCCGACGAGGCCGCCGAAGAGTCCAAGGACGCCTGAGCTTCGGTTCGCGTCTGAGCGGGTCCGCCTTCGGGCGGGCCCGCTTTCGCGTTTCCGTGGCCGGTCCCCGCGCTGAGAGGATCTGTTTGTGAGCGATGACGTAGAGCCCGGGCATGTACGGGTACGGCTTGACCTGTCCTACGACGGCACCGCGTTCTCCGGGTGGGCCAAGCAGGCCGGGGGGCGCAGGACCGTACAGGGGGAGATCGAGGATGCCCTGCGGACGGTGACGCGGTCGCGGGAGACCACGTACGAGCTGACCGTTGCCGGGCGTACCGATGCCGGGGTGCATGCGCGGGGGCAGGTCGCCCATGTCGATCTGCCTGTGCAGGTGTGGGACGAGCATCGGGAGAAGCTGCTCAAGCGGCTTGCGGGGCGGTTGGCCAAGGATGTGCGGGTGTGGCGTGCGGGGGAGGCGCCGGACGGGTTCAACGCGCGGTTCTCGGCGGTCTGGCGGCGCTACGCGTATCGCGTCACCGACGAGCCCGGTGGAGTCGATCCGCTGCTGCGCAACCACGTCCTGTGGCACGACTGGCCTCTCGACGTCGACGCCATGAACGAGGCGGCCAAAGGGCTTGTGGGGGAGCACGACTTCGCCGCCTACTGCAAGAAGCGCGAGGGCGCGACGACCATTCGTACGCTCCAGGAGCTGAGCCTCGTCCGTGGTGACGACGGGGTCATCACCGCCACTGTGCGGGCCGACGCCTTCTGCCACAACATGGTGCGCTCACTGATCGGGGCGCTGCTCTTCGTGGGCGACGGGCATCGGGGGGCCGACTGGCCCGGGAAGGTGCTGGCGGCCCGCGTACGGGATTCGGCGGTGCATGTCGTACGGCCGCACGGGCTGACGCTGGAGGAAGTCGGTTACCCCGCCGACGAGTTGCTGGCGGCGCGGAACAAGGAGGCGCGGAACAAGCGGACGTTGCCGGCGGCGGGGTGCTGCGGGTAGCGGACCTGGCGGGAAGTGACAGTGCGGCGGGGCCCTGTGCCTCGGGCCCCCGCCCATGCCCGCTGCTTGAGTTACAGCCGTCGTTACGCCGGTTCCACGATCAGCCAGGCGTCCGTCGAGGTGTCGCCGGGGGACTGCACGGTGAGGAAGATGCGGCTCGTTGCCGTGACCGCCGTGGCGCCGTTGAGGGGGAGGGTGCCCATTTTGGCGTTGGTGCCCTCCTTGGAGCCGCCGGGGTCGAAGGTCTGCGTCCCGTTGATCGTGACGGGTCCTACTGGCTCGCCGCCGAGGCCTGGGCCTCGCCGCGTCGTCTGATCTGGCGGAAGGCGAACTCGGCCAGGTCGTCGCCCGTGGTGAAGACCGCCGTGCTCTTCGTCGTCACGTCCTTGCCGTCGGTGAAGCCGGCGATCGTGAAGTAGCTGTAGCGGCCGTACGAGTTGGTCGTCGAGCGGCAGATCGCCGCGCGGCAGAAGGTCGGGACGCCGCCGCCGGACAGGGACTCGACGATGCTCTTCTTGTCCGCCGTGCTCTTGACCTTCGCGGCCTGGGCCTCGGTGTCGAAGACGGCCACGCCGACCGTCACCGCGACGCCGTCCTTGCTGTACGTGACGCGCAGGAAGCGGGTGCACTTGTTGGCCGTGAGGATCGCCGGGAGGGTGCCCTTCGTCGCCGACGCGCAGTTCTTCGTGTCGGCGGTCGGGCCCTTCTTGTAGAGGCGCTCGCCCATCGTCAGCTGCGTACCGGGGAAGAGGACGTTCGGGGCCAGGGGCGCCGTGTCCTTCTTCACACTCGATATGAAGTCCTTCGGGTCCAGCGGCGGCGGGGCGCTGGTGGGTGCGAACGACGGCGCCGCGGCGGCGGTGTCGCTGGGGATGTCCGCGGTGGAGGGCAGCTGGGAGGTCGGTTTGTTGGATGCCTGGCTGTTGCCGTCCGCGTTGACCACGGCCATGGCGACGGCCGCGCCCACGCCGACGGTGGCCACCGCGGCCCCCACGGTCAGCAGCAGTTTCTTGCGCTTGTTACGGGTCTCGGACGCCTCGGCGAGCGCCGCCCAGTCGGGGGCCTGACCGGCGCCCTGGCTGCCCCAGGGCTGCTGCGGGGCCAGGTTGTCCTGGTTGTCCCACGGCTGCTGCGGGGTATTCGGTTTCCAGGGATCCCATTGAGGTCCCCCCTGCCCAAAGCTCATGGGCGCATCCTAGACGCCGTGCACCCCCTGTGCCGCTGCGTCTCAGACGCTTCTCATGGACCACGAGGGCCACAGGGGCAACGTGGTTGGGGTTCGGGACGGTTCGCGCGCACCCGCCCGTACTGTCCGTTGCGGGGGCCTGCGCCGAGCTCGTTTTGACCCGTCCGGGGCTGCACGGGTAGCCTGGGCGTTCGTTATGCGTATCGGCTTGGTCGTTCTCACGCGAGAGGCCCATACGTAGGTTCCCTGGAGCAGTTACCAGAGGGCGGCATACGGGCGTTGTTCCCGGCATTGTCGTCCCCAGCTGCACGATCGCTTCAGTGATGCCATGTGTCAGGACCCATCCACTGAAGAAGCGAAGGCTACGAAGTGCGTACGTTCAGCCCTAAGCCCGGCGACATCACTCGCCAGTGGTACGTCATCGACGCCCAGGATGTCGTCCTGGGTCGTCTGGCCACCACTGCCGCGAACATCCTGCGGGGCAAGCACAAGCCGATTTACGCCCCCCACGTCGACGCTGGTGACTTCGTCATCATCATCAACGCCGACAAGGTGCACCTCTCCGGCAACAAGAAGACCCAGAAGATGGCTTACCGCCACTCCGGCTACCCGGGTGGTCTGCGCTCCGTCCGCTACGACGAGCTGCTGGCCAAGAACCCCGAGAAGGCCGTCGAGAAGGCCATCAAGGGCATGATCCCCAAGAACACCCTGGGCCGTCAGTGCCTGTCGAAGCTGAAGGTCTACTCGGGCGACCAGCACCCCCACGCTGCGCAGCAGCCGGTGCCGTTCGAGATCACCCAGGTCGCGCAGTAGTTCCGGCCACCCCCTAAGACGTAAAGAATTCTGAGGAGAATCGTGGCCGAGACCACTGTCGAGCAGCCGCTCGACGACACCACCGACGTCGAGCTTGAGAACGCCGACATCGAGAGCTACACCACCGAGTCCGAGGCGCCCGTAGCCGAGGGCGAGTACACCGAGGCGCTCGACGGTCGCTTCGGCGACCCGCAGCCGGCCGCCGGCCTGGGCCGTCGCAAGAACGCCATCGCCCGCGTCCGGATCGTCCCGGGCACCGGCAAGTGGAAGATCAACGGGCGCACCCTTGAGGACTACTTCCCCAACAAGGTGCACCAGCAGGAAGTCAACGAGCCCTTCAAGGTGCTCGAGCTCGAAGGCCGCTACGACGTCCTCGCCCGCATCTCGGGTGGCGGTGTCTCCGGCCAGGCCGGCGCCCTGCGCCTCGGCGTGGCCCGCGCGCTGAACGAGGCCGACGTGGACAACAACCGCGCCACCCTCAAGAAGGCCGGCTTCCTCCGTCGCGACGACCGTGCGGTCGAGCGCAAGAAGGCCGGTCTCAAGAAGGCCCGTAAGGCCCCGCAGTACAGCAAGCGTTAATCACGCCCGCTGCTTGTACGTCCGAACGCCCCGGCGGCACGCTTTGTGCCGCCGGGGCGTTCGTTTATCACAGCCAGAGGCGTATAACGGCACAAGGTGCTCAAAGACTGGCGTGATCGGATGCCTTTCCCAAGAGAAAGTTCATCAGGTTCTCAGGCGTCTCGAAGTTTCCAGGCTTCGTCGATGACTTCGAGAACTTCGTGGACTGCGAGAGTACGGAGGACACCAGTGGGACAACTCTTCGGCACGGACGGCGTGCGCGGTGTCGCCAACGTGGATCTGACGGCCGAGATGGCTCTCGGCCTGTCCGTAGCGGCGGCCCACGTACTCGCCGAGGCGGGTTCGTTCGAGGGCCACCGGCCGGTCGCCGTGGTCGGACGGGACCCGCGTGCGTCCGGGGAGTTCCTGGAGGCCGCGGTGGTCGCGGGCCTGGCCAGCGCGGGCGTCGACGTCCTGCTGGTCGGTGTGCTGCCCACCCCGGCGGTGGCGTATCTCACCGCCGAACTGGGTGCCGACCTCGGCGTGATGCTCTCGGCCAGCCACAACGCCATGCCGGACAACGGCGTCAAGTTCCTGGCCCGGGGCGGCCACAAACTCGACGACGACCTGGAGGAACGGATCGAGGCCGTCTACGAGGAGCACCGCACCGGCGCTCCCTGGGACCGCCCGACCGGCTCGGGCGTCGGCCGGGTGCGGACCTACGACGCGGGCTTCGAGCAGTACGTCACCCATCTCGTCGGGGTGCTTCCGAACCGACTCGACGGTCTGAAGGTCGTCCTGGACGAGGCGCACGGCGCGGCCAGCCTGGTCTCGCCCGAGGCGTTCACGCGGGCCGGCGCCGAGATCGTCACCATCGGCGCGGAGCCCGACGGCCTCAACATCAACGACGGCTGCGGCTCCACCCACCTCGGCAAGCTCCAGGCCGCCGTCCTCGAACACGGCGCCGACCTCGGCATCGCCCATGACGGCGACGCGGACCGCTGCCTCGCTGTCGACCACACCGGTGCGGAGGTGGACGGCGACCAGATCATGGCCGTACTCGCGCTGGCGATGCGGGAGCGTGGCGTACTGCGCGCCGACACCGTTGTCGCGACGGTGATGTCGAACCTGGGCTTCAAGCTGGCGATGGAGCGCGAGGGGCTGTCCATCATCCAGACGGCGGTCGGTGACCGGTACGTCCTGGAGGAGATGAAGGAGCACAGCTACGCGCTCGGCGGCGAGCAGTCCGGGCACGTGATCATCTGGGATCACGCCACGACGGGCGACGGCACGCTGACGGGGCTGATGCTGGCGGCCCGGGTCGCGCAGACCGGTCGTACGCTGAGGGATCTCGCGGCGGTGATGGAGCGGTTGCCGCAGGTGCTGGTGAATGTGCCGGACGTGGATCGGACCCGGGTGGGTTCATCTGCGGAGCTGGCGGCGGCGGTTGCCGATGCGGAACGGGAACTCGGGGCTACGGGGCGGGTGTTGTTGCGGCCTTCCGGGACCGAGCCGTTGGTTCGGGTGATGGTCGAGGCTGCGGATATTGATCAGGCTCGGTCTGTGGCTGGGCGGTTGGCGGATGTGGTGAAGTCGGCGCTGGGGTAGTTTCCGGGCCGGGTTGGGGGTGGGGGTTCTGTTTCGTGGCGGGCTGCGGGTCTGCTGTGGCTTGTCGCGCAGTTCCCCGCGCCCCTATGGGGCGCGTCCTCTACTGGGCTCGGGCTGTTTTTTTCTGGTTGCTCCACAGCCACTTCTGGGCCAGGAGGGTGAGGGTGGAGGCCAGGATGATGCCGACCAGGTTGAGCAGCAGTTGCTCGGTGGAGCCCCAGGCCTGTCGGTACTCGTCGTAGGCGAAGGCCACCGCGGCGTTCGAGGCGGCCGGGACCGTGGTGACGGAGATGGCGACGCCGACCAGCAGGCCGGACTTCGCCGATGTCAGCGAGAGCGTGCCGGCGATGCCCGCGAGGACGGCGACGACGAACGAGAACGCGTCCGGCCGGTAGATGAAGTTCGTGTTGGGGCGTTCGGCGTCCAGCTTGACCCTGCTGAACAGGTTCACGGCGTCCATGAAGTAGGTGAAGCCGACCGTCACCAGCATCGCCACCGCGAAGCCCACCAGCAGGGCGATCAGGGAGCGCAGCGCCAGTCGCGGGTGCCGTTGCACGAGCGCCGTGCTGAGACCGGCCAGGGGCCCGAACTCCGGGCCGACCGCCATCGCACCGACGATCAGGATCGCGTTGTCGAGGACCACACCACAGGCCGCGATCATCGTGGCGAGCGTGATGAAGGCGATGTAGGTGATCGAGAGCGTCGACTCCTCGTGCGTCGCGTCCGCGAGATGCTCCCACAGGACGGCGTCCGCACCCTCGCCGGGCGCGTCCTCCGCCGCCTGGTCGGCGCGTTCGGAGAGCGACAGGTCGATGTTCTCGACGGCGATCGAACCGGTCGCGTGGAGGTTCAACGCCCTCAGCTCGCCGATGAGTTCGTCGCCGGCCTCCCGGGCCACGTCACACATGACGACGTCACCGGCGGGGTTGCGGGCGGCGCCGGGGAGAACGACGACGTGCGTGGTGCCGACCGTCTCCTCGATCAGGTGGACCACTTCGTCGGTCTTGTCGGCCGGGGTGATCAGGCGTAGGTGGAGCATGGGGGCAGGGTAGCCGGGCCGTGTGCCGTGAAAGTGTCGAAGGTACGGCTACAGCTTGCGCAGGCTGAGGCGCTGCACCTTGTGGTCCGGGCCCTTGCGGATGATGAGGGTGGCGCGGCCCCGGGTGGGGGCCACGTTCTCCAGGAGGTTCACCTTGTTGATGGTGCGCCAGGTGGTGCGGGCGTAGTCCAGCGCCTCCTCCTCCGACACCTGCGTGTACTTGCGGAAGTACGAGGACGGGTTCTGGAACGCCGTCTCGCGCAGCCTTCGGAAGCGGTTGAGATACCAGCGCTCGATGTCCTCGGGGCGGGCATCGACGTACACGCTGAAGTCGAAGTAGTCGGCGAGGCCCACGCGGGTGCGGCCGTCGCTGCCGGGGAGGGCGGGCTGGAGGACGTTCAGGCCCTCGACGATCAGGATGTCGGGGCGGCGGACCGTGAGTTTCCGGTCGGGGACGATGTCGTAGATGAGGTGGGAGTAGACGGGGGCCGTCACCTCGTCCTTGCCCGCCTTGATGTCCGCGACGAAGCGGGTCAGGGCCCGGCGGTCGTACGACTCCGGGAAACCCTTCCGCGACATGAGGCCGCGGGACGTCAGCTCGTCGGTGGGGAGGAGGAAGCCGTCGGTGGTCACCAGTTCTACGCGCGGGTGTTCGGGCCAGCGGGAGAGCAGCGCCTGGAGGAGCCGGGCGACCGTCGACTTGCCGACGGCCACCGAGCCGGCGACTCCTATGACGAACGGGGTGCCGGTCTGCGTGCCCTTTTCGCCCAGGAAGGTGTTCAGAGCGCCTCTCAGACCGTCCGTCGCGCCGACGTAGAGGTTGAGGAGTCGGGAGAGCGGGAGGTAGATGTCCCGCACCTCGTCGAGGTCGATGACATCGCCCAGGCCGCGCAGCTTCTCGACCTCCTCGGCCGTGAGGGAGAGCGGCGTCTTGGCGCGCAGCGCGCTCCACTCGGCACGGGTGAGGTCGACGTAGGGAGTCGCCTCCGGCCGCTGCCGGTGGGCGCTCCGGGGAGTCGAGGAGGCCGGAGAGATCACAGTCCATTGTTACGGGAGTGTGGACGGGGTGGGGGGTGGGGTGCGTCACGCCCCACCCGCCTTGCCTCCGTGCGGTCCGGTCAGCCGACGGCACCCTTCTCGTTCCAGCCGCATGACCGCGACCCGCTACTTCCGGGGCATGGACGGCGATCCGCTGCCGGACGGTACGACCCGTTCGGTAGACGTCAAGGACTACGAGGGCGCGCTGGTCGCCGCCGGCAAGCTGCCCTATGCGGGCCGCGTCGCGGAGACGATGACGTACACCAAGTACGGCGGCGACCTGCTGACCCGCTCGGTCGACCACCCGAGATACACGGTGCTGGCCACGCGCACCCGCGACGGCGGTATCCCCGCGCTCCGGGCGTACCGCGTCCTGGACGACCGCAGTGTCTCGGTGACCCGGTCCTCCAAGACCGGTGACGACACCCGCGAGTGGCGAACCGTCAGGACGTCCTCGACGTACGACGCTTACGGCCTCCCCGAGCGGGTGGAGTCCGAGGGCGACATCGGTCGGTCGGGCGACGAGTCGTGCACCGTCTCGTCGTACGTGCACAACACCACCAAGTGGCTGATCGGCCTGACCAAAGAGACCCTGACGACGGCGGGCACGTGCGCCGCCGCCGACACGGCCACCGGAGCCGACTGGCTCGGCGGCTCGCAGGTCGCCTACGACGGCGGTGCCCGGGGGGAGGCGCCGACCCTCGGTCGGGCCACCGCCACCTGGAGCATCAGCGGCAGCGGCGGCAGCTGGACCCAGAGCGGCACGCTCACCTACGACGGCCTCGGCCGTGTGAAGACCACTGACGATGCCCTGGGCACCACCGACACGACCACCTACACCCCGGACAAGGGGCAGGTGTACTCGGTCACCGTGACCAACGAGCTCGGTCACGAGGAGACGACGGTCGTCGACCCCGCCCGCGGCACCTCGCTGAAGGAGACCGACACCAACGGCCACTTCACCGAGTTCGCGTACGACGCGCTGGGCCGCACGACGGCGGGCTGGAGCGACGCCACGCAGACCACGTCCGCCAAGCCCGTGGTGAAGTTCGAGTACAACACCACAGCCGGCGAGCCGGTGTCCGTGGAGACCTCCGCGCTCAACGACCGTGGCGGGTACGACCCTTCGGTGGTCTTCTACGACGGCCTGGGCCGCGAACGCCAGCGGCAGGAGCCGGCGGTCGGCAAGGGCCGCCTGATCACCGACACCCACTACAGCGCGAACGGCACGATCGAGCGCACGGACAACGCCTACTACGCCCCCGACGACCCGAAGACGGTGATGTTCGAGGTCGAGTCCGACTTCCGCATCCCCAACGCCACGCTGTACGCGTACGACGGACTGGGCCGGACATTGTCCGAGACCCCCTACGAGGCGGGCACCACCAAGCCCGAGAAGTCCACGCGCTACGTGTACGGCTACGACTACTCCACCGTGATCGAGCCGAACGGCGCCGCCGCGCAGCGCAGTTACAGCGACGCCCTCGGCCGCACCGTCCGCGTGGACACCTTCACCGACGCCCTGCGCGCGGCCTACCGCGCCACGAACTACCAGTTCGACGCACGCGGCGACCAGGTCGGCGCGACCGACACCCAGGGCAACACCTGGTCCTGGACGTACGACGCCCGAGGCCGCCAGCTCACCTCGACGGACCCGGACACCGGCACGACCTCGACCACGTACGACGTCCTTGACCGCCCGGTGACGACGACCGACGCGCGTGGCGTGAAGGTGTGGACCGGTTACGACAGACTGTCGCGGCCGACCGAGCAGCGCCTGAACTCCGCCACGGGCGCGAAGCTGACCGAGACGGCCTACGACGGGCTGATCGGCGCGGCCGGCCTGCCCTCGAAGTCGACCCGCTACACGGACAACCTCCCGTACACCACCGAGGTGATGGGTTACACCGACGACTACCAACCCAAGGGCATGCGGCTCTCGCTTCCGCCGCTGATCGCGCAGCAGTACGGCCTGGCCGAGATGTACACGTACGCGTACGAGTACACGCGCCTGGGCCTGCCGAAGTCGGTCACCCTGCCGAAGGCCGGCACGCTGGAGGCGGAGAAGGTCGTCACCCGCTACAACGCGGACGGCCTGCCGGTCTCCACGTCCGGCCTGGACTGGTACACGGCGGAGACCGACTACAGCCAGTACGGCGAGGTCCTGCGCACGGTCAGCGGCGAGATGCCGACCCGGTTGTGGACCACGAACCTGTTCGACGAGAGCACGGGCGAACTGACCCGCTCGATAGTCGACCGCGAGTCGGTGACGGACACGACGGGCGTGTCCGGCCACCGGGTCAACGACCGTACGTACGCCTACGACAACGCGGGCAACGTCACCAGGATCGAGGACACGGTCGACTCGGTGACGGACCGGCAGTGCTTCTCGTACGACGTGATCGGCCAGCTCACGAGGGCGTGGACGGCGAGCGACGCGGCCTGCGCCACGGCCGCGGACGGCACCCCGACCGCGGTGACGGCGGGCGCGCGGGCCGACGGCTACCACAAGAAGTACGAGTACGACGAGGCCGGCAACCGCAAGAAGCTGGTGGAGTACGACCCGGCCGGGAACGCGGCGAAGGACGCGACGACGACGTACACGTACGGCAAGTCGGACGGCACCCAGCCGCACACCCTGACCGGCCTGTCCCACACGTCCACGACGGGTGCGGGCGCGAAGGTCACCGAGGCGGCTGCGCTGACGTACGACGAGACGGGCAACACGAAGACCCGTACGTACGGAGGCGACGAGCAGGCCCTGTCCTGGACATGGGACGGCCAGGTCGAGAAGGTCACGGGCTTCGGCGAGAACGGGTCCGGGGCCTGGGCGGGTCTGGCGGACAAGTGCCTGGACGTGCAGTCCGGCGTGACGACGGCGGGCACGCCGGTCCAGTTGTACGACTGCAACGGCACGAAGGCGCAGAAGTTCCGTATCGACGCGGCGGCGGGTTCGTCCGATCCGTCGACGGGCGCGTTGAAGGTGCTGGGCAAGTGCGTGGTGCCGTCCGGCGGCGGCACGGCGAACGGCACGGCCGCGGTGCTCGCGGAGTGCGACGGCAGCGCCGGCCAGCAGTGGACGACAGTGTCCACGGGTCACAAGCTCAAGCACGTCTCGTCAGGCAAGTGCCTGGACGTCCCGTCCGCGAACTCGGCGTCGGGCACGAACCTCCAGCTGTACACCTGCGACACGAACGGCCTGGCCCAGTCCTGGGCGCCGGCCAACGAGACGACGTATGTCTACGGCCCCGGCGGCGGGCGCCTGATGGCGCTGAGCGCCACGGAGAACGTCCTGTACCTGGGCGACACGACGGTGGCGAGAACAGCAACCGGCACGGCGGCCTACACGGAGCGCTACTACGCCCAGCCGGGCGCCCCGACGGTGATGCGGCACGCCCAGGGAAACACCGCCACCTCGACGCTGCACGCCCAGATCACGGACCAGAACGGCACGGCGTACGCGGATGTCGCACTGGCGGCGGGCAACGCGGTGCAGTTCTCGCGTACGGATCCGTTCGGGGTGCGGCGCGGCACGGAGTCCAACCAGTGGCGCTCGCACCAGGGTTACATCGGCGGCGACGACGATGCGTCGAGCGGGTTCGTCCACCTGGGAGCGCGGGAGTACGACCCGTCCCTCGGACGGTTCCTGTCGGCGGACCCGGTGCAGATGAACGGGTACGTGTACTGCGAGAACAACCCGGTCACCTACTCCGACCCGTCCGGGCTGATGTCGAAGGCCGAAGGGGGCGGCGGGGGAGGTGGCGGGGGCGAGGACCTGAGCGCGTACGGGGGCCCGTCGGCGTCCGACCTGGCATGGGCCAGCGGTCAGTTGGGCATGTCCATCAAGGACTTCGTCCTGGCCAACGCCGGTGCGTGGATCATCTCGCTCCTGGGGCTGGACGATGCGGTGTCCTGTGTCACCCGCGGCGACGCGTGGGCGTGTGCCCGTGCCGCCGTGGGCGTTGGTCTGGGGGTGCTCGGCAAGGCGCGGGCGATATACCGGACCATCGACAAGGTCATCGGCGCGTACCAGACGTGGCAGAAGGCCAAGGAACGGGCCCGCAAGCTCATCGCGGCCGCCGAGAAGGCCCGCGAACTGGCCCGCAAGGCCAAGGAGGCCAAGCGCAAGGCGGCGGCACGGGCGGCACAGATCAAGAAGCTGGCCCAGCAGGCCAAGACGAGAGCCGCGAAGGCGGCGGCGAAGAAGACCGGCAACGCGGTCCAGAAGGCCAAGAAGGCGGTGGCCAAGGCCGAGGAGAAGGTCAGGACCGGTTACCAGAAGGCCAAGGCCAAGCTGGGAGGCGGCTGCAAGACCAGCAACAGCTTTGTCCCCGGCACGCTGGTCCTGATGGCCGACGGCACCACCAAGCCGATCGAGGACGTTGCCAACGGTGAGGAGGTCCTGGCTACCGACCCCGAGAGCGGCGAAATGGCCGTGGAGACGGTCACTGCCGAGATCACGGGTGAGGGGGTCAAGCACCTGGTCAAGGTCACCATCGACGTTGACGGTGCCAAGGGGGACGCCGTTGCTTCGGTGACTGCGACTGACGGTCACCCTGTTTGGGTTCCTGCCCTGGACGAGTGGGTGAAGGCCACGGACCTGAAGTCCGGCCAGTGGCTCCAGACCAGTGCCGGTACCTTTGTCCAAGTCACGGCGATCGAGCGGTGGACGGCACAGCAGACCGCCGTCCACAACCTCACCGTCAACGACCTGCACACGTACTACGTGCTCGCTGGGGCCACCCCAGTACTGGTCCACAACTGTGGCGACGCGGGCTACGCGGATGTTTACCTGGACATGGAACAGGGGCACGCATCGGTCGCGGTGACGCACAACGGTAGAACTATTCACACCGAGGCTGGTTCTCGAGTCGGAGAAGACTCTATCGTTGGCTTGCGGAACGCTCCTCATGCCCCCGGAACCGACGTCATTCGAGTTCCTCTACCGAATGCAAGACGAGCGCAGCAGGCGCAGGACTACTTCCTGGATGACAGCAACCTGGGGCCGCACAACAACAACACAAACAATTGTGTGACGTTCTGTTCAAAAATTCTCAAGGCTGGAGGATACGAAATGCCGGTCTCGAGATCGATGGAAATCGCAGGATGGCTCCTGGAAACGAGTTTTGAACGAAGGAGGTTGTGATGGCGGGCGACTGGGAGTGGCTGAGGGGCCTGCAGCCGTCCAGCGATGTGCCTGAGCAGCTGTGCACCCCTACGACATCGCCTGAACTCAACCTCGGTGTGCAGGTGATCGGCAGCAACATCGTCGGTAACGACGTGGTCGAACTTGCTGCGCAATACATGGCCGAGCATGCCCGGCTCGAACTGTGGATTGGGAGTCACGAGCCACCCCTGGGGTTCCGGCAACAGTTTGAGCGAGGCCGGCCCTCTGCTGAGGGAATGCTCGTGGCCTTCGATGCGTGGGTCGCGTTCGAAGCCGCATATCAGGCGTCCGGCAGGCAGGTCGACCAGGTGCGCGACGAGCGGGAGAGACTGAAGGCGGCCCTACGCGGGGCCATCGACGCCCTGGTGCGTGCCCGGATCGAATAGTGGGCGGGCAAGTGACCGTTGTAGTGGTTCCGCCGGAGTGGGTATCTCGGCTCGGAGTAGGAGAAAGCCCACCGGCGGGGGCGTCCGCCTGCCTGGGCGCGAGCAGTCGGCCGAGCTGTTATGAGGCGGCAGGGCGGGAACGGGTTTTACTGGCGAGGTGTTAGTTATTTTCGGTACGACGGAGAGAGTGAACTCAGCACATCATGAACAGATCCGGTATACGTCGTAGTTGAACCCGCACCCGTCCTCGTACCGGTGCCTTCGCGGCCCTGTTCCTTCCCCTCGCCCTGATCGCCAGCTGTGGCGACTCCACAGGAACCGATGGCGAGGGTGCCGCACAGGGCAAGGGATCCGCCTCTCCGTCGAGCACGCGGAGTGCGTCCGAGGCGCTCACCGCCGCTCAGTTGGACAGGTTGTCTCTGGCCGCGAGTGATCTCAAGGGGTTCGGTGTCAGGGAGCTCGAAGCGGGCGAGGTGCTCATGGGGGATCCGGCGGCCACCGCGCAGCGTCGGGTGACGTCCGAGTTCGACGGCGACGTGATCGCTGCCGCGGGCTCCGAGGAGGAGTTGGACGCGGCGTTCGCGATCACCAGGACCACGGTGGTTCTGGCCTCGTACGACAGCGGACCAGGTGCGGGAGGTACTCGCGGCGCTCAGGAGTGGGCTCGCCGCGTGCGAGGGAGGGTTCTCGACGATGGGTGTCGACACGGTGAGTGCGGACACCGCGCCGAACGTGGGGGACGAGACCGTCGCGTCCGCTGTGAGACCCGGTCAGGATGCTGCCCCGATGGGTCCGACGAGGGCCGTGGTCTTCCGGCGGGGAAGCACCCTCGCCCAGTTCAGCGCCGAAAATCCGTCCGCCACCGCGCCTACCGACGACTTTGACTTTCCGACCGCGCTCATCGAAGCCCAGGACACGAACCTGAGATGACGAGTCCACTCGGAGTGGAATCTTCGAGCGGTAGCCGGAGGGTGTGGGCCTCGTTTTGGTTGCGCGATTGCGGGATTCTTCTAATCGCGCGGAACGGTTCAGGTCATGCAGTCCCGAGTGGCCTTTCGGATGATTTTTGATGGATTGAGAACATCGCCCTAGCGGCCTCTTCCGGGGGGGGGTATTCCATCCCGGACGTAAGGGCGGCTTCAAGATTTGGGGATGATGAGGTGAGATGAACCTCCACGATGTTGCTCGCGACCTGGACAAGATTCCAAGAGAAGGCACGATCTATGTCCCCCAGAGCGATGTGATTGTCAACGGAAGTACACTCGCTTTGGTTGTATTGCCCGAGAACGAGCCAGCGACTGGCTGGCGATACCTGCTTGAGGTGTTTATCGCCCGCGAGGTCCTGGAGGTTTGGTCGTCATGACGGGGAAATAGGACCCCGTCTATAGGCGAGGCGTGTGAGGCGATCATCTACTATGCAGATAACGATTCTTATCAAGAGGATTAGAGGGCGTGGAGGCGAGAGCTGAAGTGCGATACAGGATGGAGAGTGGTGGCCTCTTGCAAGGCGATGACGAGGTCACTCCGTCCGGCGAGACTGGGCATCGCTAGAATCGATATTATGAGCTGGCCGACTCGGTGACTGGAAATGAAGGGGACCTCTCGTGTCGCTGCGATCTTTTCTTTCCTGAAGGCTGAGGAGGATTATGGGGCACGCGGCAGGTTCGGATATTCAAGCGTGCGGAATAGGAAGCCGCTTCAGCTCGGCTCTGCCGCATCGTCGCGGGACGCATAGAGGGGCCGCATCCCCTGTCCTTCGGGCTGCTGGCTGGGTAGCGTCGCCCTGGTGAATCTCAACCTCTTCAACGATGTGCCTGATGGCTTGACTCGACGAGCCCGATCGTTCGTCAGCGCGCACGGCATCAAGGTCGACGTCCGGCCAGTGGAGGGGCATCGGCAGTGGTGGCTTGAGCGAGACGTCCCGGCAGCAGTGATCGACCGAATGGCGGCCTACCAGGAGAGATGGGGCGGTTTGCTCTTGCCACCCGCATCGCAGTACGACGGAGGCCCCAAGTACCTCGATCCGGACTCGCCCGAATCAGACTCGGCAGGGTGGTGGTTCGAAGCCGGGATGCAACGAACTGCGGTCCCCTACTCATTCATGATCGGTCCGTCTGGTGAGTTCGGAATCCAGGCGGATGGGTGGGCGGCTCTCCACGCGTCAATCGAGGGCTGGGTGGAATCGCTCGCGCTGGCCCACCACGCCTCTATGTGGGCGAAGCAGGTCACCAAGCTCGTCGGCGATGACGTCGATGGCATCGAGTTGGGCGGCTACGGGCCGGTGCGCGAGGTGATGGGCCTTGCAGACACCTGGTGGAGAGGTTCTGACTCTTTGGTGGCGCTCTACACCGGGGAGGCAGAGTCCCTCGGTTTCCCCGGAGGTCGCATCGCGTTGATCTACTCGGGGCTTGATGAGTGGGGGCTGCGAGGCGGCGTCGAGGCAGACGGTACTGAGATCGCTTGGGAATGACCAAGCCCTGGGTTGCTGTTTGTTGCGTCACGATCGGCGGGCCACCTCGGCTGCGTAGGCGGTCCTGACGGCTCCGGCTGCCCATCGTCCGGCCGTGAAGTCGCTGACTCCGAGGAGCTGTTGAAGGACGGCCGCAGGCATCTGGACGCAGAAGTCGAGCAGGGCGGCGCATCGTGCGGCTTCCGGGGGAGTCTGATGTTGCGGAGTCGCCTCGTGAGTCGTCGGTTGGTCAGCGGCATTCCGGGGCGCTGGGTGGAGAGGAGCGAGGGTGCGTTTTGCTCGATGGACATCACTATGTGCTCGTGGCTGCGGGCGATTTCGACGGGTTGGAGGGTGAGTTCGTCCCCCTCGCCCAGCTGGGTGACAAGTTCACTCGGAGCGGAATCTTCGAGCGGCAGCCGGAGGGCGTCGGCCTCGTTTTGGTTGCGGGATTGCGGGATTTTTTCATCGCGCGGAACGGTTCAGGTCATGTAGTCCGGCGTGGTCTTTCGGGTGATTTTTAGTGGATTGGGCTAGGTTTAGTTGCCCTCTTCGTTGCACTTCAGGCCGTTTCGGCGGCTGTATGGAATGCGGGAATCGGGTCGATGGAGACTCGAATTGAGTCGAGTGATCACGGCGGCGTCACGATCAAATATCGGCTCGTGTCTCTGTGGGCTCGCGCGGTTACCTGCTGCGTAAAGTGCCGGTAAATCGATTGCGCTTCGCTGAATACCCTCAGGAGTAGCCGCGAAGTGGCATCGGCGTTTACTTGAAAGAGAGAGTTTCCGACGTGAGATCCACCGCTGTCCGCCGTACCGCCCTCGCCGCCTCCTCCGCCGCCCTCGCGCTGCTTGTCACCGCCTGCGGTAGCTCGTCCGGCGACGAAGACAAGAACGGTGACAGCGCGACCGCCCAGGCCGACAAGGCCGCCTCCGCTTCTGCCGCGCCGGCCGCCGGTAAGGCGCTTACCGCTGCCGAGTTGGAGAAGGTTGCGCTCGTGCAGGCGGACGTCAAGAGCGGGACGGTCACCGAGAAGGTGCCGGCGAAGGATGACATCGCGCAGGACAAGGTGACGTCGGGCGACGCGACCTGCGCTCCGCTCGCGTACCTCCAGTCCGGTAGCTACGTCGGCAAGCCGGCGGCGACGGCGAAGCGGACGTGGAAGGGGGAGGCCGCGAAGCCCGCTGCCGGGGCGAGTGACGAGGACAGTTTCCTTGCCGCCCTCGACCTTGAGCAGGCCGTCATCACGCTGGCCTCCTATGAGGACGGCGGCGCCGAGCAGGCGATGAAGGACCTGAACACCTCCGCCGAGAAGTGCGCCGCCGGGTTCTCGTTCACCGTGGCCGGTACGGAGAGCAAGGCGTTGAAGGTGACCACGACCCCGGCGCCCGAGGGAGCGGACGAGGCGCTCGCCCTGACGGTGACCGTGGATGCCGGTCTGAAGGCGCCGATGAAGGCTGTTGTCGTCCGCAAGGGCGCCACCGTCGTCTACATCCCCGCTCTCAACATCGCCTCGGCCTCCACCGGCAAGGACTACGACTTCCCCACGGAGATCGTCGCCGCGCAGCTGGCCAAGCTCGGCTGATCCACCGCGATTCCGTTCCCGTCGGGGGTCTTCGTACCTCCGGCGGGAATTTCCGATATCGGGCACGCGGTGCCCGGATGTGACCCGAGTCCGCCTTTAGGCTGCGGGACATGTGCGGAATCGTGGGTTACGTGGGGTCGCAGTCGGCTCTCGATGTCGTGATGACCGGGCTGAAGCGACTGGAGTACCGGGGATACGACTCGGCGGGTGTCTCGGTGCTGGCCGATGGCGGGCTGGCCGCGGCCAAGAAGGCCGGGAAGCTCGTCAACCTGGAGAAGGAACTCGCCGAACGGCCGCTGCCGGCCGGCGGCACGGGGATCGGGCACACCCGGTGGGCCACCCACGGCGGGCCGACCGACGCCAACGCCCATCCGCACCTCGACAACGCGGGGCGCGTCGCCGTCGTCCACAACGGGATCATCGAGAACTTCGCCTCTCTGCGGGCCGAGTTGGCCGAGCGCGGGCATGAACTCGCCTCCGAGACCGACACCGAGGTCGTCGCCCATATGCTCGCCGAGGAGTTCTCGGCGTGTGCTGATCTGGCGGAGGCCATGCGGCTTGTCTGCCGGCGGCTTGAGGGGGCGTTCACGCTCGTCGCCGTGCATGCCGACGAGCCGGACGTCGTCGTCGGGGCGCGGCGGAACTCGCCGCTCGTGGTGGGCGTTGGAGAGGGCGAGGCCTTTCTCGCCTCGGACGTCGCCGCGTTCATCGCCCACACGCGGTCGGCGATCGAGCTGGGTCAGGACCAGGTGGTGGAACTGCGCCGGGACGGGGTCACGGTGACGGGGTTCGACGGCCGTCCGGCTGACGTGACGTCGTTCCACGTCGACTGGGATGTGTCCGCCGCGGAAAAGGGCGGCTATGACTACTTCATGCTCAAGGAGATCGCCGAGCAGCCCAAGGCTGTCGCCGATACCTTGCTGGGGCGTATCGACGCGGCCGGCTCTCTGACGCTGGACGAGGTACGGATCTCGGCGGGGGTGCTGCGCGAGGTCGAGAAGGTCGTTGTCGTCGCCTGCGGTACGGCCTTTCACGCCGGGCTGATCGCCAAGTACGCCATCGAGCACTGGGCGCGTATTCCGTGCGAGGTGGAGTTGGCGAGTGAGTTCCGGTACCGGGATCCCATTCTCGACGCGCGGACCCTCGTCATCGCCATCTCCCAGTCCGGCGAGACCATGGACACCCTCATGGCTCTACGGCATGCCCGCGAACAGGGTTCCAAAGTGCTGGCCATCTGTAACACCAACGGCTCGACGATCCCGCGCGAGTCGGACGCCGTGCTGTACACGCATGCGGGGCCCGAAGTCGCCGTCGCGTCGACCAAGGCGTTCCTCACGCAGTTGGTGGCCTGCTATCTGGTCGCCCTGTATCTGGGGCAGGTGCGCGGTACCAAGGGGGGCGATGAGATCCGGGCCGTCGTACGCGACCTGGCGGACATCTCCGGTGCGGTCGAGCAGGTGCTGGAGACCATGGAGCCCGTGCGTGAGCTGGCACGTTCGCTCGCCGACAAGGACACGGTGCTGTTCCTGGGGCGGCACGTGGGGTACCCGGTGGCGCTGGAGGGTGCCCTCAAGCTGAAGGAACTGGCGTACATGCACGCCGAGGGCTTCGCTGCGGGTGAGTTGAAGCATGGGCCGATCGCCTTGATCGAGGACGACTTGCCGGTGGTCGTGGTGGTGCCTTCGGCTCGTGGGCGGTCCGTCCTCCACGACAAGATCGTGTCCAACATCCAGGAGATCCGGGCGCGGGGCGCGCGCACGATCGTCATCGCGGAGGAGGGGGACGAGGCGGTGGTGCCGTACGCGGATCACCTGATCCGCATTCCGGCTACGCCGACGTTGCTCCAGCCGCTTGTCGCCACGGTGCCGTTGCAGGTGTTTGCCTGTGAGCTGGCGACGGCTCGGGGGAACGAGGTGGATCAGCCTCGGAATCTGGCGAAGTCGGTGACGGTGGAGTGAGGTGATTTTAGGGCGTTGATGAAGGGGGTGAAGGCTCCGGTGGGGAAGGTGAGGGTTGCCCTGGCCGGGGCTTTCGTGTCGCGGACGGCAACTTGGGTGGGGGAGTTGGCTATCTCTACGCAGGCGTTCCCGTCGCCTTCGCCCGAGTAGGACGACTTCCGCCAGTTGTCCATGGGCGCCTCACAGCTCTCTCGCCAGCTCGTGGATGAAGTCACGCGACCGTAGGGGGTCGATTGATACGGCCTCCACCATACGGAAGCGCGTTCGATAGATGGTGAGCTGGGCTTCGGCATGGAGAAGGATTGAGCCATGGGGTGCGTCCCGCAGCACTGTGTCCAGCTTGGGCAAGAGCCCGCCCGCGTACGTCATCGTGCTCGACGCCTTGGCGAAGTCGTCCAGGTCGAATGGGATGACTCGCACGGTGATGTGGTCAGCTTCGGAGAGTTCGAGGAGCCGGGCGAGTTGGGACTTCGAGGTGGCACGGTCGCTGACCCTGATCCGAAGCGCCGCCTCATGAATTACCGCTTCGTAGGGGATCGTGCTCTCCTGGCGTGCCTTCCGGTGCCGGATGCGCAACTCAAGCTCTTCGTGAGTGAGTTCGGGCAGTCTGGCCGAGAAGAGGGCACGTGCGTAGTCCTCCGTCTGAAGCAGGCCCGGTACGAACAGCATGTCCACGCTGCGTAGAAAACGGGCGTGGTGCTCCAGCTCGGACAGGTCCAGGAAAGGCTTGGGCAACAGGCCCCGGTACTCCTCCCACCAGCCACGGGCTCGGTCGGTGGCCATCGCGGCCAAAGCGTCGATGAACTCCTTGTCCGTGCAGGCGTAGTGGGATGCGAAGCGGCGTACTCGCTCCTTGCTCACGCCCACGAGTCCGGATTCGATCTGACTCATCTGGACCCGATTCACCCCAAGTAGTGCTGCCGCTTCGATGGTGGTGAGTCCTGCCGCCTGGCGGAGCCTGCGCAGTTCGATCGCCAGGCGCATCTGACGTGCGGTTGGTTCGCGCCTCTGGGTCATCAACAGCTCCTCGTTCGGGTCGAATTACGCGATCGGCTTGCCCGGCGTTACATGTTACGCCTACCGTCAGTGACGCGACGCACACTCTGCGGAACGCCGGGACCCCCGGAAGCGCACCACACCGTCCTGCCACGACGGCTGCGGCATGCCACCGCCCGCCGACCGCAACCCCCCACCACCGAACGGGAGTTGACGCATGCCCGAAATCAAGAACGAGCCCGAGTCCTGGGAGTACTCCCTCTACATCCCCAACGACCTCCGCGCTGTCACCGTCAGCCGCCGCACCCTCCGCCTGATCCTGACCATGCACGGGTTGATCGGCCTCGTCGATGTCGCCGAACTCCTCGCCGCCGAGCTGGTGTCCAACGCCGTACGGCACACCAAGGGCCCCGCCGCCCTACGCGTCCGCTGGTCGGCCGGCGTACTCCGCATCGGAGCCTGGGACGCCGACCCCCGACCGCCGGAGCCGCCACGGGAGTTGGGGCAGCTCGTCGAGTCGGAGGACGGACGCGGACTGGGGATGGTGCGGGCCTGTTCCGACCTCTGGGGATGGCAGCCGCTGAGCCGGTCCGGGAATCGCGGCAAATTCGTGTGGTGCGAGCTGCGGGCCGCCGCGTGATGCACCCGAACCGAGAGCTGGGCCTGCGCCCGGAACTGGAAGAGGAAGTCTCCGGTATTGCCACGGCGCTCGTGGCGGCCATCGCTTTGGTGGGCCTCTCGCCCGCGAAGGCCATGGCCGAACTCCACGGAAGACTCAAGGAGATCCTCAAGCGGGACGATCTGTCGCCCGGAGAGATCGCGTATCTGCGGGGAAAGATCGAGAAATGGCCGCCGGGATACGCCGAGCAGTGGGCCACCGGCTACGCCGTCGGCCTGGCGAAGGGGAAAGCCAAGTCGATTCTGGCCGTGCTGGAAGTACGGAGGCTCCCCGTCTCTGACGGCGTCCGCGAACGCGTCACCACCTGCGCCGATCTTGCTCGCCTCGATGACTGGCTCCACCGAGCCCGCACAGCGGAGCGTGCTGAGGATCTGTTCGGCGACGGCCAGGAGGTCCCGGGGGCCGCCCCGGAACGGGACTGAGCCTTTGGCCGACCGGCAAGGCGGCCGACTGAGGTCGCCGTGCGGATCGTAGGGTGCTCCGCATGAGCATCATCGGGGTCGGTATCGACGTGGCGGAGATCGACCGGTTCGCGGCGTCCATGGAGCGCACGCCCGGGCTGGTGCAACGCCTGTTCCTGGAGAGCGAGTTGCTGTTGCCCAGCGGTGAGCGGCGCGGTGTCGCATCCCTCGCTGCCCGGTTCGCCGCGAAGGAGGCGCTCGCCAAGGCGCTGGGCGCTCCGGCCGGGCTGCACTGGACGGACGCGGAGGTCTGCGTCGAGGACAGCGGGCGGCCCTGGTTGCGTGTGACGGGGACAGTGGCCGCGCGTGCGGAGGAACTCGGGGTGAAGTCATGGCACGTGTCGCTCAGCCATGACGCGGGGGTGGCTTCGGCGGTGGTGGTGGCGGAGGGGTAGGGCCCTTGCCAGGGTAGGGCTCCTGCCCCAACACCCTGCCGAGAGCCGACCGACGGGCCGATCGGCGGGCGGTGCGGGAGACTCGACCGTATGCGTACTGCGTACAGCGTGGAGACGGTCAGGGCCGCCGAGCGGGAGTTGATGGCGCGGTTGCCGGAGGGAGCGCTCATGCAGCGTGCGGCGGCCGGACTGGCTGTCGTGTGTGGGCAGTTGATGGGGCGGGTGTACGGCAGCCGGGTCGTTCTGCTCGTCGGTAGTGGTGACAACGGGGGCGACGCTTTGTATGCGGGCGCTCGGCTTGCCCGGCGGGGAGCGGGGGTCACGGCGGTGCTGCTCGCGCCGGAACGCACGCACTCCGGGGGGCGCGCGGCGCTGCTGCGGGCGGGCGGGCGGGTCGTGAGCCCCGGTGTGGCCGACGGGGTCATCGGGCGCGCCGACCTCGTCGTCGACGGCATCGTCGGGATCGGGGGGCGGGGAGGGCTGCGGGAGGACGCGGCGGCGTTGGTGGAGGTGGTGCGGGGGGCCCGGGCTGTTGTCGTCGCCGTTGATCTGCCCAGCGGGGTCGAGGCCGACAGTGGTGAGGTGCGGGGGGCCGCCGTGCGCGCCGATCTCACCGTGACCTTCGGGACGCACAAGCCGGGGCTGCTCATCGACCCCGCGCGTGAGTACGCCGGGACTGTGCGGCTCGTCGACATCGGGCTCGGGGAGGTGCTTCCCGGGCAGGCCGAGCTGGAGGCGTTGCAGCATGCCGACGTCGCCCGGCTGTTGCCGGTGCCCGGGGCCGAGAGTGACAAGTACCGGCGGGGGGTCGTCGGGATCGCGGCGGGGTCGGCGAGGTATCCGGGGGCTGCCGTGCTGGCTGTCGCGGGGGCGCTGCGGGGTGGGGCCGGTGCCGTGCGGTACGTCGGGCCGGCGGCGGAGGCGGTGATCGCCCGCTTTCCGGAGGCGCTCGTGTCCGACCGGGGGCCGCACAAGGCGGGGCGTGTGCAGGCGTGGGTCGTGGGGCCCGGGGCCGGGGACGACGCCGGCACCGTCGCCGAGGTGCTGGAGGCGGACGTACCCGTGCTGATCGACGCGGACGGGCTGCGGCTGGCGGACCGGGAGGCGGTGCGGGGCCGTACCGCGCCGACCCTGATGACTCCGCATGCCGGGGAGGCCGCCGCGCTGCTCGGGGTGGCCCGTGCGGAGGTCGAGGGCGCCCGGCTGTCGGCCGTGCGTGAACTCGCCGCCCGGTACGGCGCGACCGTCCTCCTCAAGGGCTCGACCACGCTCGTCGCCGATCCGGCGGGCGGCCCCGTACGGGTCAACGCGACCGGCACGCCCTGGCTGGCCACCGCCGGGAGCGGGGACGTGCTGTCGGGGCTGGGCGGGTCGTTGCTGGCGGCGGGGCTCTCGGCGCTGGACGCGGGAAGCGTGGCGGCGTATCTGCACGGGCTCGCCGGGAGGCTCGCGGCGGATGGGGCGCCGGTGGGGGCGCAGGACGTGGCGGAGGGGGTGGGGAGGGCCTGGCGGGATGTGCGGGGTGGGTGAACCGGGGGTTTTTCGCCCCCGCCGCCCTTACCCGTCCCATCCCTGGGGGCTGCGCCCCCAGACCCCCGCTGTCGGCCCTGAACGGGCCTTGTCCTCAAACGCCGGACGGGCTGGATGGTCTGGGCCTGGGCTGGAGAAGCGGTGGGGGCGGGCGGGTGGGCAGGAAGCTGGCGCTGGACGGGCCTTGTTCTCGGACGCCGGACGGGCTGAAGAGCGTGGGCCGGTATGCGATCGCCGGGATCTCCCGGTCCCTCTGAGACACTGGGGGCGCCATGAGTGAGACAGCAGCCCTGCCGGCCGCAGCCCTGCGTGCCCGCGCCGAGATCGATCTGGACGCCGTGCGTGCCAACGTACGGACGTTGCGCGCTCGTGCGCGCGGCGCGGCCCTGATGGCTGTCGTCAAGTCCGACGGGTACGGCCACGGGGCGGTCCGGTGTGCCCGGGCCGCCGTCGATGCGGGGGCCCAGTGGCTCGGCACCGCCACTCCCGAGGAGGCGCTCGCCCTGCGGCGGCCGGCCTCCGGGATTCCCCGCCATGTCCGCGTGATGTGCTGGCTCTGGACTCCCGGCGGGCCCTGGCAGGAGGCCGTCGAGGCCGACATCGACGTGTCGGTGGGCGCGATGTGGGCCCTGCGGGAGGTCGTCGAAGCCGCCACCGCCGCCCGTCGGCCCGCCCGTGTCCAGCTCAAGGCGGACACCGGGCTCGGGCGCGGCGGCTGTCAGCCGGGGGAGGACTGGAGCACGCTCGTCGCCGCCGCCCGCCGCGCCGAGCAGGATGGGCTGATCCGCGTCACCGGCCTCTGGTCCCATCTCGCCTGCGCCGACGAACCCGCCCATCCCTCCGTCGACGCCCAGCTCTCCCGCTTCCGCGACATGCTCGCGTACGCCGAACGGCACGGCCTGCGGCCCGACGTACGGCATCTCGCCAACTCGCCCGCCGTGCTCAGCCGACCGGACACGCACTTCGACCTCGTGCGGACGGGGGTCGCCGTGTACGGCATCTCGCCCAGCCCCGAGATCGGCACTTCCGCCGACCTCGGACTGCGCCCCGTGATGACGCTGGCCGCCTCCCTCGCGCTGGTCAAGCGCGTACCGGGCGGCCACGGTGTCAGCTACGGGCACCACTACGTCACCCCCGGCGACACCACCCTCGGCCTCGTCCCCGTCGGCTACGCGGACGGCATCCCCCGGCACGCCTCCGGCACCGGTCCCGTCCTGATCGGCGGCAAGTGGCGGACCGTCGCCGGGCGGGTCGCCATGGACCAGTTCGCCGTCGATCTGGGGGGCGACGAGCCCGAGGCGGGCGCGGAGGTGCTGCTCTTCGGACCCGGTGACCGCGGTGAGCCCACGGCCGAGGACTGGGCACAGGCGGCCGGGACCATCGCGTACGAAATCGTCACGCGCATCGGAACCCGCGTACCCCGCGTCTACGTGAATGAGTGACAAGAGGGGCAATCGCCCGACCGGTTCGGGCCGGGCGGCACGAGTAACCCCCGTAACTCCGGCAAGTCTTCCCACAGGTCTTCCAACTACTTCAGTGGTCATTCCAGCGAGGAGCGGTACGTGAGCGAGAGCAGTGCGGAGGTCGTCGCGAGCGCCGCCACGGCGGCCGTGGTCTCCGCCGCGGAGGCATCGGCCGGGAACTGGCGCCGGGCGACCGGCATCGTGGGCGTCGCCATAGGCGTGGTGGCCGCCGGCGCCGCCGCGGGTGTCGCCGTGGAGCGGATGACCGTGGGGCGCGGCATACGGCAGAAGGCGCGGCTCGCGCTCGACGCGGCGGGCCCGTACGGCGCGCTGCGCGGCACCCCGGGCAAGGCGTACGCCGACGACGGCACCGAGCTGTACTACGAGGTCGACGACGTCGACCCGGCAGCCGTGCCCGCCCTCACCCCGCGCCGGCGACGGCTCTTCGGACGCAAGGCCCCGGCCCCCGTCACCGTCGTCTTCAGCCACGGCTACTGCCTCGGCCAGGACTCCTGGCACTTCCAGCGGGCCGCCCTGCGCGGTGTCGTCCGGAGCGTGTACTGGGACCAGCGCAGCCACGGGCGCTCGGCGCGCGGTGTCGCCCAGGTCCAGGACGGTGTGCCCGTCTCCATAGACCAGCTCGGGCGCGACCTCAAGGCCGTCCTCGACGCCGCCGTGCCCGAGGGGCCGATCGTGCTGGTCGGGCACTCCATGGGCGGGATGACCGTCATGGCCTTCGCCGACCAGTACCCGGAGGTCGTACGGGAGCGGGTCGTCGGCGTCGCCTTCGTCGGTACGTCGTCCGGGCGGCTCGGCGAGGTCAACTTCGGGCTGCCCGTCGCGGGCGTCAACGCGGTGCGGCGGGTGCTGCCCGGCGTGCTGAAGGCGCTGGGGCAGCAGGCCGAGTGGGTGGAGCGGGGGCGGCGGGCCACCGCCGATCTCTTCGCGAGCATCATCAAGCGGTACTCGTTCGCGTCGCGGGACGTCGATCCGGCCGTCGCGCGGTTCGCCGAGCGGATGATCGAGGGCACCCCGATAGATGTCGTCGCCGAGTTCTACCCGGCGTTCACCGAGCACGACAAGACCGAGGCTCTCCGCCACTTCACGGACATGCCCGTGCTGGTGCTGTCCGGGGTCGGGGACCTCGTCACGCCCAGCGAGCACAGCGAGGCGATGGCCGACCTGCTGCCGGACGCCGAGCTGGTGCTCGTGCCGGACGCCGGGCACCTCGTGATGCTGGAACACCCGGAAGCGGTCACCGACCGGCTCGCCGACCTGCTCACCCGCGCGGGTGCCGTTCCTGCAGGAGCTACGGTGGCTGGCTATGGAAGCACCAGCGGCAGCGCACAACCCGGCTGAACCGGGCACGGTACGGACAGTGCAGATCGTCGTCGACTCGCCCGATGAGATGCGGGAGTTGGGCCGTCGGCTCGCCAAGATCCTGCGGGCCGGCGACCTTCTGATGCTCACCGGTGAGCTGGGCGCGGGCAAGACGACGCTGACCCGCGGGCTCGGCGAGGGGCTCGGGGTCCGGGGTGCGGTCACCTCGCCCACCTTCGTGATCGCCCGCGTCCACCCCTCCCTCGGCGAGGGCCCGCCGCTCGTCCACGTGGATGCGTACCGGCTGGGCGGCGGTCTCGACGACATGGAGGATCTCGACCTCGACGTCTCGCTGCCCGAGTCCGTCGTCGTCGTGGAGTGGGGCGAGGGCAAGGTCGAGGAGCTGACCGACGACCGGCTCCACCTCCTCATCCACCGGGCCACCGGAGACACCACGGACGAGGTACGGCACGTCACCCTCACGGGGGTGGGGGAGCGGTGGGCGACGGTTGATCTGAGCGCCGTATGAACGTGTGCGTGAGCGTCCGCGGGAACGTCTGCGTGAATGTTCCGACAATCCGTCGGCAAGATGTTGCGTTGAGGGTCTTGCGCGTGGTGACATGGTATCCAGTCCGTGGTTAGGGTTACCTAACTACGTCCGCCCCCGGGTCTCAGGAGGCGTCCATGTCGGCCACAGATGGCAACAAGCAGCAGCCGCCGAAGCCCCAGTCGAAGCCTCAGTCGACGTCGCAACCGCGGTCGTACGCGGTCGCCGGGGTGTCCATGCGCGATCTGCTGGCGGCGGGCGCGGCGGCCCGTGCGGTCTCGACGCCCCCGCGTGCCCCGGAGGAGCCCGTCGAGCAGCGGAAAGCTGCCTGACGTCCACCGCCTGACGTCTCCTATCGGACGACGACGACCTTCTCGCCGACCGTCGCGAACTTCCACATCGCGTTCCCGTCCAGCCGGGCCTCCCGGATGCCGCCCGTGCGTACCTCCGGGTCCGGCTGCGGGGCCGAGCCGTCCACCGCCGCGCTGAAGCCGATGGCCACGCCGTCGACGCCCGTGAAGCGGACGACGTGCTCGATCGGGGTGCCGTCGGTGCCCGTGACCGAGATCGAGCGGGACGTGACCAGATACCTGCCCGGCGCCGGGTCGATCGAGCCCGGCGTGACCGTGAACGTGCGCAGCGCCCTGCCGCCGGCGCCGACCAGCCACACCCGGTCCCTGTCCAGGGAGTACACGACCCGCCTGCCCTTGCCGGAGTCCTCCGGCAGGGCGTCGGGGTGCCGTGCGTCGCGGGCGGTCTTCGAGGTCGTCACCGGAGACGACGAGGACGCGTTCGGGGCGCCCGGGGTCCGCGGCGCGTTCGCCGAGGCCTGGTAGGCGAGGAAGCCGACCGCCGCGACGGCCGCCGCGGTGAGCCCGGCCACGAATCCCGAGCTGCTCCTGGTCACCAGCGCCCACCTCTGCGTTCTCTGTAGTCACCGGGTACGTCCCGGCCGGAATCCGGCAATGACACGTACGTCCCGTTTTGTGGTGACGGTAGCAGCAGCCGGAGGGGCGACCGGAGCGGCCGTACGGAGGGCGCGGGCGCCGTAGGCTGTTCGCGTGCTCTTGCTCGCTCTGGATACCGCCACCCCGGCCGTCACGGTCGCCCTGCACGACGGGACGGCTGTCGTCGCCGCGTCGAGCCAGGTCGACGCGCGCCGGCACGGGGAACTGCTGCTGCCCGCCGTCGACCGGATCCTCGCCGAGGCGGGCACGGGCCTCGATGCCGTCACCGGCGTCGTCGTCGGCATCGGCCCCGGCCCTTACACCGGGCTGCGCGTCGGCCTGATGACCGCCGACACCTTCGGACTGGCGCTCGGCGTCCCCGTACACGGCGTCTGCACGCTGGACGGCCTCGCGTACGCCGCCGACCTGCCGGGCCCCTTCGTCGTGGCGACCGACGCCCGCCGCAAGGAGGTCTACTGGGCGCGATACAGCGACTCCCGTACGAGGGTGACGGAGCCGTCCGTCGACCGGCCGGCGGACCTCGCCGACCAGGTCGCGGGCCTGCCGGCCGTCGGCGCGGGCGCCCTGCTCTACCCGGACACCTTCCCGGACGCGCACGAGCCCGAGCACGTGTCCGCCGCGGCCCTCGCCTCGCTGGCCGCCGAACGGCTGGCGGCGGGCGTCGAACTCCCCGCGCCCAGACCCCTCTACCTGCGCCGACCCGACGCCCAGGTCCCCAAGAACTACAAGGTGGTCACCCCCAAGTGACGACTGCCGTGCTGCGCGAGATGCGCTGGTGGGACATCGAGCCCGTGCTGGAGCTGGAGAAGGACCTCTTCCCCGAGGACGCCTGGTCCCGGGGCATGTTCTGGTCGGACCTGGCCCATGCGCGAGGGCCGGAGGCGACCCGGCGGTACCTCGTCGCCGAGGACGACAGCGTGGAGAGGGGCGGACGGATCATCGGGTACGGAGGGCTGGCCGCCGCCGGTGACGTGGCCGACGTACAGACGATCGCCGTCGCCCGCGAGCACTGGGGCACCGGGCTCGGTGCCGTACTGCTGACCGAACTGCTGCGGGCGGCGACCACGTTCGAGTGCGCCGAGGTCATGCTGGAGTGCCGGGTGGACAACGTGCGCGCGCAGAAGCTGTACGAGCGGTTCGGCTTCGAGCCCATCGGGTTCCGGCGCGGCTACTACCAGCCGGGGAACGTCGACGCCCTGGTGATGCGCCTCCGCGATCCGTCGGCATCACTCCCTTCCGTGCAGGAAATCGAAGTACAGGGAACCGAGAGCAATGGCTGACTCCAAGGACGTACCGCTCGTCCTGGGCATCGAGACCTCCTGCGACGAGACCGGCGTCGGCATCGTCCGCGGCACCACGCTCCTCGCGGACGCCATCGCGTCCAGCGTCGACGAGCACGCCCGGTTCGGCGGTGTCGTGCCCGAGGTGGCCTCGCGCGCGCACCTCGAAGCCATGGTGCCGACCATCGAGCGGGCGCTGAAGGAGGCGGGGGTCAGTGCCAGGGACCTCGACGGCATCGCCGTCACCGCCGGTCCCGGACTCGCGGGCGCCCTCCTGGTCGGGGTCTCGGCGGCGAAGGCGTACGCCTATGCGCTCGGCAAGCCCCTGTACGGCGTGAACCACCTCGCCTCGCACATCTGCGTCGACCAGCTGGAGCACGGCCCGCTGCCCGAACCGACGATGGCCCTGCTGGTCTCCGGCGGCCATTCGTCCCTGCTGCTGTCCTCGGACATCACGTCGGACGTACGGCCGATGGGCGCGACCATCGACGACGCCGCCGGTGAGGCCTTCGACAAGATCGCGCGGGTGCTCAACCTCGGCTTCCCCGGCGGTCCGGTCATCGACCGGTACGCGCGGGAGGGCGACCCCCGTGCGATCGCCTTCCCGCGTGGGCTGACCGGGCCGCGCGACGCCGCGTACGACTTCTCCTTCTCCGGGCTCAAGACGTCCGTGGCCCGCTGGATCGAGGCGAAGCGGGCGGCGGGGGAGGAGGTGCCGGTGCGCGATGTGGCGGCCTCCTTCCAGGAGGCGGTGGTGGACGTGCTGACCCGGAAGGCGGTGCGGGCCTGCAAGGACGAGGGCGTCGACCACCTGATGATCGGCGGGGGCGTCGCCGCCAACACACGGCTGCGGGCCCTCGCCCAGGAGCGCTGCGAGGCGGCCGGTATCCGCCTCAGGGTGCCCCGGCCCAAGTTGTGCACGGACAACGGGGCGATGGTGGCCGCACTTGGTGCCGAGATGGTCGCCCGGGGCAGGGCTCCCTCCGACTGGGATCTGTCGGCGGACTCCTCGCTGCCGGTGACGGACCCGCATGTGCCGGGGCAGAGTCACAGTCATGATCATGTGCACGAGGTGACTGAGGGGAACCTGTACCCGTGACCGTCGCGTTGATGTGGGAGGCACGGGCCGTCGAGGGACGGGGCGACGAACTCCTCGCCTGGGTACGGACGCAGACGCTGGCCCCGGAACCCCTGCGCCGGGAGACGCTCCGCGCTCCGCAGGACCGCGTCCTCGTCCTCACCTGGTGGGACGCGGACTACGACGCGGACCTTCCCGAACTCCCGGAACCGGCCGCGGGGTTGGTGGCGAGGGCCGTACACAGGTGGCGGTTCGAGACGGTGGCGGTTTGAGGTGAGGGGCGAATGATGTCCGCATCTCCCGTCAAGGATCGGCCAACCCTCGCTTTGCCCGTATAGGGGCGAACGGTCTGGATGATACGGACAAACAGGGGCGGCTCGGCAGGGGGTCGCACGACCCACAGGTGCACTCCGGGCCGTCCGGACGAAGGCCGACGGCGTCACGGAGACGCATCGTCTACGCTCACCGAGCCAAACCCTGGGCCCTCCTGTGGGGACGGCTCGTTCTCCGGCCAACCGACCGACCAGCGACCCGACGAAGGAAAACAAGGAAGCGGGGGGAAGCCTGTGGAAGTCACCCTGTATGCGGTGGCGTTCGCCGTCTCCGCGGTTCTCGTCGGGGGAGGCGTGCTGCATCTCGCGGGGCGCGGAACGCCGGTGGGCCCGACGGAGAGTCGGGGTGCGAAGGGCGCGCGGTCGAACATCCTGTTCGGTACGGGGCTCGCCCTCGGTACCGCGGCACGCATCCCGACCAGCCACCGCCTCCTGTGGGACGGCGTGCTCCTCGGCCCGGCGTTCGTCTGCGTCGTCGTCGCGTTCCTGCTGTACGTGGGGCCCCGGCGAGCAGTCCGGTGACCCCCGGGTGTTCCGCGAGGAAAGCAGCATCTCCGTGCGCCGCGACCGAGTAGCCCTGATCGGCACCCTGGCCGCCCTCGGCACGCTCTCCGCCTGGCTGCTGCCCGACGGCTGGCGGCTGGCCTCCCTGCCCCTCGCCCTGATCTGCGGGACGATCGCCCAGCGGTACGTGGCCGGGCGCACGGCACAGAGCCACACCGGGGACGACGTCATTCCGGTCGTAGCGCTCGGCTCCGCGCCGAACGACCTTGAGGTTTCCCGGAGTTGACGGGCGTCCGGCTGGGTTTCGTACGCGGACGAGCGGGTCGGCTCCGGCGGCGACGTGGGCGTGCGTCCACCGTAGTGGGCGCTTGCCGGACGTACCGACGGACCGGTTCGGGCCGGTCGCCGTAGCAGTCGGGGTCGGGTGGCGGTGGCGGGGCTGGTCATCTCCCGGGACGGCCTGCGGGTGCCGCTGCGCTCGACGACTCCGGTCGGTGGTCCCCACATCTTCGGCAACGTGCCGATCGATTGGCGGGATCTTTGCGCCATCTTGTCTCTCGTGCCCCTTGCGCCCACTCAAGTCCCTTGGTTCGCAATTGAGTTCACGATTTCACCACATGGAATTCATCCTTCCGATGCTTTTCGTGCCTAGCTTCACATGGTCATGACAGATTGATCATGGCTGGGGCACAGCTGGTTACGGGGGAAGGGCTGGCGATGTTTCGTCGTGCGCGTAGGCGCAGGGGGGCGGGCTTGTCCGTCGTACCACTTGCGATCAGTACTGGTGTTGCCGTGGCTGTCGGCCTGTTGCCGGTGGGAGCGCTCCCCGTTGGCCGGGCCGCTCAGTCGGCTTTTGCGGCCGAGCGTGCCGCGAGCGCGCAACCGGCTTCTGCGGAGGCGGAATCCAGTACCGCGGCTTCCGAGGACGAAGCACTCGCGCTGGCGAAGCGCCTGGGCAAGAAGGTGGAGGTGCTCTCGCAGCGCGGCGAGAGCAGCGATCTCTACGCCACCCCTGAAGGGGAACTGGAATCACGCGAGTACATGCGGCCGGTCCGGACCCGAGTCGACGGCGAGTGGCGTCCCATCGACCCCTCCCTCGCAGTGGTCGGCACGGGCACCAATAAGGGCATGGTCGCGCCGAAGGCGGTCTCGGTCGGGCTGACCTTCTCCGGTGGGGGCACAGGACCATTGGTGCGGCTGGAACGCGCAGGACGGACGTTCCAACTGTCGTGGCCGGGCACCGTACCGGCGCCACGATTGGACGGTGACACGGCCACCTACCCCGACATCCTGCCGGATGTGGATCTCCGGCTCGCGGCCCGGTCCGAAGGCTTCACCCAACTGCTCGTCGTCAAGTCGGCGGAAGCGGCACAGAGCGAGGAACTCGCGGAACTGCGCCTCAAGTTGAGCACCGAGGGCCTGGTGGCGAGGGAGACCGCGAACGGCGGCCTCGAAGCTGTCGACGAGGGCGGGGGTGGTGTCGTCTTCGAAGCACCCCGGCCGGTCATGTGGGACTCCAGCCCAGCGACTCAGGAACAGAGCCAGGGAACAGGCGCGAACCTAGCATCGGTTCCCGCCACCGCGGAGTCAGCTCGGGCAGAGACCTCCCCGGCCACGTCCCGGCGAGCGGAAACCGTCCAGGCCGCACAAACCGCTCAAGGCGCAGAAGCGGCGGGCGAACCCGGCGCCGGCGACTCGGGACGACTGGAGCCCGTGGGCGTCGACATCGCGGCCGGCGGCGACGAACTCGTCCTCACTCCGGATCGCGAGCTGCTCACCGGCCCGGACACGGTCTACCCGGTGTTCATCGACCCTCAGATGGAAACACCGCGCGCCACTGCCTGGACGGTGGCCTCCCGGTACTGGGACAGCTCACCCCAGTGGAAGTTCAACGGCGACCCGGATGCGGGCCTCGGCTACTGCGGCTGGAACTACTGCGCCCCGCAGGACGTGAAGCGACTCTTTTACCAGGTCCCGACCACCAAGTACGCGGGCCGCAGCATCATCAAGGCCGAGTTCACCGTACGCGAGACACATGCGGCTTCCTGCCAGCCCCGCGAGGTGCAACTGTGGCGGACCAAGGGCATCAACTCGTCCACCACCTGGAACACCCAGAACGCATCGGGCTTCTGGATCGACCGCATTGAGACGCGGAGCTTCGCGTACGGCTTCGACGGCTGTGCCTCGGCCGACGCCGAGTTCAACGTGAAGGACGTTGTGGCTCAGGCAGCGGCCAACAAGTGGCCGACGATCACCTTCGGGATGCGCGCCAGCGACGAGGACGACCGCTACACGTGGAAGCGGTTCTCCGACGCCGCATACCTGAGGGTGACCTACAACCGTCCCCCGCCGCGGATCAGCACCTCGCGGCTCATCATGGACCCGGGTGGCCCGTGCATGACGTCCGCCGGAGCGGTGCGTATCCGCTCTCGCGCGACGATCAAGGCCACTGCCGTGACCGACCCCGACAACGAGGGGGTCTCGGTGCAGTTCCGGGCGCGGTGGGACTCGGGTAACTGGCTCTCGGCGCGGAGCACGACCAAGCCCTCGGGGCATGGCTTCTCCATCACACTGCCCACCACTGTTCCCACGGACAAGCTGATCGCCTGGGAGGCACGGGTCTGGGACGGCCAAAACGGGGACAACGGTAGCGGCCAGTGGTCTCCCTGGAGTTCTCAAGGCGCCCACAGTTGTTACTTCCGGTATGACCTGGGGGTACCCGCCGGTCCCTCCATAACCTCAGCCCAGTACCCACGTGGTGACGACAGCGACCCGAACGACCCCTGGTGGGACGGAGTGGGCCGGTACGGCACCTTCACCATCGACGCGCCGGACCCGGACGTCACCAAGTACTGGATCGGTATCAACGGGTCACCCAGCAGCAAGTACACGCTGACCACCACGGGCGGTGCCGCCAGGACGATCAAGATGATGCCGACCAGACCGGGCCCCAACTTCATCATGGCCAAGGCGTGGGACAGCGCCGGTAACGCCTCCGAGCCGCGCACCTACCACTTCCGGGTCCGTTCCGGTCAGCCCGACCGGCTGTCCTGGCAACTGGACGAGGGCGCCGGGGCGAGCCAGGTCACCGGCGCGGGCGGCGAGTGGCCCGCCACGATCAACGGGGTCAGGACCGGCGCGGAGGGTGTTTCCGGAACCGGCCTCGAACTCGACGGCGTCGACGACTACGCGGCCACCGACTCCCCAGTCCTCAACACCGGTAAGAGCTTCTCGGTGTCGGTGTGGGCAAAGCTGCCCAGCGACCTTCCCACGTCCGGGACCGTCGCCGTCGCCCAGTCGGGTGCCAACACCAGCGGCTTCGAGATCTACTACTCCACCGCGCTAGGAGGTTGGGTCTTCCTGCGGCACTCCGCCGACGCCTCGGGCGGCTCGGCGGCCCGAGCCGTCCAGCCTGCCTGCTCGGCCGGGGACACCACATGCCTTGAGTCCCGGCTCAACACCTGGACGCATTTGGTCGGGGTCTTCGACAACGTCAACCACGTGATGAAGCTGTACGTGGACGGCGGGCTCGTCGGCACGGCCCCCTTCACCGAGCCCTGGGACGCACGGGGCCGCACCTTTCTTGGCGCCGCATCCCATTACGGGACTATCGAGAACTTCTTCAAGGGCTCCCTCGACGAGTTCCAGCTCTTCGACTACCAGCTCGAAGACGCCCAGGTGACCCGCCTTCACGAACGAAACCCGGTGGACACGGGTCGTCCCGCGAAGCTGGTCTTCCCGCTAGACGAGAAGGCGGACGCTGTCGCGCTGACGGGGCGGGCCCAGCCGGTCGCCGCCCAGCTACGCGGCGGAACCGCCCTCGGAGCCGACGGCGTGAACGGTCGCGCGGTCGAGTTCGACGGGGTCGACGACTACCTGACGGCCGGCCGGCCGGTCATGGACACCTACCAGAGTTTCGCGGTCTCCACCTGGGTCAAGCTGCCCAAGGACAAGGAGAGCCGGGCGATGACAGCTGTTGCCCAGAGCAGCGCCAACGTCGCCGGCTTCGAGCTGTACCACTCCACGGCGCAGGGCGGCTGGGTGTTCCTGCGGCACTCCGCCGACGCCTCGAACGCCACCCCGGTCCGGGCCATCCAGACCGCCTGCCCTGCGAACAGCAACTGCGCCGCAGCACGGCTCGGTCAGTGGAACCACGTCGTTGGCGTCTACGACATCGACGCCTCCGAGATCCGGCTCTACGTCAACGGCGTACTGACGGCCACAACCTCGTACACCACGCCATGGCTGGCCACGGGCGAGGTCACGCTGGGCGCTGCCAAGGGAGCCAGTGGGCTGATCAGCCCACTCAAGGGCGCCATGGACGATGTGCGGCTCTACGACCGGGCCATCTCCGACGACGAAGTACGGCAGCTGTTCAAGCAGCGGTCGCTGGTCAAGAGCCGCTGGAAGTTCGAGAGCGCCTCAACTGCCGCCACGCCAGTCACTCCGGACGCCGGTCCCGTGGGCGCAGGACTTGGTCTCTACAACGGTGCCAAAATCGGGCCGCCCAGCTGGGTCGACGGCGACCTGATACTGAATGGCGTCAACCAATACGCCGCTACTGCGGCCGGCACCGTGCCGCTCGAGACCGAGGCCAGTTTCACCGTCAGTGCGTTCGCGCAGGCGGCGGCCACTCCAACCGGCTCGGTCGCGTTGCTCAGTGCGCCGGGCACGAACAAGGACGCTTTCTCGGTGCGGTACATCCCGAGTGCTACTCCGGGAACCGACGGCGGCCGTTGGCGGATCACTACCGCCGATGCGGACAAGACCGACGCCGCGTCTGCCGACGTGGAGAACGGGCAGTTCTACAGCCCCCGGGACTGGACGCATCTGGCGTTGGTCTACGACGGCTTCGCCCATGAGATGCGGCTCTACGTCAACGGACAGCTGGAAGAAGTCGCCTGCAAGGACACCGACGAGGACGGCGAACCCGATGTAGCGGGCTGCACCGACCAGGTCTCGTCGGCCGAGAACGTTCTGACCTTCAAGGCCGTTCAGTCGCTCCAGCTCGGCCGCGACCGGGCCGGCGGGTATTGGCCCGGTTCGGTCTCCGATGTCTGGACATTCCAAGGCGCGCTGAACGAACTCCAGATCGGACACCTCGCGACCGGGCAGCCGGGCGCCGACACGACCGTACCCGGCAACGACTGACCGTCACGACCGGCTTCCACGAAGCGGCCTCACACCCACACGAGGGATGAAGAACGAGGATGAACGGTAGAGCCCGCAAGCGAGTTCGTACGCTACGCCGCCGCGTCGCCCTGGCCTCGGCCGCGGTCATGATCGGCACTCTTCTCCAGGCCGTGACACAGGCCGAAGGCGTCGCCGCCGACCGAGGCACGGGTCGCCCGGACCTGCCGTCGTCCGAGAAGCCGGTCGCTGTCACGCCGGTCTCGATCCCCCCGCGCCCGGCCGCGAAGGGACCCCGCACCCCGCAGGAAGCCCCACGTGCCACTTGGCCGAAGGCGGGCTCGGCGACCGTCGAACTCAACGCGCGTTCCGCGTCCGTAGTGCGCGCGAAGGGCCTGCCCCTTTCTGTGGGCAGCACGAAGACGACGGTGAAGCCGGACCACAGCATCACAGTTGCGGCCCGCTTGTACGATCGAAAGGCCGCCCAGCGCGCCGGTTCTGACGGCCCACTGTTCACCTTGAAGCCCTCGCAACCGCTGAAGACCAAGGCTGCCGTAAGCACCCGCCTCGACTACTCCTCCTTCGCCGGGACTTTCGGCGGCGGGTACGCCGCCCGGCTGCGCCTCGTCGAACTGCCCGCGTGCGCGCTGACCACACCGGCCGAGGCCAAGTGCCGGGCTGCCAAACCCGTCGAGACCGTCAACGACACCGAGCGGCAGACCCTCACCGCCCCCAGCGTCTCCCTGCGCGCCACCGGAGCCACTGTCCTGGCGGCCGTCGCCGACGACGCGGGCATGAGCGGCGACTACAAGGCAACCCCGCTCTCCCCGTCCGCAGCGTGGAGCACGAGCCTCAACACCGGTGACTTCTCCTGGCAGTACGACATGGGAGTCCCGGACGTCCCCGGCGGCCTCACGCCGAGCGTGGGTCTGTCGTACTCCTCGGGCTCGATCGATGGCCGGACCGGCAACAGCAACAACCAGGCCTCGTGGGCGGGCGACGGCTTCGACATCTGGCCGGGGTCGATCGAGCGCCGCTACAAGTCGTGTGCCGACGACGGAGTGGAGAACGCCGACGGCGGCAGGCCCGGTGACCTGTGCTGGGCTTACGACAACGCGTTCATCTCGTTCAACGGCAAGGGCGGCGAGCTGGTGCCGAACGGCACTAACGCCTTCAAGCTGAAGAATGATGACGGTACGAAGATCGAGCGGAAATTCGGCTCGACCACGGACGTGCGTGCCAACAAGGCCCGCGACGACGAGTACTGGAAGGTCACCACCCCCGACGGGACCCAGTACTACTTCGGCTACAACCGGCTGCCGGGCTGGGTGGCCGGAAAGGAGGCCACCGACTCCACCTGGACCGTCCCGGTCTTCGGCAACAACGCTGACGAACCCTGCCACGCCTCCACCTTCGCCGCCTCCTGGTGCGAGCAGGGGTGGCGCTGGAACCTCGACTATGTCGTCGATCCGCACGGCAACGCGATCGCGTACCACTACGACAAAGAGCTCAACTCCTACGGCCGCAACCTCAAGGCGGAGGACGACACCCCTTACACACGCGGTGGCTACCTCGACCGGATCGAGTACGGACTGAAGTCCTCCACCATGTACTCGGTGCAGGCACTGGCCAAGGTCGACTTCACCAGCGGCGAGCGCTGCCTCCCGAACGCGCAGACCACCTGCTCGTCCATCGGCAGCGACGCCTTCTACTGGTACGACACCCCGTGGGACCTGAACTGCGACGAGGGCGCGACTTGTGACAAGGGGCGGCTCTCCCCGGTGTTCTTCACCCGGAAGTTGCTCAGTTCGGTCAAGACCCAGGTACTGAAGTCCGGTTCCTACGCCGACGTCGACTCCTGGAAGCTCGCCCACCGCTGGGGCATGGCCGACATCGACTACCAGCTGGAGCTGGACTCCATCCAGCGCACCGGACACAGCGCCGCCCCCGCGGTCACCCTGCCGAAGACCACGTTCTCCTACGTGCAACTCGACAACCGCCTGGACAGGACCGGCGACGGGTTCGCCCCGTTCACCAAGGACCGGCTGGCCGCCGTCATGGATGAAGCCGGCGGTGCTATCTACGTCGGCTATTCGGCACCGCAGTGCGACTTCGACGCGCTGCCGACCCCGCAGACCAATACCACCCGCTGCTTCCCGCAGTACCTCGGTGGTACCCCCACCGTCGACCCCGACCTGCACTGGTTCAACAAGTACGTCACCTCCACTGTCACTCTGGGCGACCGCACCGGCAGTTCCCCGGACCAGGTCACGTCGTACGACTACCTCGGCGGTGGGGCCTGGCACTACGACGATGATGACGGGCTGACGAAGGAGAAGTCCAAGACCTGGTCGCAGTGGCGCGGCTACGACCACGTCCGAGTGATGACCGGAGGCCAAGAAGGACCGTCGACGCTGCGCACGCAGGCGGACAGCTATTTCCTGCGGGGCATGGACGGCGACCGCAAGGCGCCGGCCGGCGGCACGAAAGAGGTCAGCGTCGATCTGGGCACGGGTGAGGGCGCCGCCCTCACCGACCACGACTCGGCTGCCGGGTTCCTCTACAAGACCGTCAACTACTCCGGGCCCGGCGGCAACGTCCTGGCCAAGACGGTCAGTCGGCCATGGCACCATCAGACCGCGAGCAAGGTCCGCGACTGGGGCACGGTCACCGCCAACCTCACCGGTACCGACCAGACCAGGACCTGGACCTCGCTGGACAACGGCGCCGGCGCCAGGTGGCGTACGACCACCACGGACAACAGCTTCGACACCACGGCCGGACGGATCAACCAGACCAACGACCTCGGTGACGACTCCACTTCGGCCGACGACAAGTGCACCCGCACCACCTACCCGGCCGCCGGGGCGATCCTCTCCCTGCCTTCTCGGGCCGAGACGGTGGCCAAGGCGTGCGGTGCCACGACCGACCGTGCCAAGGACGTCATCTCCGACGTCCGAACCGCCTACGACGGTCTCGCCTACGACGCGGCGCCCACCAAGGGCGACCCGCGGGCGACCGCCATGCTCAAGTCCCACGACGGCACCACCGCCACGTACACGGAGACCAGCGCCACCTACGACGCCTACGGCCGCAAGCTCACCAGCAACGACCTGAGCGGAACCGTCACCGTCAAGTCCGGTGCCCTGACCCGTACGGACCGCACCGACGGCCGCACCACGACAACGGCCTACACCCCGACCACGGGCTTCCCCACCTCCGCCAAGGTCACCACGCCACCCGTGACGCCCGGTGACAGTGCCACCACGCAGAATTCCACCACCACCAACGACCCGCTGCGCGGGGTGCCGTTGACGCAGACCGACACCAACGGCAAGGTCACCAACTTCGCGTACGACGCACTGGGCCGCACGGCCAAGGTGTGGCTCGCCGACCGGGGAACCGGCGACGTCCCCACGTACGAGTACACCTACACCCTCGCGGACAAGCAGCCGATCGCCGTCGGTACCAAGACCCTCGGCAACAATGGCGCCCAGATCACCTCGTACGTCCTCTACGACGGTTTCCTGCGCCCTCGTCAGACACAGGACCCCGGCCCGGACGGCGGAGTGCTGCTCTCCGACGTCCTTTACGACGAACGCGGCTTGACGGCCCAGGAGTTCCTGCCCTACTACGCGCTGAAGAAGCCGTCCACGACGCTGTACAAGCCGCTGGACGAAAACGATGTGGAGATCCAGAGCCGCTATGCCTACGACGGACTGGGCCGGCGGACCGAGCATCGGCAGATCCTCGGCAACGGTGACGGCGGCAAGGTCCTCAACACCACGAGGACGATCTACGGCGGCGACCGGACCACAGTCATCCCGCCGGTCGGTGGCACCGCCACCACGACGCTGACGGACTCCCGAGGCCAGACCACCGAACTGCGCCAGCACCACCAGCGCACCGCCGACTCCGCGCACGACACCACGACGTACGGCTTCTCGCAGAGCGGAGCGGTGTCCAAGGTCACGGACCCTGCGGGCAACGAGTGGACGTACGAGTACGACCTGCTCGGCCAGCTCAAACGTGCCAAGGACCCGGACAAGGGCGAACTCAAGTACTTCTACGACGATCGCGGCCTGCTGACCTCCATGGCGGACGCCCGCAACACGCTCGCATACGCCTATGACGGCCTCGGCCGCAAGACCGAGCTGCGGTCCGGGTCAGCGACTGGCCCCCTGCGCGCCAAGTGGACGTACGACACGATCAGCGAAGCCAAGGGGCACATCGCCGAGTCCACCCGCTATACCGACGACGGCCAGGCCTACACCTCGAAGGTCGTCGCCTACGACCGCCTCTACCGACCGTTGCGCACCTCCGTCACCATCCCGGACACGGAGGCGAACAAGGGTCTGGCAGGCACCTACCTCTCGACCGCCACGTACAAGGAGTCAGGCCAGATCGGCAGCGTCGGCCTACCCAAGGCCGGTGCCCTGGCCGCGTCCTCGGTGGCCTACGCCTACGAGGACGAGACGCTGCGGCCGATCACCGTGGACGGCCGCGAAGGCATCAAGTCCTCGGTCGGCTACAGCCTGACCGGTGATCCGCTCCAGTACGAACTGTCCAACGCGGGCGGCAAGTTCGTCCGAATCACCAACGAGTACGAGCCCGGAACCCGGCGACTGGCCCTCAGCCGAGTGAACCGTCAGGACATCGCGGGCGTCGACCAGGCCTCCAGCTTCCGCTACGACGAGATCGGCAACGTCCTCTCCGTCTCGGACACCTCCCGCTCCGGCACGGACACTCAGTGCTTCGACTACGACTACCTGCGCCGCCTGACAGAGGCATGGACCCAGTCCACAGGCACCTGTGCGAGCGCACCCGACGCGTCCGTACTCGGCGGCCCGGTGCCGTACTGGCAGTCGTACACCTACGACAAGATCGGCAACCGGCGCACTGAGGTCGAGCACGACGTCACGGGCGATGCCGCGAAAAACGTCTCCAGTGTCTACGACTACCCCACGCCGGGCGCGAACGTAGTCCGGCCACACGCCCTGAGGTCGGTCACCCGGACCGGCCCCGGCGTCGTCGCGGGCGACAGCTTCACCTACGACGCGACCGGCAACACGGACACCCGGACTCTGGGCAGCGGCACCACCCAGGACCTCGACTACGACGCCGAGGGCCGGCTGGCGAAGGTCACGGAGCCGGTCGAGGGCGGATCACCGAAGATCACCGAGTACGTCTACGACGCCGACGGCAACCGTCTGATCGCCCGTACCCCGACCGAGACCACCGCCTACCTGGGCACGACCGAGATCTCCGTGGCGAAGGGCACAACAACCCCCAAGGTCACCCGGTACATCGCCCTCGGCGGCGGCCACCAGGCGATCCAGGGCAACGACGGCAAGGTCTCCTTCACCACCGCCGACCACCACGGCACCGCGCTCCTCGCCATCGACGCCGCCACCCAGCAGCTCAGCCAGCGCCGCGCCAAGCCCTTCGGTGGTACACGGGGCCCAGAGCCGGCGTCCTGGCCAGGAACGAAGGGCTTCGTCGGCGGCACGAAGGACGCGTCGACAGGCCTGACCCACCTGGGCGCCCGCGAGTACGACCCGTCCACGGGCCGCTTCCTCTCGGTCGACCCGCTGATGGACCTGACCGACCCGCAGCAGATCAACGGCTACAACTACGGCAACAACAACCCGCTCACCTTCATGGACCCGCAGGGCACGGAGCCGCACAACGGCGACCCTTGCCTATACTCCCTTGCCGATTGCTCCAAGGAGATCCAGGACTCCGTCGGCTACGACCCGCAGACGGGGACGGCTGACCCGGCGAACGCGACGAGTTCCGGCACGGTGATCGCGTCCTCGGGGGACAGTCCTGCGCAGGCGGTCAACGTCAGACAGGAGAACGGCTACGTCCTGATCGAGAACCAACAGGTCCCGATGGCCCGCGAACTGGAGGCGAGGTTCCCCCAGTACGCCGAAGAGGAACGGGTCAAGGTCTGGGCTCAGGGCATGTGTTTGAGCCCGGACGACCAGAAGTCAGCCTTCTGCGGTGCTGCCGAGGCCCTAGGCCTGGTCACCCACGAGCAGAGCGGCTTCGACAAGTTGGTCACCGCGGTCGTCGTCGAATTGATCGCCCCGGACGTCGATGCCTGGAAGAGCTGCTTGAGCGGCGACAGCGCCAAGAGTTGCGGTTCGGCGGCACTGGACCTGCCGTTGGCGAGGGTGTTCAAGGGTGCCAAGGTCCTCAAGTGCAACAGCTTCGTGCCCGGCACCGAAGTCCTGATGGCGGATGGCACCACGAAGCCCATCGAGGACGTCCGGATCGGCGACAAGGTCCTGGCGACCGACCCGAAGACGGGCAAAACCGTAGTCAAGACGGTCACCGCCGAGATCACGGGCCAGGGCTGGAAGCGTCTGGTCAAGGTGACGATCGATATCGATGGCGACAAGGGCACCAGGACTGCTTCGGTCACGGCGACTGACGGGCACCCCTTCTGGGTTGCGGAGCTGGGTGAGTGGGTCGACGCCGCGCAATTGCGGGTGGGGGAGCGGCTGCGCACCAGTGTCGGGGCGTATGCACGGATCGTCGAGGTCAAGCAGTGGAACGTGCTGTCACTGAAAGTTCACAACCTGACGGTCAGTGACCTACACACGTACTATGTACTTGCAGGTGCCACGCCGGTCCTGGTTCACAACTGCAATAAGAATCAGGGTGTCTATATCTTCGATGACGCTTCCAAGCCCGGGCATGTGTACGTCGGGAAGACGAATGACCTCGACAGGCGGCTGAAGCAGCACGCAGACCTAGGCAGGCGTGATAAGGATGGCTCTGTCATCTGCATTCACGTCTGCGGTGATGACGACGCTCTCAGAATTCAAGAACATATCGTTAAGGTTCAGCTCGAGAAGATAGGAATTAAACTTAGCAGTGGCATCGAGGGGCGAGGTCGCAATCTCTACAACGATCGCCAACAGAGGTCGAGTCAACTCGAACTCCCCTTTGATGAGTAGAGTAAATGAAGCGCCAGAGGGTTTGCCGTAGCCAAAGGAGCACCTATGGGAGCATGGGGATATAAGCCGTTCGATAATGATACCGCCGCCGACTTTGCTGGCGATCTAGACGATGCGCCTCAGTCTGAGCGGATCGAGATGCTGCGCGCGGCTCTCGCGGCGGTGGCGGACGATGTCAGCTCCCACGTCGACGGAGGTGGGGCGGAGATTGCGATCGCCGCCGCCGCTTTGACCGTCCAAAAAGTTGACGGTGGTGAAGAGTTTCAATCGGAGGTGTGCGGACCCTCTGGCGAGCTCCCAGAAATCCCGAAAGATCTAGTTTTCTTGGCGCTCACCGCGGTATCTCGACTGCTCCTCAAGGATAATGATCTGTGGGACGACTGGAGTCGAGGAGGGGACGGAGAGGAGTGGCTTGCGATGCTCCAAAGATTGAAGTTGGTGCTCGGCAAGAAAAGTGCCGCTTCTCAGGAATCTCTTTGGTAAGTACTGCATGACAGAACGGGGAACTATCGATTGCTGAAACGGCGTCGATCATCCCGATTCCGGGTTGTGTATATCCATCTCTGATGGATGCTCTTGGGTGCGCCACTGGTTCAGCTTCGAAAGCTTGATCGTGGCGAGTTTGACAAGGAGTACAAGTGAAGTACTACTGCTGGATTCAATACCCTGGAACGCTGTTAGTTATTTTTGGTTTGTCGGCTACCGGATGCTCGCCTTCCGGAAGCAGCGCGGCTGGCGCCTCGGTGCGCCCGGCGGCGTCGAGTCCTGCCGCTGCCCCGGAATCGCGCGCGCTCACTCAGGCCGAATTGGAGGCTGTCAGGTTGACTGAGGGTGAGATAGCGGGCTACAGGATCACGCACGGGGATGAGACGTTGGCGGATCTGGAGAAGCTGAAGATTGACGCCTCCCCGGCCGAATGCGTGCCCCTGGCGGAGATGATTTTCCGAGCGCGAGGCGAGAAGGCGACCGGGTATTCGCGGTCCTATGTGACAGAGAAAAGGAGTTTCGCTGACACTATGCCGGTGATTTTGACTAGTTATCCTCCAGGTGAGGCGGAGCGGGCGTTCTCAAGCATGGAGAAGTCTCTCTCTGCTTGTCGGACCCTGGATTTCCGTTCGCGGTATGGAGGTTCTATTCGCGCAAAAGTCTCAACCGGCGCAGTGGCGGAGGTGGGTGATGAAAGTGCTCACGTGAAAACTTCGCTCTCGAAGGATGGAATTGACACGTATGATTCATATGTTCTCGTGCGTACTGGCAGCGTGATCGTCTACGTCCATGGACATGGTGGTATGAGTAGTTCCTTGTCGGAGCAGCAGAAGAAGCGGTTCATGCCGGTCGTGAAGGAGGAGCTCATCTCCCGGCAGGTGGCCAAGGTGGAGGCGGCTCTGCAGACGGGGTCGGCTGTCTGACTGCGTTGGCAGAATCCCGTGCGTCGTCATGACGACGGCCCCAGCCGCAGCGGCGAAGGCCGTCGTGAGGCTCAGGCAGAGAGATTTCCGCTTTTGACGGAGTCGACGAACGATGACCAAGCTGCCGTTATGAAGATGACCGCAGGTCCGTGCGGGTTCTTGGAATCGCGGACCGGTATGCCGTCGGGGTGGTTGTCTGATACTTCGATGCAGCCGCCGTCCCCGTTGTCGCTGTGACTGGATTTGCGCCAAGCAAATATGGTCGACGCATCAGGAATCGTCTTCAAGTTCATACTCTTTCAAATATCTGCGGATCAGATCGAGTGATTCGTCGTCCGTGAGGGCCAGGGACCGTGCTACGTCAAACTTCTGCGTCAATTGAAGAACTCTGCTCGGGGATTCTACCAATTCACCAGTTGTGAAGCTTTCGATGGCTGCAATCGTCTCGCCGTCGCGCAGGGTTCGCAAGGTGAGACTGCCGCCGAGCACGGGGTGCGCACCTGTGTCGAACGAAAGCACCTGGACGGTCACGTGCGGGCGATCGGCCATTTCTAATACCTGCCTGATCTGCTCCGCCATGCACCTTCGACCACTAATTGGGCGCCTGAGTGCAGATTCGTCAATGATTGCCCAATAATAAGGCGGTTGGTCGCGGTCTAGGATTCGCTGCCGTTTCATTCGGACGGTAACAAGCTCGGCAACCTGCTCGTCGGTCTTGCCCGGTTGTGATCTCCGGAAGAGTGCCCGTGCATATTCGGGAGTCTGGAGAAGTCCGGGGACGATGCTACTCGTGATGACCTGGATGCGCGTGGCCTCGGCCTCTTTGTAGAAGGCCACTCGGAAGTAGTCCGGAACGAGCGTGTCGTGCGCCAGTTCCAGCAACTCGACCAAGATGCCGTCGGCGTCGAAGAACTCGTCCAACGTGTTGACCAGTGCCTCTGAAGGTAACTGCTCCCCAAGCTCCACGCGGCCCAAGTAACTGTGCGAGTAGCCGCCCACGCGTTCGGACAGCTGGCGTAGCGACAGATCCTTGCGTTCGCGGAGTCGTCGTACCCGCCTGCCGAGCCTGACCCGTGGCGTGAGCTTGGCGTCTTCGCTGTTCAGCTCCACTCCGTCGAACCTCTCCTCGCGCCAACTCGCTGTCACTCAAGGACGTTCGGTGACAGTCCAAGCATGTACCCGACCGGCACCTTCGGTCATCTTGGTGACGGTTGGAATACAGCGCGTAACTACCCGTCTGATCGGGGTGCGCACACACGAAGCGTGAGGTGTACGGAGTGACCACGACGCAACACACGGACGAACAGACCCCGGAGCACGGGGCGTTGGTCTACGACCCGGTGGCGGGCAAGGCGGGGGAGTACCAGGACAAGGTGGGGCCGTACGCGATGCTGCGCCCCGTGGGCGGGGGTCGCGAGTGGCAGGCCGACCCGGCGTTGATTCGCCCGGCGACCCCGGCGGAACGGCTCAGTGCCGAGGTCAAGGCAGTCAACGAGCGTGCCGGGCGGGTGCTGTGAGCGCGCCAGGCTTCGATGTGAGCGGTCCGCCCGTTCCGGTGGACAACTGTGGGACGTGCGCCGAACTCGCCGAGTGCCGTGAGACGGCGCGCTCGGTGTTCGACCGCAGTGCGGAGACGGACGCCAACGTGTTGATGCGTCAGCACCAGCGGCGCGAGCACCCGGAGGCACCGCGAACGACCCGGCGGACGTTCCGGTACGTGCCGTTCACGATCGTGCAGGACGTGACTGCCGAGCCGGAGTACGCGACGAGGTGCGTTTCGGGGGACGAGTTCGAGTGCGGGGCTGAGTCTGGTGTGCAGGGTCATCCGGCGGATGTCGAGGAGTGGCAGCGCAGGCACATGCAGGAGACGCGGCACGCGCGGTACCGGCGTACGTTCGCGGACTACGCGGTCATGGAACCGCCGGACGGAGTCGCCGCCGGACTTCCGGCCGGCCTCGAACCGGCGCGCGTCGTGCGGGCACGTACGTCGTGAGGCGTTTACGCAGTTGGAAGGTCACGACCGACGACGCGGTCTGGAGTGGAGTGCTTACGGCGATCAGCGTCGGTGGCCTGTTGGCCGTGATCGTCGTCGTTGCCTGGCACCCGTATCCGTGAGGGGACACCCCCCTCATCCTCCGTAGCCAACGAGAAACTTCCGCGCCCCCTTCAACCTTTCCGCCTCGAGCGCGCTCAAGAAGAGGTGAGGAAGAGGCGGGTGAGGTGGATGAGGTGTGTGGTGCGTATGAGGCGTGTGAGTCATTGCCTTGTGGGAAACGGGAGGGTGGATGTCGGCGACGGTCCGGCAGCGGGACTTCGAGGAGTACGCGCGGGCGGGGCGGCAGCGGCTTTACCGGACGGCGTATCTGTTGTGCGGCGACCGCGAGCACGCCCGAGACCTGGTGCAGGCCACGCTGGCCCGGCTCTTCCAGCACTGGCACCGGGCGAGCCGGGCCGAGCACCTCGACGCCTATGCCCGTACCGTCCTGACCCGGCTGTTCCTGCACGAGCGGCGGCGCCGGCTGCGCGATCTGCTCGCCCACGCCCGCCCCGACCCCGCGCCCGCCGTGCCCCGACCCGATCTGCGCGTCACGCTCATGGCGGCGCTCGGCGAACTCCCGCCCCGCGCACGGGCGATGGTCGTGCTGCGCTACTGGGAGGACCTGAGCGTGTCGGAGGTGGCCGCGCAGTTGCGGTGCAGCGAGTCCACGGTCAAGAGCCAGTGCTCCCGTTCCCTGACCCGGCTGCGCGCGGTGCTGGGCGAGGCCCATGTGTACACCGCCGAGTACTGAACCGCCCAGCAGCGAAAGGGACATCCGTGCACGACACGCCACCCGGCCCGCACGAGCCCGGGCCCGACGCAGCGCTCGTCGGTGAGCTGAGGGAGTTGATGGAGCAGGCCGCCGCCGGGCTCGCGCCGCTGCCCGATCTCACGCAGGAGGCGGTACGCCTGGGCAGGCGCCGCCGGTTCCGGGCGCGGGCCGCCGTGGTCGGCGCGGTGACCGGGGTCCTCGCGGCCGGGGGCATCGGCTCGGCCGCACTCGGTGGCGTGCTGGACGGAGGTCAGGCGTCCCCCTCGGTCCGCTCGGCCACCCCGGCCGCGCCGCTCACACCGGTGCCCACGCCCGAAACGACGCTCGCACCGACGCCCGTGCCCGAGGCCACGCCCGACGCCGTTCACCGGAAGCGGGCGGCCGAGGCGCTGAGCCTTGCCCTGGGCGACTGGATCGGGCCCGTCACCCCGTCGGGGTCCGACCTCTTCGTGGCCCGGCGGGACGGACACGCGTTCCCCGTACGGTTCCAGGCCGTGCCGGACGGTTCGGAGGGCGTCGCCCCCTGCCCGGGCGCGGTGGAACTCCTGGAACCGGAATCGACGGAATCGCCAGGATCAAACTGCCGTACGACGTGGCAGCCTGACGGTCGGATCGAGGCGCGGGTCACCGTGGCGTACGGCGAAGTGTCCGGTCTGCGTTCCGTGAGCGTGCTCTACCGCTACGCGGGCAGCACCGTGAAGCTGGCCGTCGACCCCGACACGGCCGCCGGGGTCTCCCCGCCCGTCACCGCCGACCAGGTGCTGTCCGCGGCGGTCTCGACGGTGTTGCTGCCCGAGGCGAAGTACCTGGCGGAGGGCTCCTTGGCGAGTGCGAGTGCGGGTGTGAGTTCCAGTGCGAGCGTGCGTCCGACCGGGGCGGGCGGTGCCGACGATGCGTGAGCGCCGTACAGCCCAAGGGCCGCGCCGCCGGATCGCCTTACGCAGGCGGCGTCAACGCCGGACCCGTGTACGCGTGACGGTCAGCCTCGCCGCGGTCGGTACGGCGGCGATGCTGGCGCTTCTGCCGCAACTGCTGCCCGACGGCGCGTCGCAGGCGGGCACCGCCCGTACCCCCGGCACGGCCTCCCCGAGCCCCAGCCCGAGCTTCGACGACCCCACCGCCTCCGAGTCACCCACGCCCTCCACGTCCCCCAAGCCCTCCAACTCCCCGGACGCCACGAACACTTCCCGAACTGGAAACGGACCCGGGAACGGCGCCTCCTCGCAGCCCGCCATCCCCCGGTCCGGACCCGGCACCTTCGCCACCGCGCCCCTCACCACCACCGGCCCCGCCTCCGGGACCCCCTACCGGGTCCAGGTCGAGGACGGCGCCGGCGTCGACCCGGCGGACGCGGCCCGGCAGATCGCCGTGATCCTCAACGACCCGCGCGGCTGGGGCCAGGCAGGGGCCAGCTTCCGTCAAGTCACCGACGCGGAGGCCGAGTTGGTGTTCCGCGTCGCCACCGCGACCACCACGGACCAGCTGTGCAACGTACGGCAGCCGGACCACATCGGAGAGGTCAACTGCCGTACCGGACCGAACGTGGTGATCAACCTCAAGCGCTGGCAACTGGGTTCCCCCGAGTTCGCCGGGCCGCCGGTCGAGTACCGCGCCCTGATCGTCAACCACGAGGTCGGCCACTGGCTCGGCCGGGGCCATCTGACCTGCCCGGGCCCGGGCCGCCCCGCGCCCGCGATGATGCAGCAGATCGACGGCCTCAAGGGCTGCGTGTCCAACGCCTGGCCGTACGACACGCAGGGCCGCTACCTGGACGGCCCCGCGGTCCCGTGAACCGCCGGGGGCAGGGCCGGCCCTCGGGACCGGCCGACGCCCGGCGTCGCCGTCGCACGGGCCGGCCGGGCACGGCACCTGTCCGGTCGGTCACCGTCTCACCATGGAGCGCCGAAAGCCCGGTTGTCCCGGGTCGCCCCCGGGACTTCGTCCCGGGGCAACACCATCAACGCGCCGTTCAGGAACGGGAGTCGACCTCCGTCCCACACCGCATCCGCCGCTCCGTGCCTACCTCCCGTACCGCCCCCGTCAGCCGCAGTCGCGCCGTGTGCCGCACGTCCGCACTCGACGCCCCCAACCGCAGCTCCAGCGCCCCCGGTTCGACGATCCGCCGCCCCTCCCGATCCGTGAACGCCGAGAGATCCGCGTGGAAGCGGAACGTCACCCGGCTCGCCGCCCCCGGCGCCAACTCCAGCCGCTCGTAACCGATCAGGCGCACGTCCGGCCGGGTCACCGAGGCCACCGGGTCGTGCAGATACAGCTGGACGACCTCCGCCCCGGCCCGCGCACCCGTGTTGCGGACGGTCACCGACACCTCGTACGAACCGTCCGTGCCGACCTCCGCCTGGTCTCCCTCTTCGAAGTCCTCCCAGGCGAAGGAGGTGTACGACAGGCCGTGCCCGAACGGGTACAGCGGTGTCGGGTCCAGGCTGCTCACCTCGCCCGCCAGCCCCAGCGGTGGCTGGAGGTACGTCCACGGCTGGCCCCCGCGCTCCCTGGGCACGCTCACCGGCAGCCGGCCCGACGGGGTGACGCGGCCCGCCAGCACTCCCGCGACCGCCGGGCCGCCCTCCTCTCCGGGGAAGAACGCCTGGACGGTGGCGGCCAGTTGACCGTGCCAGCGGCCCAGGGCGTACGGCCGGCCGGTGAGGAGTACGAGCACCACCGGTACCCCCGTCGACACCAGCGCGTCCAGCAACTCGGCTTGCACGCCCGGCAGTTGCAGGTCCGCCACATCGCAGCCCTCACCGGACGTGCCGCCGCCGAACAGGCCGGCCCGGTCGCCCAGTACCGCCAGGCACACATCCGCCTCGGCGGTCCGGGCCACCGCCTCCTCGAAGCCCGCGGTGTCCGGGTCCGAGGTGCCGCAGCCCTCCGCGAACGTCACCTTGGCGTCCGGGAGTTCGGCCCTCAGCGAGTCCAGGAGGGTCGGGATCTCCAGGCCGACCGGGGTGTCCGGATGGTTCGGGAGCACATGGGACGGGAACGAGTAGCAGCCCAGCATGGCCAGCGCGTCCGCCGCCCTGGGTCCGACGACCGCGATGCGGGTGTCCGGGGCGAGGGGGAGCAGCCCGGCCGGGTTGTCCAGCAGCACGACCGACTCCTCGGCCAACCGGCGGGCCAGCGCGCGGTTTCCGGCCGAGTCGAGGTCGATCGTCGCGGCCCTCGTCTCGGCCGTCTCCGGCTCCCAGTCCTCGTCCAGCAGGCCCAGCTCGCACTTCTGCGTCAGGACCCGCCGCGCCGCCCGGTCCACCAGCGACTCCGGTACGTCTCCGTCCCGTACGGCCGCCACCAGCGCGTCGCCGTAACTCCGGATCGTCGGCAGCTCGACATCGATGCCGGCCGCCAGCGCCGCGTGGGCGGCCTCGGCCGGCGTACCCGCGACCCGGTGCAGGGTCTCCAGGAAGCCGATGCCGAAGTAGTCCGAGACCACGGTTCCCGTGAACCCCCAGTCCTCGCGCAGGAGTTGGGTCAGGAGATGCGGGTCGGCGGAGGCCGGGACGCCGTCCGTCTCGTTGTAGGCCGCCATCACCGAACGCGCCCCGCCCTCGCGCAGCGCCATCTCGAAGGGCGGCAGGGTGACGTCCGCGAACTCCCGTACGCCGGCCCGGACGGGAGCGAGGTTGCGGGCACCGGCCGAGGACGCGTACCCCGCGAAGTGCTTCAGCGTGGCGATGATCCCGGCCGACTCCAGGCCCCGGACGTACGCCGAGCCGATGGTGCCGACCAGGTACGGGTCCTCGCCGATCGTCTCCTCCACCCGGCCCCAGCGCGGATCCCGTACGACGTCCATGACCGGGGCGAGGCCCTGGTGGACGCCGACCGAGGCGAGGTCCCGGCCGATGCGGGCCGCCATCGCCTCGACCAGCTCCGGGTGGAAGGTGGCGCCCCAGGCCAGGGGGACCGGGTACGCCGTCGCGCGCCAGGCCGTGAAGCCCGCCAGGCACTCCTCGTGGGCCAGCGCCGGTATGCCGAAGCGGCCCGCCTCGGCGATCCGGCGCTGGGCGCGGGCCAGTGCCTGCGCGCCCAGCGCCGGGTCCACGGGGGCCGTACCGAAGGGGCGGGTGAGCTGCCCCAGGCCTCGGGTGATCAGCTCGTCCCACGCGTAGTCCGCGGTCATGTCGTGCTGGTGCGGGGCGACCCCGTGACCGTCTGTCGAGGCGCCCACCCACACGCCGTAGAGCTGGGCGGTCTTCTCCTCCAGGGTCATCCGGGAGAGCAGGTCGTCGACGCGGGCGTCGGCCGGCAGGGCGCGGTCACGCCAGGGGGCGGTCGTCATGAAACTCCTGTCAGAGTCTGCGAGTTCACTTTCGCTGGCTGCGTCGTCCCGGGTGCTCATTTGCCGCCCACGCCCATCAGGCCGCCGATCAGCGCACGCCGGGCCACCAGGTAGACGGCGAAGATCGGGATGCCGGAGAGGACGACCGACGCGAGCAGGGCGGGGATGTTCACGCCGAACTGGCTCACGTAGTTGAAGAGGCCGAGGGTGAGGACGCGGGGTCCGTCGGACTGGGTGAAGATCAGCGGGAAGAGGAAGCCGTTCCAGGCCTGGAGGGCGGAGAAGATGACGACCGTGCTGATACCGCCCTTGGCCAGCGGGATGGCGAGCTGGAACAGCATCCGCTGCGGGGAGGCGCCGTCCAGGGCCATCGCCTCGTACAGATCCTCCGAGACGTCCCGCAGCGTGCCCACGAGGACGAGCACCGAGACCGGCATGGCGAAGGCCGCCGTCGGCAGGATGACCGCCAACAGGCTGTCGTACAGGTCGAGTTTGGCGATGAGCAGGTAGAGGGGCACGACCACGGCCTGGGCGGGGATCGCCACGCCCAGCAGGAAGAGGCGGAAGGCCAGGCCCGACCAGCGGTCGCGGGTGCGGACGGCGACGTACGCGAGCGGGATGGAGAGGCCGAGGACGATGGCCACGACCGCGACGGCCACGATCACCGTGTTGCTCAGCAGGTGCCAGAAGCCGGAGTTGAGGACGGTGTTGTAGTTGTCGAGAGTCGGATCGGTGGGCGGCTTCAGGGGGTTGCCGGTGAGCGCCTTGTCCTGGCTGGTGAGCGAGGCCGACAGCATCGCGTAGATGGGGATGATGACGATCGTGAGCCAGACGGCGGAGCCGAGGCCTGCGAGTGGGTTGGCGCGCCTGGTCCAGTGCTTGCGACGACGCCCGGCCGGCCGCCGCCCGGGCTGTTCCGGGCGCTTGTCGGCGGTCGTGGGGCGGGGGAGCGTGTCGTGTGACATGTCGTCACATCCCTTCGCGGGTACTGCGCATGCGGCCGAAGCCGGTCAGTCGCACGAGGAGCACGGACAAGCCTGTGGCGGCCACGACCAGGAAGGACGCGATGGCGCTCGCGTAGCCGAAGTCGTAGCTCTTGAAGCCCGCCTCGTACATCAGGTACGGCAGGATCGCCGTGTCCGTGCCCGGGCCGCCCTTGGTGAGGATCAGCACGGTCTCGAAGTACGTCAGCAGGCCGACGACCATCAGGACGGTGGACGTCGTGATGGTGTGCCGCAGCTGTGGGAGCGTGATCGAGAAGAACTGGCGGTAGCGGCCCGCGCCGTCGATCGCCGCCGCCTGGTAGAGGACCTCGGGTATCTGGCGGGCCCCGCCCTGGTAGATCAGGGTGTGGAAGGGGATGAACTGCCAGGCGCCGACGAAGACGATCGCGAGGAACGCGCCGCTCGACGAGCCGAGGATGTTCTCCCGGATGACGCCGAAGTTCGGGTCGAGCAGGGCGTAGAAGAGCAGTGCGATCGCCGTCGAGGAGAGCAGGAACGGGACGAAGAAGATCGCGGAGAGGATCGCCCGGTTGCGCTGACGGCCCGCCGCCCAGACGCCGAGCAGCAGAGAGACCACCGTCTGGAAGGCCCAGCTCACCACCATCAGAAGGACGGTGAGCCCGAGCGACTGTGTAAGCCGCGGATCGTCCAGCAGCTTCTGCCAGTTGGCGAGGCCGACCGGTTTCGGGTCGCCGAGGCCGTCCCACTTGGTGAAGGAGAGATAGAAGGCCAGGGCCATCGGGACGACCGCGAAGAAGGTGAAGAAGAGGACCGCGGGAAGCGCCCAGACGGCGCTCGGCCGCCCGGCCCGCACCTTGCGTACCTTCACCGTCTCCTCGTCCCGGTGAGTGACCGTAGAGCTCACTTCAGCCCCTTGCAGGCCGACACGAACTCACTGGGCGACGACTTGCCCGTGAACAGCTTCCCGATCTCCGTGTGCATCTTCGTGCCCAGCTCGTCGCCGAGCGCCTGGTCCCAGGAGAGCGTGAAGGCGGGTGCCTTCTGGACCAGGTCGTACTGGAACGTCGCGTACTCCGGGTTGGGCGCGGAGGACAGCAGCGCCGCCGCGTTCGAGGTCGTCGGGACGTCGCCGAGGGCGACCAGGTCCTTCGCGTACGCCTCGGACGCGCAGTCCTTGAGGAAGGCGATCGCCGCGTCGCGGTTCTGCGTACGGGGGTTGATGGACCAGTAGTTGGTGGGGTTGCCGACGACGTTGCGGACGTCGCCGGCGCCGTCCTCGATCTTCGGGAAGGCCGCCCAGCCCAGGTTGTTCTTGGCGAAGTCGGGGAACTTGCCGAGCTGCGTCGAGTACTCCCACGAGCCCATCAGGTGCATCGCCGCCTTGCCCTTGGCGAATACCGCCGGGGCACCGCCGTTGACGTACGACACGGAGGTGAACTTGGAGCCGAAGGCGCCGTCGTCGATGAGTTCCTTCACCATCTCGGCGGCCTTGAGGACCGCCGGGTCGCCCCAGCCCTCCGCGTCGCCGTCCTGGATGCGCCGGAAGACCTCGGGGCCGCCGATACGGTCGACCAGGTACTCCAGCCACATCAGTTCGGGCCAGATGTCGGAGCCGCCGAGGGCGAAGGGGGTGATCTTCGCCTTCTTCAGCTTGGTGTTGATGTCGAGCAACTGGTCCCAGGTGGTGGGCGGTTGGAGCTTCTGATCGGCGAAGACGGACTTGTTGTAGAAGAGGATCACCGGCTGCATGCCGCGCATCGGTATGCCGTAGTGGCGGCCCTTGAGGTCACCGGCGGCGAGTACGGAGGGCAGGAAGCCGTTCTTCAGTACCGGGTCGTTCTCGATGATGTCGGTCAGGTCGACGATCTTGTCGGCCGCCTCGTACGCCTTGATGGAGCCGCCGCCCCAGTTGAAGAAGACGTCCGGGGCACTGGGCGACCCCATCGCCGTACGCAGCTTGGGCAGATAGTCCGAGCCCGGGATCTTCTCCAGTTTGACCTTGCCCTTGGCCGTCTTCGCCGCCGCGGACCTGTTGAAACGGTCAACGGCCGCCTGCTGCACCTTCACAGCGTCGTCCCCGTACACGAACGCGGTGATCGTGTCCCCGCCTCCGCCCCCCGAACCCTCACCCGAGCCGCAGCCGCTGAGGCCCGTGGTGAGCAGGGCGGAGGCACCGGCACCGAGCACCCAGCGCCTGCTGAACGCCGTACCGGTGGCCCCTGTGGACCGCCCTCTGTTGGACTCCATGACAGCACCTCTCGCGAATGTTCTGAACGAATCCGAACGAATCTTTCGGGTGGCACTTCGAATGTTCCGGGAACTTATGGCGGGCGAGGGGCTTCGTCAAGAGTTGGCGCAGGGATACGATCGCCTCCATGAGACCCCCGAAAACCGTTGAAACACAGACGACACCGCAGTCCACCCAGACCGCGACGCTCGCCGAGATCGCCCGCGAGGCAGGTGTCTCGGCTCCGACTGTTTCGAAGGTGCTCAACGGTCGCGCCGATGTCGCCCCGGCGACCCGCACCCGCGTCGAGGACCTGCTGCGGGCGTACGGCTACCGGCGCCGCCGCGCCGAGGCGAGCCGCTCCCCGCTGATCGACCTGGTCTTCCACGAGCTGGAGAGCGCCTGGGCGATGGAGGTCATCCGGGGTGTCGAGAACGCGGCGCGGGAGGAGGGCCTGAGCGTCGTCCTGTCCGAGAGTGCGGGCCGCCTCACCCCGGGGCGGACCTGGGCCGACCAGGTCGCCGCCCGCCGCCCGCACGGCGTGATCCTGGTCCTGTCCGGCCTCGACGAGTCCCAGCGGGCGCTGCTGACCAGCCGCTCCATCCCGTTCGTGGTGATGGACCCGGCCGGCGACCCCGGGGACGACGTGCCCTCGGTCGGCGCCACCAACTGGCAGGGCGGCCTGGCGGCCACCCGCCACCTGATCGAACTGGGCCACACCAGGATCGCGGCGATCAGCGGCCCCTCCCGGATGATGTGCAGCCGCGCCCGCGTCGACGGCTACCGCGCCGCCCTGGAGACGGCGGGCCTCCCGGTCGACCCGGCGCTGATCAAGGTCGGCGACTTCCACCACGAGACGGGCTACCGCACCGGCCTCGAACTCCTGCGCTCCCCGGACCGCCCGACCGCCGTCTTCGCCGGCAACGACCTCCAGGCCCTGGGCCTGTACGAGGCCGCCCGCGAACTCGGTCTGCGCATCCCCGAGGACCTGAGCGTCGTCGGCTTCGACGACCTCCCGATCGCCCGCTGGGTCGGCCCCCCGCTGACGACCGTACGGCAGCCCCTGATGGAAATGGCCGAAACAGCGGCCAAACTCGTCCTGAACCTGGGCCGCGAGGACGGCACCTCGGGCGCAACCAGAGTGGAACTGGCAACAAGCCTGGTGGTACGCAACAGCACGGGGGCGCCCCCGGCGCCCCGCTAGGGGCGCGGGGAGCTGCGCGACCAGCCACAACGCACCCGCAGCCGATGTACCACCGTGTTAGTGGTGCAGTTGTTATTGACGTGCGATGCAAGACACCCCACACTGCCCCGAAGTCAATCGGTTGAACAGCCGAAACTTTCGGAGGCACCCGCAATGAGCCCCTCCAGAACAGCTTTACGATCACGCCTGATAGCCCTCCTCACCGGCGCAGCCACCGCCGCCGCACTGCTCCTGGCCGGGACGGCAACCTCAGCCCACGCCGCTGACCCCCCGCTGCGCGATCTCGCGGCGGCCAAGAGCAAAGTCATCGGCACGGCAGTCACCGGAGGCAAACTCACCGGCACGTACGGCGACCTCGCCGGCACCCAGTTCAACGCGCTCACCCCGGGCAACGCGATGAAATGGGAGTCCGTGGAGCCCAGCCGGGGCACCTACAACTGGGCCGAGGCCGACCAGATCGTCGCCTTCGCCGAGGCCCACGACCAGCAGGTACGCGGCCACACCCTGGTCTGGCACAGCCAGAACCCCGGCTGGCTGGCGAACGGCACCTGGACACCGGCCCAGCTCAGCACGATCCTCCAGGACCACATCACCACCGAAGTCACCCGCTACAAGGGCAGGTTGGCGGCCTGGGACGTGGTGAACGAGCCCTTCAACGAGGACGGCACCTACCGCTCGACGCTCTGGTCCGACAACCTCGGCACCGACTACATCGCACAGGCCCTGACGTGGGCGCGAGCGGCCGACCCGACGGCGAAGCTCTACATCAACGACTACAACGTCGAGGGCGTCAACGCGAAGAGCACCGCCCTCTACAACCTGGTCAAGTCCCTGAAGGAGCGCGGGATCCCGATCGACGGAGTGGGCCTGCAGGCGCACCTGATCCTCGGCCAGTACCCCTCCACGTTCCAGCAGAACATCCAGCGGTTCGCCGATCTGGGTGTGGACGTGGCGATCACGGAACTGGACATCCGTATGCAACTGCCCGCCACGGACGCCAAGTTGACTCAACAGGCGACCGAGTACAAGGCCGTCATGGACGCGTGCGTGGCCGTGACCCGGTGCACCGGTGTGACGGTCTGGGGCTTCACGGACTCCGACTCCTGGATCCCGGACGTGTTCGACGGATACGGCGCGGCGACCCCGTACACGGAGAACTTCACCCCGAAACCGGCGTACTACGCGATCGCCCAGTCGCTCGGCGGCACCCCGTCGACGGAGGGCTGCACGGCGACGTACGGCGTCCCGAGCCAGTGGAACACCGGGTTCACCGGGCAGGTGACGATCAGCTGTTCCGCGGGCCGGTCGCTGTCGTCGTGGAAGGTGAACTGGACGTACGGCGCCGGGCAGCAGCTCACGCAGGCCTGGAACGCCACCTGCACCCAGTCGGGCGCGGCGGTGTCCTGTGCGAACGCCTCGTACAACGGGTCGGTACCGAGCGGCGGTTCGGTGAGCTTCGGGTTCAACGGGACCTGGAGCGGGAGCAACCCGGTACCGACAGTGACCCTGGGCTGAGAAGTCTGAGAATTTCCGAAGAATGCCGGGCTTGCGCCCGCGCCCGTAATAATTCGGACGTACGTTCTTCCGTGTGACGGGAGACGAGGATCAGGCGTCGGACGACGGGGGCGCGGGCAGACAGGTGGGCCGACGGTCGTCGCGCTGGGTGAAGGCCGTTGGCTTCACGCTGGCCGGTGCCCTGGTGCTCACCGCCCTCGGCGCGGGCTATGCCTACTGGCACCTGAACCGCAACATCAAGAGCGTCGACATCAACAGCGCACTCGGCGACAACCGCCCGCCGAAGACGCAGCCGCTGCCGTCGACATCCGCGTCCGCGTCGGCGTCCCCGCTGCCGAGCGAGGCGCTGAACATCCTGGTGCTGGGGTCGGACTCGCGCAGCGGCAAGCGGAACCAGGCACTCGGCGGCGGCAGCAGTGAGGGCGCGCGGTCCGACACAGCGATGGTCGTCCACCTCGACGCGGGCCGCACCAAGGCGACGATCGTCAGCATTCCGCGCGACACGCTGGTCACGCGCCCGTCCTGCCCCCTGTCGGACGGGGACTCGACGGAGGAGGCGTACCGCGTCATGTTCAACACGGCGTACTCGGTCGGCGGCCCGGTCTGCGCGGTCAAGACGGTGGAGTCGATGACGGACGTCCGCATGGACCACTACCTGGAGATCGACTTCGCGGGCTTCGCGGACCTGGTGGACGCGCTCGGCGGCGTCACGGTCACCACGGACGAGGACATCCACGACGAAGACAGCCACCTCGACCTGAGGGCGGGCGAACACCACCTCGACGGCACCCAGGCCCTCGCGCTGGCCCGCACCCGGCACGGTGTCGGCGACGGCAGCGACCTGGGCCGGATCGAACTCCAGCAGAAACTCGTCAAGGCCCTCCTCCAGCAGATCTCCTCGACGAACCTGCTGACCAGCCCGGCCCAGCTGTACAAGGTCGCCGACGTGGCGACAGCCAGCCTGACGACGGACACCGGCCTCGACTCCCTCACCGAACTGATGAGCCTGGGCCAGAGCCTGCAGGGCCTGTCTGCGGACGACGTGACGACGGTGACGATGCCGGTGGTGCCGGCGCCGTCCGACGCCAACCGGGTGGTCGCGGAGGAGCCGGAGGCGGCGGAACTCTGGGCGTCCTTGCGCTGAGGGGGCACCGGGTTCCCGGGGTTCCGCGAAGAAACTTTCGCGGCCGTGTCGATCCCGGCCCTCCCCGTTCGACGCACAGGTGAGAGCCCGGAAAGGAACCGGGCCCCGCCCAAGGAGGACCCCATGCCCCGCTATCTCTCCCTCGTCCAGATCGACGAGTCCACCGCTCCCGCCGAGGGCCCCAGCCCCGAACTGATGCAGCGGATGGGTGAGCTGATCGAGGAGATCACCAAGGCCGGGGTGATGCTCGACACCGCCGGGCTCACCCCCACCGCACAGGGCACCCGGATGCACTGGCAGGACGGCAAGATCTCCGTCACCGACGGGCCCTTCACCGAGTCCAAGGAGATCGTCGGCGGCTACGCCATCATGCAGTGCAAGGACAAGGCCGAGGCCCTTGAATGGACCAAGCGGTTCCTGAAGGTGCACGACGAGCACTGGACGGTGACCTGCGAGGTCCGGGAGATCGCGGAGGGCTGAGCCACCCGCTCAGTACGCCCCTGACGCCCCTGACGCCCCTGGACCTCTTGGCGACCTTTCGGCTTGCTTGGCCGATCGCCGCCGACGGTGTCTGATGGTGGGCTGTGACCCAGCAGCCCACCTCCGACCCATCGCCCGAACGGGCGATCACCCGGACCGTCGAGACCGTCTTCCGCCTCGAATCCCCCCGCATCATCGCGGCCGTCACCCGCACCGTCCGGGACGTGGGAATCGCCGAGGAACTGGCCCAGGACGCCCTGGTCGCCGCCCTCGAACAGTGGCCCCGCGACGGCGTCCCCGACAACCCGGCCGCCTGGCTCATGACCACCGCCAGACACCGCGCCGTCGACCTGATCCGCCGCCGCGAGACCTACGCCCGCAAGCTGGCGCAGATCGGCCGGACCCTGGAGACGACCGTCCCGCCGCCCGAGCCCTCGGCCCCCGACGACATCGACGACGACCTGCTCCGCCTCGTCTTCACCACCTGTCACCCAGCCCTCTCCGCCGAGGCCCGCATCGCCCTCACCCTCCGCCTCCTCGGCGGCCTCACCACCCCCGAGATCGCCCGCGCCTTCCTGGTCCCCGAGGCGACGGTCGCCCAGCGCATCGTCCGCGCCAAACGGACCCTCGCGACGAAGAACGTCGCCTTCGAGGTCCCGTACGGCCCGCAGCGCGAGGCCCGACTCGGCTCGGTCCTGGAGGTCATCTACCTGATCTTCAACGAGGGGTACGCCGCCACAGCAGGCGACGACTGGCTGCGCCCCGCCCTCTGCGAGGACGCCCTGCGGCTGGCCCGCGTGCTGTCGGGCCTGATGCCCAAGGAACCCGAAGTGCACGCGCTGACCGCCCTGTTGGAGCTCCAGGCGTCCCGCTCGGCGGCCCGCACGGGCCCGTCGGGAGAGCCGGTGCTCCTCAAGAACCAGAACCGCTCCCGCTGGAACCGCATGCTGATCGCCCGCGGCTTCACGGCCCTCGCCCGAGCCGAAGCAGCCGGCGCCACGACCACCACGTCAGGACCGGGCCCGTACGCCCTCCAGGCCACCATCGCCGCCTGCCACGCCCACGCCCACTCCTACGAGGACACCGACTGGCCCCGCATCGCCACCCTGTACGCGGCCCTCGCCGTCCGATCCCCGTCCCCCGTGGTCGAGTTGAACCGTGCGGTGGCCGTCTCGATGGCGGAGGGCCCGGCAGCAGCCCTCCGCATCATCGCCCCCCTGACCACCGAACCGGCCCTACGCGACTACCACTTGCTCCCCAGCGTCCGAGGCGACCTCCTCCTACGCCTGGGCCGCAAGACGGAGGCACAGGCGGAGTTCCTACGAGCCGCCCAACTGACCCACAACGAACGAGAACGGTCCCTACTGCAAGCCAGAGCGAAGGAGTGCGGCTAGGGGACAAGACACGTGCCCCGCACGGACGCGCCCCGACAGGGGCGCGGGGAACTGCGTGAACGGCCCCCCACCGGGCCCGCAGCCCCCAAACCGCCCAACCAGCGGAGCTCACCGCACGGACGCGCCCCCGACAGGGGCGCGGGGAACTGCGCGACAAGCCCCCACCCACCCGCACCCAAACAACCGCCCCCCAGCGGAGCGCTAACGAACGGGATGCCCCACAAGCATCGCCGGCGCCCCCGCCACCCGAGTCAGAAACACCGTCGCCGAGTGGGGCCCCCGAGGCTTCACCATCTTCCGCAACTCCTCCGGCTCGACCGCCGACCCCCGCTTCTTCACGGTCAGCACCCCGACCCCCCGCTCCCGCAGCAGAGCCTTCAACTTCTTCACACCGAAGGGAAGTTGATCGGTGATCTCGTAAGCGGAGGCAAACGAGGTAGCCCGCAGCTCATCCGCCGTCACAAAGGCGATCGTCTCGTCGATGAGCCCCCCGCCGACCTCCTCGGCCACCTCCGCCACCAGATGCGCCCGGATGACGGCACCGTCGGGCTCGTACAAGTACCGTCCCACCGGACGCACTTGAGGATCGGGCAACCCCCGCCCGACCAGAACACGCGGCCCAGGAAGCAGAGTTGCCCGCACCACCCCGGGCCCGGGCTCGGCCCCGAACCACAGCACGGCCTCCTTCACATCACCACCGTCGGAGATCCACTCGGCCCCGGCCGCAGAGGGAATCGCCTCGTGCGGCACACCGGGAGCGATCTTCAACGCGGCCAGCGGAGCCTTCTCCGCCGCCCCCACGGCCCAGGACAACGGCGGTGAGTACGCCTCGGGATCGAAGATCCGCCCCCGCCCTCCCCGCCGCGCCGGATCGACGAACACGGCGTCGTACGAGGACGTGTCGACGTCCGTGACATCCGCCTCCCGCACCTCCACCATCTCCCCGATCCCCAGCGCCTCGACGTTCGCACGCGCGACGGCCACGGTGAGCGGATCCCGGTCCACGGCGAGGACGCGGATGCCGGCCCGGGCGAGCGCGACCGCATCGCCCCCGATCCCGCAGCACAGGTCGGCGACGGAGGTCACACCCAACTCCTTGAACCGCCCCGCCCGGTACGTCGCCACACTCGCCCGGGTCGACTGCTCGACCCCGTTCGGCGTGAAGAACATCCGCTCGGCGTCCCCCGCACCGAACTTCACCGCCGCCCGCTGCCGCAGCCGCGCCTGTCCGAGCGCCGCCGAGACCAGTTCGACGGGGTACTCGCGGCGCAGCCGGGTGGCGACGGCCAGTTCACGGGCCGGCTCGGTGCCGCGCACCTCGTCGAGGAGGGCGCGGCCCTGAGGGGTGAGCAGGGCGGCGAAGGCGGCGAGGGAAGCGGCGGGCTCGTTCACCGGGTCATTGTCCGCCAGACGGTGGACGGCGGGCTTCCGGTGCCGGTGTCGGGTCTTCCTCGTATCGCAGGCCTGGGAAGATCCGGCACCATGCGGACAGTAGGACAAAATGACAAAAAGTGGACCTCGCGCGGACTGTGCGCGGGGACAGCCGTACTGGCCCTCATGGTCGGCTGTGCCGCCGAGAACGCCCCGAAACCGGTACGCCCCGCCGCCGGCCAGCCGCTCCGCCTCCACGAGCCCCCGGCCCGCGCCCTGGCCGCGTACGCCCGAAAGCTGGCCCGGACGCACGCGGCCCGCGCAGCCGCGGCCAAGCGCTGGGGCCTGGCCCAGGTCCCCCTGACCGCACCCCCGCCCCCCGCCCGCAAACCCCACCTCACCACCCGCAAGGGCTTCGAGGTCGACGACCACGAGAAACGCGGCCTGCCCCTCGTCTTCACCACGATCCCCACCCGCCACAAAATCGTCTTCCTCACGATCGACGACGGCGCCGAGAAGGACCCCGCGTTCCTGCGGATGATGAGCGAACTGAAGATCCCGTACACCGCCTTCCTCAGCGACTACCTGGTCAAGGAGGACTACGGCTACTTCAGGAAGATGCGCGACCTGGGCGTCGTACTCAACAACCACACCCTCCGCCACCGCTACCTGCCGGCCCTCTCCTACGACCGGCAGAAGGCCGAGATCTGCGGCATGCAGGACGTGATCAAGAAGCGCTACGGCAGCCGCCCCACCCTCTTCCGCCCGCCCTACGGAAACTACGACGAGGACAGCCTGCGCGCCGCGAAGTCGTGCGGTGTGACGCACGTACCCCTGTGGAACGAGGAGGTCTTCGCCGACCACTGGGACTACCGCGAGTGGGACCGGGACCTCCACCCCGGCGACATCGTCCTCAGCCACTTCCGGGGCAAGGGCGACGGGAAGGGCACCATGCCCGACATGGTCCGCCGCTTCATGAAACTCGTCACGGCCAAGGGGTATGCGGTGGCCCGCCTGGAGGACTACCTGTGAGGCCGGTGACCGCGCGCCCCCTGTCCGCCGCCGCACTCACCGCCGCCCTCCTCGCCATGACAGCCACCGGCTGCGCCCGGTCCGCGGACCCCACCGAAACCGGTCGTCCCGGCGAGCAGGCGGCGCACACGGCCCAGAAGCCCCGTACGCACTCCCCGCCCGGCGACAGACAGGCCCACCTCCGCTGGGGCCTGCCCGCCCCTCTGCCCCCGGCCCCACCCGCATCCCCGAACCCCCGGGCCCACCCGGCGGACCCCGGCCTCCCCCCGGTCGTCGACCGTGTCCGGACCCACGACAAGGTCGTCTTCCTCACCTACGACGACGGCGCCGAACGCGACCCCCGGTTCGTCGACCTGGTCCGCGAACTGCGCCTCCCGGTCAGCATGTTCCTCACGGACAGCGTCGTGGGCCCGGGCTACGCCCATTTCGCCCGCCTGCGCGAGGTCGGCGCGAACATCCAGAACCACACCCTGGACCACCAGTCCCTGCGCGGCCTGCCGTACGCCGGCCAGCGCGCCGAGATCTGCGGCCAACAGGACAAACTCAGAGAACGCTTCGGCATCCGCCCCCGCCTCTTCCGCCCGCCCTATGGCACCTACGACCGGACCACCCTGAGGGCCGCCGCGGACTGCGGCGCGTCGGCGGTGGTCCTCTGGACCGAGGGAGCGGGGGAGGACCAACTCCGGGCGGGCGACATCATCTCCGTCGGCCTCCCCCTGGTCGACCGGACGGTGAGCCTGCTGAGGCAGATCCAGGAGAGAGGCCTGAGGGTGGCCCACCTGGAGGACTACCTCTGACCCCTGCTCTGCCAGGTGGGCAGGGCCCCTTCAGTTCCAGCCAGTTTCAGCGCCGGGCCGGCGATCCCAGCCCGTCCGGCGTTTGAGGACGAGCGCGTCCAGCGCGACCGGGGGTCTGGGGGCAGAGCCCCCAGGAACCGGCGCTCACACCGACGAACGCTCACTCATCAGGCCCCACGATCACCAGAAACCCCTGCCGAACCGCCGGCGGCATTGGCACTCCGCTTGACCGAGTGCTAATCGCAGTCATAGTCTCAGGTCTGGCACTCCCCCCTGGAGAGTGCCAATAGCGACGGGCAGGTCCGGCACCCGCGACGACGGATCCACCTGGTCGCCACCTCAGACAGTTAACCCCGTGAGATCTCCGAAGGGGGAGGTCGGATCGTGACGACCACCAGCTCCAAGGTTGCCATCAAGCCGCTCGAGGACCGCATTGTGGTCCAGCCGCTCGACGCAGAGCAGACCACGGCCTCTGGCCTGGTCATCCCGGACACCGCGAAGGAGAAGCCCCAGGAGGGCGTCGTCCTTGCTGTGGGCCCGGGCCGCTTCGAGAACGGCGAGCGTCTTCCGCTCGACGTGAAGACCGGCGACATCGTGCTGTACAGCAAGTACGGCGGCACCGAAGTGAAGTACAACGGCGAGGAGTACCTCGTCCTCTCGGCTCGCGACGTACTCGCGATCGTCGAGAAGTAATTCACCCGGTAATAACCCGGTAGTACCGGTCATTGCCCGGCATTACCAGCATTGCAGTGAACTGCGCCCCTGGCCCCCGCGACCTTCAACAGCCGGGTGCCGGGGGCGCAGTTCGTTCTCCCAAGTTTCCGAGAGGGCTGAATCGCTCCCATGGCGAAGATCCTTAAGTTCGACGAGGACGCCCGTCGCGCCCTTGAGCGCGGCGTCAACAAGCTTGCCGACACGGTCAAGGTGACGATCGGCCCCAAGGGCCGCAACGTCGTCATCGACAAGAAGTTCGGCGCTCCCACCATCACCAACGACGGCGTCACCATCGCCCGCGAGGTCGAGCTCGACGACCCGTACGAGAACCTCGGCGCCCAGCTGGTGAAGGAGGTGGCGACCAAGACCAACGACATCGCGGGTGACGGTACGACCACCGCCACCGTGCTGGCCCAGGCGCTCGTCCGCGAGGGCCTGAAGAACGTCGCCGCCGGCGCCTCCCCGGCCGCCCTGAAGAAGGGCATCGACGCGGCGGTCAAGGCTGTGTCCGAGGAACTCCTCGCGACCGCCCGCCCCATCGAGGAGAAGTCCGACATCGCCGCCGTGGCCGCGCTCTCCGCGCAGGACACGCAGGTCGGCGAGCTCATCGCCGAGGCGATGGACAAGGTCGGCAAGGACGGTGTCATCACCGTCGAGGAGTCCAACACCTTCGGTCTGGAGCTGGACTTCACCGAGGGCATGGCCTTCGACAAGGGCTACCTGTCCCCGTACATGGTGTCCGACCAGGAGCGTATGGAGGCCGTCCTCGACGACCCGTACATCCTGATCCACCAGGGCAAGATCTCCTCGATCCAGGACCTGCTGCCCCTGCTGGAGAAGGTCATCCAGACCAACTCCTCCAAGCCGCTGCTGATCATCGCCGAGGACGTCGAGGGCGAAGCCCTGTCGACCCTGGTCGTGAACAAGATCCGCGGCACCTTCAACGCGGTCGCGGTGAAGGCCCCCGGTTTCGGTGACCGCCGCAAGGCGATGCTCGGCGACATGGCCGCGCTCACCGGCGCCGAGGTCATCGCCGAGGAGGTCGGCCTCAAGCTCGACCAGGTCGGCCTCGACGTGCTGGGCACCGCCCGCCGCGTCACCATCTCGAAGGACGACACGGTCATCGTCGACGGCGGCGGCGACAGTGGCGCCGTGACGGGCCGCGTCAACCAGATCAAGGCCGAGATCGAGAACACGGACTCCGACTGGGACCGCGAGAAGCTCCAGGAGCGCCTCGCGAAGCTGGCCGGCGGCGTGTGTGTGATCAAGGTCGGCGCCGCCACCGAGGTGGAGCTGAAGGAGAAGAAGCACCGCCTCGAGGACGCCATCTCGGCGACCCGTGCCGCGGTCGAGGAGGGCATCGTCTCCGGCGGTGGCTCCGCGCTCGTCCACGCCGTGAAGATCCTTGAGGGCAACCTCGGCAAGACCGGCGACGAGGCGACGGGTGTCGCGGTCGTCCGCAAGGCCGCCGTCGAGCCGCTGCGCTGGATCGCCGAGAACGCCGGCCTGGAGGGTTACGTCATCACCTCCAAGGTCGCCGAGCTCGACAAGGGCCAGGGCTTCAACGCCGCCACCGGCGAGTACGGCGACCTGGTCAAGCAGGGCGTCATCGACCCGGTCAAGGTCACCCGCTCCGCCCTGGAGAACGCGGCCTCGATCGCCTCCCTCCTCCTCACGACCGAGACCCTGGTCGTCGAGAAGAAGGAAGAGGAAGAGCCGGCCGCGGCCGGGGGCCACGGCCACTCCCACTAGTCAGGGCACCGGCAAAAGCCCTGCCGCACGAAGAAACCCCCCGTTCCTGGCTGGAACGGGGGGTTTCTCCCTTCGCGGGCGGTCAGATGATCCCCGTACGCCCTACTGCTCCAAGTCCTTCAGATCCAGCTACTGCTCCAGGCCCTCCAGCGCCCCCAACTGGTCCATCAGCCCCAGCCGGTCGTACTGCCACCACCCCTCGACGATCTTCCCGTCCGTGTCGAACCGGTGGATGGTCGAGCCGGTCATCGAGGCTTTCTTCCCACTGTTGGGGATCCCCAGGAACTCGCCCCGCTGGGTCCCGTTCCACGTCCAGCGGGTGCAGACCTTGTCGCCCTGGGCGATCTGGTCCTCGACGGTGAACGCGAAGTCGAAGGAAGCGCGCCACATCTGCATCTCGCGCCGGGCCGCGTCCAGCCCCAGGTTGTCCTGCTCGTTGGACGGATCGTGGTCGTGGTAGTTCTCCACGAACAGGTCGTTGAGCGGGGGCAGTTCACCCCGGGTGGCGATCACCTCGAAGAACCGCCGCGCGGTGTCCGCGCACAACTGCTCGTCCCGTACGACGTCAAGATCTGTGAACGTCGGCATCTCGTCGCACAGGGCAACCATCTCCCGGAAGATCCTGTCGGTCTCCGGAAGGTTCGAGTTCCGCATCGCCTCCTCGTACGACGGGAACTCCACGATCTCGACGAAGTGCGACGAGTCCGCGAGATCCTTGCCGATCAGCGTGTGCGTCGCGGTCCGCTTCCCCTTGGTCTGTTCGACCCAGGTGTCCATCAGCTGGTTCATCTCGTCGAACCGGCTGGTCTTACAGTCGATCAACTGTACGAATGTCATGGCGCCGCCTCCGGCCCCCCTGGGTCCGGTACCTCTCTCCATACTCCCACCGGACCGGCGGCGACACCTCTTCCACACAGACCCGTAAACGCGTCACCGCGGCCCGTACTTACGCCCCGTCTTCGACGAGATCCCGCCCAGCAGCGCCCGGGGCGTCACCTTCACCACGCCCATCAGCGCCTTGTAACGCGGGTCCGGGATCGACAGGGACTTGCCCCGGGCGAGGTCGGCGAGCGCCGACGCGACCAGCTTGTCCGCGTCCAGCCACATCCAGTTGGGGATGTTGTCCGTCCCCATCCCGGCCCGCTCGTGAAACTCCGTACGCACGAAACCGGGAGCCAGCGCCATCAGCCGCACCCCGCTCCCCGCCAGGTCCTTCGCCGCCCCCTGCGTGAACTGCACGACCCAGGCCTTCGACGCCCCGTACGTACCGCGCGGCACGAAGGCGGCGACGGACGCCACATTGACGACACCCCCGCGCCCCCGCTCCCGCATGGCCTCGGCCGCCGCACTGGTCAGCCGCAGCACCGCCTCGCAGTGCACCTTGAGCATCCTCAGCTCGTCCGCCATCGATACGTCGAGATAGCGGCCCTTGTTGCCGAAGCCGGCGTTGTTCACCAGCAGGTCGACGGGGTTCTTGCGGTCGCCGAGGCGGGTGGCCACCGCCTCGATGCCGGCGTCCGTCGCGAGGTCGGCGCTCAGCACCTCCGCCTCGATGCCGTGCCGGTCGTGCAGTTCCGTCGCCTGCTCACCGAGCCGCTCGGCGTCGCGCGCCACCAGGACGAGGTTGTGGCCGTCGGCCGCCAGTCGCCGCGCGAACGCGGCGCCGATTCCCGCGGTCGATCCCGTAATCAGAGCCGTTGTCATGGCGCAAGATTAGTGACCCGGGCTGTGCCCGTCCGCCCCCTGCACGCTCCCTCCCGATCGTGAAGCCGCCGCCCGGGCCCTGCGCGTAACGCCTTGTCAGCAGCCGTGTCCCGCCCGCGCTTCAGCCGTACTTCTTCACATACTCGCGAACCGCCTCGGCCGCCTCTGAATGCAGTGACTCACCGGCCGTGAGCAGCCGTGGCATCAGTGTCCGTTCGGTCGTCAGCGCCCGGAAGTACAGGGCGACCGTGATGTCGTGGTCCGGCCGGTGCGCGATCTCCACCGCGTCGCCCGCCCGTATCTCACCCGGCTCGATCACCCGCAGATAGGCGCCCGGCGCACCCCGCTCCGTGAACCGTTTCACCCATCGTTTCTCACCCAGATGGCCCTGGAAGGTCCTACAGGGAATCCGCCCGCTCGTGACCTCAAGGACCACCTCGGACCCGATCCGCCAGCGCTCGCCGATCAGCGCGCCGGACACGTCCAGACCCCGCGTGGTGAGGTTCTCGCCGAACATCCCGTCGCGCAGCGGGCGCCCCAACTCGCGCTCCCAGTCGTCGAGATCCTCGCGCGCGACCGCGTACACCGCCTGCTCGTCCCCGCCGTGGTGCTGCTTCGAGCACACCATGTCTCCGGCCAGACCGCTGCCGCCGATCCCCTTGGGCCCGGGCGCCGCCACCCGCACCGGCCCGTCCGTCGGCCGTTTGTCGATCCCGGTCCCTTCCGGATGGTCCGTGTACGGCACGGGCTGCGCACGCCCCACGTTCACGGACAACACCTTCATCACGGCACTCGCCCCCGTACTCGTCATTTTTGTCCCCGCATCCTTGACCACGACCACACGCTAGGTCACTCCTGCCCAAAGCCACGCCGCATTATTCTCCATCCTCCCCAAGGACCACTTATGATCGAAAAATGATCGAAGCCCGTCATCTCCGTGTCCTGCGTGCCGTGGCCGCCACCGGCTCCTTCTCGGCGGCGGGCCGCGAACTGGGCTGCACCCAGCCCGCCGTGAGCCAGCAGATGAAGGCACTGGAAGCCTCGGTCGGCACCCCGCTGCTCATCCGCAGCGGGCGCGAGATGCGCCTGACCCAGGCGGGCGAGGCCCTGGTGCGACACGCGACGAGCATCCTCTCCGGGCTCACGGCGGCGGAGGAGGAGGTCGCCGCGATCGCCGGCCTGCGGGCCGGGCGGGTCCGGCTGGTCTCCTTCCCCAGCGGCAGCTCCACCCTCGTCCCGACGGCCCTCGCCGCCCTGCGCGCCGCCCACCCCGGCACCCGGGTCTCCCTGGAGGAGGCCGAACCCCCGCACTCCGTCGAACTGCTGCGCGAGGGCGACTGCGACGTGGCCCTCGCCTTCCGGTACGAGGGTGCGGCGAGCGCCGGCGAGTGGGACGACATGGTCGTCCGCCCCCTCCTGACCGACCGCCTCGTCGGCCTCGTACCCGAAGGGCACCGGCTGTCCCGCGCGGAGTCGGTCGCCCTCGGCGAACTCGCCGACGAACCGTGGATCGCCGGCTGTCCGCGCTGCCGGGGCCAGCTGGTGGAGGCCTGCGAGAGCGCGGGCTTCACCCCCCGCATCGACTTCGCGACCGACGACTACCCCGCGGTGGTCGGCCTGGTGAGCGCGGGCCTGGGCGTGGCCGTCCTGCCCCAGCTCGCCATCGAGTCCGTACGGCCACGAGGCGCGCGCACGGTGACGCTGGAACCGGCGGTGCGGCGGGAGATCGTCGCGCTGACGCTGCCCGACCTGGCTCAGGTGCCCGCGGTGGCGGCGACGCTGGATCAGCTGGCGCGAGCGGCGGGCCGGACCTAGGCCCGGCGTGGGCGACAGGCGGGGCTCAGATCAAAAATTCGGGCACGCGTGTGCGTGCCCGTATTGCAGAAACGTTCCTTTAAGTGTTCGAACCGACATCTCCGCCACTCGCCGACGCCGACACCAGCCGGTTGCGGGCCCGCCCCATGAGCTCTTCGCGCTCGTCCTCGGTCAGTCCGCCCCACACGCCGTACGGCTCGCGCACCGCCAGCGCGTGCGCGGCGCACTGTGCGCGGACCGGGCATCTCATGCAGACCTCCTTGGCCGAGTTCTCACGAGCGCTCCGTGCCGCACCGCGCTCCCCTTCCGGATGGAAGAAGAGCGAGCTGTCGACCCCACGGCAGGCCGCGAGGAGCTGCCAGTCCCAGAGGTCCGCGTTCGGACCGGGAAGGCGGGAGAAATCTGCCATTGCGTGTCCCCTTGTTGCCGTTCTGGGCTGAGTTGGTGCCCCTGACCGTACAACTACGATCTAAGGAGATGAAAATATGACTCATTGCGAATCTAGCCTCAGACACCAACAAAAGGGAAGAAAACAGTCTAAATGGGGCATAGGTTGTGATGAAACGTTGAGGGTCTGTTGTGCATGTCTGCACCGTGTCCACGCCCTCACGTAGAGTGCCGAAGACGACACATAGCCCCGTAACTCTTTCGAGTGACCATCGTTGAGAGTGCGGAGGCGGTTGGAGGAACAAGCGCTCGGACGGGCGGCAGTACCCACTGCCGGAAAAATCGGTCGAGCGTCAACCGCACAGGTGACGATTAGTACCAGCCTGGAGGCTCAAGGTGACGCGCATCAGCTGCGGAGGGCGGCCATGACATCCGTCCTCGTCTGCGACGACTCCCCGCTTGCCCGAGAGGCGCTCCGCCGTGCGGTCGCGACCGTGCCCGGTGTCGAGCGCGTGACCACGGCGGCCAACGGCGAGGAAGTCCTCCGCCGCTGGGGTGCCGACCGTTCGGACCTGATTCTGATGGACGTACGCATGCCCGGTCTGGGCGGCGTCGAGACGGTCCGGCGGCTGTTGTCCGCGGACCCCGGAGCACGCATCATCATGCTCACCGTCGCCGAGGACCTGGACGGCGTGGCGCTCGCCGTCGCCGCCGGTGCCCGCGGCTATCTGCACAAGGACGCCTCGCGTGCCGAACTGCGGGCCACGGTGACACAGGCGCTGGCCGACCCGACCTGGCGGCTCGCACCGCGCCGGCTGCGCTCGGCCGAGATGGGCGCCGCGCCCACGCTCACCGCGCGCGAGATCCAGGTCCTGGAAGGCATGAGCCACGGCCGGTCGAACGCGGAGATCGGACGTGAACTGTTCCTCTCCGAGGACACGGTGAAGACGCATGCCAGGCGTCTGTTCAAGAAGCTCGGCGCCTCGGACCGCGCACATGCGGTGGCGCTCGGTTTCCGGTGGGGTCTGGTCCGTTAGTGGACCTCGGCGGGGACGGTGTTCTCCCGGGGATTCCGAGGTCGGCGGCTGCCGCCGACGGCTCTCGGATCCCGAGCGAACAAGCAGGTCAGCAGGGATGAGCGGCGCGGACGTCGCAAGGCGAACCTCGGGTGCGGAAGTCCCCGCCTACCGCAAGGTGGGTGGGGGCCGCAAAACGGCCCGCCGGGTGCCCGCTGCTCGTTTCGCCGCGGATGCCGCATCCTTGAGGTGTGGAGTTCCTCGGGGACGAGTCGGTCGAGCGGAAGGGGAGGGCGCAGGATATGAGTTCCGGCGCACCTGCTCATAACGCTTCGGTGCACAACAACGGACGCGGTGCCACGGACAGAGCGGCGCCAAGGCACCATGGTCCGATGCGCGACGACGAGGCGGCTTATGCCCATGGGGTGATTGGTGCGCTCGTCCACCGCGCCGTCGACGGGGACGAGCAGGCCACGCACGACCTGCTCGCCCATGTCCACCCCCTCGCCCTGCGCTACTGCCGCACCCGGCTGTCCCGACTGCCGGGCGACGCGCGGCACTTTGTCGAGGACCTGGCGCAGGAGGTCTGCGTCGCCGTCCTCCTCGCCCTGCCGCGCTACCGCGACACCGGACGCCCGTTCGAGGCGTTCGTCTTCGCGATCGCCGCGCACAAGGTCGCCGACCTCCAGCGCGCCGCGATGCGCCACCCCGGTTCGACGGCGGTCCCCTCGGACGAGATGCCGGAACGCCCCGACGACTCACTGGGCCCCGAAGAGCGCGCGCTCCTGAGCAGCGACGCCGAATGGGCCAAGAAGCTTCTGGCCAACCTCCCCGAGAACCAGCGCGAACTGCTCCTGCTGCGCATCGCGGTGGGCCTCACGGCGGAGGAGACGGGTCAGATGTTGGGAATGTCACCCGGAGCGGTCCGCGTGGCCCAGCATCGCGCGCTCAACCGCTTGCGGGCGCTGGCCGAGCAGTAGGGGCCCGTTCCGCGAGGACCCCGTTCCCGGCTGCCGTCTGAACGGTCGAGACGTCGACTCCGTACGAAGCTTCGATTCCGTACGAACGTACGAAGCCTCGGGGCACCGTGCACCGTGGAATTTGGGACCCGTGCTTCCCGTTAGCATGGACATCCGCACCGATCAAGGCCATTTGGGGAAGGTGTCATGACTGCCAACGTCGACGGAGTGCCCGCCAAGTTCGCGACACTCGGGCTGACCTACGACGACGTGCTGCTGCTGCCGGGCGCATCCGAGGTGCTCCCCAACGCGGTCGACACCTCGTCCCGCATCTCCCGCAACGTCCGGGTCAACATCCCGCTGCTCTCCGCGGCGATGGACAAGGTGACCGAGTCGCGCATGGCGATCGCCATGGCCCGGCAGGGCGGCGTCGGCGTGCTGCACCGCAACCTCTCCATCGAGGACCAGGTCAACCAGGTCGACCTCGTGAAGCGCTCCGAGTCCGGCATGGTCACCGACCCGATCACCGTGAACCCGGACGCGACGCTGGGCGAGGCCGACGCGCTGTGTGCCAAGTTCCGCATCAGCGGTGTCCCGGTGACGGACGGCAACGGCAAGCTGCTCGGCATCGTCACCAACCGCGACATGGCCTTCGAGACCGACCGCTCGCGTCAGGTCCGTGAGGTCATGACGCCGATGCCCCTGGTCACCGGCAAAGTCGGCATCTCCGGCACCGACGCCATGGAACTGCTGCGCCGCCACAAGATCGAGAAGCTTCCCCTGGTCGACGACTCCGGTCTCCTCAAGGGCCTCATCACGGTCAAGGACTTCGTCAAGGCCGAGAAGTACCCGGGTGCCGCCAAGGACTCCGAGGGCCGCCTGCTGGTCGGCGCGGCCGTCGGTGCCAGCCCCGAGGCGCTGGAACGCGCCCAGGCGCTCGCCGCGGCGGGCGTGGACTTCCTGGTCGTCGACACCTCTCACGGGCACAACAGCAACGCCCTGAGCTGGATGTCGAAGATCAAGTCGAACGTCCACGTCGACGTGATCGGCGGCAACGTGGCCACGCGTGACGGCGCCCAGGCGCTGATCGACGCGGGCGTCGACGGCATCAAGGTGGGCGTCGGCCCCGGCTCCATCTGCACCACCCGCGTAGTCGCCGGCATCGGTGTACCGCAGGTAACCGCCATCTACGAGGCAGCACTCGCGGCCCGCGCCGCCGGTATCCCGGTGATCGGCGACGGTGGCCTGCAGTACTCCGGCGACATCGGCAAGGCGCTCGCCGCCGGCGCCGACTCGGTCATGCTGGGCAGCCTTCTCGCCGGTTGTGAGGAGTCGCCCGGCGAGCTGATGTTCATCAACGGCAAGCAGTTCAAGTCGTACCGCGGCATGGGCTCGCTGGGCGCCATGCAGTCGCGCGGCCAGGCGAAGTCGTACTCCAAGGACCGCTACTTCCAGGCCGACGTCGGCTCCGACGACAAGCTCGTCCCCGAGGGCATCGAGGGCCAGGTGCCCTACCGCGGTCCGCTGGCCAACGTGCTGCACCAGCTCGTGGGCGGCCTGCGCCAGACGATGGGCTATGTCGGTGCCGCCACCGTCGGTGAGATGGAGTCCAAGGGCCGCTTCGTGCGCATCACGTCCGCGGGCCTCAAGGAGAGCCACCCGCACGACATCCAGATGACGGTCGAAGCGCCCAACTACAGCCGCAAGTAAGCGCCAGCGGTAACCGGACGTGCGAGGGGCGGTCCCGGAGGTACTCCGGGACCGCCCTTGTCGTACCCGTCGGGGATACTGGGAGGCGCAGAACCGAAGAGGGAAAGGCCACACACGTGACTGAGATCGAGATCGGGCGCGGCAAGCGCGGCCGCAGGGCGTACGCCTTCGACGACATCGCCGTCGTCCCGAGCCGTCGTACGCGCGACCCGAAGGAGGTCTCGATCGCCTGGCAGATCGACGCCTACCGTTTCGAGCTGCCCTTCCTGGCAGCCCCGATGGACTCGGTCGTCTCCCCGGCCACCGCGATCCGCATCGGCGAGCTGGGCGGCCTCGGCGTCCTGAACCTCGAAGGCCTCTGGACGCGCTACGAGGACCCGCAGCCGCTGCTCGACGAGATCGCCGAGCTGGACGCGGACACCGCGACGCGCCGCCTCCAGGAGATCTACGCGGCTCCCATCAAGGAAGAGCTGATCGGCGCGCGCATCAAGGAGGTGCGCGACTCGGGCGTGGTCACTGCCGCGGCGCTCTCCCCGCAGCGCACGGCCCAGTTCTCCAAGGCCGTCGTCGACGCGGGCGTGGACATCTTCGTCATCCGCGGTACGACGGTCTCCGCGGAGCACGTCTCCGGCGCCGCCGAACCGCTGAACCTGAAGCAGTTCATCTACGAGCTGGACGTCCCGGTGATCGTCGGCGGCTGCGCCACGTACACCGCGGCCCTGCACCTGATGCGCACCGGCGCGGCCGGCGTGCTGGTCGGCTTCGGCGGCGGCGCCGCGCACACCACGCGCAACGTGCTGGGCATCCGCGTCCCGATGGCCACCGCGGTCGCCGATGTGGCCGCCGCCCGCCGGGACTACATGGACGAGTCCGGCGGCCGGTACGTACACGTGATCGCGGACGGCGGCGTCGGCTGGTCCGGCGACCTCCCCAAGGCGATCGCCTGCGGCGCCGACGCCGTGATGATGGGCTCCCCGCTGGCCCGCGCCACGGACGCGCCCGGCAAGGGCAACCACTGGGGCATGGAGGCCGTCAACGAGGAGCTGCCGCGCGGCAAGAAGGTCGACCTCGGCACGGTCGGCACGGTCGAGGAGGTCCTCATGGGCCCCTCGCACATCCCCGACGGCTCGATGAACTTCTTCGGCGCCCTGCGCCGCGCCATGGCCACCACCGGCTACAGCGACCTCAAGGAGTTCCAGCGCGTCGAGGTCGCGGTGGCGGACTCGGTGCATCAGCGGTAGTCCGTAGGACGCAATTCGGGACCCGAAAAGGGGGCCGGTCACCTTGGCAGGTGACCGGCCCCCTTTTGGCTGTCCGGAGTGGGGGCGCGTGGTGCGGGATGTGGGCGCGCGGTTGTGTTCGGGGCAGATATGGGCTGGTCAGGGAAGTGGTGGCCGCTAGCGTGTGTGTCGGCGCCCCAGATCTCTGGAGCGCCCCCTTCCAGGACATGGTTCCGGACCCCCGCCCGTCGGGGCCCGGCCCGAGTTCCAGCAAACCGCCTACCGGGTCTATGGGCGGCGTCGCGGAAGGGGGCGCCCATGGGTCGCCACCGCAAGCCCACCCGCTGGGACCGGATCCGTCTTCGGGCGGTCAAGTTCCGGAGGAGGTGCATCTTGTGGACATACGGAAAGTGAGCGGCCACCCCCACGAGAGCTAGGGGTGGACACTCCGTTCACTTTTCAGGAGCCCGCCGCAGTTCCCGCTGCGGTGGGCTCCACCTTTTTGTACGGTACCGGATCCACTGATGAGCGGCCCGGCGCCGGAGGAGGTGCATCTTGTGGATTTACGGACGGTGAGCGGCCGCCCCTACAAGAGATAGGGGCGGACACCTGTAACCCGTTCAGAAGTCCGCCGCAGCAAAACGCTTAGCCCCTGCGATGGCTTCCACTTCCTACGCTACCGACGCAAGCGCCCCCCGCGCCACCAGCCCCGGAGGCGCAGCCACCCGCACGCGCCCCCCTTCACAACCGATGCGCCGCTCCCGTAGGCGTAGCCCCCCGCGTGTCCAGCAGCAGCTGGGCCTTCACGGACAACCCCTGGAGGTCGTACGTGCGGTGTTGCTGGAGGAGGATCGTCAGGTCGGCGTCGGCTGCCGCCTCGTAGAAGGAGTCCGCGCGGGGGAGGGGGCGGTCCAGGACGCTCCAGGACGGGACGTGGGGGTCGTGGTAGCTGACGGAGGCGCCCAGTTCCATCAGGCGGATGGCGATCTCCTGGGCGGGGGAGCCCTGTTGGTCGGCGAGGTCGGGTTTGTAGGTGACGCCCAGGAGGAGGACGCGGGCGCCTCGGGCCGATTTGCCGTGCTCGTTCAGGAGGGTGGCCGCGCGCTGGATGACGTACTGGGGCATGTGGTTGTTGACCTGCTGGGCCAGTTCCACCATGCGCAGCGTGCGGCCGGAGTGGTTGTGGAGGTCCTGGGGGGTCGCGTGGCCGCCGACTCCCGGGCCGGGGCGGAAGGCCTGGAAGCCGAACGGTTTGGTCTCCGCGCAGCGGATGACGTCCCAGAGGTCGACGCCCAGGTCGTTGCAGAGGACGGCCATCTCGTTGACGAGGGCGATGTTGACGTGCCGGAAGTTGGTCTCCAGGAGTTGGACTGTTTCCGCTTCCCGGGGGCCACGCGCACGTACCACCTTGTCGGTGAGCCGGCTGTAGAAGGCGGCGGCCGACTCGGTGCAGGCGGGAGTGAGGCCGCCGATGACCTTGGGGGTGTTGGCGGGGGTGAAGTCGCGGTTGCCGGGGTCGACGCGGCTGGGGGAGTAGGCGAGGTGGAAGTCGCGGCCCGCCTTGAGACCGGAGCCCTCTTCGAGGAGGGGGCGCAGGAATTCTTCCGTTGTGCCCGGCTGGACCGGTGATTCCAGGATGACTGTGGTGTGCGGGCGGAGGCGGGCTGCCAGGGTGCGCGCGGCTGCCTCCACCTGGCTCAGGTCCAGGGTTCCGTCGGCGCCGCGCGGTGTGGGGGCGCAGATGACGGCGGTGCGTACGCGGCCGAGTTCGGCGGGGCCGGCTGCCGTCCGGAAGCCGCGCGAGAGCATCCGGCGCAGTTCGGCGGCGGTGAGGGAACCGGCCTCGGGGCCGGTCTTGTACCCGAGGGTGGGGATGCCGGCGGCGACGGCGGCCTGGGCCAGCGGCAGGCCCAGATGTCCGAGTCCGATGACGGCGAGGTCTGCGGGCATGCGTGGGCCGTCCTTCCCAATAGCCGAAGCGGGACAGGTGCGCAAGCCCTGTGGACAAGACGGGCGAGCGCAATGTCAGACTAGGAGTAAATATGACCGATATGCGTGATTGGGTGGGCGAGTTTCCCCAGGTGTTTCTGTGTGGGTTGTCCACAGGCTGAGGACGGGTGGTGGCCGAAGTCGGGCAACCCGGTCAGAATTCGGGCAGGGGATTCGGGCAGGCGCAGCCGTACGGCGGGACACAGTCAGCCGGTCGTACGGACGTGGCCGGCACGACCGACAGCGGGAGGCAGCGATGAGGACAGCGGCACTGGGACCGGCGCAGCGCGCCGAGTCACTGGCATCCATGGCCGAGCGTGAGCTGGACGTACTGGTCGTGGGCGCCGGCGTGGTCGGCGCGGGCACCGCGCTCGACGCCGTCACCCGGGGCCTGTCCACGGGGCTGGTGGAGGCCCGTGACTGGGCGTCGGGCACGTCGAGCAGGTCCAGCAAGCTCATCCACGGCGGTCTGCGCTATCTGGAGATGCTCGACTTCGCCCTCGTACGGGAGGCGTTGAAGGAACGCGGACTGTTGCTGGAGCGGCTCGCTCCGCATCTGGTGAAGCCGGTGCCCTTCCTGTATCCGCTGCAGAACAAGGGCTGGGAGCGGCTGTACGCCGGGTCGGGCGTCGCGCTCTACGACGCCATGTCGATGGCCCGCGGACACGGGCGGGGCCTGCCGACCCACCGGCACCTGAGCCGCCGTCACGCCCTGCGGGTCGCGCCTGCCTTGAAGAAGGACTCGCTGGTCGGAGCGTTGCAGTACTACGACGCGCAGATGGACGACGCCCGCTATGTGGCCACCCTGGTGCGTACGGCGGCGGCGTACGGTGCGAAAGTCGCCAACCGCGCGCGGGTGACCGGGTTTCTGCGCGAGGGGGAGCGGGTGGTCGGCGCCCGGGTGCAGGACGTGGAGGCGGGCGGGGAGTACGAGATCCGCGCCCGGCAGATCGTCAACGCCACGGGGGTGTGGACGGACGACACCCAGGCGATGGTCGGCGAGCGCGGGCAGTTCCACGTCCGGGCGTCCAAGGGCATCCATCTGGTCGTGCCCAAGGACCGGATCCACTCGACGACCGGGCTGATCCTGCGCACCGAGAAGTCCGTGCTGTTCGTGATCCCGTGGGGCCGGCACTGGATCATCGGGACCACGGACACCGACTGGGACCTCGACAAGGCCCACCCGGCGGCGTCCAGCGCGGACATCGACTACCTGCTGGAGCACGTGAACTCGGTGCTCGCGGTGCCGCTGACGAGGGACGACGTCCAGGGGGTGTACGCGGGCCTGCGTCCGCTGCTCGCCGGTGAGTCGGACGCCACCAGCAAGCTGTCGCGCGAGCACACCGTGGCGCATCCGGTGCCGGGGCTCGTGGTCGTGGCGGGCGGCAAGTACACGACGTACCGGGTGATGGCGAAGGACGCGGTGGACGAGGCGGTGCACGGGCTCGACCAGCGCGTCGCCGAGTGCGTGACCGAGGACGTGCCACTGCTGGGGGCGGAGGGCTATCGCGCGCTGTGGAACGCGCGGGCGCGGACGGCCGCGCGTACCGGACTCCATGTGGTGCGCGTGGAACACCTGTTGAACCGGTACGGCTCACTGGCGCAGGAGGTCCTCGACCTGATCGCCGCGGACTCGTCGCTCGGTGAGCCGTTGTCGGCGGCGGAGGACTATCTGCGGGCGGAGGTCGTGTACGCGGCCTCCCACGAGGGCGCGCGGCATCTGGACGACGTGCTGACGCGGCGGACCCGGATCTCGATCGAGACGTTCGACCGGGGGACGCGCAGTGCCCGTGAGGCGGCGGAGTTGATGGCGCCCGTCCTCGGCTGGGACAAGGACCAGATCGAGCGGGAGGTCGAGCACTACGAGAAGCGGGTGGAGGCGGAGCGCGAGTCGCAGCGCCAGCCCGACGACCTGACGGCGGACGCGGCGCGGCTGGGAGCGCCGGACATCGCACCGCTCTGACGGCGCACCGTTCTGACGTCTCCCAGGCCTCCCCGAGGCTCCCCTCGAATTCCTGAACGTCACTCGAACGGGTGTCGTGAGCTGGGATCTTTGCCCGGAACCCGTCCGTTCTACGGGGTGCGGGGTGGAACTCGGCGGGGAGTAGGGCCGGTTCGAGGGCGGGCTCCGTGATCGCGTCCGTGTCCTCACTTCGTGCGGGACGGGGGAAGGCGGGGTTCATGTGATCCCCCCTCCCACAGGCCGCGGTCCGTCCCCAGGGGCACCCTGGGCGTCGGCCGCTTGTCGGGTAAGGGACAATGGAGGCCTTGTCAGGGCGGGTTGTATGAGGGGACGCATGTCGGAGGCGGAGCGGGCGGGTGCACCCCGTCAGGACAAGAGCGAACGTCTCCTCGCCGGGCGGTACCGGCTGGGAGGAGTCCTCGGCCGCGGCGGCATGGGCACCGTGTGGCGCGCGGAGGACGAGACCCTGGGCCGGACGGTCGCCGTCAAGGAGCTGCGGTTCCCGGGGAGCATCGACGAGGAGGAGAAGCGGCGGCTGATCACGCGGACGCTGCGCGAGGCGAAGGCGATCGCGCGGATCCGCAACAACAGCGCCGTGACCGTCTTCGACGTGGTCGAGGAGGACGACCGGCCGTGGATCGTCATGGAGCTCGTCGAGGGCAAGTCGCTCGCCGAGGCCATCCGTGAGGACGGGCTGCTGGAGCCTCAGCGGGCGGCGGAGGTGGGCCTCGCGATTCTCGACGTGCTCAGGTCCGCGCACCGCGAGGGCATCCTGCACCGCGACGTGAAGCCGTCGAACGTGCTGATCTCCGACGACGGCCGGGTCGTGCTCACCGACTTCGGTATCGCGCAGGTCGAGGGCGACCCGTCGATCACCTCGACCGGCATGCTCGTCGGCGCGCCCTCCTACATCTCGCCGGAGCGGGCCCGAGGCCACAAGCCCGGTCCGGCAGCCGACCTCTGGTCGCTCGGCGGTCTGCTGTACGCGTCGGTCGAGGGTGTGCCGCCGTACGACAAGGGTTCCGCGATCGCGACGCTGACCGCCGTGATGACGGAGCAGTTGGAGGAGCCGAAGAACGCGGGGCCGCTGAAGGACGTGATCTACGGGCTGCTCACCAAGGATCCCGCCAAGCGTCTCGACGACGCCGGTGCGCGCGCGATGCTCAACGCGGTGATCCATGCGCCCGAGCCCAAGGAGGCCGAGCCGGAGCCGATGGACGCCACGAAGGTCGTGCCGCTGCCGATCATCCCCGACCAGGGCACGGGCAAGGGCGCGAGCAAGGGTGCGGGGAGCGGGAGTTCGGCCGACTCGGGCTCCGGTGGCAAGCGGGGCGAGGAGGCCGGCGAGCGGTTCCGTGGGGCCTTCCGTTCCGTGAAGAAGGCGGCCGTTGCGGCGGGGGCCGGGGCGGGGGTTGCTCGTACGAAGCTTTCGGGGACTTCTGGGAATTCGGGGACCGGCGCGGCTAGTGGGTCCGGCGGGGATTCGGGCGCCGGCGGGTCCGGTGGAGCCAGTGGTTCTTCTTCCGGGACTGGTGGGTCCGGCGGCGTCGGTGGTTCTTCTTCCGGGGCCGGTGGAGCGGCCGGGGCTGGGGCTGTGGCCTCTGGCACCGGTGTGGCTTCCGGCAGCGGCGTGGCCTCTGGCAGTGGTGTGGCTTCTGCAAGTGTCGCCTCCGGGAGTGTGGCGGGCGAGGCTGCGAAGAGCAGTGGTGCGGGTGAGTCCGGGAAGCGGGCCGGGGGTGTTGCTCAGGGGGCCGTGGTTCCCGGGGCCCGCGACAGTAAGGCTCAGGGGAGTAACGCGGGTACCGGGGGGCGGAGTTCGGGGTGGCCTGTCGTACCGCCGCCGGATCTGCCGCCTCGGCCGGTGCCCAGGGCGCCGATCACCGATGTGGTGCCGAAGCGGACGCTGGTGATCATTGCGGTGGTCTTCGCGGTCATCGTGCTCGGTGTGGTGCTGGCCCTGACGCTCGGCGGCGACGATTCTCCCGACGGTTCCGCCAGCGGGGCGAAGGGCGGTGGGGCCAAGGTGACTTCCTCCGCCTCCGCCGACACCAAGGAGGATGAGGGCAGCGGCACGCGTACGGACGGCGCGGAGAGCGCTGATACCTCCGCGGAGGCGGGTGCCGGTGCGGGTGCCGGCGGCGCGGCCTCGGGGAACTCGCCCAGCGCGAGCACGAGCGCCAGGGCGTCCGGTGAGGCCGGTAGCGGATCCGGTGGGTCCGCGGGTGTGTCGACGTATACGAATGGGCAGGGGTTCTCCATCGGACTGCCCGCCGGGTGGAAGTACGAGTCCACGGGGGCCGCTGGGGCCCGGTTCGCGGGGCCCGACGGGCAGAAGTTGCTCGTCGGGTGGACCACTACGCCCAAGGATGATCCTGTGGCGGACTGGAAGAACCAAGAGCAGTACATGACGCGCTCGCAGTACGACAGGATCCGAATAGAGAAGGTGAACTACCGGGGCTGGAACGCGGCCGACTGGGAGTTCACCTACACAGAGGGCGGGACCAAGTACCGGTCGGTGGACCGGGGGTTCGTCGTCGGCGGTCAACTCGGGTACGCCCTCATGTACACGGCGAAGGCGTCGAATTGGGACAGTGGGCTGCGCGAGGAGACCTGGCGGACGCTGACGGAGACGTTCGAGCCGAAATCGTGATGTGCGCGGATCCGAGTTGAGGCCGTGAGATCTCGGATCCCCTCTTTGCGGGTTGCCTCTGGCACGTATCGTGAGTGCTTGCGGACCGTACGCATCCAGAACGGGACGTAACGCGAACGGAATTGAGCAGCCGGGCGGCCGGGGGAGGCATCGTGGACGAATATGCGGGACGGGTACTCGCCGATCGCTACCGCCTGCCGCTGCCGCCGTCCGATGAGTTCGAACTCACCGAGATCCGGGCCTTCGACACCTACAGCGGGCAGGAAGTCCTGGTCAGGCAGGTGCCGTTGCCCGAGGTCGTCGAGGCCGAGGTGCTCGACGCGGACGGGCTGCCGGACGGGTTCGTGGCGCGGGACGGGCGTCGGGCGCGAGGGGCTGACGCGCGGTCCACGGCCACGCGCCGGCCCAGCGAGCCGGCCGTACGGCGTGCGATCGAGGCCGCGCAGGCCGCCGCGTCCATTCCTGATCACCCACGGCTCGACCAGGTCTTCGACGTGTTCGCCGAGGGCGGCTCGCTCTGGATAGTGAGTGAACTGGTGTCGGCCAGGTCGCTGGCGTCGCTGCTCGCCGAGAAACCGCTGACGCCGTACCGCGCGGCCGAGGTCGCCGCCGATGTCCTCATGGCACTGCGCGTGCTGCACGCCCACGGCTGGGTGCACCGCAACATCACCGAGCGCACGGTGCTGGTCTGCGACGACGGGCGCGTGATGCTCACCGGGCTCGCGGCCGGGGCGGCGGAAGAGGCGCTGTGCGGGTACGACCCGGTGCCCGGCCCCGGTCCAGCTTCTGGCCCCGGTGCAGGTCCAGGTCCAGGTCCTGGTCCCGGTTCCGGGTCTCTCCGGGAGGGGCCGGGGGCCGTGAAGAGCGGTGGGTACGGGCAGCCGGCCCGTTTGTCGGGTGGGCAGGGCGTACAGGACGTACAGGATCGGCAGGGCTTGCCCGTCGGGGCCGGGTACTCCGGGGGGTACGGGGTTTCCGGAGCGGATCCTGAGGCTGCTCGGCGTGCCGCCATCGAGGCGCGTGCCACCGAAGGGGCGCCCGGGGCAGGCCCCGAGGGGAGTGGCGGAGGCTCCGCCGGGGGCGAGCGGCGGGCGTTGGAGACCGGTGGGGACATCAGGGCGGCGCGGGCCGGAGCGATCGCCGCGTATCGGGCGGGTGCTCGGGCCGCGGCCCGGGTTCAGGAGGCCGAGCAGGGCGGGCGCGCCGCGCTGCCCGGTGCCCGGCCTTCGATCGAGGCCGGCGGTGACTCCGGGGTGGAGCGTGCCCCGGCCGGTTCGCCTCCGGGGCAGATCGCCGACCCGTACGGCGTGAGTGCGCCCGCTTCCTGGCACGGGGCGGCGCCTCGTACCGGAGCCGGCGCTGTTCCCGCCGCTACTCCCGCGCCCGCGACAGGGCTTGCCGGGACAGGACGTACGGCCCTGCCCGCCGGAGGGAACGGCGCCGCGACGAACGGTGTCGCCGACAGCGTCCCGTACCCGCACTCGCGCTCCCATCCGCACCTTCAGCCTCAGCCCGGCCCCCAGGACCAGCCTCAGCCCGCCGACCGCGTCCCCGCGCATCCTCCGGGCCGCTGGGACGACGTGGTCGCCGCGGGTGCTCCCCGGCGTGGGCCCGCCACCGCGCTGGCCGCCGAGCGGGCGCGGCAGGCGCGGATGGCTGTCGTCGGGGCGGTGACCGAGCGTTGGGCGCCGGAGCAGGCCGGGCCCGTGCACGAGAACTGGCAGCTGGCGCCGCCCATCGGGCCCTCGACCGACCTGTGGGCGTTGGGCGCGCTGCTCTTCAGGGCCGTACAGGGGCATGCGCCCTACCCGGAGGAGTCGACGGCCGAACTGGTGCAGCTGGTGTGTGCCGAGCCGCCCGCCTTCGCGGAGGAGTGCGGGCCGCTGCGGCCCGTCGTGGAGTCGCTGCTGCGCCAGGACCCCACCGAGCGGCTCGACTTCGAGGAACTGAGCGGCTGGCTGCGCTCCCTCGTCCGGTCGGCGCCGGAGCCGGAGGCCGGTGCGCACGTCATAGCGGCGCCGCCCACCGATCCGCGCCGGCTGCCGATCGTGCGGCGCCGGGGCGAGCTGGTGCGAAGGCGCCGGGCAGGCCTGCCCGCGACCGGTCCGCACGGCCGGCACAAGCGGGCCAGGCAGGAACAGTCGGCGCCGCGCAAGCTGGGCCGCAATCTGCTCCTCCTGATACTGCTGGCACTGGCCGCGGCGATCGCGTACGCCATGTACTTCATGCCGAAGGCCGGCAGCAGCCCGGAAGGCGGCGAGCGGACGGGCTCCGCCGGGGAGGTCAGTCCGGCGCCGGAGCAGTCGGCCGACAATCCGGACGCGAGCAGCGAGCCGCGGCCCGAGCAGACCTCGCCCGACAGCGGAGCGGGCAACAGCCCGGCTCCGTCGGACGGTTCGTCCGGTACACAGACGACCACCGGGCCCGATGCCGCCGCCGGCTTCACCGTGCGCGCCGACCCGGCGGGCTTCCGCGTCGCCGTGGCCAACGGCTGGGACCGGGCGGCCAAGAACGGTCGCGGCCAAGTCGTGTACTCGCACGGCGCGTTCGAGCTCATCGTCGTACCGGGCCGGGACACCACGCAGGAGTACGGCTCCGATCCGATGGCGTACCAGCGGGAGCGGGAGTACGAGTTGCAGCCGTTCCGCGACTCGACCTGGGCCACGTCCAGCGGGATGCGGACTGTCGAGGTGGGCGGACGGACCATGGCCGAGGGGCAGTTCACCTGGCAGAACAGCTCCGGCAGTGAAGTGTTCGTACGCAATCTCGCGATCGTTGTCGACGGGCGCTATCACGTGGTCCAGATGCGTGGCCCGGAGGCCGAGCGGGACGAGGTGACCCGGCTGTACGAACAGGCGGCGGCGACCTATCAGTTCACCGGCTGACGGGACCGTTCACCGCCGGCCGGACAGGTCCTCGGCTGACCGGACGGGTCATCGGATGACCTCGGGGGCAGACCGGGCGGGCAGAACGGTCACAGGGCTGTCTCTGTAGAGGCTCTGCGGTTCCCTCCGCCGGGGGCGGTATTTAGTCTTGCCCCTGTCAAGAGCATTGCGGGGAGACGTGAATCAGATGCACGGCCTGCTTCTCGCGGGCCGCTACCGGCTCGTGGACGTCATCGGCAGCGGTGGCATGGGCCGGGTGTGGCGTGCGCACGATGAGCTGTTGCACCGTGCTGTCGCCATCAAGGAGTTGACGGCCGCGCTGTACGTGTCCGAGAGCGACCAGGCCATCCTGCTCGCCCGTACCCGGGCCGAGGCGCGCGCTGCGGCGCGGATCAACCACCCCGCTGTCGTCACCCTGCACGACGTACTCGAACACGACGGCCGGCCGTGGATCGTGATGGAACTCGTCGAGGGCAACTCGCTTGCCGACGAGGTCAAGGACGCCGGCCGCGTCGAGCCGCGCGAGGCCGCCAGGGTCGGGCTGTGGGTGCTGCGCGCACTGCGCGCCGCGCACGCCGCCGGTGTACTGCACCGGGACGTCAAACCCGGCAACGTCCTCCTCTCCCCGGACGGCCGCGTCCTGCTCACCGACTTCGGCATCGCCCAGGTCGACGGGGACACCGCCATCACCCGTACGGGAGAGATCGTCGGCTCGGTCGACTACCTCGCCCCGGAACGGCTGCGCGGCGAGGACCCGGGGCCGTCCTCCGACCTGTGGGCGCTCGGCGCCACGCTGTACACGGCCGTCGAGGGCAGATCCCCGTTCCGACGCACCTCCCCGCTGACCACGATGCAGGCCGTCGTCGAGGACGAGCCCGCCGAGCCGCGGTACGCCGGTGTACTGGCGCCCGTCATCACGGCCCTCCTCCTCAAGGATCCCGCCGTACGGCCCTCGGCGGCCGAGGCCGAGGAGATGCTCGCGGAGGCGGCGGAGGGACGGCGGCCCCGCGCGGCACAGGAGTACGTGCCGACGCTTCATGTGGGGTCGGCGATGGCACCTGCGGTCGGGGACGTCGGGACCTTCCGTATATTCGCCTCGCCGCCGTCGGCGGATGTCCCCTCCGGTACGCCCGACAGCGGCGGCGCCACGCCGTCGCCGGGGGCCGTGAGCCCGGCTGCCCCGGCCGGTCCGCGCCGCCGGGGGTGGACGATCGCCCTCGTCGCCGCTCTGGTCGTGCTCGTCGGCGGGGCCGGGGCCGTCGCGCTGCACAAGTGGGACCCGGCTTCGACGGAGGCCGGTACCGCCCCCTCCGGCGCTCCCTCGGCCACTCCGTCCGCCACCCCCTCGGTCACTCCTTCCGCCTCGGCCTCCGCGTTGGACGACGCCGGTGGGCAGCCCTCCCCGCTGCCGGAGGACTGGGTGGTCGTCGACGATCCGGCCGGTTTCAGCCTCTCCCTGCCCAAGGGGTGGACCAGGCAGGTCGAGGGCCAGCAGATCGACTACACACCCGACGGCGGCGAGCGCTTCGTCCGTATCGCCGTCGACAGGTCCCCGGACTTCGCCGACCCCTACCTCCACCTGCTCGACCTGGAGCAGCAGCTCAAGAGGCTCAGCGAATACCGGCGGGTGAGCCTGGAGCCGAACGTCTACCGTGACCGCAAGGGTGCGCTCTGGGACTTCACCTGGACGGCGCTGGCGAAGGACTCGGAGTTCCCGGGGCCGCGGCGGGCCATCGAGCAGGCGTATCTCGGCCGGGACGGCGCCGAGTACCTGATCTACATGTCCGCTCCGGCGGCCGACTGGGCGACCGCGCGCGAGCAGTTCACGGCGATCCTGCGCGGATGGCGCCCGAACTCCGGCTGACAACGCCCCCCCAACTCTCCGCAAGCCGCACGCCCTGGTAGGGCGGTTGTCGGTCATCCGCTGCTCGCGGCCCCGGAGCCCCGCCCTCCGTTGCGGCATGATGAGGCTCATGGGGACCGAGGGGGACAGCTTCCGCGTGATCGCCGGGCGGTACCGCCTGGAGGCGAGGATCGGCCGGGGCGGCATGGGTGTCGTCTGGCGGGCGACCGACCTGCTGCTCGAACGGCGGGTCGCGGTCAAGGAGCTGACGCAGGACACCTCCCTCTCGACGGACGAGGCCCGGCTGCGGCGCGACCGCACCCTGCGCGAGGCGCGCGCGGTCGCCCAGTTGAGCCACCCGCACATCATCGTCGTCCACGATGTCGTCGAGGACGACGAACGCCCTTACATCGTCATGGAGTTGATCGACGGCAGCTCGCTCGCCGACCGGGTCTCCGGGCGCGGCCCCGTCGACGCCGAGGAGGCCGCCCGGATCGGCATCGCCCTGCTCGGCGCGCTGGGCACGGCCCATGCCGCCGGTGTCCTGCACCGGGACATCAAGCCCGCGAACGTACTCCTGGAGGACGGCACCGACCGGATCGTGCTCACCGACTTCGGTATCGCCCAGGTCGCGGGCGCGACCACGCTCACCGAGAGCGGTTCCTTCGTCGGCTCGCCCGAGTACACCGCGCCCGAGCGGATGTCCGGGGTCAGGACCGGACCGGAGTCCGACCTGTGGTCGCTCGGCGCGCTGCTCTGCACGGCCCTGAGCGGCGAATCGCCGTTCCGCCGCGACTCGTTGGGCGGCATCCTGCACGCCGTGGTGATCGACGAGGTACGGCCACCGGCGCAGGCCGCGCCGCTCCTGCCCGTCGTACGGGGGCTGCTTGAGCGCGATCCCGAGCGGCGCCTCGACGCGGCGGAGGCGGAACGGATGCTGCGGACGTTCCGGGCGACCGGACGTACGCCCAAGCTGTCGGCCGGCTACACGCCGACCCAGCGCAACGAGACACACGGCCGGGAGTCGGGGCCTACCTCTCGTACCCCTTCTCCTCGTACGGGGGACCAGCCGGCGCGGCCGTCCGGGCGGGCCGTGCTCGTCGCCGCGGTGCTGGTCGCGGCGATGGCCGGGGCGGGGGTGTCCGCGGCGGCGCTGCTGATGAACTCGGACGGCCCCGGGGGTGAGGAGCCGAAGCACACGGCGACCGTGTCGGGGACGGCGACGGTGTCGTCCAGTCCCCGTACGACCCTGCCTTCGCCCAGCGCTTCACCCGTCCCTCCTTCCCGGACGGTTCCGTCCGGCTATCGCCTCGCTCAGGATCCGCGTGGTTTCTCGCTCGCCGTTCCGGAGGAGTTCACGCGGGCCGAGCAGGGGGAGCGGGTCTTCTACCAGTCGCCGGGGGCGGTCTTCCGGCTCGGGATCAGGGTCGTCGACCCCGAACCGGGCGGCCCGCTCGGGGTGATGAAGCGGGCGGACGCCAACGGGCCCTCCTCGAACCCCGGTTACCGCGACGGACGGGTCACCGAGACCACGCAGGCCCAACAGGCCGCCGCGCTCTGGGAGTTCACCTGGGACGGGTTCAGCGCGGCCGAGGGTCCGCGGCACACGTACGACCTGTGCTGGGAGGAGGGCGGGCGGATGTACGACGTGTGGGTGTCGGCGCCCGTCGGCAAGGTGCGGGAGGCGAAGGAGTACTTCGATGTCGCCGTGAACACGTTCGTCACGGGTGTGTGACCGGAAAGCGCTGGAGGTGGCTGAAGCACGTCGGGTCGCGGTATGGATGGACCCATGAGCAGCAACGGGGGAGCCCCTTACGGTCCTGACGAGCCCACGAGTTTCGGTCTGCAACCGCCACGTCCGCCGGTCGCCGTCCCGCACCCAGGGAACCCGTACGCCGCGCCCACCCAGGTGGTGGCAGCGGTGGACGCGCCGACGGACCACGGCACCGGCCGCCTCATAGCCGGTCGTTACCGTCTGCTCGGCAAGCTCGGACACGGTGGCATGGGTACCGTGTGGCGGGCCAAGGACGAGACCGTGGACCGCGAGGTCGCCGTCAAGGAGCCGCGCGTCCCGGACCATCTTCCCGAACGGGAACGTGAGAACGCCTTCGAGCGGATGCGCCGCGAGGCACGAGCCGCCGCCCGGCTCGACCACCCGTCCGTGGTGACCGTGCATGACGTGGCCGTCGTGGACGGCCGGCCGTGGATCGTGATGGAGCTGGTCCAGGGGCGCTCCCTGGGCGACGCGCTCCAGGAGGGCACCCTCGGGGCGCGCGAGGCGGCCCGCATCGGCCTCGAAGTCCTCGGCGCGCTGGAGGCCGCGCACGCGGCGGGCATCCTGCACCGGGACGTGAAGCCCGACAACGTCCTGCTCGGCCGGCACGGCCGGGTCGTCCTCACCGACTTCGGTATCGCCCAGATCGAGGGCGAGACGAGCCTCACGGACACCGGCGGCTTCGTCGGATCGCCCGAATACATAGCGCCCGAACGGGTGTTGGGCCAGCGCCCCGGCCCCGCGAGCGACCTGTGGTCCCTGGGCGTCGTGCTGTACGCGGCCACGGAGGGCGTCTCACCGTTCCGCCGCAGCAACACACCGGCCACCCTCCAGTCGGTCCTCAACTCCACGCCCGCCGCGCCCGCTTCGGCACCGGGCCCGCTCGCCGAGGCTGTCAACGGGCTCCTCGACAAGGACCCCTCCCGCCGCCCGGACGCCGCCCGTCTGCGCCCCCTCCTGGAGGAGGCCGCCCGCCCGGCGCCCCCGGCACCGACGCAGGTCGCAGCAGTCGACCGGGCCGCGCCGAGAAAGGGCGTCCAGGTCGGCCGCAGAGCCCTGTTCGCGCTCGGCGCGCTGGTCGTCGCCGCTGCGGTGACGGCGTACCTGGTGATCGCCGATCCGTTCGCGGGGCCGCTGCCGGACGGCTGGAAGAAGCGGGCGCACCCGAAGCTGGGCGTGACGCTGGCCGTCCCCGTGGACTACCAGGCACGCAGACCGGGCGCGCAGGACACGGACAAGAACTGGGTCACGTACGCCGACTGGAGCGGCGGTATCTGGGTCGGCCTGACCCTCACGAAGAAGGCGCAGGACACCTCGAACCAGATCAAGAACTCCGCGGCGGCCGAAATGTACGCCGACAACGAGGAGTTCAAGAACAGCGGCAGCTACGAACTGTCGATGCCCGTGGGGCCCGACACCGCCCCCGAGGTGACGAAGTACAAGGGGAAGCAGGCGGCCCGCAACACGATCGCCTACGAGACCACCGACAGCCCGAACCGGCGCCCCCGCGAGCTGGAGATCTTCTACTACAAGAACTCCGCCGGGGACATGTACAAGCTGACGATCAGTTACCCGGGCAAGGGCGATTTCACGGAACGCGGCCGTGAAGTGGCGAAGGCGGCGATCAAGAACCTGGACATCGACAGGCCCTAGCTACCGCCCTAGCTATCGCCCTGGATACCGGTCCGGATACCGGGGAGACGTCCGAGGCCCGCCTTGAGGAGGCCGGCCTTCCCGGTTCTTCCCACCCGCAGGGCGAACCCGCCGCCGGGACGGGAGACCGGCTTCGCGTACCAAAGTCCGCTGCGGCACCACCACTTGGTCGCGGCCAGCCCCTTCGGCAGTGGCGGCAGGGGCAACACCCGCTCCCCGAGCCGTAGTTCGCCGCTCCATACCCCCGGCTCCAGCTTGGCCACGGGCACGCTGACGGTGAACTGTTGGCCGTGCGGGGGCCGTACGGCCAAAAAGACCGCCGTCGCACCCTCCGTGCTGCTCAGGTGCACGGCCAGCGCCCCGCGCGGGCAGGCGCCGAGCGTGCAGCGGCCGGTGACCAGCAGCTCGGTGGGCCGGCCGGCGTGCCAGCGGATGCCCCCGAACGTGAGCCGCTTCAGTACCGGGTGCTTCCGCTCGCCGAGGTCGATCGTGTAGTTGCCGTACGGGACGGTGGTGTAGAGGGTGACGGCGCGCCGGCCGCGTACCGTCTCCGTGATCCGCACGTCGGGGCGGCCGGACAGCCGTCCGGCCCGGCTGCTGCCGATGCGCACCTCGCGCGCCAGCCCCTGGGCGCCCACCGCGAGGGAGATGTCCCACAGCCCGTCGTCGAGGGGCGAGCCGTCGGCGGCGGTGTCGATGTCGACGGCCGCCTCGAACCCGGCCTTCTCGTACGAGTACCGGCCCTCGTCCTCGTCGGCGCCGATACCCGGGGACACGGTGTGCGTGACGGGCAGCCGGTACTCCGTCCCGGACTCCCGCTCGCGCAGGACGAGTTCGGTGGTGACGTCGTCGGTCTCCACCTGGCGCAGATAGGCGTGCCCGGCCAACAGCACCCGGGTGCCGCGCAGTTCGGCCCGTGAGACGTGGTGCCGTATCTCGATCTCTCTGGCCGCGTTGAGGGGCACCGTCATCGTCACGTTCTCCAAAAAGTGCGAAGTGCGAACTATGAATGCGCGCGCCGCAATCGGGTAGGCGTGCCGACTGGCACGTGAAGATACCGTGACCTGTTCGTGCCTTCAAGGTAAGAGCACCGTGATCTCCCTGCTCAGCAGGGTGAGCCGGGTCACTCTCGAATGCCCGCTTTGTTCCTCTCGCGCACGGCCGTAATACAAACTCTGCTAAAACGTCGGCATGGGCATGGACATGGGCATGGAGTTGTACGGGCGTGCGCATGCCCGGCAGCGATGGGCGGCGCGCGGCGCGCTCGGGGCCGCCGGGCTGGCCGTCCTGCTGCCGATCGGGTACGCGGGCATGGGCAGCCTGCTGCTCGCGGTGGTCGGAGTCGGCGGGGCCGTGCTCACCGCCGCCGCCCTGTGGTGGGCGCTCGCCCGGCGCGGACTCGTCCGGGCCGCGGCGGCCGTGCTCGCCGTCGCCACCCCCGTCGGCGTGATAGCCCTCTTCGCCGCCGCCAACCTGCTGGGGCCGGCGATCGCCTCGCTCGCCCTGTGGGGCATCGCCGTATGGGCCGGGAAAACCGCGCTGAGCAGCACCGGCTCCCATGTCGTGCCGGTCCGCGAGTACGAGTCGCCCGCGCCCGTCCGCCCCTTCCTCGTCATGAATCCGCGCTCCGGCGCCGGCAAGGTCGACCGGTTCGCGCTGCGCGAGAAGGCGGAACGGCTCGGCGCCCGCGTCCACCTTCTCGACCCTGACAAGCCGGAACCCGAGGACGTCGTCGCGCTGGCCCGGGAGGCCGTCGCGGCCGGCGCGGATCTGCTCGGCGTGGCCGGCGGCGACGGCACCCAGGCCCTCGTCGCGGGCGTCGCCGCCGCACACGGGCTCCCCTTCCTGGTGGTGTCCGCCGGTACCCGCAACCACTTCGCCATGGACCTCGGCCTCGACCGCGACGACCCGGCGGCCTGCCTCGACGCCCTCACGGACCGGGGCGGCGTGGAAATGCGCGTCGACCTCGGCTTCCTCGACACCTCCACGGGCGGTACGACCGACAGCCGCCCCTTCGTCAACAACGCCTCCTTCGGCGCGTACGCGGCGATCGTGCAGAGCCCCGCCTACCGCGACGACAAGGTCGGCACCACCCTGGGTCTGCTGCCCGAGCTGCTCTCCTACGAGCGCGGCGCGACGCTGACCGCACGGGCGTACCCGCAGTCGGAAGCACAGGACGGGGAAACGGTCGTCCACGCGCCGCAGGCCGTGCTGGTCAGCAACAACCGCTACCGCATGGACGATCTGATCGGCGTCGGCCGCCGAGAGCGCCTCGACGCCGGTGTCCTCGGGGTGCTCGGCATCAAGGTGGAGGACGCGGCCCAGGCCGCCGAACTGCTGCTCGGCACGTACGCCACCGGCCTGACAGCCGTCACCGCCCGCGAGGTCGTCATCGAGGCCGACCGGCCCGAGATCGAGGTCGGCCTTGACGGCGAGGCCCTCCTCCTGCCCACGCCCGTCCGCTGCCGCGTCGAACCGGGCGCCCTGCGCGTCCGCGTCCCCCGCCACCGGCCCGGCGTTCCCGCACCCACGCCCCCCATGGACTGGCGGCGGCTGCGCAAGCTCGCGGCGACGGTGGGACGTACGGCACTGCCTCGCCGTACGACGGACGCTCTGAACCGGCGTCGACAAGCGTCGTCCTCGCACGGTAGTGATGGGGTATGAGCAACAGAGGGGAAGGCGGGGGAACCCAGGACGGGCCGGGCCGGCTGGTCGGTGGCCGGTACCGGCTGACCGAGCGCATCGGTTCCGGCGGCATGGGCACGGTGTGGCGGGCCCGGGACGAGCTCGTCGAGCGGGAGGTCGCCGTCAAGCAGCCGAGGCTGCCCGGGGACCCGCAGGACGCCGCCCATCAGCGGATCGCCCACCGTCTCCACCGGGAGGTGCGGGCCGCGGCGCGGGTCGACCATCCGTCCGCCGTCTCCGTCCACGATGTCGTCGTCGAGGACGGACTCCCCTGGATCGTCATGGAGTTGGTGCGCGGCGAGTCCCTGCACGAGGTGCTCCAGCGCGGCGCCCTCAAGCCCGCGGAGTCCGCGCGCATCGGCCTCGCGGTGGTCGGCGCGCTGCGCGCCGCGCACTCCGTCGGGATCGTCCACCGGGACGTGAAGCCCGCCAACGTCCTGATCGGGCAGCACGGCCGGGTCGTCCTGACCGACTTCGGCATCGCCCACATCATGGGCGAGGAATCCCTCACGATGAGCGGGGAGTTCGTCGGCTCCCTCGAGTTCATCGCCCCCGAACGCATGTCGGGCAAGGGCGCCGGCCCGTCCTCCGACCTGTGGTCGCTCGGTGTCCTCCTCTACGCGGCCGTCGAGGGCTGGTCCCCCTTCCGCCGTACGACCCTGGAGTCCACGCTCGCCGCGATCCTCGCCGCCGAGCCGGTCAAGCCCCAACAGGCGGGCCCGCTCGGCCCGTTACTCGTACGGCTCCTGGTGAAGGACCCCGCCGAGCGCCCCGACGCGGACGAGGTCACGGCGGCCCTGGAAGCGGTGGCGAAGGGCTGGCCGCTCCCGAAGGCCCAGGAACGCGGTGAGGTGACGGAGTCTCAGGATGCCTCTGGTATAAGGGAGTTCGCGGACGACGCGGGGACGGTACGGCTGAAGGCTGACGGCCCGGCGCCCGTTTCCGTGCCTGAGTCCGGGTCTGTTGTTTCCGCGCCCGTTTCCGGGGCCGCCTCCGTCCCCGCTGCCCTGCCCGTCTCCGGGGCGGACACACCGGCGCCCGGCACACCCGTACCCGTGCCGTCCCCCGAAACCCGCCCCGCCTCGCTGCCCGCCCCGAAACCGACGCGTCGCCGCCGCCCCCTGCGCACGGCCCTCGTGGCCCTGGGAGTCGCCGGCGCGCTCGTGGCCGTGGGCATGGTGTTCGAGGGGACGATCGTCGAGACCACCGGCCAAGACACGGCGGTCGCGGGAGGGGAGCCGCACGGCACCCCGAACGCCGGACCGACCTCGGTCCCCGCGCCGACCGAGGCCCTCCCCACCCTCGGCAGCTGGCTGGCCCACGAGGAGAAGGACCTGAAGGCGGTCCTCGCCCTCCCCCGCCAGTACGTCCGCTTCCACGAGCAGGGCGACATCGACGACCAGCCCCGGATGGCGATCTACGACAACGACGAGGCCATCCAGGTCCGCCTCACCCTGTGGGACAAGGCCCCCCGCTCGCCCCTGGGGCAGGCGCAGAAGGCCGCCGAGATCTGGTCGGGATACGGCGAGTCGCGCACCCAGTACACCGACACGACCGTCGACGGCTACGAGGCCGTCCAGGCCGACACCACGTACGACACCGAGGGCAGGCTCGTCCGGGTCATGCAGGTGGAGATCCTGACCGGCGACGGCAGGCTGTACGAGCTGCGCGTCGACATGCCCAAGGGGACGGCGAACGAGAAGCGCGGCATGGAAGTCTTCAAGGGGGCGCGCGACCAGCTCGACATCGGGCAGTAGCGAGCCAGAGGCGATCGGCCAACGCCCTGATCAGCGGATTCGTTGCCAGCGCTCACTGGCGGCATGCGCGCTCGATGTGCGTACTCGGTGAATCCGGGTTACCCATGGGTACCCAAAGCCTCCGAGTCCGTCATACGCTGCGGCTCATGACGGACTCGCAGGCCCCGGTAAAGCCCGGCACCGACGCCCCCACCGGCACGAACCCCCTGGCCCTCGCGCCCACAGGCGCCCGCACCGCCGCGGACGTGGTCACGCCCGAGCTGGTCGCCCAGCTCACCAAGGGTGTCGTCGGCTCCGGCCGCACCGCCAACCACACCCCGTTCACCGGCGAGAAGCTGGCCGACCTGCCCGAGTCCACCCCCGCGGACGTGGAGAAGGCGTACGAGCGGGCCCGCGTGGCCCAGGCCGTCTGGGAGCAGACCCCGGTACGGCAGCGCGCCGCCGTGCTGCTCCGCTTCCACGACCTGGTGCTCGAACGCCAGGCCGAGGTGCTCGACCTCATCCAGCTGGAGACCGGCAAGGCCCGCCTCCACGCCCACGAGGAGGTCCAGGCCGTCGCCGTGGTCGCCCGCCACTACGGCCGCACGGCTCCCCGGTACCTGAAGCCGAAGCGGCACGCCGGCGCGATGCCCGTCCTCACTAAGGTCACCGAACTGCGCCACGCGCGCGGCGTGGTCGGCCAGATCGCCCCCTGGAACTACCCCCTCGAACTCTCCGTCGGCGACGCGCTCCCGGCCTTCGTGGCGGGCAACGCGGTGGTGATGAAGCCGGACACGGAGACCTGCCTGACGGCCCTCTGGGCCCGGGACCTCCTCATCGAGGCCGGGCTGCCCGCCGATGCCTTCCAGGTCGTCCTCGGCGAGGGCCCGGTCGTCGGCCCCGAGGTCGTCAAGCACGCCGACTACGTCTCCTTCACCGGCTCCACCCGCACCGGCCGCGAGGTCGCGCAGAGCGCCGCCGCGCGCCTGGTCGGGGTGACGCTCGAACTCGGCGGCAAGAACGCCATGCTGGTCCTGGAGGACGCCGACATCGAGAAGGCGGCGGCGGGCGCGGTCCGCTCCTGCTTCTCCTCCGCCGGCCAACTCTGCGTCTCCATCGAGCGGTTGTACGTCCACGAGTCGATCGCGGACGCGTTCGTCGAGCGCTTCGCGGCCCGTACGAAGGCGATGCGGCTCGGGACGTCCCTGGCGTACGGCGCCGACATGGGCTCGCTGGCCGGCGAGAGCCAGCTGGCGGCGGTGACGCGGCACGTCGACGAGGCGGTCGCAAAGGGCGCGAAGGTCGTCGCGGGCGGCACGGCCCGTCCGGACGTCGGCCCGTACTTCTACGAGCCGACCATCCTCGACGGCGTCGAGACCCCGATGGCCGTCTGCTCGGAGGAGACCTTCGGCCCGGTCGTCTCCATCTACCGCTTCAAGACGGACGACGAGGCGGTGGCCCTCGCCAACTCGACCCCGTACGGCCTGAATTCCTCGGTCTGGACGAAGAGCGCCGCCCGCGGCCACGCTGTGGCCGCCCGCGTGCGCTGCGGCACGGTCAACGTCAACGAGGGCTACGCGGCCGCGTACGGCAGCGTCCAGTCGCCCATGGGCGGCATGAAGGACTCCGGCCTCGGCCGCCGCCACGGCTCCGAGGGCATCCTCAAGTTCACCGAGGCCCAGACGGTCGCCCAGCAGCGCCTGCTGCCGCTGGCCCCGGCGCTGGGCATGGACGACGAGAAGTACGCGGAGTTCATGAGCAGGAGCCTGCGGGTCATGAAGGCACTCAGGCTGCGCTGAGCAGGTTCCTGTTCTCAACGAAGAGAGCAAACGAGGAGAGCACGTGTCCGACGACCACGCCTACGACTACGACGTCATCGTCGTCGGTTCAGGTTTCGGCGGCTCCGTCACCGCCCTGCGCCTCACCGAGAAGGGGTACCGGGTGGGCGTACTGGAAGCGGGCCGCCGCTTCACCCCCGCCACGCTCCCCAAGAACTCCTGGGACCTGAAGAACTACCTCTGGGCGCCCAGGCTCGGCATGTACGGCCTCCAGCGCATCCATCTGCTGGGCAGCGTGATGGTGTTGGCGGGCGCGGGTGTCGGCGGCGGTTCGCTGAACTACGCCAACACCCTCTACGTACCGCCGAAGCCGTTCTTCGACGACCCCCAGTGGCGTGACATCACGGACTGGCAGGAGGAGCTGAGCCCGTACTACGACCAGGCCCGGCGCATGCTCGGCGTACGGCTCAACCCGACGACGACGCCGTCCGACGTCCACCTCAAGGCGGCGGCCGAGCGGATGGGCGTGGGCGACACCTACCATCTGGCGCCGGTGGGCGTCTTCTTCGGAGACGGCGCGGACGGAGAGGGAGAGGGGCGCGGGGTGAAGGCGGCGCCGGGGGAGGAGGTCCCGGATCCGTACTTCGGCGGTGCCGGGCCCGCCCGCAAGGCGTGCACCGAGTGCGGTGAGTGCATGACGGGCTGCCGGCACGGTGCGAAGAACAACCTCAACGAGAACTACCTCTACCTGGCAGAGAAGGCGGGCGCGGTCGTCCACCCCCTGACGACGGTCGTGTCCGTCACGGACGACTCACGCGGCGGCTACGCGGTCGCCACGCTCCCGACGGACCGCAGGCGGAAGGGCAAGGGGCGTACCTTCACGGCCCCGCGCCTGGTCCTCGCGGCCGGCACGTACGGCACCCAGACCCTGCTGCACCGGATGAAGGCGGGCGGTCAACTCCCTTACCTCTCCGACCGGTTGGGCGAGCTGACCCGTACCAACTCGGAGGCGCTGGTCGGCGCCCAGACCGACAACCGCCGCTACCGCAGGGCGACCGGCGAGGCGAAGGTCGACTTCACGCGCGGGGTCGCCATCACGTCCTCGTTCCATCCCGACGAGAACACCCACATCGAGCCGGTCCGCTACGGCAAGGGCTCGAACTCGATGGGCGGCATGTCGATCGTCCAAGTCCCGTACGCGGAAGGCTCGTCCAGGGTTCTCGGCTGGCTGGCGAACGCGGCACGCCACCCGACGCTGGTCCTCCGCTCGATCTCCAACCGCCGCTGGTCGGAACGGACCATCATCGCCCTGGTGATGCAGTCCCTGGACAACTCCCTGACCACCTACCTGAAGCCGAAGGGCGCGGGCAAAGGCCTGCTGACGGCCCGTCAGGGCCACGGCGCCCCCAACCCCAAGCAGATCAGGGCGGCGACGGAGAGCGCGTCGGCCATCGCCGCCGAGATCAACGGCTTCGCCGGCAGCAACGTGGGCGAGCTGATGGGCATGCCGCTGACCGCCCACTTCCTCGGCGGCTGTCCGATCGGCGACTCACGGGAGACGGGGGTGATCGACCCGTACCACCGCCTCTACGGCCACCCCGGCATCTCGGTGGTCGACGGCGCCGCGGTCTCCGCGAACCTGGGCGTCAACCCGTCCCTCACGATCACCGCCCAGGCCGAACGCGCGATGTCGTACTGGCCCAACAGCGGCGAGACGGACCCGCGTCCGGCGCAGGGTGCCGCATACGAGCGTCTGCGGCCCGTCGAGCCGAAGGCACCGGCGGTCCCGGCGGAGGCGTTCGGCGCGCTGCGGCTGCCGTTCCTGGGGATACCGACGGTGCCGAAGAAGCTGTCGTAGCGGCCGTACGGAGAAGCACACGTAATGAAGCCCACGTAATTAAGAGAAGGACCCGCGCCCCCCTCCGAGCGCAGGTCCTTCTCTTGTTCTTGCGGAGGCGGACTACGCCTCGGTGCCCGCCTTCCGGCGACGCATCGCGAACACCGCGCCCGCACCGGCGACGATGGCGACACCGCCGACGAGGCCGATCATCGGCAGGGCGGAACTGGAGCCGGTCTCGGCGAGGTTGCCGGTCGGCAGGTCGGAGACGCTGCCCTGGGGCTTCTGGACCGAGTCCTTGGGGTCGTTGTCGCTCGGCGTCGCCGTACCCGGGTCGGTGTTCGAGGAGCCGGCCTTCAGGACCTCGAAGTCGTACTGGGCCCAGCCCTCGGCGATGCAGTCCTGGCCGTCGACGTTGTCGACGTAGGCGCCGGAACCGAAGGAGTAGGCGTCACCCGCGGGGGCCTTGGCGTCGATGCTGACGCGCAGGTCGACGGACTTGCTCGCCCCGGCCTTCAGCTTCTCGACGTAGAAGAAGTAGTCGCCGGCCCACTCGTCGTCGCCGATCCGGTCCCACTTGCCGGTCTCGGGGTTCTTGAACTCCAGGTCGACGTACGGGCTCAGGAACTTGGCCTCGTCGAGCTCGTAGTTCTCGACCTCGGCGTAGAAGGCGACGCCCTTGAGGTCGGCCTTCGAGTCGTTCTTGACGACCAGCTCGAACGGGTGGAAGCCGTCGCCCGCGACGATCTTGCCCGGCAGGCCCTTGATGTCCGCGGACACCTGGGCGTTGCTGTAGTCCTCGTCCAGGTCCTCGCAGAACGGGACGTCCGGATCCGTCGGCTCCTCGCTGGGCTCGGCCGAGGTCGAGGCGGAGGCCGACGGGGAGGCGGAGTCGGACGGGGAGGACGAGGCGGACACACTCGTGCTCGCGCTCGGCGAAGTGCTGGAGGACGGCACGTCGGACGGCTTGGCCGTGTCGGACGCCGGCGGGTCCGAGGGGGTCGCCGGCGCGGTGTCGGTCGGGGACTGCGAGGGGATCTCCGTGACGACCGTCTCCGTCGGCGACGCCGAGGGTGACTCGGTGGCGAACGCGGCGGGCGCGGACAGCAGAGCCAGCGGGGCTATGACAGCCGTCGCCGCTGCTGCGGCCATGGCACGGCGAAGCTTCATAAAGACCTCAAGACCTTCAGGACGTCCAGGCGCGGGCCACGGATGTGGCTCCTGGTTCTGAACGTGTGACATGCGACAGCTGTGAATGGTTGCTCTTCCCTCACAGGAAACTTATGTGTGCTGGGTCACATGTGGCTGGCCCGGGGGTTTTGGGCGGGCGCGGTTGTGGATCCGCTTCCTGATCGCCTAGAAATATCCCTCGTGTCTGACAACCAGTCCGGCGGGAAGCCGTCCGAAGAGCCCGAGCTGTCGGTTCCCGACGACATATGGGAGCAGTTCGCCCGCGACTCCGAGCGTAACATCCGTGCCTCCGCGCAGAAGGAACCGTCCGCGCGGGCGCGCATGGTCACCGAACGGCTGCGCCAGCAGGACGCGCGCGGCGAACAGCCCGCGGGCTGGCGCACCGACCCCGCCCGGCAGCGGGCGAACGACCGGGCGGCCAGGCGCCGTCGCCTGTGGGCGGTGGTCGGCGTGCCCCTGGCGATCGCCGTCGCCGTGGTGGCCATGAAGCCGTCGCTGCTCCCGGGCGACCCCTTCGGCTCCGCCCCGTCGGACGGAACCTCCGACGCCTCGCCGCTGCCCGACGAGACGGCCGCGCCGTCCGCGGCGCCCTCGGCGGTGGACCCGGATGTCCCGACCCTCGCCAGGCCGTTCGCCGGATCACCCGCAGAGCAGTACTCCGACGGCGCGGCCGGAATCGTCCTGCCGCCGGCCAGGGCTGTGGGCTCGTTGTCGAAGGCCCAGGTGGAAGGGGCGCTGCGGCTGACCAAGCAGCTCCTGGTCGACGCGAACCTCAACCCGGCCACCCTGCGCGGCGGACGTCCCGAAGCAGCGCTCAAAGTGATCGACCCCGCCCAGAAGGACCTGCTCGGTCTGCTGAACACCGGCCTGCGCACACCGGACGAAAAGCGTGATCCGCTGTGGATGTTCAGCCGGTTCGACCCCGCCGAGGTGCGCCCGGCCGGTGACGTGATCAAGACCCGCGGACGGATGACGTTCGAGGCGGGCGAACGCGGCACCGTCGTCGTCCGCGCGGATTACACCTTCGTCTACCCCGTGGTGCACGCCGAGGCGGGCGCGACCGAGGTGGCCCGCACCATCGTGCGCCGGGTTCTCGACACCGAGCTCTACGACCCGGCCAAGTACCAGGTCGCTCCCGGGACGGTCGGCGTCGTGCGTTACGACAGTTCGATCGGCAACTCGGCCTGCGACGTGTTCGACGGCTATCTCCACCCGAACTTCGACTCGGACGTCGCCCCCGAGGGCGCCGACCCCACCGGCCCCACCATCGACCCCTACGACCGCAGCGGCGAAGTGGACGACGGCAGCTGCGGGACCGTCACGCGTTCGTGAGTCGCCCCGCCGGGCACGGCAAAGGGCCCCGCGGGGCGGAGCCGCGGGGCCCTTCTCCGTCAGCACCGGCGTCAGGGCAGCGCCGGTGCCTGGGGGAGGCGGCGCCGGGGGGTTGCGCCGCATGTTGGTCTGTACCCACCGGTCGGCGCCCCGGCGTACAGGGGGCGCACGCTTGGTCTCGACCAATGGAAGTCAGGGATCACAAGTCAATGCAGTTGCCTGCTAAAGGACTTGGGGTTGTTCTTGCATCGTGCTGGAAGGTCACGGAGTACGCAACCTTTTGACCCGGCCTTGTACTTTTTGATCCTGCTCTTTACCGGCCGGCCGACCCCGGGCGTCCCCGGCGCCGACCGTTCTCCGGGGTGACCGGACTGCTGTCCCCTGCCGTCCGGTCACAACCCTGGAGCCACGCGTGGTGTGTACGGGCCCGCCCCTGGCTGACACGGACACCGGTACCAACGAAGACCCAGCACGACGGTCACGCGCCGCAGGGGGTGAGACGGCGCCCGAACTCAGTTGCGACCTCAGATCCGGCCCCGGCACAGCTCCAGCAGGGTCATCGCGAGAGAGGTCCCGGGCTTGCCCAGCGCGTCCCTGTAGTGGCTGAGGATGTCCATCTCCCGGGACAGGTTCACGCGCCGCCCGCCGGAGGCGATCCGTGTCTCCTGGATCACGGCGGACACGGCCATCCGTTCCTGGATGAGACCGATGATCCGGTCGTCCAGCGCGTCGATGCGCTCACGTGCGCCGGTGATCACGTCGGGGGTCTGGCCGGCGTCGGTGATGGTCATTCGGGGCTCCTCGTCGGGTGGGAACGGGTGAGATCGGGTGGAGGAGACACCCCGGTCCGGCGGGCCCGGAAACGTCAGACGCCCCGGGCCTTGTCGGCCCGGGGCGCCTGGGAAGTCGCTTGTCAGTTGCTCAAGCAGCACGACCATGGCAGCCGGGGGGCCGGTTGCCATAGGTAAAGAGGAAGGTCGGGTGCGTGAGCATGGGGGTCAGTATGGCATGGCGTGGTGGGGCGCCCTTTTGTCCGACCGAGACGGGTGGTGGGTGGGCGCAGGTCCGGGGGTCTGGGGGCGGAGCCCCCAGGAGACGGCACGGTGTCCCACGACCACCCCGGTAGAATCGCCCCCACAAGACCCCGCCCAACCGCCGGAAGGCCCCCGTGTCAGCAGCGACCCCCGCCCCCGACACCGTCCTGGTCGTCGACTTCGGTGCGCAGTACGCCCAGCTCATCGCCCGCCGAGTCCGCGAGGCCCGGGTCTACAGCGAGATCGTGCCGAGCACGATGCCGGTCGAGGAGATGCTCGCCAAGAACCCGGCGGCGATCATCCTCTCCGGCGGCCCCTCGTCGGTGTACGCGGAGGGCGCCCCCAGCGTCGACCGCGCCCTCTTCGAGGCCGGCGTCCCCGTCTTCGGCATGTGCTACGGCTTCCAGCTGATGGCGACCACCCTCGGCGGCACGGTCGACAACAGCGGAGCCCGCGAGTACGGCCGTACGCAGATGGCCGTCACCAAGCCGTCCTCCACCCTCTTCGAGGGCACCCCGGACGGCCAGTCGGTGTGGATGTCGCACGGCGACGCCTGCTCCGCCGCCCCCGAGGGCTTCTCGGTCACCGCGTCCACGGACGTCGTCCCGGTCGCCGCCTTCGAGAACGACGAGAAGAAGCTGTACGGGGTCCAGTACCACCCCGAGGTCATGCACTCCACGCACGGCCAGCAGGTACTCGAACACTTCCTGTACCGGGGCGCGGGCCTGGCCCCGTCCTGGACCACCGGCAACGTCATCGAAGAACAGGTCGCGCTGATCCGCGAGCAGGTCGGCGACAAGCGCGCCGTCTGCGGCCTCTCCGGCGGCGTGGACTCGGCGGTCGCCGCAGCCCTCGTACAGAAGGCCATCGGCTCCCAGCTGACCTGCGTCTACGTCGACCACGGGCTGATGCGCAAGGGCGAGACGGAGCAGGTCGAGAAGGACTTCGTCGCCTCGACCGGCGTCACGCTGAAGGTCGTCGACGCCGAGGAGCGGTTCCTGAACGCGCTCGCCGGGGTCTCCGACCCCGAGGAGAAGCGGAAGATCATCGGGCGCGAGTTCATCCGCGTCTTCGAACAGGCACAGGCCGAGATCATCGCCGACGAGGGTCCCGAGGTCGCCTTCCTGGTGCAGGGCACCCTCTACCCCGACGTGGTCGAGTCCGGCGGCGGCACCGGCACCGCCAACATCAAGTCCCACCACAACGTGGGCGGGCTGCCCGAAGACCTGGAGTTCGAGCTCATCGAGCCGCTGCGCCAGCTCTTCAAGGACGAGGTCCGGATGGTCGGCCAGGAACTGGGCCTGCCGGAGGAGATCGTCCAGCGCCAGCCGTTCCCCGGCCCCGGCCTCGGTATCCGGATCGTCGGCGAGGTCACCAAGGACCGCCTCGACCTCCTCCGCGAGGCCGACGCCATCGCCCGCGAGGAACTGACCGCCGCCGGCCTCGACCGCGACATCTGGCAGTGCCCGGTGGTCCTCCTCGCGGACGTGCGCAGCGTCGGCGTCCAGGGCGACGGCCGTACGTACGGCCACCCGATCGTCCTGCGCCCGGTCTCCTCCGAGGACGCGATGACCGCCGACTGGTCCCGCCTCCCGTACGAGGTCCTGGCGAAGATCTCGACCCGCATCACGAACGAGGTCGCGGACGTCAACCGCGTCGTCCTCGATGTGACCAGCAAGCCCCCGGGGACGATCGAGTGGGAGTAGGCCCCGAGTGGGAGTAGGCCCTATGCGCGCCTGACCGTGCGCAGGGGCTCTCCGGGCTGCCAGATCTGGACGACCAGGTACTTCTCGTCCTCGACGTAGGTCCTCACGACCTCCGTCAGCTCGGTACGGAAGAGGTGGAACGGCTCCGGCGGTTCCACCTTTTCGGTGTACGCGGCCTTGGCCGCCGGGTCCTCCACCTCGTACGCCCGCCCGCTGATCCGTACATCGCCCCCGCCCATCTCCGTCCCCGGGCCGGGGTTCGCCTGGAGAGCGAAGCGGGGGTCGCGGTGCAGGTCCCGTGCCTTGAGCGAGTCCGGCATCATCGCGAGCCACAACTCGCCGTGCAGGAACCGGATTTCGAGGCCCGTGGTGCGCGGCGAGCCGTCCTTGCGGAGGGTGGCGAGCGTGTGGTGGGTGAAGGCGCCGAAGCGCTCTTCGACGGTTGTGGCCAGGTCGGGTTCCGTGGTGGTGAATACTGCCCAGTTCATGGAACCGAGTCTGCCGTGGATACCGGACATCTATTGACGTGTATTCGACGGTATCTCTTTGCAAACATCCCTGTTCTCCTGCGCGGACCGACGGTAACTTCCGCTCCGTAAAGGAACCCAGTGCTGGAGGACCTATGCACGGGCCCACGCCGCCCCTGCCGCCGCTGCCCACCGACCAGCTGCAGTTCGCGATGCCGCCCATGTACGAATCGCTCGACGACGAGCGCAGACACCGCAAGGAACGGCTGGCCGGCGCGCTGAGGCTGTTCGGCCGGCTCGGCTTCGAGGACGGTGTCTCGGGGCACATCACCGCGCGCGACCCGGAGTACAGCGACTGTTTCTGGGTGAACCCGTTCGGGATGCCCTTCAAGCACGTCACCGTGAGCGACCTCGTCCTGGCCAACCAGGACGGCCAGGTCATCGAGGGCCGCTACCACATCAACCAGGCCGCCTTCACGGTGCACGCCCAGGTGCACGCCGCCCGCCCGGACGTCGTCGCCGTCGCCCACTGCCACTCGGTGCACGGCCGCGCCCTCTCCACCCTCGGCGCCCTCCTCGACCCGATCACCCAGGAGAGCTGCGCCTTCTACGAGGACCACGCGCTCTACGACACCTACACGGGCGTGGCCGTCGATGCCGACGAGGGCCGGCGGATCGCGTCCGCCCTCGGCTCCCGCAAGGCCCTCGTCCTGCGCAACCACGGGCTGCTCACGGTGGGCTGCTCGGTGGACGCGGCGGCCTGGTGGTTCCTGTCGATGGAACGGTCGAGCCAGGTGCAGCTCACCGCACGGGCGGCGGGCCGGCCCATCCTGATCGACCACAAGCAGGCGGTCGCCACCCGGGAGCAGCTCGGCGGGGACCTGGTCGCGTGGATCAACTACCAGCCACTGTGGCAGGACATCAGCAGGAGCGAGCCGGATCTGCTGAGCTGACGGCTCAGAAACCCCGGAGGACCGCGGCCTTGGTGGCCGTGAACTCCTCGTCCGTGAGCACACCCTCGCGGTGCAGCGCGCCCAACTCCCGGAGCCTGCGCAGCAGTACGTCGTGATGGTCGGACTGCGGCGGGATCGCGGGCGCGAGCCCGGGCCGCTCCGCGTGGTCGACCGCGCGGGTGGAGGGATGCGGCAGCCGGGCGGTGACCGCGGCCGCGACGAGCGCCGTGAGCAGGTCGCGACGGGTGCTGCCCCAGAGGTCGAGGGCGTACGGGTCCTTCTCCGGCGGCAGCTTGGAGAACACCGTCCCGTGGGTCACGAAGCGCAGGAAGCCGTCCTCGTAGCCGGAGTTGGGCAGCCAGTCGACCTGGACGAGATCGTGCGTGGAGATGATCCGGGGGCCGGTGGCCCGCTTTATCCGGTCGGCGGTGTCGGCCCAGTCGATGCGCACCTGCGTACCGTCGAACGACACCATGCCGTCGCTGGACCGCACCGACACCGGCACGGGCGGGCCCGGCAGCAGATACGCCTTCGCCGGCTCCTTGGGAACCTGGTCCAGGAGCAGGGCGTGGCGGATCTCCTCGGCGACGTACTCGGCGACGCCGGACCGGTCGATGTCCACGCTCAGCCGGTACGGGTCCGCCGCGTCCGGCAGCCGTCCGCCGGTCGCCTGGAGCAGCGGGTCGGCGCCCTCGCGGAGTCTCAGGCGCAGCCGTCCGCGCTTGCGTTCGGGTTCGTAGACGATGCCCGCGACGGCCTCCAGAGGCACGGCGACCTCGCCGTACGTCTGCCGGAACAGCGGCACGGAACGGTGGAGCCCCGGCGTGATCCGGACCGTGCTGCCGTCGAAGGCCCAGGCCCCGTCCCGCTGGATGATCTCGGCCATACGCAAATTCTCGCAGCCGGGTCAACACGGGGGTCGCGCTTTCACTCGCCCTTTCCCCTGCCCGGGCCGACCTGCCGTACACGGGGGGTGTTACGTAGGGCACAATTCGCTGTCGTCGTCGGGGACTTGTACGGCGGTCAGCTGTGCGGTTCGGGTGTGCGGTTCGGGTGGCGATCCGCTGGGGTGGTTCAGCATCGGGTGCGGGAAGGCAGGCGTCGGGCGTGGCGGTGCAGGAGGCTAGGCAAGGTGTGCTGCCCGGGGACCACGGGGGTGGCTGCACCTGCGGGGACTGCCCGCACGGGGCGCGTACGGGGCACCGGCGCGCGGTCGCCGAGTTCCTCCTCATGCGGGACGGTTTCGCGGCCGGGCACGGGCTGCCGGCCGCGGTGGCCCATTCGGCCTCGGCCTCCCGCCAGTGGGTCTCGGACGAACTGACCCAGTCCGCGGCGATCGTCGCCGAGCGGGGCCGGGCCGAGGGCGAGGTGTGGCTCGTACGGCTGTGGCGCCGGACGGCCTTCACGGTGTGGGCGCTGATCGGCGTCCTGCTGCTCGTGCAGGCACTCACCGCGATCGGGGCGGGCTGGACGTCCGCGCGGACCGCCGGACTGGTGGCCGCGGTACTGGTCGGCGGTGCGCTGACCGCCGCGTCCTGGTTCCACCGGGCGCGGGGCGGGGCGCTGGCGCCCCTGATCGGCGAGGACAACCGGCTGTCGACGTCCCGTGTGGTGGCGGCGGGCTGGGTCGTGTTCGTGGCGTACGCCGTCCTCGTGCTGGTGGGCCGGCTGGCGGCGGCCTCCGGCCACGAGCAACGCGACGCGCTGATCGCCGGCCTCGACCTCGCCCGGGGCGCGGGCGTCGTGACCGTCCTCGCGGTGGTGTGCGCGATCGCTGTGCTGGTCCGCAGGGTCGTCGGCCTGCGCGTCCTCGGCCAACGCCTCCAGAAGGTACGCGCGGACCGACCCCGCGCCGCCGACCTCCTGACGGACGACGCGGGCCGCGGCACCTTCGCGGACATCCAGTACGTGATGATCGGCACGGTCGCTCTCCTCTTCGCGGTCGTACGGCTGGCCCGGCGCCCGGATCAGCTGCCGGACCTGCCGTGGGGGCTGGCGGTGGTGGTGCTGGTGTCGGCGGCGACCTATGTGGCCGGCAAGTACGCGGAGGGCGGCCGACCGGTGATCCTTTCGGTGGTCCGGTCCCGGGAGGCGGGCGACCTGGACGGCCCCATCCGCACCGGCGACGACATCGAGATCCGCGGCGCCGGCTTCGTGCCCCCGGGCGCGGGAACCGCCGACCGGCTGTCCCGCATGGTCGTCCGCATCGGCCCGGTCCACGTCCACGTCCCCCTCGTCCCGGTACCCGGCGGCTTCAGCAACCCCCGCGACGAGGTACTGACGGTGCCGGTACCGGCGGACGTGGAGCCGGGCCGGGTGGAGGTCCAGGTGGTGACCGCCGCGGGCGTGGAGACGAACCGGTGCGTGATCGACGTGACGGACTGAGGGACTGACGTGCTGACGGGTTGCCATCCGACTGAGGGTCCGGCGCCCGACCGAGGGCTCCGCACCCAGACATAAGCCCGAAAAATGGCCGACTGGTAGTGAGCGAGGTCACGCTGTCGTACGTATCGTCTGTTGAGGGGTCAACGTACGGCGGGCGAGAGGCGGCTAGGGGCGATGACTCACAGCACTCGTACGGACACGCATCCTCCATATCGCGACGGCGACCGGGACTGGCGGGACGCCGCCACTCGCTACGCCCTGCTGCCCCTGCGCGTCTTCCTGGGCGTCACCTTCATCTACGCCGGCCTGGACAAACTCACCGACAGCTCCTTCTTCACCGACTCCGGGTCAGGCTCGGTCGGTGATCTGATGCGCACGGTCCGGGACTCCTCCGCGATCCCGGCCCTGGTGGACCTCGCCCTCAAGAACCCCGCCGGTTTCGGCTACGCCATCGCCATCGGCGAACTGGCCGTCGGCATCGGCACACTGCTCGGACTGCTCGCCCGGCTGGCTGCCGTCGGCGGCGCGCTGATCTCCCTCAGCCTCTGGCTGACGGTGAGCTGGGCCTCCGACCCGTATTACTACGGCAATGATCTTCCCTACCTGATGGCCTGGCTCCCCCTGGTCCTCGCAGGCGCCTCCGTCTTCTCCGTGGACGCCGCCCTGCGGGCACGACGGCGACAGCGGGCCGGGGGGTATCGATAGTCGTCGAGGGTCGGTGCGGGTCGGTGCGCGTGAGGGTGGGGTGTGGATGGTGGGCGGGGAGCCGGTCAGTGCGGTATCTCCGTCGGTTCTGACGGCTCTGACGGCTCTGACGGTCCCGTGGTCTCCGTCGCCTCCGTGCCTGCCCCCCTCTCCGTGCCGTCGTCGGTCGTCGTAGCCGCCGCTCGGCGGGTTCTCGCGCGGCGTATCGCCCCGGTCAGGAGGGCCACCGCGGCTGCCAGGGTCAGGCCGAACACCAGGAGCGGGATCACCGCGAACCAGGGTGTCTCCCAGGCGTCACCCGCGTCGCCCACATAGGTGACACCGGCGATGGCGACGAAGATGCCCGCGATCAGCTTTCCGGGCTGGAACTCATGACGTAGCACGGGTCACCTCCGCCTGTCCCAGGCCGACTCCGAGGTCGAGGTCGACCGTGCCGGCGTCGGCACCGCCGGTCGCCGGCGACAGTGTCACCTGCTTGCGTTTGCCCGGTGCCACGTCCAGGTCCTGCTGGTCGTCGCCGGGCAACTGGATGTCACCTATGCCCACTTCGATCTCCGCCTCCACCGTCATGCCCTTCGGCACGATCACCTCGATCCGGCCCACTCCCACCTCGACCGCCGTCGTCACCGTCTGCCCCTCGGTGAGGCGCAGCCGGGTCAGGTCCAGGGTGGCGACGCCCGTGCCGAGGTCGTATCTCGGCTGTACGTCCGCCACCGCGGCCGGTGTCCATTCCGTACGCACCCAGTGGGTGCTGATGTCCTTGGGCAGTGCGGCCGAGCCCGCCAGCAGAGCCGCCGTGACGATCGCCAGGAAGACCGAGCCCGCTCCGGTACGGCCGAGGAACGCGCTGACGGCGATGCCGACGCCGAACACCGTCAGTGCGCAGGCCAGGCCGGTCTGCAAGCTGGTGGCGAGTGCCTGGTCGTCCCACTTCAGGGCTGTTCCGACAAGGCCTGCGAGGAGGGCGAGCAGGAAGATCCAGCCGCCGATCCAACGCGGGCCGCGCGGCTTCGGTGGGCGGGGCCATTCGGTCCGTATGCCGGGGTGCAGGCCGCCGAAGTTGCCGTGGGCGATGTTGACCGCCGCCGCGACGTCCCGGTCGCGGGTGTTGTGCGGGCCCCACAGATACCCCGTACCGCCGACGTGTGTGCCGTCCTTGACGATGGGGTCGCGCCACCAGGAGGGGCGGGCGGAGGGGACCGGGGGCGCCTGGGCCTCCGGGGGGGCGTCGGCGACGGCCTGGACGGCCAGCGGGTCGGGGTCGGGGGCCCCGCGGTTGCGCGACCAGTAGCCGGCGCCCGCGAGGAGGATCGAGAGTATGACGGCGAAGGACAGCACCCCGCCGTTCTTCAGCATCGTCAGGAACACACCGCAGCCGACCAGCGCGAAGAGCACGGCCGTCAGCGCCTGGCCGTCCACCCGGCCGGTGAGCAGCTTGCGGACCTCGTTCTCCTCCTCGTCGTCGTACGGCACGAACAGCCAGGCGAAGCCGTAGAAGATGAGGCCGATACCGCCGGTGGCGGAGAGCACCGCGAGCGTGATCCGGAAGATCACCGGGTCCATGTCGCAGTGCCGCCCGAGTCCCGAGCACACCCCGCCCAGCATTTTGTGCCGCCGCTCGCGCCGGAACGCGGCCGGTGGAGTCGCCAGCTGTTCGGCGACCGCCTCCTCCACGGCGGTTGCCCCGGTCGGATGGGAACTCGCGTACGCACCCGCGCCCGCTCCCGTGTACGCGTGCCCGGGCGTGCGCGGTTCCCCTTTCTCTGTGGGCGACGGGGTTGCCGCGGCGGGCACGGCATCCTGCGGCCCGGCGCCCGGGGTGGGGCGAGGGCCGGAGCCGGGTCCCGGACCCGTCGCGGCGTGCGAGTGATCTGTCATGCGTCCATGGTGACGCCCGGGGCGGCCCGGCGGCAGTCGGAATGACCCTGGGTGAACCCTGATTTCGGCCCTGAGTCGGGACGGGGGAAGCGTTCGACGGCCGGCGGGCTCGAAGATCAGGGGAGTCTCGGGGGCGGACCCTGATGCCCGGGCCCGCCGGGCGTGTGAACATCGATGGCATGCCGGAAGCCGCTGCGTTGCCACTCGTCGAACCGCGGCCCCCGCGCAAGCTCTACCGCAGCAGCGACGGACGCTGGCTCGGAGGCGTGGCGCGGGGGCTCGCCGGGCATCTCGGGCTGCCCGTGATCTGGCTGCGCCTCATGTTCGTCGGCCTGTTCATGGCGGACGGACTCGGTGCGCTGCTCTATGCGGCCTTCTGGTTCTTCGTCCCGCTCGGTATGGGTGGTGTCGAGGCCCAGCGGCCCCCCTCCCTCGTCAGCACCGAGAGCTCGCCCGACGGCCGCCGCAGACTCGTCGCCCGCAAGCCGGACAAGGGGCAGATCGTCGCCCTGCTCCTCATGGTCGTCGTGGCCATGGTCTTCGTCGGCAACGTGAACCTCGGCGGGGGCGCCAAGGCCTATCTGTTCCCGACCGTGCTCGTCGCCGCCGGCGTCGCCCTGGTCTGGCGTCAGGCGGACAACGCCCGGCGGGCCCGCTGGATGGAGGCCGGCCGCCGTCGGCGCACCCTCACCTTTGTCCGCGCCGCGGCCGGCGTCATGCTGGTCACGGCGGGTGTGTCCGGCATCTTCGTCCTTCAGGGCTCCGCCGCCCACCTCGGCTCGGTCCTCCAGGCCGCGCTCGCCGTGCTGGTCGGGATAGCGCTGCTCGCCGGTCCGTATCTCGTGCGCATGACCCAGGACCTCTCCGAGGAGCGTCTGATGCGCATCCGCGCCCAGGAGCGTGCTGAGGTCGCCGCCCATGTGCACGACTCGGTGCTGCACACCCTGACCCTGATCCAGCGCAACGCGGAGAGCGCGAACGAGGTGCGCCGCCTCGCACGCGCCCAGGAGCGCGAACTGCGCAACTGGCTCTACAAACCGGAGGGCACCGGCAAGGACGAGGCCGACGAACCCACCACCCTGGCCGAGGCGGTGCGGCGCAGCGCGGCCGAGGTCGAGGACAAGCACGGCGTCCCCATAGAGGTCGTGGTCGTCGGCGACTGCCCGCTCGACGACAGAACCGGCGCACAGATGCAGGCCGCGCGGGAAGCAATGGTGAACGCCGCCAAGTACGGTGGCGAGGGCGGTGCGGTGCAGGTCTACGCCGAGGTCGAGGGCAGGACGGTTTTCGTGTCCGTCCGGGACCGCGGACCCGGCTTCGACCTCGACTCCATACCCGCCGACCGCATGGGCGTCCGAGAATCGATCATCGGCCGCATGGAGCGCAACGGCGGTACGGCGCGACTGCGCGCGGTACCGGACGGCGGCACGGAGGTCGAGCTGGAGATGGAGAGGGCGGAGAGTACGTCATGAGTGACGCGCACGGGGAGAGCAGGCCGGCATCCGAGTCGGCCGAGCCGGCAGGAACCACTGAACCTGCCCGGTCCGCAGAGCCAGTGGGCGGCGGCAGCGGCGATGCGGACGGGCGGCGGGTGCGTGTCGTTCTCGTCGACGACCACCGTATGTTCCGTACGGGCGTACAGGCCGAGATCGGGCAGACCGAGCGGACCGGCGTCGAGGTGGTCGGCGAGGCCGCCGACGTCGACCAGGCGGTCACCGTCATCACCGCCACCCGGCCCGAGGTGGTCCTTCTCGACGTGCATCTGCCGGGCGGCGGCGGTGTTGAAGTACTGCGCCGCTGCGCCCCGTTGATGGGCGACCCTGAGCAGCCGGTCCGCTTCCTGGCGCTGTCCGTCTCGGACGCGGCGGAGGACGTCATCGGCGTGATCCGGGGCGGTGCGCGCGGATACGTCACGAAGACGATCACCGGCGCGGACCTCGTCGACTCCGTCTTCCGCGTCCAGGACGGCGACGCGGTGTTCTCGCCGCGCCTCGCCGGGTTCGTACTGGACGCGTTCGCGTCCACGGACGCCCCGCCGGTGGACGAGGACCTCGACCGTCTCACCCAGCGGGAACGGGAGGTGCTGCGGCTGATCGCCCGGGGCTATGCGTACAAGGAGATCGCCAAGCAGCTCTTCATCTCCGTGAAGACGGTGGAGTCGCATGTGTCGGCGGTCCTCAGGAAGCTCCAGCTGTCGAACCGGCACGAGCTGACGAGGTGGGCCACGGCACGGCGGCTCGTCTAGGGGCAGGGCGCCTCGTAGGTCAGGAGGGACCCGGGGGCACCGCGCGGCCGCTCACACCACCCTCGTGGCCCCCGCGAACGGCATCTCGTCCAGAGGTGCCACTCGTACCGGTGCCGAGGGGTTCGGGGCGTGGATCATCTGTCCGCGGCCTACGTAGAGGCCCACGTGACTGATGCCCGAGTAGAAGAACACCAGGTCGCCGGGGAGGAGTTCGGACCGTGAGACCCGCTGGCCGGCGTTGATCTGGGCGTAGGTCGTGCGGGGCAGGGAGATGCCGGCGGAGCGGTACGCGGCCTGCATGAGGCCCGAGCAGTCGAAGGCGTCCGGGCCGGTCGCGCCCCACACATAGGGGCTCCCGAGCTTCTGGTAGGCGTACGAAACGGCCTCCGCCGCACGCGAGTTGGGCGCCCCGGCGACTCCGGCTGCCCCAGCTGCCGCGGTGGCGTCAGCGACTCCGGCTGCCCCGAGCCCGTCCCGCGCACCCCCCGACGACCGGGAGGCATGCCCGCCGCCCCAGCTTCCGTCGTCCGCCGCGAGCCGGGCGCGTTCCTCCGAGCTGAGGCGGGACAGCAGTTGGCGGGCCTCGCCCAGTTTTCCGGTGACCGTCTTCTTGTGGCGGTTCAGCTCGGCCTGGCGGGACTTGAGGGAGGTCAGTTCGACGTGGGCCGCCCCGCGCAGCTGCTCGATCTCCCGCAGTTGCTTGCGTACGTGGGCCACGTCCGACGACTGTCTGCTGCCCGCCCGTTCGGCGAACGCGGCCCCGTCCAGGTAGCGGTCGGGGTCGTCGGAGAGGGCGAGTTGCAGCGCGGGGTCGAGACCGCCGGAGCGGTACTGCGCCGCGGCCATCGAACCCAGCGCCTCCCGGGCCGAGTTGAGCCCCTCCTCCTTGCGCGCCGCCTCGTCGCGCAGGTTCTCCAGCCTCCGTTCCGCCCGCTCGGCCCTCTCCTTCGAGCCGTTGTACTTCTCGGTGGCGACCTCCGCCTCCTCGTACAGCTTGTTCACCTTGGCCTCGACCTGCGCCGCGGTCAGCTGTGGATCGGCGTATCCGATGCCGTCGAAGCCGGTCGCCGTCGCCGCGCCCGCGAGGGCGATCGTCGCGGCGGTGCGGGCCGTACTGCCGTTGAGCGAGCGCTGTCGGGGCTTGCGGTGCGCTGCCACCGGGGCGTCACGTCCTTTCGTACGACCGCCGGGAAGCGGACCCCAGGAGGGCGGTCGCGCGTCCGGCGGCGGCTCGCACAGGGGGAGCGGTCCGCCGCCGGACTTTCTCGGCGGTGGTGTCCGACTGCCGCCCCTGGCCCGGGCGGCGGTGGGGAGCCGGGCACCTGGTGGAGGACGCTAAACCTGAGTGTGTCGTGGGGGTAACGCCATGTGCGGAACTGGCGTGAGCCGATCGCCGGGTGACCGTATGCGACCGTGATCGCGGTCCGCCGCCGCCGACTTCACGCAGTCGACTGACCGATGCGGCGCTTCCGGGACACGCGACGGTGACACAGTGCTATGGGGTGCATATATGCGAGATCCCGGAGCACCCCATGCCCGGCCCGGTGTCAGGTCGTGCGGGCGCCTCTGATTAGGCTCCGGGCCATGGACGTACTCATCCATCTCTTCGTCGGCCTGCACATCATCGGCATCGCCTCGCTCCTGGGCGGGTTTCTCACCCAGCTGAAGGCGATGGGGCAGGGCACGGCCCGCTTCGTGCCGGCGATGCTGCACGGCGCGTTCACCATGCTGGTCACCGGTGTCGCCCTGGTGGGCCTCAATCAGGCCGACGACCAGCCGGTCGACAACGTCAAGATCGGCGTGAAGCTGGCCCTGCTGATCGTGATCCTCGGCCTCGTCTATGTGCAGCGCGACGAGGAGACCGTGGACAAGCGTCTGTTCGGTCTGGTGGGCCTGTTCACCACAGCGAACATCTTCATTGCCGTGCTCTGGACCTGACCCGACCTGACCGAACCCTCAGGCGGGGCGCACCACGCTGTGGATCGCCGACTCGCCGTCGTAGAAGATCGATTCCTCACGGACGTACGTGCCCGGCTTCGGCGCGTGGATCATCATGCCGTTGCCGATGTAGAGGCCGACGTGGCTGATGTCGTCGTAGAAGAAGACCAGGTCACCGGGTTGGATGTCGGAGAGTGAGACCGTCGTGCCCGCGTTCACCTGGTCGTAGGTGGTGCGCGGGAGGTCGACTCCGGCAGCCTTCCAGACGGCCTGGGTGAGGCCCGAGCAGTCGTACGAGTCCGGGCCGGTCGCGCCCCAGACGTACGGCTTGCCGATCTGTGCGCGTGCGAAGGTGAGGGCCTTGTCGGCCTTGGCGGCGTACGAGGAGTCGGTGACCGTCGGCGTCGACGTGTCCGGGGTGCTGCCGCCCGTCGGCTGCTGGGCCGCCGCGGCTGCCGCCGCTGCGGCCTCCTGCTGGCGTTGCTGCTCCGCCGCCTGCTGCTGGCGGACGAGCTCCTGCGCCTGACGGCGGGCCTCCGTCTGCTTCTCCCGCTCGATCGCCGCGAGGCGCAGCTTCTCCTCGGCGGTGAGGCGGGAGAGCAGCTGACGGGCCTGGGCGAGCTTCGTCTGGACGGCGGTCTTGGTCGTCTGGAGGTCGTCCTGGGCCTCCGTGAGCGATTCGAGGCTCGCGGTGGCTTCCTGGCGCATCCGCGTCGTCTCGGCCTGCTGGGTGACGTAGTCGTCGACCGAGCCCTTCTGGCGGGCGGTCAGGCGGTCCATCAGCTGGTTCTGGTCGAAGTAGTCCTGCGGGTCGTCCGCGAGCAGGAACGTCGCCGTGTCGGGGGCGGCGGACCCGGTGCGGTACTGGGCCGCGGCGAACGAACCCAGCTCCTCACGCGCGTCGTTGAGCTTCTGCGTGCGCTGGGCCACGTCGTCCATCAGGGTGTCGACGCGCTTGCGCTGCTTGGACGTCTTCTCCTTGGCGCCGTTGTACTTGTCGGTGGCCGACTCCGCCTGGCGGTAGAGGTCGCCGATCTTCGCCTCGACCTCCTCCATGCTCGGCTGGTCGTCGGCCGAGGGTGCCGGGGGTGTCGTGGGCTCCGTGGGCGCGGCGGTGGCGGTCTGGGACAGCAGGGCCACGGAGGTCAGTGCCGCCGTGGCGAGGGCGGGGGTCCGTATGCCTGCTACGCGCGTTCCTGCAGGACGCGACTTGCGGTGCGACGACGCCAAGGGAGGCGACTCCTTCCATGTTCCGCCTACCGGGTTAGCTGTCGGGTTCGGGCGGGTGATTCGGAAGGGTTGCCCTACGGTCCTTGCCCTGGACGGCAGTCGGACCGATTCACCCCAGGTTTTCGGTGGGTCCCCGGCTCCTGCCGCACAGGGCGGCACGATCGGACTCGGCGGAGGCCGCGCGGCCCGGCGACGTTCGCCGGTGGGGTTCGAGCGGCCTTAGGGCACGCTAACCAACTGGTGTGGCTCCTGTGAAGGTTGATGACCGCTATGTCCGATACGTTTTTGTGACCTTAGGTTTAAACGTGGATTCGTGAAACCGATCCGGAATGATTTCTGGCGAATTGTTCGGATCTGTGAGTGTGCACGGGTAGCTCCGGTAGATCCTCGCCCTCCATGTTTCCGGGGGCGGGGCGGGTTGTCAGTGGGGGCGCCTAGACTCGGAGAGCGATGAGCAGCCTCTTTGATGACAGCTTCCTGGCGGACCTCCGGGGCCCTCGCGCCCATGAGGAGGAGCCCCCGCCGCCGCCCGAGGACGAGCACGTGCCGGAGCCCGTTCCGGACGATCTGTTCGGCGGGAAGTTCGACGCGCCGCCGGACCGGGACGCGTACTACCGCGACGGTGCCCCGCGCCCCGCGGTGGACCCGGCCGCGCTCCTGGACGGGCTGAACGAGAACCAGCGCGCGGCCGTCGTGCACGCCCACACCCCCTTGCTCATCGTGGCGGGCGCCGGCTCCGGCAAGACGCGTGTGCTCACGCACCGCATCGCGTATCTGCTCGGCGAGCGGGGCGTCCACCCCGGCCAGATCCTCGCGATCACCTTCACCAACAAGGCCGCCGGTGAGATGAAGGAGCGCGTCGAGCACCTCGTCGGCCCGCGCGCGAACGCGATGTGGGTGATGACGTTCCACAGTGCGTGCGTGCGCATCCTGCGGCGCGAGAGCAAGCGGCTCGGCTTCACGTCGTCCTTCTCGATCTACGACGCGGCCGACAGCAAGCGACTGATGGCGCTCGTCTGCCGCGACCTGGACCTGGACCCGAAGCGCTTCCCGCCCAAGTCCTTCAGCGCCAAGATCTCCAACCTGAAGAACGAGCTGATCGACGAGGAGGACTTCGCCGCCCAGGCGAGCGACGGTTTCGAGAAGACCCTCGCCCAGGCCTACGCGATGTACCAGTCGCGGCTGCGTGAGGCCAACGCGCTCGACTTCGACGACTTGATCATGACGACGGTCAACCTGCTGCGCGCCTTCCCGGACGTCGCCGAGCACTACCGCCGCCGCTTCCGCCACGTCCTCGTCGACGAGTACCAGGACACCAACCACGCCCAGTACGCGCTCGTACGGGAGCTCGTGGGCACCGCCGAGCACCCGGTGGACGTACCGCCCGCCGAGCACGACCTGGGCCCCGCCGAACTGTGTGTCGTGGGTGACGCCGACCAGTCGATCTACGCCTTCCGGGGTGCGACGATCCGCAACATCCTCCAGTTCGAGGAGGACTACGCGGACGCGACGACGATCCTGCTCGAACAGAACTACCGTTCCACGCAGACGATTCTGAGCGCGGCCAACGCGGTCATCGAGCGCAACGAGTCCCGCCGCCCCAAGAACCTGTGGACCAACGCGGGCGCGGGCGCGCGCATCACCGGCTATGTCGCCGACACGGAGCACGACGAGGCGCAGTTCGTCGCCGAGGAGATAGACCGACTGACGGACGCGGGCGACGCGAAGGCCGGCGATGTCGCCGTCTTCTACCGGACGAACGCCCAGTCCCGTGTCTTCGAGGAGATCTTCATCCGCGTCGGCCTGCCCTACAAGGTCGTCGGCGGCGTCCGCTTCTACGAGCGCAAGGAGGTCCGGGACGTCCTGGCCTACCTGCGCGTCCTCGCCAACCCGGAGGACTCGGTGCCGCTGCGCCGCATCCTCAACGTGCCCAAGCGCGGCATCGGCGACCGCGCGGAGGCGATGATCGACGCGCTCTCCCAGCGCGAGAAGATCAGCTTCGCGCAGGCGCTGAAGCGCGTGGACGAGGCGTACGGCATGGCGTCGCGGTCGACCAACGCGGTCAAGCGGTTCAACGCGCTGATGGAGGACCTGAGGACGATCGTGGAGTCGGGCGCGGGCCCGGCGACCGTCCTGGAAGCGGTACTCGAACGCACGGGCTACCTCGCCGAGTTGCAGGCGTCGACCGACCCGCAGGACGAGACCCGGATCGAGAACCTCCAGGAACTCGCCGCCGTGGCCCTGGAGTTCGAGCAGGAGTCCGGAGCGGCTGCCGAGACGGCCGAGGGGTCCCCGCAGCCCGCGGAGGGCGAAGCCCCGGCCCCGGTCGGCCTCCCCGCCTTCCTGGAGAGGGTCGCCCTGGTCGCCGACTCCGACCAGATCCCCGACGAGGACGACGACGGCTCCGGCGTCATCACCCTGATGACCCTCCACACCGCCAAGGGCCTTGAGTTCCCCGTGGTGTTCCTCACCGGCATGGAGGACGGCGTCTTCCCGCACATGCGCGCCCTCGGCCAGGTGAAGGAGCTGGAGGAGGAACGGCGGCTCGCGTACGTCGGCATCACGCGCGCGCGTGAACGGCTGTATCTGACGCGGTCGGCGCTGCGCAGCGCGTGGGGGCAGCCCTCGTACAACCCGCCCTCGCGTTTCCTGGAGGAGATCCCGGCGGCGCATCTGGAGTGGAAGCGCACGGGGGCGATGGCTCCGGCGACGTCCTCCGGCCCGGTCTCCGGGGTGGCGTCCTCGCTGTCGTCCTCGCGCTCGCGTTCCGCGGCCTCGGGTGCGTCCGGCTTCGCCACGCGGCGGGGCGGCGTCGAGAAGCCGGTCGTCGCACTGGCGGTGGGGGACCGGGTCACGCACGACCAGTTCGGTCTGGGGACCGTGGTGGGAGTGAAGGGCACGGGCTCGAACGCGGAGGCGACGGTCGACTTCGGCGAGGAGAAGCCGAAGCGGTTGCTGTTGCGGTACGCGCCTGTGGAGAAGCTTTAGCGCTCCGCTGGGTGCGCAGGTTATTCGCCTGCGGGCCGGTGGGGGGCTTGTCGCGCAGTTCCCCGCGCCCCTAAGGGGGCGCGGCTGCCGGTTACGTCGGGTCCAGGTCGTGGCTGCGGAGCCACGGGAGGGGGTCGATCGCGGAGCCGCCGGCGGGGCGTACTTCGAAGTGCAGGTGCGGGCCGGTCGAGTTGCCGGAGTTGCCGGAGTACGCGATGGGGTCGCCGGCCTTCACCGTCGTACCGGACGGGACCTGGTAGCTGGAGAGGTGGCAGTACCACGTCTCCGTGCCGTCCTTGTCGGTCACGATCATCATGTTGCCGTACGCGCTGTTCCACTGCGTCCGGACGGTGCCGTCGGTCGCGGCCATCACCGTCGTGCCGTACGAGACCGGGAAGTCTATTCCGGTGTGCACGGACATCCAGTTGATGCCGGACTGGCCGAAGTAGGCGCTGAGGCCGTGCTGTTCGACCGGGAGGGCGTACTTCGGGCGCAGCCGCTCCTTGCGGGCCGCTTCCGCCGCCGCTGCCTTCCTCTCGGCGACCTGCTGGGCCTTGAGGTCGATACGTTCCTGCGTACGGCTGGCCCGGTCGGCGAAATCGTCGGCGCCCGCGGAGAGACTCGCCAGCTGGCTGTCCAGCTTGTTGTTCGCGGTGGACGGCTTCACGGCGACGCCGTCCGACGCCGAAGCCGTCGTGTTCTGCTCGTCGTCACCGCTCATCCCGCCCACGGAGGCGGCGGCGATGCCCGCGACCCCCATCACACAGGCGGACGGAACGGCGATCGTCAGCAGAGCGGAACGTTTGGCCGGGGTGCGTCGCCGGGACCGGCCCGCGTTGCGCGCCGCCGCACGGGACGCCGCGCGCCCTCCGCCGGGTACCGCGCCCGGGACGGCCTCTTCCTGGCCGTCGAGCAGGGGGGCCTCGGCGGCCGGGTCGCCGGTGTCGTCCGGGTCGGACTCGTCGTCGGCGAGAGTGTGCTGCCCGTAATCCGCCACATCCGGGGCCTGCTGGTCGTATGCGTGCTCGTGGTCGTACTCGGCGGCCGGCGTCGGGGTGCTCTCCGGGGCGCTGTCCGAGTTCCACTGCGTGGCGTCGTACACGCCGGTGTCGGAGGCCTGCGTGCCCCACTGCCACTGCTGGGTCAGGTCGGCCTGGGAGGGCTGCTCCGGCTGGAGCCAGGTGTTGGCATCCCACTGGCCGCTGGCGTCGGCGCCCGGAGGCGGCGTCTGCGCGGGGATGTCGGCGAGCTGCTGGTAGCCAGGCGCCCAGGCGGTGGTGTCGTACGCCCCGGTGTCGTAGTTGGCGTGGTGCTGGGCCGCGTACGGGTCGTAGTTCAGGGTCTGCTGACTGCCGGTCGACCACTGGGCGTTGTCGTACGAACCGGTTTCGTCGCCCGGCATGTTGCCGAAGAGCGGGTCGGTGTCGAAAGTGCCTGTGCAGGTACCCGTACCCATGCCGGTGTCGAAACCGTTGGCGAAGGTGGGGTCGTGCGTGGTGAAGTCACCGAAAGGGACTTCCTGTGCGCCGTACGACGGGTAATGCGCCGTCGCGGCATCGGAAGCCGGAGCCGGGGGGGTCATGGTCCCCGACGGGTGACGTTCGTTCACCAACTTCTCTTTCGCCTCGACAACAGGGGCTGGCAGAGCAGTGCGGTGACTGTACCCGGCGGTATGCGGGCGCGACAATCTTCGGCAGGTTTCGTGCTTATAGGAAACGGGCATTCGGCCGTGTTTCGGGGAACTGCGGGCACGGGTTTGGCCTGGTGTTCGAAGATTGTTCGAGTTGCGGCGGCTGTCCGGTGGTGGTGAGCGGCCTGTGCGCGGGGATGCGCGGGGTTACGCCACCGTCAGTCCGCCGGCTTGGGCTCCGCCGGTCCGCGCGCCGGTTTGTGCTCCGGTGGCGAGGGGGTGGCCCGTCTGGTCGAGGGCCTGCCGTATGCCGGTCGCGACGGCGGGGTGGACGGGCAGGGCGAGGTGGCCGATGCCGGTGACCCGTACGTTCTGCGCGAACAGGTCGGGGTGGTCGACGCAGGCCGTCTCCAGCGGGTCCATCAGGTGGTCCAGGTCGCTCCAGAAACTGACGAAGTGCGTACGGCAGCCGGGTGCGGGCAGGCGCAGCTCCTCGATGACCTCCGAGCCGGGGCGCATCTGGCGGACGATGGGGTGCGCGTCGGCCAGCGGTACGACCCGGGTGCCGGAGTGCGGGGTGCCGAGCGTGACGAGCGTACGGACGCGGACGTCACCGCCGAGCCGCTGTACGTAGTAGCGCGCGATCAGCCCGCCCAGGCTGTGCCCGACGATGTCCACCCGCGGGTGGCCCGTGCGCCTGCATATCTCCTCTATGTGCCGGCCGAGCAGCTCGGCGGCAGTGCGGATGTCGCAGGTCAGCGGGGAGTAGTTGAGCGACTCGATCTGCTGGCGGCCGTGCTGGGCGAGGGAACGGCGCAGCAGGACGAAGACCGAGCGGTTGTCGATGAAACCGTGGAGGAGGACGACCGGGGGCTTCGGCTCCGTCGGCAGGTGGGTGGTGGTCGAAGCCGATGTGGTGGCGGTGGTGCCGGTGGGTGCTCCGGGCCTGTCCGGTGAGGGGTCCGGGGTGCTGGCTCGGCGTTCCTGGGCGATGCCTGCCGGATAGAGGAGCAGGTGTCCCGCCAGGATCGCGATCTCCAGGGCGGTCGCCTTGAGGAGAGCCATGGAGAGTCCCGCCAGTCTGCTCGGCAGGACGCGCTGGCAGAGCGGCAGCATGGGCATTACTGCCCGGATGACCTTCATGGCCGACCTCCTGTCGGCACGCGGGAGGACTCCTCTGTCCCCCGTGTGCCCTTGGTGGGGGGTCGCGACGAGGGTGGCCGGTGGTGGCGCGGCGGTACGAGGGGGCGTGCGGCGTGTGTGACGCCAAGGGGGTGTCGAGCTCCTTGCCGTGTGGCGACGAAGCTCCCCGCTGTCGTGCCCTTCCTGCCCTTCGTGCCATCTCCCGTGCACCGCACCGCCACGGCGCGCGGCTCGCGGCGCGGTGGTGCGACGACCTCGATGCGGCTCCCCTTGCCCCGGTCCGGTGAACGGACCGGGGCGCGGCGAACGTGTCCCACGTGTGATTTCCCCCTCGCGATCCGTCGTGAAACTGCCGGTTGCGGGATGCTGGACATAACGTTCGTTCACTGCATGGAGGCAGCGATGGGTGTGGCAGCCGGTCCGATCCGCGTGGTGGTGGCGAAGCCGGGGCTCGACGGCCACGATCGCGGGGCCAAGGTGATCGCGCGGGCGCTGCGCGACGCCGGTATGGAGGTCATCTACACCGGCCTCCACCAGACGCCCGAGCAGATCGTCGACACCGCGATCCAGGAGGACGCCGACGCGATCGGGCTCTCCGTCCTCTCCGGCGCCCACAACACGCTCTTCGTGGCCGTGATCGACCTCCTGAAGGAGCACGACGCCGCCGACATCAAAGTTTTCGGCGGCGGGATCATCCCCGAGACGGACATCGCCGGTCTGAAGGAGAAGGGGGTCGCCGAGATCTTCACGCCTGGGGCGACCATGGCTTCGGTCGTGGAATGGGTGCGGGGGAACGTACGGCAGGCGGCGGGGGCGTAGCCCCCAGTTCCTCGGCCATGGCCGCGCGCAGGCGCAAGGTGCCGACGAGGCGCTGGAAGGCCTCCGCCCAGTAGCTGCCCGCGCCCGGTGACGCGTCCTCCCCTTCGTCCGGTATCGCGAGCAGGCCGTCGAGACGGCTCGCCTCGGACGGGTCCAGGCAGCGCTCCGCCAGCCCCATCACGCCGCTGAAGCTCCATGGGTAACTTCCCGCGTCCCGCGCGATATTGAGTGCGTCGACCACTGCCCGCCCGAGCGGCGGAGCCCACGGCACCGCGCACACCCCGAGCAGCTGGAACGCCTCGGACAGGCCGTGCGTCGCGATGAACTGCGCGACCCACCCGGCCCGTTCGGCGGAGTCCAGCGTGGCGAGCAGCTTCGCCCGCTCGGCCAGGGACACCGCCCCGGGCCCGCCGGCCTCGGGTGCCGCGGGCCTTCCGAGGAGCGCCCGTGACCAGTCGGCGTCCCGTTGCCGCACCGCCGCCCGGCACCACGCGGCGTGCAGTTCGCCCTGCCAGTCGTCCGCCACCGGCAGCGCCACGATCTCCTCCGGCGTGCGCCCGCCGAGCCGCTCCGGCCAGCTCCCGAGCGGGGCCGCCTCCACCAGCTGGCCGAGCCACCAGGACCGTTCACCGCGTCCCGTCGGGGCCTTGGCCACGACGCCGTCGCGCTCCATGCCGGCGTCGCACTCGTGCGGCGCCTCGACGACGAGCGCCGCCCCGCCACTCGTACCGTCCGCGCTGTTCGTGTGGTCGACGGCCACGCACGTCCCCGCCCGGACGGCCATCCGCGCGGCGAGGGCGGAACCCGGCAGCGCGGAGAGCAACTCCGCCGCAGTCGCCCTGACGTTGCGGCTGCGGTCCGCCAACGCCCGTTCCAGGAACGGCTCGTCGTCGGCGCGCAGACCCGTTCGCAGCGAGTCGAGGAACATCAGCCGGTCCTCGGCCCGCTCGGTCGGCCAGGTCGCCTCCAGCAGCTCCCGGGCGGCAGCGGGCTCCCGCGCGCGTATCGCCGCCAGAAGGGCGACCCGTTCGGCGAACAGGCCCTCCTGCCAGAGCAGTTGGATCCGCTCGGTCTCCTCTGCGGCGGGCACGGCGGTACCTCCGCCCGGGGTCGAGCGCAGGGCGAACCGCCAGTCCGTGTTCAGCCGGGCGAGCCACAGCGCGCGCGGGCCCACGAACGCCAGCGCCGCCGGGCGCAGATCCGTACGCCCCCTGGCCGCGTCGAGCAACGCGGGCAGCGCCTGGGGAGGGGCCGCGAAACCGTGCGCGTTCGCCGCCGCGAGCCACTGGGGCAGCAACTCCATCAGGTCCGGCGCTGTGCCCCGGCGACCGCTGCCGCCGGAGGTGCCGGGCCGGTCGGTCAGCAACAGCGTGAGCCTGCGGGCCGCCGCCGGGGGCAGCGCCGGGCGCGGGTCCGTGGGCGCGGGTTCCGGTCGCGTCGCGGCCCTGGCCGGCCGCAGTCCCGCCCGCCGCCGTACGGTCTCCACGGCCGCCGCGTCGAGCAGCGCGACCGGCGCCCGACTGCCCGGCGGGCAGCCCGGGGGCGTACGCCGCTCCGTGCCGAGGAGCGCCGAGGTGACCAGTTCCTCCCAGGCGCTCGCCGCGGGGGCGGAAGCGGTGCTGCCGTTCATGAGATTCCCTTTCACCGGGTGTGGAGAGGTCGGGGGAGCCGAAGGGGTCGGATGAGTCGGACGAGTTGTCGGTGGGCCGCGCCGGATCGCCTCAGCACAGGGGGACCGCCTCTCCCGTCGGCCCCTCCGGCCAGGCCGTCAGCGGAGTGAAGCCCCGGTGGCCGCACTCGCCGAAGACCGTGACGGGAGCGCCGCCCGAGAGGGCGACCAGGCGCCACAGGCCGGGGTGGGCGACGGCGGAGGGGGCCAGGGGAAGCGCCAAGTCGGTGTCAGCGTCCGCCAGTTGCCAGGAGCCGTCGGCCGGGGTGGGTATGACCCGGTCCAGCGTCACCGGGAACGAGTCCAGCCAGGGGTCGTCCCGGAGCGCCTCCCCGTAACGCTCCGCCGCGCGCGCGGCCGTCGTCCCCGGCGGCCGTACGTCCGTCGGCGCGGGCGGCGTGAACCGCTCGCCCAGGGCCGCCCGCAACTGCCCGGCGCCGGGATACGCGGACACCTCCGCCTCGAAGGCCAGCCCGACCGGCAGCGCCAGTTCGGGGGCCCGGCCGGCCGCCCCGTACGAGAGGAGCAGCGCCGTACGGTCCGACTGCGCGCCGTGCAGCCAGATCCTGCGGGTCGTCAGACGGGCGTCCGCCGTCTCGTACTGGGCGAGAACCAGCCAGTGGTCGCGCACCGGCGGGCCGTCCGCCGAGCCCGGCACACCGATCCGGGACCGCACCGTCGCCGCCAGACCGTCCGGCAGCTCGTCGCGGCGCAGCCAGCCCTGGTCGAGGAGGTGGAGCAGCGCGCACTCCTCCAGCAGCCGCACCGGCCAGCCCGGTCCGGACGACGGGATCGCCCCCAACTCCCTTACGCGCGCCGCGAGCCCGGGTGCCTGCGCGTCGACCATGCGGGCCGCCGTCTCCTCCCACAGGCCGTACCCCGCCTGCTCCGCCGTGGCCAGGCCGCCGCGCAGCAGGTCGGCGAGGCGCTGCTCCAGCTCCGTCGCCCCCGCCGTGATCCGCTCGGCGCGGCGCTCCGCCCTGCGCCGCGCCGCCTCGGGATCACCGGACTCGGACGGGGAACCGTCCGCGCCCGCCGCCCGTTTCTCCCCCGCACGCTTCCGCCGCCCCGCCAGCCACTCCTCCGCCCAGCCCGGTGCCTCCCCTCGCGGCACCGCGCCGTCGCCGCCCGCCCAGAGCAGCAGCAGCCCCAGCGCGTGCTTGCACGGGAACTTCCGGCTCGGACAACTGCACTTGTACGCGGGCCCGGTGGCGTCCGCGATGTCGATGACCGTCTGATACGGCTTGCTGCCGCTGCCCTTGCACAGTCCCCACACCGTCCCCTCGTCAGAACTGCCGGCCTCCGACCACGGTCCGGCCGCGCCGAGTTTGCTTCCCGCTTTGCGTGACGAGACGTCAGGCGCCAGTGCCAGCACCTGATCCGCCGTCCAGCGCACCCCCTGCTGAGTCATGACACCGAAGGTAGATCCCGGCACTGACAATCGGCCCTCGCAGCGATCTCCGCTCGGCTCCACCCGGCCCTCGAAGCGGTATTTTCGCAGGTCAGACGCATTGTCAGTGGCGTGGTGCAGTGTGGACACCAGATCCGAACGGGCCAAGACCGGCCGAGCTGGAGGGGGACCGATCCATGCCTGTTTCCGTTGAACCGACATCCGTCGACCCGCGTCACGAGCAGTCGGCGCACGCGAACGACACGGAGGAACTGCGGCCGCACGCCGAGCACGCCTTCGCCGCCGAACTCGCGTCGCTGGCAGCGCAGGACGACCGCCCGCGCCCGGCCCGCTGGAAGCTGTCGCCGTGGGCCGTCGCGACCTATCTGCAAGGCGGCACCCTGCCGGACGGCACGGTGATCACACCGAAGTACGTGGGTCCCCGCCGCATCGTCGAGGTCGCCGTCACCACCCTGGCGACCGACCGCGCCCTGCTGCTGCTCGGCGTGCCCGGTACGGCGAAGACCTGGGTGTCCGAGCACCTGGCGGCGGCGGTCAGCGGCGACTCGACGCTGCTGGTCCAGGGCACGGCCGGCACACCGGAGGAGGCGATCCGGTACGGCTGGAACTACGCGGAGCTGCTCGCGCACGGCCCGAGCCGCGCCGCCCTCGTACCCAGCCCCGTCATGCGGGCCATGTCGGAGGGGATGACGGCCCGTGTCGAGGAGCTGACCCGTATCCCGGCCGACGTACAGGACACGCTGATCACGATCCTGTCGGAGAAGAACCTGCCGATACCGGAGTTGGGGCAGGAGGTGCAGGCGGTACGCGGCTTCAACCTGATCGCGACGGCCAACGACCGCGACCGCGGCGTCAACGAGCTGTCCAGCGCCCTGCGCCGCCGCTTCAACACGGTGGTGCTGCCGCTGCCCGAGAGCGCCGACGCCGAGGTCGACATCGTCTCGCGCCGGGTCGACCAGATCGGCCGCTCGCTCGACCTGCCGGCCGTGCCGGAGGGCGTCGACGAGATCCGCCGCGTCGTGACCGTCTTCCGCGAACTGCGCGACGGCGTCACATCGGACGGCCGTACGAAGCTGAAGTCGCCCAGCGGCACATTGTCCACCGCCGAGGCGATCTCGGTCGTCACCAGCGGCCTCGCCCTGGCGGCCCACTTCGGCGACGGCGTCCTGCGGTCCTCCGACGTCGCCGCGGGCATCCTCGGCGCGGTCGTCCGCGATCCGGCGGCCGACCGGGTCGTCTGGCAGGAGTACCTGGAGGCGGTAGTCCGCGAGCGGGACGGCTGGAAGGACTTCTACCGGGCCTGCCGGGAGGTGAGCGCGTGAACTCCGGTGCGGACGGACAAGGGTGGTCCGGTGCCGGGCCGTTGCTGCTCGGGGTGCGGCATCACGGACCGGGGTCGGCGCGGGCCGTGCGGGCCGCGTTGGCGGCGGCGCGGCCGGCGGTCGTCCTGATCGAGGGGCCGCCCGAGGCCGACGCCCTGATCCCGCTGGCCGCCGACGAGGACATGCGACCCCCCGTCGCGTTGCTGGCCCACGCCGTGGACGAGCCCGGCCACTCGGCGTTCTGGCCGCTGGCCGAGTTCTCCCCGGAGTGGGTGGCGATCCGCTGGGCCCTGGAGCACGGGGTTCCCGCCCGCTTCATCGACCTCCCCGCCACGCACACGCTGGCCTGGGAGGAGGACGGAACCGAGGGTCGTACGCCCGAAACGGACACGGACACGGACACGGACGCGGATGCCGATGTGCGGGTCGATCCGCTCGCCGTGCTCGCGCAGACCGGGGGCTACGACGATCCGGAGCGCTGGTGGGAGGACGTCGTCGAGCACCGGGGCACGGGGGAGGGGGACGCGTTCGCTCCCTTCGAGGTGCTCGAAGAGGCCATGGGCGCGCTGCGGGAGGTGTACGGGACCGGGGGCCATGACCGGGACCTGGTGCGCGAGGCGTACATGCGGCTCCAGCTGCGGGCCGCGCAGCGGGAGTTCGGGGACGGGGCGGTGGCCGTGGTGTGCGGGGCCTGGCATGTGCCCGCGCTGCGGGGGAAGGCCTCCGTCGCCGCCGACCGGGCGCTGCTGAAGGGGCTGCCCAAGGTCAAGGTGGACGTCACCTGGGTCCCGTGGACGCATCGCAGGCTCGCGCGGGCCAGCGGGTACGGGGCGGGCATCGACTCGCCCGGCTGGTACGGGCACCTGTTCGGGGCCCGGGACCGGCCGGTCGAGCGGTGGATGACCAAGGTGGCCGGGCTGCTGCGCGCCGAGGACAGGCTCGTCTCCTCGGCGCACGTCATCGAGGCGGTGCGGCTGGCCGAGACGCTGGCCGCGATGCGGGGCCGCCCGCTGCCGGGGCTGACGGAGACGACCGACGCCGTACGGGCGGTGATGTGCGAGGGCTCGGACGTCCCGCTGGCCCTGGTGCGGGACCGGCTCGTCGTCGGGGACGTGCTCGGGGAGGTGCCCGAGGCGGCGCCCGCGGTGCCCTTGCAGCGCGACCTGACGCGGCTCCAGCGCCGGCTGCGGCTCAAACCGGAGGCGCTGGAGCGGGAGTTGGAGCTCGACCTGCGCAAGGAGACCGACGCCGGGCGCAGTCGGCTGCTGCACCGGCTGCGGCTGCTCGGCATCGGCTGGGGCGTGCCCTCGGCGTCCCGCGGCAGCACCGGGACCTTCCGGGAGACCTGGCGGCTGCGCTGGGAGCCGGAGCTGGCGGTACGGGTCGCCGAGGCCGGCGTGTGGGGGACGACCGTGCTCTCGGCCGCGACGGCCAGGGCGGAGGCCGACGCCGTCGGCGCAGGCGCGCTGGCCGACGTCACCGCACTCGCCGAGCGCTGTCTCCTCGCCGAACTGTCCGACGCGCTCCCCGTGGTGATGCGCGTCCTCGCCGACCGCGCGGCCCTGGACACGGACGTGGGCCACCTGGCCCAGGCCCTGCCGGCACTGGTCCGCACCCTGCGCTACGGCGACGTACGCGGCACGGACACCCAGGCACTGGCGGAGGTCGCGACGGGCCTCGCCGAACGCGTCTTCGTCGGCCTGCCCCCGGCCTGCGCCGCCCTCGACACGGACGCGGCCGAGGAGATGCGGCGCCATGTGGACGCGGTCCACGGGGCGGTGGGGCTGCTGGGAGACCCCGAGACTGTCGGTGCCACGGCGAGTGCTGCCGCGACTGCCTCCGCTCCTCGGCCCGGCGGCACGCTGCGGCACCGCTGGTACTCCGTGCTCCGGGTGCTGTGCGCGCGGGACAGCGTGGCCGGAGTCGTCCGCGGCCGGGCCGTGCGGCTGCTGCTGGACGACGGGGAGCTGGCGCAGGACGAGGCCGCGGTACTCATGGGGCTCGTGCTGTCGCCGGGGACGGCGCCGGGGGACGCGGCCGCGTGGATCGAAGGGTTCGTCGGAGGCGGCTCCGGGGGCGGGATGCTGCTCGTGCACGACGAACGGCTGCTCGGGCTGGTCGACGCCTGGCTGACCGGGGTACCGGCGGACGCGTTCACGGACGTACTGCCGCTGCTGAGGCGCACCTTCTCGGCATATGAGCCCGGGGTGCGCAGAACGCTCGGGGAACTGGTCCGGCGCGGTCAGGGGGAGCGGGGGAGCTCCGTGACCGGCGCCGCCGGTGTGCCGGGCTTCGCACCCGACCTCGACGCCCGGCGGGCGGACGCCGTACTGCCGGTGCTGCGGCTGCTGCTGGGCCTGGACACCGGGGGCGAAGCCTCCGACGACAACAACCTGGTGGGGGTGGGCACATGACGACGGCGACCGAACCGGCGGACCCGGCGCAGGAGCGGCTGCGGCGCTGGCGGCTCGTGCTCGGGGGCGACGCGGCGGACGGCACCGGCTGCGCGCTCTCCGGGCAGGACGCCGCGATGGACGGGACGCTCACCGCGCTCTACGGACGAGGGGACGGGGGCAAGGACCGGGCAGGGCGGGACCGTTCGGCGGGGCTCGGGGCGTCCGCGCCGTCGGTCGCGCGGTGGCTCGGTGACATCCGGACGTACTTCCCGTCGTCCGTCGTCCAGGTCATGCAGCGGGACGCCATCGACCGGCTCGGGCTCGCCGCCCTTCTGCTGGAGCCCGAGATGCTGGAGGCGGTCGAGGCCGACGTCCACCTCGTCGGCACCCTGCTCTCCCTCAACAAGGCGATGCCGGAGACGACGAAGGAGACGGCGAGAGCGGTCGTACGCAAGGTGGTCGAGGACCTGGAGAAGCGGCTCGCCACGCGGACCCGGGCCACGCTCACCGGGGCGCTCGACCGCAGTGCCCGTATCAGCCGGCCGCGCCACCACGACATCGACTGGAACCGCACGATCGCGGCCAACCTCAAGAACTACCTCCCGGAGTACCGCACGATCGTGCCGGAGCGCCTCATCGGCTACGGACGCGCCTCGCAGTCGGTGAAGAAGGAGGTCGTCCTCTGCATCGACCAGTCCGGGTCGATGGCGGCGTCGGTGGTCTACGCGTCGGTGTTCGGGGCGGTGCTGGCGTCGATGCGGTCGATCGACACCCGGCTCGTCGTCTTCGACACGGCGGTCGTCGACCTCACCGACCAGCTCGACGACCCGGTGGACGTCCTGTTCGGTACACAGCTCGGCGGCGGTACGGACATCAACAGGGCGCTCGCCTACTGCCAGTCGCAGATCACCCGGCCCGCCGAGACCGTCGTCGTACTGATCAGCGACCTCTACGAGGGCGGCATCCGCGACGAGATGCTGAAGCGGGTCGCGGCGATGAAGGCGTCGGGGGTGCAGTTCGTGACGCTGCTCGCGCTGTCCGACGAGGGGGCGCCCGCGTACGACAGGGAGCACGCGGCGGCACTCGCGGCGCTGGGCGCACCGGCGTTCGCCTGCACGCCCGACCTGTTCCCGGACATCATGGCCGCGGCGATCGAGAAGCGCCCGCTGCCGATACCCGACACCGAGTGAGGGCCACTCCGTTCGGCAAAAAGGACATGAGTGCGCATCGGTAACGGGGGGCTTGCGCGACCTCGGGAGGGCCGTGCAGGATCGGCGCCACCTCGCCCCGCGCCTCTCTCGTCCTGCTCCTGTCGCTGGAGGGTTCCTCCTCTTGAACTGGCCGGCCGCCCTCTCCGTTGCTGTACTGCGTGTGACGCGTACGGCGGCGGGGCGGCGTGCGCTGCGAGTGGCGGTGCTGGTGGGTGGGTTGTTCGTGTTCGGCTTCCTCTGCGGGGAGCGGGCGCATGCGGCGGAGGGCGCGCCGTCGGTGCGGGGTCCGGTTCCGCGGGTGACTGCTCTGGCTGCTCCGTTGACGGTCGGACTCCCGCCCGCGTCTCCGGATCCGGACGTGGCGCCGGTGATCGAGAAGGTCGTACGGCCGGTCGGGGAACTGGTGGAGGACGTGACCGAGGAGTTGGCGGAGGTTCCGGCGCAGGTGCCGCCCCTCCCCTCCTTGCCGCCCTTGCCTTCCCTCCCGGCCTTGCCCACCTTGCCGGCGCTCCCCGAGTTACCGGCGTTCCCCGAGCTCCCCGCGTCGCCGACCCTCCCCACGCCCCCTGCTGTGCCTGAACTGCCCGAGTCGCCCGAGCACTCGACGCCCCCGTTGCCGGGGCAGACCCTGCCGGCGCCCGATTCAGGGCCGCGGGACGGCGGCGGTGTGCCGGAACCGTCCGGTGCGGTGGCGGCCGGGGGAGACGGGCGGGAGCAGGGCGGCGTCGTTCACGGGCCGGGGTTCCCGGGCCGGGTCGGCGGTGCGGTGGACGCCGGGGAAGCGGTGGCGCCCGGCGAGCAGGGCGGCGTACCCGGGGCGCAGACGTCCGGGCGTCAGGCGCCCGGTGAGATGCCGAACGGGGTGCCTGGCGGGGCGTTCGGTGACTCGGTGGCCGTCGACGGTGGTGGCCCTCGGCACGGTGGGCCCGGCGATGCGCAGGCCGTCGCGCTGAGCCAGCGGGTGCCGGTGCGGCTGGTACCGGGGGGCACCCCGGTCGCGGCTGGTGCCGAGGCCCGGGACAGGTACCGGGACATTCCGGTTTTCCCCGGCTAGGGACGGGCCGCCTCTCCGGTCGCCGTACGCGCCGTACGCGAATCCGTCGCGCCGCAGTGGCTCTGGTCAGGTCTCACTGGGCCTGCCCCGCGCTGTCCTGCCGTGCCCTGATCGGCCGAAGCCCTCCCGTGGTCCGGAATCTCCGAGGACTGCACGGAGTGCCAGACCGGCGACCCGGCCTTCGCGCACCCGATCTTCGCGACCCCCGTACGTCCGACGATCCGCACGCCTGACCGTGCGGGTCGCGCGGGTCGTGCGGGTCATCCGGACTCCGCCAGGACAGCCCCGTACGGCCGAATGCCATCGGTCCGGGCGGTGCGTGTCCGGCGGACGGCGGTGAGCGGCTCCCATAGGGGTGGGGACCGCTTGCCGGAGGACCGTCAAAGCCGTTGACGGGCCTTCCAGGGGCCTCACCGGGTTCACCCCAGCCCGGTGAGGCCTCACCTTTGCACCTGTAATGCCTCTTTCCGCCCCTCGCGCGGGCCGCCGGGCGGCCCTGAATGGCACTCTGTGACAGGTATCACCGCTCAGGTGTGATTCCTGATTTAGGGACCTGCGGCGTGCGGCGATAACCTGCGAGACGGACATGCCGCGCGCTCGGACTCCGTGTGCGCCACCCTTGTGACACAGCGGACGTCACGTTGCCCATCGCGGCACGCCCACGCAGACAACGAACCGCGAGATCACTGATAGGGACGGACGCGCGTGGACCTGTTCGAGTACCAGGCGAGGGACCTCTTCGCCAAGCACGGTGTACCGGTGCTGGCCGGTGAAGTCATCGACACGCCTGAGGCGGCACGCGCGGCGACCGAGCGTCTGGGCGGCAAGTCTGTCGTCAAGGCGCAGGTGAAGGTCGGTGGGCGAGGAAAGGCCGGCGGCGTGAAGCTCGCCGCCACCCCGGACGAGGCCGTCGCCCGCGCGACGGACATCCTCGGCATGGACATCAAGGGCCACACGGTCCACAAGGTGATGATCGCCGAGACGGCTCCGGAGATCCTGGAGGAGTACTACGTCTCCTTCCTCCTCGACCGCACCAACCGCACCTTCCTCGCCATGGCGTCCGTCCAGGGCGGCGTGGAGATCGAGGTCGTCGCGGAGGAGAACCCCGAGGCCCTCGCGAAGGTCCCGGTCGACGCCAACGAGGGCGTCTCGATCGAGAAGGCCCGCGAGATCGTCGCGCAGGCGAAGTTCCCGGCCGAGGTCGCCGACCAGGTCGCGGACATCCTCGTGACGCTGTGGGACACCTTCATCAAGGAGGACGCCCTCCTCGTCGAGGTCAACCCCCTCGCCAAGGTCGCCTCCGGCAAGGTCATCGCCCTCGACGGCAAGGTCTCCCTGGACGAGAACGCGGAGTTCCGCCAGCCGGACCACGCCGCGCTCGAGGACAAGGACGCGGCCAACCCGCTCGAGGCCGCCGCGAAGGCCAAGAACCTCAACTACGTCAAGCTCGACGGTGAGGTCGGCATCATCGGCAACGGCGCGGGTCTCGTCATGAGCACCCTCGATGTCGTCGCCTACGCCGGTGAGAACCACGGTGGGGTCAAGCCCGCCAACTTCCTCGACATCGGCGGTGGCGCCTCCGCCGCCGTCATGGCGAACGGCCTGGAGATCATCCTCGGCGACCCGGACGTCAAGTCCGTGTTCGTCAACGTCTTCGGCGGTATCACCGCGTGCGACGAGGTCGCCAACGGCATCGTGCAGGCGCTGCAGCTGCTCGCGGACAAGGGCGAGGCGGTCACCAAGCCGCTCGTCGTCCGTCTTGACGGCAACAACGCCGAGCTGGGTCGCAAGATCCTCTCCGACGCCAACCACCCGCTGGTCCAGCGCGTGGACACCATGGACGGCGCGGCCGACAAGGCCGCCGAGCTCGCGGCTGCGAAGTAAGGGAAGAGGGACAGAACAGCCATGGCTATCTTCCTGAACAAGGACAGCAAGATCATCGTCCAGGGCATGACCGGTGCCACGGGCATGAAGCACACCAAGCTCATGCTGGCGGACGGCTCCAACATCGTCGGCGGTGTGAACCCGCGCAAGGCGGGCACGTCCGTCGACATCGACGGCACCGAGATCCCGGTCTTCGGCACGGTCGCCGAGGCGATCGAGAAGACGGGCGCGAACGTATCGGTCCTCTTCGTACCGCCGGCCTTCGCCAAGGCCGCCGTGGTCGAGGCGATCGACGCGGAGATCCCGCTCGCGGTCGTCATCACCGAGGGCATCGCCGTCCACGACTCCGCCGCCTTCTGGGCGTACGCGAAGTCGAAGGGCAACAAGACCCGCATCATCGGCCCGAACTGCCCCGGTCTCATCACCCCGGGCCAGTCGAACGCCGGCATCATCCCGGGCGACATCACGAAGCCGGGTCGTATCGGCCTGGTCTCGAAGTCCGGCACGCTGACGTACCAGATGATGTACGAGCTCCGTGACATCGGCTTCTCGTCCGCCGTCGGTATCGGTGGCGACCCGGTCATCGGTACGACGCACATCGACGCGCTCGCCGCGTTCGAGGCCGACCCCGACACCGACCTGATCGTCATGATCGGTGAGATCGGTGGCGACGCCGAGGAGCGCGCCGCGGACTTCATCGCGAAGAACGTGACGAAGCCGGTCGTCGGTTACGTCGCCGGGTTCACCGCGCCCGAGGGCAAGACCATGGGCCACGCCGGTGCCATCGTCTCGGGCTCGTCGGGTACGGCCGCGGCCAAGAAGGAGGCCCTTGAGGCCGCCGGTGTCAAGGTCGGCAAGACGCCGACCGAGACGGCGAAGCTGGCGCGCGAGATTCTCGCGGGCTGACGTTTCTCGGCGGTACTGAGCTGAACCTCTGTGGGCCCGTTCCCTTTGCTGGGGCGGGCCCACTGGCGTTGGTACAGGTGCCCGCAGGATTGCCGGGTACCCGGAACTGGTGGCTGTGCCCACCCTCCCCCAGTCTCGGCTTCGCTCGACCGGGGGACCCCCATCGCCCCAGCGGAACGACTGCCCACAGCCGGGCGGGCGGCGGGCGACTGCCCGCGGGCGGGCGGGGCGGCTGTCCACGGCCGGGCGGGCGGGCGTGCTCATCTCGCGTCCGGGGTCAGTCTCTCCGGGCCGTTCGTCGCCGCGCGCTGCAGCTTGGTCCGTAGGTCCAGTTCGGCTCGGGAGAGCGCGCCCGGGGCTGCCCTCGGGGGGACTCCCTGCACTGTCGCGCCCGGGGCGACCGGGGGGTTGTACTGCGTGGGGGCCGTGTGGAGGGTGAACGTGGTGGCGCCGATGAGGGCGACGGTGAAGGCGATCGCCGCGTGAGTCCAGTTGCGGGCGCGGCGTTCGCTGCCCGCGCGGACCACGGGTGGGCGGGCGGCGCGCAGCCGTTCGTGGGCGGCGACTTCGGCGAGCCGCCGGGAGAGCAGGGCCGGGTCCGCGAGGTCCGGGAGACGGGCGGCGACCGCCTCGCGGGCATGGAGGAGACGATTCGCCGTCGCCGGGGTGCTCGCCTCCGTCTCCGCTGCCGTCTCCGGCAGGCCCAGGCCGACACCGTCGTACAGGAGCAGGGTGCGGCGGTACGGCGGGGGGAGCCTCAGGAGTACGGCCAGCAGCGCGCGGTCGGCCGGGTCGGCGGGCGGGGCCTCCGGGTGCCGGTGGCGGGCGCGGAAGCGGTGCCAGGGGGAGAGAGCGCACTCGTACACCGTCGCCCGTACCCACCCCGCCGGGTCCGGGTCCACGGCCACCTCGGGCCAGCGGTGCCAGGCCAGCTGGAACGCCCGCTCGACCGACTCACGCGCCAACTCCCGCCGCCCGGTGAGGAGATAGGCCTGCCGTACGAGAGCGGGGGCGCAGAACGCGTAGAGCGCGTCGAAGGCCTGAGCGGGCGTCAGGGGCGTCAAGGGTGCCGTGGGATCGGCCTGACGCAGGGTCACCTCATGGGCTGTCGCCGATGCCGCCGCCAGGAGGCTCGCGTACGTCTGTGCCTTGCGACCGCGCGGTGTCGTACGGCCGGCCTCCCACGCGCGTACCGTGTCGCGGCCGACGCCCACCCGTTCGGCGACCTGAGCCTGCGTCAGCGACTGGGCCTCGCGCAGGCGTCGGCGCTCGGCGGGGGGCGGCAGCGGGATGGCGGGGCTCTGCGTCACCGGAGACCCTTTCGCGCGGAAAAGTACATAAAACGTATATTGGGCGACACATCGGAGGTTCGCCTGTTACGACGGGAAAGCGCGTGTCGTTGGGAGCATGGCGCCCGTGACCCAGACGACCCACCGCCGGCCTCCCTTCCTGTCTCTGCGCACCCGCGTCCGTGACCGGCTGCGCGACCGTTCCCCCGGACTGGCCGCCGGCGTTTTCGGCGGCGCGGTCGCGGCCGGGCTCGGGCTCGGTTCGTTCGCCGTGCTCGTCATGGTGCTGTGGATCAGCTCCCCGTACCCGGACAGCGGACCCGGTGGCGCGCTGCACGTCGCCGCCGCGCTCTGGCTGCTCGCGCACGGCGCCGAACTCGTCCGCGCGGACAGCCTGTCCGGCGCCCCCGCCCCGGTCGGCGTCGCCCCCCTCCTGCTCCTCGCGCTCCCCGCCTGGCTGCTGCACCGCGCGGCCCGCGACGCGACGGAGGGCCCGGACACGGGGGAGGACGACGCCGAGGACGCGCCGCCCGTTCCCGCCCGTACCGCCTGGCTCGGCGTCGTCTCCGGCTATCTGGCCGTCGGCGGGGGCGTCGCGCTGTACGCGTCCGGCGGCGGGCTGCGCCCCGACTGGGCGTGGACGGCCGTATGCGTGCCGCTGCTCGCCATGGCCGCGGCGGGAGCCGGGGTGTGGACGGCGTACGGGCGCCCGCACGGGCCCCTGTCGCCCCGGGCGCTGTACCTGCTGCCCAGGTGGGTTCGTCGACGGGCCCTGGACCCGGATGCCCGGGTCCGTCTGCTGGCCGCCGGGCGGGCCGCCGGGGCCGGTACCGCTGTGCTCGCCGGGGGCGGGGCGCTGCTGGTCGCGGTGTCGCTGGTGTGGCACGGCGGGGTCGCCCGGGCCTCCTTCCTCCAGCTGACGGAGGCTTGGTCGGGGCGGATCGCCGTACTGCTGCTCTGTCTGGCCCTGATCCCCAACGCGGCGCTGTGGGGCGCGGCCTATGCCCTGGGCCCGGGTTTCGCGCTCGGCGTGGACCACACCACGGGCCCGCTGGCCTCCGACCCGGCGCCGCTGCTGCCGCCGTTCCCGCTGCTGTCGGCGGTACCGGACGCCGGGCAGGGCACCCCGCTGACCTGGGCGGTCGCCGTGGTGCCGGTGGCGGCCGGGCTGACGGTGGCCTGGTTCACGGCGCGGGCGGCGGGGTCGGGCGAGGGAAGGGAGCCCTGGTCGGTCGGGCGCACCGCCGCGAACGCGGGCCTCGCCGCCGTCCTGTGCGCGGGCGCGCTGGCCGTGCTGGCCGCTGCGGCGGGCGGACCGCTCGGGAGCGGCGCCCTCGCCCATGTCGGGCCGGTGTGGTGGCAGACGGGGGCGGCGACGCTGGCGTGGACGGCGGCCGTCGCCGTGCCGACGGCCCTGGGGCTGCGTGCGTGGTGCCTGCGGAAGCGGCCGAAGACGAAGGACACCGGCACACCGACCCCGACGCCCCCGGCGGCGGACGGCGAGGCGAAGAAGCCGCAGGGGACGACCCGCGACGACGTGTACGGGGCGGGCGACCCGTACGGACTGGAGGCCGCCTACGACTTCCTCCCCGCCGACCTGCCCTCACCCTCGCCCTGGTACGACGACGCCGCCCGCGAGGCCCGCTGGGCGGCGCTGAAGGAGGCGTCCGCCACGTCACCACCGGAGCCGGAAGACACGTAGCCCTGCCGTAGCCCTACCAGGCTTTTTCGAGCGCCTGAGCGGATCTGGTGAAGTCGGGTGCGCCACCGCGCCCCGAAAGGGGCGCGGGGAACTGCGCGACAAGCCCCCACCCGGCCCGCGGAAAACGAACCGCATATCCCGCGGAGCGCCTAGCTGTTCGAGCCGAACACGCCCCGGAGTTCCTTCGGGAGCAGGCGGTCGCAGTCCTGCTTGGCGGTGTTCGTGAGCGCGTCGTTCGTGCACGTGTAGTAGTCGCGGTAGACGAACTGGAGGCTGAAGGTCGCGGCGACCATGGCGAGGGCCAGGGATGCCGTGACCAGGCCGCTGATCGCGGCCGTCGTCTGCGGCCGGCGTGCGCCGCCCGGGCCCTGCGAGGGCACCGGCGCCGGGTCGTCCGGGTTCGGGGTGCGGGGCTTGGCGCGCAGGGCGCTGATGCCCCAGTTCAGGGCGAGCGCGCCGAGCAGCAGCGCCACGTACGGCCAGCTGAAGAGGGCGAAGAAGAAGGCCCACATGCCGCACAGCAGTGCGTACCGCGCGTGGCGCTGGGCGGGGTCCGTCGGGTCCCAGCGCGGGTTGGTGCCCTGTCCGTCGCCCGGCCCCTCGGGGCCGCCCTGTCCGCCGGACCGGCCCGACCGCTCGCCGAAGCCGCCCGGGGCACGGCCGGGCTGCCGGTCGCTCCACTGACTGCCCCACGGAGAGCGGCCGCCGTCGCCGGACTGGCCGGCCGAGTCGTCGTCGCCCGCCGGGCGCCGGGGCTGCCAGGGCTTGTCCGGTGAGCCCTCGGGCGGCGGGGCGAACGGGTTGTCGTCCGGGGCCGCGCTCCCCTGCCCGTCGCCGGTCTCGCCGTTCTTCTTGCCCGAGGGCGCGTCGGGCGGCGACGCGGGGCGCTCCCGCCACAGCACCGACTGCGGGGGGAGCGTAAGGAGTCGCAGGCTGCGGTCCGGCATCAAAGTGAGCGTCTTCCCCTTGGTGAAATACGGCTTCGTACGGCTGTTCCGGCGTGGGCCGTCATCCCGTCAACGCACCGTATGACGAGCGCGTTCCCGGACCGGCTCCTCGCAGACGCTACCTTCCGGCCACGCCCCCGTCCCGTGGGGGCTGTCCGGTGTGCCGGTATCGTTGCTGCCGGTCGGCCGCTTCGTAGACTTCCCCGTATCCCGGGGCGCGAAGCACTCGTATGAATGCACGAGCCGCCCGCACAGACTGTTCCCCCGAGAAAGGGCCCCGCCGTGGCCGAGTCCCAGGCCGCCAAGCGCCTTGTCGTGCTGGTCTCCGGATCCGGTACCAATCTTCAGGCGCTCCTCGACACCATCGCGGCCACCGGCACCGAGGCCTACGGGGCCGAGATCGTCGCCGTCGGGGCCGACCGCGACGGCATCGAGGGGCTCGCGCGCGCCGAGCGGGCCGGGCTGCCGACCTTCGTGTGCCGGGTGAAGGACTTCGGCACCCGGGCGGAGTGGGACGCGGCGCTCGCCGGGGCGGTGGCCGCGTACGAACCCGATCTGGTCGTGTCCGCCGGGTTCATGAAGATCGTGGGCAAGGAGTTCCTGGCCCTGTTCGGCGGGCGGTTCGTCAACACGCATCCCGCCCTGCTGCCCAGTTTTCCGGGGGCCCACGGCGTTCGCGACGCGCTCGCGTACGGCGCCAGGGTCACCGGCTGCACCGTCCACTTCGTCGACGACGGCGTCGACACCGGACCGATCATCGCTCAGGGCGTGGTGGAGATCCGGGACGAGGACGACGAGAGCGCTCTGCACGAGCGCATCAAGGAAGTCGAGCGAAGGCTGCTCGTCGATGTCGTGGGGCGGCTCGCCCGCAACGGCTATCGCATTGAGGGACGAAAGGTAGTTATCCAGTGACCGCCGACATCACTGTCACGGCCGAGAGCAACAAGCGGGCCCTTCGTCGGGCGCTCGTCAGCGTCTACGACAAGACCGGCCTGGAAGAGCTGGCCCGTGGCCTGCACGAGGCCGGCGTGGAACTCGTCTCCACCGGTTCGACCGCCGGCCGTATCGCCGCCGCGGGCGTCCCGGTCACCAAGGTCGAGGAGCTGACCGGCTTCCCCGAGTGCCTGGACGGCCGGGTCAAGACCCTGCACCCCAAGGTCCACGCGGGCATCCTCGCCGACCTGCGCCTGGAGAGCCATCGCGAGCAGCTGGCGGAGCTGGGCGTGGAGCCCTTCGACCTGGTGGTCGTCAACCTCTACCCGTTCCGCGAGACGGTCGCCTCCGGCGCGTCCCCGGACGAGTGCGTCGAGCAGATCGACATCGGCGGCCCGTCGATGGTCCGCGCCGCTGCCAAGAACCACCCGTCGGTGGCCGTGGTCACCAGTCCGGCGCGGTACGCCGACGTCCTGACCGCGGTCAAGGACGGCGGCTTCGACCTGACCGCCCGCAAGCGGCTGGCCGCCGAGGCCTTCCGGCACACCGCCGAGTACGACATCGCGGTGGCGAGCTGGTTCGCGAGTGCCTACGCGCCGGCGGACGACTCACCGTTCCCCGAGTTCATCGCCGCCGCCCTGGAGCGCAAGAGCACCCTGCGCTACGGCGAGAACCCGCACCAGCCCGCCGCGCTCTACGTCGACGGCACGGGCACCGGTCTCGCCGAGGCCGAGCAGCTGCACGGCAAGGAGATGTCGTACAACAACTACACGGACACGGACGCCGCCCGCCGTGCCGCGTACGACCACGACGAGCCCTGTGTCGCGATCATCAAGCACGCCAACCCCTGTGGCATCGCGGTCGGTTCGGATGTCGCCGAGGCGCACCGCAAGGCGCACGCGTGTGACCCGCTGTCGGCCTTCGGCGGCGTGATCGCCGTCAACCGGCCGGTCAGCAAGGAGATGGCGGAGCAGGTCGCGGAGATCTTCACCGAGGTCATCGTCGCGCCCGACTACGAGGACGGCGCCCTCGAAGCCCTCGCCAAGAAGAAGAACATCCGCGTCCTGAAGGCCCCGGCCGCGCCCTCGCACCCCGCCGAGGTCAAGCCCATCGACGGCGGTGCGCTCCTCCAGGTGACGGACCGGCTCCAGGCGGACGGCGACGACCCGGCCAACTGGACCCTGGCGACGGGCGACGCGCTGTCCCCGTCCGAGCTCGCGGAACTCTCCTTCGCGTGGAAGGCGTGCAGGGCCGTCAAGTCCAACGCGATCCTCCTCGCCAAGGGCGGTGCCTCGGTCGGCGTCGGCATGGGCCAGGTCAACCGCGTCGACTCGGCGAAGCTCGCGGTCGAGCGGGCGGGCGAGGAGCGGGCGCGGGGCGCCTACGCGGCCTCGGACGCGTTCTTCCCGTTCCCCGACGGGCTGGAGATCCTGACGGCCGCGGGCGTCAAGGCCGTGGTGCAGCCGGGCGGTTCGGTGCGCGACGAGCTGGTGGTCGAGGCGGCGAAGAAGGCGGGCGTCACGATGTACTTCACGGGGACGCGGCACTTCTTCCACTGACCTTCCACTGAGCCGTACACACGAAGGCGGGCGGTCCGGCACAGTGCCGGACCGCCCGCCTTCGTTCGGTGGATCAGGTGACGAGCTTGCCGCAGGCGCTGCCGGCCACCCACTGGTGCGAGGTGATGTTGTCGTTCACGTTGACGCCGTTGGTGAACGTGTTGTCGGTCAGGTTGTCGGCGTACAGCTCGCCCGGCGCGAGACAGGTGTGGCCGCCGCGGTAGAGGTCGTCCTGGTAGAACGCGACGTGGTCCAGGCCGCCGGTGAAGCCGCGGTTCATGACGGACGTGGCCTTGTCGTTGGCGCCGGCACCCCAGTTGGTGCTGTTCCCCGGAGTGTTGATCAGCTGGGTGCCCGAGCAGTCCAGGTCCTGCCAGGCGTACACGTTGCCGTTGCGCGCACCCCACTTGCTCTGGCAGACGGGGCCGGGCACGGCGCTCTCGGCCGCCTGTGCGGCCGTGGCGGGTACGGCGAGGCCCAGGGCGGTGAGCCCGAGGACCGCTGCCGTGACAGTGAACTTGCGCATGATGGTTCCCCTTGTTTTCGCGGTGTGTTGGTGGTGCTTGGGCGGTACGCGTCCGGAGCGCGCGGTGGTCAGTCGCGCTCCGGAACGACGCGTACCGCCCGGTCGTAGGCCTGTTGACCGAGGTTCCGGTGGGTGGCGAGGTCCTTCTCGTACCTGCCGTCCCGGTCGCGCAGGCGGTCCAGGTGGTACGTCTCCCGGGCCGTGACCACGGCACGCAGGGAGGTCTCTCGGGCACAGGTCGCGTCCGCGACGGCGGTCTTCCGCTCGGCGGCGAACGCCTCGTCGGCGCGGGCCGCGCCCAGCCGGCCGGTGTTGACCCGGACGGCGTCGCGGGCCGCCTGAGGATCCTTGTAGGGCCGGCCCGCCTGCTTCATGCAACGGGACCAGGCCCGTACCGAGGCGGTGAACTGACGATCCGTCATCAGGTCTTCCCCGTAAAGGGAGTTGAGGGACATGACGACCTTGCTCGTGCGGAACCATTCGGCCGGGTCGCCGTAGAGCCTGCGCTCCGCGTCCTCCGTACAGCCGCCGAAGCGTTTGCGGATCTCCCCGCCGCCCGGCAGGGTCACCGCGAGCACGCGGCTGCTGTCGCCGCCGTCGAGCGCGGTGTCGAAGGCGGTACGCCGGGACGCGGAAAGGCTCTGGCGGTAGGTGCCGATGGGGTTGCGTTCGCGGACGCGCTCGCTCTTCGCGTAGATCCGGCCGCCGTACCCGTACGTACGGGCCCACGCCACGTCGTCCTGGACGTAGCGCACCGGGCGGCTCTCCTGGAGCGTCAGACCGAGGTCCTCCCAGTAGGTGAAGCCCTGGCGGTTCATGCACTGTCTGGTCAGGTGTTGCTGCGCGTCGGTGACGCGCAGCTCCTGCCGCCAGGTCAGTTCCGGGGGGAGGGGACGCGGATCGGACTGCGCCCGGCTGTCGCCGTCACCGCCGCTATCGCCCGTACCACCGGTACCGCCGGCACATCCGGTCGTGACGGCCGCGGTGGCCGCCACGACCGCGCACAACGACATCAGCGCACGCCTCATGGCCCCGAACTCCCGTTCCCCTCGTGGGTTCCGTTCCCCCGTCGCCGCTCCTGGTCTCGGTGCGGCATCCACAAGATGGGGCAGGCGGGGTGTGTGGGGGTACCTCGTATGTCTGAGGGTCTGCTGTGGGGGATCGGTGGGGAAACTGTGCCCTGGCTTCTGTCCGCCGGCTCTCACCCGGGAGCGGTGGGAGCGGAATGGCGCATACCTGGGTACAGAGGCGCGCGTTCCGCTGGGACGGTGTGGCGACAGGCGACTGCCTGTTCGTACCGGCCTCTGGAGGTCCAGTGATGCGCGACAAGTTCAGACGCTCGCTGGTGGTCGCCCTCGGCGCCACCGTCGTCGTCGCCGTGGGGAGTGTGTCCGCGTCCGCCGCCGAGCGTGACGTGGCGGTGGCGTGTCCGACGGGGTACGTCTGTCTCCTGCCCCTGCTCGGGAGCGGTCAGCCGCTGCTCGTACCGGAAGGGCAGGGGGTCTCGTTCGACCCCGCGTTACTGATCACGGAGATCACCAACAGCACGAAGACCGGTTACTGCGTGACCGGGCAACTGAGCCACGGACTGGCCCCGGGGCAGACCAACACCTGGGACAACAGTGTGCGGGCCGTGAGCCCCTCGATCGGGGCCTGCCTGTCCCTCCCGGCACCGTGAACGTGACGCCTCCGGCCCTCCCCCGAGGGGGCCGGAGGCCACACGTCCGCGCGGGGCGGACGGTGACACCCTCGCGTGGAAGGGCGGGGAGGTGTACCTCGTAACTCTCAGGGTCACTTCTTCCCCGGAGGCGTGTACTCCTTGAGGTAGTGGGCGATGCGGTCGGCATAGGGCTGGATCTTCGGGGGAACTCCGGCCGCGTCGTTCACCTTCTCGTACGACATCCGGTAGGCCGCCGAGATCAGTACCCGGCGGTCGCCCGGCAGTTGCGAGTCCAGGCGGGGCGCGATCCAGCACAGGTAGCGGCCCATGGCCGGGATGGACTCGGCGGGTGGGAAGGGCGGTTCGGGGACGGAGACGGCGGGGGTGCCGTCCTCGCGCATCCACCAGCGCAGTACGCGCGGGGTCCAACGGGCGATGCCGTACTCGTCGTTGGCGGGATCGGCGAGGTTCGGGTCGAAGTCGCTCTCGACCTTCAGCATGGCCGCGATGAGGGACGGGGTGACGTCCGGTTGCCTGCAGTCGTGCGCCGTCTCGACGATCAGCAGCCGGTAGGCGGGCGGGATGTCCTTGTCGCTGCGGAGGTCGGCGGCGCCGTACGCGGCGGCCGCCGTGACCGACGACGCCCGGCCGGTGGCCTTCGACTCGCCGGCCGGTTCCTCCTCGTCCGCCTCGCCGTTGATGCCGTAGCTGAACGCGGCGAGTGCGCCCAGGGCCACCGTCGCGACCGTCGCGCTCCCGATCAGCGTTCTGCGGCCCCGGCGCGGGAACCGGGGGACGAGGCGAGAGAGGGTGCGGGACAGGAGTCCGGCACCGGCGCCCGTACCCGTCACCGTCTCCACTCTCCGCAGGAGCGCCTCGCCCGTGATCCGTTCCTCGTGCGTACGGGTCAGACAGTCCCGCACGATCTCCGCCCAGCCGTCGGGGAGGCCGGGGGAGAGGCGGAGTTCGTCGGTGCCCCGGGCGTAGGCCGCCGCCGCGTCGCGGCGGGTCGTCGGGGTGCCGCCGGGCAGCGGGAAGGAGCCGGTGAGCACCAGGTGGGCCAGAACGCCGAAGGCCCAGATGTCGGCCGACGGACGGATACGGCGGCCCCGTTCGCCGATCTCCGACCACAGGAGTTCCGGGGGCGTGTAGTCGGGCGTCGAGAAGGCAGGCGTGTACGCGTGCGTGCCCTCCAGTTCCGCGGCCATGTTGAAGTCGGCCAGCCGCGCCGAACCGTCCTTCATCAGCAGCACATTGGCCGGTTTCAGATCACCGTGCACCCAGCCCGCCCGGTGCAACTGGACCAGCCCCTCGCAGATCTGCGTGAGGAGGGCCGGGTTCTGCGGCGGCGGGCCCTGCGCTGCCGGGCCCTGGGTGCGGGCGAGGAGGGCCGCAAGGGACTCCTCCGCCTTCTCCAGTACGAGGACCACCGCGCCGTCCAGGTCCGGGTGGGCGGGGTCGTCCACCGTCAGCGCCTCGTACATGCGGATCAGCCGGGGACGCTTCAGCCGGCGGTGCAACGTCAGTTCGCGGTCCGCCAGTTCGCGCAGGTGGGCGAGGTGACGGGGGGTGCCGGTGCCCGTGGGCAGGAACTTGAGGGCGGCGGTGCGGGGGAGGTGCTCGGGCGCGCCGGCACCCCCGGTGAGCTGGTCGCCCTGTCCGTCGTCGACGCGCCGTGCCTCGTACACACTGCCGAACGCGCCCGTCGCGATCGGCTCCCGTACCTCCCAGGTGCCCACCCGGTAACCCTTGGGCACCGTCACCGCGTACGCCTCCGGCATCACCGCTCTCCCGCGCCCGGCACGCTGGTCAGCACGGTCAGGTCGTCCTCTCGTACGAGGTCGAAACGGAGCGCCAGCGAGACGAGGGACTCCTTCTTGCCGTTGAGGCGCGGGCCCGTGTCCGCCGTGTCGGGGCCGGGTTTGAGGCGCAGCTTCACGGCCAGGTAGTCGATGTTCCACTGCACCGAAGTGCGGGACGTCGCAGGCCAGTTGGGGCGCAGCCGGTCGACGACCTGGTCGACGGTCGGCAGCGGGGCGTGCGGGGCGCCGCGCAGCCGGGGCTCGCACAGGGCGGCCAGGACCGCGAAGTAACGCTTCGTGCGGTCGACGGAGAAGGCGGGCGCGGTGGTCGCGCCGGTCGGACCGGCGGACGGGTCGCGGTAGTCGTGGCGCGGTGCCCACACCTCGACCGGGAGCAGGTCACCGGCCGCCGGGAGCACGATCCGCGAGAACTCGAAGGGGACCGGTGCGTCCAGGCGCCCCGGGCCCACCTTGATGTGCTCGCCCGCGCCCTCCGGGTTCTCGACGACGTACGTCTGGGTGCGGCTGAGGTTGCTGAGTATCCAGAAGGCGCCCTGCGCGGTGATCTCACCGGCGGCGCGGGAGACACCCTCGTGCGGGATCTCCAGGTCGTTGTCGGTCGCGGACCGTCCGAACGTGAGCCGCTCGCCGGGCGCGAGCCGGAAGCGGGTGTTTCTTCGCTCGTCCTCCGTGGTCGGCGGAGGTACCACGATGATGCTGTACAAGGTGCGTCTCCCCGGGGCCTCGCAAATACCGGAGCCAGGGTAGGGCGACGCACCAGGGCCGTGTCTCCTGTTGCGCGAGCTGAGACACGGCCCTTGACGGTGAATGGCGTGAACTAGCCGCAGACCGTGTCCTGCTAGTGGTGGGCCGCCGGGTACTTCGAGCGGTTGAACCAGGCCGCGCCGTCGGACTTGCCGACGAACACCGCGACGAGGATCGCGAGCACGGTGTGCACCAGGCCGACGACGATGAACGGGTAGATGCCCAGGATCGCGGTGATGATCGCGAACACCATCGTGGTGATCCGGATGCCGCTGCCGCCGCTGGAGAACTTCGCACCGAGGACGATTGCGAAGACGCCCCAGGCGAGGACCAGCGCGGTGCCGGCCCACAGGGCGCCGGACGAGTAGTCGGCGAGTTGCTGGAAGTCGACGTCGTTCTGCAGTTCCTCGTCGTTCTTCGCGGCGCTGATCGCGAAGGCGGACAGCGCGAAGAGGATGGCGCCGATCACCTGGAGACCCGCGATGACGAAGAGCATCACGCGGGCGGCCTTCACATTGCCCGGCATCGTGAGCGGGCCGCCAGGGTAGCCGCCGCCGTAGCCCGGCTGCCCGTACGCCTGCTGGCCGAGCGGCGGGGCCGCCGGGTAGCCGTAGCCGGGCTGCTGGGGCGGGGTCTGCTGGGGGTAGCCGTAGCCGGGGGCCGGCTGCTGGGGCTGCCCCTGGGGCGGGCCGTACGGGTTGTTCGGGTCGCCGAAACTCATGGCGGGCTTTCCTCCGTCTGCGTCAAGTGCGGGGACGCGCGAGACACCGAACGGAGGAAGGTGATGTACAGATGCGGTCCGCCCCCCGGCCCTGCCCGCGGCACTGTGCTGCTTGTCGTTTAATCGTTCTTCAGTTCGCCCGCACTTGTCCAGCCGCATAGTCCATGTGTTGTGCAAGTGCAACATCCGCGATCATGCGCATACGTCGGTAGGACACCCGGATCGGAAGCCGGATCGGAACCCGGATTGGAACCCGGAGGTGGTCATCCGCGAGGATGGGGGCATGACCGCCCAGATTCTCGATGGCAAGGCCACCGCAGCCGCGATCAAGTCCGACCTGACCGCCCGCGTGGCGGCGCTGAAGGAGAAGGGCGTCACGCCCGGCCTCGGCACGATCCTGGTCGGGGAGGACCCCGGCAGCCAGAAATACGTCGCCGGCAAGCACCGCGACTGCGCACAGGTGGGCATCGCCTCCATCCAGCGCGAACTGCCCGCCACGGCGACCCAGGAGGAGATCGAGGCGGCGGTCCGCGAGCTGAACGAGGACCCCGCCTGCACCGGTTACATCGTCCAACTGCCCCTCCCCAAGGGCATCGACGAGAACCGCATCCTCGAACTGATGGACCCCGACAAGGACGCCGACGGCCTCCACCCGATGAACCTCGGCCGCCTCGTCCTGAACGAGCCGGCCCCGCTCCCCTGCACCCCCAACGGCATCCTCACCCTCCTCCGCAGCCACGGCGTCGAGATCAAGGGCGCCGAGGTCGTGGTCGTCGGCCGTGGAGTGACGATCGGCCGCCCGATGCCGTTGCTCCTGACCCGGCGCAGCGAGAACGCGACGGTGACGCAGTGCCACACGGGTACGCGTGACCTGGCCGCCCACCTCCGCCGCGCCGACATCATCGTCGCCGCGGCCGGCTCCGCCCACCTGGTCCGCCCCGAGGACGTGAAGCCGGGCGCCGCCGTCCTCGACGTCGGCGTCTCCCGCTCCGCCGAGGGCAAGATCGTGGGCGACGTCCACCCGGGCGTCACCGAGGTCGCCGGCTGGATCTCCCCGAACCCCGGCGGAGTCGGCCCGATGACCCGCGCCCAGCTCCTCGTCAACGTGGTCGAGGCGGCGGAGCGCAGTGTCGGCTGAGGCGGAAAACAGGCGGGGCCCGGTCGACGGCCCGGCCCCGGTCGACGGCCGGTCGCCGGTCGACGGCCCGGAGCCGGAGGGCGGCCGAGGGCCGGAGGGTGAGCGAAAGGCGGGGGGCGTGCGAAAGCCGCTCGGCGACGGCACGCCCGGCGCGGAGGCGGCCGAGTCGACGGGGGCATCCACCTCCGGTGGGGCGCCTCGGTTCGGCGAGGCCTCCTCCTCCGGTGGGGCTTCAGGGGCAGGGAGGGCTTCGCGTTCCGGTGGGGCTGCTACCGCTGGCGGGGCATCCGAGTCCGGCAGGGTGTCCGAGTCGGCTGGGCCCGCCACTTCCGGTGGGACCCGCGAGTCCGGCAGGGTGTCCGAGTCGGCTGGGCCCGCCACTTCCGGTGGGACCCGCGAGTCCGGCAGGGTGTCCGAGTCGGCTGGGCCCGCCGCTTCCGGTGGGACCCGCGAGTCCGGCAGGGTGTCTGAGTCGGCTGGGCCCGCCGCTTCCGGTGGGACCCGCGAGTCCGGCAGGGTGTCTGAGTCGGCTGGGCCCGCCGCTTCCGGTGGGACCCGCGAGCTCGGCAGCGCGTCCGAGTCGGTCGGGGGTTCCCGCTCCGGTGGGACGGCTGACTCCGGCCGGGATTCCCGGTCCGGCGGGACGTCCACCTCTGGTGAGGCGTACGAGTCCGGCCAGGCACCCGAGCCCGACAGGGCGTCCAGGCCCGGCGATCACGTCAGTGTTGTCGGCCCGGCCAGTGCCGCCGGCCCGGCCAGTGCCGCCGGCCCGGCCAGTGCCGCCGGCCCGGCCAGTGCCGCCGGCCCGGCGGATGTCGCCGACCCGGACGGTGCCGTCGACCCCGTCAGTGCGCCTGATGCCGAGGGGCGGCCTCGGCGTACGACTCGGCGGTTTCCTCTCTTCACGCGGGACACCGCGCGGCCGGAGGGGGGTGGCCGGGCGGCCTCGGGGGGTGCGCCGGCGCCTGCGCGGCAGTGGCCGATCCTTCTGGTGCTGAGTGTGGTCGGGGTGGGGCTGCTGATCACCGCGCTCGACGTGTTCCGGTACGGGACGCTGCTGATCGGGGCCGCGCTGCTGGGCGGTGCCGTACTGCGCTGGGTGGTGCCCGACGTCGGGATGCTCGCGGTGCGCTCCCGCTTCACCGACATGGTCACGTACACGGTGCTGGGCACGGCCATCGTGCTGCTGTCGATGATGGCGCAGCCGAGACCCTGGCTGGAGATCCCGTTCCTCAACGACACGCTGCACTACACGATCCGCAGCGACGCGCAGTAGCGCGGGAACCGACCCGCCGTCCGGCGTCGTCAAACGCCTCGGACCGGCCGGTGAAGGCCGGCGAACGCCGACGAACGTCGAGGAGGGTGCGCGATGAGCGCCTGGCAGCCGCTGCCGGACGATCTGCCGCCGGAGGTGCGGCACTTCGTGGAGCAGGTGCGGCTCCTCAAGGACCGCACGGGGCTCAGCCTGGCCGCGCTCGGCGCGCGTACCGCGTACAGCAAGTCCTCCTGGCAGCGGTATCTCAACGCGACCCAGCCGCCGCCCCGGCAGGCGATAGCCGCCCTGTGCCGGGTGGCGGAACTCACACCGGCGGACGCCGAACGCTTCGGGGTCCGCTGGGAGCTGGCGGTCCGGGCCTGGCCCCGCCCGCCGGCTCCCGCGCAGCAGGCCGGGGCGTACGACGGGGTGTACGAGGAGGAGGTGCCGACCCTTCCCTGGTGGGTGGAGTCCGAGTCCGCCGGGGATTCCGGGGATTCCGGGGCCCTTGGGGACTCCTCGCGGCGGGTGCTGCTCGTCGCCCTGCTCCTCGTACCGGCGCTCGTGATGCTCGCGGTGATCGGCGCTGTCGTTTTTGGTTGATGTCGCGTTGATGCCGCTGAGAGATCGTGGCATCCGTGTGCCCGCTGTGACCGCTCTTGTGCTTTCTGTGTGTCGATGTGTCGATAAGTTCGAGGATTTGCGAGCAGGGCGCAAGACACGAGGGCTAACGTGGGGCAATCGGGACGGCTCGGGGCGTCTCGTGCACTATTCAGGGGTTTGGCCGGCCGTGGGGGGCGTCGGTGGAACACTGGACCGCAAGCCAGGGGCGTGCAACGGTGCACCCCCAGGCCTGACAATGCTCCCGTGCGCCCCCACCCCGGGAACCGAGATCCTGACTGGGCGCATCCGTGTGGGTAGCCAGGACGGGACTCGGTCAAGGGAACCACGGCAACACGCGCGGGAGAACAGCCGGCACGAACCGGGGGGAATGAGGGGGGAAGCAATGCCTCGTTGGAGGGCCTTGCCGGATGAACTCGATCCGCAGGTCAAGGAGTTCGCGAGCCAGTTGCGCAGGCTCGTGGACCGCAGTGGCCTGAGCGTCGCGGCGGTGTCCGACCGCACGGGCTACAGCAAGACGTCCTGGGAGCGTTATCTCAACGGCCGGCTCCTCGCGCCGAAGGGCGCGATAGTCGCCCTGGCCGAGGTCACCGGTACCAATCCCATGCATCTCACCACGATGTGGGAGTTGGCCGAGCGTGCCTGGAGCCGCTCGGAGATGCGCCACGACATGACCATGGAGGCGATCCGGATCTCCCAGGCGCGCGCCGCGCTGGGTGAGTCCGGGGCGCCTGCCGCCGACACGAAGAACGGAAGCGGCAAGAACGGGCGGCCCGCCCGGAGCGCGACGGCGACACCGGGCATCGCCGGTCCCGCGGGCGTCGCACCGACCGTGCCGCCGCAGCCGACGGCCCCGGAGACCCGGGACTCGGCGGGCGACGTACGGGACGCGCGTGACATTCGCGCCGGCGCCGCGCGGAGCGGTGGTTCCAGCGGCTCGGTGAGTTCCGCGAGTTCCGCAAGCTCAGCGAACTCCGGAAGCTCCGGGAGTTTCCCCTCGGCCGAGGCCAACTCGTGGGGGCTGGCCGGGTACGCCGGACCGTCGTCGAGGATCGGCGCCGGGGGGCGCGCACCCTCGGCTTCGGGACTGGGCGGACCAGGCGGACCGGACGGACAGTCCGGGGCGTCGTCGACCTGGACTCCCGGTACGCCCGTGATGTCACCCGGCGGTCCGCCGCAGGACGCCCGGCCGGGCGGTGGCGGCAGCGGTGGCGGTTCGCGGCGCAAGCGGCGGCTGACGATGTTCCTCGCGGGCGTGGCGGGCGCGTCGGTGGTGGTCGCGGCCGCGTGGTTCCTCACCAAGGGCGGGGACACACCGGAAGCGGGCGCGCCGCCCCCCTCCCCGACCGTCTCGGCCGACACCAACACCGACCTGCCGGTCGGCGTGAAGTGCAGCGGCGACGCGTGCACCGGCCAGGACCCGGAGAACATGGGCTGCGGCGGCGAGTTGGCGCAGACCGCCAACAGCGTCACCGTCGGCACCACGCTCGTCGAGGTCCGCTACAGCAAGACCTGCCAGGCCGCCTGGGCGCGCATCACCCAGGCAGCTCCGGGCGACCAGGTCGACGTCGCCGCGTCCGGCACGGCGAAGAAGCAGACCGGTGAGGTCGACACGGACACCGACGCGTACACGCCGATGGTGGCCGTGAAGGACGCGGGCGACGCGACGGCGTGCGTCACCCTCGCGGCCACCGCGGAGAAGGGCTGCACGCAGTAAGGACGACGGCGCCACATTTCCCTCGTACGGAATTGCCGTACGGGGGAATGCCCGGCCCGGTTCGGGGCAGGCGGTGAAGTACCCCCACGGGAGTCCGGCACGGTCGGTCACCCGGCCGACGGCCGCTCGTCACTCCTCTCCCGGACGAGCGGCCGTCGCTGTGCCGCGCCGTGAACCGACTCTGTGGGGTGGGCCACACGGACCCGGACGTACGGGATCCCGGATGCGCGATAGCCTGACGGCTGGATCTCTCTTGACGCCAAGAGATCGATCATCCGAACCCCCCGGGGCAGCGACGCCCCACCGACAGCTGTCATACGGAGAACGCCATGACCCGCACTCCCGTGAACGTCACCGTCACCGGCGCGGCCGGCCAGATCGGTTACGCCCTGCTCTTCCGCATCGCCTCCGGCCAGCTGCTCGGCGCGGACGTGCCGGTCAGGCTCCGCCTCCTGGAGATCACCCCGGCGCTCAAGGCCGCCGAGGGCACCGCGATGGAGCTCGACGACTGCGCCTTCCCGCTGCTCCAGGGCATCGACATCACGGACGACGCGAACGCAGCCTTCGACGGCGCCAACGTCGCCCTCCTGGTGGGCGCCCGCCCGCGTACCAAGGGCATGGAGCGCGGTGACCTCCTCTCGGCCAACGGCGGCATCTTCAAGCCCCAGGGCAAGGCCATCAACGACAACGCCGCGGACGACATCAAGGTCCTCGTCGTCGGCAACCCGGCCAACACCAACGCGCTGATCGCGCAGGCCGCCGCGCCGGACGTACCGGCCGAGCGTTTCACCGCGATGACCCGCCTGGACCACAACCGCGCGCTCACGCAGCTCGCGAAGAAGACGGGCTCGACGGTCGCCGACATCAAGCGCCTCACCATCTGGGGCAACCACTCGGCCACCCAGTACCCCGACATCTTCCACGCCACGGTCGGCGGCAAGAACGCCGCCGAGGTCGTGAGCGACGAGAAGTGGCTCGCGGAGGACTTCATCCCGACCGTCGCCAAGCGCGGCGCCGCGATCATCGAGGCCCGTGGCGCGTCCTCGGCCGCCTCCGCCGCCAACGCCGCCATCGACCACGTCTACACGTGGGTCAACGGCACGGCGGACGGCGACTGGGCCTCCATGGGCATCCCGTCCGACGGCTCGTACGGCGTTCCGGAGGGCATCATCTCCTCCTTCCCGGTCACCACGAAGGACGGCGCGTACGAGATCGTCCAGGGCCTGGACATCAACGACTTCTCCCGCGCCCGCATCGACGCGTCGGTGCAGGAACTGACGGAGGAGCGCGACGCGGTCCGCGCCCTCGGCCTGATCTAGTCCCACCGGTTCCACCAGCCCCAACTGCTTTTCCCCCGGGCCCCGTTCAGGCTTTCGCCGGACGGGGCCCGGGTGCGTCCGGGCGGGTCAGGACAGCCGCTTCTCGAACCAGTGCCCCGCGTACGGGTTGTCGTCGTAGCGCGGGATCTCCGTGTAGCCGCACGCCCGGTACATCGCCTGCGCCTCCGTCAGCACGGCGTGCGTGTCCAGCCGTACGACCGTCAAGTGCCGTTCCGCCGCCTCGTGTTCGAGGGCGTCCAGCAGCCGGCGGGCGAGGCCCAGACGGCGGGCCCCCGGGTCCACCCAGACGTGCCGGATCTCGCCGACCCCCGGGTCGAGCCGCCGCAGCGCCCCGCAGCCCACGGCACGCCCTTCCTCGTACGCGACCAGGAAGGCACCCGCGTCCCCCGACACCTCGTGCGGCTGTACGAGGGCGGCGGGGTCGAAGCCCTCGGGGAACCGTTCGTCGATGTCGGCGGCGTACGCGGCCAGACAGGCGCGGGCGTCGGAACTCGCGCCGTCGGCCACCTCGACGGTGATCGCCGCGAGGCGGAGCAGCCGTCGGGCCGTGTCGAGGGCGGTCGTCAGTTCGCCGCGCCGGGTGTCGTCGAGGCCGGCCAGGAGGCCCGCCGCCAGCCCGTCGGCCCGCCGGTTCTGCTCCGTCAGCTCGGCCTTCCCGGCCGGCGTCAGCCGCACCACCCGGGACCGGCTGTCCTCGGGATGCACCCGCACCCGCACCAGCCCCTGAGACTCCAGCGCGCGCACCATCCGGCTCAGATACCCGGCGTCCAGGGTGAGCCGGCTGCGCAGCTCGCGCAGTGAGGCGCCGTCCCCGGTCTCGGAGATCTCGAAGAGCAGTCGCGCCTCGCCCAGTGGCCGGTCCTGGCCGAGGTAGTGGTCGTCGAGGGCGCCGATGCGGCGCGTGAAGTACCGGTTGAAGCGGCGCAGGGCCGCGACATCGTCGTCCGCATCCTTCGTCAGCACAGGTTCCATATTTCTTTGACCTTAGTCAAAGGATTTCTGGGAGTCCAGCGTGGAGACAGTGTGTGCATCCGGGGTCGCACGGCCGTCCTCCTGGTATTCCGGTATCCCCGCCTCGTGCGTCGCTCTATGCTGATGGGCTGTCAACTGAACGTCAGACAACGGCCTTTACACGCATCGGGGGAGTCGCGTGAGTACCGCATACGTGCCGCCGCAACCACAGCAACCACAGCAACCGGAACCGACGCCGGCAGGCCCGCCGCCCGCACAGGCGCCCACGCCACCGCACGCCAGCGAGGCGACCCGGCTGCTGTGCGCCGGCACCTATCTGGACTCCGGATACCGCGACCGGGTCATCGAGGAACTGCACCTCAACGAACAGCGGATCGTGGCACCCTCGCTCGGCTTCGACGCGGCCCGCGTCCTCGCGCACGCCCTGCGGGCCAGACGCCAGGAACTGCTGTGGGCCGGGGCGATCCTGGGCCTGTGGGTGGTCGGCTCGGCGCTGACCGGCGGTCTGCTCGCCCTCTTCCTGTTCCCCATCCTGTACATCGCGGTCGCGTCCTGGATCCGCGGCCGGGGCCACCACCCGCCCCTGTACCGCCTGGTGCCCGCCTTTCTGCTCCGCTGGTGGGGCCGCGGCTGGTTCGCGTTCCTGCTGGTCCTCACGTTCGCCGTCGCGTTCGGCGCCGGGGACGACGTCTCCTCGTACGACTCGGGCTACGGTTCGTCGTACGACTCCGGTCTGTACGGCGACGGCTTCTCCGACTCGCCGAGCCCGACCGACGTGCTGGTGCCGTCCGCCGACAGCCTCGACGGCGTGATCGAGCTGTGGCAGGCGTGGGCCACGTTCGCGATGTTCGCGCTGATCGCCCTGTGCGTGGCCGCGCAGCGCGGCCAGTTCGCCCGCGCGCTGGCAGCCGAACTGTCCCCGGAGCGCTTCCCGGACGCCGCCTCGGACCCCGCCGAGCGGGCGGAGGGACAGCGGTTCCACCGGCTGAAGGACCGCATCCGGCTCGAACAGCACGCGCCGCTGATCATGTACAACGAGCTGCGGCCGTTCTGCGGTGCGGGCGCGGACTACCAGACCTGGGTCCTCGCCGTGGAGCTGCGGCCCGAGGAGATGAAGAAGCAGCAGCCGCTCGGCAACCGCGTCGTGCTGGAGAAGATCCGGCCGCTGATCGAACAGCTGCGACTGCCCGCCGAGTACGCGGGTCAGCTCGGGCGCGACCGGCTGCGCCGGCTGGAGATCGACGAGTGCGTGTTCCTGCCCGCCGAGGGGATCCAGCGGCGCGAGGAGGCGCCGTACTATCCGCAGGCCTTCGAGGAGCACCGGGCGCGTGCGGTCGAGGAGGGCGCCGAGAAGAGGCGGCACTTCCTGCGTATCCGCGTCGGCGGCTGGGAGGAGGAACTGGTCGTCACGGTCTTCGTGCGCGTCCACACCCAGGGCCGCATGCTCACGCTGGAGGTCGCCCCGCACGTACTGACGCCGGTGCGCGAGGACTTCAAGAACGCCGACCGCGCCGCCCACCGCTTCCGCAACAACAGCGTCCTCGGCAAGGCCGCCTGGGCCGTCGCCCAGGTCCCCGGCTCCGTGGCCCGCTCACTCGTCACCCTGGGCAAGGGCCTGCTGTACGTCTGGCGGTTGCTGACCGGCGGGTACGCGGGTGCGCTGCCCGACGGGCCGGCCCTGTCCGTGCGGGAGTTGGGCTCCGTACGCACCGGGTCCGACTTCCAGGAGATGGACGTTCTGCGCTATCTCAGGAACGTGCAGGACCGGGTGGCGAACGGGGTGCTGGTCGCGCTGGCCGAATCCGGTTACCAGACCGGCGAGTTCATGCAGCGGGTCACCAACGTCATCAACGGCGACGTGAACAACTTCGGGCGCGTCGAGAACAGCACCTTCTCTGTAGGCAAGTTCGCCTCCACCTCCACGACTACCGGCGGCGCCGCGCCGCAGACGGGATCCGGCTCCGATGGCCAGCGATGAACCGAACGTCAGCTTTGGCGATGTCTCGAACAGCACCTTCGCCGTCGGCCGCCACGCGCGTGCCGTCGTCAACCACGGCGCGCCTCCGCAGCGCGACGAGGCCGCCGAGGAACTGCTGAACGCCGTACGCGAGCTGCGTGCCGACCTGGCCCGGGTGCGCGCCAGCGCGGAGACGGACGCTCTGCGCACGGAGCTGGAGGAGGCGGAGGAGGAGATCACCCGCACCGGCCGGGCGGATCCCTCGCGCCGGGAGCGACTGCGGGAGCTGCTCACCGACTCCCAGACCCTGCTGAACGTGTTCACCTCGGCGGCGGCCGTGGCGGGCCTCGTGGGGATGTGAGGGGAACACGATGAGCGGGGGATCGCGGTACTGGAACGAGGAGACGCAGCGCTGGGAGGAGACCGGGAGCCGTTCCGGCCCTTCGGCGACGCCTCCGCCACCGCCCCGGCCGCACTTCCTGCCGGCGGGGTCAGGGACGGCGGAGCCGGGGGAGGGCGCGCCGCCGCCCGAGGCGCCCACGGTGTCCGTGCCCGCCGGGTGGCCGGACGCTTCCTGGCCGCCCGCCGGTCAGCCCGCCGCGCCCGCCGCGACCGGGGGCCCGGGACGGCGGCTCGTGTGGTCCGTGCTGATCGGGGCCGCCGCCGTCGGTGTCGCCGCGAGCCTGGTGCTGACCTTCCTGGTCGACACCGGGGACGACGGCAAGGACAACCGGACGACCGTGGCCGGCGAGTCCACGACGCCCGGCACCCCGGAGCCGACGGACCTGACCGATTCGCCCACCGAAACGACGGCCTCGCCCTCCGCGTCCGGCCCCGAACTGCCCGTCGGCTACGAGTCGTACGAGGACGAGGAGGGCTTCAGGATCGCTAGACCCGAGGGGTGGACGCGGACCACGGCGGACTCCTCGTTCGGCATCGCCGTGGTCAACTACCGCAGCCCGGACAGCAATCACCGCATCCAGGTGTACCAGGTGGCGGAGTCGTCCCCGGCCGAGTCGTTCGAGCTGTACCTGTCGGACGAGACCGCCAAGGCGCCCGGCTTCACGGAGCTCGACCTGGAGACCCTCGACGACGGCGAGTTCACGGGCACACGGCTGGAGTACCTGGCCGACTCCATCAGCAACGAACCCGACGTCGGCACCTGGCACGTCTTCGACGAGCGTTTCGTGGCGTCCGACGGCAACGTCTACGCGATCGCCGCGTACGGCCCTGACGCGGACGGCCGCGACGACGAACTGGAGCTGCTCACCACGGCGTTGGACTGGTTCTGCCCACCCCTCGGCGCCTGCGCCGCGCCGGTACCGGACTGAACCGACCAGCGACCGTTCCACAGGATTCCACACGCGAACCCCCGCGGATTCGGTGAAATCGGGTGCCGGGCAGCTTCGTTGTGTGCACGCTCAGTGCATGAGTGACTACAGGGATGAGGTCCCGGCGTATCTGACGATCCGGGTCACCGCCCAGGACGGGCCGATCGCGGCCTTCGCGGAGCAGGAGGCGTACGAGGCCACGAAGCGCTATCCCGACCTGATGGGCGTGGGCATCCCGGAGTTCTTCCATACGAGGGAGTGCGAGACGGGCGGCTGGGAGCTCTTCGGCCACGGCAGCGACACACCGCAGGGCTCCCGGGACTCGCTGGGCTCGGTGTTCCGGATGCGGGCCAAGGGCGCCGACGACGCCGGCGACGAGGAAGCCCGCCGCAAGTGGATGGCGGCGGCGCTGCGCATGGACCGCGAGGTCGTGAACGACGTGCGCGTACGGGGCGAGCGCTTCCGGATCGTCCGTGCCTCACGGTTCGTCCGGATGGGGCCGAACGGGCCAGAGCCGCCCCGCCCCTCCGACCCCGACCCGGCGGAGGTCGGCGAGGCGCACAAGGTGGGGCCCCGCACCAAGGGGTTCGTGGTCGATCCCTTCACCGGCACCGGGCTGTCCGACGGCATCCTCAAACTCGATCTCATCCAGTTCGTCGGGGTCACCCCGGGTGCGCCGCCGGAGATCCGCGACGAGGCCCGGCGCGCTCTGCACACGCATCCGGGCGGGGTGCTGCTGCCCGCCGTCTACATGATCTCCGAGCGGGTGAACGGGAGTTGGAAGGCCCACAACCCCGGCGCCTCCGACTCCACGCCCCAGGGCGCGCGGGACTCCCTGGCCTCCTGGCTGCGCGTGATGGCCCCCTTCACCCAACGGCTGGGCGAGGAGAAGGCCGCCGAGTACGCCCGTATCGCCGACCACCTGGACGAGAAGCGCTCCAACGTCGCGACCGTGGACGGCGTCCGCTATCGCGTCACCCGCGTCGAACGCCTCATCCGGGTCGGCCCCGACGGCCCCGAGGGCCCGCGCCCGTCCGACTTCGACCCCGAACCACCCGTCGACGTCCAGACCCGCCAGCTCAAGGAACAGGGCCTGTGGAAGGAGGAGGACGACGACGAGCCGATCGTCCTCGACGCCCGGACCCTGGAGCTGAAGGAACTCTGGGACGCGGAGACGGCGCGACGGGCGGCGGTACGGGAGAGCCGGAAGAAGGGGAAGGGGTAAGGGGTAGAGGGGGTAAGGGGTAGCGGGGGGGGGCGCGGGGAGCGGCCGCCCACCCCCCAACCCCATACGCCCATCCGCCGCCGCGCCCCCCCGCGTGCCCCCCCCGCCGCGCG
>NZ_JBIRRV010000008.1:317035-436793 GCF_044333925.1 Streptomyces sp. NPDC020898
GGGGGGTTGGGGTCCGCCGTTACGGGGGGCTTGGGTTGGGGTTGGGGGGGGTGGGGGGGCGGGGGGGGGGGGGGGGGGCCGCGCCCCCCCCCCCGCTACCCCTTACCGCCTTACCGCCTCAGCTCGCCCGCGATTCCCCGCAGCGCCTCGGTCGCCCGCCGCAGCAGGCCCGGGCCGAAGGTGACGCGGGTGGCTCCGAGCTCGCCGAGTTCGGCCGGGGAGGGTCCGTCGAGCGTGGCGAACACATTGAGCGGGCCCTTGATCCCCGACCGCAGCCGCGGCAGTACGGCGAGCGGCGCCTCGATGGGATACACGCAGTCGGCACCAGCGGCCACGTACAACGCGGCCCGCCTGATGGCCTGTTCGGGGTCCTGGTCGCCGTACGCGAACGTGTCGACGCGCGCGTTGAGGAAGAGGCGGTCGCCCGCCGCGTCCCGTACCTCGGCGAGCCGGTCGGCGTGCGCGTGCGGGTCCTTGAGGGCGCCCGCGTGGGAGTCCTCAAGGTTGCAGCCGACGGCGCCCGCTGCCAGCAGCCGCTCCACCAACTCCCTTGGCGCCAGCCCGTATCCGTCCTCCACGTCCGCCGACACGGGTACGTCCACGGCACGGGCGATCCGCGCGACCGCCGCGAACATCTCGTCGACGGGCGTGTCCCCGTCCGCGTACCCGAGCGAGGCCGCGATCCCGGCGCTGGGCGTCGCGAGGGCGGGGAACCCGGCGGCGGCGAACTCCCGTGCGCTGACGGCGTCCCAGGGGCCGGGTAGGACCAACGGGTCGCCGGGGAAACGCTGTTGGTGCAGGGCCCGGAAGACGTCCACCGTCACTTGGCGCCGCCGGTCGCGTACTGGCCGGGTGTGTAGTGCCCCGGGACCATACGGGTCGTCACGGCGAAGCGGTTCCAGGCGTTGATGACCGTGATCCCGGCGATCAGGTGGGCCAGTTCGGCCTCCTCGAAGTGGCGGGCGGCGCGCTCGTAGACCGCGTCCGGTACGAAGCCGTCGGTCAGGACGGTCACCGCCTCGGTCAGCCGGATCGCGGCCAGCTCCTTCTCCGTGTAGAAGTGCGCGGACTCCTCCCACGCGCTGAGCTGGACGATCCGCTCCACGCTCTCGCCGGCCGCGAGCGCGTCCTTGGTGTGCATGTCCAGGCAGTAGGCACAGTGGTTGATCTGCGAGGCCCGGATCTTCACCAGCTCCCAGAGCACCGGGTCGAGGCCCTGTTTTGCCGCCGAGTCCAACCGGATCATGGCTTGGAAGACGTCGGGGGCGAGCTGGGCCCAGGGGAGACGGGGGGCTTTCTCATAGGTGGTCATGCCATCGACCCTAGGAGCCGAGTAGCCCAAGAGTATGGTCCATTTCCATGGCAGGAACCTGGGCCACTTCGGGAGTGGACCTCCACGTCGACCCGACCGGTACCGGCGTGCGCAGAGGGCTGACGGACGCGATCCGGGAAGCGGTGCGCGGGGGCAGGCTGGCGCCCGGTATCCGGCTGCCCTCCTCCCGCTCCCTCGCCGCCGATCTCGGCATCGCGCGCAACACGGTCGCCGACGCGTATGCCGATCTGGTCGCCGAGGGCTGGCTCACCGCCCGCCAGGGCTCGGGCACCAGCGTCGCGGAACGGCCGGTGCCCCGCCCGTCCGCAGGTCCGACCCGGCACCCGCGTTCACCGTTCCCGCCGGTGCACGACCTGATCCCCGGCAGCCCCGACCTGTCCTTCTTCCCCCGCGCCGCCTGGCTCAAGGCATCCCGCCGTGCCCTCACCAACGCCCCGAACGAGGCCCTGGGCTACTCCGACCCGCGCGGACGCGTGGAACTCCGTACCGCCCTGGCCGGTTATCTGGCGCGCGCCCGTGGCGTCCACACCCATCCCGACCGCATCGTCATCTGCTCCGGCTTCGTGCACGGGCTGATGCTGCTGGGCGCCGTACTGCGGGGCCGGGGGCACGGGTCCCTGGCCGTGGAGTCGTACGGGCTGGACACGCACTGGCGGCTGCTGGAGCGGGCGGGGTTGCGGACGGTGCCCCTCGGCCTCGACGAACTGGGCACCCGTACGGAGGAGTTGACCAGCGGCGACGGCGAACTGGCTGACATACGAGCTGTGTTGCTGACCCCCGCGCACCAGTTTCCGATCGGAAAGTCGCTGCATCCGGACCGGCGGGCCGCGATCGTGGACTGGGCGCGGCGAGGCGACGGACTGATCCTGGAGGACGACTACGACGGGGAGTTCCGTTACGACCGTCAGGCGGTGGGCGCGCTCCAGGGGCTGGATCCCGACCGGGTCGTGTACGTCGGTACGGCGAGCAAGTCGCTGGCGCCGGGCCTGCGGCTGGGCTGGCTGGTGCTGCCGCCGTCCCTCGTCGGTGAGGTCGTCGCGGCCAAGGGCAGAATCGACTGGTCCTGCGGTGTCCTCGACCAGCTGACGCTCGCGGAGTTCATCGACTCGGGTGCGTACGACCGTCAGGTGCGCGCCGCCCGGCTCCGCTACCGGCGCCGCCGGGACGCCCTGGTTACCGCCCTGGCCGCCAGGGCACCCGGCGTACATGCGACCGGCATCGCCGCCGGTCTGCACGCGGTCCTCCAACTCCCGCCGGGCGCCGAGGAGTCGGTCGTACGGGCGGCGGTCCGGCGACGGCTGGCGGTGCACGGCCTCGACCTCTACCGCCACCCCGGGTCGACCGCCGAGCGGACGGACGCACTGGTGGTGGGGTATGGGACGCCGGCGGACCATGGGTGGGCGGGGGCGTTGGAGGAGCTGTGCGCGACGGTTGCTGTGGCTGGTTCCTGGAGGAGCTGACAGCGGGGGCAATGGCGCATGACCCGGCGGATCGGCGCCGTAATTCCGTCGAATTCGCGATCCCGGAGTCCTCTTCGGCAGATACAGTATTCCCATGACCACCACTGAACTCATATCCCGTGTCGCCCTCAAGAAAGTCACCCCCGATGTCTCCGCGTCGATGGGTGCTCTGCACGCTGCCGCTGTTTCCGCCGCGCAGGATGCCAAGGTCGAACCCGAACTCCTCGAACTGATCCGGATTCGCGCGTCCCAGCTCAACGGCTGCGCGTTCTGCCTCGACATGCACACCAAGGACGCCCGCGCCCAGGGTGAGACCGAGCAGCGGATCTACGCCCTGAACGCCTGGCGGGAGACCCCCTTCTTCACCGAACGGGAGCGCGCCGCACTGGCGTTGACCGAGGCAGTGACCTTGGTGCACGACGGACAGGTGCCGGACGACGTGTACGCCGAGGCCGCCGGGGTCTTCGACGAGGCGCAGGTCGCCGCGCTGATCTGGGCGGCCACCGTCATCAATGCGTACAACCGGATCGCTATCGCGACGCGGATGGTTCCGGGGGCTTATCAGCCGGCGGCGAAGAAGAGCAGCTGAATTCGGGCGTGAAAGGGTAGGGCAGGGTGAATGTATATCTCCCTGCCCTACCCTTTCTCCCTGCCCTGCCTTCGTTACCTTTGTTTGTTTATTGCAGCGGTTCCCTCAGGGTCTCCAGCCATTGCCGCCATTCGGGCGCCCGCGATGCGGGCCCCGCCCGTAGAAGCGGTTCCGTTTCGCCCGTCCATTCCGTCACCGGGCGGATTCCGTGCAGCGCGTTGACCAGCCACACCTCTCGGCCGTCCAGGTCGGCGAGGGTGCGTTCGCGGTGGGCGACGCGGATGCCGGTGCGCTGGGCCCGCTCCTGGATGAGGGCGGCGGTGACCCCGGGCAGGACGGGGAGTTGTGGCGAGGGCAGACACAGGGTGTCGTCCTCCCACCACAGGACGCTGGAGGTGGCACCCTCCAGGACCAGGCCCGAGGGCGCGATCAGTACCGCCTCGTCCGCACCCACGTAGGACGCGCGCTGCCGGACCCGGGCCAGGATGTCCAGGTCCGGACCCTTGCGGCGGGGGGTGGTGCGCGGATCGGTCTGGCCCGTCGCCCAGACCCGTACGCCTGTGCCGAGCGGTGGCGCGTGGCGGAGAAGGAGCCTCAACTCCCTTGACTCCGCGCCCAGTTCCACCCGGGGGAACCACTCCCCGGTGCGGGGCAGCGTGGCGCTCATGTCCCGCCAGAAGTCGACCAGTTGACGCAGCGAAGGGCCGCCGCAGTCACCGCAGGACCGCAGGAAGCGTTCCCGGTGCCGGGCGAGGGCGCGTACCCGGCCGTCGCGCAGCAGCCAGGAGTCGGCGACCACCAGCCGCTCGCCCACCGTCGGTACGCCGTCTCCCGAGCCCGGTCCGGTCAGCCCGCGGCGCGGCGACCACGTCAACAGGCCTTCCCTGATCGCCGGTTGGGTGGTTCCTGGTTGGGTCAGTGTCATCACGTGCTCTTCTCGGTCAGTACTTGCGGCCGGCCACGGCCGGTGCCCCGGTCCGGGGGCCGTACGGCGCGTGCTCCAGCCACGATCCGCACCAGGGCAGGACCGGGGACAGTGCCGCCGCCGCGCGCTGCTTGGCCCGGACGATCCGGCGCCGTGGACGAAGGTGGTCCAGCGCGCTACCGGCGGCCGCGCTGTTGAACAGGGCCGCCGCGCGCCGCACTTCGGCGAACTCGGTGACCGCTCCCGCCAGCCCCGTCCGGGTCACCGCCGCGATCGAGTCCGCCGCTGCCGCCGCGTCCGCGATCCCGCTGTTCATGCCGCGCGCCCCGAACGGCGGGAACAGATGCGCCGCCTCCCCGACGAGCAGCACCCGCCGGTGCGGATCGGTGAACGCGTCCGCGACCTTGCGCAGGAAGCGGTACGTCGACACCCACAGGATCTGTTCCCCGTACCCGGACGCCCCCAGCACCGCCGGCAGCCAGTCCCGTACGGCCTCCTCCGTGCCGTACGCCTCCTGGCGGTCGTCGTCCAGGCACTGGAGGTCGACCTGGAAGCCGCCGGTGAAGGGCACGCGCATCACGCTTCGGCCGCCCACGCCCGGGTGTTCGTAGTGGAAGACGCGTTCCAGGGGCAGTTCGGCGCCGGGCAGGTCCGCGACGTCCACGACCACGTGGAACCCCTCCGAGCGCGTGCCCTCCATGGTGATCCCCAACGCCGCCCGGACCGCCGAGCGGGCACCGTCGGCGGCGACGACATGGGTGCCGTGCCAGAGGCCGCCGTCGGAGTCGGACAACGTCACTCCGGTCGGCGAGGAACGTACGCCCGTCACCTGTACCCCCCACGCGAACTCCACGCCCGCGTCCCGGCAGGCGGCGCGCAGGAAGCGCTCGGTGTCGACCTGGCGCAGGCTGGTGAAGGGTGGGACGGCCGTCGGTGGGTTCGGCGTCTCGGGGAAGGTGCGGGAGTAGACCTCGCGGCCCCGGTACAGCGTGCGCCGGGTGTGCCACGTGCGTCCGTACGACGTGAACTCGGCGGCCAGGCCCGGGCGCATCCCGTCCAGCAGGCGCAGGGTCTCGCGGTGCACGAACAGAGCGCGGCTGCCCGGGCGTTCACGGTCCTCGGGGTCCGACTCCAGGACGACGACGGGCAGTCCGTGGGCGCGGAGAGCGAGCGCGGCGGAGAGGCCGACGGGGCCCGCGCCCACGACCAGTACCTGGCCGGTGTCAGGCGGGTTCATGCGCGTGCGCTCTCGGCCAGCATGCGGCTGATCTCCACCCGCTTCACCTTCCAGGTCGCCGTCATCGGCAGCTCCTCGAACCGCCACTGCCGGGGCTCGGCCATCGTCGGCAGGTCCGCCGTCGCCCGGCGCCAGCGGTCCGGGTCCAACGGCACTTCGTCCCGTACGCAGATCACGGGCACCGGCTCGCGGTCGGCGCCCGGCACGATGACGACCTCGCGCAGCTCCTCCAGCCGGTCCATCAGCGTGTCCTCGACCTCCAGGTTGCTGTGCACGGAGTCGATCTGGTCGATCTCACGGTCGATGAGGTAGAGGGCGCCGAGCCTGCTCCGGTAGCCCATGTCGCCCATCTGCCACCATCCGCCGCTGTCCAGCTGGCGCTCGTACTGCTCGCGCGCGCCGAGGTAGGTGAGGATGCGCCCGCGCGTACGGGCCTCGATGCGGCCCGGTTTCCCCGGCGCGGCAGGCTGCCCGTTGTCGTCCGTGACCCGGACGCGGGTGAACCCGGGTATCCCGATCCCGACCCGTCGGCCGTCCGCCTTCGCCGCGCTGCGCCGGGTGAACCACTGGAAGGCGACGGGCCCGGTCTCGCTCTGCCCGTACAGCTGGATCAGCCAGGCGCTACGGCGCTTCGAGGCGCCCAGCAGCCGCTTCACGGTCCGCGGGTGGATCGCGTCAAACGTCGACCCGTACGACCGTACGCGCGACAGGGGTTGACCCGGGGCGTCCGCCAACTCCTCCCACAGGACGAAGGTGTTCGGGTGGGTCTCGACGATGCCCGGGCGGTGGCGGGCGAGCAGTGGGCCCACGGCGGCCGGGGTCGGGTCGGTGATCAGGAGCAGGGGGCTGCCGAAGTGCAGGAGCACGCCGAGGAGATGGTAGAAGCGCGAGTGCACGAAGGACATGTGCAGCGCGGCCGTCTCACCGCGCGTCGGCCAGCCCATCGCCTGCTGCGGTACGAGGCGGTTCCACATGGTGTTCGCGCAGTGCACGGCAAGTTTGGGCACGCCGGTGGTGCCCGAGCTGTGGGTGATCAGGGCGGGTTCGCGGGGGTGGAGACGGACGGGCGCGGCGGGCTCCGCACCGGCGTACATGGCCAGGGGTTCCGCGCCGGACGCGGTGGCGTCTGCGCCGGCGTCGACGGAGAGGATTCTGCGGACCAGCGGTGAGAGGTCCAACTCCGCCAGTGGGCCGGTGAGTTTGGCGCTGTCGGTGAGCAGCCAGGGGCGGTGCAGACGGGCCAGCAGCTGGCCGACGACCGGTCCGGCGAGGCCGGGGGAGAGGAGCACGGGGACCGCGCCGATGCGGGAGACGGCACAGGTCAGCAGCACGATGTCGACGTTGTCCGTCTTGTGGACGACCACCTCCTCGGACGGCCGTACTCCGGCCGCCCACAGTCGGGCCGACAACTCCTCGACCAGATCGGCCAGTTGGGGGTAGCTGAGGTCGACGCCGAGATCGGGGGCGACGTCCAGCGGCCGGTCCAGGGTGACGAAGACGGCTCCGTGGCGGTCGGCGGCCCGCCGGAAGATGGGGCCCAGATAGAAACCGCGGTCGGCGAGCAGGGGCTGCTGCTGTGGCATGCGCCCGTTCCCTTCTGATGTACGGCAGGCGGTCGTGACGGTTGCGGGGGCGGTGGCGGTCACCAGGCGCCCTGGCGGACCAGGTGGCGGCGGAGTTTCCCGGTCGAGGTGCGGGGCAGTGACGGGACGAAGCTGACGCTTCTGGGGGCCTTGAAGGCGGCGAGGCGGGCGCGGGCCAGCTCGATGAGCTCGGTCTCCAGGCCCGCCCGGACCGGTCCGACGGGGACGACGAAGGCACGCAGCCTGCTGAAGCCCCGCTCGTCGGTGAGGGCGGCGACGGCGACCTCCTTCACCGCCGGATGGGTGCGCAGTACGGCCTCCACCTCCAGTGGGGAGACCGTGATCCCGCCGACCATCTCCATGTCGTCGGCGCGGCCCAGATGCCGGTAGGTGCCGTCCGGTTCACGCAGCGCCCGGTCACGGGTGGCCAGCCAGCCGCCGACCAGTGAACGGGCCGTCTCGTCGGGCCGGTTGAGGTAGCCGCTCGTCAACGTGGGCCCACGCACCCAGAGTTCGCCCTCCGCTCCCACCCCGCCGCCGGGTAACGGGAGCCCGGCGCGGTCGCGCAGCTCGACCTCGAAGCCGGGGACGGGGCGGCCGACCGTACCGGGGTGGTTGTGGTCGAGGCTGTTGGCGCAGAAGGCGTGTCCGGCCTCCGTGGAGCCGATCTGCTCCAGCACCGGCGCGCCGAGCAGCTCGCCGACCTGCTGCCCGAGGCCCTTCGGCATGCCCTCGCCGGCCGACACGGCGGCCCGTACGGAGGCGAAGCAGGCCTGGTGGCCGCCACCCCGGTCGGTGACCAGGGCCGCGTACGCCGACGGCACCGAGTAGATCAGCGTCACCCGGTGCCGGGCGACGAGTTCGTCGACGGCGGCCGGGGTCGGACGCCGGTCCACCAGGACGGCCGACGAGCCGGAGAAGAGCGGGAAGACGAAGGCGTTGCCGAAGCCGTAGGCGAAGTACAGCTTCGAGACGGAGAGGGTGACGTCGTCCTGGGTGATGCGGAGCAGGCGGCGCCCGATGAGGTCGTGGTAGGTCTTCGGGTCGCCGTGGTTGTGCACAACTCCCTTGGGGCGCCCGGTGGTTCCGGACGTGTACTGCACGTACAGGGGGGTGTGCGCGTCCACCGGGCAGGCGGTGGCGGCCGGTTCGGCGGTGGCGGCGAGGGCGGCCAGCTGGTCGGCGCCGAGGAGGGGCCGGCCCGCGAAACGTTTCTGTTCCCCGTCCCCCTCGCACTCCTCCAGGCCCGGTCCGGTCACGCACAGCACGGCCCGGGCGTCCTCGGTCATGAACGCGTGGTCGGTGGGCGGGAGTTCGGGGTTGACCAGGACGGCCACGGCACCGAGCCGGGCGGTGGCGAGGAAGGCGGTCACCCAGGTGATGCCGTCGGGCAGGGCGAGCAGCACCCGGTCGCCGGCGCCCACCCCGTGCTGGGCGAGCACCGTCGCCGTACGGGCGGCCAGGTCGTGCACCTCGCCGTGTGTCCAGACCCGGTGGCCCTGGTGGAAGGCGGCCCGGCCGGTCCATCCGCGCCGCTCGGCGAGGTCGGTGAGGTGCGCGGCGAGGTTGCCGGGGACCTCGGCCTCGGCGGGGGCCGGGGGAGCGGTGGCGGACCGGGGGCTCGTCATCGGGCGGCCTCCTCGGTGGCGGCCGACAGCGACGAGGACTCCTGGTGCTCGTGCTGGTACTCCTCGTACGCCCGCATCTGCGCGGCCGTCTTCAGCAGCATCTCGTCGTACTCCGCGACCGGGTCCGAGTCGAGGACGATCGCGCCTCCCGCGCCCAACTGCATCTCCCCGTCGGCGATCACGGCGGTCCGGATGACGATGCTGAGATCCGCCCCGCCGCTGCACCCCAGGTAGCCGAGGGCGCCGGAGTACACGCCACGGGCCTCGGTCTCCAGCGAGTCGATGATCTCCATCGTGCGCAGCTTGGGCGCCCCGGTCATGGAGCCGCCGGGGAAGCAGGCGCGGACGGCGTCCACCGCGCCGGTGCCCTCGCGCAGCCGTCCCTCGACGTAGGAGACGAGCTGGTGCACGGTGGCGTACGTCTCGGCGACCATGAGCCGGGAGACACGGACCGTGCCGGTGCGGCAGACCTGGCCCAGGTCGTTGCGGAGCAGGTCGACGATCATCAGGTTCTCGGCGCGCGTCTTGTCGTCGGCGGCCAGCGAGTCCCGGAGGCGGTCGTCCTCCTCCGGCTCGTCGCCGCGCGGGGCGGTGCCCTTGATGGGCCGGGCCTCGGCCATGCCGTCCCGGGTGATCCGCAGGAACCGCTCGGGGGAGGAGCCGGCCACGTCGAGGTCGCCGAACCGCAGGAAGGCCGCGTACGGCGCCGGGTTGACGCGGCGCAGGACCCGGTAGAAGTCGTACGCGTCAGGCGGGGCGGGCAGCCGGGCCGCGTTGGTCAGACAGACCTCGTAGCTTGTGCCGGCGGTCAACTCCCGTCGGCAGGCGGCGATGTCGGCCAGATAGGTGTCCCGGTCGCGCACCAGCCACGGCTCGGCGGCGGCGAGGTCCGGCTCGGCGGCCGGTGCGGGCAGCGGCGGCTGCTCCCCGGACACGAAGGTGAGCTGGGCCAGCGCGCTGTCGAGCCAGTCGGCGGCCTCCAGCGTGGCCTGCTGGGTGTCCTCGGCGACACAGACGGCGTAGGTGAAGCCCTCCTGGTGGTCGACCGCGATCAGCCGGTCCGCGAACAGCCAGCAGGCGTCGGGGGTTTCGGCCCGGTGGACGTTGGGCGAGGCTCCGCAGTCCGCCTTCGTCTCGTACCCGAAGTAGCCGACGTATCCGCCGGTGAAGTCGAAGGGCAGGCCGGTGGCGTCCACCTGTCGGTTCGTCAACTGCCGTTTCAGGTAGTCGAAGACGCTCGCCCGGACCTTGCGTGTGGGCCGCCCCTCCCGCTCGATCTCACAGACGCCGCTCGTCACGTCGTAGCGCACGAACTCGGCGAGCGGACCCGACCCGTCCCCGAGGAACGAGAACCGCGACCGCCCCTTCTCGACCTGCGAGCTGTCCAGCCAGAACGCGCGCGGCGAGCCGGCGTACATCCGGCCGAAGGCGGCCTCCGTGTCGACGGCCCCGGCGATCCGGCGGATGTGCAGACGGTGGGTGGGGCGCGGCGCCGAGGAACGGCGCTGCGCGGGGATGCGGACGGTGGGCGCCGGGGAGGACGGCTCGCGGATCGCCGCCGCGGTGCGGGTGACGGCGGTGTTCTTCGTACGGAGCTTGCGGGCGCGTTCCGCCGTGAGGTTGCGGAAGTTCATCAGCATGCGGCGGCCGTACTCGGTGAGGACGGACTCCGGGTGGAACTGCACGCCCCACAGCGGCCGGGTGCGGTGCCGCAGGCCCATCAGGACGCCGTCCTCGGCCCAGGCGGTGGCCTGGAGGCTCTCGGGCAGCGGCTCGCGCACGGAGAGGGAGTGGTAGCGGACGGCGGTGAAGTGCTGCGGCAGCCCCTTGAAGAGGTCCTGCTCGTCGTGCCGGATCGTGGACAGATATCCGTGCCGGGGCTCGGGGGCGGGCACGACCCGGCCTCCCTGCTCGCCGAGCGCGATGCCCTGGTGGCCGAGGCAGACGCCGAGTACGGGGACCCGGGACTCGGCGAGTACACGTGCGCTGATCCCGAAATCGCGGGCGGTGCCCGGATGCCCGGGGCCGGGGGAGACGACCACGTTCTCGAACTTGTCGAATTCCAGCAGACTGTCGATTCTGCTGGTCGGCGCGTCGTTGCGGATCACCACCGGCTCTTCGCCGTTGACCTCGGCGATCAGCTGGAACAGGTTGTACGTGTACGAGTCATAATTGTCGATGAGCAGGGTCTTCACCCGCCCACCTCCCTTGTATCGTTCATGCGGTTCGCCTTTTGTGCCGTCCACGAAGCGCCTGGAGCGGCGGGTACAGCCATTTCTTGAAGAAACGCTGAAGGCGCGGCATGAGAATCCAGGTGACGAGTGCCGTCACGGACAGACACAGCAGCAGCGTGCGAATGAGCGGATTGAGTCCGCCGAGATAGGGGAGAACGGTCAGATTGAATATGAGCACCGGCGGAAACACCGCGCTCATGTTCACGAACCACAGTTTCCATTTCGACGGCGGCCGGGGTGGAGCCGGTGCGGCGGCCGGTGCGTCGGTCTGGGCGTCGAACCATGTCTTGGAGCCCTGGACGCGGCGGCGCCCGGTCTCTCCGGCAAGACCCTCCGCCTTGGCCGCCCATTGGGCCCAGGTGACGGAGTTCTCCCAGGCGAGGGCAGAACTATCACTGTCGAAGCGATAGACCACATGCCAGTCCGCCTCTCCGTCGACAAGCACACCACCCCCCAGAAAACCCGGCTCACGTGCACTTGCACGTAGTAAGGCCCACCCCCAGGAGTGGAACTCGGTCTCGCGGCCCGGGATCACGTGATACGCCACCGTGACGGTAACGGGATTCCTGGTCACGCTGTCAGATACGGACCGAGCAGCGATCACGCTCAAACCTTCAACGAAGATTTTCAAAATCTCCGTGTGAATGTCCGGAACATAACTCTTTATCAGCCCTGAACGGGCTTGTCCTCAAACTCCCCCAGAGGGGGACCCCCAGATGGGCTGGAGTGGTCCAGCGGGGGCGAAACCCGTTCGGGCGCCTCACCGAACCGCGCCAGCGCCAGCGCGCCCAGCACAGCGACCCCGAAGCCCGTCACCGCCAGCCACCCCAGCCCCTCCCGCGTGCGGTCCCCGAGCCACACCACCCCGATCAGGGCCGGCCCGATCGTCTCCCCGATCACCATCCCCGCCGTCGGCACCGTCACGGCCCCCCGCTGCAACGCCGACGTGAGCGACAGAAACGCCGCCGCGCCCCCCAGCACCAGCGCGTACGTCGCCGCGTTCCCCACCAGCGCCCCCACCGACACCTCGTCGATGAGCCGCACCGACACCTCGACCACCCCGAACCCGAACCCGGCCCCCAACCCGAGCGTCAGCCCCCGCACCCGCTCCGGCAACCGCCCGCCCATCAGCCCCAGCACCAGCACGCACCCGGCGGTCGCGAGCATCGCGTACCTCAGCACATCCGAGCCCGCCCGCTCACCCTCCGTCCCCGACGCCAGCCCCAGCATCCCCAGGCCCGCGCACACCACCCCCACCGCGGCCCACTCCACCCTGCTCAGCCGCACCCGCAGCAGCCGGGCGGCGACCACCGCGGTGACGGCGAGACTCGCGGCCAGCGCCGCGCCGACCGCGTAGATCGGAACGGACCGCAGCGCGGCGATCTGGAAGAGGAAGCCGATCCCGTCCAGCGCCAGCCCGGCGATGTACCGCCACTGCCGCACCGCCCGCAGCAGCAACGCCGCGTCGCCGCCCGGACCGCCACCGGCACCGGCGGTGCCGGCCGCCGCCCGCGCGGCCATCGCCTGCAACACCGTCGCCGTACCGAAGCAGACCGCCGCGCCGAGCGCGCACACCATTCCAAAGAGCACAAAGCGACTGTAGTGAGGGAGAACCACCGGTCGGGGCGGTGGGGCAACTACTTGGAGAACCGCTCGGGCGCCGTGAGCACCGCTCGCAGCTGCGCCAGCCCCCAGTCCAGATCCTCCTCGCTGATGACGAGGGGCGGTGCGATGCGGATCGTCGGGCCGTGGGTGTCCTTCACCAGCACACCCCGGTCCATCAGCCGCTCGGAGACCTGCCGGCCCGTGCCGTACGCCGGTGCGATGTCGACGCCCGCCCACAGCCCTCGCCCGCGCACCGCAGTCACCCTGCCCGTACCGGCCAGCGCCCCCAGCTCCCGGTGCAGATGCGCGCCCAGCTCCGCCGACCGCGCCTGGAACTCGCCGGACCTGAGCATCGCGATCACCTCCAGCGCCACCGCGCACGCCAGCGGATTCCCGCCGAACGTCGACCCGTGCTCACCCGGCCGGAACACCCCGAGCACCTCCCGCGAGGACACCACCGCCGAGACGGGCACCACCCCGCCCCCGAGCGCCTTCCCCAGCACGTACACGTCGGGCACCACGCCCTCGTGCTCGCACGCGAACGTCCGTCCCGTCCGCCCCAGCCCCGACTGGATCTCGTCCGCCACGAACAGCACGTTCCGCTCCCGCGTCAGCTCCCGCACACCCCGCAGATAACCGGCCGGCGGCACCCGTACCCCCGCCTCGCCCTGGATCGGCTCCAGCAGCACGGCCACCGTGTTCTCGGTGACAGCGGAACGCAGGGCGGTCGGATCCCCGTACGGCACGATCTCGAAGCCCGGCGTGTACGGGCCGAAGTCCGCCCGGGCCTGGGAGTCCGTGGAGAAGCTGATCACCGTCGTCGTACGGCCGTGGAAGTTGTTGCCCGCGACGACGATCTTGGCCATCTCGGCCGGCACGCCCTTGACCCGGTACCCCCACTTCCGGGCCGTCTTCACCGCGGTCTCCACCGCCTCCGTGCCCGTGTTCATCGGCAGGACCATCTCCATGCCGCACAGCGCCGCCAGCTCCGTACAGAACGCGGCGAACCGGTCGTGGTGGAACGCCCGCGACGTCAGCGTCACCCGCTCCAGCTGCGCCTTCGCCGCGTCGATCAGCCGCCGGTTGCCGTGCCCGAAGTTCAGCGCCGAGTAACCGGCCAGCAGATCCAGATACCGGCGGCCCTCCACATCCGTCATCCAGGCGCCGTCCGCGGTGGCGACCACCACCGGCAACGGGGCGTAGGTGTGCGCGCTGTGCGCGTCGGCCGCCGCGATGAGCGCTTCCGTCGTGTCCGTCGTGGTCACGGGACCTCCCGGGGGATGTGTGACCGCCCCTCCCTTCTATCGTCCTTCCATCCCCCTTGTTCGGTCTTCTGTTCGGCCTTCTTCCGTCGCTCGCATGGTGGACGCGGAGCCTCCGGCCCAGGGCGCGCCCGGTAGGCTGGCCGACGGGCCGTGACTGGCGCGCTGGGATGGGACGGACCATCGGGGAGCGGCCCGTGAGTGATCAGTGCCGTGCGCCTGGGCCGAACCGTGAACCGTGACCGTTTCAGCCACGCCGCCCGGAGGCCGTCATGTCAGAGCAGCAGCCCCTCTCCACCGAATCCACGGCCTTCCGCGCCGCCCTCGACGTGATCCGCGCCGTCGAACCGCGCATCGCCGACGCCATCGGCCAGGAAGTCGCCGACCAGCGCGAGATGCTCAAGCTGATCGCCTCCGAGAACTACGCCTCCCCGGCCACCCTGCTGACCATGGGCAACTGGTTCAGCGACAAGTACGCCGAAGGCACCGTCGGCCGCCGCTTCTACGCCGGCTGCCGCAACGTCGACACCGTCGAGTCCCTCGCCGCCGAGCACGCCCGCGAACTCTTCGGCGCCCGGCACGCCTACGTCCAGCCGCACTCCGGCATCGACGCCAACCTCGTCGCCTTCTGGTCCGTACTCGCCGACCGCGTCGAGGCCCCGTTCCTGGAGAAGGCCGGCGCCCGCCAGGTCAACGACCTCTCCGACGCCGACTGGGCCGAGCTGCGCCAGGCCTTCGGCAACCAGCGCATGCTCGGCATGTCCCTGGACGCCGGCGGCCACCTCACCCACGGCTTCCGCCCGAACATCTCCGGCAAGATGTTCGACCAGCGCTCCTACGGCACCGACCCGGCGACCGGCCTCATCGACTACGAGGCGCTGCGGGCGTCGGCCCGTGACTTCAAGCCCCTGATCATCGTCGGCGGCTACTCCGCCTACCCCCGGCTCGTGAACTTCCGGATCATGCGCGAGATCGCCGACGAGGTCGGCGCCACGCTGATGGTGGACATGGCCCACTTCGCGGGCCTCGTCGCGGGCAAGGTCCTGACCGGCGACTTCGACCCGGTCCCGCACGCCCAGATCGTGACGACCACCACCCACAAGTCGCTGCGTGGCCCGCGCGGCGGCATGGTCCTGTGCGACGACTCCCTCAAGGACCAGGTCGACCGCGGCTGCCCGATGGTCCTCGGCGGCCCCCTCCCGCACGTCATGGCGGCGAAGGCGGTGGCTCTGGCGGAGGCCAGGCAGCCCGCCTTCCAGGACTACGCCCAGCGCATCGTCGACAACGCCCGCGCCCTCGCCGAGGGCCTGATGAGCCGGGGCGCCACCCTCGTCACCGGCGGCACCGACAACCACCTCAACCTGATCGACGTCGCCTCCTCCTACGGCCTCACCGGCCGCCAGGCCGAGACCGCGCTCCTCGACTCGGGCATCGTCACCAACCGCAACTCCATCCCGGCGGACCCGAACGGCGCCTGGTACACCTCCGGCATTCGCATCGGCACGCCCGCCCTCACCACGCGTGGGCTGGGCACCGCCGAGATGGACGAGGTCGCCGGCCTCATCGACCGCGTCCTCACGGCCACGGAGGCCGGCACGACCAAGTCGGGCGCCCCGAGCAAGGCGTCCCACGTCCTGGACGCGAAGATCGCGGACGAGATCTCCCACCGAGCGACAGACCTGGTGGCGGGCTTCCCGCTGTACCCGGAAATCGACCTCGGCTGACATCTTTCAGGGGCGCGGGGCCGCATCGATTTGCGGCTCCGCCGCGGGGCGCGAACGGCCCCCACCGGCCCGCAGTCCCCCACGCACCGAACCACCCCACCCCTCTCGGGCCAATCCCACCCGAACCCTCTGAGAGAATGGTGAGCATGGCCTCTGATCGTCCCCGCGTGCTCTCCGGAATCCAGCCCACCGCAGGCTCGTTCCACCTCGGCAACTACCTCGGCGCCGTCCGCCAGTGGGTAGCCCTCCAGGAGTCGCACGACGCGTTCTACATGGTCGTCGACCTGCACGCGATCACGCTCCCGCAGGACCCGGCCGACCTGCGCGCCAACACCCGGCTCGCCGCCGCCCAGCTCCTCGCGGCCGGCCTGGACCCGGAGCGCTGCACGCTCTTCGCGCAGAGCCACGTCCCCGAGCACACCCAGCTCGCCTGGATCATGAACTGCCTCACCGGCTTCGGCGAGGCGTCCCGCATGACCCAGTTCAAGGACAAGTCCGCCAAGCAGGGTGCCGACCGGGCGAGCGTCGGGCTGTTCACGTACCCGATCCTCCAGGTCGCCGACATCCTGCTCTACCAGGCGAACGAGGTGCCGGTCGGCGAGGACCAGCGCCAGCACATCGAGCTGACCCGCGACCTCGCCGAGCGCTTCAACGGGCGGTTCGGCGAGACCTTCACGATCCCGAAGCCGTACATCCTGAAGGAGACGGCGAAGATCTACGACCTTCAGGACCCGTCGATCAAGATGAGCAAGTCGGCGTCGACCCCGAAGGGGCTCGTCAACCTGCTAGACGACCCGAAGACCACCGCGAAGAAGGTCAAGAGCGCGGTCACGGACACCGACACCGTGATCCGCTTCGACCCGGCCGAGAAGCCCGGCATCAGCAACCTGCTCGGCATCTACTCGACCCTCACCGGCACGGAAATCGCCGAACTTGAGCGGAATTACGAGGGCAAGGGCTACGGTGCGCTCAAGGTGGACCTCGCCGAGGTCGTCGTCGACTTCGTGACGCCGTTCCGGGAGCGCACCCAGCAGTATCTGGACGACCCGGAGACGCTCGACTCGATCCTGGCCAAGGGCGCGGAGAAGGCACGGGCCGTCGCCGCGGAGACGCTCGCCCAGGCGTACGAGCGAGTCGGCTTCCTGCCCGCGAAGCACTGACACCCGTACCACCCGCCGCACGGCGCACGACCCGGCGCCCAGAGCGCTGCACATCACTACGGTTGCGCCTGCCCGCAGACCCGCCGTGCCCGTACAGTCGATAGCCGACCGGTACGAGCAACACCCCATATGAACAACCGGCATGAGTGACACCGATGCGACGAACAGGAGACGACGTGGGGACCGTAACGATCGGTGTGTCGATCGCGGTCCCGGAGCCCCACGGCAGCCTGCTCCAGGAGCGGCGCGCGGGCTTCGGCGACGCCGCTGCTCACGCTATCCCCACCCACGTCACGCTGTTGCCGCCCACGGAGGTCGACGGCTCGGCGCTGCCCGCCATCGAGGCACACCTCGTGGAGGTGGCCTCCGCGGGCCGGCCCTTCCCGATGCGGCTGTCCGGCACCGGCACCTTCCGGCCCCTGTCGCCCGTCGTGTACGTCCGGATCGCCGAGGGCGCGGAAGCCTGCACCTGGCTCCAGAAGCAGGTCCGTGACGCGTCCGGGCCGGTGGCGCGCGAACTCCAGTTCCCGTACCACCCGCATGTGACGGTCGCGCACAGCATCGACGACGAGGCGATGGACCGCGCCTTCGCGGAACTCGCCGACTATGAAGCGGGCTGGCCCTGCACCGGCTTCGCCCTCTACGAACAGGGCGCCGACGCGGTGTGGCGCAAACTGCGCGAGTTCCCCTTCGGCTCGGCCGCGGTGCCGCCGCAGGCGACCCACGCGGAACACGACACCCTTCCGACCAGGTAGTCCCGGCCCTTGGCCCCTCTGCCATCGCCGTTTCCGGGGTACACGGGCATGGGGTTTTCCCAAATGGCCGTAACGAGGGCAGAGTCGGATCATGGACTGGCTGAAAAAGCTCCCCGGCGTCGGACCGATCGTCGTCCGCCTGATGGCCACGCACGCGTGGCGGTCGTACGAACGCCTCGACCGCGTGAAGTGGTCCCGGCTCGCCGCCGCGATGACCTTCATCAGCTTCGTGGCGCTGTTCCCGCTCCTCACCGTGGCCGCCGCGGTCGCCGCGGCCACGCTCAGCACCGGGCAGCAGCACGAGCTGGAGGACAAGATCGCCGAGCAGGTGCCCGGTATCTCCGAGCAGCTGGACATCGACGGTCTCGTCCAGAACGCCGGCACGATCGGGGTGATCGCGGGCGCCGTGCTGCTGTTCACTGGCATCGGGTGGGTCGGCTCGATGCGGGAGTGTCTGCGGGCGGTGTGGGAACTCCCCGACGACGAGGGGAACCCGATACTGCGGAAGGTCAAGGACACCGGTGTGCTGGTCGGGCTCGGCGGCGCCGTGCTCGTCACGATCGTCGCGTCCACGGTCGCCTCGGCGGCGGTCGGGTGGGTGGCACAGGGCGTCGGCATCGACGAGGCCGGCTGGGGCGCGGTGCTGCTGCGCCTGGCCGCGTTCGCCGTCGCCGTACTCGCCGCCTTCCTGCTGCTCCTGTACGTCCTCACCCTGCTGCCGGGGGTGGAGCCGACCCGGCGGCGGCTGGTCGTCGCCGCGTTGATCGGGGCGGCCGGGTTCGAGCTGCTGAAGCTGTTGCTCAGCAGCTATATGCAGGACGTGGCCGGGAAGAGCATGTACGGCGCGTTCGGCGTCCCCGTGGCCCTGCTGCTGTGGATCAACTTCACGTCGAAACTCGTCCTCTTCTGCGCGGCGTGGACGGCTACGCCGAGCGAGGACGCGTCCGACGAGGCGGACGCCTGAGGCCGTTGTTCTTCGCCCCCGCCGCCCCTACCCGTCCCATCCCTGGGGGCTGCGCCCCCAGACCCCCGCTGTCGGCCCTGAACGGGCCTTGTCCTCAAACGCCGGACGGGCTGAATTACTCAGCCTCTCCGGCGTTTGAGGAGCGGGGGTTCGGGGGCGGAGCCCCGGAGGATGGGACGGGTAAGGGCGGCGGGGGCGAGCGAACTCACCGGCGCCGGCGTACCAGTTCCGGCAGGGGCCACCGGCGGTTGATCAGGAACGCGCCGCCCGCCAGCAGCACCAACACCCCGCCGGTGATCGCGAGGGCGATACCGATCCCGCCCTCGTCCGACCCGGCCTCGGACGACGCGTTCGCCAACGGTGACGCGGAGGCGTCGCCCTTGCCGGATCCGCCCGCCTCCCCGGAACCCGAACCGGAATCGGAAGCCGTCTCGTCCGCGTCCGGCTGGGCGCTCGACCCCGCCGCGCCCCTGGGCGCGACCAACTCGCCCACCGGCTGCACCTTTCCGGCAGCCTGGAAGCCCCAGTCGAGCAGCCGGGCGGTCTCCTTGTAGACCTGGTTGTGCTCGTCCTTCTCCGGGTTCATGACCGTGACCAGCAACACCTTGCCGCCCCGCTCGGCAACCCCCGTGAAGGTCGAGCCCGCGTTGGTGGTGTTGCCGTTCTTCACACCCGCGATGCCCGGGTACACGCCGACCTCCGAGGCACCGGAGAGCAGCCGGTTGGTGTTCTGGATCTCGAAGGACCCCCGAACCACCTTGCCCTGCTTGTTCTTCTTCGTCTCGCCCGGGAACTTGGCCGTCACGGTCGAGCAGTACTCGCGGAAGTCCTTCTTCTGGAGCCCGGAGCGGGCGAACAGCGTCAGGTCGTACGCCGACGACACCTGCCCCCGCTCGTCGTAGCCGTCGGGGCTCAGCACGTTGGTGTCGAGCGCCTGGAGTTCCTCCGCGTGCTCGTTCATCTCCTTGACCGTGGCCGCGACGCCACCGTTCATGTGGGACAGCACGTGCACCGCGTCGTTGCCGGAGCGAAGGAAGACGCCGAGCCACAGATCGTGGACCGTGTAGGTCTCCTTCTCCTTTATGCCGACCATGCTGGAGCCGGCGCCGACGTCCGCGAGCTCGGCGGCCGTGACCTTGTGCTCCATCGTCTTCGGGAACTTCGGCAGCACGGTGTCGGCGAACAGCATCTTCAGCGTGCTCGCCGGAGGCAGCCGCCAGTGCGGGTTGTGCGCGGCGAGCACATCACCGGACTCGGCGTCCGAGACGATCCACGAGCGGGCGCTGATGTCCTTGGGGATCACCGGCACCCCGTCCGAGAGGTTCACCTGCGTCCCGGCCTCCCCGAGCCGTTCCCCGCCCACGGTCGACATGTTCGCCGGGGGAGTGGCCGACGGCGTGCCGCTCGGCGTCGGTGACGGCGAGGGCTTCGGGGCCGCGAACGCCGGTACGGGCGCGGTCAGTGACAGGGACAACGCGGACAAAAACGTGGCGGAAGTGACCAGCAGAGATTGCTTGGTGGTCTTTTTCGAGGCGGACACGATCGAGAACGTACATGTACGAGCCCGCGAAGTCGTACCGCGCCCTGACCACGCAGTCGCGCCGTCCTCACCACCCCGGCCGAGGGACCCGGCACCGGACGGTGATACTGGAGTCATGAAGCTCAGCCGTCCCGTCTCCTGGTTCCTGCTCGCCTTCGGGGTGTGGAGCTGGGTCATCTGGGTCACTTTCGTCAAGAATCTTGTCAAGGACGGCAGCGGGCTCGCGTTCGACGACGCGGGGACCCCGACGTCGTATTTCTGGGTGCATCTGGTGCTCGCGGTCGTCTCCTTCGTACTGGGGACGGTTGTCGGGGGCATCGGGTTGCGCGGACTGCGCGCTTTGCGCCAGACGTCATAACGGGAGACACACCCGCATGGTCATCGTTTTCCTGCTCCTCGCGGTCGCCGCGCTTGTCGCCCTGCACTGGTACATGTGGCGCCGCCTGGTGCGCGACACGACCCCCGGCCCCGGCCGCGCCCGCCGCGTCGGCACCGTGGCGTACGTCGCCGCACCCGTACTGATGATCGCCGCGTTCGTCGCCGAGCGCGGCGGCGCGCCCTTCTGGCTCCAGCGCACGCTGGCCTGGCCGGGCTTCCTGTGGCTGGCCCTGTCCATCTACCTGGCGCTGGCCCTGGTCGCGGGCGAGGTCGTACGGCCACTGCTGCGGCGCTTCCTGGAACGGCGCCGGCCGGCCGAGGTGCCCGTACCGCCCGTACAGCTCCGAAAGGCCGAAACCGTACCGGCGACCGCGTCCGAGAGCCCGGCATCCGCCACAGGGACTCCTGAGACCCCGGACGCCCCGAACACGTCGGATGCCCCGGACTCCTCGGCCACCCCGGATTCCCCCCGCCTCCTCGCCGCCCCCTCCCGGCGCCTCTTCGTCTCCCGTGTGGTCGCCGGCTCGGCCGCCGTGGTCGCCGCCGGGACCGTCGGATACGGCACGTACGGCGTCGTGCGCGGCCCCCGGGTGAAGCGCGTGACCGTGCCGTTGGCCCGACTCCCGCGCAGCGCCCACGGGTACAGGATCGCCGTCGTCAGTGACATCCACCTCGGGCCCGTCCTGGGCCGGGGTTTCGCGCAGAAGGTCGTCGACACGATCAACTCCACGCAGCCCGACCTGATCGCGGTCGTCGGCGACCTGGTCGACGGCAGCGTGAAGGACCTCGGCCCCGCGGCCGCCCCCCTCGCCCAACTCCGGGCCCGCCACGGGGCGTTCTTCGTGACCGGGAACCATGAGTACTTCTCCGGCGCCGAGGAGTGGGTCGAGGAGGTACGGCGGCTCGGTCTGCGCCCGCTGGAGAACGCGCGTGTCGAACTGCCCGCCTTCGACCTCGCCGGTGTCAACGACATCGCGGGTGAGAGCGAGGGCCAGGGCCCCGACTTCACCAAGGCGCTCGGCGACCGCGACACCTCACGGACGAGCGTGCTCCTCGCCCACCAGCCCGTGCAGATCGACGATGCCGTCGAGTACGGCGTCGATCTCCAGCTCTCCGGTCACACCCACGGCGGCCAGATGTGGCCCGGCAACTTCCTCGCCGACCTCGCCAACCCCACCCTCGCGGGCCTGGAACAGTACGGGGACACGCAGTTGTACGTCTCCCGGGGCGCCGGCGCGTGGGGGCCGCCGACGCGGGTGGGCGCGCCGTCGGACATCACCGTCGTGGAACTGGCGTCGCGCCAGGCGTGAGACGGGGACGGGGCCGGGGACGCCGTCCCACGGTGGAAGAGTGGATGATGGGGGCGCTGCTCCCGTCAACTCCCCGTCCCTTGAGGGCGGTTCCCGTCGTAGCGTCCGAAGGAGTTCCTCCGCCATGACCGCGAAGAGCGTGTCCCCGAAGACCACGACCGCCAGGACGGGGCACCTGCCCGACACCGGCACCCGGCCCCTCGCCGCCCTCCGGCGCTTCGGCCGGCAGCGGCCGTTGATCTCCGCCACCCTCGAAGGCTTCCTCACCGGAGCTTCCGTGCTGGTCTGGTTCGCCCTCGCCGTTCTCCTCGACCTGGAGAACATGTCCGCCGATCCGTGGGAACCCCAGTACCCGAGCGCCCGGCCCTTCTATCTGCTCGCGTACGTCACCGCGGGATCGCTTCTGCTCACCCGGCTGCTGCGCGGCCGCCCGGGTCTCCCGGGGCAGCGGCTGGGGCGCGCTGTCGACCTGGTGATCGCGGTCAGGGCGGGTGTGGTGATCGTGCTGTGGACCGTGCTGGTGTGTATGGCGGCCGTGGACTGAGGGGCGATGTCCACCCGAAGACAGAGGTGAGGAGAAGGCACCGAGGACGAAGGAGAGTCCGTCTCCCCTCGCCCGGCTCGGGGCAGCCGAAAGGCTCCTTTGAGGGCACACGGGTCCTGAAACCCTGGGCGCATATTGCCCTGAGCGTGGGCGTCGCCGTGGCGATCTGGTTCCTGCCGGACGCGGCCGTCCGGCCGGTCGCTGTGATCGAGACTCTGGTCCTGCCGCTCACCGGCGTCCTCGTCGCCCGGACCCTCGGGCGGGACGCCTGGCTCTACTCGGCGCTGGACACCGGCGCCGAGGACACCGAACCGGGCAGCACACGCCCGGTGCCGACGGCCTGGCTGCCGTATCTGCTCGGCGAACTGCGGGAGCGATCCGGCCGGCAGTTCTGGTACGCCGAGTACCGGACGCTGATCGAGGAACGCCGGCGTCAGCTGTAGAAGGACGACGGACTCTCCGGGCCGAGTCTCACACCAACGTGCGGGCAGGGTAAGGGATGTGGGGACTTAACGGGATTCTGACGCGATCTCGCTCCAATGACATTCGCCCGAGTGACGCCGGAGGGGTACCCGACGCAGCACCATGTGTGGTGAAGGTGTGGGCGGGGTGAGGAGCAAACGTGTTGAGACGCAACGCCTTCCGGTTGCCCCGGCATCCGGCGTCCGTCGGGCTCGCCCGGCGCCGGGTCCGGGACCATCTGGCCGACTGGGGGCACGACGCCGACGACCCGGCGCTGGCGGACGCCGTCCTGCTCGTCTCCGAGCTGGCCACCAACGCCGTACGCCACGGCCCGCTCCTGGAGCGGGAGTTCGAGGTCGCCGTGACCGCCCTCGCCGACGGCTCCTGCCTCATCGAGGTCTCCGACGAGAGCGCCACGGAACCCCGGCTCAGATCCGTGAACGAGTGGGAGGAACACGGCCGCGGCCTCCACCTGGTCGAGCACCTCGCGACAACCTGGGGCGTCTGGAGCCGAGGAAAACACGGAAAAACGGTATGGGCCCTGGTAACGGCGCCCCTGTAGGGGCGCGGGGACAGACGCGCCCAGTAAGGCGCGCCCCTCAGGGGCGCGGGGAACTGCGCGACAAGCCACGACGAACCCGCACCTGAACAACCGGACAGTCAGCCCCCCCCCGAAGAGGCCCACCCGAACTCACGCACACACCCCCCGCTCCGGCAAAGTCACCGTAACCGCCAACCCCCCGCCGGAGGCGGTCCGCACGGCCACCGACCCCCCGTGCGCCAGCACAACCCCCTGCACGATCGCCAGCCCCAACCCGCTCCCCGCCTCGCCCCCCGCCCGGAAGAACCGGTCGAAGATACGCGCCGCATCCTCCTCCGCCAGCCCCGGCCCCTCGTCCGCGACACACAGCCGTACGACACCGTCCACCCGCTCCACACCGAGCCGCACCGGCACATCAGCGGGCGTATGGGTGCGGACGTTTCCCACCAGATTGCCCAGCACCTGCCGCAGCCCCGACTCGTCGGCCCGCACCAGCAGCGCCCCCTCGGCGGCCACGCTGACCGGCCGCTCCGGTTCCTGGATCCGCAGATCCTCCGCCGCCTCCCGCACCAGACGGCTCAAGTCGACGTTTTTCAGCCGTAGTTCGGGCCGCTGGTCCAGCCGGGCCAGGGTGAGCAGCTCGTCCACCAGGCGCCCCATGCGGTCCGCCTCGCCGTTCATCCGGTCCCAGGCGCGCCGGCGCTCGTCCGGGTCGGTCAGCATGCCCTTGTCGTACAACTGGAGGTAGCCGCGTATCGCGGACAGCGGGGTGCGCAGTTCGTGCGAGGCGTCGGCGACGAACCGGCGCAGCTGGGCCGCGCTGCGCTCGCGGGTGCGGTACGCCGACTCCACCTGGTGGAGCATGGTGTTGAGGGCGACCCGCAGCTGTTCGACCTCCAGGGTGGCCTCGCGGCTGGACGGGACCCGCCGGGTGAGATCCCCCTCGGCGATGGCCGTGGAGGTCTCGACCATGTCCTCCAGGGGCGCCATCCGGCGGCTCACGCTGAACATCGTGAGCACGGCGAGCAGCGCGAGCAGCAGCGTCCCGACGGTGAGGTCGAGCTTGAGCGCCTTGCCGAGGACGTCGTGCAGGGCGTCCGTCGAGGTGGCGAGGAGCACGGTCGTGCCGTCGGCGAGGTGGGCGGCGGTGACACGGTAGGGGGCGCCCCGCACCCGCAGGTCGTGCGGTTCGTCGTCGCGGACGAGGGCGGCCGGGTCGGAGACGGCGGCGGCGAGGGCGCGCTGGTTGGCGGTGGGCGTGAGCCCGGCGACGGGCGTGGCCTGCCCGTTCGTGCCGACGACCACGAAGATGCCGTCGGACACCAGGGAGTCGGCGTTCGCGGACCCGGTGCCCGACGAACTGCCGCCGGTGTCACCGGAGTCGAGCGGGAACCTGTCGGTCAGTGCGGCGAACGCGCTCAGCGAGTCGATCTGCGCCAGCGTGACCCGGGAGCCGCCGATCGAGTCGCGGGTGCCCATCAACTCCGTGTCGACGCTGTCGAGCAGATACAGCCGCATGCCCATCACGCTCACCACGGTCGCCATGACGATGCCGAGGGCGAGCAGCGCCACGTTGGCCATCGTGAGCTTGGCCCGCAGGGAGTGGATCCCGCGGTTGCACCGGAAGGTACGGCCCCATCCCGCCCCGAAGGCGCGCCCCCATCCCGCCCCGATCCTGACGAGACTCATGCCAGCCCGTATCCGACACCGCGCCGGGTGGTGATCACGGGCGGTCCGAGCGCGTCGAGCTTGCGCCGCAGATAGCTGATGTACGTCTCGACGACCGTCGATTCGGGAGGCGTGTGCTCGTACTGCCAGACGTGCCGCAGGAGTTGCTCCTTGGACACGATCCGGCCGCCGTTGCGCACCAGGAACCGCAGCAGCGCGTACTCCGTGGGAGTCAGCTCGACGGTGCCGCCCGCGCGGTGCACGCTGTACGTCGACTCGTCCAGCTCCAGGTCGCCGTAGCGCAGCGGCGGCCGCTGGGGCAGCACGTCGGCGGGCCGGGTCCGCCGCAGCACGGCGGTGATCCGAGCGACGACCTCATCGATGTTGAACGGCTTGGTGATGTAGTCGTCACCGAAGCCGAGGGCGCCGACGATCTCGGCGGGCGCGTCCCGCGCGGTCAGGAAGACCAGGGCCAACTCCGGTCGCCGCTCGCGCAGTTCACGCCCCAGGGCCCGTCCGTCGCCGTCCGGGAGCATGATGTCGAGCAGCGCCACATCCGGCCGGGTGCGCTCGGCGAGCAGCAGCGCCTCGCGGACGGTGCCCGCGATCATCACCTCGAAGCGGTGGTAGCGCAGGGCGATGGCGAGGACGTCCGCGATGCTCGGTTCGTCCTCCACGACCAGCACGGTGCCTGTGCCTCTGCCTGTGCCCGGAGCCGTCATGTCCCCAGTATCGGCGGGAGCACCGACAGCCGGGGCCCGTCGGTGCTTTGGAGTTCCTTGAGAGTCATGGCCGGCCCGTGTCCAGGCCCGCCCGCGCACCCAATTCTGTTGCCAGGACCTGGGGGACCAACCGAATCCAACTACTTATGCATAAGGAGCTGTTGAGCGTGGCGGCATTGGCGCGGTGGTGCTATCGGCACCGGCTGGTGGTCCTGTTGCTGTGGGTGGGGGGCGTGTTCGGACTGGGCTTCGCGGGTTCCGCCGCGGGCACGGACTACGCGAACACCTTCTCCCTCCCGAACACGGACTCCACGCGTGCGTACGACCTGATGGAGAAGGCCTTCCCACAGACCTCGGGTGACACCGACACGGTGGTCTGGAAGGTCGACGAGGGCACGGTGGGCGACGAGTCCGTACGATCCCGGATCGAGCCGAAGCTGGCGGAGATAGGGAAGATGGCGGGGGTCGGCGAGGTCACCAGCCCGTACGCCTCGGGCGGCGCGGCCCAGATCAGCGAGAACGGGCGGATCGCCTACGCCCAGATCACCTTCACCGAGCAGGCGAACTCGGTCCCCAAGGAGACGGTCGAGGACGTCGTCGACACGGCCCAGGCCGCCGAACGGGACGGACTCCAGGTCGAGTTGGGCGGCCAGGCGATCACCAGGACCCAGGAGCCGCCCACCGGCATCGCCGAGATGGTGGGCATCCTGGCCGCGGCGGTCGTTCTGTTCCTGGCCTTCGGTTCGCTCTTCGCGATGCTGCTGCCGCTGGTGGTGGCGATCGCCGCCCTGGGCTCCGGCCTGATGGCGACGTCACTGCTCAGCCATGTCACCGACGTCCCCGAAGTCGCCCCGCTGCTCGCCTCGTTGATCGGCCTCGGCGTGGGCATCGACTACGCGCTGTTCATCGTGACGCGCCACCGACGGGGCATCCTGCGCGGCATGAAGCCCGAGGAATCGGCGGTGACCGCGCTCAACACCTCAGGCCGCGCAGTGCTGTTCGCGGGCGGCACCGTGTGTATCGCGGTCGCCGGCATGCTGGTGATGAACATGCGCTTCCTGGACGGCGTGGTCATCGCGACCTCCCTCATGGTCGTCCTGAGCGTGCTCGCGGCGACAACCCTGCTCCCGGCCCTCCTCGGCCTCCTCGGCATGCGCGTCCTCAGCCGCAAGCAGCGCCGCAAACTGGCGGCGACGGGCCCGGAACCGGCCGAGGCGAGCGGCCTCGCGGCGCGCTGGTCGTCGTACGTCGAAAGGCGCCCGCGCTCGACGGCGGCACTGGCCCTGCTGGCGATGCTGATCCTCGCGCTCCCCGTCCTCTCCATCCGCCTCGGCGCGACCGACCAGGGCAACCACCAGGAGTCGACGACCACCCGCCAGGCCTACGACCTGCTGGCGGAGGGCTTCGGCCCCGGCTTCAACGGCCCCCTCCAGGTGGTGGTCGCCGAGGGCGACGCGAACGCGCTCGTCTCGACGATCCGTACGACGGAGGGTGTGGCCCAGGCCGCCGCGGCGCCCCCGTCCCAGGGCATCACGGTGATCCAGGTGGTTCCGACGACGTCCCCCCAGTCGGAGGACACGGACCGGCTGATCGACCGCCTGCGGGACGAGGTCATCCCGGCCTCCGGGACCGAGGCTCACGTCGGCGGCGTGACGGCGATCTTCAAGGACTTCGCGGCGGTGACGGGCGAACGCCTGCCGTACTTCGTGGCGGCGATCATCACCCTGGGCTTCCTGCTGCTGATGGTGGCGTTCCGCTCGTTGATCGTCCCCCTGACGGCCGCGCTGATGAACCTGATCGCGGCGGCGGCTTCCTTCGGCGTACTGGTCGCGATCTTCCAGTGGGGCTGGGGCACGGAACTGCTCGGCGTCGGCAAGGAGGGCCCGATCACGGCGTTCCTCCCCGTCATCATGCTCTCCCTCCTCTTCGGCCTCTCGATGGACTACCAGGTGTTCCTGGTGAGCCGTATGCACGAGGAGTGGGTGCACACGAAGGACAACGCGAGGGCGGTCCGCGTCGGCCTCGCGGAAACCAGCAGGGTCATCAACTGCGCGGCCCTGATCATGATCTGCGTCTTCTCGGCCTTCGTCCTGAGCGGCGACATGGAGGGCGCGATGGCGGGCATCGGCCTCGCGGCGGCGGTGGCACTGGACGCGTTCATCCTCCGTACGGCCCTGGTGCCGGCCGCGATGCACCTGCTCGGCAACTCCAACTGGTGGCTGCCGGCAGGCCTGGAGAAGCGCCTGCCGCACCTCGCGGTGGAACCCAAGGAGGAGACGGAGGAACCGGCCTTGTCGACGGGCGGCGCCTCGGTGGTCCACGGCCTCGTACGTGACATGGAGGGCGCGCCGGTGGCTGGCGCGACGGTCACCCTGCTCTCCATGGGCGGCGGTCAACTGGACCGCGTCACCTCTCTCGCCGACGGTTCGTACATCCTCTCCGTCCCGGCACCGGGCGCGTATCTGTTGTCGGCGACAGCGGCCCCGTACGGCTCGCGGGCCCGCCACGTGAGGGTGGACGACGGCCCGCTGGTCTACGACGTGGAGCTGACGGAGGTGTCGGAGGACGAGGTGGACGCGGTGAACTGACCCACGCTCAGCCCTACTTGGCCTGCTGCCCGCCCTTCCCGGTCGCCTGCTCCTCGGACGGCTCGGGAAGGGCGTTGGTCATCCCCGGCAGGAAGTCGCTGAACAGGTCATGGACTTCGCGTACGAGCGGACGCAGCACCCGGAAGCGGGCCAGCGACACCCCCCGTGCCGTGAGCCGGGCCCCGCGCCCGGCGAGCCGATAGGTGCGCTCACGCCCCTCGGTCCGGTCGTAGATCCAGTACATGACCATGCCCATCTGGGACAGCCACATCAACTCGGGCAGTACGTCCCGCAGTTCCTCCGGCACCTTGGCCTTGGACCCGGCGAGCACCTCCCGGTGCACGTCGATGGCCTGCGTGCGCGCGTGCTCCGACTCGGCGGAGAAGGGGCTGAGCGGACTGTTCGGATCGGCGGCCGTCTTGAAGAACTGCACCGCGAACTCGTGGTACGGAGCGGCCACATCGAGCCAGGCCCGGTGCACCCCCGCGAGCCTGGCCTCCAGGTCGGTCTCCCGGTCCAGCACCTCCCGCGCGGCCACCTGGTACTCGCCGGCGAGCTGGTCGTAGAAGCCCTGGATCAGGTGCTCCTTGCCGGCGAAGTAGTAGTACGCGTTGCCGACGGAGACCCCGGCCTCCTGAGCGATCGCCCGCATCGTGGTCTTGTCGTACCCACGCTCCTTGAACAGCCGCATGGCCGTCTCCAGGATCAGCGCACGGGTCTGCTCACTCTTGGCGGGGCCACGACCGGTTGAACCAGGTGAACCAGGTGAACCAGGAGAATCGGGCGAATCAGAGGACTCGGGTGACTCGGGGAACTCGGGGCTGTCTTTCGCTGCTGACACGGAAACGAGCCTAACCAGTGGAGCAGGCGCCGCTGTCGCAGCCGGGTGTGCCGTGGGTCCACCCGAAGCTGGGGTCGTACGACCACCCGTCGGCCCGCCGGTACACCTGCCGGCCGCCCTTGGCGGTACCCCACTGGTTCCCGCGCCACTTGGCGGCCGCGAGAACGGCTCCCTTGGCGAGCCGGGCCCCGGCCGGGGTGGCGAACCGATGGGCGAGCGGCCGGTGCTCGCGCAACGCCCACAGCACGACGACCCAGGCACCGGTGCCGCGATAGACCTGCCCGGAGTCCCCGACGACGGTGATGTCGTCGAGGGTGGCGGAGTGGTCCAGGGTCGGAAACAGCCCCCGCGCCCGCTCCGAACCCGCCGGAACCAACGCCAGCGGCACCAGCTGCGGCTGCCGTTCGAGCCAGCCGCGCACGAAGGTGCACAGGGAACAGTCGGCGTCGTACAGAACGGTGAGCCGGCGGACCGGGACGCCCCCCGTGGCATCCCGGTCCGCGCGGGCGGTGGTGTCCCCCGACCCCACCGCGTTCATGTGGCTCATCGTGGTCACGCCCCGGCAGCGGGGGCGACCCAGCCCTGCGGCGCGACCGGCGGCACCTGCTCTCGCTCCATGACACCCCGCCGCCGGATCTTGCTGAGGACGAAGACGTTGGCGAGGTGCATGACACCGAGCACCAGCAGCACGACCCCGAGCTTGGTCGAGAGCGCCTCGAAGACCTCCCGGGTGCTGCTGATATCCCCGTCACCGCTCAGATAGAGGGCGACGAACCCGAGGTTCACGAGATAGAACCCGACCACCAGAAGATGGTTGACGGCCTCGGCGAGCTTCTCGTTCCCACGCAGCACATCAGCGAGAAAGACCCGCCCGTTACTACTGAGGGTGCGCGCGACCCAGACGGTCAGTGCGACGCTGACCAGCAGGTATATGACGTATGCGACGACTGTGAGGTCCATGTCCCCGTCCTTGTCCCCATGCCTTACTCATGCCTTCTGAACGACTTGAACGCGTTCAAAAGTGCTTACGGGGAAGACTGTAGACCTGTTTTTGAACACGTTCAAGTCCTCGGTGGAGTGGGCTGATCACGTAGCAGGGCAAAGGGGAAGGGCGGTTCGACATCGAACCGCCCTTCGTCTCTCCGCGGTCAGGACCGCCCGAGCTCCGGCCGTTTCCTGTAGTCCGTGAAGCCGATGACGTTGCCCCACGGGTCGGCGATCTCGACGGTCCAGCCCGTGGCGGTGGAGAACGGGGCGTCGAGCGGGGCGACACCGGCGGCCGTCAGGGCGCGCGTCGCCGCCTTGGCGTCCGGCACCTCCAGCCACACCCGGGGCGAGGGCCACGGAGGCGGCCGGTGACCGAGCGCCTCCTCCACCCGCAACAGCAGGCCCGGTGTCTCGCCACCCACCCTCAGCACGGCGATCCCGGCCTCGTCCAGCCGGGCGGCGACACTGAACCCGGCGCGCTCATAGAAGTCGACCGCCTCGGCGAGGTCACCGACGGGCAGCAGCACGTTGTCGAAACCGAGCAGTTCGTACGACTCGTCATCTGACATGGCGTCAGGGTAAGGGGATGGTCGGCGGAATCCTTGGAGGCGTGTACGGCGATCGGGCGTGGCCGGGTGTGATCAGGGGGTCCGCTTGGGCTGCCCGGCTTCGAGGATCTCGGCCACATCGAGGCTGATCTTGGCACCGATCGAGTCGGGGAGGGTGACGATCTCGCCGGGGGCGTGGATGCGGTGGGTGGTGTACGCGTTGCCCTCGGGGTCGGTGAGCACATGAAGGCGCTGGTGCTTGCGGTCGACGACCACATAGACGGGCACCTTGGCGGCTGCATAGGCGGTGACCTTGGTCTGCAGGTCGGCTTTCCAATTGCTGGAGGTGACTTCAAGGACGAGTTGGAAGGCCACTGGCTCGTAGCAGTTGTTCTCGACGTAGTGCTCTTCGATGTCGGCGTCGACGACGACAAGATCAGGGATGGCGTAATCCTCGGTGCCACTGGGCAACCACAGACCGACGCCTTGGAGTACCTCTGTCTCGCTTCCGTCGATGCCGGCCGCGACGAATGGGCGCGTAAGTCTCGCCAGCGCACGTGCGTGGGGGAGGTCCGGGGGCGGGGACACGAGGATCAGGCCTCCGATGATCTCGACGCGGTAGCCCGGATTGCGCTCCATGAGGCGGTTCGCCTCCGCGATCAGCGGACGGTCGCCGTGAGGCTGCTCGGCAGCTGTTGCGGACATCAGGTGCCTCCCGTTGGGCTGGTGTCGAGGCCATCATCGTAGGCCGGGAGGAACAGGTGTGCCCCCTTCACGTCGCGTCACCCGATCGTGTGCCCGGCATGCCCGAGGGCCCCGTCTCCTGCGGAAACGGGCCCTCGGCGACGTACTCGCGGCACTCAGCCGATCACCCGACTGCCATCCGGTTCTGCCACCAGGGCGCCGCGCTGATGACTTCCTTGCCGGACCCCGCCACGACACTCGTCCTGCCGCCCGAGTAGACCCGTACGGTGCCGTCGGAGCGTACGGCCCAGATGTCGGGGATGGAGTCGCCGTTGACGTCGGGCGTGCCCATCAGGTGCAGCATGGTGGTGTTGCCCCAGCCGGCCGCGCCGTACTCGGTGTCGGTGCCTTCCTTGCCCAGCGAGGTCAGATCGACCCCGCCGGTGGCGGCGACGCCCTTGCGGAGCCACAGTTTGTCCGTGTTGTTGTCCCGGAGGATGAGGTCGGTGATGCCGTCACCGCTGACGTCCCGGGCGATGACGATGTCCCGGTTGGTCCAGCCCGACGCAGAGAGCCGGGTCGCCCCGTCGACGGTCGCCCCGTGGTAACCGGTGAAGGCCCACAACTGGTCCCCGATGGTGCCAATGAAGTCGGTGTGCCCGAACTCGGTGGCGAAGCCCGCAGACACGATCTGGGTCAGGGTCGATGGGCTCGGCGCACCCTCCGGCAGCAGGATCTCCCGGCGCTTGTCGATATTGACGGCGCCGTAGCCGTCGCCCGGGTACACCCACAGCTTCGCGCCGAGGCGCACGACGAGGTCCTGGAGGCCGTCGCCACCGTAGATGTCACCGTTGTGGGTGATCAGGGCGCCCTTGAAGTGGCCGTCGGGAGCCTGGACGAACGGTGGCAGGTCGTCGCCGTTGGGGTCCTTGTCCGGGTTGCCCCGGTAGCCGCCGGGCATCGAGTAGTCGACGAGGTCGCCGGTGCCCTGGGTGAGGTCGGTGACGGTGGCCTGCGAGGGATACATCCCCAGGTTGCCGGCCCCGGTGACGACCATCATGTCGGCGAGTTTGTCACCGGTGAAGTCTCCGGGTGCGTCGGCCTGGTCGCGTGGTGTGACGTAGAAGAGGTACTTCGTCGGATCGGAGACATTGCCTGCGCCGTCGACAGTCCGGATGTACAGCACGTTCGGTCCGGCGGCCGGGGGCTTGGCGTTCGAGAGGGTCGCGCTGACAGTGACGGCGGTACCGGCCGTGCGGTTCAGGGTGAACGCGTAGCTGGGCGAGTTGAATCCGTACTCGTACCGCACCACATCCGTGTTGAGGGCACGCACGGTGAAGGAGCCAGGTGTACCGAACTTCTTGGTGCTCCAGTTCGCGTCCTCGGCGCTGTTGCCGAAGCCGTTCTCACTGCCGTCGGCGTTGGGGAAGTCCGTGGAACTGACCTTGGGCGGCTTGGGGGCCGAGAGGTCGAGGATGAAGCGGCACGGTGTCTTGGCCGGTGAGAAGCCGGAGGAAGTGCCGGCGTCGTCGAAGGCCCGCACCCGCCACGAGTAGAGGGCGCCGTTGGTCAGCCTGCTGGTCGGGAAGGCACTGGTGGTGCGCAGTGCCCTTTCCTTGTCGGCGCCGGCGGACACCGTACCCGTGGAGCCGAGCATGTCGCCGGTGGTGCCCCACTTGCCGTGCGGCCAGAGGTCGAAGTCCAGGTAGTCGAGGTTCTTGTCCTTGTCGGACGCCCTGGCGGTGAAGGTCAGGCTGCCGGCGCCCATGCGGACGTACGGCTTGGTGGTGGTGCACTTGGCGTCGGGGCCGAGGTCGAGGGCGTCGGGTGCGGTCGGCCTGCGGTTGTAGACGAGCTCCACCACGGGCGCGTTGTCACCGTTGGCCTGGAACTTCTTCCACGAGTACTGGGAGTGCTCGTCCGTCGCCCGCATGCCGAAGGTGATGGTGTCCTCGCCCTTGTCAGCACGCTGCTGCGCTGCCTTGCGCACGTCGAACGTCTCGTACGCGTCCCGGCAGCCGGACTTGTAGCCGTGGGCGAAGCTCTTGGTCGCGAACCTGTTGCCGTCGTGCAGCCGAGGAGCGTTCTTCCAGTTGGTACGGGAGTTGATCTCGCCGGTGAGGTGCACGCTCATCGCGCGGGAACTGCAGGACCAGGAGTACGTCTCCAGGACGCGCAGCTTCGCACTCTCGATCTTTGTGCCCTTCAGATCCTTGTCGAAGGCGATGTTGAAGTACGAGCGGGATGTCCCCCAGGTGTCGGACTCGAAGCCGACGCGGGCCTCGTGCGTTCCGCCCTTGTTGAAGCCCTTGCCGTTGTAGAAGGTTGCGTTGGGGTGACGGCTGTAGGCCGTGGTCCAGTTCTGGGTGTGCTTCTTCACCGACGGGTCCACGAAGACCGGGTAGGTGGTGGCCGGGTCGGCGAGGAAGTCCTGGTCGGGGGTGAGCAGCCAGTTCGCCCCGGACAGGTCGGCCTCGACCAGCTCGCCGCGCGAGTCAGGGGAGGGACCGTCGAGGGACGGCAGGCTGAGCGTGGCGGCCGAACCGGTCTGCGAGGCGGCCGGGGTCGGCTCGGCCGGCGCGGACGGCAGCGGGGATTCCGACACGGTCGGCGCGGGTCCGTCGGATGCCGAGGGCAGGTCCTCCGGGTCGGCGTCCGTCTGCTCGTCCGACTCGACCAGTTCCTCTTCGGTGGCACTGGCGCTGGCAGTGTCGCTGGGTGTGGCGCCGGTCCCGTCGGTGGGGACGGGGGACTCGGACGCGGTCGGCTGCGCGGTGGCACCTACACCGCCGTCTGTGACAGCCGGCGCCCCGCTGCTGTCCCACATCAGCGGAGTGGGCGACATGGCGACTTCGGCGGAGTAGGCGTTCTCGGCGGTGAGGATGCCGGTGATCGGGTCCAGGCGGAAGGTCAGGTCCGGGGCGCTGATGCCGTACGAGAGCTGCTGGGCGTGTGGATCGGCGGCGGCCGCGCGGTTCTTCAGGACGATGAGCTGGGCGAAGCCGTCGTCCTCGGCGGTGAGGACCAGGTCGGCTCCGGGGAAGATCTCCGGGTACAGGGCCCGGGAGCCGTCGATGATCGGGGTGGGAACCGCACCCGGCCAGGTGAGCTGGATGTCGTAGCCCCCCTCAACGGTCAGGGTGACCAGGGGAGTCGCAGTCTCCTCGGCGGCAGCTGTGGTCGCGTTCCTGACGCCCTTGACAAGGGAGACTCGGCGCACGGTGTCGCGTGAGGAGCGCTCCTGCCCGCGTGCTTCGGCACCGTCGGAGCCGGCCGAGAACACGATGCGGGTGTTGGTGGCTCCGGGTTCCCAGCCGGCCTCGGTGCGGCGCAGGTCGTAGTCGATGGGCTTCCACTCGCCGTCCACCTTGGCCCGGATCGGCGAGGAGTACAGCTGCTTGGCCATGCGACCGTCGGGCCGGGCCCAGGTGTTGGAGCGCGCCGTGCGCAGCGCGGTGACCTCGACAGGCTTCCCGGTTTTCACGGCGCGTGTGATCGCCGCGGCCTCGGTGACCGGCTTTAGGTTTCGGCCACGGTCCGCCTCGCCGACGGAGTCGGCATCGTCCAGGCCGAAGCCCACGAAGACCATGCCGGTGGCGGCGAGGGCCGCCACGAGTATGGCGGCGGTGGTCCGACTTCCGGGCATGCGGCGCCTGTTGCGCGTCATCGGGCGAGTTCCCTTTCCCCCTCGGAACCGGGCGCGCGACAAGGCGCGACCGGGCCCGCCGATGATGACCCATGAGTCGGCTGTCGTCACGCTTTGCGAAGGCGCGCGCGAATTGAGTAGGTCGATCGCCGGGCCCGTATTGGTGATTGGCTCCGCCCGCCGATAACTGCCTCGCGGAGCGACAGCCGTGATCTCAACCGGCATGAAATGCCACTAACTCCCCTGATTCGAGCGGCATTTGTAAAGGGAAGTTAAGAATTGCGTAGTAGATCGCAAAGGGGTGACACCTTCCGATACCTCGGATAGGTCGCGCTCCACCTATCACCAACCGCTACAAGGTGTTACGCACCGTGTCGATCATCGCATCCGCACAGGTGATCTAGCGAAACGCCACAGAACCGTCACAGAATCTGCGGCATCTGTTACGCCATCACGCGTGGTCCGCATCCTGGTCCCGCTTCACGTGGTCCGGGGGGATCTCGTCGTGTTCGGTCGCTTTTTGCCTGCCCGTCGTCGCCGTGCACGCTATGCGCGCCGACTGCGCACGGTCGTCGTACCCGCCATCGGGGCAGTCCTGCTGGTGGGTCTTTTGCCCGCCCAGTCATTGGCGGTGCCGCCCGATCCGACCGTCGCCCCAGAAGGCCGCGAAACGCTGGAGTTGGAGACGCTCGAAGAGGAGGAGCCCGTCACGGGCAAGGTCTTCGAAAGGGACCTGGAGACTCTGAAGGTCGATATCCCTGAGGACCTGGAACAGGCGCCGACGGGGACGGCGGCGGTGCCGCCCGCCGACACCGGGAGGGTCAGCTTCGACTCGACCGGGAGCGCTACCGCCGGGCAGGCCGCGGTACGCCCGGCCGCGACCGCCCAACAGGTCGCCCTGACGCCCGTCGAGGACCTGCCCGTCAGCCTCGGACAGGCGCCCGATCAGATGGCGCCAACCGGAACCTGGCAGGTCAAGGTCTTCGACCGTACTGCAGCCGTCTCTCAGGGTGTCGATGGTGCCGTCGTCACCGTCCAGGCCCCGGCAACCGGATCCGTCCCGCTCTCGGTAAAGCTCGACTACACCAAGTTCAAGAATCTCTACGGCGCAGACTGGGCCTCCCGTCTGCGCTTCGTACAGTTCCCCGAGTGCTACCTGACGACCCCGGACGTCGAGGCCTGCCAGGAGTACGAGGAACTGGACACAGCCAACGACACAAAGGCCCAGGCCATCACGGCCACGGTCGACACCGCGGCTGACGGGACCGTTACCCAGGCCGCGGCCGAGGAGACAAGTGCCAGCGGACCGTCAACAGCGCAGGTTTCCTACCGGAGTTCGGCGACTCAGGCTGCCGCCACCGGCGACACCGCGGTCATTGGGGCGGTCGACTCCGGTGGCGGCGCGGGAGGTTCGTTCAAGGCCACACCGCTCGCCTCCAACGGTAAGTGGGAGGCCGGTGGTTCCTCGGGCGCGTTCACGTGGTCGTACCCGCTGACTGTTCCGGCGGCCCCGGCGGGCCCCGCGCCCAATATCGCGCTCACCTACAACTCGCAGACGGTTGACGGTCGTACGGCGGTCTCCTCGCCCCAGGCCTCTTGGATCGGCGAGGGCTGGGACTTCGACCCCGGCCACATCGAGCGCCGCTACCGCACATGCCAGGACGACCGCAAGACGTTGAACTCCGGCACGCCCAACAACACGGCCAAGAAGGACAAGACGTCCGACCTGTGCTGGGTGTCGTTCAACGCGGTGATGTCACTGATGGGCAAGACCACGGAACTGGTGCGTGTCGCTCCCCTGGACCTGGGCAGCAAGCCGGAGGAAGACACCGAGACCTACCGTCCGATGCAGGACGACGGCACCAGGGTCGAGCACCGGAGCGGCGGCAGCAACGGCGACAACAACGGCGAGTACTGGATCGTCACCACCACGGACGGCACGAAGTACTACTACGGCCTCAACGCGGTCGGCGGCGGCCACGCTGACACCAACTCCGTCTCCACCGTTCCCGTCTTCGGCAACCACCCAGGCGAACCCTGCCGCGCCACCGCCTTCGCTGACTCCCGCTGCGGAGCGGGCAAGAAGCAGGCGTGGCGTTGGGGCCTGGACAAGGTCGTCGACGTCCACGGCAACGCCCTGGTAGTCAGCTGGAACCAGGAGAAGAACTACTACGCCGTGAAGAAGAAGTTCACGGCACCTGAGCAGTACGACCGTTACGCCTACCCGACGACCATCGAGTACGGCATGCGAGCCGACCTGACGAAGCCGTCCGCGACGGTCGATTTTGGCGTCAAGCAGCGCTGCCTCAAGTCCGAGACAGATTGCACGGCCGCCAACTTCGCCAAGACCGACGACCCGGGCGCGTACCGCCCCTGGTGGGACACCCCCGGCAACCTCAACTGCAAGTCCACGTCCAAGCTGTGCCCCGCCTTCCCGTCTTTCTGGACGCAGTGGCGCCTGGACACGATCACGACGAAGGCGGCCCGCGCCAGCCAGACCGGCCTCGGCAAGGTGGACACGTACGCGCTCCACCAGTCCTTCCCGGAGGACTGGTACGACACGTCCCCCGGCCTCTGGCTCAACTCGATCACCCGCCGCGGTTTCGCTCCCGGCGACACCACTGGCACCCTCCAGTCCGAGGCCGGCATCAGTTTCGCTCAGTACACCGTCGGTTCGACCTCGCCCCTGCGCGGCCGACTGAAGGACCGCCAGCTTCCGAACCTGGTCTCCAGCGGCTCGAACGACCAGCGTCCCGGCTTCACCCGGCCCCGGATTGGCACGGTCGCCACGGAGTACGGCGGTGACATCGAGGTCGAGTACAAGGGTGGCTGCGGGAGCGAGCCGTCGACGGACAAGGGCAAGGACAACGGGACCTGTTACCCGGTCCGTTGGTCCCCCGACGGTGACGAGAAGACGCCAGCGAAGTCGTGGTTCAACAAGTACGTGGTCCACTCGGTGACGGAGACGGACAAGGTCACGTCGCACGGCAAGCCGGTCCACACGAGATATACGTATACGGACCCGGCCTGGTCCAAGTCGGACGACGAGTTCACGCGCCCGGCCCTGCGGACGTTCAGCGACTGGCGCGGCTACCGTCAGGTCGCGGTCACAAAGGGGAGCAAGTCGACCTCCCAGATCGGGGATCCGCAGTCGCAGTCGTACGGGGTGACCAGGTACTTCCAGGGCACTGGAGGAGAGGTCAAGGACTCCACCGGCACGTATACGCTCCTCCCGGACGACGCACGGCAGTACGCGGGGATGACGGCGGAGAGCATTACGTACGCGAGCTCCGAAAAGCGGGTCCTCAAGCGCACCCTGAACTACCCCTGGTCGAAGCAGACCGCGTCCCGTCCACGGGAGGCCGAGACCGGCGTGGACATGGACCCGCTGCTCGCCCACCGCAGCGGCATCAAGCGCACGGACGCCTTCCAGACGGTCGGGAACAAGGCACAGCCGACCAGCACGGACTGGCAGGCGGTGCGGACGCTGACGGCGGTCGAGGATACGTACGGTCTGCCGGTCCAGGTGGAGACAGCCGTGGTCAAGCCCAACGGAACTGCCGAGACCTTGTCCGAACGGACCTGCTCCAAGACTTTCTACGTCCACAACACATCCGCCTGGCTGATCGGCCTGGCCAAGGAGCGCCGCACCACCGCCACGTCATGCTCGGGCTACGACACGGCCGACCCTGCCACTCAGCTGATCAGTTCGGTACAGGCCGACTACGACAACTTGGCCCACGGAGCGACTCCGACTCAAGGCATGCCTACATCGGTGGCTGAGATCGATGGGACCGGGACAAGCCACTCGGTCATCACAAGGAACACCTACGACCCGCTGGGGCGGCTCCGCACCGTGACCAGCCCGGGTGTGGGCACCAGTGAGACCCAGTACACCCCTGCTGATGCGGGTGGTCCTGTTACGCAGATCAAGACGATCAATGCCAAGGATCACGCAACAACCATGGCCTTCGACCCGGGGCGCGGCCTAGCGCTCAAGGTCACCGACCCCAACGGCCATGTCACGCGTAATGAGTACGACGCTCTCGGACGTCTGGTGAAGGGCTGGTCGACGGCACGATCTGTAGGGACACAGTCACCGGATGTCGAGATCGAGTACCAGGCGGCGATCGCGACGTCCGAGACGACACGCCCCGCCGCGATCACGACTAACACGTTGAAGGACGACGGCTCCTACAGCCGCCAGGTGACGATCTACGACGGTCTGATGCGTCAGGTCCAGACCCAGTCCGAGGCCCACGGCCCAGGCCGGATCGTCACAGACGTCACCTATAACGACCACGGCCTGCCCGACGAACAGACGGGCGCCTACCTTGCCAAGGGCGAACCGGGCGCCGCACTCTTCGCCCCCAAGTCCAAGACGCTGATCCCCAGTTGGGTCAAACTGCGCTACGACGGGCTGGAGCGCCAGGTCCGTCAGTCGACGTACCACGACGGCAATTTCAAGTACGGGACATACACGACGCACGGCGACACCAGCACCTTCGTCGACCCGCCCGGACAGACCGCACCGTCGTACAAGACGTTCACCGACGCGCTCGGCCGGGTCACCTCTGTCCAGCAGTTCACGAAGACCAACTCCAGTCAGTGGCGCACGACTTCGTACGAGTACGACGCCCGGGGCAACCGCGATCAAGTCACCGACCCGGCGGGCAACGCCTGGACCTACACGTACGACGCCCGCGGCAGGGTCATGTCCACCACCGACCCGGATACAGGCACCACCCGCACTGACTACGACGAGGCGGACCGAGCGAAGAAGCTGACCAACGCCCGCCAGCAGACGGCGTACATGGAGTACGACGTCCTGAACCGAATCACTAAGATCCGCGAGGGCTCCGAAACCGCCACACCTGTTAAGGAATTCGCCTACGACTCCCTGCCGGTTGGGCTCGGGCAGCAGGCATCGTCGACCCGACGCACTGAGAACGGCAGTTACATAAACCGCGTCACCGGCTACGACGTGGGCTACCGGCCAACCGGCCATGAGACGGTCGTTCCTCCCAGCAGCATGACGACGGGACTGGCCGGCACTTACGCGTATTCGTTCAGCTACACCCCCACGGGGAAGCTGTCGTCGGTGACGCTGCCGGCGGCGGGCGGGCTGCCGCGGGAGAAGGTGGTCACCCGTTACAACGGCGATGGTCTGGCGGAGTCGACGTCGGGTCTGGCCTGGTACACGTCGGATGTGACCTACTCGCCGTATGGCGAGCCCCTGCGCACGGTGTCCGGGGCGCAGCCCTACCGCGTCTGGACATCGAACTTCGTCGACCCGCACACCGGCCGTCTCCAGCGCACGATCGCGGACCGGGAGACCATAAGCCCGCACCGCATCACGGACGCCGCCTACTCTTACGATGCCTCCGGCACGATCACGTCCAACGCTCGCCTGATGCAGGACTCTTCGGGCGAGACCTGGGACACCCAGTGCTACACATACGACGCGCTGGGCGAGCTGGCCAATGCCTGGACGTCAAACATTAGGCCCGACGGAACGACCGGCGTCGGCTGCAAGTCGGCGGGCGGCACGACTTGGGGTCCCCGTGACGACTATGCGCTGTCGTCGGGTCCGGTGGCGGATGCCCCGGACGCGTCGTCGGACGTGACGGCCCCGGATGCCACGCTGACCTCGACCCTGGCCGCGGCGGCTCCGGCCGAGGGCACGGTTGCCACGGGCGGTGCGTCCTACCGTCAGTCGTTCACCTTCGACTGGCTCGGCAACCGGGCCACGCTGACGGAACACGACCCGGCGGACGCGAGCAAGACCGTCACTTTCCAGTACGGCTATGGCCACGACGGGGGCAAGCAGCCACACACGCTGGGCTATGTCGCCTCCAACCCGACGGGTCAGGGCAGCAGTTACCAGTACGACGCGACGGGCAACACCATTGTTCGCGACCTCGCCACCACGACCCAGGATCTGACCTGGACGTCCGAAAACAGGCTCGACACGATCACCGACGACGGCAAGAAGACGACATACGTCTACGACGCCGACGGCAACCGTGTTCTGGAGAACTCCCCTTCAGGCTCGACCCTCCATCTGGGCGAGACCGAGGTAACGACAGACTCCACCGGCACGATCACCCGCGCCTCCCGCGCCTACGCCCACCCGGGGGCCCCGACGGTGGTCCGCACGACGAGCAACGGCGCGACGACGGGCCACAAGCTGAACGTGCTTCTCGCGGACCATCTGGGTACGGCGAACACGTCGGTGGAGCTGTCGAGTGGCCAGGCGGTCACGAGACGGGCGTTCAAGCCATATGGCGAGGTGCGGGGCGCTCAACCGACTGCGTGGCCCAACAAGCGTAGCTACCTTGGCGTCGGCATCGATGACGCGGCGACTGGTCTGACGCACATCGGGGCGCGGGAGTACGACCAGAAATCGGGGCGCTTCCTCTCGGCCGACCCGATCATCGATCTCGCGGACCCGCTACAGATGAACGGGTATGCGTACGCCAACAACAGTCCCGTCAGCAAGAGCGACCCGACCGGGCTGTTCATCCTCACCCCCGGCTCGGTCATCGGCGGCGGGTCGGGCGGGAACGGCGACGCAAAGGGCGCCAACGACTCAGGCGGGGGCGGCACCTCAGGTGGTGGTGGAGGCAACACCACCGGGGGCGAACGCAACGGAGGCGTGACGAACCTTGGAAATTGCCTGTCGATGCAGAAATCAGCGCATGACGCTGCCATCTGCACTACCGGGTTCGCCGCTGCGAGCTGGGCGCAGACGAATGGCATCGAGGGATACGTGACGGTTGGCGTCGGCGACGGGTCGAATGATGCCAACCTGATTCCGGGTGGCGCCGCCGACGGCTCAGGGAGCAAGGGGTATGCGGATGTGATCTTCTGGGCGAAGGGAGAGGTCTACATCTGGGAGGTGAAGCCGTACGCCAGCAAGTCCGCGACAAAGTCCAAGGAACACCAGTACGCGTTCGTGAAGGGTCCGGTGCAGCTTGCGCGCTATGTCAACAAGTTGCAGGAGCTCTTGGAGGGGCAGGGGGACGAACGAGACGTAGCCGAGGGTCCGGCGCTCGCCTCCGGGAGTTTCATGTTTGGAGCGAACAAGAAAGGCAGAGTGTGGTCTGACCAGGATTACCAGGGAATGCGCTACTACGGAACCGACCGTGACAGGAGGAACCAGCGGTCCGCAGTTCCGAGTCCCATGCCCGGGGCCAGCCCGAACGCGGAGGCTATCCCTCGCTCGTCGAGTCAGCCGACCGTCGGCCCTTCGCCGTCAGCCACGGGTTTCTACGAAACACTCCCGTCGGGACAGGGATCATTTTGGGGAACGGAGACTGGCCAGGTCTTGTCCGCACTTGGGGGGTTTGTGCTGATGACGCCAGCGGGCCATGGTATCGGTGCTGGGGCTGCAGTCCTCTATGAGCTCGCGGCTTAGGACGTTTCGGATGGCCCCTGGTCGGCCGTTCGGCTATCGGGCGCCTTGGGGGGAGCCGCCTCGTGAGGACGGGCATACCTGCGCTGACGGCATACGGTGTGAACAAGGAGGTCTTCGGTGAGCTTGCTGGCGAGTGTGACCCTCGATTCCAGGACGGAAGGCGGGACGGGACAGGGAATCGCGTCCTGGTTCGAGGCGGCTCTCGCCGGGCCGCTGGCCGGATTCCTGGAACTTGAGCGCAGAGACGCCGCCACATCACTTGCGACGTCACAGATGAGGGAGGGTGAGAAATATAGGGAATTCTCACTTGCCTCGGGAGAATGGGACTCGATGCGCCAGGAGTTGATGCGGTGCCCTGAAGTTGCGGCTGCAATAGTTACACTCGCCGACTCGGAGCGGCCAGCGGTACATGTGAGTAGTTCGAGTATCCTGGTGAGGCAGCCCAATGTCGAAGTCCAGCTTTTGCTCAGCGGAGACGATGCAGCGAGAGTCGACGATGTCGTATTTTGCATTTCCATCGTTGACTTCCTGATTTCGGCATTGAACTCGGCGAACCCGGCATTCGGTCGGGTCTGCGTAGGTGAGCCGATGCAGCAAAAGACGAACCTCGATGCGGTCCTGAGGAAAAAAATCTGGAGGTCAGTTGCCGAGGCGCGGAATTTCCTACGTGGTTATGCATGGGTCACGGTGTGTCCTGAGGAGCTGACTGAAGAGTTGGGTGGGGCTGACTTCCTGGAGCGGACCGGTGCCTTTCACCGGGTCGTCCCTCTCGCGTCGGGTGGAACTGTGCTGCAGGCGACCGAGACGATCTCAGGGTACTCAGACGAGGCAATGCGCAGGACGTTCGAGAACCTGGCCCCGGTCCTACCCCCTGGCCTTCCGCGGTTCGATCCGGCAAACCCCGAGGTCCGGTTCGTTCCGGAGGATGCCGGTCAGTTTGAGCGGGGTCCCAGGTAACAAGTTCGGCCTGCATGAGCTGGTAAGTGCTCGTGCCCGTAGTTGGTCCGTGCGGCGTACCGTAGAGCCACGACGCACACCACCTACGAGGCGGGTCCATGAGCGCACTTGGGGACAACGTCCGAAAGCACCGTCGTCAAGCTGGGCTGTCCCAGCTCGAACTGGCCGGTGCAGCCGATCTCTCGCCCTCGACCGTCGCGAAGGTCGAACAGGGCGGTAGCTGCTCGATGGAGACTCTGCACACCATCGCCCGCGCCTTGAACGTAAAGACGTCACAGTTGCTGGCGGAAGATCCGCCGGAGCGCGAGAGGCGCAACCGGCCGGAGCGTCTGAACCTCCGGGATCTTCGTATCGCGTTGACCCCGACCATCGCGCTGTCCTCGCCGACCGCGCCCCAACTGCCGGGTGACGAGCCGGACATCCGCCGTCTGCGACGTGAGACCAACGACGCTGCCCTTCTCTACCCTGTGGGCCGCTACGAAAGTCTCGCGGCGGCTCTCCCGGGGTTGGTGCGCGCCGCCGATGCGGCGATTGCCTACTACGCCGACGGAGAGGAGCGGCGGCAGGCGCTGCTCGCCCGCGCGGAAGTGCTCCACCTGGCCGGGCTGTACCTCACACAGATCCGCCAGTTCGACATCGCCCATACGGCTGTGAGAGGCGCCATCGCGGACGCACGCGAGGCCGATGACAACTTGGCCGTAGCCGCCAAGGCCCAGAGCCTCTGCTTCGTTCTGCTGCGGACCGGCCGGTTTGATGAAGCGGAGGCCGTGGCCGTCGACGCGATGGACCTGGTGGAGCCGAGGATCACCGGTGCCGACCCCGATCGCTACGCGGTATGGGGAACGATGGCGATGGAGGCGGCGGCAGCCGCCATTCGCAACAACCGTCCGCAGGAGGCCAGGGACTACCGTCGGGCCGCTTCCGTCGCTGCAGCCGCCATCGGCCACGAGTACCAGTACGGACTTCCCGGCACGAACTCCTTCGGTCCCGTCACAGCAGCCATGAAATCGCTCGAAGACGCGATGATCATTGGCGACGCACGGGCCGTGGCCCGCAGGGCCGAGGAAGAGGAAGCCCTCTCACCAAGGGCTTGGAAGCGTCTCGGATCCCCGGGGAAGAACAACCGCAATCGCTTCGCTCTGGACGTGGCCCGCGCCCACGTCCGTACTGGCGACTCGGCGCGCGCAGAAGAGGAGTTGGTACGGCTCTGCCGCGTGGCGCCGAACTGGCTCGATCAGCAGAACATGGCCGCCTACACGTGGGAAGAGGTCGCTGCCAAGCGCAAGCGGACACTGACTCCTGAGATGCGTGAAGTCGGCCGTCACCTGGGAGTCATCGGCTGACGCCCCGTCGGCCAGACAGCCCCGCCTACGCAGGCGCTCAGCCCGCCCACCTGGCCGCCGACCGGCAACTACCACGCAGCGTGGTAGTTCCACGGCCCACCGGCCCGAACTGTCGCGCATGCCCGTCGGGCAAAATTCCCGTTCCCTCATACGGTCGCTCCTACGCAACGACCGGAGGAGGAGCGCACAGTGGTGCACGGAACGGACAAAGAACGGCAACGCCAGGAAATCTCTGACAACACGTCAACGCTGGTGCGCCTTCTGCCGTGGCCCTCGCCGGAGGGCAATCCCTGTTTCTTACGCACGGACAGCCGCGGAGGCTATCTCTCCCGTCTCGCCGACGACATGGAAGCCGTGCAACTCTCCATGGGCACAGAGGTACTTGCACACTCCCGGGAAATGATCGAGGACCCCAAAGCGTCAGCACCCGAGCTGCGGTACGTGGCGGCACAACTCGGCGCGTGCCTGAGCGACGCCCTCCGAGTCGCGGAGAGCCGGGGCATGCGCCTGCCCGCTCCCCCTGGAGACGAGACAGACGAAGCGGACGAGGACGGGACAGCCACGAGGGCAGCCGTCGCGCTCCCCGCCGAGGTGTCCGAATGAACCGCACGACCATGAGGTATGTCTCGCACACGATCACGCACGTCCCGGACTCCGGGGTCACCTTCGAAGTGTTCTGCGTCGCCTCCGGCTGTGCCGCCGAGTCCGGCCCGCAGGATGAGCAGGACACGGCCCAAGTCTGGGCACTGCGCCACACCGGCCGCACGGGGCACGACCTCTTCCGACGCCTCGTAACGGACCACGCGAGGGTAACCCGTACTCAGTAAGGACTTCGGCCCGCTGAGCGTGGCGAGCACACAGTTCAGTGGGCTGAAAACCACCCCTTGTTCTTCGTCCATGGATGTAGCGAAGCACTCCGGAAGGGGATGCCAGAAGCGCCGAGCGATCAGTACCCGCCCGGTGGGACACCCCCGGCAACCTCAACTGCAAGTCCACGTCGAAGATGTGCCCCGCCTTCCCGTCCTTCTGGACGCAGAAGCGCCTGGACACGATCACGACGAAGGCGGCTCGGGCCGGCCAGACAGGGCCGGGCAAGGTGGACACGTACACCCTCAACCAGTCCTTCCCGAAGGACTGGTACGACACGGCTCCCAGCCTCTGGCTGAACTCGATCACCCGCCGTGGCTTCGCCCCCGGCGACAGCACCGGCACCCTCCAGCACCCGGATGGCGTCAGCTTCGCCGAGTACAAGGTCGGTTCGGACTCACCGCTGAAGGTGCGGCTGAGGGACAAACAGCTCCCCAACCTGGTCCGCACCGGCCCAGGCGACCAGCGTCCCGGCTTCACCCGCCCTCGTATCGGCACGGTGTCCACCGAGAGCGGTGGCGACATCGAGGTCGAGTACACGGGCGGCTGCGCGACCGCACCGGCCACGGACCACGGCCGGAACAACGGCACGTGTTATCCGGTCCACTGGTCCCCGGACGGCGACGACAAGGACCCCGGGAAGGCGTGGTTCAACAAGTACGTCGTCGACTCTGTCACGGAGCGGGACAAGGTCACTTCGCACGGCCAGGACATCAGGACTTCCTACACGTACGGGGGCCCGGCCTGGTCCAGGAGCGACGACGAGTTCAGCCGCCCGTCCCTGCGCTCGTTCAGCGACTGGCGCGGCTACCGCGAGGTGTCGGTGACGAAGGGCAGCAGCATCGCCCCCGGGAACGGTGTCCTCCAGGCCCAGTCGTACTCCAAGACTCGCTACTTCCTGGGTGTGGGGGGTGAAGTGAAGGACTCCAAGGACATGTACACGCTGCTGGCGGACGACGACCGGCAGTACGCAGGCATGACGGCGGAGAGCATCACTTACCTCGACTCCGGTATGAAGGTCCAGAAGCGCACTCTGAACTTCCCCTGGTCGAAGCAGACCGCGTCCCGCCCCCGTGAGGCGGAGAACGCCACGGACATGGATCCGCTCCTGGCTCACCGCAGCGGTGTCAGGCGTACGGACGAGATCCAGACCGTCGACGCGAGCTGGCAGGCCGTCCGCACGCTGACATCGGTGGACGACCCCTACGGCCTGCCGATCCAGGTCGAGACGGCGGTGGTCAAGCCGAACGGCACCGCCGAGACCCTCTCCAACCAGACGTGCACGGTGACGACGTACGTCCACAACCCCTCGGCATGGCTGATCGGCCTGCCCAAGACGCAGCGCAGCACGGGCACTTCATGCGCGGGGTATGCGACGGCGGACCCGGCGACCAGGCTCATCAAGTCGGTGCGCCACAACTACGACGGAAGCACAGGCGACGCCGAGGTCCCGACGCGGGGTCTGGTGACGACGGTCACTGGCGTCGACGGCGCCGGTACCGGGGACGTGGTCGCCGCGAGCACGACGTACGACGCGATGGGCCGCATCCTGACGGTCACGAAGCCGGCGGCGGGCATGACGAGGACGGAGTACACACCGACTGCTGACGAGGGCGGCGGCCCGGTCACCGAAGTACGGACGATCAACGCCAAGGGCCACAGCGTCAGGACGACCGTCGACCCGGGCCGGAGCCTGGCCCTGACTGTCACCGACGCCAACAACCGCGTCACGCGCAACGGGTACGACGCCCTCGGCCGCCTGGTGACGGGCTGGTCCCCGTCCCGCTCGGCGGGCGGCAAGCCGGACGTGGTGATCGACTACGAGCCGGCGGTCGCCACGGGCAGCGTCACCCGCCCCGCCGCAGTCACCACCAGCACACTCAAGGACGACGGCACCTACAGCAGACAAGTCACCCTGTACGACGGTCTGTTGCGCCAGGTGCAGACCCAGTCGGAGGCACACGGCCCCGGCCGCGTCATCACCGACACGACGTACGACGACCACGGACTGGTGGACGACCAGAAGGGCCCGTATCTCGCACAGGGCGAGCCGACGATTGCCCTTTTCAAACCCAGATCCGAGACGTTGATCCCGAGCAAGGTCAAATTCCGCTACGACGGTCTGGAACGCCCGTACCGCGAATCGACGTACCACGCGGGCGAGTTCAAGTACGCGACGTTCACGACCTACAGCGACACGAGTACGTACGTGAACCCGGCCGGCTCGACGAGCCCCCGGACGCGCACGTACACGGACGCCCTCGGCCGCGTCACCTCGATCCGCCATTACAAGGACGCTGTCAGCACGGATGCGGGCCGCACGACGACGTACACGTACGACGCCCGCGGCTACCGCACCGAGGTGAAGGACCCGGCGGGCAACACGTGGATGTACGTGTACGACGCCCGGGGCCGCGTGAAGTCGACCACGGATCCGGACGTCGGCAAGACGGACACGGGCTATGACGCTGCGGACCGCCCGAACAAGGTGACGGACGCGGAGAACCGGACGACGTTCACGCAGTACGACGAGCTCGGCCGTGTCACATACGTCCGTGAGGGCTCGGCGACCGCCGAGCCGGTGAAGTCGTTCTCGTACGACAGCCTGCCGGGCGCACTGGGTCGGCCGGTCGCGTCGGTCCGGCACACGCCGACCGGCGACTACACCAACCGCGTCACGGGCTACGACACGGACTACCGCCCCACGGGCACCGAGACGGAGATCCCGGCGGCCGGCACGGCGACCGCGGGGCTCTCGCGCAAGTACCCCTACGGGTACACGTACACACCCACCGGAAAGCCGCTGTCGGTCACGCTGCCGGAGGTAGGCGGCCTGCCGCAGGAGAAGGTGGTCACCCGCTACAACAGCGACGGCCTGCCGGAATCGACCGCGGGCCTGACCTGGTACACCTCGGACGTCACCTACTCCCCGTACGGTGAGCCCCTGCGCACGGTGTCCGGCGCACAGCCCTACCGTGTCTGGACGACGAACTTCGTCGACCCGGCGACGGGCCGCCTCCAGCGCACGGTCACGGACCGCGAGGTGGCCGAACACCGCATCACGGACAGCTATTACTCGTACGACCAGTCCGGCATGATCACGTCCAACTCCCGCCAGCTGTCGGACGTTACGGGTGCGCCCTGGGACACGCAGTGCTTCACGTACGACGTGATGGGCGAGCTGGTCAACGCCTGGACGTCGAAGATCACTCCGGTCGACGGCCAGGGCTGCAAGGCGTCGAACGGCACGACGTGGGGGCATCGCAAGGACTACGCCGCCTCCTCGGGCCCGGTGGCGGACGCCCCGGACACGTCGACGGACGTGGCCACGCCGGACGCGTCACTTCAGTCGACCCTGCTGGCATCAGCTCCGGACGCGGCGACGGTCGCAACGGGCGCGACGGCCTACCGCCAGTCGTTCACGTTCGACCGCCTGGGCAACCGCGCGACGCTGACGGAACACGACCCGGCGGACGCGACGAAGAACGTCACCTTCAACTACAACTACGGCAACAGCGAGGGCAAGCAGCCCCACACTTTGGGCTGGATCGGCACCACCCCGACTGGCCAGGGCAGCAGTTACGACTACGACGCGGTGGGCAACACGACGGTCCGCGACCTCGCGGCGGCAACGCAGAACCTGACGTGGACGCAGGAGAACAAGCCCGCCACGATCACGGACGACGGCACGACAACGACGTACGTCTACGACGCGACCGGCAACCGCCTTCTGGAGAACTCCCCGTCGGGCTCCACCCTCTACCTGGGCGAAACAGAGGTGACCACGGACGCGAGCGGCGCGATCGTGCGCGCCTCGCGCTCGTACGCCCACCCCGGCGCCCCGACGGTCGTCCGCACGACGAGCAACGCCGCGACCACCGGCCACAAGCGCAACGTGATGCTGGCCGACCACCTCGGCACCGCCAACACGACGGTCGACGTCACAAACACCACCCAGCCGGTGACCCGGCGGGAGTTCAAGCCGTACGGCGAGGTGCGCGGCCCGAAGCCGGCAAGCTGGCCGAACAAGCGAAGCTACCTGGGCGTCGGGATCGACGACTCGGCTACGGGGCTTACACATATCGGGGCTCGGGAGTACGACCAGGCGTCTGGGCGGTTCATCTCGGCAGACCCGATTATTGATATTGCGGATCCGTTGCAGATGAACGGGTACGCGTACGCCAATAACAGTCCAGTCAGCAAGAGCGACCCCAGTGGTTTGATGTTCGCGGCCGAGGGCGGCGGAGGACTTACGCCGTGCACCAAGCCTGGTGGGTGTGTCAGTGACGGTGGTGTCTTTGAGAGCACCGCTTCTACCACCCCGGCCACCTCGGGCAGCGATGATACAAAGGGAGGCTCCGGGGATTCAGGAGGATGCGGATCGTGGGGGCCACTTTCGGGCATATGCTCCGGCGTCGGGGAAACTTTCTATGGCGTGGTGAGTAATGTTCCTCACACGGCGGAATTGGTTGGCTGGATCGTTGACTCAGATTGCTGGGGAAGCGGAGGTCCCGGAACGCCGGGCTGTGACTACGGGGCCCAGTTCGACAATTGGGTGGCGGGACAGGGCTATGACACCTCTAGTGACGCCTATCAGGTTCCGAGTGCTCTGGCTGCTATTTTTGGGACCAGAACTGGGGGCGTAAAGTCTAAGCCAAAGAATAAGACAGTCGGCGCCTGCACCAAGTGCTTCCTCGCCGGAACCGACGTCCTTCTAGCTGACGGCACTACGAAGGACATCGAGGACATCGAAGTCGGTGACAAGGTTCAGGCCACCGACCCCGAAACCGGCGAGACTGGCCCCAGAAGAGTCACTCGTCTGATCGTCACCGAGGATGACAAGCACTTCAACGAGCTATCAATCGCCACAGCGAACGGCATCGAGAAGCTCACGGCCACGCACGAGCACCCCTTCTGGTCACCGTCAGAGCGGGACTGGACCGAAGCGAGCGACCTCAAGCCGGGCATGACCCTGCTCACCGATGGTGGCGACACGGTCATCGTTACCGGCAATGGTGCCTTCGCCAAGCATGCTCGCACCTACAACCTCACCGTTGACGATCTGCACACGTACTATGTGCTGGCGGGCGAAACTCCGGTTCTCGTTCACAACTCAACCTGTCCGTCGTTCAGTACTGGGAAGCCAATTAGTGGTCCATTTCCCGACGCTGGGCAGACGTCCATGTATGCACTAGTGAACCCGAAGAATGGCGAATTGCTCAAATGGGGAATATCGAAGAATCCCGTCGGTCGTTACAAGAACTCGGACTACGAGGGCGGGACTCGGATGGTAATCCTCAGGAACTACGACTCCAGGCGGGACGCTCTTGATGTTGAGCGCTATATGACGGAGAGGCATCCCGGGCCGCTCAACTTTGAACCGCACAGAGGGGCTGTGGCGCCTACGCAGTCTTGGGAGAAGGATCTGCAGTACGTCACTGGCGGTGGGTTCTTCAGGGATCGTGACGGTGGATAGATACTCCACCTGCTAAATAATGGAGGTGGCATGTCGCCAAGTCCGTACACCGTGGAAACTGAGAGCGGCGAGTCGTATGACGGGATCTCGGAAGACTTGCTCTTCGATTTGATCGGCGAGCTTAGTTATCCCGACAATTCATTTCTTACGGTCGAGCCGCAGGCGTCCGAAAATCAGTGGTACGTTGTTGTGACTTTGGGTTCAGATAAGCGGCTCGAAGTGGAGTACCGGAACCCGGCAAGGAGAGAACATCGCGTCGTAGCTGGCGGGACCGTGTCAGGAATCGCAAGCGATGTGACGGTCTGGGTTTCCTCGGTCGTCCGCAATTGAGGCGCTGTTGTGCCTCAGGGCAGCAGTAGCGACTACGTGAAGAGCCCCACCGAGACCTCCCGGCAAGGCTCTTCACGCAACCTCAGCGGACGACGGCTGGGGCGTCGTCGGGGTCCTCATCGATCTGCCCTAGTGCGTAGGTGAGGGGTCGGTGGCTGAGATCACGCAGACAGGGCAGCCAGAGCCGCATCCCACGGATACGCCTCCAGATCACCGTGCTTGGGCACATGAGGGATGAACCCCCCATCGCCAAGAAGCACAGTCACTCCGCATTCCCGGAGAATGGACACACTCCGGTTGAACGCAGGATGCGCCGCCTGGGCCTGGTTCAGATACGGCAGCGCGACGATCGGTAGCCGCAGGCCGATGCCCTCCGTGACGAGTCCGAGGGCGAGTGTGTCGGCGTGACCGTCCGCCCACTTGGTCAGGGTGTTGAGCGTGGCGGGGGCTACAAGAATCGCGTCCGGCGCTGGCAACACATCTGATTCGGCGGGCAACTTGTACTGGTGGCGTACGGGGTATCCGGTGAGCTCGCGAAGCTCGGCGACGTCGTTCTCAAGCCAGCGATACGCGGAGGGCGTGAGAATGAGGCAGACATCCCACCCGGCGGCTTGGGCCTTGCGTATGCCGGTGGCGACGGACTGGGCAGGCGGAGCGGCGCAGGAGATCAGATACAGGATCTTGGTCACCCAGGCAGTCCACACCGTGTGGCGAGTGCCTGCAAGCGCCCCTCGGCACTTCCGGCGCCGAGAAGACGCAGATCCTCGACGAGTTGGCGACTGTTGGGGCGGCAGCGCACCTCTTCCGCAGCCTCTTCCTCGGCCAGGAGCAGTGTCTCGACAGCCTGTTCACGACGGCCGGCCTGTGTGTAGCCGTATGCGAGGTCCACGAGGTGATGAGCGCGCCGCTCGCGCGGCAGGGCATCGCGGCGCGGCGCCGGAATGCCCTCAGTGGCGGCAACGGCCTCGGCGCCTTCGCGGAGCCGTACGTGCGCGGCAACGCGGTGCACGGCAACGTTCGTTGGTCCGTACGCGGTGAACATCGCGTTGCCGTCTACTCCGAGCTGCGCGGCGTGTTGGTCGGCCTGATCGAGAAGGTCGGGAGCGGCGCTGCGGTTCTCGTTGGTGGCTGAGGCCATGGCGGCTTTGAGGTAGAGCATTCCCAGAACCGAGAGTCCGTCTGCGCCGCGCCCGATCAGGTCGCCTTCCAGACGGCTGGCGGACGCAAGGGCGAACTCGACAGCGGCGGCGGCCTGCCCGTGGTGAGTCATCGCGTCGGCAAGGTGCCGGGCCGCCGCAGCCATGGTGACCGGGTCGCCGGATCGCTCGGCAGCCGCTACGGACCGGTCGGCCGCCACGAATGCCAAGCCGGTGTCGCCGAACTTGATCGCCACGGCCTCAACCAGTTGCAGGGACATGGACAGCAGTCGGAACGACGCGAGCTGTGAGTCTCCTTCATGCCTGGCAGCAGCACGGTTGGCGTCGATGAGAAGCCCTGGGACTACGCGGCCGAGCGAGGCGAAATGGCTTGCCTGAAACGCAGTCCAGCCGTACTCCACGTTGCTGCTCAGCGTCTCGACGGGGACGGGCTCGGCAGCGGTTCCGTCGCTGGAGCCGGTGATCACGTCGTGGTGTTGCAACGTGCTGCGAATCGCTGCGAGTTCGGTGCCGTCCACACACTCGCCACCCTTGCCGAGCGGAACGTCCGACAGCAGGTCTTCCAGACGTACTGACAGCACCCGGGCCGCCCCTTCCAGGACGGACAGCCGTGGATCGCTCTGCCGCTGCCCTCCTTCCAGGTCCTGGACCCATCTCCGGGACATGCCCATGAGCGCCCCGAAGTCCGCCTGGGTGATGCGGCGACGCTCGCGCCAGTAGGCAACGCGCCTGCCGATTCCCCTCGTGTCCACCCTGCCCCCTGGTAACCGGCGTATGGCGCACGCAAATTGCGTGCCTACTCACCGTTATGCAGCCCTTACGGTCCGAGAGCGCAGTAACCCATCGAATACCCCGGCGACCGTTCGCGCGGCCCCGGGGCGGTGGCCCACCTGAAGGAAGCAGGTCGACATGACGCAAGCTACAGCCCCCGAGCAGGAGTGCGAACCCGGGGTCAGGATGACGATCCACGTCTACACCGTGAGCAGCGGAAGCGGCGAGATCGTCGAGGACCGAGGCACGATCGGGGTTCTGGGAAGCGACGGTCCGCTCCCCCTGAGGAACGGGTTCCCACCCTGCGCCTGCCCGCTTCACCGCAGGCGGGAGGCCGCACTGTGAGCATCCGTGCCGCCACAGACACCCCGCCCCCGTCGGCGGAATGCACGGTCGCACAGCGGCCGGAGTACGCGGATCTGCACCGCGCCTGCCGCCAGACCGAGGACGTGCCCTTGCCCCACGGCCGCGGGCTGCTGCTGATGCGCCGGTGCGGCTGTACCTGCCACGCCTCACCACCCGGGGACGTCTCATGACGCCGTCGGCGCTGCATGTCTGCCGTCACTGCGACGGGCTGATCACTGACCCGGACGACGCGGTCATGGTGGCGTACGTGCACGTCAACTCCGGCCCTGGCCAGGTGCTGTGGGCACACAGTGCGCACGCGCACCTCGTACAGCCGGACCCGTACCCCCTCGCACTGCTGGCCAGCATCCGCGCGCTCCGCGCCGGGAACTCCGCCACCTGAAACGTGAACGGCGGGGCCCGGTGACCGACAGACAACGCATGACGTCGGTCACCGGGCCCTTTACCGGACTGTGCCCCTACTGCGGGAACCCGGCCCGAACCCCCACCTCGCTCGCAGCCCCCACCGTGACGCCACTCGCGCCCCCCGACCGAAGCAGCACGTTCGTGCCGCCGTTCTGTCCGGAGATCAAGAGGTCCGCGTCACCGTCCCGGTCGATGTCGCGCAGGCGGACGGCGAGGCCGAACATCTGGTACTGCCCGGTGTCGCCCGGCACACCCGCCGTAGCCCGCGTGAACCACTTGGAACCGGCGCCGGTCAGGCCGCTCCTGCTGCCGCGCAGGACGTGCACGCCACCGGCGTTCGCGACCGAGCCGACCTTCTCTCCCGTGGCGCTGACCGCGAGGTCCGGATAACCGTCGCGGTTGGTGTCGCCGGCGGAGAGGGAGTAGCCGAAGGCGTCGCCCTTCGTGGCGTCCGTGGCGACACCCGAAGTCGCCTGCGTCAGGCGGGAGTACGTGCTCACCGGGCCGGTGCTGCTCCCGCGCAGGATGACGACCGAGCCCGCGCTCTTGCTGTGCGGGACATCGCTGACCGCGAGGTCGCCGTAGCCGTTCTTGTCGAAGTCGGCGATGACGCCCGTCGGACCGTAGTCGGGCTGCGAGTTGTTGTACGTCGTGAGCCTGCCCGACGTGACTGTGGCGCCGCCGCGCAGGAACCAGGCGGCCTGGGTCCCCGCGTCGCCCTTGTAGCCCTGGCCGAGGACATAGAGGTCCGTGGCGTTGTCCTTCGTGACCCTTCCGGCGACGAGCGCGGTGGTTTCGCCGAGGTCCCGGTGGTCGTGCTTGGTGACCTTGCCCGTCGTACCGGCCGGGCCGATGCCGCCCCGGTAGATGTAGACCGTTCCGACTCCGTCCGCGACGGCCAGGTCCGGCTTGCCGTCGCCGTTGAAGTCGCCGGTCGCGAGTGCGGCGCCGAAACCGTAGTAGGAGTTGGCCGTGACGGGGATGCGGGTCGCCTTGGCACCCAGGCCCGCCTTGGCGCCCCACAGGATGGTGACCGCGCCCGCCGCGATTCTGCTGCCCACCTTCTCGGACCGGTCGCCGATGGCCAGATCGGCGTACCCGTCCCGGTTGAGGTCGGCGTTCGCGAGGGAGCCGCCGAACCCGTCGCCGTACCCTCCTGCATCCCCGGACGTGCCCGGAATGTTCGGGCTGTTCTGCGTGAACCTCTTGCTCTTCGTGCCCGGACCCGTGGCGGTCCCGTAGGTCACGGTGACCGAGTCGCCGCCGTCCCCGAACGCGTAGTCGCGGTAGCCGTCGCCGTTGTAGTCGTCGGCGTATTTGGCCTGGGTGGCCGCGGTCACGGGGCCTGCCGACAGGGTGAGCAACCCGCCGGCCAGCGCGACGGACGTTGCGGTCGCGAGGACCAGGCGACCGGTGGTGCGTATGGACATGTGTCTCCTGCGGTACGCGGGGCCTTGCGGCGCCCGCGGTGGTCTGGTCGCACCCGTCCGGACAGGGGCCGTACGGCAGGGCCGTGCCGCCCGCGCGAACGGGGTCCGGGGTACCGGAGCCGGTCGTGCTGATCGGAGCGGCGGCTTCGCCGCCGGAACGGGAAGTGCAGATAGGACCCACGATGTGCCGGGAAGGTTGTACGCCGGGGCTCAGCGGTTTTCATGCGTAGGGGTTCATCCCTGTGGTGATCGATTCCGTCCGGGGACGAGGACGGTTTCGCCGCCGGTTGGAACAGCCCGGCGCTATCGTGAAGAAGCGACACGCTCTGTAATCAGTTGAGGACCGTGGTGACCATCATGACCGAGCGTCCGACAGCCATAGACGCAGCCACAGACGCAGCCATAGGCGCTCCTGCGACCGGGTCCTTCGAAGACATGCTCCGGATCGTCGAGGAGATGGACACACCTGTCGGCTACAAGGCCGAACTCATCCGGGGGAAGATCGTCGTGTCGCCGTGGTCGAAGCTGCGTTACAAGAAGGCGATGAAGGCCCTGCGGCTGCAACTTGAGCCCCACGCCCCGGAGGGGCACGACGTCGATGTGGCGCCCTTTCTCTTCAGGTTTCCCGGATCCCAGCGTGGCTTCGGGCCTGACCTCCACGTCGCCGACGAAGCAGCCTTCGACGACGAAGGCCGCCACGCCGATGCAGCCGCCCTCTCCCTCGCCGCCGAGCTGACCTCCGACTCCACCAAAGATGTCGACTGGCTCGACAAGATGGACACTTACGGGCGGATCGTGCCCGTGTATCTCCTGCTCGACATGAAGATGCAGGAGATCAACGTCTTCTGGGATCCGTCTCCGAAGGGTTACCGGTCGCGGACCAATGTGCCCTTCGGGCGGCCCGTGCGCGTCCCCGCCCCGTTCGACTTCGAACTCGACACATCGGCGTTCGTCATCGCGGACAACGCGGAAGCCCAGGGAACAGCCGACGGGAACGACGACAGCGGCGACGGGAACGACGCCGGTCGGGGCGCACCGGACGCCTGACATGCGCAAACGGCCCCGCCCCGGCGCGTAACCGGGAAACGGGGCCCTGACCGCCGTAGCGGGACCGGACTGGACTCAGCAGCGGCGCGTGATCAGTGCCACGACCGTGGCATCCTGCTCCATCTGGTCGACCTGCATCAGAGCGAGGTCCGCCGTCCGCGTCGCGCCGCCGCCGCAGCAGCAACAGAGCGCGGACGGCGCCGAGCCTCCGCGTGGTCGCAGCCGGACAGTGGAGCAGTTCGGGGCTCCCGCGGCGATCACTTCCAGGTCCTCGGTGTCGAAGACCTCTCCTCTGACTTCGTCCCACGAGTGGAAAGTGGTCATGGGCCTGCCCCTTTCCGCTGCCGCTTCACCACGCGAACGGCCACTCGGCGGATGGGGTTTCAGACACTGGGCGGAGCGGCCGAACCACTCCGCCCACTGGCCTTGACGTGTCAGCCCCCGCAACCCCCAACCCGTCCCGTACTCAAAGCGATGTCATCCATCCGCACGTCGTACGACGAAGGCGACGGATCCCCCTGGTACAACTGCCACCCCAGCTTCAGCTTGTCGAAGGTCGGGAAGACGAAGTCGGAGTCCTGCGCACCGCCGTGGTTCTTGGTGGAGACCGTCAGATCAGACTGCTCGACCCCGTCGAAGTACACCGTGACCCGGTTGTCCGTGGCGTCGAGATGGAACTCCACGCACTGCCACTTGTCCGCGACCGCCGGTGCCGACGTCTTCCACGACGTCCAGTCGCCCGTCGGGCCCAGGTCGTGGCCGACGCCCCAGAAGTTGCCCTTGTCCGTGGGGGCGTACTGGCCACCCAACGGGCGTACGAGCGCGGGGGAGTCGGAGCCGGAGGCCTCCGCGATCGTCCAGTGGGCCCAGTCGGGGGCCGTGGGGAACGCGTCCACGCGCAGGCGCAGGCGGGCCCAGTAACTGTTGCCGGGTGCCGAGAGGTTGGGGAAGACGACGAAGGCGCGGCCGTTGCCCTCCGTATGGATGCGGAGTTCGCGGCCCTTGCCGGTCGAGCTCGGGGCGACGGTCAGGGTGCCGTCGGAGGTGTCCGTCGTCCAGCCGCGGCCGGCCGTTACCGGGCCGAGCGGGAGGTGGTTGAAGTTCTCCTGCGCAAGTGTCTTGTACGGGGCGGGAGTTGCCGAGGCGGTGGGGGGTATCGCGAGCATCGTGGCCGTTGCCGCCGCGACGGCCGACAGTGCTGCGATCGTTTTCCTCAGGTTGGTCATGTGCCCAGTCTGTAACGGGAGTTGACCAAGTTCCTAGTCGTACTGGTGGGTATTGAGAGGCATGTGAGCCGTCATACGGAACGACTGCCGGAACGGCTACCGGAACGCCTGCCGGAACGACTGAGGGCCCCGCTCCCGCCGATACGGAAACAGAGCCCTCAGGCGAATCAACAGACCGTGCGAAAGATCAGAACCGCCGAGTGATCAGCGCCCTCTTCACTTCCTGAATGGCCTTCGTGACCTCGATCCCGCGAGGGCACGCGTCCGTGCAGTTGAACGTGGTCCGGCAGCGCCAGACGCCGTCCCGGTCGTTCAGGATCTCCAGGCGCTGCTCGCCCGCCTCGTCACGCGAGTCGAAGATGAAACGGTGGGCGTTGACGATCGCCGCCGGGCCGAAGTACTGGCCGTCGTTCCAGAAGACCGGGCAGGACGACGTGCAGGCCGCGCACAGGATGCACTTCGTCGTGTCGTCGAACCGTTCCCGGTCCTCCGCCGTCTGGAAGCGCTCGCGCGTCGGCTCGTTCGTGTCCTTCGTGATGAGGAAGGGCATCACGTCGCGGTACGCCTGGAAGAACGGCTCCATGTCGACGACGAGGTCCTTCAGGACTGTCAGACCCTTGATCGGCTCGACCGTGATCGGCTTCGCCGGGTTGATGTCCTTGATCAGGGTCTTGCAGGCAAGACGGTTCTTGCCGTTGATCCGCATGGCGTCCGAGCCGCAGATGCCGTGCGCGCAGGAGCGACGGAACGTCAGCGAACCGTCCTGGTCCCACTTGATCTTGTGGAGGGCGTCGAGGACGCGTTCCTTGGGGTCGATCTCCAGCTGGAAGTCTTCCCAGACCGCCTCGGCCGCGACCTCCGGGTTGAAGCGGCGGATGCGGAAGGTGGCCGTGATGTACGGGGAGTCGGCGAAGCCGGGCTCGGGCTCGCCGGCCGCGTCCGCCTTGTCCAGAACAGGGGTTGCCATCAGTACTTACGCTCCATCGGCTGGTAGCGGGTCTGGACGACCGGCTTGTAGTCGAGTCGGATGGACTCGGTGCCGTCGTCACCCACCTCGCGGTACGCCATGGTGTGGCGCATGAAGTTGATGTCGTCGCGGTTCGGGTAGTCCTCGCGGTAGTGACCGCCGCGCGACTCCTTGCGGGCCAGGGCGGAGACCGCCATGACCTCGGCCAGGTCGAGCAGGTTGCCGAGTTCGATGGCTTCCAGCAGGTCCGTGTTGAACCGCTTGCCCTTGTCCTGGATCGAGACGTTCCGGTAGCGCTCGCGGAGTTCCGCGATCTTCTCCACCGCCGTCTTGATCGTCTGCTCGGTACGGAACACCATGACGTTCGCGTCCATGGTCTCCTGGAGCTCCAGGCGCAGCGCGGCGACCCGCTCGGTGCCCGTGGAGTCGCGCAGGTGCTCCACCTGGGAGATCACCAACTCCGCCGGGTTCTCGGGGAGTTCGACGTAGTCGGCCTTCTGGCTGTACTCCGCCGCCGCGATACCGGCGCGCTTCCCGAACACGTTGATGTCCAGGAGGCTGTTGGTGCCGAGGCGGTTGGCGCCGTGGACCGACACACAGGCGACCTCGCCGGCCGCGTACAGGCCCGGTACCACCGTCGTGTTGTCGGTCAGCACCTCACCCTCGACGTTCGTCGGGATGCCGCCCATCGCGTAGTGCGCGGTGGGCTGGATCGGGATCGGGTCCGTGTACGGCTCGATGCCCAGGTAGGTACGGGCGAACTCGGTGATGTCCGGGAGCTTGGCGTCCAGCTGCTCCGGCGGGAGGTGGGTCAGGTCGAGGTAGACGTGGTCGCCCTCGGGACCGCAGCCCCGCCCTTCGCGGATCTCCGTGTAGATGGACCGCGAGACGACGTCACGTGACGCCAGGTCCTTCATCACCGGCGCGTACTTCTCCATGAAGCGCTCGCCGTCCTTGTTGCGGAGGATGCCGCCCTCACCGCGGGCGCCCTCCGTCAGCAGGATGCCCATGCGCCAGATGCCGGTCGGGTGGAACTGGAAGAACTCCATGTCCTCCAGCGGCAGCCCGCGACGGTAGACCGCCGCCTGGCCGTCACCCGTCAGCGTGTGCGCGTTCGACGTCACCTTGAAGAACTTGCCGCAGCCGCCGGACGCGTAGATCACGGCCTTCGCCTGGAAGACGTGGATCTCGCCGGTCGCCAGTTCGTAGGCGACGACGCCGGCCGACCGCTTCACACCGTCGACCTCGACGATCAGCTGGTCGAGGACGTAGAACTCGTTGAAGAACTCCACGCCCTCCTTCACGCAGTTCTGGTACAGCGTCTGGAGGATCATGTGACCGGTGCGGTCGGCCGCGTAGCAGGAGCGGCGGACGGGCGCCTCACCGTGGTTCCGGCTGTGACCGCCGAAGCGGCGCTGGTCGATCGTCCCGTCGGGCGTCCGGTTGAACGGCAGGCCCATCTTCTCCAGGTCGAGGACCGAGTCGATGGCCTCCTTCGCCAGGATCTCGGCGGCGTCCTGGTCGACCAGGTAGTCACCGCCCTTGATCGTGTCGAAGGTGTGCCACTCCCAGTTGTCCTCTTCCACGTTGGCGAGCGCGGCGGCCATGCCGCCCTGCGCGGCGCCCGTGTGGGACCTGGTCGGGTAGAGCTTCGTCAGTACGGCGGTACGGCTGCGCTTCGTCGACTCGATGGCCGCGCGCATGCCGGCGCCGCCCGCGCCGACGATGACGGTGTCGTACTTGTGGATCTTCATCAGAATTACCTCAGCCCCTTGTGACCCGGTGCCTAGCGGATGTTCGGGTCGAAGGTGAAGATCACCAGCGTGCCCAGCAGGATCGTGAACACGGTGGCGGTGTAGAGCAGGCCCTTGAGCCACAGCCGGGTGTTCGCGCGTTCCGCGTAGTCGTTGATGACGGTGCGCAGGCCGTTGGCGCCGTGCAGCATCGCCAGCCACAGCATGAGCAGGTCCCAGACCTGCCAGAACGGGGAGGCCCAGCGGCCGGCCACGAAGGCGAAGCCGATCTTCGAGACACCGCCGTCCAGCACCAGCTGGATGAGGAGGTGGCCCAGGACCAGCACGACCAGGACGATGCCGGACAGCCGCATGAACAGCCAGCCGTACATCTCGAAGTTGCCCCGGGTGGACTTGGGGGTCTTCTTCGTGCGCTGGCGCGGGGCCTCGATCAGGGGCGCCGGGTTGTCGGCGTCGTATCCCGAGAAGGTGCCCGCGCCCTCGATGGGGCCGATGCCCGAAGCGGTGGTTTCAGTCGTCGCCATCTGTGTCAGCTCCCGAACAGTTCACGAGCGGCGTGGCCGAGGACGGGGTAGATGGCCCCGATCATCAGCACGACCCACAGGCCGACGACGGTCCAGAGCATCTGCTTCTGGTAGCGGGGACCCTTCGACCAGAAGTCGACGGCGATGACGCGGAGACCGTTGAGCGCGTGGAAGAGGATGGCGGCGACGAGGCCGTACTCCAGCACGGCGACGATCGGCGTCTTGTACGTGGCTACGACCTTGTCGTAGTCCTCGGGGGAGACACGGACGAGAGCGGTGTCCAGGACGTGTACGAACAGGAAGAAGAAGATGAGGACGCCGGTGACTCGATGAGCCACCCATGACCACATTCCTTCCCGGCCGCGGTACAGCGTTCCAGCCGGCACGGAAAACCCTCCGGGAGCGGGGATCGGGGCCGCGCCGGCTTGGGTGTCGGACGGGCCCGGCCGGGTACGGTCCACCGGCCCTGGCCATCGTAGCGACGTGTTGTCGGAACGCTTACAGCGGGCCTACCGATGTGATCAAACAGGCTCGTACGGGCTACTACGTGCGGCTACCGGGGGGAGAGGCTGCCGTTGTTTGCCGGGTGCGGGTCAGATGTGGCTGGTCGCGCAGTTCCCCGCGCCCCTGAGTAGGCCCACCAACCGTCCTTTTGCCAGGCGCCGGAGTTCTTCTGCCGCAACTACCCGCTCTTCCTCCGGTTCGTTCGCCAGACGTGACCGGATGCCTGCCAGGACCTGGTTGAGGGCCTCGTCAGGTGAGGCGTGGTCGACGTAGATGACGAACGCGTGTCCGAATCGGCTTTCGTACGCCGCATGCGCAGCGCTCAGTGCCGTGTGGGCCGCGGAGTACGCGCCGTCGGGGAGCTCCGGCAGCGCCTCGGCGGCCAGGGCCTCGGCCAGGTCGCCCGGGGTCAGGTCGTAGGACGCCTCGTCCGCTGCGGCCAGGAGGGAGTCCAGGTCCGGGTAGGGGCGGTGGTCGGCGAGGCGGCGGGCCCAGCGGAGGCTGCGCAGGCAGGTCAGGAGTGCGCGCTCGGCGTCCGCGGCCGGCTCGGTGTTGAACCGCTCCAGGCTCGCAGGCGTAGGACAGGGAGACTCGGTGCGCGTCTGTGCCGGTATGGCGAGCTGGCCGGGGAGAGGGGGAAGACGATGCGCAGACAGCGTGAGTCCTCAGGCGTTCTGGATTGGCGTGGGAGACGTGTGAGGCGTGTGCTGGGAGTGCCGCTCACATTATCGAGAGTGGTCAGTAGCTGTCCTACGGGTGCCTGAATTTCACCCGAACGGGAGAGTTTCGGAACGTTCCGTGGACGATCCCGGTGGAGTGGGGTCGTAGGTTCAGAGAGGGAGGGGACTCAAGGAGGTGCGTGGCATGCGGGCGACACGTGGGACTCGGGCAGGTGGGAACCGGTGACCGGGCGGAGGCGACGGGCGCCCGAACGGAAACGGGTTCCGGGGAGCAAGACGTACGGACAGGGGTCCGGGTTGCTTGTCGGGGCCGGTGTTCTCGTCGCCGTCGGTGCCATCGGAGTGACCGTCGCCCTCTGGCCGGTCGGCGACACCGGGACCGACACCGGCAGCGACACCGCGTCGACCGGAGCCGCGCCGTCCTCGGACGCGTCCGAAGGCGCCGCCGCCGCACCGTCCCGTGCCGCGCCTTCGGCCGCACCCTCACCCTCGCCCGCCCGCACATACCCCCTCTCCAAGGCGCCCCGCACGATCCCCGCCGTACGCGAGCACACCGCCGCCCGGGGACCCGGCTGGCGCCCCGCCGCCACCGCCCGCGTGGTCGTCGGTGCCGGCGCCCTCGCCGACGAGGGGAAGCTGCTCGCCGGTGAGCTGAAGATGACGTACGGCGGGACCGCCGCCCCGCGTGCCGGGGACGTCCAGCTCAAGCTGGACCGGGGGCAGAACCAGGTGAAGAACGGCCCCGAGTCCTACACCCTCACCGTCGCGGGCGGCCGCGTCACCGTCGCCGCCCCCGCCGAGGCCGGCGTCTTCTACGGCACCCGCACCCTCAAGCAGGAGGTGAGCGGCGGAAACACCGCCCCCGAGGGGATCGTGCGCGACCGGCCCGCCAAGCCGCAGCGCGGGCTGATGCTGGACATCGCCCGCAAGCACTTCACGGCGTCCTGGATCGAGGACCGCATCCGTGAACTGGGAGACCTCAAGTTCAACGAGCTGGGCCTGCACTTCTCCGACGACCAGGGATTCCGGATCGCCTCCGACACCCACCCGGAGATCGTGTCCAAGGACCACCTCACCAAGGCCCAGGTCCGCCGCATCCTCGCCCTCGCCGCGAGCCGCCACATCACCGTCGTCCCCGAGATCGACTCCCCGGGCCATCTGGGCGCGGTCCTCGCCGCCCACCCCGACCTTCAGCTGACCAACGCACAGGGCACGGCGGCACGCGGCGCGATCGACATCTCCAAGCCGGAGTCCGCGAAGATCGTCGACGACCTGCTGGGCGAGTACGCCGACCTCTTCCCGGGCTCGTCCTGGCACCTGGGCGGCGACGAGTACCGGGCGCTGATGGTCTCCAGTCCGGCCGCCTCGTACCCCCAGCTCGCCGCCGCGGCCGTCGCCCGGTACGGCGCCGGCGCCGGTGTCTCCGACCTCGCGACGGGCTGGCTCAACGACCGCGCGGCCACCGTCCGCGCCCACGGCCGGACGACCGTGCGCGCCTGGAACGACGGCTTCTACCAGTCGAGTTCGGTCCAGCCGGGCAAGAACATCCAGGTCGCCTACTGGACCGGCAAGGAGATCGGCGCCCGCCAGCCGGCCGGGTATCTGAGCGCGGGTCGCAAGGTCGTCAACTACAACGACGAGTACCTCTATTACGTGCTCGGCCAGCCGAACGCCTTCGTCTACCCCACCGGCGAGCGGATCTACCGGCAGTGGACCCCCCGGGTGCTGCGCGGCAGCACGGCCGTCTCCTCGACGTACGACAGCCAGATCCTCGGTGGGGTCTTCGCCGTCTGGTGCGACCTCGCCGGTTCACAGACACAGAACCAGGTGGCCGCCGGGATCCGGATGCCGCTGCGGGCGACCGTCCAGAAGCTGTGGGACCCGCGGGCCCAACCGCCCCTGTCGTGGAACCGGTTCAAGGCCCTGGCGGACCGGCTGGGGTGATCCCCCAAGCCGGTCCCCCTCCGTCAGTCGCTCCTTGGGCCGGTCAGAAAAGGCGCACCCGCACCGAGACCTCCGCCCGCGCCCCCTCGTGCAGTGCGTCCCCCTCGTACGTCACCTCGTACGTGGTGGTGCCCAGGGCCCGGAGTCCGGTGTCGTCTATTCGGAGGGTGCCGTCGGCCGCGACTTCCGCCGCAGCCAGCTCACGCGCGCCGAACCAGTCCGTGCGGGTCACCCGGACCGTCGTGCCGGCCGGGAGCGCGAAGCCGCCCGCCGTCAGGGTGCCGGTGATGTGCACGCCCTGGTGCAGCCGGACCCGGTCGGGGGCGGTCAGCGCCAGTGCGGCGGACGCCTTCGTCACGGACACCGTCAGGCTCGTGCTCTCGGCCGGACGGTGGGTCGCATCGCCCGCGTACGACACGGTGTACGTGGCGTCGCCGGTGCGGCCGGGGACGTCCGTGAACTCGAACGTCCCGTCGGCGGCCACCTGGGCGGTCAGGGGGTCATGGGCGCCCTCGGTATCCGTGCGGACCGCCGTGACGCGTGCCGGTTCGGCCGGTGCCGGGCCGCCCAGCCGCAGCGTGCCCCGGAGCGTGAGCGGCTCGCCCGCCACCGCCTGGCCGGGTTCGGTGGTCAGCGCGCCGTCGAAGGCGGCGTCGTACAGCGGCGCCGGACGGTCGAGGGTGTGCAGCCAGAAGCCGCTGCCGTCCGCGTTCGTGGTCACCGCGAACAGCCGTGAACCGTCCCGGCTGAAGCCGAGGCCGCGCGGCGCGACCCGGTCGCCGCCCGCCGCCGAGTCCTCGAAGACGTACGCCCGCTGGGCCCCGTCCGTCGTCGGGTCGGCGTTCTCGACCAGCAGGTCCGCAGTCGTCCCCGAGGCCGTCGCGCCGCGTGCGACGAGCGCGCCGTCGCCGCTGTAGGCGACGGCCGACGCCGACGCGCCCTCGGGCAGCGGGTCGTAGCCGCGTTCGGCGTCCGAGAAGTCGGCGGTGTTCAGCAGCCGTACGCCCGCCTCCGCGTCGGCGACCGCCACCTTGCCGCCGTCCGGGGAGACGGCAAGGTCCCGGAGCTTCAGGGCACCCTGGCCGTCGGCGTCGGCGAACGCACGGCCGTACCGGAAGGCGAGCTTGCCGCCGGCGGTGTCGTACGCGATGACCATGCCGTTCGGGGCACCCCGCTGGGCGACGATCATCCTGTCCGGCAGGCCCTCGCCGGTGGCCAGTTGGTGGCCGTAGAAGGCGGTCTCGCCGCCGTCCTGGACGTTCTCCGCCGGGGACCAGGTACGGAAGCGGTAGTACGTCTGGTCGCAGCCGCGCCAGTCGTAGTTGCTGACCCGGGTGAACCACAACCGGCCGCCGGACAGGGCTACTTCGCTGTCGCACTGACCCGCGCCGTCGTAGATCAGGTAGCGCTTGTAGTCGAGTGTCGCCGTGTCGTACACGCGGACCTCGTACGTCGTCGCCACATACAGCTCGGTGCCGTCCGCCGACAGGGCCAGACCGCTCGGCTGGGCGAGCTCGGAACCGGGTCCGCCGTGAGTGCGCAGAAGGTTGCCGTCGAAGTCGTACACGAGCAAGTAGTGGTCCTGGCCGGGGGACTTGTCCCCGGTGGTGATGTACACACGGCGGTTCGTGTCGTCGACGAGCATGCGCGAGTACGTCTTCACGGGCAGCTCGGTCACGGTGTCCGCCGATACCTCCGCGGCGGCCGCGGGCGTGCTCGCGACCACGGCCAGACCGCTTCCGCCGAACAGCAGCGCCAGTGCCGACGCGGCAGCCGTCGTACGACCGGCTCTGAAACGCAACCTCTTCATCAACTTGGCCCCCGTCAGGTTGAGTTGACGGCCGACCCCCTCGTCGACCGCCAGTGATCGCAATGTAACAGCGATGTGAGGGAAATGTGGCGGGTGGGGTCTGTTCGTGGATAACTTCGATCGGGCCGACACGCCGGATGTGTCTTTCCCGTAGCGAACTCCCGTGCTGCTGTGGTGTATTCGGCCCGATCTCAGGACAGCTACGACTACAGCGGTGCGAACCATGGGCCGGGGGGACGGCATTGGGCTACTGGGGCTACTTGATCGTGGGCAGGAGCGGGCAGCCGCTCGCCGAGACGGACGCCCTGCGCGCGGTGCGCGACGGGCTGACCCCGCGTGAGCGGCGGGACGACGGCTGGCAGGTGTGGGAGTACCCGAGCGGCGACGGTGACATCGGCAGCATGAACACGCTCGCCGTGGAGACCGATGCGCCCGCGCTCTTCGGGTACGTCATGGACAGTCGCTGCGTGGTGCTGGAGGCGGCGGCGCCTCAGAGCGGGGCGTGGACCACCTGCCTGGCGCGGAACGCCATGGCCGGGTACCTCGGTGCCGGGCAGGACGAAGGCGAAGGCGAAGGCGAGGGCGAGGAAGCGGAAGAGGGCGGTGAGGAAGGGGGCGGGCTCACGCTGGACGACTACTTCCTGGAACCCGGTGACGCGGCCCGACGGGCGGTCGACTGGGCGGCGGAGGCCGGGCACACGGTGAACACCGGGCCGCTGCTCGACGTACTGACTTCAGAGCCTGACCCTTTGGCCGAAAACCTGTTCTTCCGGTTCCTCGACCGACTCGGTGTTCTGCCTCTGTGACGCTCCGGGTACGTTGCACGCAGTAAGGGAAAGCGCGGGCTCCGTAAGGGTCGGCGTCCTGGCGAGGAGGCGTGCATGAGCCTGGTGGAACTGATCGCTCGGGCCGACGAGCGCGGCCTGGCAGCCAGCGGACTGGCTTGTTTGGATCGGTGCGTGGCCCTCCTGGGCGGCGACGACGAGATTCTGCGCCCCCTGTGGGCCAGCCTCGCCGACGGCAGCGACGCGGAGGAGTGGACGGTCCGGCTGGCAGAGGCCCGGGTCAAACTCGACACCGGCGAACCCGACGAACCCGAACCCTCCGGTGCCTCCGGCGCGTTCGCCGAGGGGGAGGCGGCTCTCCTCGCCCGGCGGATGCTCGCCGCCGCGCCGGCCACCCGGTCCGCCGCCGGAGTGCGCGAGTGGGCCGACGCCTGCTCCGTCGCCGCGCTCCGCATCCACCGGCTGCTGGACCTCTCCCCGGACGGCGCGTCCTCGGTCGAATCCCGCCGCGAAGGCCGTACGGAGGGCATGTCACCGCTCGTCGCGGCCGAACTGCGGCGCCAGATCACCGTCCTGGAACTCCTCGCCGGCCACGGCTCGGGCGGACTCCGTCAGGTCATCGCGGTGTCGACGGAGGGGCGGCGCGTACTGCGCGCGGTGGTGTCGAGGCGGGCACGGGGACGGGCCTGAGCGCCCCGAGTGAACCCCGCCTGATCTCCGCCGGCGTCCCGCCCCTTCGGCGTCACCGCCCCGCGTCCGCTGTGACACTTCCGTGCGGAGCGGCGCTGATGCCCATGGGGGCGGGGGAGTCGAACCCGTGCTCGTACGCGGAACGCCGGTACGGACGGGGGCAGCGCTTGGGTCAGGGACGGCGGGAGTCCCGCCGCGTGCAGGCGTGCGACGAGGAGCTGGGCGTGGCTGTCGCGCGGGCCCAGGACGGGGACGAGGCCGCCTTCGCGGTCGCGTACCGGCTGGTGCAGCCCGGGCTCCTCGGCTATCTGAGGGGGCTCGTCGGCGACGAGGCGGAGGACGTGGCGTCCGACGCCTGGCTGGAGATCTCCCGCGACCTGGGCCGGTTCAAGGGCGACGGGGCGGGCTTCCGCGGCTGGACGGCGACCATCGCCCGGCACCGCGCCCTCGACCTGCTGCGCCGGAAGCGGATACGACCCCAGGGCACGGCGCTCGAACAGGACGTACTCGAACTGCCCGGTCCGCACAGCACCCCCGACCAGGCACTGGAGACCCTCTCCACCGAGTACGCCCTCGGACTCATCGCCGCACTCCCGCGCGACCAGGCCGAGGCGGTCCTGCTCCGCGTGGTCGTCGGCCTCGACGGCCCCGCCGCCGCCCGCGTCCTCGGCAAACGCCCCGGCGCGGTACGCACCGCAGCACACCGGGGCCTGAAGCGCCTCGCCCGGCAACTGGGGGATCGGACATGAACGGCGACGACACGACGGGCCGCCTGGCAGGGCTGCTCGCCGCCGCCCTGCGCGAAGGCACCGCGCAAGGGCAAGGGCAGGGGGAGAGCGAGGGCACCGGCGACGGCGGTGAGCGGGATGCCGTCGCCGCGTTCCTGCTGGCCCGGGACTCCGGCGCACACAAGGTGGCGCGCACCCGGCGCCGGGACGACTGGCGGCGGTAGGCCTGACCCAGGACCCCGGACCCGGGCAACGACCGGGGCCGCCACCCCCCACAGGAGAGGCCCCGGCCGTCGCGCGGCACGGGCCGCGCGGCGGCCCGTATTTCCTACAGCGCCGCGCGTGCGGTTTCTGTCACACCGGAGTGGGTCACGGGTCAGTTGCACATTGTACGGACATGGACGAGGAGTACTTTGACGCCGTAACGTGCCATTCGCTACGGACCACGGACCATGGACCACGGGCTGCGGACGACGCCCAGCCGAATCCACCGGGCCTTTGACCGCAACCATCGACTGAGAAACCACAACGGCGAGAACTTGTTCCGCGAGAGCGGCGCCGGTTTAGGCGCAAAAGGGGCGCGTGGGTGGGGGACGACGCGGAGCTGACCGCCGCGGTGCTTGCGGCACAGGCCGGGGACGAGACCGCGTTCCGGACTGTGTACCGCGCGGTGCACCCGCGGTTGCTCGGGTACGTGCGGACACTGGTCGGCGACCCGGACGTCGAGGACGTGACCTCCGAGGCCTGGCTCCAGATCGCCCGTGACCTGAACCGCTTCGACGGGGACGCCGACCGGTTCCGGGGCTGGGCCGCCCGGATCGCCCGCAACCGCGCCCTCGATCACATACGGATGCGCGGGCGCCGTCCGGCGACGGTCGGCGACGAGACCGAGCTGACCGGCCGGGCCGCCGACTCCGACACCGCGGGCGAGGCCATGGAGTCGCTGGCCACCGACAGCACCCTCTCCCTCATCGCCCGGCTGCCGCAGGACCAGGCCGAGGCCGTCGTCCTGCGCGTGGTCGTGGGCCTCGACGCCAAGACCGCCGCCGAGACCCTCGGCAAGCGCCCCGGAGCCGTCCGTACGGCGGCGCACCGCGGTCTGAAACGGCTCGCGGAGCTGCTCGGGGAGGACCCGGAGGCGACCGGCGCGCTCGACGCGCTGCCGCCCCAGCGGGAACCGCATGGACATGCGATTACGTCGGCCGGTGTGACGCATATGCGTTCGCGGACGCAGAAGGACATGTGATGGCCGACGACGACCGGTACGGGTGGCTGGACCGCGCCACGGCGGAGAGTTTGCTGAGCGGTGAGCCCCTGGAGCTTTCACCGGCGTTCACGGACCCCGAAGCCCGCGACCAGGCCGAGCGGCTCGCCAAGACCCTGGGCGCACTGTCGGTGGACCTCCCGCTGTCGAACGCCGAACTCCCCGGTGAGGCCGCCGCGTTGGCCGCCTTCCGCATGTCCCGCCCGGCCACGGACACGACCCTCACGGCCTCCCCGGCGCCAGTGCCGTCCTCCACGGACATGGGGCTCGTACGGGTGGGAGGCGCCGGGCGTTCCGGCGCTGCCCGTCGGACCGGGTTCCGTCCGGCCCGCTGGGGCCGCCCCATGCGTCTCGGGCTCGGTGCCGCGCTGGCCGCCGGCATGGTCGGCTCGGTCGCGGTGGCCGCCGGGACCGGGCTCCTGACGAACCCGTTCGGCGGTGCCGAGCCCGGCCGCCCGGCCGCCACGGTGTCGGCCGCCGAGTCACCGGACCGCCTGATCGCCTCGCCCTCGCCGGACGTCACCCGGGGCGGCAGCTTCCCGTCCTTCGGACCCGACAGTGCGACGCGGGGCTCCACCGGGCGCCAGGGAACCGGCGAGGGTACGGCGGACGGCCGGAAGGTCGTCCCCTCCGGCGAGGCCCTGTCGCCCGGCGCGTGGCGCGACGTCACCTCGTCCTGCCGCGACATGCGCGGCGGCAAGGAACTGGAGGCGGACCGCAGACGGGCCCTGGAGAAGGCGGCCAAGGGCTCCACGAAGGTGCCGCAGTACTGCGAGGACGCCCTCAAGGACGAGCCGGCCGTCCGCTCCAACGCCGACACCGGAACAGGCACCGGCACAGGGGCGGGCAGGGAAGCCCCGAGCGGTCGGACCGGCGCCGATGACGGTGAGGACGGCAAGGACAACGACCCACCCGGGGGCAATGGCAACGGGAACGGCAACGGAAACAACGGCGGCGGAAACGGCCAGGGCAACCGCGACGGCCACCGCGGCGGCCGTGCCGCGACGCAGCCCACGCCCACACCCGCACCGACGTCCTTCGTCGCGCTCAGGGCGGACGAGCCCCAGCCCGCACCGGCGCCGGCCGCCGACCCGTCGTACGGCATCCTGCCGCTGCCGACGGCCACCTGAGCCCCGTACGACGCACGTCGGCAGCTCCCGCACCACTTCCGCACCGCGTCGTGATCGACCAAAGCGCACCGCTCTGACCTGCGCCTATGCGTGCCGCCGAAGTTCCTGCGTGCCGGGTGTGACACTTTCGGCCACGCCGACGCAGTAGACAGTGAACCGACTGGTCATCGGTTCCTCGCACAGAGCCGGGGTTCCCCCCGTACCTACGGCTCGTGCACCTGGCGCGGGCGGGACACGTTCCCCCGGTCCCGTCCGCGCCCCAAATCCCACTCCGCCCGTACTCTCCCCCCGCGTCGGCTCACCAGTACACGACGACCTTGTCGCCGTTGCTCACCTCGGCGAAGATCGCCGCGACAGCCGTCTCGTCCCGGACGTTCACGCAGCCGTGCGAGGCGCCGCCGTAGCCGCGGGCCGCGAAGTCGGTGGAGAAGTGGACCGCCTGGCCGCCGCTGAAGAACATCGCGTAGGGCATGGGGGAGTCGTAGAGCGTCGACACGTGGTGCCGTGACTTCCAGTAGACGCTGAAGACGCCTTCCCGGGTCGGTGTGTACTGGCTGCCGAACCGCACCGCCACCGTCGAGACGGTCTGCCCGTCGACCATCCAGCGCAGCGTCCGGCTCGTCTTGCTGATGCACAGCACACGGCCCGTCAGACAGCGCGGGTCGGGATAGGCGGCCGGCTGCCCGCCCATCAGGAACAGCTCCCACTGCCCGGGTTCGCGTGTCATCCGCAGCAGCCGCTGCCAGGTGACGGTGTCGGTCTTCCCGGTGACGGGCAGCCCGCGCTTCCCCTGGAAGCCCTTGACGGCGCTCTCCGTCAGATCGTCGTACGACCCGGTCGGCCCGTCGTAGAGCCAGGCGACCTGCCGCAGCCGGGCCTGGAGCTCCCGCACATCACGCCCGGTGTCACCGCGTGACCAGAGGACGGCGGGGGGAGGGGCGGGAGGGGGAGTCGCCCGTTTCGGCGTCGTCGTCGGCGTCGGCGTGGCCGTGCCGGCGGGTTTGCCGTCCGCGGGCGGATGCGAGACCTCGATCCGTACGGGCGACCGCGCGCCGTCGTCCAGGTTGTCGGTCTGCACCGTACAGCTGCCCACGGTGACCGCCGTGAGGACCGCGAGGACCGTGAGGGCGCCGCGGACCGCCCGGGACCCCCCGCTCCCGTCACCTCCGGCACCTCCGGAAAACGCCTTTGCCATGCCCGTAGTACGCAAGTCGGCCCCCCGAATCTCATCGTCTGTATCCCCCCTACCCATGTTCCCCGCACGTGACCGGTGGCGGACTACGCGGCATTGTTAGTCATAAGTGATGACAAGTAGGGCGGAGGTGTGCCATGGCGCGTGAGTCGGAGTCCGGGCTACCCATCGAACCGGTGTACGGGCCCGATGTGCTCGCGGACTGGGACCCGGCACGGAAACTGGGCGAGCCCGGCGCGTACCCCTTCACGCGTGGCGTGTACCCCTCCATGTACACGGGCCGCCCCTGGACGATGCGCCAGTACGCCGGTTTCGGCACGGCGGCCGAGTCCAACGCCCGCTACAAGGACCTGATCGCGCACGGCACGACAGGTCTGTCCGTCGCCTTCGACCTGCCCACCCAGATGGGCCACGACAGCGACGCCGCCCTCGCGCACGGCGAGGTCGGCAAGGTGGGCGTGGCGATCGACTCGGTCGACGACATGCGGCTGCTCTTCGGCGGGATCCCGCTGGACAAGGTGTCGACGTCGATGACGATCAACGCCCCGGCGGCGCTCCTGCTGCTGATGTACCAACTGGTGGCCGAGGAACAGGGAGTCCCGGCCGCGCGGCTCACCGGCACGATCCAGAACGACGTACTGAAGGAGTACATCGCGCGGGGAACGTACATCTTCCCGCCGAAGCCCTCCCTCCGTCTGATCGCGGACATCTTCCGGTACTGCCGGGCGGAGATCCCGAAGTGGAACACGATCTCGATCTCGGGCTACCACATGGCGGAGGCGGGTGCGAGCCCCGCACAGGAGATCGCGTTCACGCTCGCGGACGGCATCGAGTACGTCCGTACGGCGATCGCGGCCGGCATGGACGTCGACGACTTCGCCCCGCGCCTCTCCTTCTTCTTCGTGGCGCGTACGACGATCCTGGAGGAGGTCGCCAAGTTCCGCGCCGCCAGGCGGATCTGGGCGCGGGTGATGCGGGACGAGTTCGGCGCGAGGAACCCCAGGTCGTGGATGCTGCGGTTCCACACGCAGACCGCCGGCGTCCAGCTGACGGCACAGCAGCCCGAGGTGAACCTGGTCCGGGTGGCGGTCCAGGGCCTGGCCGCGGTGCTCGGCGGCACGCAGTCCCTGCACACCAACTCCTTCGACGAGGCGATCGCGCTCCCCACGGACAAGAGCGCCCGCCTGGCGCTGCGCACCCAGCAGGTGCTGGCCCACGAGACGGACGTGACGGCGACGGCGGACCCCTTCGCGGGCTCGTACGTCATCGAGAGGATGACGGACGACGTGGAGGCGGCGACGGTCGCGCTGATGCGGCGGGTCGAGGACCTGGGCGGTGCGGTGGCCGCGATCGAACACGGCTTCCAGAAGGGCGAGATCGAGCGCAACGCGTACCGCATCGCCCAGGAGACCGACGCCGCCGAGCGGATCGTGGTCGGGGTGAACCGCTTCCGCCTCGACGAGGAGGAACCGTACGAGCCCCTCCGCGTCGACCCGGCCATCGAGGCCCAGCAGGCGGAACGCCTCGCGAAACTGCGGGGCGCACGGGACCAGGCGGCGGTCGACGCGGCCCTCACCGCCCTGAAGAAGGCGGCGGAGGGCACGGACAACGTCCTGTACCCGATGAAGGACGCGCTGCGGGCCCGGGCGACGGTGGGTGAGGTGTGCGGGGCGTTGCGGGGGGTTTGGGGGGTTCATGTGCCTAGTGATGCGTTCTGAGCTGCCCTAACACTCCGTATGGGTGATCGCGGGCGGACCCTGCCCGCGTCCGGTTACTCTCGTGGAGAGTGATCCCCGAAAAGGAGGATGCCGTGGCCGTACTGCAACACGAGCTGACGTTGAGCGAAGCCGCCGACCAGCTTTCCCGTGCACTGCCTGGGCACCGCGTGGAGATTCTCCAGGGAAGGCTCACTGTGACACCGCCGCCGGACGGCCCGCACGCCTTGTCGCTGACCAAGATCGGGCGAATCTTTGAGAAGTCGGGCATCGAAGGAAGCAGGGTGGAGTATGTCCAGGGCATCGGCCTTTGGCTGCCGACGTTGCCTGACGACTTTGCGATTCCGGATTTCTCTGTCGTCGACGACGACTTCTGCGACGCCTACGTACAGAAGAACTGCTACGCGCCGAACGTCTTTCGCCTTGTCGTGGAAGTGACCTCCTCCAACTGGCCGGACGACCTCTATACCAAGGTCGAGTGCTACGCCCAGGCAGGCATCCCCGCCTACATCGTCGCGGACCGCAAGCACGACGAGGTGCTCCTCTACACCGACCCGGCCGACGGCAAGTATCCGGACCCCCAGCACTTCAAGCGGGGCCAGAGCGTGCCGGTCCCGGAGTCCGTCGGCGTCTCCGTGGAACTGTCCGTGGACACCCTCCTCGACGGCTGACCGGGACGCCCGACCCCGTCACCCCACCCCGAGCCGCGTGAGGTAGCCGCCGAGCCCGGTCGCCCCCGGTGTCGTCCCGTCGCCCGCCCACCCCACGTACCCGTCCGGGCGGACGAGGAACAGGCCCCGCCCGTACGCCTCGTACGCCGGTACGGCCACCACTCGTACCGAGCCCGGATCCAGCCCCTCGGGCACCTCCACGCCCACCGCGACCAGCGTCCAGTGCGGCCCCCGGAACACGTCGAACAGTCGTAGGCCGCTCACGTCCACCGTGGCGTCCGGTGCGCGGTCGCCCGCCTGGAGCGCCTCCTCGGCCGCAGCCGGCCGGGTCTCCGCCGTGAGCGTCGACTCCCGGTATCCCAGGCCCAGTTGACGGGTCGCCTCCCCCCGCCGCACCTCGCCCCGGTGCACTGCTGTCGACAGGCCGAGCATCCGCGCGGCGATCGGGCGGCGCTCCTCCTCGTACGTGTCCAACAGGGATTCCGGCGCCCCGCGCCGCAGCACCGCGCCCAGCTTCCAGCCCAGGTTGTAGGCGTCCTGCACGCTCGTGTTGAGGCCCTGGCCGCCGGCCGGGGAGTGGATGTGCGCCGCGTCCCCGGCGAGGAACACCCGGCCCACCCGGAAGGCGTCCGCCAGGGCCGCCCGGGGACGGAACTCGGACGCCCAGCGGACCTCCGTGACGTCCTCGGGGGCGAGGTGGGACCGGGCGGCGGCCACCTTCCGTACGCCCTCCAACGACAGGTCGATCGGCTCGCCCCGAGTGAACTGCGCCACCAGCTGGAAGTCCGCCGTCCCGGCCAGGGGGCAGATCGCCAGGAAGCCGGCGCCGTCCGGGGTCGGCGGGAACACATGCCAGTTGTCCCGGTCCAGGCCCGTGACGCGCACGTCGGCCACCAGGATCGGGTCCGGGTCGACCGTCTCGCCGGTCATCCCGACGCCGAGCGCCCGCCGGAGGGTCGACCGGCCCCCGTCCGCCGCGACCACGTACCGGGCCCGGACAGGCGGCCCCGACGCGAACCCGACCGTCACCCCGTCCTCCTCCCTGTCCGGGTCGTGGGCGACCGACACCACCTCCCGCCCGAACACGATCCGGTCGTCACCGCCGCCCAGTTCCGCCAGCCGCGCCCGCAGGATCTCCTGCGTCCTCCACTGCGGCACCATCCACGGCTCGGTGCCGTACGGCGACTCCTCGCCCTCCTGGGCCGGGTCGAACATCCGGTGCTCGCCCACCCGTTCGCCGTGCTGCCAGATCATCCCGACCGGGTACGGGCCGCCCGCCGCCCGGATCGCGTCCAGCACCCCGAGGTCGTCGAAGACCTCCATCGTGCGCGGCTGGATGCCCTTGCCGCGCGACCCGGGGAACAGCCCCTCGGCCCGCTCCACGACCATCGCGTCCACCCCGCGCCTCGCGAGGTCCACGGCGAGCGCCAGTCCGGTCGGCCCCGCTCCCACGATGAGTACATCGAGTACGTCGGCCATTGTGCGCCTCCTTAACGTTGTTAAGTGCTATCTGCTCCCGAGAGTGGCCTTAACGGTGTTAAGTTGTCAAGTGTGAGTACGGAACGACCGGAGCGGCCGGAACGACGAGTCCCCCTCGACCGCAAGCGCGTCGCGGACACCGCCCTGGCACTCCTCAACGAGGTGGGCCTCGACGGGCTCACCCTGCGGGCCATCGCCAAGGAGCTGGACGTCAAGGCGCCCGCCCTGTACTGGCACTTCAAGGACAAACAGGCCCTGCTGGACGAGATGGCCACCGAGATGTACCGGCGGATGGTCGCCGGCCCGCCGCTCGGTCCCGAGGTCCCCTGGCACGAGCGCCTGCTCGTCACCAGCCGTGGGCTGCGCGACGCCCTGCTCGGCTACCGCGACGGCGCCAAGGTGTTCAGCGGCTCCCGTTTCACCGGCGTCGAGCACGCCGTGCAGATGGAGGCGAACCTCCGCTGCTTCGTCGAGGCGGGCTTCACCCCGGCCCAGGCCGTGCGCGCGACCATGACGGCGTACGTCTATACGATTGGCTTTGTCACGGAGGAACAGGGCGTCCAGCCCCTTCCCGGCGAGCGCCGGGACGGGTACGACGTCGAGGAGCGGGCCCGGCGGATGGCAGACTTTCCCCTGTCGGCCGCGGCCGGCGCCGAGGTCTTCCAGGACTATGACCGACAGTTCGAGGAAGGGCTGCAGCTGGTGCTCGCAGGGATCGGGGCGACGTACGGAATGACGTACGGAGAGTCGTCGTGATGCGGTGGGAGCGCGGCCCGGCCCTCCTCTTTCGAGTGCTGGCGGGCCAAGGCCAAGTTGACAACAGGCGTCGAATAACTCTTACTGTCGCGGAATCTGCCGCTGAGAGAGCCCAGGTGCACGCGTGACCAACCGTCCCCCGATACTGTCCGTTATCGTCCCTTGTTACAATATCGAGACCTATGTCTCGGACACAGTGACGAGTCTCGTCAACAACGACCAGGACGACTTCGAGTTCATCTTCGTCGAGGACCGCTCGACCAAGGACAAGACCTACGAGGCGTTGCTGGAGCTGACGAAGCGGCTGAAGAACGGCAGGGTGATCCGGCACGAGCAGAACGGCGGCCTGGCCACCGCCCGCAACACCGGCATCGACGTCGCCGAAGGCACCTACCTCACCTTCCTCGACGGCGACGACTGGCTGGCCCCGGGCTATCTGAAGGACCTCGTGGGCGCCATCCAGCGCCACGACGTCGACTTCGTGCGCACCGACCACGTCCAGGTCACCGACCTCCAACGGGCCGTCCACCGGGCGCCCGAGGGTCGCAGGAACGTGCCGCTGGACCCGCGCACCTCGATCCTCCCGGTCGACGACACCACGATGGTCGACTACCCCTACGCCTGGGCCGGCGTCTACCACCGGCGCCTCCTCGACAAGGGCATGCTGCGCTTCCACGACGGGCTGAAGACCGCCGAGGACCGGCCCTGGATCTGGGACCTGCACCGCAGGGCGGACTCGTACCTGGTCGCGAGCCTGCGCGGGGTCTTCTACCGCCGGGGCGTCACCACCTCCCTCACCCAGATCGGTGACGTACGCCAGCTGGACTTCTTCCGGTCCTTCGACCTCGTACTCGCCGAACTCGCGAGCGACCCCGAGGTCGGGCTGCTGCGCAAGAAGGCGCTGCGCAACTACTGCGTCGTCATCGCGCACCAGCTGCTCCAGCGCGGCCGGTTCGACCGGCCCACGGCCGCGAAGCTGCGGCAGATGAGCGCCGACGCACTGAACAAGATGTCCGAGGACGAGCTCCAGGCCGCCCTCATCGGAATGGGCGAGCAGCGCGTCCACCTGCTGCGGCGCGTGCGCGGCGGTATGAAGGGAATCGCGGCATGATCCAGATCTTCTTCTCGGCGACGCAGTACGCCGCGGCGACCGTCACGGCCGCGATCCGCGCCGGGCTCTTCGGCCCGCGCGAGGAGCACCGCCGGATTCTGGTCGTCAGCAACACGGCCGCCATTCCGGAGGTCGGCACGCCCCTCGACCGGATGTCCGGTTTCGAGAAGCTGCGGCCCGAGTTCGACGAGGTGCGCTCCTGGAACGAGTTCATCTCCCCGCACCACCCGGCGGGCTGGTCCCCGCGCGCGCAGGACGCCATCATGTGGGAGAAGGCCGTACGCCTGGCCTGGAACCTCGGTGACGAGCCCGTCGAGATCGCCTGCGAGTCGATCCAGGCGAACCCCTCCCGCGCGGTCGCCGAGATCTTCGCCGACAGCCCGATCCATGTGTACGCGGACGGCCTGATGAGCTACGGCCCCACCCGCAACCGCATCCCGCACGGCATGAGCAGCCGCATCGCCCGCGTGCTGCACCTCGACCTCATACCGGGCCTGCGGCCCCTGCTCCTCGCCGAGTACGGCGTGGAGCCGGTGCCGATCCCGAACGAGCCGATCGTCGGCGTGCTGAACGAGATCGGGGAGCAGGGGGTCGACATCCTGGCCGACCGCATCCCGGTCGAGAACCGCCCGACGGCCGTGCTCCTCGGTCAGTACCTGTCCGCCATCGACCTCATCAGCCAGGAGGAAGAGGAGGAGCTGCACGTCCGGATGCTCCGGGCCGCGGCCCGAGCCGGTCACACAGCCGTCCTGTTCAAGCCGCACCCGAGCGCCCCGGCCGCGTACTCCACCTCCCTGGAGACCGCCGCCACGGAACTCGGCGTGCACCTGAGCGTGCTGCGCGAACCGGTGCTCGCCGAGACGGTGTTCGCGTACCTGAAGCCGCAACTGGTCGTCGGCTGCTTCTCCACCGCGCTGATGACCGCCGCGACCTTCTACGGCATCCCGGTCGCCAGAGTCGGCACGGAGTCGCTTCTCGACCGCATCACGCCGTACGAGAACAGCAACCGCATCCCGCTCACCATCATCGACGCGGCCCTGCCCGACGCCGAACGCGACCTCGCGTCCGCCATCGGTGTGCCGTCCGACGACCCCCGGCTGGTCGAGCGGCTGTCGCCGCTGGTGAAGGCGGTCGGGTACTGCATGCAGTCCCGTAAGCACCCGCAGCTGCGCGACGAGGTCGCCGCCTGGCTGTCGGCCCATCTGTCGGAGAACGCCCACTACTTCAAGCGTCGCCGCCTGACCAGCCTCCGCCTCCCCGGCGGCAGCGCGGTCCGCGCGGAGACACTGCGGCGCAACCCGACGGTGCGGAAGGTCGTGAAGAGGGTCAGGGCCGTGCGGTCCTGACCCGCACAGGGATGTGAGAGGGCCCGGAGTCGGATTCCGACTCCGGGCCCTCTCACATCCCCACGGTTAACGCGATTGCTTCAGCTTCTCGCCCAGCTGCTTCGACTGGAGTGTCATCGTCCGCTTCAGACGGGGTCCGAACGGCTTCTCGACGAACTTGTGCATGAACCAGGCCAGCGTCAGCAGGCTCGCCACCGACGCGAGGATCGTCACATACGGGTCGAGGCCCCAGCCGCGGTGCAGGACCCGGATGAAGAACCAGCCCAGGTGCTCGTGGATCAGGTAGAAGGGGTACGTCAGCGCACCCGCGATCGTCAGCCAGTTCCAGTTCGCCCACTTCGTCCAGCCCAGGGCCACCACCGCGACGGACGCGAAGGCGAGCAGCACGATGAGCTGGATGACGTACGGATTGCGGGAGAAGTCGCCCTGCGCGCCCGGGTGCCACAGGGCCGTCACCGAGTAGCGCTGGCCCAGCAGGAACGACATGCCGACGATGCCCCACAGGAGCAGGTCGCTGCCGTAGCGGTGGATCAGGTAGAGGGCCAGGCCGCCGATGAAGTAGGGGGCGTGGTCGCGGAAGGTGAGTTCGGAGATCAGCGGGTTGTCGGCGACCCGGGCGAAGGCGCCGGCCAGCGTCCACAGGATGCAGAAGGTCACCACGCGGCGGTAGGTGACGCCCTTCCAGACCACGAACAGGGCGAACAGCACGTAGAACTTGAGCTCCACCCACAGGGTCCAGCACACGCCCAGGACACGCGAACTGCCCAGCGGCTGCTGCATCATCGTGAAGTTGAGCAGGAACTCGTCGGCGCGCACATGGTGAACGACCACCGGCATCAGGAACGAGGCGGCGGTGACCATGATGATCGCGACCCAGTACGCCGGGTAGAGACGGGCGATACGCGAGCGGAAGAAGTCGCCCAGCGTCTTGCCCCAGCTGCTCATGCAGATCACGAAGCCGCTGATGACGAAGAAGAACTGCACCCCGAGGCTGCCGTAGGTGGCGAACTGGGACAGGGTCGGGAACATCACACCGGGCGACTGGTTCCAGGACTCGGCGACCGTGCCGTTCTTGCCGGCGAAGTGGTACATGCAGACCATCAGGGCCGCGACCAACCGCAGCCCGTCCAGCGCGCGCAGCCGGCTGACGGGGCGGGCCTTGGGCTTGTCGCCCTCAGCGGGGGGTGGGACGGCCGGTTCGGTACCCCCGGACCGCGGACCCGGCGGTGGAGCCGGGAGCGGGGGTGCCATGGTCTGGTCGGCCGCGGTCATCGGGTGGCCTTTCGCAGCGGGAACAAGAGAAGGGGAGGAGCGACGCTGACTCGACGACAGCAATCAGGAGAGTCAGGGGCAAGCCAAAGAGGTAGCACAGAACTCTCACGGATGAACAACCGGTCAGCTCATTGACGTATGCACGCACGTGTACGGACGCCGACGCGTCGCCACCGTCTGTGTCCCGTGTGTATACGGGAGCGGTGGCGATGCGTTCGGCAGATTAGATCCCTGAGGCGTCCGTTGTCACCGCTTCACGGTCTTGCTCAACGCCCGCGCCCGGCGCGCGATCCGGCGCACGGTCGCGTTGCGCGGGATGAAGGACAGCTGGGACGGCAGGGCGCCCGGCAGCGCCAGAGAGGTCAGCCGGCGGCGCTTGAAGTAGCGCCAGGTCTGCTCGGTGAGGTGCTTGGAGAGGTAGCTCTCCGCCTCCGGGCGCAGCCGGGGATAGATCCTCGGCTGCATGCAGAAGCCGACCGCCTTGATGAGCCCGGTCAGCTTCTCACCGACCTGCTTGCCCGACGGCATCGACCACTTCTTGACGGCCTTGGCGTCCGCGAGGTCCGGCAGCAGCACTTCCACGATGGTCAGGGGAACCCGGTTGCTGTTCTGGTACGGCGTGATCTTCTCCAGCACGGTGTCCGTGCCGACGCGGGCGACCGGGAGGCCGTACAGACCCGCCGCCGTGAACAGGCCGGTCGAGAAGCAGCCGACCACGAGCGCCGGGCGCAGCTGCTGGAAGAGGACCTCGGCGAGCACGGGCCGGTCCAGGACGGTGAGTTCGGCGCCGAGCTTCTTCGCCTCCGTCTCCAGGGAGTGCGACCAGGCCGTGGGCGCGGTCGGGTGCGGCTTGAAGACGAGCGAGCGGTGTCCGGCCGCCACGGCGCCGCGCACCATGCGCAGATGCAGCTCCTCCTCCTCCGCCGCGGTGAGGATGCCGAGCGCGGAGAGGTACTGGCCGAGGAGCAGGGCCGGCCGGCCCTGCTGGAGGCCGGTCTCGGTCCGGGGCGCGTCTTCCGCGAGTTCGCCCAGCACCTTCAGGAACGCCTCGGACGGCACCAGTTCGGCGGGCACGCCGAACTCGGTGAGCAGCAGCGGGGTCAGGCCCGGGACGAGGTCGAGGTGGAGCAGGCGCCCGATGCGGGTGCCCACCAGCGCGTCGATCTTGTCGCGCGTGGGGCCATAACTTATGAGGCCGTCCGCGTAGACGTCGACGGGGGCGCCCGTGAACAACTGGCACAGCGCGAGGGCCGGGTTGACCTGCACGGACTCGACGGTGAGCTGGATGTTGTCGTCGCCGAGGTTCCACAGCAGCCGCAGGTGCCGCTCCCAGAGCGGGACGTCGTCGGCGCGCGGGCCCCAGCCGCTGGGGTGGAACGGGGCGATCGTCTCGTTCCAGGAGAGGACCTCGTCGAACCGCTCGCTCACCCGGTCGAAACCGGACATCGCGTCGATCCCGGGCGTGATCTCGGGGTTGGCCGCGTTGTTGGTGACCAGCAGCACCCTGCGGTCGGCCGGCTCGAAGAGCCCGGCGTCGAGGGCCGCGGCCAGCGTGGCGGCGCCGTACAGCGTCGACGCACAGAAGATCTGGGTGGTGCGGTTCTGCTTGCTGCCGGACATCAGACGGACACCGTCCCGGCGGACGCGGAGACGGGCCTGCGCCGCACCTTCCGCAGGCGGGTGGCCCGCTGGGCGTCCATCGAGTCGATTGCCTCCGCGAGGACGTCCTGCGGCATCCGCTTCAACGCGGCGGCGCTCAGCGAGCGCAGTTTTCGGGCCACGGCGGGTTCGAACCTCTCGATCGCTCCGAGATGATGAGCCATGATCGCGCAGTAGGTGCGCACTGCTTTCGGCAGCAGCCTATCCGCCTCGGGGTCGCGGGCCGTCTCCTCGATGACCTGGTCGAAGGCCCGGATGAAGTCGAGTTGGCGAACATCACCGATTTGGGTGAGCGAGGAGGCGACCCCGCGCCGGTAGAAGACGCCGAGCAGCCCCACCGCGGCGAACGACTCGGCCTCCCGGTGCAGCTTCCAGATCCACGGCCGGTCCTCCGCCGTACGCAGCCCGTCGGTGAAGTGCAGGATGCCGCGGTCGACGAGCCTGCGGTGGTAGATGCCCGCCCAGGCATAGGCGTAGTCGACGGAAGTGGTGCGGTCGGTGGGCAGGATCGCGTCCCGCGGCGACATCACGACCCCGCGCCGGCCGTGCGGGACCCGATGGATCGCGCGCGCCCTGTTGGTGCACTGGACATGGTCCGTACGAACGAAATCGCAGCCCAACTCCTCAATAGCGGCGAGGAGTTGGGGGAAATAGCCGGGCGCGAGCCAGTCGTCGCCGTCGAGGAACGTGAGGTATTCGCCACGCGCTTTGTCGATACCGGTGTTGCGGGCGGTGGCCAGGCCTCCGTTCTTCTCGTGGCTGACCAGCACGGCGCCCGGCAGCTCGCGCTCTGCGCGCGCGAGGATGTCCGGAGTCTCGTCGCGCGAACAGTCGTCGACGAGAATGAACTCGAAGTCCTCGCGCGCGTTGGCGCGCAGGCTCTTCAGAGTGTCGGGCGCATATTGCTGCACGTTGTAGAACGGCACGATGACCGAGAGCTTGACCACGAGTCCGAGGTTAGAGCCTCTCCGGTGATCCCACTTTACCCGGGGTTTGATGTCGGGTGAAGTACATGTGTCCGCCCGGTGAATGAAGGGGGTTTCTGCACGTATGACGTCTTGATTCAAGTCGACGCGACCCTTTGTTAACCCTTTGTTGCCTTGGGATTGGGTGGAAGCCCCCCATGTCGGCTTAAGGTCTTGGGCGTGCCAGCCAGTACCTCCAGCCCCATGCGGGTAGCCGTCCTCGCCGATTCCGACACTCGGTGGAAATGGGGTGCACTCACAGCCAGCCGGATTTCTCCTGATAATTCGGACATCCACCTCGACGGTTTCCTCCTCAGAGGCAGGGCCACCCCCACGGCCCGCCAGCTCCAGGAGGTCGGCGTCAAAGCGGACTCGCTGCGTGAGGTGACCGCCCTGGAGTTCCTGCGTGCCATGGACCAGGAGGAGCCGTACGACATTCTCGTGCTCTCCCTCGTCGGCGGCGGCGTCCAGGCGATGCTGCACGGCCTGACCCACGTGTGGCAGGACCAGGCCCTGCGCCCCGTCGTCGTCACCGGCTACGTCGGCGTCGTCTACGAGAAGCTCGCCGACGGCCTCCTGCTGCGCCACGGCGCCGATCTGGTCCTCGCGAACTCCCGCCAGGACGCCGACCGTTTCAAGGCCGTATACGACGGAGTCGGTGCCGATTCGTCCGCTGTGACCGAAGTCGCACTTCCGTTCCTGGGTGGCGCCTCCTACACGGGTGATCACGGTCACCCGTACACCGTCGTGTTCGCCGCCCAGCCCTCCGTCCCGGAGAGCCGCAAGGACCGGACATATCTGCTGGACCGGCTCGTGCAGCACGCCCAGCTGCACCCCGAGCGGGAGGTGCTGCTCAAGCTGCGCTCCAAGCCCGGTGAGCACACCACGCACATCGAGGAACTGCCGTACCAGAAGCTGGCACAGCGCTCCGATCTGCCGCCGAACTTCCAGCTCGTCTACGGGCACATGGGCGAGGTCCTGGACCGCACCGACCTGCTGGTCACCATCAGCTCCACGGCTGCGCTGGAGTCCCTGCACCGCAGCATCCCGACCGTCGTGCTGAGCGACCTGGGAGTGCGTGAGGCGCTCGGCAACCACCACTTCGTGGGCTCCGGCTGCCTGGCCTCCTGGGAGCAGTTGGACGCCGGTCACCAGCCCGTTCCGGACGCGGACTGGGTGGCCCGGCAGGGGGTGGCCGCGGATGGCTCGTACGAGACGGCGTTCGACGCCGCGCGCGACAGGATCGACCGTCTTCTGGGATCCTCGAAGCTTCCGCCCCTGGCCCCGTACTACACACCGATGACGGCTCCCGGATATTTGCCGGGTATTCTCGCTCGGCACCACCTCGGCCCCGACGGCGTTCCGCTGCCCGGAGCGCCGGCCGTCGACAAGGAGCCGGGAGCGGTGCGGCAGATCGTGCGTCGCGCGGCCCGCGGCGCCTACCGGCACGGCGTGCAGCGCGTCGCGCCCGTGATCCGGCGCATGGGGGAGCTGTGACCGACCGGATTTCCGACCGGATTCCCCGTCAAGCACGCGAAGAGCGTCAAGGAGTACAGGCAATGTCCAACCCGGAGTCCAACCCGGAAGCCGGCCGAGCGACCGCGCGGCCCCGCGTGCTCGCGGTGATCCCCGCGAGAGGCGGCTCCAAGGGCGTCCCCGCGAAGAACCTGCTGCCCGTCGGCGGGGTCCCGCTGGTCGCCCGCGCCGTGCGCGAGTGCATCGCCGCGAAGCTGGTCACGGACGTCGTCGTCTCCACCGACGACCAGGCGATCGCCGCCGCCGCCCGGCAGGCCGGTGCCGAGGTCGTGCTGCGCCCCGCCGCCATCGCCGGTGACACCGCGACCTCCGAGGCCGCCGTCCTGCACGCCATGGACGCCCACGAGACGCTGCACGGCGCCAAGGTCGACGTGGTGCTGCTCGTGCAGTGCACCAGCCCGTTCATCATCCGTGAGGACGTCGACGGCGTCGTCAACGCGGTCGTGCACAACGGGGCGGACAGCGCGCTGACCGTCGCTCCCTTCCACGGCTTCATCTGGCGCGACGCCGCCGACGACCCGCAGGCGGTGCCCGGCGAGCACACGGCCGTCGAGGGCGGCACCGGCACCGCCGTGGCCACCGAGACGGTGACCGCCGGCGGCGGCTATGGCGTAAATCACGACAAGTCCTTCCGGCCCCGCCGCCAGGACCGCCCCCAGGACCTCCTGGAGACCGGCGCCGTCTACGCCATGGACGCGGCGGGCTTCCGCAAGTCGCAGCACCGTTTCTTCGGTCACACCGAACCCGTGCGCACCGACCCGGCCCGCGTGCTGGAGATCGACGACCCGCACGACCTCGCCCGCGCCCGGGCCCTCGCGCCGCTCTTCGACGCGAACCGCCCCGGCGCCCTCCCGACCGCCGACGACATCGACGCGGTCGTACTCGACTTCGACGGCACCCAGACCGACGACAGGGTGCTGATCGACTCCGAAGGACGGGAGTTCGTCTCCGTGCACCGCGGCGACGGACTCGGCATCGCCGCTCTGCGCAAGAGCAGCCTCAAGATGCTGATCCTGTCCTCGGAACAGAACCCGGTAGTCGCCGCCCGCGCACGGAAGCTACAGCTGCCCGTGCTGCACGGCATCGACCGGAAAGACCTCGCACTGAAGCAGTGGTGCGAGGAGCAGGGCATCGCGCCGGAGCGCGTGCTCTACGTCGGCAACGACGTCAACGACCTCCCGTGCTTCGCCCTGGTGGGCTGGCCCGTGGCGGTCGCAAGCGCCCACGACGTTGTGCGCGGCGCCGCACGCGCGGTCACCACCGTTCCCGGCGGCGACGGCGCGATCCGAGAGATCGCCAGCTGGATCCTCGGCCCCTCTCTCGACCCCCTCAACAAGAAGTAAGGAACCAAAGTCATGACCTCCACCCGCTTGCGCTCGTTCGGTTCGAAGACCGCCGGCCCCGGCCAGCCCGTCTACATCTGTGGCGAGATCGGCATCAACCACAACGGTGACCTTGAGAACGCCTTCAAGCTGATCGACGTGGCCGCCGAAGCCGGCTGCGACGCGGTCAAGTTCCAGAAGCGCACCCCGGAGATCTGCACCCCGCGCGACCAGTGGGACATCGAGCGCGACACCCCCTGGGGCCGCATGACCTACATCGACTACCGCCACCGTGTGGAGTTCGGTGAGGACGACTACCGCAAGATCGACGAGCACTGCAAGAAGCGCGGCATCGACTGGTTCGCCTCCCCGTGGGACACCGAGGCCGTCGCGTTCCTGGAGAAGTTCGACGTCCCGGCCCACAAGGTCGCCTCCGCGTCCCTGACGGACGACGAGCTGCTCGTCGCCCTCCGCCAGACCGGCCGCACGGTCATCCTGTCGACGGGTATGTCCACCCCGAAGCAGATCCGCCACGCGGTCGAGGTCCTGGGCTCGGACAGCATCCTGCTGTGCCACGCGACGTCGACGTACCCGGCCAAGGCCGAGGAGCTCAACCTCCGCGTGATCAACACGCTGGAGAAGGAGTACCCGAACGTCCCGATCGGCTACTCCGGCCACGAGACGGGCCTGCAGACCACGCTGGCCGCGGTCGCCCTCGGTGCCACCTTCGTCGAGCGTCACATCACCCTCGACCGCGCGATGTGGGGCTCCGACCAGGCCGCCTCCGTCGAGCCGCAGGGCCTCGTCCGCCTCGTCCGTGACATCCGCACCATCTCCGAGTCCCTCGGTGACGGTGTCAAGAAGGTCTACGAGTCCGAGATCGGCCCGATGAAGAAGCTCCGCCGTGTCTCCGGCGTCATCGCCGACGCGGAGATCGCGGCTGCTGCGGGCGAGCCGGTCTCGGCCTGATCCCAGCGGCTTTACCGGCGTCAGCCGGTAACCGCTCCGTCCACGCGGATTCCCCAGTCCGTACTCACGGAAGCGACGGTCGTACGTCGATGAGCCCACGCGCCGGTACCACCGGCCCCCACACTCTCGCCTTCGTCGAGAGTCCGGTCCAGCTCCTGAACGTGCTGGAATGGGCGCATGTGCATGCACATGCGCTCAGCCCGGAGGGGGCCGGCGGTCCGGCGTCGGCTGTTTCCACCCGCAAAAAGGGCAAAGTCCCCGGACAGGCGTCCCGCCGCTGGCGCAGAGGCCAGAGCCGGCCGACGGTCCACCGGGAACCCGCCGGTGGCGGACTGACCCTGGTGGTCCTGTCCCCGGTCGACCCGATGACCCGGGGCCAGCTGCGCCGCATGGCCGAGCTCGCCCGCGAGGAGGGCCACGAGGTCCGCTGGGAGGACGCGAGGGCCGGTACGTCGGCTCCCTTCCGCACGATCGGCGGCCTGGCCCCCCTGCTGCGCAGGACCGGGCGGATCGTGATGGGGGACCCGTTCTCCCGTTACGTACAAGTACTTCTCACCATCACCAAGGCCCGCGACCTCGTCGTCGTCGACGACGGCACGGCGACCATGGAGTTCGTCTCCCAGCTCGCCCGCGGTGAACGCCTGGTGCGCTGGCACCGCAAGTCCCAGCGCCCCGGCGCGCGGGACCTGCTGTTCATCCCGGTCTCCTCGAAGGCCCGCCGCCGCCTCACCCCGGGCGGCAGGCGCCGGGTCGAGATCTTCTCCTCGATGCCGATCGAGGACACCCCCAAGGGCGTCGAGGTCACGTACAACGACTTCGCCTGGACCCGCTCCCGCTTCGGCCCTCCGACCATCTCGCCCGGCGCCGACATGGTCGGTACGTCGCTGGTGGAAACGGGCGTGGTCGACGCCGACAGCTACCGCGACGCGGTCCGCACCCTCGCCAAGGCCCACGGTGTGACGCGCTACTTCGCCCACCGCCGCGAAAGCCCCGAGAAACTCCACGACCTGGCGGCCTGCACCGGCCTGGAGGTGGTCCGCCCGGACCTCCCCCTGGAACTGATCGCCCGCCGCGGCCCCATCGGCCGTACGATCCTCAGCTTCCCCTCGACGGTCGTCCACACCCTCCCCCTGGCCCTGGCGGGCACGGACGTCAAGGTCGCCGTCTGCGACATCGACCCGACCTGGCTGACGGCGAACGCGTCACCCCGGGCCCAGGGGTTCCTGTCGGGGGTCACGGGATCGGCGCGGGACGTTGACCGGGTCTCCACGGAGCCGACCCAGCCGGTGAAGGAAGCGAAGGCGACGGGCTGACGCCGCCGTGAGCCGGTCGGCCTCGGTGGCGAGGTCGGGCGTCGTCAGGTCCAGGTGGACACGGTTCTTGACGCTTCGGTTCGGTTCCGGCCGCGTCGACGACGATGTCGTGGAGGCGTGCCGTACGCGGCTACGCCACCGGCTTCCGCGCCAGCAGGAACGCGCGTCGGCGGGTCTCCTCCTCGTGCGGCTCCCGGACCGTCTGGGCGCGCAGTGTCAGGCCCGCCCCGGTCAGGAGGTCGGCCACCTGGTCCGGCGTACGGAAGTAGTAGTCCAGGGACATCTCGTGGCCGAAGCGTTCCGCGAGGTGCAGGTGGTCGTCGGGGCCCGACTGGAAACCGATGAGCACGTGGCCGCCGGGGGCCAGGACGCGGTGGAACTCCGCGAACACCGTGGGCAGGTCGCTGTCCGGGATGTGGATGATCGAGTACAGGGCCAGTACGCCGCCCAGAGTCTCGTCCGGGAGGTCCAGGGCCGTCATCGAGCCGACGTGGAACCGGAGCCCGGGGTGGGCCCGGCGGGCCAGCGCCACCATGCGCGGGGAGACGTCCACGCCGAACACCGGCACGCCCAGGGAGTGCAGTCTCGCGGTCACGTAGCCGGGGCCCGAGCCGATGTCCGCGACAGGCTGGGTGCCCTCGGCCCGCACCAGTTCGGCGAAGGCGGCGACGAGGGCGCGGTCCAGGGGCAGGTCCGCCAGATGGTCCGCGTATCGCTCTGTGTAGTCGGTTGCCATGGCGTCGTACGAGGCGCGGGTGGCGGCGATGTAAGCCGGTACGGAGGCCGGTACGGCGGTCGGTGCGGAGGGCTTTATGAAGTCCAGTACGGACTCCTGGTTCGGGGCGGTCACGGGGGCGACGTTACCGGGGGCGGTGCGTGGCCGCGGTCGTTTCGGTGGGTGGACAGAACCGGCGGGACCGTGCGCGCAGTGGCATCGTGGACAGAGGCAGGCGGAAGTGAGTGCCGGGAATGCGCCCTCATGATCCGAATCGGCCGAAAAAACGGGCCAGTTTACCCATCGCCGTACGCGAATATGCCTTCGGCGGTCAGGTTTTCTTCCCCTAACAGGTTGAACTTTTGTTGATCGTGGGTCAGTTGACCGCCCCGGCGTCCTACCCTTCATGGGGTGAACCAATTGATGTCCCGAGAGTCCGAGGCCGATCTCCCCGGGGAAGCCGCGCTCCCCGGCACACTGCCGGAGGCGTTGCGCGCCGAACTCGTCGCGTTCCGGCGTGACTTGCACATGCACCCGGAACTCGGCAACCAGGAGTTCCGTACCACCGCCGCGATCAAGGAACGGCTGGAGAAGGCCGGCCTGAAGCCGCGTGTGCTGGGCATCGGAACCGGGCTCATCTGTGACATCGGCGTCGACCCCGGACAGCACGAGAGCGGCACGGTTCCCCCCATGCTCGCCCTGCGCGCCGACATCGACGCGCTGCCCATCCCGGACACGAAGAGTGAGTGCGCGTACCGCTCCACGGTGCCCGACCGCGCCCACGCCTGCGGCCACGACGTGCACACGACCGTCGTCCTCGGCGCCGGGCTCGTGCTCGCCGAGCTGCACCGGCAGGGCCGGCTGCCGCGGCCGGTGCGGCTGCTGTTCCAGCCCGCCGAGGAGGTACTGCCCGGCGGTGCCACCGACGCGATCGAGTGCGGAGTGCTCGACGGGGTCGGGCGGATCGTCGCCCTGCACTGCGACCCGAAGGTCGACGCCGGGCGGATCGGGCTGCGCCACGGGCCGATCACCTCAGCCTGCGACCGCCTTGAGGTCTCGCTCGACGGCGCCGGCGGCCACACCGCGCGCCCCCACCTCACCACCGACCTCGTCACCGCCGCCGCCCGGGTCGCCACCGACGTGCCCGCGCTCGTCGCCCGGCGCGTCGACGCCCGCAGCGGGCTCGCCGTGACGTGGGGGCGGATCGAGTCGGGGCACGCCTGCAACGTGATCCCGCAGCACGCCGAACTCTCGGGGACCGTACGGTGCCTGGACCTCGACGCCTGGCACCAGGCGCCCGACCTCGTCCACGCGGCCATCGACGAGATCGCCAACCTGTACCGGGCCAAGTCCGAGATCAACTACGTGCGCGGGGTGCCGCCCGTCGTCAACGACCCGGCGGTCACCGAGCTGTTGCGCGACGCCATGACCGCCCGGCGCGGCGCCCACTCCATCGAGGACACCGAACAGAGCCTCGGCGGCGAGGACTTCTCCTGGTACCTGGAGCAGGTGCCCGGCGCCATGGCCCGGCTCGGCGTGCGCAGGCCGGGCGACCGGGGCGTGCGCGATCTGCACCAGGGCGACTTCGACGCCGACGAGTACGCGATCACGGTCGGCGTGGAACTGTTCACGGCCGCCGCGCTGATCGACGTACAGCAGGGGTAGGGATGGCGGGGGAGGGGGTACTGACAGGCACCCGGCGCGGTGCCCCTTCCGTATGGCTTCGTCTCTTTGATTCACTTCGGTGTAACCGTGAGTACGCAAACGTAACCCCCCTCGGCACGAATCGATAACGGCCTCTCGAAACCCCGTTCCCCTCCCTTTCTACGCGCGTTACTGTGCGCCGCAATCGCTGCCGCAGGTGGCGCATTGGGTAAGCGGGGCCGGTGGACGGTGCCGTGGGGATGAAGGGGTGCCTGCTGTGCGTCTTATTTCTCGGAGGACTCGGTTCTCTCAAGCTGCGGTGACCGTCGCGGTCATCGCCCTCACGGCTGCCGGCTGCGGTGAGTCCAGCACCAGCGCGGGCAGCTCCGACGACGACTCCGGCAAGTACACCGGCAAGGGCATCGGTCTCGCGTACGACATCGGCGGCAAGGGTGACCAGTCCTTCAACGACGCCGCGTACTCCGGCTTCGAGAAGGCCGACAAGGAGTTCAAGATGGGCGGCCGGGACATCGAGCCGCAGGACGGGGAGTCCGACGCGGACAAGGTCCAGCGCCTCACCCAGCTCGCCCAGGCCGGCTACAACCCGGTGATCGGCGTCGGCTTCATCTACGCGCCCGCCGTCAAGGAGGTGTCCGCCAAGTTCCCGGACACCACCTTCGGCATCATCGACGACGAGCAGGTCAGCGCGAAGAACGTCGCCGACATGGTCTTCACCGAGGAGCAGGCCTCCTACCTGGCCGGCGTCGCCGCCGCCAAGACGACGAAGGTGAACCACATCGGCTTCATCGGCGGCGTGGACATCCCGCTCATCCACAAGTTCGAGGCGGGCTTCGTCCAGGGCGCCAAGTCCGTCTCCCCGGACATCAAGATCGAGTCGCAGTTCCTGACCGAGACGCCCCAGGAGGGCGGCTTCGCCAGCCCCGACAAGGGCAAGGACGCGGCGAGCGGCCAGATCGAGTCCGGCGCCGACGTCCTCTACCACGCGGCCGGCCTGTCCGGTCAGGGCGTGATCTCCGAGGCCGCCTCCAAGAAGATCTGGGCGATCGGTGTCGACTCCGACCAGTACAACCAGCAGGCGCTCGCCCAGTACAAGGACTACATCCTCGGCTCGGCCCTGAAGAACGTCGGCGGCGCGGTCTACGACCTCGCCAAGTCCGTGTACGAGGGCAAGCCGCTGTCCGGCGTCCAGCGCGGCGACCTCAAGTCGGGCGGCGTCGGCTTCTCGGACACCAACCCGAAGTACAAGGCGATGACGGACGTCGTGGCCGCCGTCGACAAGGCCAAGCAGGACATCATCGACGGCAAGGTCACCGTCAACACCAAGTGACGCCGTCGGTTCCGCGGACGTGACCCGACGTCGGCGCGACCGGCCCCGTACGACAGCGCCCCGGCCTCATGGCCGGGGCGCTGATCGTCGTGGCTCCGGCCGGCCTTCCATCCACCTTCGGTCCGCATTCGGTCGGCGGACCCCTGTTCCGCACCCCGTTCATACGCCCGGCCGGGCATCGTTCCAGCACATACGCCCCTTGCTTCCCGCAAGCGGTGCGCTCCTGTCCGTAATGTGGGCCGCGACTGCGGCCACAGCTCGATAACGGACCGGACAGTTGGGGTTTTCCGTCTGGTCTACGCGCGTTACGCTGCGGCGGAACCAGCGCCTGGTTGGGCGCTTGCACACAAGGAGCTCTTCCCATGCGCCGGCTGTCCCGAATCGCGGTTGCGGGTATCGCGTCCGCCACCCTCGCCGTCATCGCCACTGGCTGTGGCAGCTCGTCCTCGTCCTCCAGCAGCAGCGACAGCGAGGGCAAGGGTCTCGCCCTCGCCTACGACGTCGGCGGCAAGGGCGACCAGTCCTTCAACGACGCCGCCACCGCCGGCATGGACAAGGCCGACGCGGAGTTCGGCTACAAGAGCACGGCTGTCGAGCCGCAGGACGGTGAGTCGGACGCGGACAAGGCCCAGCGCCTGGAGCAGCTCGCCAAGCAGGGCTACAACCCGGTGATCGGCGTCGGCTACGCCTACGCGCCCGCCGTCAAGGAGGTCTCGGCGAAGTTCCCGAAGGTCACCTTCGGTGTCGTCGACGACGAGCAGATCAAGGCCGACAATGTCGCCGACATGGTCTTCACCGAGGAGCAGGCCTCCTACCTCGCCGGTGTCACGGCCGCCCTCACCACCAAGACGAACGTCGTCGGCTTCGTCGGCGGTGTGGACATCCCGCTGATCCACAAGTTCGAGGCGGGTTACAAGCAGGGCGTCGAGGACACCAAGAAGGGCATCACGGTCAAGTCGCAGTACCTGACCGAGACCGCTCAGGAGGGCGGCTTCGCCAGCCCCGACAAGGGCGAGAACGCGGCCGAGGGCATGATCGACAGCAAGGCGGACGTCGTCTACGCCGCCGCCGGTCTCTCCGGTCAGGGTGTCATCAAGGCCGCCGCCGCGAACAAGGTCTGGGCGATCGGTGTCGACTCGGACCAGTACAAGCAGGACGCGCTGGCCAAGTACAAGGACTCCATCCTGACGTCGGCCATGAAGGACGTCGCCGGGGCCGTCTACAACCTGGCGAAGTCGGTCAAGGACGGTAAGCCCGAGACCGGTGTCGTCCGCGCCAGCCTCGCCACGGGCGGTGTCGGCCTCGCCGACTCCAACCCGGTCTTCAAGGACAACGCGGAGCTCCAGGACGCGCTGAAGAAGGCCGAGGCCGGCATCAAGGACGGTTCGATCAAGGTCAAGACCTCCTGACGATGTCAGAGGACTTGAGCGTGGCCTGCCAGACGCTGTAATAACAGCGTTACGGGCATGGAACGGGGTGCGGAGAGGATGGCCGATCCGCACCCCGTTCGCGCGGTACGAAGCCCGGACTGGCACAGTACTGATCGGTACGGATCAATCGGCAGACGATCGAGTCCGGTCAGGTCCGGGCATTATTTACAGCAGGGGCGCTACGCGCGTAGAGAGGCCCCTTTCCCAAGGAGAGTGCGCCATCGACGCGTCCAGCAGCCCTCCGCTCACCGCCCAGTCGACGACCGCGGTCGAGCTGACGGGCATCACCAAGCGGTTCCCCGGTGTCGTCGCCAACCACGACATCCACCTCACGGTCAAAAAGGGCACCGTGCACGCCCTCGTCGGCGAGAACGGGGCCGGCAAGTCCACCCTGATGAAAATCCTCTACGGCATGCAGAAGCCGGACGAGGGCACCATCGCGGTCGACGGTGAGCAGGTGGCCTTCTCGTCGCCGGCCGACGCCATCGTGCGCGGCATCGGCATGGTCCACCAGCACTTCATGCTCGCCGACAACCTCACCGTCCTGGAGAACGTCGTCCTGGGCAGCGAGAAGCTCCACGGCATCGGCGGCGGCGCCCGCAAGAAGATCAGGGAGATCTCCGACCGCTACGGGCTGAACGTCCGCCCGGACGCCCTCGTCGAGGACCTCGGCGTCGCCGACCGGCAGCGCGTCGAGATCCTCAAGGTGCTCTACCGCGGCGCCAAGACCCTGATCCTCGACGAGCCGACCGCCGTCCTCGTGCCGCAGGAGGTCGACGCCCTCTTCGAGAACCTGCGCGAACTCAAGGCCGAGGGCCTGGCCGTCATCTTCATCTCCCACAAGCTCGGCGAGGTCCTGTCGGTCGCCGACGAGATCACCGTCATCCGGCGCGGTACGACGGTCGGCACCGCCGTCCCCGCCGAGACGACCCCGCGCCAGCTCGCCGAACTGATGGTGGGCAGCGAGCTGCCGACGCCGGAGACCGCGGAGTCGACGGTGACGGACCGGCCGGTGATCGAGGTCCGCGACCTCATCGTCATCGACAAGGGCACGATCCAGCTCAGCAACCAGACATCGGCCGGCATGCTGATGTCCGAGGTGCAGGACGGCGCGGTGAAGCTCGCCGTGGACAACGTCACCTTCACCATTCACGCGGGCGAGGTTCTCGGTATCGCCGGCGTCGAGGGCAACGGCCAGACCGAGCTGATCGAGGCCCTCATCGGCCTCAAGAGCGCGGACTCCGGCACCATCGCCCTCGCCGGCGACGAGATCACCGCCTGGCCCACCCGCAAGCGCCGCGAGCACGGCGTCGGCTACATCCCCGAGGACCGGCACCGCCACGGCCTGCTCCTCGAAGCCCCGCTCTGGGAGAACCGCATCCTCGGCCATGTCACCGAGAAGCCCAACAGCAAGGGCAAGCGCGGCTTCTGGCTCGACCCGAAGGGCGCCCAGGAGGACACCCGACGCATCGTCGAGGCGTACGACGTCCGCACCCCCGGCATCGACGTCACCGCCGCCTCCCTGTCCGGCGGCAACCAGCAGAAGCTGATCGTCGGCCGCGAGATGACCCACAAGCCGCGCTTCCTGATCGCCGCCCACCCCACCCGGGGTGTGGACGTCGGCGCCCAGGCGCAGATCTGGGACCAGATCCGCGAGGCCCGCCGCGAAGGGCTGGCCGTGCTGCTGATCTCCGCCGACCTGGACGAGCTGATCGGCCTGTCGGACACCCTGCGCGTCATCTACAACGGCAGGCTGGTCGCCGACGCCGACCCGGCCACCATCACGCCCGAGGAACTGGGCTCGGCCATGACAGGTGCCGCGTCCGGCCACCTGGAGCACGTCGACGAGCCCGAAGAGCCCGAAGAGCCCGCTGCGCCCGCAGCGACCGAAGCCAGCGCGGCGCAGGCCGCCCCGGAGGACGAGGCCCGATGAAGAAGTTCGACAAGGAGCGGGTGCTCCTCGCGGTGGCCGGGCCGGTCATCGCGCTCGTCGCGGCGATCGCCCTGACCTCGGTGGTGCTGCTCGCCTCGGGCCGCAACCCGTTCGAGCCGTACGCGCTGATGCTGGAACAGGCGTCGTTCTCCGACGTCCAGGTCCTCATCGTCAACCAGGCGTCGATGTACTACATCGCCGCCCTCGCGGTCGCCCTCGGCTTCCGTATGAACCTCTTCAACATCGGCGTCGACGGCCAGTACCGCCTCGGCGCGATGATGGCCGCCGCAGTCGGCGCCAACGTGTCGCTGCCGTCCTTCCTCCAGATCCCCCTGCTCCTCCTGGTCGCGATGCTCACCGGCGCCTTCTGGGCCGGCATCGCGGGCATCCTCAAGGTCACCCGGGGTGTGAGTGAGGTCGTCGCGACGATCATGCTCAACGCGATCGCCACCAGCCTCATCGGCTGGCTGATGCTCTCCGACAACTGGGGCGTACAGGTCGGCAACAACAACACGACCGGCGTGATGAAGGAATCCGGCTGGGTTCCCGGCATCGACCTGGGCGCGGACGTCGGCGAGATCTACGGCCTGGTCTTCCTCGCCGTCCTCATGGGCGTCCTGTACTGGGCCGTCCTCAACCGCACCCGCTTCGGCTTCGACCTGCGGGCCACCGGCGAGTCCGAGTCCGCCGCCGCGGCCTCCGGCGTCGACGCCAAGCGCATGGTGCTCATCTCCATGCTGATCTCCGGCGGTGTGGCGGGCATGTCCGGCCTGCCGCTGCTGCTCGGCGAGGTCCACACCTACAGCCTGAGCTTCCCCTCGGGTCTCGGCTTCACCGCCATCGGCATCGCTCTCCTCGGCCGCAACAACCCCGGTGGCATCGCGTTCGCCGCGCTGCTGTGGGCCTTCCTCGACAAGGCGTCTCCCGCCCTCGACTACGCGACCCCGGTGGCGTACGAGAAGGAGATCGCCACCATCATGCAGGGCCTGATCGTCTTCGCCGTCGTCATCTCGTACGAGGCCGTACGTCAGTGGGGCCTGCGCCGCCAGCAGCGTCAGGTGGGCGCCGAACTGGCCGCAGCCGCCGCCGACAACAACTCCACCCAGAAGGAGGTGGCGGCCCGATGAGCACCCAGACCATCGCCAAGCCGCAGGCGCAGCAGCCCGGCAAGGGCAAGCGCCGGATCTCGCTCCCGGTACTTCTGCTGATCATCGCGGGTGTGCTGGTCCTGACGTCGGTCGTCCGCCTGATCACGGGCGCCGACGGCATCACGTCCACCGGCCAGATGTCCACGGCCCTGCGCCTGGCCGTCCCGATCGGTCTCGCCGGCCTCGGAGGTCTGTGGTCCGAGCGCGCGGGCGTCGTCAACATCGGCCTCGAGGGCATGATGATCCTCGGCACCTGGTTCGGTGCCTGGGCCGGCTACCAGTGGGGCCCGTGGGTGGGCATCCTCTTCGGCATCATCGGCGGTGCCCTCGGCGCCGTCCTGCACGCCATCGCGACGGTGACCTTCAACGTCAACCACATCGTCTCCGGTGTGGCCATCAACATCCTGGCTCTCGGCACCGCCCGCTACCTCTCGAAGTTCACCTTCGAGACCGCTGAGGGGGGCTCCTCCAAGCAGTCCCCGCCGATCGACTCCCTCGGCACCTTCGACATCCCAGGGCTGTCGAGCTGGCTGGACACGCTCAACGAGAAGCACTGGTTCCTGGTCTCGGACATCGCGGGCCTCGTCGGCGGTCTGGTCACCGACCTGTCGCCGCTGACGGTCATCGCGGTCGCACTCGTACCCGCCAGCTGGTGGATCCTGTGGCGCACGGCCTTCGGGCTGCGGCTGCGCTCCTGCGGCGAGAACCCGGTGGCCGCCGAGTCCCTCGGCGTCAACGTCTACAAGTACAAGTACCTCGCCGTGATCATCTCGGGCGGCTTCGCCGGCCTCGGCGGCGCGTTCCTGTCGATCGTCGCCTCGAACGTGTACCTCGACGGCCAGACGGCGGGCCGCGGTTACATCGGCCTCGCCGCGATGATCTTCGGCAACTGGATGCCGGGCGGACTCGCCCTCGGCGCGGGCCTGTTCGGCTACACCGACAGCCTCAACCTGCGCGGCGGCACGACCAACGTGCACGCGCTGATCCTGCTCCTCGCGATCCTGCTGGTGTTCGGGGCGGCCTACCTGGTGTGGAAGAAGCGGTACGTTCCCGCCGTGATCACCGCGGCCATCTCGGCCATGATGTTCGTCTGGTACGTCAACACGGACGAGGTCCCCCGCCAGCTCGTGACGGCGGCGCCGTACATCGTGACCCTGCTCGTTCTCTCCTTCTCGGCGCAACGCCTGCGCATGCCGAAGGCGGACGGCATGCCGTATCGCAGAGGGCAGGGCAAGTGACGTCGGCACAGGTGAGCGTCGACTGGGGGAAGCTGCGGGAGGTGGCGCGGGACGCGATGTCCCACGCGTACGCCCCCTACTCCGGTTACCCCGTCGGCGTCGCGGCCCTGGTCGACGACGGCCGCACGGTCTCGGGCTGCAACGTCGAGAACGCGTCGTACGGGATCGGCCTGTGCGCCGAGTGCGGCCTGGTCTCCGAGCTCCAGCGGACGGGCGGCGGCCGGCTGACGCACTTCACGTGCGTGGACGGCAAGGGCGACGTCCTCGTCCCGTGCGGTCGCTGCAGGCAGCTGCTGTACGAGTTCGGCGGCGCGACCCTGCTGCTGGAGACCCCGGCGGGCATCCTGCCCCTCTCGGAGATGCTGCCCCAGGCCTTCGGCCCGGACCACCTCACCAAGTAGTTCACCGAGTAACGCACCGAGCAACTCCCGTACGGCCCCCCTGAGTTGGTCGAGCACCTACTCCGGGGGGCCGCACAGTTTTCGCAGAACGACCGCTTCGCGGTACCACCGGAAGGAAGCCAAAGTCATGACGCTCTTGTCCATGGATGTCATCTCCGTCATCCGCACCAAGCGGGACCGCGGTGAACTCAGTGACGAGCAGATCGACTGGGTCATCGACGCGTACACGCGTGGCGAGGTCGCCGACGAGCAGATGTCCGCGCTCGCCATGGCGATCCTGCTGAACGGCATGAACCGCCGCGAGATCGCTCGCTGGACGGCGGCGATGATCGCGTCCGGCGAGCGCATGAACTTCGACTCCCTCTCCCGCCCGACGGCCGACAAGCACTCCACGGGCGGCGTCGGCGACAAGATCACCCTCCCGCTGGCCCCTCTGGTGGCGGCCTGCGGCGCCGCCGTACCGCAGCTCTCGGGCCGGGGCCTCGGCCACACGGGCGGCACCCTGGACAAGCTGGAGTCGATCCCGGGCTGGCGCGCCCTGCTCTCCAACGAGGAGATGCTGAGCGTCCTGGACGGCACCGGCGCGGTGATCTGCGCGGCGGGCGACGGCCTGGCCCCGGCCGACAAGAAGCTGTACGCCCTGCGGGATGTGACGGGCACGGTCGAGGCGATCCCCCTCATCGCCTCCTCCATCATGTCGAAGAAGATCGCGGAGGGCACCGGCTCCCTGGTCCTGGACGTCAAGGTCGGCAGCGGCGCCTTCATGAAGACGATCGAGGACGCACGGGAACTGGCGTCCACGATGGTGGGCCTGGGCACTGATCATGGTGTGCGCACGGTCGCTCTTCTCACGGACATGTCGACTCCGCTCGGCCTGACGGCCGGCAACGCGCTGGAGGTACGGGAGTCGGTCGAGGTCCTGGCCGGCGGCGGCCCCTCGGACGTGGTCGAACTGACCCTCGCGCTGGCCAGGGAAATGCTGGACGCGGCCGGAATCAAGGACGCCGACCCGGCGAAGGCACTGGCGGACGGTTCGGCGATGGACGTCTGGCGCCGCATGATCGCGGCCCAGGGCGGCGACCCGGACGCCCCCCTGCCGACGTCGAAGGAACAGCACGTCGTCAAGGCCTCGGCCTCGGGCGTCCTGACCCGCCTGGACGCGTACGGCGTCGGCGTCGCCGCCTGGCGACTGGGCGCGGGCCGCGCGCGCAAGGAGGACCCGGTGCAGGCGGGCGCGGGAGTGGAACTCCACGCCAAGCCGGGCGACACGGTCACGGCCGGCCAGCCCCTGCTGACCCTCCACACGGACACTCCGGAGCGCTTCGAGTACGCCCTTCAGGCGGTCGAGGGTTCGTACGACATCGGCGCGGCGGGCACGGAGTTCACGGCGGCGCCGGTGGTGCGGGAGCGGATCGCTTGAGCCGGTAGGGGGCGGTGAGCCCGGGAGGGGGCGGCTGTCTCTTCCCGGGCCAGGGTTCTGGCTTCCGGGCTCCGAAGCCTGGCTTCCGGGCCCCGGGCCCCGGGTTCCTCCTGGAGGCTTCCGGCGCCCCGGGTTTCCGGTCCCCCGGGTTCGGCCTCTGGGTTTCCGGTGCCCCGGGTCCCCGCTTCCGGTCTCGTCGTCTCGCCTCCCCCGCTTCCGGGGCCCGCTTCCGGGCCCGGATCCCCGCTTCTTCTGCTCAGCCCAGCAGGGCGGCGACGACCACCAGCACCGGTACGGCCAGGATGGTCGACAGCAGGATCGACTCGCGGGCCAGGGTTTCTCCCACGCGGTAGCGGCCGGCGTACGTGAACAGGTTCTGGGCGGCGGGCAGGGCCGAGGTCACCACCACGTCGAGCAGGGGTGCGCCGCGCAGGCCGAAGACACCCGCGGCCAGTGCCCAGGCGGCCAACGGCTGGCCCACCGACTTCAGCACGACCGACAGCAGCACCGGACCCCGCTCCGACCCGCGCAACGGCAGCGTGCTGCCGCACAGCGAGATCCCGAACGCCAGGAGCACCGCCGGGACGGACATGTTGCCGATCAGCGTCAGCGGGTCCATGACCGGCGCCGGGACGGTGAATCCCGTCGCCGACACCAGCACCCCGGAGAGCGAACCCACGGCGATGGGGTTGCGTATCGGCGTGATCAACTGCCGCCACAGCGGCCCCTTCTCGCCCCCGTTCGTCAGGTCGAGGACGGTCAGCGCGACCGGCGTGACCACGATCTGCTGGAACAGCAGCACCGGCGCCACCAGCGAGGCATCGCCCAGCACATACACCGCGATGGGGATACCGAGGTTCCCGGAGTTGACGTAGCTGGAGCAGAGCGCCCCGATCGTCGTACGTCCGGCACCCCAGCGGCGTACGACACCCACCGCGATGAAGACACCGGCCGCCGCGACCGTGCTCAGCGCGGTGACCAGGAGTCGGCTGGAGAAGATCACCGACAGGTCGGCCCGGGCGAGCGTCGTGAACAGCAGGGCCGGGGTGGCCACGTGGAAGGCGAGCTTGGTCAGGACCTCGCGTCCATTGTCCCCGAGGTAGCCGCGGAGCCCGATCACGTATCCGACGCCGATGACCACGGCGATCACCGCGAACCCGGTCAGCACTCCCTGCACGGCGCCTCCTCCGTCGGTCGGGGGCGGAGGAGGCCGTGGGGTATCACGGGCGGGGCCGGTTCATGGGGCATACACGCAACTCTCCGGGGGACGAGTGGCGCGAGTCAAAGCGATCTCAACGGGTGGGCTTCAACGGGTGGGCGATGAGTTACGGGCACCGGTCGGGTCTACCGCTCGTGGACGCCATGACACCCGCTGTACTCGTGCTGGCCGGCCCCGTCACCCGCGATGAGGTGCCGAGGCGATGCGAAGACATGTGTGCGCTGCTGGGGACCGGCGGTGGTGGTGATCGCGACCCGGTCGTGGTGTGCGACGTGGCGGGGCTCGGGCCGCCCGGACTGGCCGCCGTGGAACTGCTGGCCCGGCTCCAGCTCACGGCCCGCCGGGCCGGAGGCCGGATACGCCTCCGGGACCCCGCCCCGGCCCTACTCGCCCTCCTCGGCCTGGTCGGCCTCACCTTCGACATCGAGGTTGAGATCGAGGTGGAGAGGCAGACCGAACAGCGGGAACCAGCGCTTTGTGTCGAGGAAGCAGTGGAACCCGGTGATCCGGCCGTCTGAGATCTCCAGCACCTGGACCGCCCAGGGGGAGAAGCCGCCCGTCTCCTCGTCCGGCTTGTACTGGGCGAAGCCCGGCAGTCCGTTGACGGCGACCGGCACGAGGTGCGAGCCCGCACAGGGTGCGCCGAGCGTCGTCATGAAGCCAGTGATGTCCTCCGGCCCGGTCAGCCACAGGTCGAACGGCGGCATCGTCATGACGGCGTCCTCGTGCAGCAGCGCCGTGAGCGCCGTCATGTCGTACCCCTCGAACGCGGCGACGTAGCGATCGAGGAGCTTCTGCTGCTCTTCGCTGAGCGGATCGGAGACGGCGGCGTCGACGCCCCCGGCGTGATCGCGCTCGGCGAGTGTCGCCCGCGCCCGCTGGAGCGCGCTGTTGACGGACGCGACCGAGGTGTCGAGCAGCTCGGCGACCTCGCTCGCCTTCCAGGCCAGCACTTCCCTCAGGATCAGCACGGCCCGTTGTTTCGCGGGGAGTTGCTGCAGGGCGGCCATGAAGGCGAGCCGCACGGACTCCTTGGCCACGGCGGCTTCCGCCGGGTCCTCGACGGTGGGCAGTACGCGGGCGTCCGGCATGGGCTCCAGCCAGGTGTTGTCCGGGCGGGGGGAGAGGGCGGCCCGGGCGAGGGGCGTGGAGTCGGTGAGGTCCATGGGGCGGGCGCGCTTGTTGCCGGCGGTCAGCATGTCCAGGCACACGTTGGTAGCGATCCGGTACAGCCAGGAACGCAGACTGGACCGCCCCTCGAACTTCTCGTAGCTCCGCCAGGCGCGGACCATCGTGTCCTGCACCGCGTCCTCGGCCTCGAAGGAGGAGCCGAGCATGCGGTAGCAGTACCCGGTCAGTTCGACGCGGTGCCGCTCCAGTTTTACGTCGAGATCTGTCGCCGTAGCCGTACCGTCACCCATCGCCAACCCACCCCTTGGCTGCCTTCGTCGCACCATCGCGACCCAACACGATGAAAGCTAGCGCAGGCCACTGACAACGGCCCGTGGAGTGGACAAAGGTGCAGGTCATCCCATCCTCGGGGCGCTGCCCCCGAACCCCCGCTACTGGTCTTTCAGCCCGTTGGGGGTCCCCCCTCTGGGGGAGTTTGAGGACAAGGCCCGTTCAGGGCCGTAGCGGGGGTCTGGGGGCGCAGCCCCCAGGAAGGGATGGGACGGGTAGGGGCGGCGGGGGCGAGAAAGGGCCGTGGGCTAAGCCGCCGCGGCGACCCGCAGATTCCGTGCCGCCCGTGACCCCATCACCGTGATCGTCACGACGCCGAGCACCGCCAGCAGTCCCATCCCCACGGTTCCCGACCACCCACCCGCGTGGAACGCCACCGCTCCCAACGTACTGCCGGCACTGGAGCCGATGTAGTACGCCGACTGATACAGCGCCGACGCCTGCGCCCGCCCCTCCTTCGCCGTGTGGCTCACCGCCGACGATGCCACCGCGTGCCCCGCGAAGAAGCCCGCCGTGATCAGGACCAGGCCCAGCAGAACCAGCGCCAGGGTGTCCGAGAGGGAGAGGAGCAGGCCCGCCGTCGTCGTGCCGCCGGCCAGGTACAGCGCGCCCCGGCGCCCAAGGCGGGCCACCAGCCTCCCCGCCGTCGACGCCGACACCGTACCCACCAGGTAGACGAGGAAGACCGAGCCGACGATGCCCTGGGGCAGGCCGAAGGGGGCCTCCGTCAGGCGGTACCCGATCACTGTGTAGACGCCGCCGAACACCGTCATGAACAGTGCGCCGATCGCGTACAGCCGCCGCAGCAAAGGGTTCGCCAGATGCGTACGGACCGTGCGGACCAGCACCCGGGGCCGCAGCGAGCCCGTCCGGAAGTGACGCGGCGCGGGCAGCAGCAGCCGGAAGGCCACCACGCAGCCCACCGCGACCACACCGATCACAGCGACCGCGACCCGCCAGCCCCACTCCTGCGCGACCCAGCCCGTGATGACCCGGCCGCTCATCCCGCCCACACTGTTGCCTGCGACGAACAGACCGATCGCCGTGATCAGCGCCTTCGGACGGACCTCCTCGGCCAGGTAGGCGGTCGCCGACGCAGGCAGCCCCGCCAGCGCCGCGCCCTGCACCGCTCGCAGCGCGATCAACGCGCCCAGCGACGGAGCGAAGGGCACCAGCAGCCCGACCGACACCGCCACCACCAGCGACGCCGTCATCACCGCACGCCGCCCGAACCGTTCCGACAGGGCGCTCATCGGGAGGACGAACAGGGCCAGCGCGCCCGTCGCCGCCGACACCGTCCAGCTCGCGTCGCTCGCCGACACCCCGAAGTCGCCGGAGATCAACGGCAGCAGTGCCTGCGTGGAGTAGAGGAGCGCGAAGGTCGCGACGCCCGCGAGGAAGAGCGCGAAGCTCATCCGCCGGTAGCCGGGCCCACCCGGGGCCATACGGGAGTCGATGACAGGGAGGGAGGGGACGGGGGTGAGCGAGGAGGCGGCCACTGTCGTGGACGCCCCGGTACTGGCAGCAGGCATGCCTCGAAGTTACGTACGCCCCCGTTCATCCGTCCAATGCACGGAAACCCCATAATCGTTCCCATGGTGCATCAGCAAAGGTCAGCGGCTCGTCTGTCACCGTCCAGTGACACAGAAGACATCGTCACCGCCCTCGCCCCACGTCTCTCCTACTTCGCCGGAGTCGCCCGCACGGAGCACGTCACGCGCGCCGCCCAGGAGATGCAGGTCCCGCAGTCGACGCTCTCCCGGGCGATGGTCCGTCTCGAACAGGACCTGGGCGTCGACCTGTTCGCCCGCCGGGGCCGCACGGTCTCCCTCACCCCGGCCGGCCGTACGTTCCTCGCCTCCGTCGAGCGGGCCCTCGCCGAGATCGAGCGCGCCGCCGACGAGGTACGTGCCGACGCCGACCCCGCCACCGGCAAGGTCGCCTTCGGCTTCCTGCACACCATGGGCGCCGAGACCGTCCCCGGCCTGCTGCACGCCTTCCGCGCCGACCATCCCCGGGTCCGTTTCACCCTCGTCCAGAACTACGGCGAGGCGATGATCGAACGCCTGCGCTCAGGCGAACTGGACCTCTGCCTCACCTCCCCCGTCCCGGACGCCCCCGACCTCGTCGGCCGCCGCCTGGACGAACAGAAACTCCGCCTGGTCGTCCCCGCCGACCATCGCCTCGCCACCCGCAGACGAGTTCGCCTCGCCGAAGCGGCCGACGAAACCTTCGTCACCCTCGAACCCGGCTACGGCCTCCGCCGCATCACCGACGACCTCTGCCAACAGGCCGGCTTCCGCCCCCGCATCGCCTTCGAGGGCGAGGAGGCCGAGACCTTGCGGGGTCTGGTGGCCGCCGGCCTGGGCGTAGCGCTACTCCCTCCGCCGGCCGTCCCCCGCCCAGGAGTAGCCGAACTGACGGTCACCTCACCAAGAGCCGCCAGAGAAATCGGCGTGGCCTGGCTCGACGGCCACCCGGATACTCCGCCGGTGGCAGCCTTCAAGAAGTTCCTCCTGGCAAGAAAGGGCAACCTGCTGCCCTGAGAAGGAGAAACCTGTTCCCTACGTAAGGGCGGCGGACCTGCTTCTAGGGGCGCGGGGAACTGCGCGACAAGCCCCCACCGACCCGCACCCCGAACACAACCCCAACCTACCGCCGCAAAGACCCGAACCCCACAGCCAACGGCATCCTCAACCCCAACGGCGGCGGAGCCACCAACGCATCCTCCAAAGGCCGCGAGAACCGCCGCCCGACCAGCACCCCCATCACGAAGTCCTCCGCCAGCGCGTGCACTTCCTGCCGGTACTGATGCAACCCGTGTCCATCGGAGTGCACTTCGAACCGGCAGATGTCCCGGTTCGCCTTCTTCGCCCGCGCCGCGAACCGGAACGACAGTTCGGGATCGGTCCGTTCGTCGTTCGTGCCGTGCACGATCAGCACCCGCCGCCCGGCCAGTTGCCGCACCGGCTCCGGCGTCGCCGCCACGTCGTCCTCGGGCAGCCAGGGTGCCAGCGCCAGTACGGAGTTGACGGCCTCGTGATCCGCCGCGCGCAGCGCCGCCCGCCCGCCCATGCCGATCCCGGCGAGGCAGACGGAGACGTCGCCGTACCGCCGTACGACCTCGTCGGCGGCCCAGCGCGCGTCGTGCGCGAGCTGCGCCTCGCCGCCGTTCCAGCCGCGGTAGCGGTAGTGGACGACGTGTGCGGCGAGTCCGTCCGTACGGCCCGCGCGGGCGAGCCGGCGGCCCAACGTCCTTACGGAGGCGGCCGCCAGCATGGGCGACGGCCTGCGCGTCGATACCTCGTCACCGCCGGGAAGCAGCAGAACGACGCCGCCCACCGACGACGGTTCCGGTCCGAGCGCCCTCCCGAGCCGGGCCTGTCGCGCCGGCGTCACTTGGTGTGCCATGGCAGAACACTGTCAGAAGCACCGGTGCACTCCACCTGTCCTCGCGGTCACCGTTACGTATCGGCGGAAACGTACAGGCGGAGAGCGGGAGAAGAAGGGTGAGGGAAAGGAGGAAACGCAACGGGTGATCTACGCGCGTAGGAGTTAGAGTGCGGAAATGACGAGCCAGAGTGATCGGACGACGAGTCAGAAGACGGACCAGGGTGCGAGCCGGAGCACGGGCAGGAGTACGGGCGACAGCACGCCCGCAGTGAACACCCCGGGCCAGAGTCCGGGCCCGAGTTCGAGCCCCGGCCCCGGTCCCAGCCCGACCCGGGACCAGATCCTCCGGGCGCCCAAGGTCCTCCTGCACGACCACCTCGACGGCGGGCTGCGCCCCGGCACGATCGTCGACCTGGCCGGCGAGACGGGCTACTTGCAGCTCCCCGAGACCGACCCCGACAAGCTCGGCGCCTGGTTCCGTGATGCCGCCGACTCCGGTTCCCTGGAACGGTACTTGGAGACCTTCGCCCACACCTGCGCCGTCATGCAGACCCGCGACGCCCTCGTCCGGGTCGCCGCCGAGTGCGCCGAGGACCTCGCCGAGGACGGCGTCGTCTACGCCGAGGTGCGGTACGCGCCTGAGCAGCACCTCGAAGCCGGGCTCACCCTCGAAGAGGTCGTCGAGGCCGTCAACGAGGGCTTCCGGCAAGGCGAACGGCGGGCCCGTGCCAACGGCCACCGCATCCGGGTCGGCGCCCTGCTCACCGCGATGCGGCACGCCGCCCGCTCCCTGGAGATCGCCGAACTGGCGAACCGGTACCGGGATCTGGGCGTCGTCGGCTTCGACATCGCCGGTGCCGAGGCCGGCTTCCCGCCCACCCGGCACCTCGACGCGTTCGAGTACCTCAAGCGCGAGAACAACCACTTCACGATCCACGCCGGCGAGGCCTTCGGGCTCCCCTCCATCTGGCAGGCCCTCCAGTGGTGCGGCGCCGACCGGCTCGGCCACGGCGTGCGCATCATCGACGACATCCAGGTCCAGGAGGACGGCTCGGTGAAACTGGGCCGCCTGGCCTCGTACGTACGGGACAAGCGCATCCCCCTCGAACTCTGCCCCAGCTCCAACCTCCAGACCGGCGCCGCCGCCTCCTATGCCGAGCACCCCATCGGGCTGCTGCGCAGGCTGCACTTCCGGGCGACCGTGAACACCGACAACCGGCTGATGTCGGGTACCGGTATGAGCCGGGAATTCGAGCACCTTGTCGAGGCATTCGACTACACGCTCGACGACCTGCAATGGTTCTCGGTCAATGCTATGAAGTCAGCATTCATTCCTTTCGATGAACGACTGGCGATGATCAATGACGTCATCAAGCCTGGATATGCCGAGCTGAAATCCGAATGGTTGTTCCGGCAAACCGCGTCCACCAGCGGTTCTGTCGACGCGTAGGGCTCGGCGAGGAGTCCGGGAAGCGGTCGGGTCGGGGTGACTCGGCTGCTTTTCACTGTTTGCGGCGGGCGGCTCCGCATGTTTACGGTCTTGGACCGCTCACATCCCCGTCATCGCATTCAAGGACGCATTCACTATGAAGCAGTCTGCTGCCAAGACCCTCGGCGTCGCCGCTCTCGGTGCCGCCTTCGCCGCGGCGGGTGCGGGTGCCGCCAACGCCGCCCCGGCCCTTCCCGCCCTTCCCGACTCCGCCGCGCTGGGCTCCGTGACCCAGACGCTGCCCGTGGAGAGCGCGTCGCAGGCGCTGCCGGGTGCCGCCGAGGCCGTGGCCCAGGGGCAGACCGCCCTCGGTGCGGGTGTCGCCGCCGCGCAGCCGGCCGTCACGAAGGTGCTCGCCGAGGGCCCGACCGCGCCGGTCGCCGGTCTGCTCGGCGGCCTCCCGCTGCAGGGCCTGCCCACGCAGGGCCTCCCGGTGAACGGCATCCCGCTCGGCTGACCCACCCGTGAACGCGCCGATGGGGCGCACCCCCTGCTCGGGGGTGCGCCCCATCGGCGTACAGGCGGGTGAGTCGGCTACCAGGCGGTCTGTGCCTTGTCCGCTTGCTTCTCGGAGGGCAGGAAGATCCACAGGCCTATGTAGAGCAGGAACTGCGGGCCGGGGAGCAGACAGGACAGCACGAAGATCACGCGCATCGTCGTCGCTGACATACCGAAGCGCCGTGCCAGCGCGGCACACACTCCGCCGATCATGCGGCCGTTGGTGGGGCGGGCGAGGGCGGTCATGGCGTCTCCCAGGTGGGTTCAGTGAGTTCAGTGGGTAGCGGTGCGAGGCTCGCGGATCCGGCCTTGTCCGGCTGATCCGGTCGCCTCATCTGTACTCAACGTTACGGACGCATAGCGGGCGAAGCGTCGCTCTACGGGGCGATCCCGACCCTGGGAATCGTCGGGGTCCGACCCTGAGTCGCTTCCTCCGTACGGATGGCCGCCCGGAGCCTGCGGTCGCTCCTGCGGCGCAGCCAGGACCGTACGGTGGGCACGACCGTGACATGCGCGAGGGCCACGCCCACGGTGTTCAGGAGCAGCGAGTCGACATCCACGACCTGTCCGGGCACGCCGGTCTGCAACAGCTCGATGCCGAGCGAGATCATGGCACCCGCGGCGACCGTACGGACCAGGGAGACGAACGGGGAGACGCCGAGCCGGCCGCCCGCCATCGGCAGCAGCACGCCCAGCGGGGCCAGCAGTGCGAGTCCCTCCACGATGCGCCGGGCCGCCTCCTGCCAGCCGAGGGCCAGGTCGGCCCGGATGCCCGCGAAGGGGCGCAGGTTGGCGGGCAGTTGCCATGGGACGTCCAGCGGGCGCAGCGTGATCCAGGCGACGAGCGCGAGGTGGGCGACGAGGAGGACACCTCCTGTCGCACGGATGCGATTCGCGGCGCTGCTGCCGCCCGAGCCATGACGCTGCACGCCCCCCAAGACGCGGGGGTCGGCACGATCGGTTCCGGGTTGCCCCGGTGCAGGGGGGTGAGTCGTGTGCCACACCGGGGCCTTTGCGGCCCCTTGCCCCGTTCGTCGAGGGCTCTGGGGTGGGTGCGTGGTTCGTTGGCCGCGGGGCGGTGGGGGCTTGTCGCGCAGTTCCCCGCGCCCCTGAAGGGGCGCTTGCACGCCCCCCTTCATCAGGTAGCGCTCAGCTGCCGTCCGCGTCCGACGACGGGGGGGCCTGGGCTCCCGGGCGGGAACGGACCTCGGCCGTGCATGCGTACCGTCGCAGGGGGCCGGTGTCCGGGCCGCCCAGGACGACGTAGCCGTCTCCCTCTGCGGCGGCCGAGTCGGAGAACGTGCAGACGATCTGGGCGAGGGCGTACGACGAGAGGTCGTCCGGAGAGGTGCTCAGCCGCAGGCCGTCCTCGGGATCGTCCGGACCCGGGCCGCTGACGCTCATGCCGCCGCGTACGTCCGTCGTGTAGCCGGCCTCGGTCTCACCGGCCGACGGGGGCAGCGCCAGCTCGTCCAGCAGCCCCTGGGCCACCAGCACGCGCCGCTGAGCCTCCGCCGTACCGTCCGGGACGTGCACTGTGCGGTCGACCGTCACGAGCTGCGAGGCGCACAGGAGGAACACCTGGACCGGGACCCCCGAGGACGCCTGGGTGGCGACGGCGGGTTCGGAGAGGGAGCACGGGACGCGGGAGGGCGCCGGGCCGAAGTCCGTCGGGACCTCGGTGGCGCGGATCCCGCAGCCGGCGAGGAGGAGCGCGAGCAGGGGGGCGGCCAGCCAGGGCCGTACGCCTCGTACGTTCGTCACGCGCTCTCCCCGTTGCCGTTCGCCCCGCCGGGCTCGGCCGGTGTCTCCGCCGGGTCCACCGGGTCCCTGGGCAGCCGCAGGGTGAACACCGCGCCGCCCTTCGGCGAGTTCGCGGCGGTGATCTCGCCGCCGTGGATGTGGGCGTTCTCCAGGGCGATGGACAGGCCCAGGCCGCTGCCCTCGGAGCGGGGGCGGGAGGCGCTCGCCTTGTAGAAGCGGTCGAAGACGTGCGGGAGGACGTCCTCGGGGATGCCGGGACCGTGGTCCTGCACCTCGATCAGCAGGTCGCCGTCGGCGCCGCCGTCGGCGTCGTCATCGGAAGCGCGCACCGACACCCGTACCGGCGAGCCGCCGTGCTTGAGAGCGTTGCCGATGAGGTTGGCGAGGATGACGTCGAGGCGGCGCGGGTCGAGGCGGGACATGATGCCGCGCTCGGCGTCCAGTTCGACCGCGTCCAGCCAGGCGCGGGCGTCGATGCAGGCGGTGATCTGGTCGGCGATGTCAACGTTGTCCAAAACCAGCCGGGCGGTGCCCGCGTCGAAGCGGGTGACCTCCATCAGGTTCTCCACCAGGGAGTTGAGCCGCCGCGTCTCGCTCACCACCAGCTTCACCGCCGGTTCGATCATCGGGTCGATGCTGCCGGTCTCCGCGTCCAGTTCCTCTTCGAGGATCTCCGTCACGGCGGTGATCGCGGTGAGCGGCGTACGCAGCTCGTGGGACATGTCCGCCACGAACCGGCGCGAGGCCTCGTCGCGGGCGCTCATGTCGGCCACCCGCTTCTCCAGCGCCTCCGCCGTGTGGTTGAACGTCCTTGAGAGGTCGGCCAGTTCGTCCGTGCCCGACACCCGCAGCCGCGTGTCCAGCTTCCCCTCGCCCAGCCGCCGGGCCGCGATACCCAGGCGGTGCACCGGCTTCAGTACGGTCGTGGCGGCGGCCTGCGCCAGCAGCGCCGAGCCGATCAGCGCGAGACCGGTGGCGATACCCAGCGACCAGGCCAGCGAGTTGAGATCCTTCTCCTCGGGCTCCAGCGACTTCAGCATGTAGCCGGCCGGACCGCCGCCGATCACCTTGGTGCCCGCGACCAGGTACGGCGTGTCGTTGTCGATGATCCGCTGCCAGTACAGGTGGTACGGGTACTTGTTGTTCGAGGTGATCGCCTGCTGCCTGCCGACCGCCGTACGCAGCGACTCGGGCACGTCCGCCAGCGAGAAGGTGTCCAGCGCCCCGGAGTTGCCGACGACCGTCCGTCCGCTCTCGTCCTCGGAGACCAGCAGCACGCTGAACCGCTGGCTGCTGCTGGCCATCTGGCCGGCGGTGTGCTGCAACTCGTCCTGTGTCGGCCGCTGCGGGAGCGCGCCCGCACGGTTCTGCATCTCCTGCTGGAAGTCGCGCAGCACCGCGTCCTGCGTCCGCGTGAGCACGGCCTCGCGGTTCAGCCAGTACGCGATCCCGGAGGCCGACACGGCCGCCGTCAGCGCCACCAGCCCGAACACCACGACCAGCCGCAGCCGCAGGCTGGTGAAGCGCAGCCCGGAGAGTATCGCCTTGCGCGCCGCGGCCCAGCCGCGGAGCTTGTCCTGCGGTTTGGTCACTGAGGGGAGTCCAGCCGGTAGCCGACCCCACGGACGGTACGGATCAGGGTCGGCGACGACGGCACGTCCTCGACCTTGGCGCGCAGCCGCTGCACACACGCGTCCACCAGCCGCGAGTCGCCCAGGTAGTCGTGCTCCCAGACCAGCCGCAGGAGCTGCTGGCGGGACAGCGCCTGACCGGGCCGCCGGCTCAGCTCAAGGAGCAGCCGCAGCTCCGTGGGCGTCAGTTGCAGGTCCTCGCCGTTCTTCGTCACGGTCATCGCCGACCGGTCGATGACCAGCGAACCGAACGAGGCCGAGTCGTTGGACTCGCGTTCCCCGCGTCGCAGCACGGCCCGGATACGGGCGTCGAGCACCCGCCCCTGCACGGGTTTGACGACATAGTCGTCGGCGCCGGACTCCAGCCCGACCACCACGTCGATGTCGTCGCTGCGCGCGGTGAGCAGAATGATCGGCAGCTGGTCCGTGCGCCGGATGCGCCGGCACACCTCGAATCCGTCGATGCCGGGCAGCATCACATCCAGCACGATCAGATCCGGCCGTTGCTCACGCAGCAGCTTCAGACCGTCCTCACCGGTGGCAGCGGTGGCAACCCGGTGTCCCTGGCGCGTCAAAGACAGCTCCAGGGCCGTACGGATGGCGTCGTCGTCCTCGATCAGCAACAGGGAAGGCACGGATGCATTCTGGCCCATGGCCGGGTCGCGCTGCGACACCTGGAGCGCTCCCACTGGTCGCGGGCCCGCGATCGGCTGCCCATCGGGTGCTTATCGGGCGATTTCGGGGTGTCTCGCGAGTGCCCGCAGGCGCTTACCGTGCCTTGCTGTGTCCCGACTGTGCTGTTCGCTGTTCTGTTCCTGAGAAGGGGTCCTGTTGCACGCCTGTGACAGTCGGCGGACACCGTCATGAAGTGGCGTGGGCAAGCTTCTCGGCACAGGCAAGGAAGCACCAAGAACCGAGCCGAAGACCGGGAAGTCCACGACGGGGGGCGCGAGATGAGCACGCTGCACAGCACGAGCGCGAACGCAGTGATCACGCGTCTGCACGACGTCACCCGGACCACCGAGAAGTCCGGTGCCGTGAACGGGCGGGGGTGCGTTCGCGGCACCGGGCGTCAGCACACCACGTACATGTCGGTGGTTGACGCACACACGGGGGGAAGCGGCAGCAGTACCACGGGGGTTACGGGGGCCGCGTACAGGGAGTCCACGGGGGAGCGTAGTTCGCTGTCGGAGGTGGAGTTCACCGCCTACGTCCAGGAGCGCCGCGCCTCCCTGTACGCAACCGCCTACCACCTGACCGGTGACCGCTTCGAGGCCGAGGACCTGCTCCAGAGCGCGCTGTTCTCGACGTACAGGGCGTGGGACCGGATCAGCGACAAGGCCGCGGTCGGGGGCTACCTCCGCCGCACCATGACCAACCTGCACATCAGCGCGTGGCGCCGCCGCAAGCTGAACGAGTACCCGACCGAGGAACTGCCGGAGACGGCCGGCGACACGGACGCGATGCGCGGCACGGAGCTGCGCGCGGTCCTGTGGCAGGCGCTCGCCCGGCTCCCCGAACTCCAGCGCACCATGCTGGTCCTTCGTTACTACGAGGGCCGCACGGACCCGGAGATCGCGGAGATCCTCGACATCAGTGTCGGCACGGTGAAGTCCAGCATCTGGCGGTCGCTCCGCCGGATGCGTGAGGACGAGGTCCTCAGCTTCGGCCGTGACGAGGAGGAATCCTTCGGCGAGCTTGTCGCCTGAGGGTACGAGGGGGGAGCACCGCCCAACGGGGGAGCGGTGAACGGGGGATGTGCTCGGGGGAGCACAGGGGGAAGCACCACCAGGGGGGATCCAACGGGGCCGGGGGGCCACGGGGGAAGCACCGACGGGGGAAGCACAAAGAGAGCGGGACTGGAGGGCCGGGGGGTCCAACCAGTCCCGCTTTTGTGTGCGTGCGTGCAGCGACCGGCGTGCGGTGACCCGCGTGCCAGGACCTACGTACTACGTACGCAGGTCTTCTCGGTCACGCGGTCGTACTGCTGCTGCTCGTCTGTACGCAGCGTCCCGCCGCCGCGTCCGCGAGCCGGCCCATCGCCTCGTCCCGGTCGCACGCGTGCGCGCCCAGGGCCGTCTGGCGGGCCACGATGGAACGCTCGGCGCGCATCAGGCGCCAGCCGCGGCGCAGCAGGAACGGCACCGACTTGCGGCCCTCCCGCAGATCCCGCAGGAAGCGCCGGCGGAAGGTCTTCACCGGGCCCCGGCTCAGGCAGAGCGCGTCCGCGAGGACGCCCGCCTCCCGGCAGCGGGTCACGATCTCGGCGGCGAAGATGCCCTCCGCGATGAACAGCGGGGTCCGGCCGACGTCGACGGTCTCCTCGCCCGTGCGGGCGCTCTGCGAGATGTCGTACACGGGAACGTTCGTACGCCCCGTGCGGCACAGCTCGGTGATCGCGGTGACCGCCGTGTCCGCGTCCCACGACTGAGGGTGGTCCCAGTCGATGTCGGTGCTTCCCAGGACCTGCGGCAGCGTCGGGTCGGTGCCCTCTTTGTAGAAGTCGTCGAGCCGCAGGACCGGGAGGCCGGAGCGGGCGGCGAGGAGGGACTTGCCGGAGCCGGAAGGGCCGCAGAGCAGCACGACTCGGGTGGGTATGGGCGGCTGGGAGGTCACGAGAGACCAGTGTGAGGCATCCGGCGCCTCCCTGCCGACCCCGCGGGTCGGCTTTGAAAGGTGCGTCACACCTCAACTACCCTTCGTGTCGACCTGATTACCCTGCGCACCAGAAGGTGGCCACCAGTCATGGCACGACATGCGTCCCCCCAGAACCCGACCGCCCAGCGCGTCCTGATCGCCCTCGCGGCCACGGGCGCGGCCCTGGGGGCGGGCGCCGCGACGGCCGCCGCGGCCGAGGGCGGCCCCGCGGTGGACGCCATGCGCGTCACCCCCACGACCTCGCTGGGGCAGATCGACCCGCAGTCGGGCCTGGCGGCGCTCACCGGGTCCGTCGGCTATGTCACGGGGGCGGTGCAGGGGTTGAAGCCCAACCCGCTCGCCGGTACGGGGGTTGACCCGCTGGACAACGGGGTCGCCACTCAGCTCTCCGACTTCCAGCCGCTGACGTCCCAGGCCCTGACGGGGCCGGTCGCGCAGGCGCAGTCGATCGGGAGCATTCCGGTGCTTGGGCAGGCTGTGGGGCTGTTGGGCGGCTGAGTGGTGTGTGGGGCGCGGGGAACCCAGGTCGTGTGTCGACTGCGGGTCCGTTGTGGCTGGTCGCGCAGTTCCCCGCGCCCCTTGGGGTGGCCTGCGGCCACTCCAAGGGCGCTTCTCAGTACGCCGATCCCGATGCGCCCAATGAACCCGTCGGGTGCCAGACCGTCTTTGTTTCCAGGAAGGCGGTCAGGCGTTCGGTGCCCGGGGTGGCGAACCATTGCGCGTTGTCCACAGGCTGTGGACGGAGGACGCGCTTGAGGTTGTCGGCCGCCGCGATCTCCAGTTCCTTCGCGAGTGCCTCGTCCGCGCCGGCCAGGTCGATCGCGTTGACGTCCTGGTGCGCGGCCAGGGACGGGGCGATCTCCGCCGTACGGCCGGAGAGGATGTTGACGACTCCGCCGGGTACGTCGGAGGTGGCCAGGACCTCGCCGAGGGAGAGGGCCGGGAGGGGCGACTTCTCGCTGGCGATCACGATCGCCGTGTTGCCGGTGGCGATCACGGGTGCCACCACCGACACCAGGCCCAGGAACGACGACTCCTGGGGGGCGAGGACGACGACCACGCCGGTCGGCTCGGGGGAGGAGAGGTTGAAGTAGGGCCCTGCTACCGGGTTTCCGCCGCCGACCACCTGGGCGATCTTGTCGGTCCAGCCCGCGTACCAGACCCAGCGGTCGATCGCCGCGTCCACCTGGGCAGACGCCTTGGGACGCGACAGGCTCTCGGCGTCCGCGACCTCCCGGACGAACTGGTCCTTGCGGCCCTCCAGCATCTCGGCGACGCGGTAGAGGATCTGGCCGCGGTTGTACGCCGTGGCCCCGGCCCAGCCGCCGAACGCCTTGCGCGCGGCGACGACCGCGTCACGGGCGTCCTTGCGGGAGGCGAGGGGCGGGTTGGCCAGCCAGTTGCCCTTCGAGTCCGTCACCTCGTACACCCGGCCGCTCTCGGAACGCGGGAACTTCCCGCCCACGTACAGCTTGTAGGTCTTGAAGACGGACAGACGTGCGTCCGGTCGTGTGTCCACTCGGGGATCAGACATCGAGGTACGCCTCCAGGCCGTGGCGACCGCCCTCGCGGCCGAAGCCCGACTCCTTGTAGCCGCCGAAGGGCGAGGTGGGGTCGAACTTGTTGAACGTGTTGGACCAGACGACACCGGCGCGGAGTTTGTTGGCCACGGCGAGGATCCGTGAACCCTTCTCCGTCCAGATGCCCGCCGACAGGCCGTACTGGGTGTTGTTGGCCTTGGCGACGGCCTCGTCCGGGGTACGGAAGGTGAGGACCGACAGCACCGGACCGAAGATCTCGTCGCGGGCGATGGTGTGCGCCTGGGTGACGTTCGTGAAGAGCGTCGGCGCGAACCAGTAGCCGGAGGACGGGAGTTCGCAGGCCGGGGACCAGCGCTCGGCGCCCTCCGCCTCGCCCGCCTCGACGAGCGAGGTGATCCTGGACAGCTGCTCGGCGGAGTTGATCGCGCCGATGTCCGTGTTCTTGTCCAGCGGGTCGCCGAGGCGCAGCGTGGACAGGCGGCGCTTGAGCGAGTCGAGCAGCTCGTCCTGGATCGACTCCTGTACGAGGAGCCGGGAGCCCGCGCAGCAGACCTGGCCCTGGTTGAAGAAGATGCCGGTGACGATGCCCTCGACGGCCTGGTCGATCGGGGCGTCGTCGAAGACGATGTTGGCGCCCTTGCCTCCCAGTTCGAGGGTGACCTTCTTGCGGGAGCCGGCGACGGTGCGCGCGATCTCCTTGCCGACGGCCGTCGATCCGGTGAACGCGACTTTGTTGACGTCCGGGTGCGCGACGAGCGCGGCGCCCGTGTCGCCGTATCCGGGAAGGATGTTGACGACGCCCTTGGGCAGGCCCGCCTGGCGGCAGATGTCCGCGAAGAACAGGGCCGAGAGGGGGGTCGTCTCCGCCGGCTTCAGGACGACCGTGTTGCCGGTCGCGAGGGCCGGGGCGATCTTCCAGGCCAGCATCAGGAGCGGGAAGTTCCAGGGGATGATCTGGCCCGCGACACCGAGCGGCTTCGGGTTCGTCCCGAAGCCCGCGTGGCCGAGCTTGTCGGCCCAGCCCGCGTAGTAGAAGAAGTGGGCCGCCACCAGGGGGAGGTCGGTGTCCCTCGTCTCCTTGATGGGCTTGCCGTTGTCCAGGGTTTCGAGGACGGCGAGCTCGCGGGAGCGCTCCTGGATGATGCGGGCGATTCGGAAGAGGTACTTGGCGCGCTCCGAACCGGGCAGCGCCGACCACTTCTCGAAGGCCTTGCGGGCGGCCCGTACGGCGCGCTCGACGTCCGCCTCGCCCGCCTGGGCGACCTCGGAGAGGACCTCCTCGGTGGAGGGGGAGACGGTCTTGAAGACCCTGCCGTCGGCGGCTTCCACGAACTCGCCGTCGATGAAGAGACCGTAGGAAGGGGCGATGTCGACGACCGCGCGGGACTCGGGCGCCGGTGCGTACTCGAATACGGAAGCCATGATGATCAGTCCACCGTCACGTAGTCGGGGCCGGAGTAGCGGCCCGTGGTCAGCTTCTGACGCTGCATCAGCAGGTCGTTCAGGAGCGAGGACGCGCCGAAGCGGAACCAGTGGTTGTCCAGCCAGTCCTCGCCCGCGGTCTCGTTGACCAGGACCAGGAACTTCACCGCGTCCTTGGTCGTACGGATCCCGCCGGCCGGCTTCACGCCCACCTGGACGCCGGTCTGCGCGCGGAAGTCGCGGACGGCCTCCAGCATGAGGAGCGTGTTCGCGGGCGTCGCGTTGACGGCGACCTTGCCGGTGGACGTCTTGATGAAGTCGGCCCCGGCGATCATGCCGAGCCAGGAGGCGCGCCGGATGTTGTCGTACGTGGACAGCTCGCCGGTCTCGAAGATGACCTTGAGGCGGGCGGACGTCCCGCAGGTCTCCTTCACGGCGACGATCTCCTCGTACACCTTCAGGTAGTTGCCCGCGAGGAACGCGCCACGGTCGATGACCATGTCGATCTCGTCGGCACCGGCGGCGACGGCGTCCCGCACGTCGGCCAGCTTCACGCCGAGGGCGGCGCGGCCGGCGGGGAACGCGGTGGCGACCGAGGCGACCTTGACGGCGGAACCGGCGACGGCCTCCTTCGCCACGGCCACCATGTCGGGGTAGACGCAGACCGCGGCCGCGGCGGGCGCCGTGCGGTCGGTCGGGTCGGGGCGGACCGCCTTGGCGCCGAGGGCCCGGACCTTGCCGGCGGTGTCCGCGCCTTCCAGCGTCGTCAGGTCGACCATCGAGATGGCGAGGTCGATGGCGTACGCCTTCGCGGTCGTCTTGATGGAACGCGTGCCGAGGGAGGCGGCACGCGCCTCCAGGCCGACCGCGTCGACGCCGGGCAGCCCGTGAAGGAAGCGGCGCAGCGTGCTGTCGGACGCGGTCACGTCCTTGAGCGGGAGTGCGGTGGATGCAGTGGTGGGCATGGTCACAAGCCGAGCATATCTACGCGCGTAGCGGCTGTACAGCCCGAGGAAGTGATGAGGAACGCGCCGGGAGTGCGCTGCCCGGGCGCCGGGAAACTCCCGCCCGCTCAGTGCTGCTCGGTCCCGCGCGGTCCCGGTCGGTACCGTGCGCGGGCGTTGTCCGAGGCGTCGGGCAGAATCGGGGGCATGACGACCCCGGACCATCAGCCGCCCGCGCCGGGCCCCGCGAAACCCGAGTCCCCCGACCGGGCCTATCGGTCGCCCTCCTCGATGGTGGCCGGTGCGCTGCTGCTCGGGCTCGCGGGCTGGCTCGGAGGCGACGCGCTGTTCGCCGGGCACGGGCGGACACCGTGGCTGGCGCTCGCCACGCTGCTCTTCGCCGTACCGCTGGTGACCGCGTACACGCTGCGGCCCGCCGTGTTCGCGAACGACCACAGGTTGCGGGTGCGCAACCCGTTCCGGGTCGTCGTGGTGCCCTGGGGGGAGGTCGCCGGGTTCCGGTCGGGCTTCTCGAACGAGGTCGTCGTCGAGTCCGCCGCCAAGTACCAGCTCTGGGCCGTCCCGGTCTCGCTGCGCGCCCGCAAGCGCGCCAACCGGGCCAAGATGCGCGAGGCCCACGAGGCGGGCGGCGGCGGCCGCGGCAGGATGCCCCTGATCCCGCCCGGCCCCACCCGCGCCCAGAACGACCAGATCATGGACGACCTGCGTGCCCTGTGGGAGGCGCGGGAGAAGGCCGCGACCTCGCAGGGCGAGGTGACCGTGAGATGGGCGTACGAGATCATGGCGCCGGCCGTCGCGGGCGCGGTGCTGCTGGCGATCCTGATCGCGGTGGGCTGACCCGGATGGCCCTCGACGAGCCGCTGCGGCTGCCCCTCTCCGCCATACCCGACGGCTGCCGGGACTGGACCACCGCACGCGCGGCGGACTGGTCGGCCGCGCTGCCCCCGCGCTGGACCTTCCTGCGGGTGCGCCGGTCGGTCGCGGCCGGCCTCGCCACCCTCGTGCTGTGCGTGGGCGCCCTGGTGGCGATGGTCGGCGGCCTATGGCCCTTCGTCGCCGCGGGCTTCGCCGTGTACGTGCTGTGGGTGCTCGCCCGGCCCGAACTCGTGTGGGCCGGCGCGCCCCTGCTGCTGCTCGCCCTCGCCGTGGAGGCGTCCTCGACGTCATGGCTGATGACCGCCCTCGGCGCGTTCGCCGTACTGGGCTCCTGGGCCGCCGTGGCGGTACGGCTGCGGGCACGCGGTACGCAGCTGGAGCGCGCCGAGGAGGCCGCCGGGGGCGTCGCCGTGCTCGTGCCGGGCTCGGAGGCTCCGGTACGGCGTGGGCGGGTGCTGTTCGCGCTGGGCGTCGTCGTGCTCGGGCTCGGCGTGCTGACCGGGGGCACCGCCGGCCTCTGGGGCTCGACCGAGGACCAGCAGGGCGCCTGGGTCTTCACCGTCTTCCTGACCGGCCTCGGGGCGACCGCCCTGGCCTCGGCGTGGCTGGGCCGGCAACGGGCGGGCGCGCTGCGCGGGGCCCCGGTGCCGGTGCTGCGCGTGCTCGTACGGGACGACGCGCAGGGCGGGACGGAGGTGTTCGCCGCCGACGATCTCGCCGCCGGGCGGCCCCTGTTCACCGTCGAGCTGGCCTCCTTCGACGAGGACGACGAGGACGACGACGATGACGAGCCTGGGGGCGAGGGCGACTCCGTCGTGGACGACGAGCTTGAGCGGGTGCTCCTCGGCATCGACGCGGACACCGCCGGGCCGGTCCGGGAAGCCGTCCTCTACGGCGCTCCCTTCGACGGCGCCGAGGTGCTCGTCGTCAGCGCCGACGAGGATCCCGACCAGCCGCCCCTGACGGAGTGGTCGGAGGGACCGGTCCGGCCGCTGTCGCCGGGCGCGGGTCGCCGACGCGTCGCCCGACAGCGGGAACGGGAGGCGGACAGCCTCCAACTGGAGCTACAGGGACGGGAGTTGGCCGAACAGCAGCGGGCCGCCGTCAAGGTACGGCGGTGGCGGGCGGGGTGGCTGGACTGGCTGGCCACCGTGTTCCTCGTGCTGTGGGGCCTCGTGCTGGGCTGGGACGTGTTCACCGAGTCCCGTATCCCGCTGTGGAAGTTCACGCTCATCGCCGTGATCGGGCTGTACGGCGCGGTCCGCGTCCCCATGAAACTCGCCTGGCGCATCACCGCCGACCGGTCCGGCGTCTGGGTCACCGGACTGCGCGGCCCCCGGCACGTGCCCTGGGACGACCTCCGGTTCGTACAGCGGCGGTCCTGGGAGCTGAAACTGGACTGGCAGGGCGGCGACTGGGCGGTCACCACGCCCCGGTGGGGCTGGCTCCAGCGGAGCCGGGGCCTGACCCATCCGTACGACGCCCTCGCCGCCGAACTGACCGCCATGCGCCTCGACGCCGACCTGCGGCCGACCGGGGAGAGCGGCGCGGCGGAACGCGGGCGACCGATATGGCCCGCGGCGGCGGTTCTGGCTGCGGTGTGGGCGGTGGCGCTGGTGGCGTCGCGCTGAGGTGAGCGAATCACTCGATGGGGTGGGGGGGGGGGGGGGGGCGGGGCCCGCCCCCCCCCCCCCCCCGGACGGGCTGTATTAAAGCAGCATGCGGGGCGCCCCCGCCGGGGGCCCGGGTGGTGGTGGACCGCGGG